>JAXGRA010000001.1:0-390476 GCA_040766135.1 Christensenellales bacterium
CGTCATTTCGCGCTCATTTTATATAAGGTACGCCGAGGCGTTGTATGCAAGAAGCTATCTATTTATAATAACGGCAACAGCAAAAGGAAAGGTAGTCCGGTCATGGGTATAAAACTTCGTTTTGTTCAGGACGATGCACTTGGCAGAGATATTGAAATTACTGTGCGCGCTTCAGAAAAAAACGAACGTGTGGAAAAATTGTTGACCGTATTTTCGGAGAATATCGAGCAGTTGATATCCAGTCGGCAGTTTTCGGAAAAATACGATGTAAACGCCTCGGATATTATTCTCGTCATGCGCGATGGCCGCTATGTGACGGCGAAAACCGTCAAAGGCAATTATATTATCAAGGATGCGCTGACGCGCGTGGAAGAGCACCTTGACCCTGCCTGGTTCGTCAGGATATCCCAGTCGGAAATCATAAACCTTAAATATCTTAAGAACTGGGACTTTGTGGGCGGAGGAATAATTCAGGTGCATATGGATAATGGAATCGTATCTTACACATCAAGGCGATATGCTAAGCAGATTCGTGAAACGCTTAAGAAGAGGGTGAGATGATGAAAAGGCTTTTGATTGTCAGATCGCTGGTTGGCTTGGTTGTCGGCGCAATTATGGCACACATAATAACGCTGTTGGTGAACTATCTGGGCAGCGGCAGCTGGTTGATCTGCATGCCTAGCTTGATCGAGGCCATAGGCTTTACAAAAGCCCTAGTGCTTCAAACTGTGCTTGGCGCTGTACTTGGGATGCTGGGTCTGGGCGGAATGTGTTTTTTCGATATAGAAGAATGGAGTTTGCTGCGCGCCACAGCGGCGCATTGTCTGCTGATACTCATTACATACATAATAGTGGGACTGCTGCTGCATTGGTTTTCTTTCCATATAATACCCATATTGATAATGGCGTGCATAATAATCCTTGCCTACACGCTGGTCTGGCTTATCATGTACGCTAAATGGAAAAGAGAAATCCGGGAAATGAATCTCCTCGTGGGAAAATATAAAAAGGAGGCGGATGCAGGATAGAATTCATCCCCCTTTGTTTTCTACAGTGCTCATTCCTGGGGAGGATATTCAGAAAATGAGAAGCATTCTGGAAAAAATTAACGAAATCAGTTTTTTGGCATTATTCGTTCTTATTATATGTTCCATACTCGCCTTTCCCACCATTTTTGATATGCCGGATATTAATCTTATGGATACGGAAGTTCGCTCTTTTTCAGAAGGATGGACTTGGAGCGACGGCAAGAATGCTTTGGTATTCGATTTGCCTTATCAGATAGACGTGGAAAAATCTGAAAGCCTGATAATAAAAAACACTATTCCCAACGACTTAAACCCCGGTGATGTTATAGCGTTCAAGGCTTACATGCAATCCGTAGCCGTAAAGATTGACGGAGAAATGGTTTATGAAATGGGAACCGACGCGGACAAGTTTCCAGGAAGAGACTTCGGCAGTTTTTGGTCTTTTGTCGAAACCAAACCGGAACACAAAGGCAAAGCAATAGAAATCATCCTCTTTTCTCACAGAACTCCTTTTAATGGATATGCGTCCAAAATTTTTACAGGCAGCAGGACAGGGATGCTTTACCATGTTTTTAATCAAAAGGGCATTTGGAATCTCCTGTCGTTTGCTATTGCTATAGCAGGGATTGCTGTAATTTTATTATATTTTTTCGCCGGATTTCATAAAAAGGGCGACAAGGGATTTTTATATTTAGGCACCTGTGTGCTTATGATGGGAAGTTGGTTGCTGGGAGAATCAGGGATATTGCAGATTATAAGCAGAAACCCATATTACATTACAAGGATTTCACTGTTTGCTATATTGCTCGCTCCTGTGTCTATCAACCTGTATATAAAAGAGACCATTCCCATAAAAAGGAGGTTCATTGCAAATTCTATAGCAATTCTATCGATTTTAAACGCGGCTGCTAATTTGCTTCTTGAATATTTAAGTATCCTAAGCATTACAGATACCCTTGTTATATCGTTGACACTCATAGCAATAACCTGCGTATACTATGTAGTGATATTTTTTGTAGAGACCATTGCTTATAATAACGAGAGAGCAAAAGAAGAGTTTATGGCTGCGGCTATCTTTTTCGTGTTTATGTTTATTGAAATAGGATTGTTTTTTGCAAATGGTCAGAAAGAAACTTCCTATTTTGTGCATATAGGCATGTCGATATATACCGTAATGATGATTTCCTATCAAATGAGGGATTATAGAAAGAGAGCAAAGATACAAGAAGAAAAGGAATTCTTTGAAAAAATGGCATATACTGATGCGCTTACGGGGGCGAAAAACCGTGCAAGCTACATGGAGGACATGCAAAGCATTGCCAACCCCGAAGGAATAACTGTAATCCAGGCCGATACCGATAGATTGAAATATATAAATGACGATTTCAGCCATTCCTGCGGAGATCGGGCTATAATCAATACGTATATAGTCTTGGCAAAATCTTTAAAGAATACCGGTAAAATTTACCGTATCGGAGGAGATGAATTTTCTGCAATAATTGAAAATGTTGACAGGGATAAAATAGATAAAATAATTGAAAAAATCCGAAAAGAGACAGAGTTGATCAATGCTAAATGCGAGTACGATTTTTCCATATCCATAGGCATGGCGGAGTATGACGCATCTATGGATGAAGATATATTTTCTACCGCCACAAGAGCCGATTATAGAATGTACGAGGACAAAAAGAGGCTTAGGGGCACTATTCCACGGAAATATCCTGTTACCAATCCTGTTACTCAGATGAGGTGATATGCTCCGCATTTTTTGAAACTGGAACAGCGAAACCAGGTATGCAGCATATTCACCCTATCTATAGGTCGACTTAAATGGACAAAAAAACACCGCCCGCACAGGTGCAGGCGGTGTCTGCTCGGACTATTGCTGAAATCCCCAGGTCAGCAGCTGCTTCCAGATGGGATGATCCTGGCTTAGCACCAGCGTGCTGTTTTCGGTCAGGGAGTTTTCCAGCGCCTGCAAGGAGCGCCAGAACGCATAGAACTGCGGGTCGGTCTTGTAGACATCCGATACAATGGCCAGCGCCTGGGCGTCGCCCTCGGCGCGCGATTGGCCGGCGGTCTGGATGGCTTCGGATTTGATCAGACTGGCTTGCAGGTCGGTGTCCGATACCGCCATCTGATACTGCTGCTCGCCTTCGCTGCGCAGCTGCTGCGCCACCTTGGCGCGGTCGGCTTTCATGCGGTCATAGGTAGTTTCCACGTTGGCCTGGGGCAATATGGTGCGGTGCACCTGAATGTCCTTGATCTCAATGCCGCGGATGACCATGTCCTGGTTGATCAAATCCAGCCCGCGTTTGAGCGCCGCGTTGAGCGCGGCTTTGTTGCTGATGAAGTCATCGCCGCTTAAGCGGTTGATGGCCTGCACGATGACGGGGTGGATCAGGTTATCCAGCTGGTTTTCGGCGTTAAGCGAGGTGCCCAGTTTCAGGCTGAACAGCGCGGGGTCGGCAATCGTCCACTGCGCATAGGTGGACACATGGTACTGCTTCTTTTCCAGGGTGTTCACCGTTTCACCGGCGGAGGCATAGCTGAACATCAGCGACGGGTAGATGTCCACCCTGTCCACAAAGGGCATTTTTACGTGTACGCCGCTGCCCTTTTCGATCTTGACGCTGCCGCTCATGGTGATTTCGTCCTTGAGCGCGTCCTTGTAGCGTTCGTGAAAATCGCTGTGTTCATCCACGATGATTTTGGTGATCACGCCAAAGCGGCTCACCACCGCCTGCTCGGCCTCGTTGACGATAAAGAAGCATTGGTCAATCAGCACCGCCGCGACAACCAGCGCAATGCCCAGCAGGATGAGCAGCTTGCTGCGCTTTTGAAAGAACGCGCGGGATTTGTTTTTCAGTTCGTTCATTTGTTGGGGCATCTGTACATAATCGTTATTCACAGCGCACCTCCCTGCGGCTGGGCCGGTTCATCGCCTAAGTTCAGCACCTGCAGCACATTGCTGTCGCCGTCCACCACCACGATTTTCCCGGCGCTGCCCAGCATCTTTTCGATGGCCTCAATGGTCATGCGCGTGCGGGATACTTCGGGCTGCGCCTGATACTTCTCGTACACGGCCTTGAACACCGCCACCTCGGCCTCAGCTTCGGCGATGGTTTCAGCCTTGTAGGCCTGCGCCTGCTGCGTCAGCTGATAGGCGTCGGACTTGGCCAGCGGCAGCACGCGGTTGGCGTACTGCTGCGCCTCGTCCAAGCGGCGCGTCATCTCGTTCTTGGCGTTGTTGACGTCCTCATAATACGAGGTCACGGCGCTGGGCACCGCGATGTTCTGGATGTGCACGCCGTGCACCTTGACGCCCATGTCATAGCTGTCCACCATGGCCTGGAAATCCGGCAGTACCTCTTGCTCAATGCTGTCCTTTTCCAGCAGCGCTTCGTCCAGCGAGCGGTTCTGGATATTACGGCGCAAAATAGCCTCAAACGCCAGGTGCATGGTGCGCTCCGGATTGTCCACGTTAAAGGTATACTGCTTGACATCCCGGATGGTGTACTGATAAATGGCGTCCAGCTGCACGATGCTGTTGTCGTTGGTCAGCATGACGGATTCGCTGTCCACATCGATATATTGCGCCGCGCTGGTGCGGCTGGCCCCCACCGAGGTGCGGTAGCCGTACTCCACATCGTGGATAGCAGTAACGGATTCTGCTATCACGCGCTGCACAAACGGAATGTGCCAGTACAGCCCCGGGCCGTTGGTGTCGGTCACCTTGCCCAGCGTAATCACCAGCGCCTGCTCGCCCTGGTTGACGCGGTATATGCCGCCCACAGCCAGCAGCCCCGCCAGCACGATAACAGCCAGCGTAATCCACAACGCACGTTTTGGTTTCTTTTGCATAGCAACCCCTCCTTATGTTTATAAAATAACATACACGGCCTCAATTGTATATAAATTTGCAGGGATTTTACCTGGTCACATTGCCCCCGGCAGGCACATGTGATAGGCTTACAACAACAAATATTGGGAGGCCAATATGCTCAAAATTGGCATTGTCGGTGTACGTGGGCTGTCCACATTGATGGGGCTGCGCGCTATGCCCGATGTAGAAGTGACTGCGATGTGCGACCTAAACGCCGATGTGCTGGCGCAGCAGGCGGCGCGGCATCAAATTCCTCACACATACCGCATCTATGAGGATATGTTGATGTCGGACATTGATGCGGTAATCATCGCGACACCTATGCAGCTGCACGTGCCGCAGGCGCTTAAGGCGCTGGAGGCTAGCAAGCATGTGCTGAGCGAGGTAACAGCCGGTGTCACGATGGATGAATTGTGGTGGTTGAAGGAAGCAGTAGAAAAAAGCGGCAAGACATATATGTTTGCCGAAAATTATTGCTACATGCCGTTTGTGCAGATCGTCAAAGCCATGGCAGCCCAGGGGCTGTTTGGCGATGTGTATTATGGCGAAGGGGAGTACCTGCACGCCATTCCCAGCCTGGCCCGGTACCCGGATGGCAGCACGTCCTGGCGCACCTGGTGGCAGCTGGGCGTACGCGGCACATTTTACCCCACGCATTCGCTGGGGCCGGTGATGCAATGGTTTGGCAATGACCGCGTCAAGACCATCCACACGTTCAGCAGCGGGCATCACACGCGCTCGGGCTTCCGGCAGGATGACACAACCATCACCATGTGCGAGCTGGCCTCCGGCAAGCTGGTCAAAATCCGGGTGGATTGCCTGTCACCGCGTCCGCACAACATGACGGGCTATGCCCTGCAGGGCACCAAGGGCGCCTTTGAAAGCGCACGCAGCCACGATGGCCGGCATCTGGTGTGGCTGGATTGCTTAGGCGAGGATATGGAGCACGCGCAGTGGCGCAACCTGATGGACTTTGAGCATTATTTGCCCGAGCGCTATCGCAATGCCACGCCGGAGCAGCTGGCTGCAGGTCACGGCGGGGGCGATTTTTTCCTGGTGGCGGATTTTATTGATGCCATCCGCAACGGCATTGCGCCGGAACTGGATGTTTACAAAGCCTGCGAATGGACGGCCGTGGGGCTGTTAAGCCAGCTTTCGGTGATGAACCAGGGCCGCGCCATCGACGTGCCGGATTTCCGCAACGCAAATACTGTCGAGGAGCAGCAGCTCAGGCTATAAAGAACGTCTCCACCAGCGAATACGCAAACAGCCAGTTCATTTCGCGGGTGGGGTGGTTGATATAGTTGGATAGCAGCTCGGTGATGTTGACGCCGCCCTCCTGCATGCGCTGCCATTTTTGATAGCAGTCGCATACGGGCACCTGTTCTCGCTTACACAGCTCCCGCGCAGCGTTGAGATAGCGGTCCAGCATGCCGCTTCCCTGGCTGTGGACGATGGAGGCCGCAATGTCGCGCACGGCGTTGTGGGGCAGGTGGCAGCTGACTTCGGTGGCCATCATGTTGGGCGTCATAAACACTACTTCACTGCCCGCGGCGCGCAGATCGCGGAAAATCTTGGCTAAGCTGTCAACATACGCCGAAAGCCCTGCCTCGCCATGGCCGCAGTCATTCAGGCCAAAGCACACCACCGTCAGGTCGGGCTGGCGTGCGATAACATCGCGCTGTACGCGCTTGCAGGCAGACACAGCGCTGTCGCCGCTTATCCCGGCGTTGATGATATTGACCGGTACGCTGGGGTACAGCACCGCCAAAATGTCCTGCAGCTGCCGGTGATAGGCGTGCCGGGGGTCATAGATTGTTTCGATGTTGCCGTCATTTTTTAGGTATACTTCAAAGCACCCTTGCGTAACGCTGTCGCCTAAGAACGCGATGGTCACGGTGGGTTCTCCCTGGTTATCCCTGGCGCGCGCGGCCAGTTTGTCGATGATGCGCATGGCGATCTCCTTTGTGTCATGTTGTGCGCGTATTTTACCAACAGCAGGCAGGTGCGCGCAAGCGCCCGCACGTGGTATACTTGCCGCAGGCTCAGAAAAGGAGGGCGTATGCGCATACTGGTCACGGCCTTTGATCCGTTCGGCGGCGAAACCCGCAACCCGGCGCAGGAAGTACTGGCTCGCTTGCCACAGATAATCAACGGGGCGGATATTATCCCCCTGGTGGTGCCCACGGTGTTTTGGCAGTCGCTGGATGTTGCACTAGAGGCTATCCGGGTGCACCGCCCGGACGCGGTGGTATGTTTAGGGCAGGCGGGCGGGCGCAACGGCATCACGGTGGAGCGCGTGGCCATCAACTGGATGGATGCAAGCATCGCTGACAACGCGGGCCAACAGCCGGTGGATGAGTATATTGATGCCGCAGGGCCGGACGCCTACTTTGCCACCCTGCCCGTGCGTGCAATGGTCAACGCCATGCGCGAGGGCGGGTTCCGGGCCAACATCAGCCTGTCTGCCGGGGCGTTTGTGTGCAATCATCTGATGTATGGCGTGCTGCATTTTTTGGCGCAACAGCATCTGCCTGTGCAGGCGGGGTTTGTGCATTTGCCCTATTTGCCGGAACAGGCCGAAGGCAAGCAGGGCGTGCCCAGCATGCCGCTGGAGGACATGGTGCGCGCCATTGTGCTGGGAATAACCGTGTTGGCTGCCGCGGACAGCAACTAACTGCTGAATAAAGGAGGACGCCATGAAAAAGGTACGGATTACAGTATTGGAGAACACCTTCCACCCGGAGCTGGCGCTCAAATACGCCAAGCCGGGCTTCGGCCCCTGCCGTATGCACACCAAGGGGCAGGAGTTTATCTCCAATGGCTGGCGCAAACCGGAGGGCTTCTGTGACAATGCCTGGAAGTCCATACAGGAATATGTGTTCACGCTATCGCATGGCGGGTCGGACTTCTATGACGGCTGGATGCGGGACAAGCACACGGCGGTGCTCTCCTGCAACGATGGCGTGCGGCCGGTGATTTTCCTGGTGGAACTGGCGGAAGAAATTGAATAAAAAATTTATGTATCAATTGAACAACAGGAGGAAATATCCTTGGCTTTGATGCACGTACACCATTACTCGGACGTGCTGGGGATGAACATGGACATGGATGTGATTATCCCCGAAATGTCGCGCGGGCAGATTGGACAGCGGGCGAAAGACACCCAGGGCAAGCTGCCGGTGCTGTATTTGCTGCACGGCATGAGCGATGACCACACCATCTGGCAGCGCCGCACATCCATCGAGCGCTATGCCACTGAGGCCGGGTTTGCCGTGGTGATGCCCACCACGCACTTAGGGTTTTACACCGATATGTATCGCGGGCCCAAGTGGTTTACCTATATCACGCAGGAGCTGCCGCACCTGGTGCCGCGCATGTTTCCGCAGATAAGCCCCCACTGGGAGGATACCTATGTGGCTGGCCTGTCCATGGGCGGATATGGCGCGCTCAAGTGCACGCTGCGCGCGCCGCATGTGTTCTGCTGCGGCGCGGCGCTGTCGGCTGCAACGGACATCGTGCAACGCTATGAGGGCTATCGCCATGGTGAGCAATACTTAACCGATGTCTTTGGCCCCCGCGAGCATATTGAAGGCAGCTTCAACGACCTGTTTGCCGCCGCGGAGGATCTGGCCGGCCAGCACGAGGATCTGCCCGGTATCTTCATGTGGTGCGGCACGGAAGACTTTTTGTATGACGAAAATGTGCGCATGCGCGATCACTTGCTGCTGCTGGGCTATGACCTGACATACGAGGAATCGCCGGGCGACCATCAATGGATGTACTGGGATGAACAAATACAAACCGTGTTGCAGTGGCTGCTGGCTGGAAGGGGGCAATGAGCATGGCGTGGATACAGGCGGGGTTCTTTTCCGATGCGCTGGGCATGTGCGTCAATTGCAACATCATTTTGCCCGTGAGGGATGTGTCCCAACCTGATTGCACCAAGCGCCCGGTGCTGTGGCTGCTGCACGGCGCGCATGGCAGCTGCGATGACTGGCTGCGCTATACCAATGTGGAACGCTATGCCACCCGGCGCGGGCTGGCGGTGGTGATGCCCTCCGCGCACATGAGCAACTACATGAACATGGCGCACGGCGGCCGGTACTATGACTATATCAGCCAGGAACTGCCGGACAAAATGCGGCAGATGTTCCCCTTAAGCGACAGGCCGGACAAAAACTACATCGCGGGCCTGTCCATGGGTGGGCGCGGCGCGTTGATGGTGGGCCTGGCCCGCCCCGCGCAGTATGCTGCCATTGGCTGTTTTTCGGCAGGGCTGGATGTCCCAGCCACAGCGCCCTACCGTGACGAAGTGCTGGGCGGCCAGAAACCCAAGGGATATGCTGACCTCCGTGCAAGCATCAAAAAACTAACCAATAGCCGCCGGGTGCCTGTTATCTATCACACTGTCGGCACGGAGGATCCTTTTTTATCCGCTGCGCGCAAGGCGCAGGAAATGCTGTCCGCCCTGCCCGGCTATACCTACCATGAAGCCCCCGGCGGCCACGAGTGGGATTTCTGGGACGCCGCCGTGCGCGCGTTCATCGAGCAATTGCCGCTCAAGGATGAGCCGGATGTTTGGAGATAAGATAATTTAAGAGATTTTATTCGTCTAATAAAAGAAGGGAATACTTAAATGAAACGTTCTTTGGCTTTTGTACTGTCCGTGCTTATTGGTCTGTTTACAATGCCAGTTTTGACCTATGCAGTGCAATTTGACGCTGTGGCCACGACAAACTTTCAACTCCGCAAACAGCCGCGTGAGGAGGCCGGGCGGCTGATGCTGGTAGAAAAGGGCAGCAAGGTACAAGTTGAGAAAGTGGATGGGGAATGGGGGAAAATCACTGTCAAGAAGCTGTCAGGCTATGCCAAAATGACCTGGCTGTGCCAGTTTCGTGCCCATAATCCCCTTGAAGACCAGGTACCGGGCTTGCCGCATCAAGTGGGGGTGGTTCGCGTTGACCAGGCCATGCAGGTTGATGTCCCCGGCTATAAGGGCAATCTGCTTATCCCGGGGGATGTGCTGGCTGTGAACTATTTTGATCAGGAGGAGGCCAAGGCTTACATGATGCGGGAGGTGGTTACCCTTCCTGCAGATTATGTAACGTTTACGCCCTTTGTGCCCTGGAAGGAGGCCCAGCCCGGCGATTTGCTGTATGGCTTTACCACTTTCTATAACGAGCACACCGGCGGCAAGCTAGCCCAAAATCGTGCCCATAACATCAACGTGGCCGGTAAAAAATTGGACGGCATCACCGTCCAGCCCGGCGAAGCTCTTTCCTTCAACGGCGTCTGTAGCCCTTATCGCGGATCCAACGGTTATTTGATAGCACCTATTGTCGGTGGCGATGGTAAAGGGTATGGTGGCGGTGTGTGTCAGTTGTCCACCACCCTTTATAATGCGGCCCTCGGGCTACCCCTGAGAATAGACGAATGGGAAATTCACTCGCAACAGGGAGTAGATTATGCCCCATTATATTTTGACGCAACTGTGGGCGCGTATAGCGATTTGGCCTTCACCAGCTTGTTGCCTTACGCTGTTCGTTTGCAGGTGCTGCCTCAAAACGGGGTGCTAACGGTGTTAATATATCGGGATGGAGCATCATCAAACTGATTTTCTGCTGTTCTACTCTGATTTCTTATATTGACGCCTGCGCGCCATCGAAAAAATCTTTCGTGTCATATTGTATAATAATTGCTCCTAGCCCCGTCTAACAGACAGGAGGTGTGGCGCAACTGCATGTATCCAAGCCAACCACAGCGCAAGCCCGGGACGAATCGGTTGAGCAGATCATCGAAGGGCTGATGCGCCAGCACGCAAGCAGTATCCTGCGGCTTTGTTTGCTGATCCTTCAGGATTATCACCTGGCCGAAGATGCCATGCAGGATACCTTTCTGAAAGCCTACCGCTCCTATGATCGCTTCCGGGGCGACAGCAGCGTCTACACCTGGCTTACCCGCATTGCCGTCAATACCTGCAAGGACATCTGCCGCTCTGCCTAGCACCGCCGTGTGATCCGTTCCATCCGTTTGGAGGATTTGCCCGAGCCCTCCGTGCCGCCCCAGGAGGCGGACGATACCCTGATAAAAAGCGTGCTGGCCTTGCCGGTCAAGCTAAGGGAAACCGTGCTGTTGGTATATTATTCCAACCTGTCCGCTGCCGAAACGGCCAAGGTGCTGTCCATCGGCATACCCACCGTATACAGACGGCTGGAAAAAGCGCGAAGTATACTGAAAGTTGAATTGGAGGGGTGGTTTCATGGAGAATAAACAAAACCTGAAAACCGCAGTAGACCGCCGCCTCAGCGGCGTGAAGGTGACAGAACAGCATATCCGGCAGGTGCTTGACACCATGCAGCCCCGGCGCTTCAACCCCCGCGCCTTGATCATTGCCTTTGCGCTGGTGGCCTTGCTGGGTACGGGGCTGGCCATGAACTGGCCTGCCACGATAAGCTGGATTCAGGGCATGTTTGGTGAGGAGTGGGCCGACAAGTTGCAATCCGGCACCCTCATGAACATGCAGCAGATCCGGGTGCTGGGCCAGGTGCAGTATGAATGGCTGGAGGTCATCCACGTGGGCGAAGCGGAAGAAAAGAGTGTTCCTTATTTCTATGAGGACAACAGCCTGTACGGCACCGTTCGGATTCGTCCGGTGCAGGGTGCCAACATCGTGCTGATCCCCGAAGACACCGAACTGACCATGTTTCCAGGTTATAACAGGCACTTGGGGAGCTGGCGCCAGAGGGCGCTCCTACCTATTTGGAGTTGGCCGCTGAAAAAAATGCAAAAATCATTCTGGCCAAAGCCGTGCCCCAAGGCGTGCTGATGGGGGGCAAACTGCAGGAGGATTATGAAATCATGTACGACTACAGCAGCCAGCCGGATGGCAGTTTGTTGTACCATTTTCAAATTCCCCAAGTGCCTGCCAGCCAGGCATACACCATCCGCCTGCGGTTGAACAACTGGGAAATCACCAAAGACGGCCAGTGGCTGCGCGAGGAACCCCATAATACCTGGCTGAAGGACGACTGGGAAGTAACGGTGCGGCCAGGAAAGTAACAGTCCAGCCCGGACAATAGCGTATATGAATGGATAAAGCACGGGGGAACAAGCATTATCATGGGCTGCTTGTTCCCCCGAATGATCATTTGTTCAGCATCAGGCCTACTTCTCTTCCAACTCCATCAGCCGGGCTTTCTGCTGAAGGGACTGGGCAAAGGCCTGGGCGCTTTGCTGGCCTTGTATATAGCGGCGCAGGTCCTTATCAATGCTCTCCCCGCCGGGCTCATAATAATTGGTGAACGGGTTGACAGGGGGAAAGAACAGGTACGGCGCCACCTGCTGCTGGTAGAAATATAACTCGCTTTGGGTGATTTTGTACTGATAGCCAGGGCGCAGTTCCTCCACTTTGGCCAGGTGGGCATCCAGACGCGCCTGCGCATCGCGGCCGGCTGCGGTTGCTCCCTCTTTGGCAACGGCTGACCGCAGCAATGCTTCTTCCTGCGCCATCTCTTCCAGCCAGAGGGGATAATTGGCATGCTCCACCGGCTCCGTCCAGCTGGGGTACAGGGCGGCGCGGAATTCCGGCTTCATGTGTTGAATGGCGGTGCGCACATAGTCCAAAGCCAGCTCCGAGTTCTCCGTCTGGCTGTTGATGAAGTATACAAACAGCCGCGCGGGCTGCACCTTGGCGCCGCCTTCGGTAAGCGACAGCACGATGATGTCCTCGTTCATCAGATCGCTGCTGCCCTCGCTTAATACAAAGGGCATTTGTTCGGAGTATTTGGGCATGCGCTGGCTGTCAATCAGCTGGAGGCCGTTGATAAAAGCAGGGTCGGTAAAATCCAGGCTGCCGTGCTGGCTGTAGCGGTAGTTGATAAAGTGTGTAAGGAAGTTTGCCTTTAACAGGGCAGCTAAGTTTGTCGCCTCCATCGGCCGGACTTGATCCCCCAGGCTGCGCGGCCAGCTGCCCGCCCACTGTATCAGCGCTTCAAAGCTTTGGGGCAGGTCGGCGCGGGTCATGCCGATTTCCTGTAAGAATTTTTCGTAGTAGCACAGCACGTCCATCCCATCCACCCGCAGGGGAATGGCGTACAGCTTGCCGTCCATCATCACCTGGTTTTGGATGGACGGATGCATGGCCTGCACGGCGGCCATCAAATCCTCCTCTCCGCTTAGATCCATGCAATACCCTTTTTGAACCAGGGCAGGCAAATTATATTGCTGGGTGTCCATCAGCATCACATCAAAGGGCAGCATGCCGGTTTGGATGCGCTGCCCCAATTCACCGGTATTGACGCTCTGGTTCGGGTCTATCTGCATTTGGAAGCTTAAATCCACATCCGGCCGCAGGTTCATGAACGTACCATAGTTGCCGCCAAAATAATCAAAGCCCGGCGATTCACCTAAGATGTGCAGCTGTCCGGCGCTGACCTCCTGCGGATCCGCCAGGAAAAGCCCGTTCTGATGCACGCTTAGCAGCCCGCCCTCCATGATAATGCCGGGGTTGCTCCAGCCGTTGCCGTTGACCGGCATGTTGCGCAGCACCTGGGGCGGGCCGGACATGGGCCAGCTCCACAGCTTTGATTGGCTTATGTACAGCACAGCATTGCGGGCTTTATCAAACGCCATGGCTTCGGGACGCTCCGGGATGTCCAGCTGCTGGCTGGTTTTGCCGGTGGCGGTATCCAAGATACAGAGGCGGCCAAACACCTTCTCCTTTTCGTACATGCTGAAGCCCAGCGCGACCCGGCCATCGCCCAGCAGGGCAAAGCCGTGCAAGCCGCGGCTTTGGTCAAAGGCTTTCATGGCGTTTTGCTTCAGGTCAAAGCGGCACAGCACATATTGGTCATTGTTGCGCGCGTCCATCATCAGCCACAGGGCGGCGCCGTCATACACCATGTGCTTGATGTAGCTGTCGCTGTGGCCGCCCTTTACCTCCCGGACGGGGATGGCGATGGTTTCGGGCAGGCCCTCTTTCTCGGCATACATCAGGTGCAGCACATCGGTGTCGTAATCTACATAATATACCCCGCCGTCGATACAGCACATGCCCATGATGGTGTCTGTTCTGCCGCGATCCTCTATAAGCGGCAGGGGTTCAAGCTGGCTGTGCCCTGCGCGGAAGCGAAACAGCAGGCCGTTCATGGTGCCCACATAGGCGGTCTGCCCATCTCCCATCAGGAAAAACGCATAGTCCTCCTCGATTGGCAGGGAGCAGCTGGCGGCCAGGCTGTGGCCGGGCAGCAGCACCAGCGCCAGCAGCAGGGACAACAGGCGATAGGACAATTTCAACATAAAAAAACCTCCTTCATGGTTGTACCTGTTAGACGAAGGAGGGGGATGTTTTTTATACCATCAGGGGGATTTCTTTGCCCGGCTGCGCGCGCGCAGGCCCAGCGCCAGCGCCGCCAGCACGGCCAGCAGCATCACGCCATAGCACAGCATATAGTGGCTGGTTTGCGTCAGCTGCCAGCGCTGGTGCAGGTCTAACAAAAAACCTACTTTATATTCCACGGCGAATTCCATCAGCATCACCACGCCCAACAGCGCAAGGTATGCTGCAAAGCGGGCCAGCACAACCAGCGCCCCGCGCCCGGCACGCACCAGCCAGATCAGCAGCACAATCCCGGCCAAAATGGCGCTGACCAGCTGCATCACCCGGATAAAGCCGATGCGCGCATAGGCGTCCCGGCGCAGGCTTTCAAACCAGATCTGCATCACCGCATACAGGAATACAAGCAGCAGCGTTTTATCGCCACTACCTGCAGGCGAGCGGCTGCGCCACAGCACGAGGGCGATACACAATGCGTACAACGCCTCTAACACAAACAGCGCCAGCGCCCATGTTTCCCAATAGCTGTCATACACGCAGATGGGGAAAAACCACAGCGCCGGGTTGTCGGCGTAAAAGCTGTAGCCCAGCCCCACAAAGCCCTCCAGCAGGCGCGCTGCGGCAATCATCAGCGCAGCAATGGGGGCCAGGATATCGTACAGCCGCAGGGCACGGACGCCTTTGCCCGCGCGCGCGGCGAGCCAGCCTGCCAGCGCCACGCCCAGCGCCGCGCCGTATAGCACATAGCCATTTTCCATCAGGTGCAGCAGGCGCAGGGGATCGTCCAGCGTGTCGGGCAAATAGACCAGCCCATAGCCCACGCGCGAGCATATCACGCCCAGCGGCACTGCCAGCCACAGGAAAACCTGCAGGGTGATGCGCGGCACCCCTGCGCGGTTCATGTGCACATAGGAAAGCCTCAGGCACAGCGCCGCGCTGGTCATTATCAGCAGCATATAGGGCGTAACCGATACGCCCAGGAGTGTAAACAGCGGCGCGTTATTCATGGGCTGCGCCTGCGCTGTCGATGGAGGCGAAATAGATCATGTCGCAAATCTCGCGCACGTCCCAGTTGGTGTTGATCTTTTCGTTGTTGAACACCAGGCTGGTGCTGCCGCCGCCGTCCAGGTTGTACACCATGCGGGCATCGGGCTGTTTTTCTAATATCATCTGGGCAAACTCATTCATTGTCAGCCCGGTCTTTAATTTGGTGGCGCCGCCGCAGTGGAACACGCCATATGAAAGCGGGCCCAGTTGCCCGATGGCCACGCGCTGCATGGGAATGGTGCCCTCCCACAGCCACTTGTCAAAGGCCTGGATTTGCCCGTTTTCAATGAGCAACGGGCCAAAGGTAAAGGTGTTGACCACCGTGCGGCCGCTTGCTTCCAGCGCATCCATGTGCGCCTGCGCGCTGTCGGTGGTGGCGTTGCGGGCAACGGAAAAATCGCCCAAATCATCAATGAACAGCACGTCATACTTTTCAGCTGCCGCACGGATGAGTCTCTTGCGCACCTCATGCTGCTGGCGGATGGTAAAGCCATGCACGTTGTATTTGAAAAAATCGCCGTTGACCGCAAACACCGCCCGCGCCTTTTTGGCCATCAGCTGGGCTACGACCATTTCCCGGTCGGTAAAAGAGGCCGAGGACTTGGTGGTGCGGATTTGCGAAGGATGCGCGATGTCAATCAATATCATCATGCACGGCGTCTTTTTATACTCAAAGCGCTCAATGCGCACGTGGATGGACGCATCCTTGTATTCATCCGGGGATAAGAACCCCTCGGGCTGCGGCTTTTGGCCATAGACCGAATCATCATCCAGCGGCAGAGGGATCAACTCCATCTGTGCGCTGGATGTGAACAACAGAAGCAGGGCAATCAGGACAATCAGGTATCTGCGGTGCATACACAGCCTCCAGCATGATTTGCTGTGGGCAGGATAGCAAATGCACCGCACAGCGTCAAGAAGCGGCTATTGCGCTTCCAGCGTCATCAGGCGGATTTTGTCGTTGGCCTGCTGGATGAGCCGTCCTTTGTTTATGTATTAAGACAAGTATTAGTACCAACAGAAATAGCTACCTTGCGTGCAACAAATCGGACGCTTTGCGCGTTATAGTGGAGGAAGGGATAATGCAAGAAAGCGAGAGGGTGCCCGATGCGGAGAAAATGGGTGGCAGTTCATGAGGTATGCGCGGTAAACGACACTCGGTTGTAGAATAGGTCACAAATGGATAGAATAGGCGTATGAAGAGGAAGTGTTTTGGGCGTTGGGTGTTGTGGCTGGCGGTGCTTTTGCTGACAGCGGGCATGGTGATGGCCGGGGAGGACACCGATGTATCCATCTATTCCATTGTCACACAGGCACCGCAGGAGGTACAGGAACAGCAAACCGTGCCGGAGCTTACGGCTGTGCCCGAAGCGACACCGCAGATAACGCCCGCCCCGCAAGGGGCGCGGGAGGAACTGATCGACCGCATGCTCGCGCTGGCGAAGAAGCTGTCGGACGAAGCTGGGGGCAGGCCGAGGCGGGCGCATTATGCGGGGGACATCTATGTGTGCAAGAATTTTACTGTGCACCTGTTCCGGGAGAACGCCGGCGATTTTGAAATGGCGGAATATCCGGGCGTGAAGTTAATTATCCCCAACAATTTGCCGCGCGCCGAATCGCGGCCGCTGGCGTATGGCATTTTCTGGCAGGATGTACCGGCGGACAAAGGCAACCCGTTCTATGCCGCACATTCCTTTGCCTATGATACCAACCTGAGCAAAGAGGAAAACCGCGCGCGGGCTATGGACATGATGCGCCAGGTGCAGCGGGGCGACTTTTTCCAGATGTCGGCCAACTATGCCTATGGCGTGGGCGCGCACAGCTTGGTGTTTACCCAGGATTATGACCCGGACACCAACCAGGTAACCTGGACAGACAGCAACATGAACGGCCTGACCCGCAACGGGGAGCGCTATGGCTATGTGCAGTTTGACGCAAAAAAGGACATCGGCTGGTTTGTCGATGCCTTTTGCCAGCGCACGCGCGGGGCGACAATATATCGGCTGCGCGAGGATATTGTAAAAAAGTAGGATGGGGACGATCCGGGGCAGGGGCTATCCCTGCCCTGTTTCTTCCTCGGTTTCGCGCAGCACCTTGAGCACCATCTTGGTTTCGGCCACGGGCCAGGGCGCGTCATCCGGGGTGAAATAGCCCACCTGCGCCACCCGGCCTTCCACGAGGCGGTTGTCCCGCCCGATGGGCACCAGCACGCGGTCGCCGGGGCGGATGGAATTGTCCTCCGTGCGGTAGTTGAGCACCCGGTGCGCCCGGCCTACCTCCACCGACAGATAGATCAACTCCCCCGGGCGCACGCCGTGGCCGTAGGCGGCCAGGTCAAACATCTCACCGGGGTTGCCGAAAAAGGCCATAAACTCGCGAAACCGGCCCATGAACATGGGCCACTCCGACGGCAATACGTTGCGCGCATAGGCACCCTGCCAGATGTCCGGCGCAAGGCCGCGCCGCTTGACAGTCAGCGTAAACTGCGGGGCGTTGGGGGTTTCCAGCGGGGACACCCGCGGCACCTGCCGGAACATCAGCACGCAGCTGTCTAAAAAATTCTGTACGGCTTCCTTCATGCGCAAGGTAAGCGTATAGGTCAGCACATTGTTTTCGAGCCGTGTAATGGCCACGGTGCCCGCCCTGCGTGCGATGTGCAGCCGCTGGGTATAGGGGCGCGCAACGGGCTGGCGCTCGCCGTCGGATATCATGACATCGCGCGTGACCACCAGCGTAATGACGTCAATGCGCTCCGGCGTGGACTGCGGCACCAGCAGATCCACCGCGCGCAAAAACTCCTCCCAGTTGTCCGGGTGCGCGCGGTCGCCCTCCACCAGCACGTCAGGCTCGCCCGGCCTGCGGTAGGTCAGCGTCCATACCTCGCCGCCGGGGCCAAAGGGGTCGATGTTGGCGCGCGGCCAGCGCTCGATGCCCACGTTGTCCAAGGCTTCCAGAAAACTGCGGCTGACGTGTGCGTCCATGTGGATTTCCTCCACATCGGGGTAGCGCGTGCTTTCCAATCGCGCAACGATGTGATCATCCTCCCAATGAACGCGCAGCGCAAACAGCTCGGTGGGCAGCGCGCGGGTGAACGTCAGCAGCTCCATCACACGTTGGCCAGCCGTATCTCGGCCAGCTGGCGGGCCACCTTTTTATATTCATCCTCGCCGGAGTGATGCTCCAGCCCCCACAGGCCCTGGTAGCCCGCCTCACGCATCAGTGGCAGGTAGGTTTCGGCGCGGTGGGCATGCTCATAGTTGACATGCGTGTGCACGGCCATGGGTGCGGCCAGCAGGTTGTTGTTGTCCGCCGTTTCACCCTCGTCCAAATCCCAGTTACCCAAGTGCAGCAGCATGCCGTAGGCCGGGGAATTGACGCGTTTATATAATTCGCGCTGCACCGACAGCCTGCGCGATGCGCCCCAGTGGTTTTCCGGGCCTACCTTGAAGCCTGCGTTCTCGCCGCGCTTGGCATAGGCGGTAAAACGCTCGGTCACGACATCCCATTGCTGCGGGCTTACATCGCGCTCGCGCACGCCGATGTCAAAGCGCACGGTCTTGGCACCTAAGATTTCGGCGGCCAGCAGGCAGTTGAGCGCGGTTTGATCGTTTTGCTTGCGCACCTCCGGGTCGTCATCCCATGGATGCGCCCAGTCGCAGCACAGGCTGGCCAGCTGTAAATTGCGCTCATCCATGGCGTGGCGGATGGCCTTTAAATACGCCACATCATAGTTACCCTTGAAAAACCCGTTCCAGATATCGGCCCAGCCCACGTGGTAGCGAAATCGCACGCTTTCCAGGTAGGAGAACACGTCAATGCGGTTCTGGTTGAGCAAGCCATGAAAAGAATAGGATGCAATCGAAACATTATCCATAGGTAAATCCTCCCTTATATACTGTAAAACGGCCAGGGCTTGTAGACGATGGTGCCAAAGGGCGTGTCCTGCTCGGTCAGCGCGTTGGATTCTGACAGCGCTTCGATTTCATCGGCGGTGACCTCGCGCCCCAATTTGCCGGACAGGAAGATGCCCTCGGACAGGAACATGGTGTTCAGCGCGATTTCCGCGGTGTTGAGTAGCGGCACCTGCCCGCGTAGCGCGGCGATCCAGTGCTTCTGGCTGCTGTCGTAGAAAGCGGTTTCGGGGATCAGTTGGTGGTTGCGGTATTCATCGGCGCTCAGGTCAGCCGTTGCGGTCAGCGTCAGGTCGGCGTCAGAAAAGTAATAGGAGAACGGCTCCAAGCACACCCCGCCCAGCGAGCCTGCAATCACGCTGCCGCCAAAGGGCGGCGCATGGATGGCCCAGGATTCAATGATGTCCATCGTCAGGCCGTCGGCAAAGTACGCCAGGCCCACGCCCAATTCATCCACGTCAAAGCCCGATTCCGCGCGGCGCTTTTCATCCATCGGGATTTCCTGATACGTGCGGCCCGATACGCGCAGCGGCCTGGGGTTGTCCAACAGGTATAGAAGCTGCGCAATGTGGTACACGCCCATGTCATACAGCGCGCCGCCGCCGGCCATGTGCATGGAGTTGAACTCCTTTTCGGCATATCCATCCACAAACGGCCGCCCGCGCCGCCGGTAGCCCGTGCTGCGCGCGTGGTAGATGTGCCCCAAGCGCCCGGCGTCAATCAGCTTGCGCGCGGCGCGCGTGTTGGGCTTGTACAGGGAGGCCAACTGGATGTGCAGCTTGCATTCCAGCTGCTGCGCCAGGTCGTACATGGCCTTGGCATCGCGATAGCTGCCCGCCATGGGCTTTTCGCAGTAGCAGTCCAGGCCCGATAACATCACATCGCACGCAATGGGCGCGTGCAGGTTGTTGTGCAGGCAGACATCCACTGCGTCCAAGTCATCGCGCTGGAGCATCTCGCGGTAGTCTACATAGGTATGCTCGACACCGTACTTTTGTGCCGAAGCCTGCAATTTGTCCTGCAGGATATCGCACACAGCGACCACTTTTACGCCATCCATTTGGGCGTACTCCTGCAGGTGCGATTGTGCGATGATGCCTTGCCCGATCATACCGATACGGATTTCTTTCATCTGTATGCGCCTCCCGTATGATGTTCTACCTGCATGATAGCCGGGCAGGATGGGGTGTGTCAATATGCCGCGCGCGGGGTTTACTTTGTGCGCATAAATGATTATGCTACTCACAGACAGTTTGCAAACGGGGGTGCGCTTCATGAAAATAGTCAAAACGGCCTCGGCCGGGACGCTGGAATCCAATGACGTGCTGGTGACGGTGGAGCCGGGCGAGGGCATCAGGCTGGACATCGAATCGGTGGTGTATCAGCAGTTTGGGCAGGCCATCCGTGCCACGGTGATGGACACGCTGGCGGCGCTGGATGTGACCGATGCCACGCTGCACCTGAACGATCGCGGCGCGCTGGACTGCACCATTGCAGCGCGGGTGGAGACCGCTGCCCGCCGCGCAGGGGAGGGCGTATGAGACGCAGTTTGCTGTTTATCCCGGGCAATAACCCCGGCATGCTGATGGGCGCGGACATCCATGGCGCGGATGCCGTGATATTTGACTTGGAGGATGCCGTAGCGCCCACCGAAAAGGATGCCGCGCGCATTTTGGTGCGCAACGCCATGCGCGCCATGCCGGATTTGGGCGTGGAGGTGGTGGTGCGCGTCAACCCGCTGGCGACGGATTATTTTATCCAGGACATCCAAACAATGGTGCCGCTTCACCCCAAGCTAATCATGCCCACCAAGGTGGCCTCGGCCGAGGATGTGGCGCATATTTCCGCCGCCGTGGCCGCAGCCGAGCAGGCCAACGGCATGCCCGAGGGCAGCATCGGCCTGCTGCCGCTGCTGGAAACCGCGCAGGGCATTGAAAACGCCTATGCCATCGCGGGCAGTGACCCGCGGGTAACGGGGCTGCTGCTGGGGGCGGAGGACTTATCCAGCGATTTGCAGGCCATCCGCAGCAAACAGGGGGCAGAAATCCTGTACGCGCGCGGGCGCATTGTGATGGCCGCGCGCGCGGCGGGCGTTGAGGTGTATGACACGCCCTTTACCGATGTCAACGATGCCGAGGGCATGGCCGAAGATGCACGCCTGGCGCGCGCGCTGGGCTTTTCGGGCAAGGCCGTGATATCGCCCCGGCATGTGGAAGCCGTGAACGCGGCCTTTACACCCACCCAGGATGAAATTATCTATGCACGTGAAGTGATGTTAGCCATTGCCGAGGCGCAGCAACAGGGCAGGGGCGCGATATCGCTGCGCGGCAAAATGGTGGACAAGCCCATTGTGGACCGCGCGCAGCGCGTGCTGGCCACGGCCCAACAGTTAGGGCTGGAAGGGAGCGACCTATGAGCAAACTGGTACACAGCTTAGCCGATGCCATCCGCGCCAGCGGCCTGCAAAGCGGCATGACGGTGTCCTTCCACCACCATTTGCGCAACGGCGATGCCGTGCTCAACATGGTGCTGGCCGAAGCCGCGCGCCAGGGCTTGCGCGATTTGACGGTGCAGGCCAGCTCGCTGTTTGATGTGCACCTGCCGCTGCTGGATCATATCCGTTCCGGCGTGGTCACGGGCATTGAAACCAACTACATGGCCGCTGGTATCGGACGCGCCATTTCCGAGGGTATTCTTCAAAAGCCCGTGGTGTTCCGCAGCCATGGCGGGCGGCCTGCCGCCATTGAAAGCGGGCGGGTGGTCATCGACGTGGCGTTCATCGCGGCACCGGCCAGCGATGCGCAGGGCAACGCCAACGGCGTGCTGGGCCCGGCGGCCTGTGGCTCGTTAGGGTATGCCATGCCCGATGCCAAGCACGCAAAAAAAGTGGTAATCATCACCGACCATCTGATGCCCTATCCCCTGAACCCGCATCCCATTGAGGAAACGGATGTGGACCTGGTGGTTCAGGTGGAATCCATCGGCGATCCCAAGGGCATTGTGTCGGGCACCACGCGCATCACGCGCGACCCGGTGGGGTTGTCCATCGCCAAATTAGCCGCGCAGGTGATTGCGCACTCCGGGCTGATGGTGGACGGGTTTTCTTTCCAGACCGGGGCGGGCGGCGCATCGCTGGCGGTGACGGAGTATCTGAAACCTCTCCTGCGCAAACAGCAGGTGCAGGGCAGCTTCGGCCTGGGCGGCATCACTGGGTATCTGGTGGATATGCTCAGCGAAGGATACTTTCAAAACTTGATGGACGTGCAGTGTTTTGACTTAGCGGCGGTGGCCTCTATACGCGACAACCCCCGGCATCAGGAAATTTCCGCCACGCGCTACGCCAGCCCTAACGCGCGCTCCTGCGCGGTGAAATCGCTGGACACGGTGGTGCTGGGTGCGACGGAAATTGACCTTAACTTCAACGTCAACGTGCACACCGATTCCAACGGATACATCATGGGCGGCTCAGGCGGACACAGCGATACCGCCGAGGGGGCCAAGCTGTCGCTGATTGTGGCGCCGCTGTTCCGTGCGCGGCTGCCCATCATCGTGGACAAGGTCACCTGCGTGACCACCAAGGGCAGCGCCGTGGATGCGCTGGTTACCCAGCGCGGCGTGGCAATTAACCCGCGCAGGCAGGATTTGAAAGACAACCTGAAAGCCGCCGGGCTGCCTGTGTTTGAGATTGACGAGTTGCAGGCGCAGGCGCACAAACTGACCGGCGTGCCCGTGCCCGTCAAACCGCAGGGACGCGTGGTGGCGCAGGTGGAATATCCCTTGGGCGGCATTGTGGACGAAATCCGCAGCGTGCATGCAGACTGATTCAGGGCTGCTCGCTATATGTTCCAATGCCGATGATATCAGGCTGAGAGCGCGTTTTGTGGTAGTTGTTGTAGGTGCCGGGCGTCATCACGTTTTTGCCCATAAACATCATGGCGGCGGTCTGCCCGCCGTCTAAGTTATAGGCCATCATGCATCCCTGCTCCAGCAGGCGGTCAGCCACGAAATCAAGCGGCTGCCCGTCGGAGCGCTTGTTGCGCCCTTCGACCAGTATGCCCACGGCGTGGCCCGGTGCGGCCAGGCCGATGGCGCTGCGCGGCTCATAGGAGTGCCAGGCGTTTTTCAGCCGTTCATCGATGACGCCGTCCTGTATCAATATGGGACCAAATGCAAACACATCGGTAGCGCCCTGCTGCACATATTCCTGCGCGGCGATTTGGCCGGGGTAATGTACCTCCATGCGCCCGTCCGGGTACAGCGAAAGCTCATCCAGCGGCGCTACGCCGGTGACGGCCTTGGAATAGGTTTTGCTGTGGATGATGCGCCCGCCGCGGATGATGATGCCGGGGTAGCGCTTTTCGCGCACGCGGTAGGTGAACAGATCGCCGTTTTGTGCGTAGATGACGCGGTGGCGGGAGGCAATGATTTCGGGCTTGTCGTTGCCGCGTCCGGACTTTTCCTCGTTGGCCAAAAAGGAGCGGAAGGCCAGCCCTTCATCAAAGTAAATATGGGAGATGTACCACACCGTGGGACGCCTGCGCACTTTTTCGGCAAAGCGCGTGATGTCCACATGCAGCTGCTGGTCGATGTATATCCATCGCCCGGCTTTTTCGTCTATATGCACAAACGGAGCCTGCCCCTGGGGCAGGAAAAGCCCGGACAGCACGGGGTATTACTCAAACGGCGGCGGGGTTAGCCCGACATAGGATGGAGCGGGCGTGGGCGTGGCTGTGTCCTCTACCACAAACTGCCCCTCTGCATGCGACAAAAACAGCATCAGCGCCAACAGCGCCACAACCCGCCACAGACAAAATCGCTTCATCCGACCCTCCTAATGAAAGCGACAGTAGCACCGGGGATGTAACAGTGTCAAGTATTTCCTTGACACTGCCAGGTGCCGTTGCTACAATTCGCGCTATGAAAACGCCTGCTTTTCGTGTGTTGATTTTTGTGCTGCTGCTGTCGCTGGTGTGCCCGGCTGCGGCATCTGTAGTGGAGCCTGTGCCCGAGGGCGGCACGGAGATTGTCATTACTTTCGGCGGCGATTGCACGCTGGCCACGCTGGAGCGGCTGCGCGGCCATCCCGAACTGTCCTTTGACAGCTATATCACGCGCTATGGGTACAGCTATCCGTTTTCCAAGCTGCGCAAAGTGTTTTGGCATGATGACCTGACGGTGGTCAACCTGGAAAATGTGTTTTCCAACTCCGACCAGGGCAAAATCAAGAAAACGTATAACTTCCGCGGCCCGATGGATTATGCAAAGATACTCTCCTTTGGCAGCGTGGAGGCCGTAACCATCGCCAACAACCACATCGTGGACTATGGCCGCCAGGGCGCGCTCAACACCGTAAAGGCGCTGGAGGCCGAAGGCGTTGCCTGGTTTGGCGCCACTGATCTGGTTTCAGGCACTTGGGTATATGAAAAGAACGGCATCACGATTGGCTTTACCGGCGCCTACATCGGCTTTTGGAAGGCCCGCAAGCCCGATCTGCGCAAAACCTTTGAGGACTTGAAAGCGCAGGGCTGCGACCTGATCATAGCCTCCATGCACGGCGGCAGCGAGTATATCAAACAGCACGATTCCTGGCAGACGCGCATGGCCAACTGGATGATTAACGAAGGCGCGGCGCTGGTGTTCGGGCATCATCCGCATGTGCTGCACGGCGTGGAAATTATCAATGGGCGCACGGTGTTTCATTCACTGGGCAATCTGTCCTTTGGCGGCAACCCACAGTTAAAGTCGCGCGCCCGTTTAAGCATGGTGGCGCAGGTGCGGTTTTTGTTTGACAAGGACAAGCAATATATCGGCCATCAAACCACTCTCATCCCGGTGCGGCCGTCCAGCCGCACGGATGTAAACGACTATCAGCCCGTGCTGCTCTCCGGCGAGGAAGCGCACGAGGTCATCGCGCTGGTGCAGTCTGATACACTTTTTCCCCTGAACCCCCATGTGGACGGCGTGGGCGCGGTGCAGGACTTTGTGCCTGCCGTGGCGACGCCTGCGCCTACACCGGCCATTCAGTAAAAGTACGGCTGGTAAGAGGTTGCCCATAACTGTTCTATATCAGCATAAGGCAGAGCTTATCATGGAGAGCATATGAAAGAGAACAAAAGAGGTATTCAAATCAGAAATAGTACAACTGACTTCATTGTTTTTACCAAGCAAGCGGGTGAAAATGGCATTGAAGTCCGGGTGCATGATGAAACCATCTGGCTTACTCAAAAAGCAATGGCTGAACTGTTTGACTGCTCTACGGACAATATAAGCCTGCATTTAAAAAATATATTTGCGTCTAAAGAATTACAGGAGGAAGCAGTTACCGAGGAATCCTCGGCAACTGCTTCGGATGGGAAAACATACAAAATGAAATTCTATAATTTGGATGCAATCATTTCTGTGGGGTATCGTATCAATTCAATCAGGGCTACTCAATTTCGTCAGTGGGCAACAAATGTATTACGAACTTTTACAATACAAGGATATGTTTTAGATAAACAGCGATTAGAAAATGGTCAAGTATTTGATGAAGCATACTTTGAGCATTTGCTTGACGAGATCAGAGAAATCAGAGCAAGTGAAAGAAAATTCTATCAAAAAATCACGGATATCTATTCTACGGCCATGGATTATTCACCGACAGCAAAAACATCGCAGGATTTTTTTGCTGCTGTTCAAAACAAACTTCATTATGCAATACATCATCATACAGCGGCTGAGTTAATTGTAGAACGAGCTGACCATCAAAAAGAACATATGGGACTTACGACTTGGAAAAACGCACCTGGCGGAAAAATTGTGAAATCCGATGTCAGCATTGCAAAGAACTATCTTTCCAAAACTGAAATGGAAGACTTAAATCAGTTTGTTACTATGTATTTAGATTATGCGGAAAGACAGGCGAGGCGCAAAATTCCCATGACCATGGAAGACTGGGCAAAACGGTTGGATGTCTTTTTAGAATTCAACGAAGAAGATGTTTTGAAAGACAAAGGAAAAGTTACCGCTGAGATTGCAAAAAGCTTTGCTGAAAGTGAATTTGAAAAATACAGGGTGATTCAGGATAAATTGTATCAAAGTGATTTTGACAGACTAATGCAGACAACAGAGGCTGTCAGATTGTCCATGGATGACAACGAAAAATAGTAAAGGCCCCCTCTACAATATTTTTGCTCATCAGAAATACAGTTACACTGGCATGGCGCGGCTGTCCGCGCTTGATTGCATGGGCGTAACGGGCTATACTTTGCCCATTATCGCCGGGGGTCGGCGTGGTATTTATGGAGGAACGCCATGTATCTCATCACATCCAAGGAGCGGTTGACCGACAAGGTTATCAGGCTGGACATATTGGCGCCGCTGGTGGCCCGCAAGGCGCAGGCCGGGCAGTTTGTTATTTTGCGCGCCAAAGAAAACTCCAAGCGCATCCCGCTGACCGTGGCCGGGCAGGATCCCGAAAAGGGCACCGTCACGGTCATTTGCCAGATTGTGGGCGCAGGCACGATGGAGCTGGATACCTTAAACGAGGGCGACAGCCTGCAGGATTTTGTGGGCCCGTTGGGCAGGCCCAGCAAGCTGGATGGCCTTAAAAAGATATGCGTGGTGGGCGGCGGCGTAGGTTGCGCCATCGCGTACCCGATTGCAAAGAAATTGCACGAAATGGGCGCCACCGTGCACAGCGTGGTGGGTTTCCGCAGCAAGGACCTGGTCATTTTGGAAAAAGAGTTTGGGGATATCAGCCATGTGCTGCGCGTGATGACCGATGACGGCACGCACGGCGAAAAGGGGCTGGTCACGCAGGCGCTCAAAGAGTTGATTGAGCAGGGGCACCAGTATGATGAGGTTATCGCCATCGGCCCCATGCCCATGATGAAATTTGTCAGCCTCCTGACCAAGGAATATGGCATCAAGACCACGGTGTCCATGAACGCCATCATGGTGGACGGCACCGGCATGTGCGGCGGCTGCCGCCTGACGGTGGGCGGCAAGACCGTGTTTGCCTGCGTGGACGGGCCGGACTTTGACGCGCACCAGGTGGACTTTGACGAGGCCATCAGCCGCTCGCGCATGTACGCGGATTTTGAGGCGCACGCCCGTGAGGAAGCGTGCCGCCTGTACGGGTTGGAGGTGCAATGATGCCGCGCAATATGTCGCTTAAGAAAACCGAGATGCCCACGCAGCCTGCAGACGTACGCAAGAACAATTTTGACGAAGTGGCGCTGGGCTATACCGAGGAAATGGCCATCCAGGAGGCCCAGCGCTGCCTGCAGTGCAAGCACAAGCCCTGCGTGAGCGGCTGCCCCGTGGGCGTAGATATCCCCGGCTTTATCGCAAAAATCGCGCAGGGGGAGATGGAGGCGGCCTATCGCATTCTGTTGGAGGATAACTCCCTGCCTGCGGTGTGCGGGCGCGTGTGCCCGCAGGAAACGCAGTGCGAGGGCAAGTGCGTGCGCGGCCTCAAGGGCGAAAGCGTAGGTATTGGCCGGCTGGAGCGCTATGCCGCGGACTGGTTCCGCGAGCATGCGTGCGAACTGCCGCCCCGGCCCGAACCCAACGGCCTGAAGGTGGCCGTGGTAGGGGCGGGCCCCAGCGGCCTGGCTGCGGCGGGGGAACTGGCGCGCATGGGCTATGAGGTCACTGTCTATGAGGCGCTGCACGTGGCCGGCGGTGTGCTGGTGTACGGCATTCCGGAGTTTCGTCTGCCCCGCGCCATTGTGGATCAGGAGGTAGAGGCGCTGCAAAAGTTAGGCGTCACGGTGCAAACCAATGTGGTCATCGGCCGCACGCTGACGGTGGATGAATTGTTTGGGACGGGGTATGAGGCGATTTATATCGGCAGCGGTGCCGGGCTGCCCAATTTTATGAACATCCCTGGCGAATCGCTCAAGGGCGTGTACAGCGCCAATGAGTATTTGACGCGCATCAATTTGATGAATGCCTACCTGCCCGATGCCACCACGCCGGTCATGGCCGGAGGCCGCGTGGCGGTGGTGGGCGGCGGCAACGTGGCCATGGATGCCGCGCGCTGTGCCAAGCGCATGGGCGCGGAGGAGGTCTACATCGTTTACCGCCGCAGTATGCAGGAGCTGCCCGCCCGCCAGGAGGAGGTGGAGCATGCGCAGGAGGAGGACATCCTCTTCAAAACCCTCACCAACCCCGTGCGCATCTTAGGCAACGACAAAGGCTGGGTGACGGGCATTGAATGCGTGGAAATGGAGCTGGGCGCGCCCGATGACAGCGGCCGCCGCCGCCCGGTGGTCAAGGAAGGCAGCGAGTTTACGCTGCCCATGGATACGGTGATTATTGCCATCGGCACTTCGCCCAACCCGCTGCTGCGCAACACCACGCCGGGGCTGGACACCAACAAGGCGGGCTGCTTTATTACCAATGGCCCCGATGGCCTGACCAGCCGTGAGGGCGTGTTCGCCGGCGGCGATGCGGTGACGGGGGCTGCCACGGTCATTTTAGCCATGGGCGCGGGCAAGCAGGCTGCGCAGGCCATCGACAAGTATATCCAGGGCAAGCGCCATGCGTGATCTGCGTCTATGCGCCTTTGCCGATGAAGCGGCGGACAGCCTGCACGGGCAGATACAGGCATTGCAGGATAACGGCATTTCTTTGCTGGAACTGCGCAGCGTGGACGGCAAGAATGCCGCTGCGCTCACTATGGCCGAGGCGCGCGATATCCGCAGGCAGCTTTCCGATGCGGGGATATCCGTATGGTCGCTGGGCTCGCCGTTTGGCAAAACGCCGCTGGCCGCGCCCTTTGAGGAAGCGCGGCAGCAGTTGCTGCATTTGATTGATATTGCCCACGCCGTGGGGGCCCAATACCTGCGCGTGTTCAGCTTTTATCCCGAAAAGGACGAAAACCCCGATGATGTGCTGCCCCGCGTTGCCGAGCGGCTGATGGAGGCCTGTGAGCTGGCCAAGGCTGCGCAGGTGTACCTGTGCCACGAAAATGAAAAAGGCATCGTAGGCGACACGGCCGCGCGCTGTGCCCGGCTGTTTGCGCGGGTACCGCAGCTGCTGGGCGTGTTTGACCCGGCCAACTTTATTCAGACCGGCGAGAACGTGGGCGCAGCGTGGGAAATGTTAAAAAACCACATTCACTACCTGCACGTTAAAGATGCCCTGCCTGACGGAACCGTGGTGCCCGCAGGCCGCGGCGTGGGGGAATGGCCGCGCATCGTGCGCGAGTTTGCCACGCTGCCCCAATCGTTAGGCGTGATGACGCTGGAGCCGCATTTGAAAGTGTTGCCCCCGGAGGAGTTGGAACAACATAACAAAACGCCGGGCGCAGCGCAGGCCTATGCGTCCCGGCGGGAGGCGTTTGCGGCGGCGGTGGCCGCTATAAGGGAGATTATGTAACCAACCCGAACGGCCAGGACATCACGCCGCCAAAGTCATAGATGCCCGTGTAGCCCATGCCCACCAGCGCATTGCCCGCTGTGCGGCTGCGCGCGCCGGAGCGGCAGTACAGCAAAATGGTGGCATCCTTGTCCGCAAGCATGGTGGCCGCGTCCTGCGGGATGCGATCCAGCGGCAGGTTGATAGCACCCGCTATGTGGCCGGCGGCATATTCGGCTGGGGTGCGCACATCCACGATGAGCACGCCGCCTTTGTCCATCATGTCCTTGGTGGTTTGCGCATCGATGCGGCGGTATTCCGCCACGCGCGCAGGCGTTTTGACGGTGTTGCGCGCCAGTTCAAACTGTTCAGGGCCTAAGTGGCAGTAGCCATTTGGGTTTTTTACAAGGTAGTCCTGGTGGTATTCCTCGGCCTCCCAGAAGGACGAAAGCGGCTGTACCTCCACATAAAACTCCCGGTGGCGGGCGCGTTTCTCCTCGGTAATCCTCTGTGCAATGCCGCCGGTGGCCTCATCGGTGTAGTAAATCCCAACCTGGTACTGCGTGCCCACGTCGTTGCCCTGCCGGTTTGGCACGGTGGGGTCAATGGTCTGGTAAAAAAGGCGGATCAGCGCCTCGGCGTCCATCAGCGCCGGGTCATAGGTAACGCGCACAGTTTCGCGGTGGCCGGTGTTACCCTTGACTACCTGTTGATAGGTGGGGTGCTGCGTGGTGCCGTTGGCGTAGCCGCTGGTTGCGTCCACCACGCCCGGCACCTGCGCCATTAGGTGTTCGGTGCCCCAAAAGCACCCGCCTGCAAAGTAAATGTGTTGCATGCCATTCGTCTCCATCTGTGTAAATGTTTGAGTGCCCAGCAGCAAAACGGTTAGTATTGCTAAGGCTGTCCATCGTTTTGTCATTCAATATCCCTCCCGGATGTGCAATGCAAAGTCATTATTGCCATGAGGTGAGGTTGTACCCCCTCACTATAGAATATAACCATTTCCCGATGTCTTATGCGCCATGCAGTTGAGCAACCGCGCGTTCCGCACTATAATTGCGGCATGATGATGAAAGATGGGAAACGGCGCGTAGGAATGCTGCTGCTGGCGCTGGGAGTGCTGGCGCTGGATCAGAGCAGCAAGGCGCTGTGGGGGGAAGCCACGGGCGTGGTGATCCCCGGCGTGCTGCATTTGGCGCCCACGCGCAACACCGGCATTGCCTTTGGATTGCTCCAGGGCAGCAGCGGCGCAGTGCTGGCGGTGGCGGGGGTCGCGCTGATGGTGCTTTTTGCGCGGCTGGCCGGGCGCGGCGGACTGGGTCAGCGCATCGGTTGGGCGCTGATGATAGGCGGTGCCTTGGGCAATGTGGCGGATCGCCTGCGCCTGGGGTATGTGGTGGATTTTCTGGCACTGACGTTTATGCCGTGGTTTCCGGTGTTCAATGTGGCCGATGCCGCGCTGGTGGTGGGTGTGGCGCTCCTTGTTTTGATGGAGGTACTGGGCGGGAGGAAATCTGTGCGATGAAAAAAGTAGAGGTCACCCTGTCCCAGCGGCTGGATGTGCTGCTGGCGGGGGAGGGCATGACCCGCTCGCAGGCTGCGAAATGGATAAAGGCCGGACATGTGCGCATAAACGACAAAGTGGTGGATAAACCCTCTTTCGTGCCGGAAATTGGCGACAAAGTGGAGATTGACACTCCAGAACCTGTTGAAACCGAGGTGATTGCGCAGGATATTCCCATTCAGGTGCTGTACGAGGATGATGCGCTGGCCGTGGTGGTAAAGCCCTGCGGCATGGTGGTACACCCGGCGGCGGGCAACCCGGACGGCACGCTGGTCAATGCGCTGCTGCATCATCTGGACAACCTGTCCGGCATTGGCGGCGAAAAACGCCCGGGCATCGTGCACCGGCTGGACAAGGATACAAGCGGGATATTGCTGGTGGCCAAGCATGACCGCGCCCATGTGGCGCTGTCGCGGCAGCTGGCCGCGCGCACCATGGATAAGCACTATGTGGCGCGCGTGGCGGGCGGCTTTCGGGAAGATGCTGGCGAAATCAACGCGCCCATCGCCCGCAGCGATAAGGACCGCAAAAAAATGGCCGTGCGCGCCGATGGGCGCGAGGCCATCACCCGCTGGCGGGTATTGGCGCGCGACAAGGACAGCACGCTGCTGGATGTCCATCTGATTACCGGGCGCACGCACCAGATCCGTGTGCACATGGCGTCCACCGGCCACCCCATATGGGGCGACCAGATTTACGGCGGCCAGGCCGCAAAAAAAGCGCCGCGGCTGATGCTGCACGCGGCGTATATTGCGTTTGATCATCCGGTGTCCGGCCAGCGCATGGCCTTTACGGCGCCTGCGGACGCGGCCTTTGGGGTGCCGCGGGATGCGGTTATTGAGCGTCCGCTGTCCGGCCCGTCTTTGTAAGCCCTAACAGCTGGCTGACCGTCACCATCTCAAAGCCTTTTTCCTTAAGCAGCGGCAGCAATGCCGTTATTTTTTTGAGGTCGCCGTTGTTGGCATGCAGCAGCACGATGGAGCCGTTTTTCACTTGCCGCATAATTTTGCTGACGGGCAGCTTGGTGGTGTCCACATCCCACAGCACGGCGTGCACATACCCGGCCTCGCTGATGGCGCGGGCAAACGCGCTGCGCAGGCCTTTCCTGCGGCCGCTGCCAAAGGGATAGCGCACGGTGTTCAACTCGATTTCGTACCCTAACGCTTTGGTCAGGTTCTTTTCCATGTTGGTCAGCTGCGCCACGATGCTGTCGCGCGAGGCCTCGGCCAGGTCGCGGTGCGTGTTGCTGTGGTTGCCGATTTCGTGGCCCTCGTCCAGCACGCGCTGCCACAACTCGCGGTGTTCTTCCTTCAGGTTGACGCCCACCGGGTACAGCGTCAGCAGCACGCCGTTTTCCTTGGCGACGTCCAAAAACTGGGGCAGCAGTTCAGGCTCCCACCAGTCGTCAATGGTGATGGCGATGCGGTTTTGCGTTTGATCGCCATGGGTGTATTGGGTGATATAGGCAGGCCGCTGCTCCGCCATGCCCAACATGGGGCACAGGGCCAGCAGCAGCGCACACAACAAAGCCAAACGTTTCATCAGTCTACCTCCACCATGCATTATAGGCGCGGCGGGGCAGGTGGTCAACGTTGAACATGGGGGTTACATTTGGATGGAAAACGCGGCACGCCGGATAGAGCGCGCCGCGTATAGGATAGGACAAGAATTTGTTACTTGTTAATTCCCCAGCAGCATGCGGTCGCTGGCGATGGCTTCGCCGCCGCTGGCGCGCTCAAACTCCACCATCAGGTCTTCCACCGTCAAGCGCCTCTTTTCCTCGCCCTTTACATCCACCACGATTTGCCCTGCCGACATCATGACCAGCCGGTTGCCGTGCTGGATGGCGTCGCGCATGTTGTGCGTGACCATCATGGTGGTCAGGTTGCGCTCGGCGATGAAACGGTCGGTCAGCTCCAGCACCTTGCGCGCGGTCTTGGGGTCCAGCGCCGCAGTGTGCTCGTCCAGCAGCAGCAGGCGCGGGGTTTTCAGGATAGCCATCAGCAGCGTCAGCGCCTGGCGCTGGCCGCCGGACAGCAGCCCCACCTTGGTGCTCATGCGGCTTTCCAGCCCCAGCTCCAGCGTGGACAGCATGTCGCGGAAGGTTTGCCTTTCGGCGCTGTTGACGCCCCAGCGCAGCGTGCGGCGCTGCCCGCGGCGCATGGCCAGCGCCAGGTTTTCCTCAATGGACATGTCGGCGGCCGTGCCCATCATGGGGTCCTGGAACACGCGCCCCATGTAGGCCGCGCGCTGATGCTCCACCAATTTGGTGATATTGCGCCCGTCTACATAGATTTCGCCGCTGTCGGAGGGGTAGACACCGGCCACAATATTCAGCAGCGTGGATTTGCCCGCGCCGTTGCCGCCGATGACGGTGACAAAGTCGCCCTCGTTTAAAGACAGCGTCACGCTGTCCAGCGCGGTCTTCTCGTTGACGGTGTCGCGGTTAAAGATCTTGACAATGTTTTCAACCCTAAGCATGTCGGCCCCCCTTGCCATAGCCGCCCAGCGCCAGGCGTACCTTGCGTGTCAGGTCGGCCGTGATGGCCTTGATGCGCGGCAGGGACAGCGCGAAGATGACCGTCAATGCGGTAAACAGCTTTAAGAAGTCCGAATGCAGGCCCATCTTGAGCACCAGTGCAATGACCAGGCGGTAGGTGACGGCCCCAAATATGACCGACAAAAAGCGCAGCATGTAGTTGCGCTTTCCGAACAGCACCTCACCGATGATCAGCGAGGCCAGGCCGATGACGATGGAGCCCGTGCCCATGTCCACCGTAGCGAAGTTTTGCATCTGCATGATCATCGCGCCGCACAGCGCCACCAGGCCGTTGCTGATGACCAGCCCGATGATGATGGCGGTATCGGTGTTGATGCCCTGTGCGCGCACCATCTTTTGGTTATTGCCGGTGGCGCGGATGGCGCTGCCCAGTTCGGTGCCGAAAAACCAGTACATCAGAAACGCCAGCCCAAAGGACATCACCGCACCCAGAATGCCGATGGACAACGTTTTTTCCAGGTCGGGCAGGCCCATCTCGATGCCGTTGATACCGATGCTGTGCAGCAGCCGCTCCAGCCCGGAATACACGGTTTCCATGCGCAGCAGCGAGATATTGGCCTTGCCCATTACGCGCAGGTTGACCGAGTACAGGCCGATCATCGTCAATATGCCCGACAGCAGCGCGGGGATGTCTAACTTGGTGTGCAATATGCCGGTAATCAGCCCCGCCGCCATGCCGGCCACAATGGCGGCCAGCAGCGTCAACCAGGGGTTCCCGCCCTCGGATATCATGCGTGCGGCCAGTGCCGCGCCCAGCGTGATGGAGCCCTCCGCCGACATGTCCGCCACGTTCAAAATCCTGAAGGTGATGTACACCCCCAGGGTCATGATGGCCCACAGCAGGCCTAAGGATATCGTGCTCAGGATGTATTGCGTCATGGATACCTCTTCTCCCAGTGACGCGGGTTGCTCCGCCGGATTTAACCCGGCGGAGCAGCCCGCTTAACAGGTGCTAAGTGACTACGCTATGTTACTTCATTTCCTTGGCATAGGGAAGCAGTTTTTCGGGCAGCGTCAGGCCAATGGCGTCGGCCATGGTCTTGTTGACGATGTACTCGTACTCCTTCTGGCTTTGGATGGGCATCAGGCTGATATCCGCGCCGTTTAACACGTCCACGGCCATGGGCGCAGTCTGCTGGCCCAGCTTGTAGTAGTCAATGGCGAGGGTGGCGATGCCGCCTTCCATGACCATGTCGCCCGCGCCGCACACCACAACCTTCTTGGCGGCCACAGCAGCCTGATATACGATGGGCATAGCAGCTGCATAGGTGTTGTCGGTGGGGATGTAGATGGCGTCGCACTGATCCATGATGGATATCGTGGCTTGCTGCACGTCATTGGTGTTGTGCACGGTGACTTCCACGTGTGCAATGCCCTTGCTGTCCAGATACTCTTTGGCGATACCGGCCTGGATGACGGAGTTGCTTTCGCTGGCGGTGTACAGCAGGCCGATGGTCTTGGCGTCCGGCACCAGCTCCAGCAGCACATCCAGCTGGTCGGCGATGCTGGCCATGTCGGTGGTGCCCGATACGTTGTGGCCGGGCTTTTCGTTGCTTTCAGCCAGCTTGGTGTCCACGTAATCGGTAATCGCGGTGCCTAAGATGGGGATGGTGGTGGTCTTGCTGGCCATCATCAGCGCGGAGTCTGTGGCAATGGCCAGTACCAGGGCGGCGTTATTGGCAACCAGATTGTCTGCGATGGTGGCCAGCGTGTCCTTGCTGCCCTGGGCGTTGTGGTATTCCACTTTGATGTTCTCACCGTCTTTATAGCCCAGGACGGCCAGCTCATCCAGGAACCCCTGGCGCGAGGCGTCCAGAGAGGGATGCTCAACGATTTGTACGATGCCGATAATGGGCAGGTCGTTCTGCGCAAAAGCGAAAAGCGCAGGGAGGAGTAGTGCTACAGTCAGGGCCAGGGCAACCAGTTTCTTCAGGTGTTTCATGGGGCTCTCCTTTCGTTGGCTTTTCGCCATCCTTTGTTGAACAAAACGCCCTCTGCATTTGCAGAGGGCGGAAGTTCCGCGGTACCACCTCGGTTCGCTGCTATAAAGCAGCCTCATCGGCAACCATCATTGCCATCCCCTGTAACGGTGGGACTCCGGCTCAGCCTACTCGTGTTTCAGCCTGCAGCTCCCGGGATGAACTCGCTTCCTGCCCCCGCTTCCTTGCACCAACCGGAAGCTCTCTTCAGGGGGACGATGGCCGCCATGGTTCCCGATCGTCGCCGATGGCCGTATATTACCGCCCGCATGGCGGGGATGACAATGTTTAATCCGGCCAATAACCTACCAAATGAATCGAAAACGCCACAAAAACATCACGGGAACATTATTCGACATCAATCGCGAAGGGCAGCAGGTCCTCCGGGATGGCCAAGCCGATGGCATCGCACATGGTTTTGTTGAGCAGATATTCAAACTCCGTCTGCGACTGGATGGGCATCTGGCTGATGTCGGCGCCGGCCAGCACATCCACCGCCATCTGCGCCGTCTGCTTGCCTAAGTTGAAGTAGCTGATGCCCAGGGTGGCGGTGCCGCCGGTTTTGACCTGCCCGGCTTCGCTGCAAAGGATGGGCACCTTGTTGGTAACGGCGGCCTGATGCACTACCGGCATGGCTGAGGCCACGGTGTTGTCGGTGGGGATGTACAGCACGTCTACCTCGTTCACCAGAGAAAGCGCGGCCTGCTGCACATCGTTGACATTGTTGACGGTAACATCCTTCCACTTCATACCCATTGCCTCAATGTGCTTGTGTGCAATTTTGGCCTGCAGCACGCTGTTGCTTTCGCTGGCGTTGTACAGCAGGCCCACCGTCTTGGCCTCCGGCACTAAGCGCTGAAGCAGCGCGATCTGCGCGTCAATGGGGTTCATGTCCGTGGTGCCGGACACGTTGTATCCCGGCACCTCGTTGGACTTGGCCAGGCGCGCTTCGCCCACAAAGTCCGTAATGGCGGTGGCCAAAATGGGGATGCTGGTCGTTTTGCTGGCCATGGAGGTGGCGGCATCGGTGGCGATGGCCAGCACCAGGTCTACATTTTCTGCAATAAAGTGGTCGGCAATGCTGGCTAAGATGTCCTTGCTGGCCTGGCCGTTGCGGTAGTCGATGCGGATGTTCTTGCCATCCTCAAAGCCCAGCTCCTTGAGCCCCTCGATAAAGCCAAGGCGCGCGTCGTCCAGCGCGGGGTGCTCCACCAGTTGGATGATGCCGATCAGCGGCATGTCGTCCTGCGCCAGCGCGGGCACAAAGGAAACCAGCATCAGGCATAGCATCAGGGCAAACATTCTACGCAGTGTTTTCATGGGGTAAATCTCCTTTCATTTATGGGGGAAACAAAACGCCCCCTGCATTGCAGAGGGCGGAAGTTCCGCGGTACCACCTCGATTTTGCCTTCCATAACGGTCGGCCTCACCGGCAACTATTATTGCCTGCCCCTGTAACGGTGGGCCTCCGGCGCAGCCTACTGAGGTTTCAGCCTGCGGCTCCTGGGATGTACTCGCCCTGCGCTCCCCGCTTCCTTGCACCAACCGGAAGCTCTCTTGGAGGAGGTGTGCCGGGCTACCTGTTCCCGATCATCGCCTTGTGACCATAGGATAAGCGCCGTCCAAGCCTCCGACAATGTGCAAAATGGCGAAAGATTGACCAGAACAATCAAAAGTGTGCATGAAACAAGAAAAAAACACGTGCGGCACAAAGTGTGGTTGACGGAGGGATTGTGTTGACGAAGTGTTTGACAGGAACTAAGATGGATGCAAGGATATGCTATGCAAAATATAAGGTTTTGCAGTGATGCCGGGGAATAAAACGATGCTGACGAGGTGGACGCATGCTGACACAGAGAGAACAGAGAAAAGCAGCCAAAGAGTTTGCCCGAAAATGGGAGGGCATCGGGTACGAAAAGGGGGATTCTGCCAGGTTTTGGCTTTCGCTTTTACATGAAGTGTATGGGGTGGAGAAGCCTGCGGAATTTATCCGCTTTGAAGACCAGGTGATGCTAGACCATACAAGCTTTATTGACGGATATATACCTGCAACGCATGTGCTGATCGAACAAAAATCCATCGACAAGGATTTACGAAAAGGGATCAGACAGTCGGACGGCTCTATCCTTTCGCCTTTTCAGCAAGCGAAAAGATATTCTATCGAGCTGCCCTATGATGACAGGCCCAGGTGGATTGTCCTGTGCAATTTTAAGGAGTTCCATATCTTTGATATGAACAAACCTCAATCCGAGCCAGAGGTGGTTTACCTGAAAGACTTGGAAGAGGATTATTATCGGCTGAATTTCCTGGTGGATGAGGAAAACCATTATATTACGAAAGCCAAAGAAGTATCCATCCAGGCCGGAGAGCTGGTAGGGATACTCTACGATGCTTTGCTCAAACAATACCGTGACCCTGATGATAAAGAAACCCTGAAGAACTTAAACATCCTTTGCGTAAGGCTGGTATTTTGTTTTTATGCCGAGGATGCCGGGTTATTCGGTCGCCGCAATATGTTCCGCGATTATTTGGCGCAGTATGCGGGCTCGCGGGTGGGCTTCAGGGATGCGCTGATCAAACTGTTCAGGGTGTTGGATCAGCAGGAGCAGGAGCGAGACCCCTATCAATCAGAGGAGCTTTTGGCGTTCCCATATGTCAATGGCGGCCTTTTTGAAAAAGAGGACGTTGTTATACCGAGGATTAGCGATGAAATCATAGACATCATTTTAAACAAGGCGTCGGCAAGCTTTGATTGGTCTAACATCAGCCCCACGATATTTGGCGGCGTGTTTGAATCAACCTTGAACCCGGAAACGCGCCGGTCAGGCGGGATGCACTACACATCCATTGAAAACATCCATAAGGTCATTGACCCTTTGTTTATGGATGCGTTGCGCGAGGAGTTTAAGGAAATATGCAATCTGAAAACGTTATCCATCAAGGCAAGAAGATTTGAGGAGCTACAGGACAAGATGGCTTCCTTAACGTTTTTAGACCCGGCAGCGGGCAGCGGGAACTTCCTGACAGAAACCTATATTTCCCTTCGCAAACTGGAAAATGAAATCCTGAAAGAGCTGTATGGCGATCAGATTGTATTTAAGGTATCGCATAATCCCATTCAAGTATCCATCAGCCAATTTTATGGAATTGAGATTAACGATTTTGCGGTATCGGTGGCAAGAACCGCCTTGTGGATAGCGGAAGCACAGATGATGAAAGAGACCGAGGACATCGTTAATATGAGTTTGGATTTCTTGCCATTAAAGACGTATCCCAATATTGTTGAGGCCAATGCTTTGCGATTGGATTGGGAGGATGTTGTGCCCAAAAATGAACTGGATTATATCATGGGAAATCCACCGTTTTCAGGATTTACATATATGACAGATGAGCAGAAAAAAGACATGAGCATACTTTTTCCGGGCGTTAAGAATTTGGATTATGTATCTTGCTGGTTTAAGAAAGCTGAATCCTATATTAAAAATACTCCTATCAAATGTTGCTTTGTAGCGACCAGTTCCATAGCTGAAGGGGAAACAGTAGCAAGATTATGGGAAAGGCTATCGGTTAATATTATTTATGCGTATCAATCCTTTAAGTGGGAGAGCGAAGCATCGCAAAAAGCAAGCGTATATTGTGTGATAATTGGATTTTCTTTTGTCGAAACAAAGGAAAAATGGTTGTTTAAAGACGAAATAGCTCAAAAAGTGGAAAATATAAATCCGTATTTAGTAGATGGTCCAAATGTTTTAGTAAAAAGCAGAAATATGCCTATTTGTAATGTCCCGCAAATGGTTTATGGAAACAAACCAGCAGATGGAGGCCATTTAATTATTGAAAACGATGAAATAGATGAGTTTCTTGCCAAAGAACCGCAAGCCCAAAAGTTTGTTAAACCGTTGTTAGGAGCGAGAGAATTTATCAATAATCAAAAACGATATTGTTTGTGGCTTGTCGATGCAAAGCCTGAAGAGTTAAGAGGCTGCCCTCTTACATTGGCAAGAATAAGAAAATGCAAGGAATCAAGAGAAAGCAGTAAGGCCGCCGGGATAAGAAAGTTTGCAGCTACACCGACGTTATTTGCACAGATTACCCAGCCTAAAGATTCTGATTATATACTGATACCCAGGGTATCGTCTGAAAGAAGAAAATACATACCTATGGGGTTTTTAACGAAAGATACGATTGTGACAGACGCCGTTCAGATTGTTCCAGATGCCAATTTATATGACTTTGGGGTATTAACTTCAAATGTCCATATGGCGTGGATGAGGGCTGTAGCAGGTAGGTTGGAATTGCGCTATCGTTATTCCAAGGATGTTGTATATAATAACTTTCCTTGGCCGAACGCAGGAGAAATTGCAAGGATAGAGGGAACTGCAAAATCTATATTAGTGTCTACTGAACAACTTGATTCCCTATATTTTACAAGCAATATAGCCTGATATATGATAAACTGGTGCAAGGAAAACTCCTGAAATCGTCCAAAACCCTTGCACTTTGTTTGGAGGAAGTCCGCGTGTATCGACCAGAAAGCAAACAAGTCAGCGTGTTTGAGAACGAAAGTTTCTTCCAGTTTCACGGTCTGAACTCTGACAATGACTGGGTCAGGCTGGCGAAACTGATTCCCTGGGCAGAGTTGGAACGCCGCTATGCCCAGACCTTTGATAGCAATGTGGGGAATGTGGGCAAGCCTGCGCGTATGGCTTTAGGCGCCCTCGTCATCAAGGAGCGATACGGGTTCTCAGATGAGGATACGGTGCAGGAAATCCGAATGAATCCCTATCTTCAGTTCTTTCTTGGTCTGCCTGCATTTCAACATGAAGCGCCCTTTGACGCCAGTACGATGACGTTGTTTCGTAAACGCATCCCGGCTGATTTGTTGGCGGATTTGAACGATTATATCATCGGTCGCTGCAATCCCTATGCAGAGGACGAGAATGCAGACGATGATCCTCCCGACAGCACTCCGCCAGATCCCCCAACTGGACAATCGGACGAAAACGCGGACACACAAGAACTAAACGAAAGTGAACCGCCCACCAACCGGGGAACGCTGATACTGGATGCGACCTGTGTGCCGCAGGACATCCGCTATCCAACGGACATCAGTTTGCTGAATGAAGCCCGAGAATGCCTGGAAGACATGATAGACAGCGCATTTCCCAAAGGTCAGAAGCCCCGTACCTATCGCAGGATCGCCCGGCGCGACTATCTGCGTTATGCGAAGAATCGCCGTCCTTCCCAGAAGTTATTGCGCAAGAGCCTGCGCAAACAACTGTCCTATGTGGCTCGCAATCTGGGGTATCTGTCAGAGGTCAAAGCCAGTTTGAGCGAGAAAGATCAGAAACAACTCCAGGTGATTGAGGTATTGTATGCCCAGCAGAAACAGATGTACGAGCAGGGAAGCAAGCGCGTGGATGACCGGATTGTCAGCCTGCACCAGCCCTGGGTGCGCCCCATCGTGCGGGGCAAGGCAAAGGCAGCGGTGGAGTTTGGAGCAAAGATAGCAGTATCTCTGGTGGATGGCTATTCTCGTATTGAACACCTGTCCTGGGATAACTTTCATGAGGGAACGACTTTGCAGGAATCTGTGGAAAGCTACCGTGCGGATACCGGGGTGTATCCAGAGCGCGTGCTGGCAGACAGAGCATATCGCACCCGAGAGAACCTGAAATACTGCAAGGAGCGCGGGATCCGGATGTCGGGCCCCAAACTAGGCCGTCCGCCCAAGGACAAAGCGTTGTATCGTCAGCAACTGTTGGAAGAGCGGCTGGAATCCGGAGAGCGCAGCGCGATAGAGTCATCCTTTGGCGTGGGCAAGCGGCGCTACGGCATGAGCTTAGTGATGGAACGGTTACAGGAAACCAGCGAAGTAGCCATTCATGTCAGCATCCTGACGATGAATCTATGGAAGCGCCTGCGAGCACTTCTTTTTGCGCTGTTCCAAAGGATGCTTCGAGCGCCAGTTTGGTGCAGAAAATTGGTGGTGATGAGCATACTTTTAGTTTGGGTTGCAGAGGAGATTTAAAAACAGTTGTTGTTCAGTAGCCCCTATATTAGCTGCAAGAAATTTGTATCCTGATGCAACTTTGGCAGACCTGTATGATGAACTAACAATGCCGCCAGAACTTAGAAAAGCACATCAGGAAAACGATAAAGCAGTGATGGAATCCTATGGATTTAATTGGCGGAAGATGACAGAATCGGAGTGCGTTGCAGAGTTAATGACAATGTATCAAGATATCATTTTGAAAGAGGAAGCCCCTTAAAGCATGATAGGATATGATTTGTTCGTGGGTGCAGCCAGCGGTTGAAGCATTCGCCTGGCTGCAATTGGACATGCCCCTATTAGGGGCCTCTGCACAGAAATTGCAGAAAGGTGTCCGCACGGCGCATTATGTGATAGAATGCCCGGGTACCCATTTGAAGGAGGATTGTACGGCGATGAAGAAATTTGTACAGGAATTCAAGGCATTCGCACTCAAGGGCAATGTCATTGATATGGCCGTCGGTGTGATCATCGGTTCGGCGTTTGGCAAGATTGTAACCAGCTTAGTAAATGATATTTTCATGCCGCTTATCAGCCTGATGACCGGCGCAGGCAATGTGTCGGGGCTGTTTGTGCTGCTGGGCGAGAACACCACGGGCGCGCCCATCCTGACGGTGCAGGCCGCCAAGGATGCCGGCATTGCCACCCTCAACTACGGCCTGTTTATCCAGACCGTCATCGATTTTTTCTTGATGGCGCTGTGCATCTTTCTGTTTGTGAAGCTCATCAGCAACCTGCGCAAGAAGCCCGAGGCCCCCGCCCCTGCGCCCGAACCGCGCCTGTGCCCGTACTGCAAGCAGGCCGTGGCCGATGATGCCACCCGCTGCCCGCACTGCACAAGCCAGCTGGATGTGGTGACGGCATGAGGGGATACACGCATTATTTCTGGGATTTTGATGGCACCCTGTACGACACCTATGGCCTGATTACGGATTTATGCATGGAGGTGCTGGCGCATTGCGGCATTTCCGCCCCCCGTGATGAGGTGCTGCGCTTAGCCAAGGGCAGCATGGGCGATGTGTTCACGGCGTACTGCCAGGATGCGGATGAGCATGAACTGCGTGGGTTGTACAACCAGGTCAGCGAAAAGGCCGGGCTGTCCGGCATGCAGCTGTATCCGGGGGCGGAGAAGTTTTTGCGCATGTCGCGCCTGCAGGGCGTGCAGCACTATCTGTACACCCACCGCGACAATGCCGCCATTGCGGCGCTCAAGCGCGATGGGCTGTACCCGCTGTTTACGGATTTTATTACCAGCGAGGACGGCTTCCCGGCCAAGCCCGCGCCCGATGCGCTCAACCATCTGATGCAGCGCTACTCGCTCAACCGCAGGGACTGTGTGATGGTGGGCGACCGTGCGATGGACTTGGACGCGGCAAAAAACGCCGGGATGGACGGCGTTTTGTTTGATCCGGATGGGTTCTATCACGATTACCCTGCGCAGCATCGCTTTGCAGACTATGTATCCATGCAAACGCTGCTGAAAGTTACGGCTCCAATATGATGGCGCAGGCCTCCTGATGGTCTGCCAGCCAGGCTTGCACCTCCTGAAGATCCAGGGGGTGCGTTTTTTGTCCGTCGCCCAGCGCGCCATCAGCCCACGCGGCAGGGATGGCAACCCCGCGCAGGTAGAAGCGCGCGGTGGTGGGCGCGGCGGCGGGCGGCACACGCCCTAAGCGCGGCGACAGCCCGGCGGCGCCGGACATCGCGTCCAGCAGGTCAGTAAACACCGCGTGCCCGGTGGGACGGCTGCCTGCGCCCTGGCCCATGAACCCGGCGCGGCCCAAAAACGGGCTGGTGACTTCAATCAGGTTTAATGAGCCGCTGATGCCGGCCAGCGGCGTCAGGCGCGGCAGGGCGCAGGGGAACACAAACGCCGCCACACCCGGCCCTCGCGCCGGGCAGCGCCCAGCAGCTTGACCTCATACCCGTGCTGCGCCAGGGCGGCGATGTCCTGATCGCGCACGCGGGTGATGCCCTCGCAGGGGATGTCCTGCTCCGGCACGCTGCCGCCAAAGGCCACGCAGCACAAGATACGCAGCTTGCGCCGGGTGTCGTAGCCCGCCACGTCGTCCCGCGGGTCGGCCTCTAAATACCCCAGCGCGCTGGCGCGCTGCATCATAACCTCGTAGGTATTCCCCTCCCGCATGCCGGTCAGGATAAAATTGCAGGAGCCGTTGAGGATGCCCTTGATGGAGGTGATTTCGCCTGCGCGCTCCAGCGCGCGCAGGGGCTTGAGCAGCGGCGTGCCGCCACCCACGCTGGCTTCATACAGGAATGCAGCGCCATGCTGCGCGGCCAGCGCATGCAGCTCTTCCATGTGCCGGCTGACCAGCGCCTTGTTGGCGGTGATGAAGTGCTTGCCGTGCGACAGCGCCGACACCGCCATCTCGTAGCCCAGCGCGCTGTCGTTGATGGCATCCACAATGGCATCGGTCGTGGTGTCATTAATGATGCGATGCGGGTTGTCGGTCAACAACCCCTCGCGCGGCATCACTTTGCGCTGTTTGTGCATATTGCGCACCAGCACCGCGCCCAAATCCATCGATATACCGGTCAGGGCGGATACGCGCGATTTCTCGTGCTCGAATACTTCATAAAAGCCCTGGCCTACTTCGCCCAGGCCCAGCAGCGCAATGCGTTTCATCCCATGCGTTCCAGCGCTTTCTGAGCGATTTGCACGGCGTTGGTGGCAGCGCCCTTGCGCACGTTGTCGGCCACCACCCACAGGTTGACGCCGCTTTTGACGCTGAAGTCGCGCCGGATGCGCCCCACGAACACCTCGTCACGGCCCTCGGCCAATATGGGCATGGGGTATACATTGTTCTGCGGGTCGTCCATCAGCACCACGCCCTCGTGGGCGGCAATGCGCCCGACCAACTCGTTTAGGTCAAATTCCTTTTCCAATTCCACGTTGACGCTGACGCAGTGGCCAAAGCGCACCGGCACGCGCACGGTGGTGGCCGTGATGGGCAAATCCTTTTCGTGCAGGATTTTGCGCGTCTCGTCGATCATCTTGTGCTCCTCGCCGGTATAGCCATCGTCGCGGAAGCTGTCGATGTGCGGCAGGATGTTGGCGTGGATGGGGTGGGGATAGAACTCATGCTTGTTTTCGTCCAGATCGTTCAGGCCTTTGATGCCGGAACCCGACACCGCCTGATAGCTGCTGTACACCACGCGCTTTAGGCCATAGGGCTTGAGCGCGTGCAGCGGCGGCATGCACTGGATGGTGGAACAGTTGGGGTTGGACACAATGCCTTTTAGCGGAATATCATCGGCGTTGACCTCCGGCACCACCAGCGGGATATCGGGCTGCATGCGGAAAGCGCTGCTGTTATCCACCACCAGCGCGCCGGCCGCGGCTGCGACGGGCGCATACTGGCGGCTGACGCTGCCGCCGGCCGCAAAAAACGCAATGTCCACGCCCTCAAACGTGGCCTGGGCTAAGTTGCCCACGGTGTATTCCTGTCCGTTCCAGGTAATTTGATGCCCGGCCGAACGCTCGGACGCCAGCAGGGTGAGCGTGCCCACGGGGAAGTCCCGCTCGGCCAGCACCTGCAAAATGGTGGAGCCTACCAGCCCGGTAGCGCCTACAACAGCAACATGTACGTTTTTCATGCTTCCTCCTGTACAAAGGCCTTGTATATGGCCCGGATGGCATTTTCAAAGTCCTGGTTGTCTACGCCGATTAATATGTTCAACTCGCTGGACCCCTGGGAGATCAGCCGGATGTTGACCTTGTCATCGCCCAGCGCGCGGAATACGCGCGCGGCCGATCCGGCTGCATGGATCATGCCCTGCCCCACCACGGCAATCAGCGCGATGGAGGGCATGGACACCAGCGCATCCGGCGAACAGTAAATGCGGATTTCTTCCAGTATCTTGCGCTCCTTGCCCGATATATCGGCCTGCGACACAATCACCGACACGCTGTCGATGCAGGAGGGCATGTTTTCGATGGGCACCTCGTTGCTTTCAAACACGCTGATGAGCTTGCGCAGGAAGTCCCCCTCCTCGCGCAGGCGCGTCTTTTCCACGTTGATAACGCGGAAATCCTTCTTACCTGCAATGCCGGTGACGATGGTGCCCTTGCGCTCGGTCTGTTCGGGCACGATCAGCGTGCCGGGATCCTCCGGCCGGTGGGTGTTGCGAATGTGGATGGGGATACCGGCCTCGCGCACGGGGAAAATGGCATCCTCCTGCAGCACCTGTGCGCCCATGTAGCTTAGCTCCCGTAGCTCGCGGAAGGTGATGCTGTGGATGGGGCGCGGGTTGGGCACGATGCGCGGGTCGGCCATCAAAAAGCCCGACACGTCCGTCCAGTTTTCGTACAGGCTGGCGCGCACGCCGCGGGCGATGACGGCCCCGGTGATGTCGCTGCCGCCGCGCGCAAAGGTGATCAAATTGCCCTGCGCATCCGCGCCGTAAAAGCCGGGGATGACCGCGCGCTCATGGTCGTTTAAGCCCACGCGGATGGCTTCATAGGTGGCGGCCTCGTCCATGTGGCCGGAAGGGTCAAACACAATGAGGTCGCTGCTGTCCACAAACGGGAGATCCAGATACTCCGCCATCAGGCGCGCGCACAGATACTCGCCACGGCTGGCGCAGTAATCACGGCTGGCTCCGGCGCGGATGCGGGCTTCTATCTGATTCAGCTCAGCGTCCAGGTCCAGCGTCAGGCCCAGCGTGCGGTGAATGTCGCGGTAGCGCGCCGCGATGATGGAAAACACATCCTCAAAGCCCAGCCGATGGCTGGCCAGCTGGTAGCACATCAGCAGCATGTCGGTAATCTTGTGATCCTTGCTATCGGCCTTGCCGGGGGCCGATACCACCACGTACCGGCGGCGTTCATCGGCCCGGACGATATCGCCCACCTGCACAAAGCCCTGCGCATTGGCCACCGAGCTGCCGCCGAATTTGGTTACAATTGTGTCCACATGTCCTCCTCTGAATAAAAGCACCCATCCAATCAGGACGAGTGCGCCTCGTATTCCACCTTAAGGGGAGTTGTGCCGGTAACGCTGGCAGGCGCCGGGCCTTACTATGATTTGGGGCCGGTGCTCCAAGGGGGTGTTCGCCGGTGTGTTGCCGGGCAAGCCTTACAGCCGGTGGGCTTGCTTCTCTGTCGGGCGCAACGGGTACTCGTCCTCATCCACGCACACCATATCATAGATGCGCCGCTGCACGCTGTCAATGTATATCCTGCATTTTGTGTGTATTTACTGCATTTTGTGTGTATTTTACAAATAAAATAGTATTACACATGTTTTATATAGGAAAGTCAATTGCATTTAATAGTTTTTTACCGTAACAATAAATATGAAGTCGTGATTGTAAAATTCTGAGAAGGTTTATTGTCGTGCAGACCATGCACTGCAGGAACAAGCATTGGCTTGTATGTTACATAACCATAGGCAAGTTTCTTGAACTATAATCATAATGATGAATATAAATATGAAAGTATTTCGTATAAATCATGAAAGGGAAGAATTCAATGAAGTTTCGAAGAGTCCTAACAACGCATTTATTAGGTTTGCGCAAGAACGGGATGCGAAGCGAGTATGTGCGGGAAAATTTGGAAATGTATTCGCTTTTATTGCCAGTCCTGATCTTGGTTTTCATTTTCTGTTACATCCCCTTATATGGATTGGTGATTTCGTTTCAGGATTATTCGCCAGGTGCCCCGTTTGTTGGAGAAGGCGTCAAGTGGGTCGGACTAAAACATTTTGTTAATTTTGTCTCTAGCAAGTATTTCTATAGAATTTTGCGCAATACGTTGGTCTTGAACTCGTTAAACCTTATCTTCGGATTCACGGCACCAATTATCTTTGCACTTCTGGCCAATGAAGTAAAGCGTCCGAAAATCAAAAAGCTTGTGCAAACTGCGAGTTATCTGCCGTATTTTTATTTCTTCGGTCGTTGTAGCCGGCATGGTGATCTCATTTATCAGCACGGATGGTATCGTCAATCAAATTGTCCAAATGTTGGGCTTTGCGCGACAGTCATTTCGTACGGACTCATCCAAGTTTCCAATAATCTATACGATTACGAATGTTTGGAAAAATTTTGGCTTCGGTTCTATTTTGTACTTTTCCACCTTGTCATCCATTGACCCCGCGTTGTATGAATCAGCTAGTATAGATGGCGCTGGACGTTTTAAACAAATGTGGCATATTTCGCTTCCGGGGCTAAAAAACGTTATTGCGATTACCTTGATTCTGCAAATCGGCTCAATTTTATCAACAAACACAGAACTGATCCTTTTGCTTTATCTTCCCGCTACTTATGAGACAGCTGATGTAATCGGGACGTATATTTATCGCTTGGGTATCGAAGGTGGTCAATTTATTATCACAACCAGTAGGTTGTTCATGGTGTTGGTTTCTGCTGACGTTCTTGCAATGGATTGGCAACAAGCAATTCACCAAGCACCTTTGCGCCGTCATTGCATCGCCATCATTAATATTGTTAAGGAAGGGGAAACGCTACGTAGTTTCAATAGAAGCGTAAGCGATGAGAATAAATGAGTAGAAAAAACAGAATTAAAGAAGGAAGCAAGATTGGTACGTTTCTGATTTATGTGTTCATGGCACTAATATGCTTTATCACGTTATACCCTGTCTACAATGTACTGGTTCTTTCGTTAAGTGATCCTATGGAAGCGGTAACCATGAAAGTCTACTGGTGGCCGAAAGGTTTCTACTTGGGTAGCTATAAAATCTTGTTTGAGGATCAGAGCCTATGGCGTGCATACGCGAATACGATTATGTATGCTTCCGTCAATACGGCTTTAATGCTTGTGACCTGCACGATAGCGGCTTATCCGCTGACCTACAAGAATCTTTGGGGCAGGAAATTCATCAACTACTTTTTGATTGTTCCTATGTATTTCAGCGGCGGCCTGATTCCCAATTTCTTGCTGATTACAAAACTTGGTCTTTATTCCAGCCCGCTTGCGCTGATTTTGCCCACTTGTTTTTCAATCTGGTATATTATCCTGACCGATCCTATTTCAGCTCTTTGCCCGAAACCTTGCGCGAGGCGGCAAAGATTGACGGAGCCAATAACTATCAGATCTTGCTACAGATATATTTACCGATGTCCAAGGCCATTTTGGCGGTCATCGCGGTATATACGATCGTCGGCGTTTGGAACAGTTGGTTTTATGCTAGCGTTTATTTACCGACGACGACATGGCAGCCACTACAGCTTTATCTAAGACGAGTCCTGATTCAAATGACAGTTGATCTTACAAAGGACTTGGGGAAAGAAGCATGCAGAGGAAGCTGCTAAACGAAATTGTCTAGTTTGCAAATGCGGTACGCCATGATCATTTTCACAACGATTCCCGTCATGCTTGTCTATCCATTCTTCCAGAAATATTTTGTTAAGGGAGTGATGCTCGGATCTCTTAAGGGATGACCAAGAAAAATTATGCTAAGGGAGTGATGCTCGGATTTCTTAAGGAATTACCACTATTTTCTCCGAAATAATATCAAACAGGAGGTATCAAAATGAAACATCTCTGGAGACGCTTCTTTGTTGCATTGTTGGTTGCTGTTATTGTTGTTTCTTCTTTCACCAACTGGACCGTCGCCTCGGCTGAAGCAGGAACAACAGAGCTTCATCATCTCAAGCTTCTTGTACCGACCAACAACAACCCGTACATTAATTTTACTGAAAGAGATAGCTATTCTTTTTGGACGTGCTTTACCGAAGCGCTGGCAAAACATGGTCTGGAATTAGAGCTTGAAGTCGTTCCCCGTGATCAGTTCGAAGTTGTCAGCCAGACCAGAATGGCTGCCGCACAGGATTTGCCTGACCTGATCGTACTGTCATACCTCGATCAAGAAACTTGCGTAAAACTAGCGAAACAAGGAATGCTGCTGCCAATTAATGAAATTGTGAAAGAGGGCGATGGAACGGCTAAGGACTTCCTAAACGAAATTGCCGCTTTCTCTAGAAAGCTTAATACGCTGGACGATGGAAACCAGTACTGGTTCTCATCCATCTTGATAACCACCTGGGGCGAGGATGTTTGCCAGAGTCCCGTCGTTCCAAACATCCGCAAGGACTGGCTGGACGCGTTGGGCTTGAAAACGCCTGAGACACTCGATGAATTTTATGATGCACTGGTTGCATTCCAGAAAAATGACATGAACGGAAACGGCCTAGCTGACGAAGTGGTAATGGTGAACCCCAATTTTATTGGGAATCCAATCGCTGGCTGGTTCGGCCTTGGCACCGATCTTGTTTCCGTCTTGTTTGATCAGAACAAGGTCGTCTGTCCTTGGTACCAAGAAGAGCAAATGAAAGCCTTCATCACCTACATGAAAAAGTTGGTCGACGCGGGCGTAATTGACCTCTCCGTGGATTCCACGATGACGACGCAGTATCTGGTCGAAAACAAGACTGCTTGCACAGTGACCTATGGCACACAGTCCTATCTAGAACCACAAGTCAACGTCGGCTCCGCTTCCGCCGCGGAATTCCTGCCCATTGGCCCGATTACCGCGCTGGAGGGTATCACAGCTTATGCGACAGGTGACAACGCGCAATACTCCTACCACAGATTTGGTTTTACCAAAGCATGCAAGGACACCGAAGGCGCCGCGAAACTGCTAGATTTCCTCTATTCGGAAGAATATACTAACTTTTTCGAGTTTGGCGTTGAGGGTGAAACGTACGAAATGGTTGATGGAAAACCGCAGTTTTTGGAAGGGGTTGGCCAGCCATACTGGGAGGAGATGTCTAAAAAAGGTCTAACCAACGGCTTGTGGATCATGATGGGTATTCTTCCGCGCGTCTATCCTGGACAGGATCTGAAAATCACCGAGAAAAATGCCGCCCCCTATAAGCTAGAATACATGGAAAAATTCAGCAAATACCCATATAAGGCGCTCACCAGCGGCTATGAAAACAACTATATGGCGCTTCCTACGGACGAAGAGCTCGATCTTAAGAATTCCATTTATCCGGATTTGAAAACCTATTCGGATGAAACTTTTGTCGGTCTGATTTCGGGGAAGCTCAGTCTGGATAATTGGGATTCCTACATTGCGGAACTGAAGAAGCTAGGTATGGACGATTATCTACAAATGATGACCAATCGTTATGAACGCTACTGTAACCAATAATGTAAAGTGGTTGGCTAAACGCCTTTACTAACAAAAAGCGGATTTAGCTGACGGTTGTTTCCTCTGAAGACCTATATGAGATGCGCTCGGCTTCACAAGGTGATTCATATTGTTTTGTGGAGCCGAGACGCGTTTTTGCATTACGGTATCGAGTGCTTTGTTATGATAAATATTTTGATTAATTTTAGAGTATATGTTATCTGGATATGGAACGATATTTTCTCGGCGAGACACCAAATGATTTTTTGAATAGTTTGCTAAAATAATAAGGATCTTTTATTCCTACAGAGGAACCGATTTCGCCTATTGTGTCATCCGTTGTAAGCAATTTATTAGCGGCGTTAGATAATCTACGGTGGTTAAGATAAGCGATTGGAGAAATGCCAAAGTATTTTTTGAAGGAAGCATAAAGATTGGATTCTGACATGTTCGCAATTTTTGCCAAATCTGCAATTGTTATCTGTTTCATATAATAATCGGCTATAAAAGTACAGATTTTTTCTAATTCAGGCTTTATTTTGTTCTGCACAATAGTTGCAAATTGTGATAGGAAGCCCAAAATTTCGAAGCAATAACTATAATTCTGCCATATGTTATCTGATGCAAATAAAAGGTCAAAGAGCCTGTTTAATTCAATCTTTCGCACGTCATTGATAATAAAAGGAAAACGGTACATAGAATCTAACCTGTATGTTGTATTTATCTCGAGGTCTAAAAAAATCCATCGAAATGACATTATGCCGCTTTCTCGATTGACGTGGTGTACAATGGTTTGCTGTACATTGGAAGGGGCAATAAAAAATCCGCCATCACCTGTTTGCTCAGTTTTGCCATTTCCAAGCGTGATATCATAACTGCCCTCTACTGATTGCACAATAGAAAGATATGGAAGATTCTTTACATGCTTGACACCTTCAATGGTAGCAGAAGAAAACACAGAAAATCTATAATAATACTTAATATCAATCCTATCAAATATCACAACAATCACCTAAGTAGTATTATACATAATTTTTGCGGGAATGTCGATTGTGTTTTATAGTTTAATACCACAAAATAAATATAAGGGGTGAGATTATGGAGTTTTACACACAAAATGGCAGGAAGCGACCTGTTCGGTTGTCTGATACAACCAGAAAACTCGCTCTTGATTCTCTACATCGTACATACGGCTTGGATACGTTGCGGGTACTTGGGATTGAATTGGATGATGTAAAAGATATCGACACATTCTCATCGCTGGAAAGATACGATATTGCTGTGCAAAGGATTGCCGCGCAAGCGCCGATCCGCATTTGCGATGGAGAGAAGATCAGCGGCGCGGCAACGTTGGGATATGCAATACAACATTATGTGCCCGTAACATATCAAAACAAACCGATTTGTCACAGTATCAGTCATCTTACGGTTGACTTTGAAACGGTATTGAAAAAAGGTGTGAATTATATAAAAGAGAAAGCAGAAAAGGCGTATGCGTTTTATCAGCGTACCGATAAAGCAGCCTTTGCCAGAAGTTGCTTGAATTGCATAGCAGCTTTTGAAGTATGGCACAGGCGCTATTTAGATGAGTTAGCCGCTTATCCTGAATACAAAGCCAATTATGCTAATCTTTTACAAGTCCCTTTTGGGCCTGCAACAAACTTTTATGAAGCGGTGCAAAGCCTTTGGTTTACCTTTGCATTTATCCGTCTTAATGGAAACTGGCCAGGCATTGGCAGAATTGATTATCTGCTTGGCGATTTTCTAAAAAAAGACCTTGAAAATGGAATCATCACCATGGATACGGCACGGGAGATTCTGGCGCATTTCTTTATCAAAGGTTGTGAATGGATAAATGGGGAATATATCGGAAGCGGAGATGCACAGCATTATCAGAATATCTTACTTGCGGGTATTGATGAAAACGGGGATGAGGTTACAAATGAGGTGACCTTTCTCGTTTTGGATATTCTGGAAGAGCTTGGTATCAGCGACTTTCCGACTACGGTGCGCCTTAACAAAAACACCGACGAAAAGCTGTTGCGCAGGATAGCGGAGGTTATGCGATTCGGGGGTGGAATGCTTGCGGTTTATAATGAGGATCTCGTAATCGACGCCCTGATAAAGGATGGTTATTCAGAGAGTGAGGCACGCAGGTTTGCCAATGATGGGTGTTGGGAAGTGCAGATACCCGGGAAAACCTATTTTACCTATTTCCCGTTTGATTCTCTTCAGCTTCTTCAACAAAAAACACTTGCAGCATATGATGGAAATGCAGATTTTAAGGACTTTGAGGAACTGTACAGCCAATATACTGCGGATCTGTATAAGCAGGTTGAATCTATCGTTGAAGAAAGATCCGAACGATTTGAATCTATGGATGTGTCGACCAAAGAATGGCGGTGGGCCCGGCAAATTCCATGCACTGTAGTTTCTCTTTTTGAACAAGACTGCATTGAGAAAGGGCTTTCATATCTTGAAGGGGGGCCGGTCTATAATATTGTTTCACCTCATATTGGTGGCCTTGCGGATACGGTTAACAGCCTTTATGCTATCAAGAAACTGATTTATGATGAAAAAAAGATTGCTTTTGCTGAATTTATCAATATTCTCAAAAACAACTGGGAAGGAGAAGAGGCTCTCCGACAATATGTCTTAAACAACTATGTTTATTATGGTAATGACAACGATGAAGTGGATTTGATAGCGAAACGCCTGCTTTCGGATTTTGCCGATATTTGTGCTTCCTTTAACAATCGGTGCGGTTACCGGTTTCCTGCGGGTGTCAGCACGTTTGGTCGTCAGTTGGAATGGTCTGAGGATCGTTTGGCTTCTCCCCATGGTAGGAAAACCGGGGAGGTTTTGGCAGCAAATTGTTCCCCGACACCCGGTACAGACAAGGAGGGGGCAACTGCTATTATCCGATCCTATTGCAAGGCGGATCTTTCAAAGCTTGCTACGGGGGCTGCGCTTGATATAAGGCTGCTGCCCTCAAGCGTTGAAGGCGAGAATGGTTTACAAGCGCTGATGGCGCTGATGCGAGGATTTGTAAAGCTGGGCGGATTTTTTATGCAGCCCGATGTTGTTGATGCCTCGCTGCTACGGGAAGCGCAGGAACATCCGGAGAACCACCAAACCCTTTCCGTGCGTGTTTCGGGATGGAACGCCCGTTTTGTTACGCTTAATAAAGAGTGGCAGGATATGGTTATAGAGCAAAATGAGCACTGATATCAAACTGCGGGTGACGGAAATCCAGCGTTTTTGTATGCACGATGGTCCCGGCGTGCGTACAACGGTTTTTTTGAAGGGGTGTCCCTTGCGTTGTGCGTGGTGTCATAATCCTGAGACGCAAAAAGCGCATGAAGAGCTTTTGTTCTATCCTAGCAGATGTATCCTGTGCGGAGCATGTGTTGTTGCCTGCCCGAACATGGTACATAGGATTGAAGAACAACATATTATGGAACGCGACAAATGTGTGCGATGTGCGATTTGTGCGTCTGTTTGTCCATCGAAGGCCTTGGAAATGTGCGGTAAGGAATTGTCAATCAATGATATTCTTGCTGTTGTAGAAAAAGACAGGGCTTTTTATGGGGAAATGGGCGGGGTTACGCTCTCCGGCGGCGAGCCTTTTGCACAAAAGAACGCTGTGGCGCTGCTTAAGGCCGGCAAGGAACGCGGTTTGTCAACCGTTGTTGAGACTTGCGGTTATTGCGATCCAAATATCCTGATTGCTGCGATGCCCTTTGTCGATTTGTTTTTGTGGGATATAAAAGATACAAACGATGAACGACACAGGCAATATACGGGCGTATCGAACAAACTTATTCTAAGCAATCTGAGCCTTGCCAGCGAAATGAACGCAAGGATTTGCCTGCGCTGTATTCTGGTAAACGGAGTGAATACGGACGAAACGCACTATAGAGGAATTGCGGAACTTGCAAGCGGTTTAATCAACTTGGATGGCGTGGAACTGATTCCCTATCATGCATACGGGGGAACAAAGAGTGTATTTATTGGTGATGAGGATAATGGCAGGAGGGAGTGGATACCTGAAAAAACGCATATCGAGCAAACGTATCGCGTGCTGAAAGATTATGATATTCCTATAATACACTCCTGATAGATTTCATTTCAAAGGTGTTCTTTTCGTGTTTTTTTGTCAAAACATATGTCTGGGTTTTTTAGAAACTGAAAGCACTACCTTGAAACCAAACCGACAAAGTGGTAATTTACAAATCGAAAGAAAGGTTGTAAGGAGGGTTTATCGGTGAACACAAACCCATTAGAGAGTGCTCAGCTTCAGGTCAGGCACGCCTGTGATGTTTTGGGGCTGGAACCAGCCGTATACGAACTGCTCAAGGAGCCCAAGCGCGTGATCGAAATTTCCATTCCCGTGCGGATGGACGACGGCAGCACAAAGGTGTTTAAGGGATATCGCTCGCTACACAACGATGCGGTGGGCCCGGGCAAAGGCGGCATCCGCTTCCATCCGGGCGTCAACATGGACGAGGTCAAGGCGCTGTCCATTTGGATGACCTTCAAATGCGGCGTCACCGGCATTCCCTACGGCGGTGCCAAGGGCGGCATCACGGTCGACCCAAGCAAGCTGTCCCAGGGAGAGCTGGAGCGCCTGTCCAGGGGCTACATTCAGGGCCTGCACAAATACTTGGGCGAAAAGATCGACATCCCCGCGCCCGATGTGGGCACCAACGGCCAGATCATGGCCTGGATGGTGGACGAATACTGCAAGCTGACCGGCCACTTTGCGGTGGGCATGCTGACGGGCAAGCCTGTCGCGTGGGGCGGTTCTCTGGGGCGCAGTGAGGCCACTGGCTTTGGCGTGGCCGTCACGGCACGCGAAGCTGCGGCCAAGCTGGGCATCGACCTGAAGGGCGCCAAGGTGGCGGTGCAGGGCTTTGGCAATGTGGGCAGCTACACCGTCAAGAACTTTATCAAGCTGGGCGGCAAGGTGGTAGCGGTTGCGGAATGGGAGCCGAAGAACGGTACCTACGTTATCTACAACGAAGCGGGCTTCTGCTTTGAGGAGCTGAAAGACTACCGCACGCAAAATGGCAACCTGTTAGGCTTCCCGGGATCTCAAGCCATCAGCCTGGATGATTTCTGGGCGCTGGATGTGGATGTCATGGTGCCCGCTGCCTTAGAGAATGCCATTGATGCCAAACAGGCCGAGGTGATCAAGGCCAAGTTAGTTGTCGAAGCGGCCAATGGCCCTGTGACGCCCGCGGGTGACAAGGTGCTCAATCAGCGCGGCATCACCGTGACGCCGGACATTTTGTCCAATGCCGGGGGCGTGACGGTTTCGTACTTTGAGTGGGTGCAAAACCTGTACGGCTATGCCTGGACGGAGGCCGAGGTCAAGCAACGGGAAGAAGAAGCCATGGTCAACGCTTTTGATGCCATCTGGGGCATCAAGGAGCAGTACAAATGCACCATGCGGGAAGCGGCATACTTGGTATCGGTGAAAAAGGTTGCCGAGGTCATGAAGCTGCGGGGCTGGTATTAAATACTGCTTTAAACACATAAACAGCGGCCTGCTGCGGGATACAACATTCTGCGGCAGGCTCTTTTTTATCATATTTGTGTTTGTAAATGTTTCAAGGGTTTTACGGTTTGATTGCGTGATGTTCATCAAAACGGTATAATGCGGGGGAGTTCGGGCGCAACCCGGCGGGAAGGATACGTATGACACAAGATCCACGCAATTTGATTTATCTGCTGCGCGAGAATGTGCGCCGCGTCATTGTCGGCAAGGACGAAGCCATTGAACAGGCGCTGATTGCGCTGCTGTGCCGGGGGCATGTGCTGATTGAGGACGTGCCCGGCGTGGGCAAGACCACGCTGGCCGCCGCCCTGGCCAAGTCGCTCAACTGCAGCTTCCGGCGCATCCAGTTTACGCCGGACGTTATGCCATCGGATATCACCGGCTTTACCATGGTCAGCATGAAAACCGGCGACATGGAATATAAGCCCGGCGCGGTGATGACGCAAATTTTGTTGGCCGATGAAATCAACCGCACCTCCCCCAAGACGCAGTCCAGCCTGCTGGAAGTGATGGAGGAAGGCCAGGTGACGGTGGATGGCGTGACCTACCCACTGCCCCGGCCATTCATGGTGCTGGCCACGCAGAACCCCATTGACTTTGTAGGCACCTATCCGCTGCCTGAGGCGCAGATGGACCGGTTTTTCCTGCGCATTTCCATTGGCTATCCGTCCATTGAGGAAGAAATGGACGTGCTGGAGCGCTACGCCAGCGCCGAATCGCCGTTAAAAACCCTGCAGCCCGTGTGCGGCGCGCAGGAAATCATCGCCATGCAGGACCAGGTGGGGCTGATATATTCCAGCCGCGAGGTGCGCAGCTATGTGGCCAACATCGCTGCGCATACGCGTGCGCACCAGGCGCTGCAGCTGGGCGTGTCGCCGCGCGGGGCCATCGCGCTGCTGCGCGCGGGGCAGGCCTGCGCCGTGCTGGCCGGGCGCGATTATGTGTTGCCCGATGACATCCGGCATGTGGCGTTCAGCGTGCTGTCGCACCGGCTGGTGCTGACGCCGGAGGCCCGGATGAAGGGCTATTCGGCTGAGAATATATTAAAACAGCTGCTCGACACCCTGCCTGTGCCCGGCCGCATCAAGTGACCAGCCGGTTCTGGGCGCTGGCCGGCGTGCTGTTGACCACGCTGGCATGTGCGCTGTCGCTGGGCGGGCGGGTGTTTTATCTGCTGTCGCTGATAGCAGGGCTGATGCTTGTATATAGCGCAGTCAGCGCGCTGATGATGCGCGCGATGTGCCGTCTCACCCAGCGTCCTGATACGCCCAAGGTGGAGCGCGGGGGGGAGGCCCATTTGCTGGTTGCGCTGCGCAGCGCCAGCCCGCTGCCTGCGGCGGCGTGTGAGTTGTTGCTGGACACCCCGACCGGCAGCCTGACGGCGTTTGTATATCCCGGGTGGCGCAATCCGCGCACCGTTTCTTTCCCTATATCGCTGCCGCATGTGGGCGTGGCGCAGCCGCGCGTTGCGGCAGTGTTTGCGCGCGATGTGTTCGGTTTGTTCCGGCTGCGCAGGCGTGTGAAAGCGTCGGTGCCCGAGATTATTGTGCTGCCGCGCTTTTTCCCTGTGGAACAGCTGCATTTTGCCCGGCAGGATGATGGCCGTGCACTGCCCAACCGCGCCAGCGAGGACATCACCTCGCCGGAGGATGTGCGCGCCTATCGCGAGGGCGACAGCATGAAGCGTATCCACTGGAAGCTGTCGCTGCGCAAGCGGGAGCTGCTGGTGCGGCGCTTTGAGGTACCAGCCCCACCGGATACCCTGATACTAATGGACTGCTCCGACCCGGTGGGTGCAGGACAGGTGGAGGATGGGGAGATGAAGCTGCGCGATACGCTGTGCGAGACGGCGCTGTCGGTGGCGCATGCGCAGATGGCCGATGGCAACAGCGTGCGCGTGCCGCTGTATGGTGCGCAGGCGTCGGAGTTTCATGCCAGCGATCTTACGCAGCTGGACATCCTGCGCGAGGAGCTGGCCTGCCAGCTGTTCCGGGGCGGCGAGCCCTTTGACCGGGTGCTCAATGTGGAGCTGCGGCGCATGCGCCGCACCGGCGCCACCATTGTGATCACCACGCGCTTAACGCCGCAGATTGTGGAGGGCGTCAAGCACATCCGGCGTTCAGGGCCCAATGTGCGCTTTTATTTGGTCACGTTCAATGCGGAGGATGCGGCCTATGCGCCGCTGATCCAGCAGATGCAGCACCAGTTGGTGGAGGTGATGTATGTCACCCCTGCGTAAAACCATTGCTGAAGCGCTGAGCGTTTTTGTAATGCTGTTTTTGACGGCCTTCGGGCTGGCGTGGCCGGCGCTGCATGTGCTGCCCTTGGGACAGGAGCTGGGCTATACCGCGCTGGTGGTGGCCGCCTGCGCGCTGGGCTGGGTTTTGTATGGCCTTGCCACCGCGCGCTGGATGCACCGGATGGCCACGGCGCTGATTATCCTGGCGTCAATATGGGTTGTTTGGTGGGCCATGCCGGCAATATATGCTGTATTGCGGGCGCTGATGAGCGAACATACCTCGCCTGCGCTGTTTTTGTATGCGGATAAGCTAATTGTGCTGGGCGTGTTTTTGCTGATGCTTGCATGTGGCCCCATTGTGCTGGGCGATCCCGCGTTTTCAGCGCCCTTGTATTTGTCCATGCTGCTCATCCTGTGGTTTTTGGGCGCGCGACAAAACCTTGTTGCTTATGTGCCGGCTGCGGTGGCGCTGCCCATGCTGTTTGTGTTTGCGCGCAGCCGCGAGGCTGGGCGCGAGCAGACGGGAGGCGGCACCGCACGGCGTGCGCTGCCCGTGGTGGCGGTGCTGGCCGTTATTGCCATGCTGCTGACCCCCGCCTACCGCACCACCGTGCCCGCGCTGGAAAAGCAGGCCGACCGCCTGCGGCAGTGGATTGAGGATTATTTTTTCTTTACCGACTCGCGCAATATGTTTTCGCTGCGCAGCCAGGGCTGGCAGCCCATGGGCGATAAAGGCTTAGGCGGCACGCCTCATGTGTCGCCGGCCGCGGTGATGTCGGTGACCACCGACCGCACGGTGTACCTGCGCGGCACCATTTACAACCATTACACCGGCCGCAGCTGGCGGGACACCATCAGCTCCGACCGGTATGCGTATGCGTCCATCCGCTTTGCCAACCTGCGAGATGTGCTGCTGGATGCAGGCTTGCCCCAGAACAATCGCGCGCAGGAGGCCAGTGTCGGGGTACACATGCTGGCCGACGCGCCCTCCACGCTGTTCACGCCGCAGCGCGTGCGCAGCCTGCGTACGGAGGAAGGGCTGGTGGCGTATTTTAACGGTGCCAGCGAGCTGTTTACCACGCGCGATGTGCGCCCTGGAGATGCCTGGTCGGTGGACTATGAACCCTATGTGTCCGGGCGTGCAGCCACCGATGCATTGGCGCGCGCGCTGCGCGGCGTGTATGATCAGCGCTATCAGGACATGATCTCGCAGTATACGCAGCTGCCCGGCCACCTGCAGCCCAACGGCAGCACCGCGCAGCTGGCGCGGGAGGTTACCCAAAACATTACCGACCCGTACAGCCGTGCGCAGGCGCTGGAGCAGCACCTGCGCCGTGCTTACCGATATTCGCTGGAAGTGCAAGACCCGCCTGAGGACGTGGACTTTGCCGCACACTTTTTGTTTGAAACCAAGGAAGGTTACTGCACCTACTTTGCCACCGCCATGACGGTGCTGGCGCGCTCTGCCGGTCTGCCGGCGCGGTATGTGGAAGGTTTTTTGGTACACCCAAATGCCACTGGTACTACGGTGGTCACGGGGGAACAGGCGCATGCCTGGACAGAGATATACTTTGCGGGCTTAGGATGGGTCACCTTTGACGCGACGGCATCGCAGCAGGAGGATGAGCTCGGCCCGGACGAAAACAGCCCCGACGAGGGCCAGCCCTCGCCGGAACCCACGCAGGCCCCCACCCCCACGCCACCGCCTGGGGAGGACGAGCCGGACAGCCCAACTGAAACACCCACGCCGCCCCCGTCCGAGCAAACGCCTACGCCTGTCCCTGGCGAACAGCCTACGCCAGAACCTGCGCCGGACAATGAACCGCCGGATAAACCGTCCCGACCGCCGTCTTTCCCGTGGTGGCTGCTGTTGCTGGCGCTGGCGGCGCTGATGGTGTGGCGCGCACGCGCCAGTACACCCGAGCGCCGGGCGCGCACGATGGACAACACCGCGCAGCTGCTGATGTACTGGCAGACTGCTGCCCAAGCCTTGGCGCTGATGGGCCATGCACAGCAGGACAGCGAAACGCTGCTGGACTATGCGCAGCGCGCGCTGCCCGAACAGGCGCAGGGCACCGCCCGTGCGGTGAGCGCGGTCATCTACGGCCGTGCGCAGGCGCAGCCAGAGCAGGCCCAGGGCGCACGCATGCTGTATCAGGGCGTGTACCAGCAGCTTTCCGTGCCCCAGCGTGCGCGCATGGTGGCGCGGCGCACTGCGCGTGATATACTGGGCCTGCCCGGCCTGGCTTGGCGCAAGCTGCGCAGGCGGCTGCGGCGCAATCATCGGTAAGGGGTGGGAATATGCTGCATGAATTGACCGACGTGGTGATGCAGGGCAAGCGCGTGGGGCGCCGGCTGGGCACGCCCACGGCCAATTTGCCCTATCCTACGGGCGAGGACGCGCCGCCGGACGGCATCTATGTGGCGCGGGTCATATTGCCCCAGCAGGGTGGACGCGTGGTCAACGGTGTGTTGAGCCAAGGAAAACACCCCACCCTGCCGGAAGGCGTTCCGACGGTTGAGGTGCATTTGTTTGATTTTGATGAATCGCTCTATGGTCAAAAGGTCATCGTGCAATACCTGAAATATCTGCGCCCGGAAAAAACCTTTGCCAGCGTGGAGCTGATGCGGGCGCAAATCGCCCGGGACATAAGCGCTGCCCGGGCGTATTTTGCTGCTACTTCTTCGTATCCAGAGTGATGCTGGCGGCCGCTTCACGGGCGATTTCCAGCATCATGTCGGCCTGAAGCACATCGTCCATGCCCGTTAGAGGAGCCATGATGTTGATCAGCACGCAGCTCTCGTGCACGGCGGGCAGATACAGCGTCAGCGACTGGTGATATTTTGTGAGACCGTCCTGTTCCTGCGCGCCAAACTTGGCGGCAAACCAGGTAGCGGTCACGCCGTCAAAGTCCACCTCGGCAACGTCGGTGGCTTCGGATTCAGCATAAAAGCTGCCATAGCTACTGTGCGCCTCAGGGGCAATTTCGTTTGCCGGCTTGTTAACACCCTGTATATGTACGTACTTGATGGGGCTGGCTTCGTCGTTGGGCAGCAGGTGGTATTGCTTTATATTGCTGTCCGAGCCTACGCTCCACTCCTCGTCGGTGCGGTAGGTGTCCGGCAGGTCGATGGAGCCTAACTTGTAATACTTGGGCTTGGACGAGGTGCCTTTGTTGATGATCAGCCAGTTTTCGCCTTCGGGCACTTGCACCACATTCTTGGTGGTGGCCTGGGCGCCTTCGCCTTCCAGCACCTTCTTGACGGGCAGCGAGCCGTCGGAATAGAAAATGGCAAACAGAATAACGGCCAGCACCAGCACGCCGGCGCTAATCATCAACGCCAGCTTGGTCTGCTTGCTCATGGGCGGCTTTTTGGGGGTAGCCTTGTTGGGGTTGTACGGGGGCTTTTTGCGGTAGACTTTCTTTTTCTTGGCCATGGGTATTTCCTTTCTGATATTAATCTGCGTTAGCGGTTAACTGTTCCAGCGGCGCTTTGGCGCGGTACAGGATGATAAAGCCAATGATAAACAGCGCCAGCAGGCACAGCGTACCCCAGGACGAGCGGCCGGTCATGCTGCCCACGGCAGCATACAGGAAGGGGCCTAACACCGATGCAAACTTGCCAAAGATATCAAAGAAGCCAAAGAACTCGTTGGAGCGGTGCTTGGGGATCAGCTTGCCAAAGAAGCTGCGCGACACGGCCTGGATGCCGCCCTGCACGGTGCCCACCAGCACAGCCATGGCCCAGAACAATATGGATGAGAACTGCCGGGCGTTTTGCTGCGCATCAATGACGTCGGCGTTGTTATCGATAAAGGCCTGTGTGGCTGCCTGCAGCGTCTGCGTGGCGGCGGGCAGCAGCGCGCTGTCGGCCTCCGCAGCCTCGGGCAGCGTCAGTTCCAGAGCGCTTAGTTTTTTCGCATTACGGGTGGCGGCAGGCTCCTTGGCAGCGGCCAGATAATCCTCAATGGCTTCGCGCGCGGCCTGTTTGTCGGCAAAGGTGTCCCCCACGGTGTCAGCCTGCAGTGCAGCGTGCGCTTCATAGGCGCTATCATATGCGGCCTGGTGCGGCTCTAACGTGTAGCCCATGATAAACCCGACGCTGCAGATGATCATGTACACCGCAATGGCAAACAGCAGCGCGCGGCGCGCCGTGATGCGCTGTGTGAGGCGGCCAAACAGGATGGAGCAGGGCATGGCCACGATCTGCGTGACCAGCAGCGCCAAGATCATCGCGGTGCTGTTCAGCCCCAGCGCTGTGCCATAGGCGGTGGAGATGTTGATGATGGTGCCCACGCCATCAATATAGAAGAAATACGACAACATGAACATCATCAGCCCTTTGTTGCTGACGATGTCCCGTGCGGTACGGCCAATATTTTTGAACACGCCGCCTATGGAAAAGCCTTCGTGATGCTCAATGTAGTGCTCCTGATGCACATTCTTCAGGAAGGGGATGGTAAACACAAACCACCAGATGCTGGTAATCAGGATAGAGAATTTCTGTGCAAAGGGGCTGTAGTCCAGCGCCAGCAGCACGCCGATGGATACCAAAAACGGGATGGTGCTGCCGCCGATGTAACCCATGGCATAGCCCCAGGTGGATACCTTGTCCATGCGCTCGTTGGTGGTGACGTCCGTTAAAAAGCTGTCGTAGAACAGCGTGGAGCCCGAAAACCCGATGCGTGAGAGAACGTATCCCGCCAGCATCACGCGGTAATCGTTGGTTAGCGCAATCAACGCGGTGGCCACCACGCCCAGCAGCCAGAAGGCTGTGAACAGCTTTTTCTTCATGCCCTTGAAGTCGGCCACGGCTCCCAGGATAGGGGCCATCAGCGCAACCACGCCGGTAGCAATGGATACGCCATAGCTTAGCAGTTGGTCGCCCTTTACGCCGGCTGTACGGGCCATGGTGCCAAAAACAATCGGGAATATGGCGGCCATGATGTTGGTGGCGTACACGGAATTGGCCCAGTCGTACATTATCCAGCTGCGCTCCTGAAGGGTAAAGCGCCGTCCCTGAGACTTTGCCATGTGTGTTCCTCCTTGATTCAATAACATATATTATAGCGGGTTTGGAGCGGCAAAGAAAGTACAGAGAAAAATCCGAAGAAAAAACAGGTGTGCTGCTGCCGAAGTTGCATATATATGCAAATAATTGTATTCAACGTGTGTCGATAGTCCCAAGACTTGTGGTTGACAGAGAGGGGCAGCGTAACCTGTAGTCAAAGAAAGTTATCAACAGTGCGGGTTCATGCAGAAATTAAAAATGCCTGGATTGCCTTGATATTCCTTGCATCCTGTGCTATCATTCGCACGTACCGAAAGGTCTCGATGGTTTATCCACAACCAGGTTATCCACAGCATGGTATTTAACGCTGTTAGAACCGTGTTTTTTTACCCTGTTACAGCTGTGTTACGAATGTATAAAATTTGAGGTGTGGGGGCAAGTACGTGAACGTGAAGGCGATCTGGGAAAACGCATGCGCACGCATGCGGGAGGACATGACAGAGGTGACCTATTCCACCTGGATTGCTGCTGCATTGCGCCCGCTGGATGCTGCTGAGGACCGTTTTTATGTGGAAGCTGTGACGGATTTCTACCACCAGTTTGTGGTGCCGCGCTATTCAGACAAAATAGCGGCAGCCCTGCGCGAGGTGACGGGGCGCGACATCCGCCTGACCATCATGACGCCCCGGCAGGCTGAGGAATATCGCAACGGTGCCAACCCCTTGAAGCGTCCGGCACCGCAGCTAAACGACAAGTATACCTTTGACACCTTTGTGGTGGGCAGCGGCAACCGCTTTGCGCACGCGGCGTCTTTGGCCGTTGCCGAGGCTCCGGCCGAGGCCTACAACCCCCTGTTTATCTATGGCGGCGTGGGCTTGGGCAAAACACATCTGATGCAGGCTATTGGCCACTATGTGCTGCGGCAAAAGCCCGACACACGCCTGGTGTACGTCACCAGCGAAACGTTCACCATCGAGCTGGTCTCCGCCATCCAGACCAATCGCAACGCGCAGTTCCGCGACAAATACCGCAATGTGGACGTGCTGCTCATTGACGATATTCAGTTTATCGCCGGACGAGACAGTACGCAGGAGGAGTTTTTTCACACCTTCAACGCGCTGCACAACGCGCGCAAGCAGATTATTATCTCGTCCGACCGCCCGCCCAAGGAAATCACGCGCTTAGAGGAACGCCTGCGCAGCCGCTTTGAGTGGGGCCTGATTGCCGACATCCAGCGCCCGGACATGGACACGCGCTGTGCGATACTGCGCCGCAAGGCCCAGGCCGAGGGCATCCGCGTGGAGGATGACGTGTTGCAGGTGATTGCCGAGCGCGTCAGCAGCAACATCCGCGAGCTGGAGGGCAGCCTGACCCGGCTGGTGGCCTATTCTTCGCTGACCAACCGTGAAATCACCATGGAACTGGCTGAGGAAGCCTTGCGCGAGGTGTTCTCGGTGCAGGCCCCGCGCAGCATTTCCTGTGAGGATGTATTAAGCGCGGTGTCGCAATACTATGCCGTGAGCGAGGATGACCTGCGCGGCCCGCGCCGTACCCGCGCGATAACCGTCCCCCGGCAGATGGTGATGTATCTGTCGCGCAAGTTGACCAACAACTCCCTGCCCCGCATCGGCGAGGTGCTGGGCGGGCGCGATCACTCCACTGTATTGCACGGATGCGCAAAGATAGAGGAGTTGAGCGTGGACACCCACCAGGTGCGCACCGCTATTGAGGATATCTCCAAGCTGTTGGGGAGTGAATGATAATTTTTAAGAATTTTCATTCGATAGAAAACAAAACAAACAAAACCCCCGCCGTGTCGTCCATTCGGCGGGGGCAGAATGAGGCCGCCGCCAGTGGCGGATGAAGGCCGAATGGCAGCCCAGTAAGTCAAAGAGGATGCAAGCGAGCATGCGAGCGAAGCAACCGACTATGACGAACTGAGGGTGAAAACAAGAAACAAAGCAAACAAAATCCCCGCCGTGTCGTCCATTCGGCGGGGATTTTGTTTGTTCAGCTATCTACTTACATCAATCTGCTGTGTACGGCAGCAGCGCGATGGCGCGGGCGCGTTTGATGGCCTCGGCCAGCTGGCGCTGGTGTTTGGCACAGGTGCCCAGCATCCGGCGGGGGTTGATCTTGCCGCGCTCGTTGATGCAGCGGCGCAGACGATTTACGTCCTTGTAATCAATAAACTCAATTTTGCCAGCGCAAAATTCACATACCTTGCGGCGCGGCCGCCGCCCACGGGGGCGTTGCCGTCTTTCGTTGCGGTCTTCCGACATGGGGAACCCTCCTTATTTCGTCCGGCTGCCTTAGAAGGGCAGCTCATCCTCATCAATTTCGACAAAGCCATTGTTGCCGGCAGGCGCTGCAGCAGCACCCGGGGAACGCTGCGCATCAACAACTTCGCTGCGCGGGGTCAAAAACTCCACCGAATCGGCCTGCACTTCCAGGCTGGAGCGCACCTGGCCGTCATTGCCGGTGTAGGTTTGCAGCGACAAATCGCCTACTACAGCCACCTTGCGGCCCTTGGCCAGAAAACGATTGCAGTTTTCGCCCAGCTGACGCCAGGCGCTGACGCGGTAAAAGTCCGCTTCCTGCTGGCCGGCTTCTGCGCCCTGCCCGCGGCCGCGGCGGTTGACCGCTACGGTAAAGCTGCACACCGACACGCCCGAAGACGTGGTGCGCAGTTCCGGGTCGCGCGTCAAGTTACCAATGATAAATACCTTGTTCACCGTGCTTCTCCCTTATTCGTCCTGGGCGGGTTCAGCGGGCGCTTCGGTCGCGGGTGCGGCCGACGCACTCTCCTGCGCGGCAACACGCTGCGCACGCGGCTTCACCACGCTGCGCTTTTCATCCACGCGAATCACCATGTACTTCATAATGCTTTCGGTGATGCCCAGGTTACGCTCGATCTCCCGGGGGACGCTGGTTTCAGCTGTGAAGTTGACCAGCACGTAGTAGCCCTCGGTCTTGTCGTTGATGGGGTACGCCAGGTGGCGCTTGCCCCATTCGTCGGTCTTTTCCACCGTGCCGCCGTTGCTCTCAATCATGGCGCCAAAGCGCTCAATCAGCGCCTTGCGCGCTTCCTCGTCAACGTCCGGATCGATGATGTACACCAGTTCGTACTTCAATCCTGTTTCCCTCCTCATGGCCATATGGCACCGCGTCATTGCGCGGCGCAAGGACGACAATTAAGGATTATACTGGGGGAAGTGAGCCTTTGCAAGTGTAAAACAACAGAATTGGACGAATTGCCAGCCCAAAGGCAAAAAAAGATATCGGACACCCTCGACAATGAGCTTATAAACCGCTCGTATGTTGAGGATGCCCGATGATTCGCCTGTAGAAGAAACTTAGAAATTCAGCTCGATATCGGGCACCGGGGCGCACACCGGCGGGGTGCCGGGCAGGGAGGCGCTGTCGGCCACCATCTGCGCGCGCACGCACAGCTCCGCCGCCTTAAAGGCATGGGCCTGGGTCATGGCGTTTTCGGTGCGGTTGAGGCTGTCTAGGATGAGCTGCCCAAAGAAGGGGAAGCCCACCTGGCCGTGCACCTTCAGGTGCTGCTCGCCCTGATCGGTGACCAGGAATACATGGTCGCCCTCCTTTTCTGTGGCCACGTTCAGGTACTTGCGCAGCTCGATATACCCCTTGGTGCCCAAGATCATCATCCGGCCGTCGCCCCAGGTGGACAGGCCATCCGGCGTGAACCAGTCCACGCGGAAGTAGTTGCCCGCGCCGTTGTTGCCAATCAGCGCGCAATCGCCGAAGTCCTCCAGCTCCGGATATTCGGGGTGCCCCATGTTGCCGGCACGCGCGTATTGGATGGTGGCATCGGTGGCCCCGGTAAAGTACAGGAACTGCTCAATCTGATGGCTGCCGATGTCGCACAGAATGCCCCCGTATTGCTTGCGCTTGAAAAACCAGTCCGGGCGCGAGGGGGCGTTGAGGCGATGCGGCCCCAGGCCGATTACCTGCAGCACCTTGCCGATGGCCCCGCCGTGCACCAGTTCGCCTGCGTACATGGCGCTTTCCACATGCAGACGCTCGGAATAATATACCATGTATTTCCTGCCTGTTTTGGCTACGGCAGCCTTGGCGGCGTCCAGCTGCTCCAGCGAGATCAGCGGCGTTTTATCGGTAAAATAATCCTTGCCCGCTTCCATCACCTGGATGCCCAGCGGGCAGCGCTCGCTGGGGATGGCGGCGGCTGCGACCATGTGCAGTGATGCGTCGTCCAGTATTTCCTGCAAGCTGCGCGCGGCCTTGGCCTGTGGGTATACCTTTTGAAATTGAGCTACCTTGTTGGGGTCGGGGTCATACACCCATTTCAGCGTGCCGCCTGCTTCGATCAGGCCGTTGCACATGCCCATGATGTGCCCGTGATCCAGCGCCGCTGCGGCAAACTGAAACTCCCCGGCCGCAACGACTGGCATGGGCTTGCCCTTGGGGGCGTAGTTCATTCCATCGGATTTCTGCATAGTATCCTCCTTTATGTCATAAGCTGGTTGCGCTGGCGGTAGGCCCGCCATACGTTTTCAAACCACAGGTCGCTGTCGGGGATGGGCGTGGCCGGGCGCGCGGTGGACACCGGTTCGCCGTTTTGCATCCGGGTTTCCACAATCAGGTTGCCGGAGGCGGGCGCGGCGGGGGACTGCACCAGGGCCGTACCGGGCAGGCCTGCGCGCGCGGCCATCAGCATGGCATCCAGTACCATTTGCTGCGTTATCAGCTGGTCGCGTGCTGCCAGCCAGGCTATGGGTTCTTGTGCATCGGCGCCCAGGTAATCCATGTTTTTTAGCACTTGCCGTAGTTCGGCGGCCAGTGCCTCCATGCCCGGCACATCGCGCAGGAAAGCCGCGCTGCGGCTCATAGCTGCACGCATGCGCAGGGCGGTATCCTGTGCCGCGGGCTGCTGCGGCAGGCTGTCCAGCCGTGCGGCCAGCGCGTGCACGCTGTCCGTGCCGGTAAATTCATCCGAAAGCACGGGCTGCCGGGCGATGTGCTCCGCCGCGCGCTGGGCGCCTACCTGCGTGGCGTTGAGCGCGCTGCCGCCGGGGCGGCGCACGCCAAAGGTGCCCGCACATTCGCCCACCGCATACAGCCCGGGCAACGTGGTGCGCCAATGCTCATCCACTTGCAGGCCGCCGTTGAGGTGCTGCGCGCACACCGCGATGGGCAGCGGCTCTTTTTCAAGGTCGATGCTGTTATCGCGGTACAGCGTCACAGCCGGGGCGTTCATATGCATCAGGCGCGCAAAGGGCGTGGGCTGCGTGGCACCGGAGGCTGCCAGATATTCCCGCGCCGTTTCGGGCAGCGCGTGCAGGTCATTGCGCCATCCGCGCGGGTTTTGGCGGTAGTCTAAATATACCCGGCGACCTTTCTCGTGCATTTCACGGTGCACCAGCAAGTCCACCTGCGAGGACCCCTGCGCCTTGGCTGCGTCAAAGGGCCATTCGTATCCCTTCAGGAAGGTCAGCTCCATGGCGCGCTGCTCGCCCAGCGCATCGGCCAGAAACTCATACGGACGACCATCCTCCCCAACTGAAACATAGCGCGGCACCACCTGCTGGTACGTGCCCGATACATTCCACCGGAAGGAGGTGGACGCCAGCCCGTACTGCCACTGGTGCAGGTTGCTGGCCTGGGCGCCTTGTTGCAGCGCCAGGCCCATCATGCCGTGCTGGCTTTCGGGGAATACGCTGTCACGGTAGCAGCACGCAGGGCCGCCGGTGGCCAGTACCACATGGTCGGCAATGACCGCCACCAGCCCGTGCCCGGGCTGCCCCTGGCGCGCGATGTCCACGGCGATGACGCCGCGCACGCGCCCTTCATGCATCAGCAGTTCTACGGCATAGTGCTGGTCCAGGATCCGCACGCCCGCAGCCTGCCCGGCGCGCTCCAGCGCGCGTGCCATGTACTGGCTGGTCAGCGGCCCCGCACTGGTGGCGCGGCGGCGCTGGTCATGGTCGGTCTGGTATCCGGCATACTGGCCATAGGCATCGGTGGGGAACGGCACGCCCAATTCACACAGGTAAAAAAACGTGCGCGCCGACCCGGTCGCCATGCACAGCGCGATGTCGCCATCCATGCCGCCGCCTGCAAACAAATCCTGCGCCATGTCCATCACGCTGTCGGCCTCCTGGCCTGCCAATGACAATTTATAATATGTTTGCTTATCGCTGCCCGTATTGTGGCTGGTGCCCATGCGCAGGCCCTGTGTCAGCAGCAACGTGTCCACGCCCAGGCGCTGCGCGTGCAGCGCGGCCGCCCACCCGGCACAGCCCGAACCAATCACCAGTGCGCGCGCCCTGTATACAGGATAGTTCATCATAGCCTTCTGATGTGGAAGCCGCCATCGGCGTTGAGCACTGTGCCGGTGGCAAAATCCAGGTTGCCAGACACCGCGGCCAGCACACATCCGGCCACATCCTCTGGGTCGCCCATGCGGGGGATGGGGGTCAGGCCCTCGGCGATCTGCTGCTCATAGCGCTGGGTAACAGCGGCGGTCATGTCGGTGCGGATGATGCCCGGCCGCACCTCAAACACCGGGATGTCGTGCGGCGCCAGGCGTGCAGCAAACAGTTGCGTCACCATGGTAACCCCGGCCTTGCTGATGCAGTATTCGCCCCGGTTGATGGAGGCCGTATACGCTGAAATGGAGCCGATGTTAACAATGCGCGGGCGGTAATTGGGCAGGCCGTTGTCCAGCCCTGCTAACATTTCCCGTGCGGCCAACTGGCACAGGAAGAACGTGCCGATCAGGTTGATCCCTAACACGCGATCAAAGCTTTCTAAGCTGGTTTCCAGCACATCCACGCGCGATTGCGGTGCCACGCCCGCATTGTTGACCAGCACATCCAGCCGCCCCAGGCGATGGATAACCTCTTCCATCAGCGCGCGGCGGTCATCGTCCTTGGATACATCGCAGGGAATGTAGCAGGCCGTGACGTTTTCCTGGGCGCACAGCGCCAGCGCGTTATCCGCTTCCGATGAGGTGCCGGACAGCACCACGCTGTACCCGGCCCGGCCCAGCGCCAGCGCAATGCCCAAGCCGATGCCCCGCCGGGAGCCGGTAATCAAAGCAACAGGTTGTGTCATGATGTTACCCCCTTGCGCAGCTGTGTATACAGCGGCGCATATACTTGGCTATCGCGCACCGGGCAACCTGCGGTGCTGCCGCGCATCAGTTCGCTGCATTTGGAGCAGCTCAGGCAGCAGGCGCGCGGCTGCATCTGCCCCTGGGTGAGTAGGTCGCGCGCAAACGTGGGATAGGCAAAGGCCTGGCGGCCAAAGCCGATCAGGTCGGCATGCCCGCCCTCTATCATGCCGGCGGCCAAGTTGGGCGCCAGTGCGCGCAGGTAGCTGTTGCCGGAGGACATCATCGTAATGCCCGGCACCGCGGCTTTGATGGCCTGGGTGCAGCGCACGATGCGTGCCACACCGGTGAGCGGATGCTCCGGTGAGGGCACAGGCCCATCGTCATAGGGCCGGTTGATGTGCGGGTTAAAGTAGGGGTTGCCGATGGTCAGGTTGATCAGCTGCACGCCCAGCTCCTTGTGCAGGGTGCCAATCAGCCGGATGGGTTCGGCCAGGTCTTCCTCCGCCGCGTCTTCGCTTGTGCCAAAGCCCCAGGGGAAGGGCAACCCATCATAGCCATTGATGCGCGTGGTAATGTGGAACTCGCCCTGTACGGCGGCCTGCGCAGCGCGGATGGCATCCAGATACAGCCGCGTGCGGTTTTCATAGCTGCCGCCGTATTTGCCCGGCCGCGTGTGCGCGCCCAGCAGCTCGCTGACCAAGTAGCCGTGGCAGGCTTTGATATCCACGCCGTCAAACCCGGCCTGCTGCGCCAATTTGGCTGCCTGTGCATAATACTGGGGCAAGGTGTCCAAGTATTCGTCCGTTACAATGCGGGATTCATCCAGCGGCTTGTTCTGGTCATAGATGGCGTTGTGCCGGGCCGCGATGGGCGCAGGCACGCCCTGAGGCTTGGAATAGCGCCCCGAGTGCGTCAGTTGGGTTATTATCATGGGCGCATAGCCATATGCCTTCAGGGAAGCTTCGCGCATATCGTCCAATAGTTTTTTGTAGTGGTCTACATTGTCCTTGGTCAGCATCAGCTGCCGCGGGTTGGCACGCCCTTCGGGCACGACGGCGGTGGCCTCAAACCAAATCAGTCCCGCACCGCTTTGTGCAAAGCGGTGATAGCGCCGGATAGTCAATTCCCCCGGCGAGGCATCCGGCGCGCCGTCACACCCCTCCATGGGCTGGATGGCGATGCGGTTGTTCAATGTAAAACTGCCCAGCGTTAGCGGCTGCGCCAGCAGCTTTATGTTATCCGACAGCGGCAGCGTCAGCCCCAGCGCCTGCAGGCGCGCTTGCAATATTTCCAGCGTAACGCCGGTCATTTTGTCGTAGGTCATGGTTCCTCCTTCATGGATGTTCCTTGGGAATATGTAAGTAACTATACTTAATATAGCCGCTGCCCTACTGTTCGTCAATGTGCATATACAAAAAAACCGAAGCAAATATTGCCTGCTTCGGCTTGTATATGTTCATGATATATTATGCGTCCAGCGACCTCTTCAGCACCTTGAGCAAATGCGGCAGCACCGCGCCGATGACGGCGGAGGTGGCCATGCCGGTTAGAAAACGTACGCCTAAACTGCCCCAGATGAGCGCTTCGGTATAGTAGTGGTTGATTTTGCTGTCGATGTACAAGGCAACGGTGTTGAGGATGGTAACGACCACTGCGGCAATCACGGCGATTGCAATCATTTGTACGGTGTTTAGGTTGTACCCTTTGCGACGCGCGTACCAGCCGACTATCAGGCCGCGCACGCCGTCGGCCACAATCCACAGCACGGTGGTGGGGCCTAAGCCGAACAGCAGCATCTGCTCAATCAGGTTGCCCAGCAGCCCCACGGCCAGCCCCGGGATGGGGCCCAGCAACGCGCCGGCTACCACGATGGGCAGGCTGTCCACCGTAATGCGCAGGTTGCCAATGCGGATGGCCATCAGGCTTAGCACCACATACAGCGCGGTCAGCATGGCGCAAATCACCATGACCATGACCGGGGATTTTTTCCTTTGTACCATAAAGCTTTAAGCCCTCCTTTACTCATACTGCAATAGGAGGGCTCGTCCCCCTTATGGCAGCGGCTGCGGCCAGGCACCGCGGGGGTTTCCCCTTCGTCCGGCGGCAACTTCCCATCCACCGGCACTTAACGCACCTGACCTACTCTGTCACACAAAGTATAGCATAGAAGCATCCCATGGAAAAGGTCGCATTAACTATGGCGGCTACAGTGATTGACAACCGCATCCTGCAACGCTATCTTGATATCAACATACACGCACGGGGAGGAAATATCGGTGAATAAGGCTGAACGTTTGACCAATGCATTTGCAGGAAAACCTGTGGACAGGGTGCCCTTTAGCTTCTGGTATCATTTCCTGGAAGAACGGCTGGGTAACGACAATGGGTTAAAAGCCCATATGGATTACTATCGCTCGTCCGGTGTGGACTATATCAAAATTATGTCCGATGGCTATGGCGCACCGGCGGATTACTCGGGCGTCAAAAAGGCTTCGGACTGGGCGCGCATCCCGCGCAGCGGCAAGAACAGCCGCTATTTTACCGGCCAACTGGACAGGGTCAAGCGCATCAATGACGCGCTGCAGGGCGATTGCTTGACCTTCTATAACATTTTTGCGCCCTTCTCCCTGATGCGGCAGGGTGACCGCGAGGCCATGGTCATGCAGCACCTGAAGGAGGACAGGGACAGCGTGCTGCAAGGGCTGGACATTATCTCCGATGATGTGCTGGAGTTTATCCAGGCGCTGATGCAGGAAGGCGGCTGCACGGGCATCTATATGGCGCTGCAGGGCGGCGAGAGATGGCGGTTTTCTACCGAGGAGTATGCAGAAATTGTGGCCCCCAGCGATTTGAAGGTGCTGGGCGGCGCGCAGACCATACGCGATATGAACATCGCTCACCTGTGCGGATGGGCGGGCGATTCTAACAACCTGGAAATTTGGAAGGATTATCCTGCCCGTGCATTTAACTGGGCCATCTTTGTGGAGGGGCTTAACCTGGTGGAGGGCAAGCGCTTCTTTGGCGGCAAAACCGTCATTGGCGGCTTTGACAACAGGAAAGGCGCGCTGCTTCATTCTGCCGGATCAAAAGAGGAAGTGAAGGCGTTTGTAAAGCAGGTCGTCCGCGAATACGAGGAAGCCTTTGGCAGCAAGCAAGGCCTGGTCATCGGGGCGGACTGCACCATCTGGTACGATGTGGACGACAGCAGGTTCCGCTGGGTATTGGAGGCCTTGGAGGAGTTGGGGGCGTAGCATGTGACCATGCCCATCTTTTAACCGTTACAAAACCCGGCCTGGCAAACACCAGACCGGGTTTTGTGTATCCGGCCGCTGCTGCCTGCAGCGGCCAGGTTGGTTAGGAAACGTTATTGTGCAGCGTGGCTGCCGGCATTGCGCCCGGTGGTGACAATCTCGGCCAGGGCATTGCCGCCCAGCCGGTTGGAGCCATGGAAGCCGCCCGTGACTTCACCGGCTGCGTACAGGCCGGGGATTACTTCACCCTGGGTGTTGAGCACCTGGTTGTGCACGTTGACTTCGATACCGCCCATGGTGTGGTGCACCGCAGGCGCGCGCTTGCAGGCATAGAAGGGGCCTTCCATTTCCAGCGCAGCGTTGGCCGGGAATACCATGCGGCCAAACTCGGGGTCGTTGCTTTCGGCGGCGTACTTGTTGAAGTTGTTGACCGTTTCGACAAAGGTGTCCGCGGGGACGCCCATCTTTTCGGCCAGCTCCTCCAGCGTTTTGCCTTCTAATACGGCGCCGGAAGCTAACATTTCGTCCAGCGTCAGGTGGTAGTTGTTCTTATAATCCGCATCCATGCGGCTGTTCCAGAAGGTGGAAATGATGTAGCAGTAGCTGCCGGGCTGCTCCAGGATGGCCTTGGCCAGCACGTCGCGGCGCTCGGATTCGTTCACGAAGCGCTTGCCCAGTTGGTTGACGTACATGTTGGTGCCTTCGCCGATGACGTTGTTGGTGCGGCCGGTGACGGGGTCGGCGATGGGCAGCAGCTGAATCTGATCCATATCAATCAGGTTGGCGCCCACTTCCTGAGCCATCAGTATGCCGTCGCCGGTGATGGAAGCCGCGTTGGTGGTGGGCACGCTGGCATCCAGCGAGGGCCACATCGTGTTGTACTTAACGCGCATGTCTACATTGGCGCCAAAGCCGCCGGAAGCTAAGATGACAGCCTTGTTGGCGTTGAGGGTGTACGGCGTGCCGTCGCTGCCCTGTGCAATCAGCCCGGTTACCCGGCCGGTGTCATCGGTGATCAGCTTGGTGCCGGCCACCTCAAACAGGGTGGTGACGTCCAAGTTTTTGTCCTTGATCATGTTGGAAATGATAGCGATGAAGCCCTGGCCGCTGGCATAATCCGCAGATATATGGCAGCGCATCCAGATGGAACCAACGATTGCCAAGGCGCTATTCTTCCAGTTAAAGCCATTGTCGGCCAGCCAGTGCATGGAGTCTACATCGCCCTTGCACATCATCTCGATCAGTTCAGGGTTGCCCACATAGTCGCCGCCCACGTAGGTCTGGATCATGTGCAGTTCCGGCGAGTCAAACAGCCAGGTGTTGCCGGCCTTGACATGGGCGTCATACTGCTCGCGCACGGTGGCCTGCCAGGCGGCCATGCGCTCACCCTTGGGTTCCAAGGCGATGTAGCGTTCCACCTCGGAGCGCTGCCCGTCGGTCATTTCTACTGTTTTGGCGTACTCCGGCTCGGCTGCCTGCATGTAGCCGCCGGACAGGATGGTGTTGCCGCCATAGGCGGGTGTCTTTTCTATCAGGATGACGCTGGCGCCCGCTTCAGCGGCTGTTACCGCAGCGGCCAGCCCCGCAGCGCCGCCGCCCATGACAACGATGTCCGCAGTCATTTCCTGTGCTTCGCCTGCCTGCGCCTGGGCAACTTCCTTGTTGCGCAGCGCTTCTGCATCGCCGCCGGCCCTGGTGACGGCATCGGCAACGGCCTCAATAATGGCCTTGCTGGTCACGGTGGCGTTGGCCACGGTGTCCACCGCCAAGGACTGGTGCTCCAAGATGGCCTGGGGGACGCGCTCAAACGCGGGGTCGGCAATGCCGGGCGATTCCGTATGCTCGCCCAGTTCAATGGCGGTGATGGCACCGTCGCTGAACGTGACCTCCACCGTCAGCTTGCCATTGTGTCCCTGTGCTTCACCTGTGTAGGTGCCGGCTGTATACGTGTCCGCCCACATCGTGACAGGCGAAAGCATCAATACAACAGCCATCAATAAACCAAGATACCGTTTCATTCTGTGTTCCTCCATTTTTTAATAAGGGCAACCAAAGTGAATTTTATCACAAACCGAAACGAATTACAATATCTTGCAGGAAAAATGCTGGATTTATCTTGTTTTTTATTTTGATATTTTTGCATATATCAATTTTATACAGTCTTCTATGGGACGGATTACCTTACCTTCCCCACAAACCGCTTTTCAGGATCATAGTCAATTTCCACGGTGGAGCACTCCACGTTGTAGGGCGTCAGCAGGGCGCGTATGCGCTCGCGCAGCAGCTTATGATCCTGGGCATTGGGCAGGTCGGTAAACAGCGATACGGCGAAGTTGTTGCTTTGGCCGTCCATGCTCCACAGGTGCAGGTGGGTAAAGCCGTGCACATGGGGCAGCTTCAGCAGTTGTTGCTCGATATCTTCCATCGGCACGTTTTCAGGCACCGACTCCATCAATATCTTCAGCGTGCTCCACATGCTGGGGGCGGCTTTATAGATGATAAAGCACGACAGCGCGATGGAAAACAGCGGGTCCAAGATGTACCAGTTGGTATAGCGCATCACAATAGACATAATCAAAATGCCGATCCAGCCCAGCATATCCTCTAACATATGCAGGTTGAGCATGCTTTCGTTGCGGCTGCTACCCCGGCTTAAGGCCCAGGCCGATACGGCGTTCAGCGCGATGGCGACCAGTGCCATCACCAGCATGCCGTCATAGTTGACCTTGTCCGGTGCCAGCAGCCGGGGTACTGCACGGGCCAGCGAAAACACGCTGCCCAGCAGCAAAACCAGCCCTGTAATCAGCGCGCCCAGCAGCGAAAACCGCCGGTGTCCAAAGGAATATGTGCCGTCGGCGTGGCGTTTGCTGCGCTTTTCCAGCACCAAGGCCAGCCCCACGCTGATGGCATCGCCCAAGTCGTGAACGGCGTCGGCAAAGATGGCGGTGGAGTTCAGAATGGCCCCAAAGATAAACTCTGAAATAGAAAAAATGAGGTTCATTGCAAATACAATCGCGATGTTGGTGACGGAGTTTCCATGTGCATGGCTATGAGAGTGACCGTGCGCATGAGGATGGCCATGGCTGTGTGCATGATCATCATGCGTTTCATGGTCATGATGCTTATTGTGTGCATGCGCGCCAGGCAGGGGGAAGCGGCAGTCCACACAGTCACAGGGCACCTCATCATTATGGCGGATGCCTATTTTATCGGCCGCCAGGATGTCATACACTAAGTGCATATCCGCATCCTGTGGCACGGACAGCACCTGCTCCTCCTCGTCATAGGCAAAGCCGGTGTGCCCGGTCATACGCTCCAGCTGGGAAATCAGCCCCTGCGAGCATTCCTCGCAGTGCAGCCGGGACAAAGAAAGTTGCTTCATAGCTCCTCCACGTGCTCCCGCACTTGATCTATCAATGTATAAATATGGTGGTCGCAGGGTGCATATAGGCTGTTGCGCCCCTGACGCCGGCTGGTGACCAGGCGTTCACGCCGCAGCACCGATAGCTGATGGCTGATAGCAGACTGCTCCATGCCCAGCCGCTCGCACAGCTCCTTGACGCTGATTTCTCCTTCGCCCAGCACCAGCAGGATGCGCAGCCGCGTGGGGTCTGCCATGGTTTTCAGCATCCGCGATGCCTTGCGCAGCATCTGATTGTCCATGTCCCGCTCCCTTCACATGACCATGCATTCATATGAATGCGTGGTCATTATAGCGTGGAACGGATGCAGTGGCAAGCGCCCGGCGCCTTTTCAGCACCAGACAGAGAATTTGCAGCGGAAGTGCGCTATGGACATCGCCCTCCTAACCCCCTATAATCAATGGCATCATATGGGTTATAAGGGGGGAAATGGTTGCCCACGGTAAAAGCATTGGTTGTTGCGGATGAGGAAAGCAAATATATATGGGATCATTTTGACCGGTCGGTGTTTGCCGGGGTGGATGTGATCATCTCCTGCGGCGATTTGAAAGCGAGTTATTTATCTTTTTTAACCACCATGGTGGCAGCGCCGCTTTTGTATGTGCCCGGCAACCATGACAGCAAGTACCTGCTCCACCCGCCCGAAGGATGCGATGACCTGACCGAAAAAATGCACGTAATCAAGGGCGTGCGTTTCGTGGGCTTTGGCGGCTGCCAAAGCATGAGCCCCAAACCTTTCCATTATACGGAGGGCGAGGTGGTCAAGCAGGTTGCCGGCCGCATGTCCGAGATCGCCCGCCATGGCGGGTTTGATGTGCTGGTCACGCACGCGCCGGCCGCCGGGCTGGGGGATGGGACGGATGCTTTCCACAAGGGGTTCATTGCGTATCGTTTGCTGCTGGATCAGTTCCGGCCGGCGTTTCACTTCCATGGACATCAGCACACCACCTATGGCGGGGCCAAGACCCGCATCAAGTACGACAACACAGTGATCATCAATGCCTACGGCTACCAGATCGTGGACATCACCGTGCCCGAACGCAAACCGGGCCGCACTTCCTACATCAAAATGCGTTATGAATGGAGGGTTCGCAATGGCAGAAAGTAATGCACAAGTCGCTGCGCGCATAGAGTATGACCGCGCCTACAAGCAGGGACAGAGGGAATACAACAACCTGGTTTCCAGGCAGGAGCGCGGCAACCTGCTGGTGCTGGATGAACTGACCGAACAAAGCCGCATCATGGCCTACATCAAGCAGCCGGAGCGCGAAATCCCACTCAAGCGCGTGGTGGGTACGTACACCTCTTCGCGCGCCTATTCGTTCAGCGCAAGCTTTTTGCCGCTGCATCCAACGGGCACCGAGTTTGCTTCCAAGTGGATTTCCCTGTGCGCCAGCCATATGAACGAAGGCCTGCGCGATGCCATTCAGGTATACGAATACCTGTGGAACTATTACGTTGTAGAGGGCAACAAACGTGTCAGCGTGCTCAAACACTTTGGCGCGCCGTCCATCCGGGCTGAGATTACGCGCCTGATACCGCAGCTGGACAATGACGACCCGCTGGCGCAGACGTACTATGCCTTCCTCCAATATGACCGCGAGGGGCTGTTCAAAAACCTGCCCATGTCCAGCGCCGAAAAGTACAACCAATTGCTGGAACTGGAGAAAAAACAGATTGCCAGCCGCGATCCCAGCGTCCCCCTGCCCAATTTCAACAGCATGCTCATCCGCTTTGAGGAAATTTACGCCTCCACCGAAGGCAAGCTGCCTGTGGGCGACGCTTTGCTGGAATACGCTAAGCTCTTTGGCCTGTTGGCCGATGATTTGCCCAGCGTGATGGAGGAGCGCATCAAGGCGCTGCTGCCGCAGCTGCGCCTGACGGAAAGCCCGCCTGCTGAGCCTCAATTGATGCTGGATGTGAGCAATGAGAAACCACAGCAGCCCTCCCTGTTGGAGCGGCTGTTTATCCCGCGCAAGACGCCGCAGGTAATGTTTGCCTATGAGCAGGGACGCACCGAGACCAACTGGATCGGCGCGCATGAGCGCGGCCGCCTGATCATGCAGGAAATTATGGGCGAGCATGTGAAAAGCGACTATATTGACAACCTGACGCCTGAAAACGCCTATGCGCAGCTGAGCAAGAACGCCGCCAAGGCTGATCTGCTGCTGGTTACTTCTACGAAGTTAAGCCCGGCTGCGCTGCGTTTTTCGCTGGAGCATCCAGATTGCCTGGTGCTGGTGTATTCGCGCGTGCGGCAGGATTATCGGTTGAATACCTACTACGGGCGGTATTATGAGCCTGTGTTCCTGTGCGGCGTGGCAGCGGCGCTGGCTACAAAGACCGACAAAGTAGCCTATGTGACCCCCTATATTGAGCATAACCGGCATACGCCGGATATCAATGCCTTTGCGCTGGGTGCGCGCAGCGTGCGCCCCACGGTGGAGGTATTGCTGGTGTGGAAGGATGTAGACCGCAACAACCCGGCCACCTGTGAAAATGGCATCCGGCTGGCTGTAGAGCACGGCGCTGATATCGGCCTGGTGCCGGACTATCCTGGGCTGAACCTGCCCAACGTGCCGGTGGATGCTTTTACATTGCTTCTTAAAATGAATAAGGAAGGCGCGCCCAGCCAGTACTTGGCCTCCCCCGGGTGGGATTGGGGCCGCTTTTACACTGAAATCGTTAAAAGTTACCTTAACGGCAGTTTGGACATGCTGTGTCAGATTGATCAGGGCGATCCCACGGTGACGGGCCTGTGGTGGGGCATGGGGGCGGGTGTGCTGCGCTTTGCCAGCACGGATTTCCTGCCCGCATCGGCACACAACTTGCTGCAATATCTGCGCAAAAGCATCGAACTGGGGCGCTTTAACCCCTTCCGCGGCCCGGTGTATGATCAGGCTGGCGATTTGCGCATCCCGCCGCACACTGACCCCAAGCCCCATGAGGTGCTCAACATGAGCTGGATTGCGGATTTCATTCGCATCATATAAACTTTCATAAATATAGAACCTACATAGCAGAAAATGGAAAGGAGCCGTTATGGTCAATGTTGCAATGATTGGCGTGGGGGACATCAGCGGGATATATCTAAAAAATATCACCGAGGTGTTCCACGGCGTGCGCCTGGTGGGCGTGTGCGATTTGATCCCCGAACGGGCGGAAAAAGGCATAGCATTCTGCAAGGCGCAGCGAGAAAAGGGGATAGAGTGCTACATTCCGCGCATCTATCCCACCATGTTCGATGCGTTCAATGCCCCCGAGGTGGACGTTATCCTCAACCTCACCCGCCCGTATGAGCACTACGAGGTCAGCAAGCAGGCGCTGCTGCACGGCAAGCACGTCTACTCCGAAAAGCCGCTGGCCGCCGACATGGCCGAAGGCGATGAACTGGTGGAACTTGCTAAAAAGCACAACCTGTACATGGGCGGCGCGCCGGATACGTTCATGGGTGCCGGCATCCAAACCTGCCGCAAGCTGATCGACGATGGCATGATCGGCGATGTGGTGGGCTCGGCCTGTTTCATGATCTGCCACGGGCATGAAACCTGGCATCATGACCCTGCGTTCTACTACCAGCGCGGCGGCGGCCCCATGATGGACATGGGCCCGTACTACCTGACCGCGCTGCTGCAGCTGATGGGCGAGGTCAAGGGCGTGACTGGCGTGGCCCAAAAATCCTTTGACGAGCGGCTCATTACCTCCCAGCCGCACTGCGGGCAAAAGGTGGCGGTAGAAGTAGATACGCATATAACCGGCACGCTGCACTTTGCCTCCGGCGCCATCGGCACCATCCTGACCACCTTTGACGTGCACTACCCCGCGCGCAATCAGGCGCGCTTTGAGGTATACGGCACCAAGGGCACGCTGCTGGTGCCCGATCCCAACACTTTTGGCGGCCCGGTGCGTTTGCTGCGCCCCGAGGATCAGGACCGCCCCAAACCCGGCGATCCGGCGCTGCTGAACATGGAAACCAACCCGTTTTATGGCTACCGGGATATGCCGCTGCTGTTTGACTACCGCGACAACAGCCGCGCGCTGGGGCTGGCCGATATGTGCCAGGCCATCCAAAGCGGGCGCGAGGCGCGCTGTAACTACCGGCAGCAGCACCATGTGCTGGACATCATGACCAGCATCATTGAAAGCAGCCGGCAGGGCCGCTATCTGCCGCTCAAAACGCGCTACACACGCACCGCCGCCATGAAAAACAACCCCATGCACGGCGTGCTGGATGCTTAACAGAAGGAGGATTTACCATGAAAATCGCTTATACCTGCTGGACCTGGATGCGCTTGGGCCCCAATGCCACGCAGCAGGAGGCCGTGGAGATGTTCGAGCAATCCGTTAAGGAAGTATCCCACTTAGGCTATGATTGCGTAGAAAACTTTGCCTTCATTGCGGATTATTTCCCCGATCCGCAGGTGTGCCGCGACATCTGCGACAAGTACAACCTGCCGCTGGTCAATGTGTACGGACACTTCACGGGTGATCCTGATGCGGACATCCCCAAGGCTAAAAAGCAACTGGACTTTTTGCACGCAGTGGGCGGCAAGTGGTTCAACTGCCAGCACGGCGGCTACAAGGAAGCGCCCTACGACCGGCCGCTTAACAAAGAAGCGGTGCTCAACATCGCCCGCATCAGCGAGCAGGTGGGCGCATATGCCAAAGAACTGGGCATCACGCTGTGCTTTCATCCGCATGCCGGTACATTGGTGTTTACGCAGGAGCAGATTGACTTCTTTATGCAAAACACCAACCCCGATTATGTATCCATGTGCATCGACACCGCGCACACCACCATTGCCGATATCTGCCCCAGCGAGCTGGCGCGCACCTATCGTGACCGCATCGGCTTTATCCACCTGAAGGATGTAGACCCGGCCTATCGGCATGCGGCCGACGCGCGCGAGAAGATGGGCTTCTTCCATTCGCTGGGCTTGGGCACGGTGGATTTCCGGGGCTTTGTCAACACCCTGCGCGAGGGCGGCTATGATGGCGTGCTGTGCGTGGAACTGGACAGGCCGGAGATCTGCAACTTCCGCTCCGCCCAGATATCGCGGGATTACATCAGGAACACCCTGGGACTGTAAAGGACGAATGTTGCGCCTGTGCTGACCGTTATCGATACCTTTGCCCAGGTGGAACGCCTGTGTGAACAGGGTTCGTTTGCTCAGGCTGCCTGGCGCGCCTATGCACAGGCGCTGCCTCTTGGCGTGCCGGAGGCCTGTATCAAGGATTTTGAGACCGTGCTGGCCATGCCCGGCATTGCCTTTGACACCCATTATGCGCCGGTGTACAGAAAACTGTGGGACAACCCAGTTTTGCGTGCACAGGCGCATCAAAACTTTGTGCGCGTGGTGGACGGTCTGCAGCAGCAAGTGGTGGCCGCCTTTGGCCGCTGCCCGCAGGTGGACATCGTGTGGTACCTGGGGCTGTGCAACGGTGCGGGCTGGGTGACCGATTTCCATGGACGCACGCACATGCTGCTGGGTATCGAAAAAATCATAGAGCTCGACTGGGGTAATCTGCCTCGCCTAATGGCTCTAATCCACCATGAGATGGGGCACGTGTATCACGCGCAGTTCGGCGCGCTGGCCAGCATTCCGCCGGACGGCCCTGCGCAGTTTATTTGGCAGCTGTTCACAGAGGGCGTTGCCATGTGCTTTGAGCACCGGCTGGCGGGCAGCTTTGATAGCTATCACCAGTATGGACAGGGCTGGAAAAGCTGGTGTAACGCCAACCTGGCGCGCATCGCCGCTGATTTTGATGCAGACCTGCCCACCATGACGCGCGCCACCCAGCGCTGGTTTGGCGATTGGGTGCTCTATCGTGGTCACAGCGATGTAGGCTATTATTTGGGCAGCAAAATTGTGCAGCATATCCTGCGGCACATGCCCTTTGATGATGTTATTCAATTAACGCCCCAGGACGTGATGGGCTGGTATGATCGGTATCTGGCACAGGTAACGCAGGATACCGCTGAACCTTTTGTAACCGATTCTGATTAGGAGGCTCCATGAAGCGCATAGACCAGATTGACCCCAATTTTCAGTTGCCTGATTCCGTGCCCGCAGATACGCAGTTTATGGATGCGCAGCAGCCGCCGTTTTCGGTGTGGGGGCTGGCAGATAACAAACCGGGCGTATACTGCCGCCTGCCCGAAAGTTTCTTGCCCCTGTGCAATGAGGGGGTGCAGTACTTGGCGTATCACCTGGCCGGCGCGTGCGTGCGCTTTTCCACCGATGCCAAGGCCCTCAGCGTGGTGTGGGAGCTGCGCGAAGCGGGCAATATGCCGCACTTTGCGGCCAGCGGGCAAAGCGGCCTGCAATTGTTGGAGGAAACCGACTACGGCGTGCACAATGTGCATCAGTTTATCCCCGCCATGGACGATGGGCGCGGCTGCAGGCTAAAGCAAAGTGCGCATATCGAGCTGCCCGGCGGCCTGCGGCATTATGCGCTGTATCTGCCGCTGTACAACGGCCTGAGCCAGCTGATGCTGGGCTTTGCGCCCGGGGTGCAGGTGCTGCCTGGACGCACGCCGCGCATCGAAAAGCCTCTGGTGTTTTATGGCTCGTCCATCACGCAGGGCGGGTGCGCGTCCAAGGTGGGCTCCTGCTACACCACGCTGCTGGCGCGCAGGCTGGACGCCGCGCAAATCAACTTGGGCTTTTCAGGCAGCGGCCGCGGCGAGGCATCGATGGCACGCTATATTGCCGGCCTTACCATGAGTGTGTTCGTGATGGACTATGACCATAACGCGCCGGATACCCAGCATCTGGCTGCCACGCATGAGCTCTTTTTCAAGATCGTACGAGAAGCGCAGTCCGATTTGCCCATCGTGATGGTCAGCCGCCCGAACTTTGAAGCAAACCCTGAGGGCAACCGCATCCGCCGCGACATCATCCGGCGCACGTATGACAATGCCCGTGCGCGCGGCGACCGCCACATATACATGGTGGACGGCGAAACATTGTTTGGCACCACCGATCGAGACCTGTGCACCGTGGACGGCGTGCACCCCACCGACTTAGGCTTTTTCCGCATGGCCAACACGCTGGAGCCGGTGCTGCGGGAGATATTGGCGGGGAATATGAGCACAGAAGGTTGATGTCGCTATTACAGGATTTTGTATAGACAAGGGGCGGCACCTATTCAAACGCCGCCCCTTGTCAACCCCCACCCACTCCTGTACACTGTATATAACAAATAAACAAGGAGGGTTTCCTTATGTTTGACAGGGCAGCCTATGAAAAGCGTGTGCAGTGGTATCGGGATGCGCGATTCGGTATGTTTATCCACTGGGGGCTGTACAGCATCCCCGCCCGGGGGGAGTGGGTGCGCAGCGTGGAAAAGATATCGGTGGAGGATTATCAACCGTTCTTTGAGGAGTTTAATCCCGTGGACTATGACCCCAAGGCCTGGGCCAAGCTGGCCAGGGAAGCGGGCATGAAATATGCGGTGCTCACCGCCAAGCACCATGACGGCTTCTGCCTATTTGACAGCAAGCTGACCGACTATAAATCCACCAACACCCCGGCCGGGCGCGACCTGGTGCGGGAATATCTGGATGCCTTCCGCGCTGAGGGGCTGAAGGTAGGCTTGTACTATTCTATTATTGACTGGCACCATCCGGACTATCCGCACTATGGCGACCGGCAGCACCCCATGCGCGACAATGAGGCGTACAGGGGCAAGCAGCATGATTTTGACAATTACTTGAAATATATGCACGGGCAGATTGAGGAACTGTGCACCAACTACGGCAAGATTGATATTTTCTGGTTTGACTTTTCCTATGACGATATGCGCGGCGAGAAATGGCAGGCCACCAAGCTGATGAAGATGATCCGCAGCCACCTGCCCGATGTGCTCACCGACAACCGGCTGGAGGTATCTGGCGAGGGCTTTGGCAGCTTAGCTACCGCCAACCCCACGCCGTACAGCGGCGACTTTGTCAGCCCCGAGCAGATCATCCCGCCTGAGGGCGTGGTGGGCCATGACGGCAAGCCTGTTACCTGGGAGGCGTGCATTACGCTCAACAACAACTGGGGCTATCATGCCACCGACAACAACTGGAAGCCTGCGTCCATGGTGGTGCGCAAGCTGGTGGAGTGTGTGTCCAAGGGCGGCAACCTGCTGCTCAACGTAGGGCCCGACGCGCGTGGGAATATCCCCCCACAGTCTGTTGAGATTCTCCAGAAGGTGGGCAAATGGATGAAGCTGAACGGCGAAAGCATCTATGGCTGCGGCATCGCCGACATCCCCAAGCCGGACTATGGCCGCGTTACCCGCAAGGGCAACACGCTGTACTACCATGTGATGGACAACCCCATTGGCTTTGTGCCGCTCACCGGCATCAAGGCGGAGCAGATCAAGTGCGCCCGCGCGCTGGCCACCGGCGCTGAAATGCGTGTGGAGAAAAACTGGATTACCAACAACTATCCGCACTTAGCGTTTGTATCCTTCGGCCCCAGCCCGGTGCTGCCGGATGAATCCGCCACTGTCATCAAGGTGGAATTGGCCGAGTGATTCGCGAAACTTCCTGCGGCGCAGTGGTGCTGCGGCAACAGGGTCAGGGCATCGTTGTCCTGACCCTGCAGCACGCCGCGGGGCACTGGGCATTCCCCAAGGGCCACATGGAGCCGGGGGAGACCGAGCAGGACACCGCCCTGCGTGAAATATGGGAGGAAACCGGGCTGCGCGTGCGGCTGGATACCGCTTTCCGGCATGTCAACACATACAGCCCCAAGCCCGGCGTCCTCAAGGATGTCATATACTTTGTGGCTTGGGCGCAGCAGGACATGCTGGCGCTGCAGCAGGCTGAGATACAGGCCTCGGCCTGGCTGCCCCCGGCGGCTGCCCGCGCGCGCCTGACATACGAGAACGACCGCCTGCTGCTGGATGCGGTATGCGCATATATTAAAAAGGAGAACAACGCACTATGAAACGATGGATATCCTGCCTGCTGACATTGATGTTGATAGGCACCATGACCGCCGCGATAGCAGATGATTGGACGCTGATTCCCGGCGAGCTGACCCGCGATTTGCCCATCACGGTGATCGCGCCGCGCCAGGAAACGCCCGGCGTCAGCCTGACCACCGGGCTGCCCACCGACAAGGCGTTTTTGCCCATTCTGGTGGTGCTGGACAACGAAGGCCCTGCATTGCCGCACTGGGGCATCCAGGATGCCGATGTTATCTATCAGGTGCCCAACGCGGGTGGCGGGGCCACCAAGCTGCTGGCGCTGTTTGCATATGATGCGCCGGAGGAGGCCGGCGGTGTGCGCTCCGCGCGCACCCCGTTTGTGGATGTGGCGCTCAGCTGGGGCGCGGGGCTGTCCTACTGCGGCAGTCCGGGCGCGGATAAAAACGACGCTGCCAACGTGCCGCTGCTGGTGCGCAAGAGCGGGCTTAACAAGGCGGGACTCAACTTCGACCTGTTTGTTAGCAACAACTACAGCAACCGTGTCAAGGGCAAGGCCCCGCCGCACAATCTGTCCGCCCACGTGCGCAAGATGCGCGATATTCTGGTGGATGCCGGGAAGGTGTTTGAACCGCGCGGCTTCCTGTTCACGCAGGAGGAGCTCACCGATGGCGTGCGCGCCACGGAGATCCAAGTGCTGCACTATGGCGAAACCCAAAAGCCCCGTTCCTACACCGACAGCGATGCAACCTTCACCTGGGATGCGCAGGCGCACGCCTACACCCGCAGCACCGCGCGCGGCCCGTATATCGACCGCGATGCGCCGGACACCCCGCTGACGTTTGCCAATGTGATCATCCTGCGCACGAAGTTCTCATACGAGCACGGCAACTTAGTGGTGTTAAATCACACAGTAGGCAGCGGCGCCGCCGATATATTCACCCAGGGGCGCTACATTGCAGGTGGCTGGACGCGCGAAAAGCAGGATCAGCCCACCGTGTTTTTGAACGCCCAGGGCGGCGAGATGGAGCTGGCCCCGGGCAGGACGTTTATCATCATTACCAATGATGTGACGGAGGTCAGTTACAAGTAAAGGAACAAGATCAGCCCCGGCCCGTGCCGGGGCATTTTTGAAATGTATCCGCGAAACAGCAGGAGGATAAGGATGTTTTATCATTGCTCGCCGCAGGCGGGGTTAACCGTGATAGAGCCCCGCAAAAACATCACCTTTGACACCCAGCATGCTGTACATCTGACCACGCTGTTGCCCATGGCGCTGATGTACGGCATCAAACACTTTGAGTATACCTATGGCTTCCACTTCAAGGACGGCAAGCCGCAGGGCATGTATTATGAGGAATGCTTTCCCGATGCGCTGACCAAGTTATACGCGGGGAAAAATGCATCGCTGTATGTGTGCGGGGAGGGTGACTATCAAACCACGAAAAAGCCACACGAGGTCATTTGCTTTGAGCCCGTCCCTGTGCTGGAGGAACGCCCCATCCCCGATGTGCTGGCTGCGCTGCTGGCGCTGGAAAAAGAAGGACAGCTGGAAATTATCCGCTTCCATCAGCAGACGGAAAAGAGCCGGGCTTTTTATCGTCAGGCTGAAAAAGAAGTGATCCTTAAGCACAACCTGCTTCATCAGCCCGGCCCCTTTGCCGACTATATGCGCACCACCTACCCGGATAGCTGGCGGGATGCGATAGCGGAGGCAATGGAGAAGCCATAAAAGCGCAGCGTGCAAGCCGTGAAACGGTGGAATAGATGACACCTCCGGCAAGGAGCGCTACAGTTGGATAATCCGCGTGGCAATTCTGTCCACAAACCGTCGGTCATGCTCCACAAACACCAGCGTGGCGCTGGTCTCCTGCAGCATGTCCTCGATTTGCTCGCGGGATTCGACATCAATGTAGTTGAGCGGTTCGTCCCAGATGTACAGGTGCGCGCTGCGCGCCATGGACGCGGCCAGCACCAATTTTTTGCGCTGCCCCATGGAGAAACCCTGCGCATCGCGGTCAAACGCCTCGCGCGGGAAATCCAGCTTGCGCAGCAGCGTTAAAAAGTACGTGATATCCAGGTCTTGCGCCTGCGCAATGTCATAGGGCGTGCCGGTCACATGCTCCGCTGATTGCGGCAGATAGGAAACCACCAGCCCGCTGGCGCGGTGCACCCGGCCGGACAGGGGCGCAAGTTCCCCGGTGAGCAGCTTGAGCACCGTGCTTTTGCCGCAGCCATTGGGGCCGGTCAGCGCCAGGCGTTCTCCCCGTTTTACGCGCAGGGTAAGGCCGGTCAGGATGGGTGATTCGGGGGCATACCCCGCCGCCACATCGGTCAGCCGCACCAGCGTATCCAGTGGATGTTGCAGCGGATGCAGGCTGATGGGCGCGGTGTATTCCAAGTTTTTGAGCAGGCTTTCCTTTTCCTCAATCTGCCGGTCAATGCGCGTGCGGATGGCCAGCGAGCGCTTCATCATGCGCGCGGCTTTGGCGCCGATGGCCCCGCGGTCACACGGGCCAAAGCCAATCTTGGTGGCTTCTACTTTGTCGCTCCATATAGCTTTCTCGCGGCTGGATTGCTTCAGGCGGTCAATATCCTTGAGCAGACGCGCGTTTTTCTCGCGTTCAAAATCATCCTGAAGCTGCTTGTTATGCCGGTAGGTGCTGTAGGTGCCTTGTTCCACGCGCACCTCGGCTTTGTGCAGCGCCACGATGTGATCCACCGATTTGTCTAAAAACGCCCGGTCGTGCGATACTAACAGAAACCCGCTTTTGCGCGACAGGTATTCCGCCACGATCTCCCGCCCCTGCATGTCCAAGTGGTTGGTGGGCTCGTCAATGAGCAGAAAGTTGTTCTTTCGCAAAAACAGCGCACACAGCAGCATGCGCGTGCGCTCGCCGGGGCTGAAGGTGGCGAAGGGACGATCCAACTGCGTGGCATCCACCGCCATGCGCGATACCTCGCGGGCGATCAGTTCGTTGATGATGTAGCCATCCGCTGTGCTGTATGCATGCTCAATCTGTCCCCAGGCTTCGATGGCCTGGGGCGTTTTTTCTTTGAGCAAGCGCTCCATATCGCGTTCCCATTCATCAAACGGAGCGATGGCCTGGCGCAGCACCGTCAGCGCGCTGTGCTGTTCGTCCACCGGGAACGGGAACAAATCAAACGACACCGACGCCACAATCTCACCGCGCCCCTGCAGCTGCCCGGCCAGCAGCCTTAACAGCGTGGTCTTGCCGCGCCCGTTGCGCCCCACCAGCCCCAACCGCCAGTCGGTATCCATGGTAAAGGTAAGATCAGTAAACACCGGCTCATAGCTGCCGGGATAGGTATAAGAAATATGATTGACCTGTATGATAGACATAGGCCCCCCTTGTGTCCGTGCGGGCAAATCCGCATGCCATGAGGCCTTTTCGCCTCAGCGTCAGGCGATGATGTTCTCCATGTCAGGTCTCCTTTCAGTGAATGAATAGAGTGTACCGGGGCAGCGGGCGGGTGTCAAGGGTGCATAATGGAACGATTATTCTGCGGTGCAACCTGTATTTCATTCATAATATTTTTTCGGCCCTCGAACAAATCCTGCGGGAAGCGCGTATATATAGGTGAGGAGGTGATCGGATGCCGGATACCGTTGCTGCAGAAACGGTACGTGACCAACGCTTCCTGCGCTGGGTGCAGGAATACAAAGATGCCATCCTGCGCACCTGCTATGTGTATCTGTCCCATCAGCAGGACGCAGAGGACGCCATGCAGGATACTTTTCTAAAGGCATGGAAAGCCATGGATCGGTTTGACAAGGATAGAAGCACCAGCGAAAAGGCCTGGCTGATGCGCATTGCAATCAACACCTGCCATGACTATCACCGCTCCCGGTGGTTTCGGCGGGTGGACGTACGGCAAGCGCTGGAGGACTTGCCCCAGCGCTACCTGCTGGTGGAGGAGAAGGACATAGCGCTCACCATAGATGTAATGCGCCTGCCGGAGAAACTGAAGCAAGTGGTGCTGCTGCACTATTATCAGGAGATGACCTTGCGCGAGATTGCTCAGGTGCTCAACGTGGCGCCATCCACTGTGCACCGGCGGTTGAAGCAGGCCCAACAACAATTAAAACTGGACATCACAGGAGGGGAAGCAGATGAAGCATAACCATATAAAGCATGCGCTGGACAACACGCTTTCCAGCCTGTATGCCCCGGAGCATGTAGGCGAAGAGCTGTTGGCTCTGGCCAAGGGAGGAAAGAAAGTGAAACGGAAACTGCCTGTCGCGATTATATTGATTGTCGTATTGGTTATCATAAGCGCGGCGGCTATTGCCGCAGTCATCCTAAGCAACAAAGAATTTGTGCATCAGGTCATGGCACCCATGGCCAGGAACAACGCATCCACCAAATGGACGGACAAGGAACTGGCCGATATTGAGCGGATCGCCGGTGAAAGCGGTGTTGCAATCCCGGAGGAGATTCGTACAAGGGGGGATGCGACGGATGGCGCATTCAAAGAGGAATTGATGCGCTCGTTCCTGATAGAGGAACTGGGGCCATATATTGCCACATGGAGCATCGGGGATCAGGCCTGGTTTGATGCGCTGCTTGTCAGCAGCGGGCTGACCAAGCACCAGACGCGGGTATTACCTGCGGAGGGGGAAATTGGTGAAGCAAAGGCGTTGGAAACGGCGGCAGTGTATATCAAGGGCACTGCCAAGAAGACAGCAGATATAGACGACCCTACCGTGTACCAGCGGTATGTAGAGTATCGGCAGTTTGTAGACGAGCGGGGCAATGTGCAGCCTCGGATGTGGTATATACGCTATGAATCCAAAGAACCGGCACGGGATGACTATGATCTTGTGATTTCGCCTCAGGGCAAGGTAACGGAAGCCAGCGTGCAGGTTGGCGTGCAAAGCGCCACGGATGTAGCAACCCTTGAAACCATCCTTGACCACTATGATACTACCTATGGGTTGCACTATTTGTGGTCGCAAAAGGTATGGGAATCTTTGCAAAAGGATGTGCAACGCAGCGTGGACAAGCACGGGATGCAGTTCAATATGGCGGCATTTATCCTCTCGCAAAAATATGCCAGCCCCCAGGGGTATCCGGTTTCTAAACAGGATGCTATACATGCTGCGTATCAGGCTGTGGCGCAGGATGCGGGCATCGCCATGGAAACGCTGAAAGAACAGTTCAAGGCCAATGCGCTGCTTCTTATGGGGAAAGAAAGCGCTGTATGGAAAGTATCATTGACCAACACCAACCCTGGCGGTGGGCGGGTATATGACCTTCGGCATGCAGAAATTGACGCAAAGACTTGCAAAGTATTGCATGTAGGGCACTATGAACCGGGCAAGAACAGCTTGTATGAGGCATACTGCCTGATGGAAGTGCTGCAAGATATCTCAACTTGGCCTGCGCATGGGTAATCCTTAGCAAAAGCTAAAAACAGAGGGGCCGCCGCAACGGGCAGCCCCTTTTCCTGTGCTACGACCCCGTCGACTTATAATGCCTCAGCCCCACCCGCCACAGCGCCCAGGCGGGCAGCAAAAACAAAAGGCTCAACACCGGGGTGAGCATGTGCAGCACGTTGGCGGAGCGGCCGGTCAGGTACAGCAGAGGATAGTATTGCACCAGCGCCAGCGGGATGACCCAGGTGACAAAGCGCAACACCTCTTTGCCGTAGATGGAAAAGGGATAGGAGCCGAACTCCCGCCCGCCGTCGGTGAGGATGTTCATAAATTCTAGCCCTTCCAGCGTAAAGAAACTCAACGCCGCATACACCACGAATAGCGCAAAAAATAGCGCCGCGCCGCAAAACACCATCAGCGATAGCGTGAGCACCTTGTCCGGCGTCCAGGCAACGCCGCTGCGTGGGAGCGCCCAGGCAAACACCAGCAGCGCTTGTAATAGGCGACCCAAGCGCGTTAAATCAATCTGCGATACCAGCACCTGAAAAACAAGGCTGCGCGGGCGCACCAGCGCGCGGTCAAACTCGCCATTGCTGATGATAACCGGGAAGCGGTCAAAGCCCCGGCCAAAGGTTTCGGCCAGCGTAAAGGCCATCAATATGGCCGCATAGCACAGCAGCACTTCAGAAAAGGTGAAGCCGTCCACCTGATGAAAGCGCGCAAACAGGAATACAATGCCGATGATCGACGCAAACGCCACCAAGAACTGCCCCAGCAGCAGCATCACAAAGTTGCCCTTGTACTGCATCTGGCTCTTCAGATGCATGGAGAAGTAAGAAAGATACAATCGCATATTAACCTCCCTGTACAATGACGCGCTGCAGCTGCCTGCCCATCCACCGGTGCCCGACCAGCAGCAGCATCGCCAGCCAGAACGCCTGCAGCGCAACTCCCTGCACGGCAGCCATCCCTGCAATGTGGCCGGAGTACAGCCGCAGCGGCAAATCGTGCATGCTGGCAAAGGGCAACAGGTTCAGGACATTTTGCAGCGCCTGCGGATAAAACGGCAGTGGGATGGTAAATCCGCTCAGCATATCCACAACGGCTACCACCATGAGGCGCAGGCCTGAGAAGTTGAGCAATTGAAAGTGCGCAATGTACATAAGTGTCGTCAGGGCTGAGGCTACGCCTACCGACAGCATTGTGGACAGCACATACAGCGCAAAGGCCAGCATGCTGGCAGGCAGATGCAGGCGCATCGGATCGGGCAGCACAAAGGCCACCAGCAGGATGGGCGCACAGCGCAGCGCCGCGCGTGCCACCCGCCGGGCCATGGTGGTGGCAAACCAGCGGGCGTACATATCCACCGGTCGCACCAGGTCATAGGCGATGTGCCCGCCGCGCACCGATTCGATGATGTCTGGGTCATAGTCCCACATGATGTACAGCGCTAAAAAAGCCTGCTGCAGCCACACATAGTCCGCAGCCTGCGCAAAGGTCAGGGGAAAAGCGGCAGGATTTTCCGCATAAAAGGCGCGCAGCGCCAGCAGGCGCATAAAGCCCCACGCATACTGCGTGGCCAGCCCCGCCAATGCTGCAGTGCGGTACTGTAGATTGTGCAAAAACCGGATGCGGAACAGCGATAGATAGGCGCTCATATCTGATACTCCCGGTACAACCCTGCCACCATTTCCTCGGCGCTGACGGCGGCCATCTCCATATCGGTAATTTCTGCCTGCGCGGATATCTGCGCAATGGCCTGCGCCACGCTGATGCGCGCGGTGTCCACGGCCACGGTAAGGCGGCCAGGCGTATGCTCCCGGATGGTCATGCCGGGGCCGGGCACGGGCGCGTTATCGCCTGCGTAGGTGAATATCAGCGTTTTGCCGGTGCCTGCATGGGCTTTCAAGTCCTGCATGGTGCCGTCCAGCAGGATGCGCCCCTTGCCAATCAACAGGATGCGCTGCGCCAGCGCCTCAATGTCCTGCATGTCGTGGGTGGTCAGCAGCACAGTGGTGCCATGCTGCTGGTTCAGGCGCTTGATAAACGCGCGCACGGCCAGCTTGCTCACGGCATCCAGGCCGATGGTGGGCTCGTCCAAAAACAGGATACGCGGCGCGTGCAGCAGCGAGGCCGCCAGCTCGCACCGCATGCGCTGCCCCAAGCTGAGGGAGCGGGCCGGCGTGGTCAATAAATCCTGCAGTTGCAGCAGTTCGGTCAGCTCGTCCAGCCGCGTGCGGAAATCCTTTTTATCCACGCGGTAGATATCGCGGATGAGCTCCATGCTGTCGCCCACCGGCACATCCCACCACAGCTGGCTGCGCTGCCCAAACACCGCGCCGATATGCTGCACGTACTGCTTGCGCTCCAGCCACGGCGTGCGTCCGTCAATCACGCAGGTGCCGCTGTCCGGCGTCAGCACCCCGCACATCACCTTGATGGTGGTGCTTTTGCCCGCGCCGTTGGGGCCGATGTACCCCACCATCTGCCCGTCCGGGATGCGGAAAGATACATCCTTCAGCGCCTCAATGACCTGATAATCGCGCTTCACAAACGCCCGCACCGCCCGTGTCAGCCCCGCACCCCGCCGCGCCACCCGGAATGTTTTGCAGATGCCGTTTAACTCAATCACGCGCATCCCTCCCTTTTTTGCACGACAAATAAAGCGCAAAACAGCCAATGTAGTTGCGCTTGAGGAATTTAGCATACACCCAGGGAGGGCGGGGTGTCAACGTGATTTCTGCATGCCACGGATTCTACCTGCGGTGCGCGGTGCCTCAAGTCAATATGAGCGCGAAAGTTGTAACGATGCCTCACATAAAATGAGCGCGAAAGTGAGGTAGGGAGCGCAGGAAAATTCTTCGGGGATGGATAGGGAGAGGCCGCCATGATAGGCTCTCTGCCGGGGCAGCCTACGATAGGGCTGACCCTTACGCTGACCGGCATGGCGGCAGAGGCTCCCTGTCCATCCGGAAAGAAGAAATTTCCGGCATACGCACACAACGTTCCCTTCACCTCCTGACCGTGTCTGCATATGTTATGGCACAATGCGTATCCCACCCATTTGTTTGTTCAGTCGTTTTTCTTTAGCGAGTTCTGCTGCCAGCACCAAATCATCGGTCTTGGATTTGGCTAAGTCTGACAAGATGCATTGCAGACGGACAATATCGCGTGTCAGTTCGGCGGGATTGATGGAATCTCTGTACGCGATAAGCTCCTGCGCCTGTTGGGGAGATAGTATCTGCGCATCCAGCAACCGCTCCAGGGGTGTTTTCGGTTCATCATAGATGCGCTTGCGCCTGCCGACTGCATCCGTTTTCCAGCCTATGGGTTTCCGGGTGGCGGTAAAGTAATTCGTTTTCAGGCAGACCAACCGCCACAACTCCGCCAATGTTTCGCGTTCCTCTTGGGTATCATAGCGGAAGTAGAAACCATATCGGCGCACGATGTGATTGTTCTTGGACTCCACATGCGCCTGATCATTTTTCCTGTAGGGACGAGCGCGAGTAAAAAAGATCCCTTTTTCTGCCGCCCAGTTGAGCACATCGTAGTTAATCAGTTCGCTTCCGTTATCACAATCCAACCCCTCCACCTGGTAAGGGATGGCGTCCAATGCTGCATCCAGTCCCTTGCGGATATGGACATGTGCGTTGTTACGCAGCACTTCCAGATGAACCCAACCAACGATTACATCTGTCATGACCAGAGATCGGGCAAACTCTCCTTTCAGCGTGGGCCCACAGTGCGCCACTGTATCTACCTCAAAGAACCCCGGTTCAGGCGGCATCTCATCTCCAGCCTTGCGAATCTGGATACTGTTCCTGAGCAGAACACCCGGCTTGGTGGTACTGATTCCTTTCAAACGTAAACGTTCACGCTCTTCTTTCAGGTAGCGGTCTACGGTCGCCGCACTCATTTGGAGTAATTCCTGCTTCACCTCCTCAGACCATCCATGTTCGTTTAACACCAGTTCTCCATGTGCCTCCAGCGAAGCAATCCATTGCGGCAAATCGGCTACCAGATACTTCCCACAGGGCTGATACATGACGCGCCACAACCAGACCAGTTTCTCCTTGGCTGCTGGACTATATTTGGTTGCTCGGTTTCGTCTGCGATCCATGCGCGGCACATGCTTGTTGCCCAGTGTAGGCGAGGTGAGATACCGCCTGGCTGTCGACCTGCCTAAGTTTGTACTCTGGCAGAAAGTATCTAGGATGCTGCCTTTCTCCTTTTTGCTGCCTCGTTGATACGATCCCTTTAGTTGCTTGGTGACCTCAATTCTTGTCGCCATTGATACTTTCCCTTTCATTCAATCAGCATACTACTCTTTTCGCGCTCATTCTTATTTGAGGCACCACTGTCGCTTCGCGCTCATTTTATATAAGGTACGCCGCGGTGTTGACAAGCAACGTCAGACCGTGGATAATTATTATGGCAATACATAAATGGCGTGGCATGAAATTCAACAGGCTGATGTTTCTTTGCACGGCAAATGGGATGTTCTTTATCAATGATATATACACAAGCGATTGTTTATCTGAATTTATGGTAAAGATACGCCCCCAAACTCTTATTTTACTACTAGAAAAGATGAGGGAACCGCATGTACGAGGTTGATTTACAAAAGTTTTGGCGTGATGATGAGATTGCACATCAAGACAACTGTTTCTATCCTGGCCCGCAGGTAGCGCTTGGCATTCGCATGAGCAGCGAGTGCGTATATGCTGAATTGGGCGAGGAAGGGAATCCCTGGGTGCCGGAGGAACGTACCCGCGCCATCGACCTCTACCGGCGCTATAACGACAAGGCGGAAAAAATCGTCGGCCGCCGCTTATTAAACGAGAATTTCCTGCCGGAGGATGCGCAGTTCCCCTATGTCAAGCGCATCGGTGAGGTGTTTGGCGGCACATACAGCATCCGCTACCACACGGAATGGTTGACGGAGTGTTTTGACGATGAAGATCAACTCGAGCGCAAGCTGGACGAGGTGCGCAGGATGGATATGCGCGCGTTCATGCTGCCCCCCAATTGGGCGGAGGAAAAGAAGCGCATTTATGAAACATATGGCCTGAAGCCACCGCTGATGCGGCACATCCGTGGCCCTGTTACGCTGGCCTGTTCATTGTTTGGCAGCGAAAACTTTCTTTTTCTTATCCTTGACAATCCCGATCTGGCACGCAAATTCTCCGATACCATCACCTGGGTAACGCTGGAGATGGCGCGGGTGATGGATGAGGAGGCTGGCGTAGACCACCATACCAGGCGCGGCTTTTCGTTTGCGGATGATAACTGTTGCCTGCTGAATGCCGACATGTACGAGCTGTTCGGCTATCCGGTGCTGCGGGATGTGTTTGCACACTATAGCCCCGACCCTGACGATTCGCGCTATCAGCACTCTGACAGCGACATGGGGCATCTTTTGCCCATCCTGGGCAAACTCGACCTCACGGGGGTCAACTTTGGGCCCAATGTATTGGTTCCGGAAATCCGCCAATATCTTCCCCGGGCCCGCATTGACGGCTGCATTGCACCGTTTACCTTTATGCGCAATGAAGAGGAGGAGCTGACCCGACAGGTAATGCGCGATATCCAGGATGGGCTGACCTATGGCGGCGTCAATATCTCTACAGCAGGCTCCATCAACAACGGCAGTTTGCTAACCAGCATGCGCCAGATTATGAGCCTGATCCAGCAGCATCCCAGGGCGGGCGCATAGGAAGGCTGCCAGAAGCAAGGGGGCATGTTATGAACCATCGAAAACCAGTAACCTACAAAAAGCAATCATTGGGCAAGGTGCTGCGCAGGTACAAATACCTGTACCTGATGGTGGCCATTCCGCTTGTTTATTATGCTGTTTTCCGCTATGCACCGCTGATGGGCCTGCAGGTAGCTTTTAAGGATTACAACCTGTTTAAGGGCATGTGGGACAGCCCGTGGGTGGGCTTTAAGGTGTTCAGGGAGATATTCAGCTACAAGAAATTCTGGCGGGCCCTGCGCAACACAGCCTTGCTGAACATCTATGATTTGCTGTTTGGGTTTAGCGTGCCCATTATTCTGGCTATCCTTCTGTACGAAATGCGTTCTTTGCGGCTGAAACGCCTATCGCAGACGCTTTTGTACCTTCCGCATTTTCTGTCCTGGGTCATCATCGGCGGCATTGTCACGGAGCTATTCTCCTCTACCGGTATGGTCAACCAGCTTATCAAGCGCCTCAGCGGCGGCACCGTGGATTTTCTGACCGATCCAGGCCGATGGACGGTGGTCTATGTGGCTACCGGCATTTGGCAAAGCGCCGGATGGAGCACAATTATCTATCTTGCAGCCATATCAAGCGTGGACACAGCGCTGTATGAAGCAGCTGAGGTAGACGGATGCGGGCGATGGAAGCGTATCTGGTATGTTACCCTGCCCTGCATCATGCCCACCATCACCGTGATGCTGATATTACAGTTAGGCCGTGTTGCCACCATCGGCTTTGAGCGACCATATGTGATGGGCAACTATATGGTTACCGATGTATCGGACGTTATTTCCACGTTTGTGTATACCATGGGTATTCGCAATGCGCGCTACCCGTTTGCAACGGCGGTTGACTTGTTTGGTTCGCTTCTCAACCTTGTTTTCCTTGTCGCCGCTAACATAATAACCAAACGCCTTAACAGCGGAGAAGGAGGGCTATGGTGAGTACGCGTATGGCCCCACGGCAGGCGGGCAAACTCCGCCGGTTTGAATGGTCTGATTTGTTTATTAATCTGGTTATCCTCCTTGCGGTGTTGATTTGTGTAATTCCGGTATGGCATATCGTGGCGCTGTCCATATCAGGGCGCACCGCCGTGCTGTCGGGCCAAGTATGGCTCGTCCCCAAAGACATCGACTGGAATGCGTATATATCGGTATTTAACGACACATCCATGCAGCGTGCCCTGGTGTTCTCGGTGATATTGACAGCTGTGTATACCGCTCTGGCTATGCTGTTCAGCGTCCTGCTGGCCTATCCGCTAAGCAAACGGTACCTGCCTGGCGTACATCCCATGCTGGTGTTCATTCTCATCCCCATGTATTTTACGGGCGGCGTTATCCCGCAGTATCTGTGGGTGAAGCGCTTAGGGCTGTTGGACAACCCCTGGGCGCTGGTGTGGCCAATTTTAGTGAGCACCTATAACACCATCATCCTGCGCAATTTCTTCCAATCCATCCCCGATTCATTGGAGGAATCAGCGCGTTTGGATGGGTGTAACGATTTTGGCATTCTGTTCCGGATTGTCATGCCGCTGTCCACAGCGGCGCTGGCCACGATCAGCCTTTTTTACGCCGTGTCGCGCTGGAACAGCTATACGGATGTGCTGTACTATATCAACAGCTCCAAATGGTATACCCTCCAGTGGAAACTCTATCAGGTAGTGTTTAACTCCACCGATACAGAAGTCAACATGCTGGAAGGAGGACGGAACGCTGTATTGGCAGAAACAGTCAAATCAGCGGCCATTGTGTTCTCTACCGTCCCGATCCTCATTGTCTACCCATTCCTGCAGAAATACTTTGTGCAGGGTGTGATGATTGGCGCCATCAAGGAATAGAACCTACCGTGCATCGCATGCACGGCAACATAGAAGGAGGTAGTTTCATGCGAAAACTCTTTGCCCTGGTGCTGACAGCGATTTTGCTGTCTACCCTTTCCGTGGGAATAGCGGAGGATGTGTTTGTGTATGACAATCCTGTCACGCTCAAAATCTCCGTATTTGACCGCGGCGTCACTGGCCAAACGCCGGTTGACAACAACTACTGGACGGATTGGATCCAGGAGAACTTTGGCAATCCGCGCAACATCAATCTGCAATGGGTTGTCATCCCCCGGTCAGAGGAGGTCGCTAAACTTAACACGCTGATGGCGTCTGGCGAAGCGGCGGATATCTGCTTTACCTACTCTGAGCCCGTCATTACCAACTTTGTTAAGCAGGGCGGGCTGGTGGAGCTGACCGACCTGATCGACAAACACGGCCCCAACATCAAGGCCTATCTGGGCGAGGAACTGCTGAAATATGGCATTTTTGAGGGGGGGCAGTATGCCATTCCCGCCAAGCGTGTCGTATTGGCCACACAAGGCATGTTCATCCGCTCCGACTGGGTGGAAAAACTCGGCATGGAGATGCCCACCACCAAGCAGGAGTTCTATGAGCTGCTGGTTGCCTTCCGCGACAACGATATGAATGGCGATGGCGATCCTGACAATGAAATCCCCTACGCTTTCAACAACAACCTGACATCGCACGACCAGCTCATGCTTTCTTTCCTAAAGGATTTAAGCCCCAAAACCCTGGCCACGGTGCCGGATATCTGCCGGGATGGCTATGAGGACTATGTGCTATTCCTGAACAAGTTGTACCATGAAGGCCTTGTCACCAAGGACTTCGCGATGGATAAGAGCGACCTTCAGTGGCAGAGCGTAACATCGGGCATTGCAGGCGGCTACACATACAACTACGACCACCCCATTCGCGTGTCGCCTGGTATTTTGGCTTCGCTGCAGGCCAACGAGCCGGACGCAATGCTCAGGCCCCTCAACTGCTTTGAATCCGTAACCGATCCCAGCAAATACTACCATGGCATGTATGCGCCCAACGGGATTTTTACCTTTGTGCCTGTGTTTGCCAAAAATCCGGAAGCAGCCATCATGTATCTGGATTGGCTGTGTCAGTATGATGTGCTCTACTTCCTGCAAAACGGCGTGGAAGGAAAGCACTACAAGCTGAACGAACAGGGCGTCCCGCTGCTATTGGATGTAGCAGATGAGACCAAGTTCAACTCTATGCAAAATCTTGACTACACCCTGCTGACCAATGGGCAGGAATTTAAGGACGAATCCCTGCGCATTGCAGCCCAGGCGGCCAGCTATCAGGGATATGAGGAGCTGTTTGAAGAGGAATACATCGTTGGCAATACCGATCCATTGACGACCAACTTCCACTTCGACGTTATCTTAGAGGCAGACTCCCAATACGCTACGTATTTGAGCGAGTTTAAGCTTGAGCTTCTGACAAAGGCTGTCATGGCAAGCCCGGAGGAGTGCCTAAATGTCTTCTATAAACTGCGTGAGCAGTATATGGAAGAGGGCGGCCAGGCTGTCATGGAAGAAAAAATCGCAGCATGGGAAAAGATGCACGGCGAATAATCCGCTGATACGAATCTGATCGATTAACCTAACAGAATGTCCGCTGGTATTTGCCGGCGGACATTCTGTTTTTGCTATATGAGTGTTTGCCGTTTACACATTCCCTACCTGCACGCGTGTAAGGTGCTGGCGCGCGATGCCGGCCAGTGTGTGCAGCATGCTGATTGGGGTGGGTGCGCCGCGGGCATGGCGGCGGGGGAAAAAGCGGTTGATGTGCAGGGGGATGTTTCGGTCCATGGACGCCACCCAGCGCGCCAGTTCGTCCATTTCCTGGGAGCTGTCATTTTCGTCAGGCACCACCAGCGTGGTTAATTCTACATGCGCGGAGGCGGCAGCGGCCTGGATAAAGCGCTGCACGCAGGATAAATCGCCGCCCAAACGGCGGTACCAGGCGGCGGTGAATCCTTTCAAATCAATGTTGAACGCATCCACCAGCGCAAACAGTTCGGGCATGGCCTCGGGGCAGAAATTGCCGTTGGTCACTACCACTGTTTTTTGATTTTGCGCCTTGAGCAGCCGTGCGGTGTCGATGACATATTCATAGCAGATAAGCGGCTCGTTATACGTAAACGCCACGCCGATGTTGCCGCGCGGTGTTAAGGTCTGCGCCAAGTGCGCCAGCTCCTGCGGTGGCATATCGCGCATGGGGATGTCCAATGGGCCTGCGCAGGAGATGCTGTCGTTCTGGCAAAAGTAGCAGTCCATGTTGCAGCCCGCGCCGCCCACCGACAGCACGCTATGCCCGGGGTGAAAGTACGCCAGAGGTTTTTTCTCAATCGGGTCCAGTGCGATGGAGGTAATTTTACCGTACCCGATGGGCGTGCTGCGACCGTTGACATTGCGCCGCGCACGGCAGCGGCCCGGCGTGCCGTTTTCGGGCAGTGTGCAGTGGTGCGGGCAAACGGGGCAAATCAATGGTAGCGCACCACGCGGAAACGCTGCAGCTGGAAGGGTTCGCCGCGCGCGATACCGGCTTTTTGCCGGGCAATGTCCACCTGCTCGACCACGGTGTCCACGCCCTCCAAGTTGGGCAGCAGCAGCCCGCGCCGCCGCCCGCGCGATACGATAACGCCGTATTCCTTTACATCCAACTGGTCGGGGCTTTCGATATCCTCCGGCGCGCCCAGCACATCCACCGAGCACTCGATGTGCGGCAGCTCTTCCTCTCGTACGGGCGAAAAGCGCGGGTCGTGCGCAGCGGCGCTGACGGCATTTTGGATGATTTCATCTGCTACGCACGCCGTGGTGGGCGTGATGGTGCCGATGCACCCGCGCAGATGGCCGTGCATGTGCAGCGTTACAAACACGCCGGCGCGCTGCTCTAACAGTGCGGGCGGCACATCGACCGGGCGCTGCATCGTGGTGCCTGTGCGCACATAGTGCTCAAAGGATGCCCTGGCCAGCGCAACCTGCGGGCTATAGGTACTCATGATTCCTCCTCCTTGTTGCTCAAGAACCGGCGGGCGGGATTGGCATCCCCCGGCGTAAACAGGCACACGCCGTAGCCCACGCCTGTTACATCCTGATAGGACAGCGCCTGCGCCGATACATCGCGCCCGTCTAAGCACCCAGCCAAGATCAGGAAGCTGCGCTGCCCACATTCTCCGGCGGTTTCGCAGGCATGTTCATCAAATTGCATCAGCTCATCAAACGCGGCGCGGCCCATCACATCCATCACGCGGGCATCGTACACCGGCCCTTCGGGACGGAAGCCATACGGCCCCGTGCGCTGCAAATAGTGCGACAGATCACCGCTAGCTACCACGCATACCCGGCGCTCTAACGCCTGTGCGGCCTGGGCCAGCCGCTGCCCCAGTTGGTAGTGCATGGCAAAGGATAGCCCCGACAGGCCTACCCGCACAAGCCTGAAAGGTAGCGTGCCGCCCGCAGCCTGATGCAGGAAGTACAGCGGTACCATGGTGCCATGGTCCAGCGCGGGCGCGCGCTCACCCTGGGTGCCGGCGGGGAAGCCGTCGCCATCCGCCGCGTGCGCCACAACCTGCGCCAGTTCCTGGTCATATTCTACCGAAAAGCGTACCGACCGCGCGCCAAACCGCGCCAAATCGCCGGACGCAACGGCACCAGGGGAAATGTGAAAATAGTCCTGGTACAGCGTGGCATGCGGCGACAGCACGATGACGGTATCAGGCTGCGCGTCCACCACAAAGCGCGCGGCGCGCTCATAGGCGGCTGTGGTGGGTGCAATCTGCTCCTCCTGTCCGCGCCCCACCTGGGGCACGATCAGCGGCGGATGCGGCACCATGATGCTGGGGCCGATGCCCGGGGCAAATTTACTGGTCAAAGCGATCCTCCAAGTTGTTGGGCCGCAGAACGCCCTGACGGTAGGCCAGCAGCAGCGCCTCCAGGTCCGCAATATGCTGCTGTACGCGCTCGCCTTCGTCTGTGTCGCGCATCAGCACCCGCTCGGACAGGTTTTCGATAATCAGGCTGTGAGAGCGTATGTCAGCATTGCCGCTGATCGCCTCGGCGCGGGAGGTGAAGGGCTCGTGCGCGGCGATGCGGATGCCGTGGGAGGAGAAGAACATCGTGTATCCGGCGGTGCCTGTCCGTTTCTGGTAGGCTTTGCAGAAGCCGCCGTCAATGACGATAAGCTTGCCGTTGGCCTTGCGCGGGTCTTCGCCCTGCGCGGCGCGCACCGGGATATGGCCGTTGATGATGCGGCTCCACGGCTTATTTAGATTAAACTCTTTAAAAATGCGCTCGATAAATTCGGGGCTGTCATACAGGCGATAATAGGCGTTTTGCGGCTCTTTCCAGGTGGATTTATCATCAAGCAGCGCGCGCTCAAACGTGGCGATGTGCGTGCGGCCAAACAGCGGCGAGTTGCGCCCGCACCACAGGAACCACAGGAAATCGCGCCCTTCCTTGCGTTGCGTGCTGTTTTCGGGTGCGAAGTAGCCCTGCCGCGCCAGATAATCGCAGTGATCCAATAGCGCCTTGCCCTTGTATTCCTTGCCGCCGATGGTCAGCGGCAGGAAGCTGCCGTCCTCCTGGGCGGGGATGCAGCCGTGGTACAGCAGGTTGCCGTTGCAGGCGAGATAGACCGAGCCCGTCTTATACAGGTGCCGGACGTGTTTTTGCAGCCGACCGCTGCGGCGGAAGGCGTCCACCAGCTGCCCGATCAACGCGTATTCGGCGTTGGTGAGTTCGGTGGGGTTGTCCGGGTCAATGGTGGGGAAATCCTTGTCGCGCAGCGGATGCGCAACGCCGTTTACCTCTAAGGTATAGTCTTTCCAATTTACACGGCTGAGCACATCCCGGTCCTGCATGCCGTATTCGGGGCGGCGGCGCACCAGCTGCCCCTCCAGCTTGTACTGGATGACCGAGATGGCTTTGTGCATGCGCGCGTACAGCGTGGCATCCTGCGGCATATACAGCTCGTCGGGGATGGCGCGGGGGTTGAACACGCTGGCATCGTCATAGGTTTTTTCGGCAAACAGCGCCAGCGGCAGCAGCGTGATGCCATAGCCGTTTTCCAGCATGTCCAAGTTGTCGTACTGGATGCAGTTGCGCACGGCGATGGCCACGCACGCCGGGCTGCCCGCCGCTGCGCCCAGCCACATCACATCGTGGTTGCCCCACTGGATGTCGGCGCTGTGATAGTTGATCAGCGCATCCATGATGGTATCGGCGTGCGGCCCGCGGTCGTACAGGTCGCCCACCACATGCAGCCGCGCCACTGCCAGGCGCTTGATGACCGCACACAGCGCGATGATCAGCGATGTGGCATGCCCGGTGGACACGGTGCTGTCTATCAGGCTTTGGTAGTACGGCCCCTGATTATATTCATCCTGCGGGGCCAGCAGTTCCTCCAGCAGGTAGGAAAACTCCTGCGGGAAGGCGGAGCGCACGTACCGGCGCGAATATTTGGACGCCGTCACCTGTGCCACACGCACCAGGTCGTACAATGTCTGCGTGTACCATTGGGCCAGGTCATCGGCCTGCTCATGTTCAATGATTTTTTCATAGGGGTAGTAGATCAGTGACGCCAGTGCCTGCAGCTCCTCCTCGGGGCGGTCGCCCAAGGCGGTCTGTATTTTTTCAAAGATAATGCCGCTGGCGTTGTTCAGGATGTGCAAAAAAGCCTCATCCTCACCATGGATGTCACTGACAAACAACTCCGTGCCCTTGGGCAGGTGCAGCATGGCCTTCAGGCGGATCAACTCCGCCCCCACGGCTTCCTCGGTCGGGAATTGTAACGACAACAGCTGAATATAACGATTATCCATTTTTCTCACCTTCCATGGGTTTATTCCAGATAAAGAGTATCATATGATAGGGCAAAATCTCAAGTGGAGAACAGGTAAAATCGTTATTTTGTTAATGACAATCATTTTATGATTGATTCAAACTCAATCCCTGCTTCTCGCATCTGCTTTAACATACGCAGACGCTCAGCAAAGCGTTCACCGCCCAGAGCGCATTCCTTTTCAGTGGGATGATTCTTAAAGATTTCCCAGCGGATTTCACTGGCAGGGTTAGCACTGTGAGGGCCCGCTGTCCGGGTGCGGAATTGCTCGATCAGTTTGGGAGATAACGCGCCGTTGCATACATAGGTGCCGATGATTGTATTCCTTTCCTTCAGCGCTTCGGCACCGGCCAGAATGGAATTCATGCCATGCCGGGAATCACAAAAATAAGCCAGGGTGCAAAAGATTCCTACATATTTGCCCGAAATAGTGTCCATCAGTTCCTTCATGGCTGTGTTGGGGCCGCCCTTGTCCACCCAATAACCCAACAGCAGCACATCCGCATCAGTATCGGGTGCACCTTGAGCTAAGTCAAAGATGGCTTTATCGGAGGTATCTAAATTCTCATAGATGTGCTGGGCCAGCCGTTTTGTGCAACCTGAAAGGCTGGAATAAATAACATGTACTTTCATTTTCTCCTCCTATTTTAGCGGATAAAGATAGGCGTCTATTTCCTCCATAAGAAAATCTGCACCGTGTATGCCGCAAAGAGGCAGATGATGGGCCATCTCGCTGGCAAAAAGAACAGGAGCAGATGCCCTGACTTTATGGTTGTCAGAGGCACAATGATGCAGCATCACATCATCCGCCAACACCAATGTATCCTGTAAGCCACGGACGATGTCCAGCCTTTCTTTTTCGCTTTCCAGATACGTGATGTTTTCAGGCAATTCTGATATCACCCGGGGAGATTGGGTTAAAATCCGGTGTGAAACAGGGATGCCGCACTCTTCCAGAAAGTTGCCCGCACCTTGTATAAGTGCATATTCTCCAAATAATACAGCCTTGCCCTGCCGCTCTTTGCGCATGAAAGACATGGCTTTCATGCTGCTGACGTGACGTTGTTTTTCCGCAAGTTCTCTGGCAAGAGAAGATGCAACTGGCAGGTCAAGCGTTTGTTCAATGGCGCGAAGCCAGCTTTGGGTGCCCGCATAACCATAAGGCGTTCCTTCCACAAAAGGAATGCCCAGATGCTCCTGCATCCACTGGCACACAGGCAGGGCCTCGGGCCTTAAGCAGAGATTGACCTGTGCTTTGGCGGTATGCTGCAATTCTTCAATGGAGGTGTCTAATAACCAGCAGGCATTCAGATGAAAACCGAAGGCTTCCTGCATTAAGCGTTTGATTTCATTTCTATCAGAGCGTGCTCTGCGGCTATAGGCGGATGCGCCAATGATGTTATAGGTATTAGATAATTGAGGCACTTCTTGTTTGACAAAAGCTTCTGCCAGCTGTTGATATACCTGGGCAAGCCCCAGGCCATAGTCCCCCCGCAGGCCGCCTTGCTCCAGAGCGATCAGGCGCGCCTTGGTCTTTTCCTGCATGTAGGCACATACCCCTGCCAAATCTGTGCCAATCACCGCAGAAATGGAGGAGGCTACAATAAAAATCACCTCGGGATGAAAGCTGCTGTCCACCTCCAAGATGGCTTCCTCCAGCCGGGTTACATCCCCCATGACCACATCGTCCTCGCTCATATGGGTGGTAAACAGCCGGTTCTCCTGGTCTACGCCCAATGCGCTGTAAAAGCCGATGCCATAGTGAGTGGTGCCCGCCGGCCCATATTCAATGATGATGCTTTGCTGGATGGTCATCAAGCTCCACAGGATGCCCATTCGGTCGGATGGCGTGGGAAAATAGCGAACCAAACTCATGCGGGGCTCCTCTCTGCTGCATGGTGCATCTGCTGCAGTTCATCTGCAGCCGTTTGCAGGCTGGACAAAGCGTAATGGGTGATTTCAAACCCCAGCATGGAGGCAGCCTGATCACTGCGCACCAGAGCGATGTTTTTCTTTCTTAACCGGTGTGCGTATTCATGTCCCAAATACAAATTGGGTTGAAGGACGTCATACACAAATTGCAGGGGGGCAATGTTGGCAGGCAGCACCAAGTAAGGATCATGCTTGGCTTGAATATACGCCCTGTCTTCCTGGTCTTCCTCCGGCAAATCTGCTGTTTGAATCACCAGGGGCACCATCCCCAAGTCCACCAAAAAGCGGTTGAACTCAAATAAGGGATACGGGGTATTGCCATAGATATAGCGAAGCCCCTGCACACCTGCCCTGGCTTGATTGGTTTGCTTTATTGCCTGTTGATACTTAGCCTCCACCGCCTTTGGCAAAGGATGTCCTAAGGCTTCAAACAACTGCACATAGGCCTGATAGATGCGCTGCGGGGCAACAAACTTTTCAAAAATAATATAGGGTGTTCCAAACTTGCGCTTCATTTTTTTAGCCATAGGCAAGGCAGTGCTGTTCACCACAATGTTCGCCTTGGCCCCGGCTGCAACCCGGATTTCTTCCACAGAACAATTGCTTGGTACTTGCAGGCCAATGTCAACACCGCTTTGCTGCAATATACGATATAGTTCCGTTCCTGCAAAGGAGCCCATCCGCTGCCCCAATACATTGACCTGCTGGCCTTTGGGCTGAGGTTTCATCATGTCCACACATGCCTCCAGGGTGCGGGTGATGCCGGGAAGGTGATTTTCGCATTTAAAATGTTCAGTATGCACTGCCATGACGGCAATATCGTATTGCTCGCTTAGTTCATCGGCAATGGCATCCATATCATCTCCAATGATTTCCACTACGCAGGTGGTGACCAAAAACACCACTTTGGGGTGATAGTCTTCTACCATTTCCTGAAAGGCAGATATCACTCTTTTGCGGGAGCCAAATGTAACATCTCCGCTGTCCAGCACCACTGATACACAGCGGCCGGATAACCCGCCAAAGCTATCCCCGTTTAGCGTCAGTGACTTTGTATAGTAAGCACATTCATCTGTGCCGATTACCATCATCATTGCATCCTGGATGCCTCTGATCGCCAGGGCTGCCCCCATCAAAGGGCAATGGGTTCCTGGAAACAGGGCGTGTGTAAGATGGGTAATCTGCTTTACATCTTCAATCTCGCTCATACGTTTTAAGCTGGCAACCAGCTGATGTCCGTCCATAAGTCCTCCTTCGCTGATTAAAGTTCCCGGAAAGCCAACAGGGGTTTTTCCCTGCCTGCCACTTCAATAATCTGACAATCCACCTGATATACCTCCCGCATCATCTTGCAGGTGATAACATCCTCCGGCGGGCCTTCGTCATATTTTTTGCCATCCTTCATCACAACGATCCAGTCGCTCACTTGCATGGCGTGACTTAAATCGTGCAACACCATGACCACCCCAATGCCAGACTCGCGGTTAAAGCGCTTAATCAGGTTCATGGTGTCCATCTGGTGGGCAATGTCCAGGTAGGTGGTAGGCTCATCCAAAAACAAAATCTCCGGCTGCTGGGTAAGCACCAAGGCAAGCCAAACACGCTGCGCCTCCCCGCCGGAGCACTCGTGGATGGACTTGTCCTGCAATTCCCATGTGTTGGTCACGCGAAGCGCCCAATCAATGATTTTTTCATCTTCCTGGCTGTGCTGGCTAAACCATTTCTGATGAGGCATCCGGCCATAGCCCACTAGTTCCCGCACCTTATAATCCGGAGGAGCCGAGTGTTTTTGAGGTAAAACGCCCAGACGCCGGGCAAGTTCCTTGGGCGAAAAGGTGCTGATTTCATGGCTGTCCAGATAAACGCTGCCACGTTTGGGCTTCAGCAGCCTGGTCAAACCTTTTAGCACGGTGGATTTGCCGGAGCCATTCGGGCCAATGATGGTCGTTATTTTGGATTTCTGGATGTTAATATACATATCGTCTACGGCTATATAGTCCCCGTAGCAGATTTGCAGATCACTTGCGCTAACTTGCAATCGCTTTCCCTCGCTTTCTCAACATATACAAGAAGAACGGGCCGCCTGTTACTGCCATCACAATGCCCACGGGTATTTCCATTCCCGGAACAATAACTCGCCCCAGGGTATCGGCTGCCAGCAAAATCAGCGCTCCCAAAAGCACACAGGTGGGCAGAAGCGCCTTGTGATCGGAACCTACCATCAGCCTGGAAATATGCGGAACAACCAGGCCAACAAACCCGATCATCCCTGCCACAGACACCGTTGCTGCCGCCAGAAAGGCAGACACACCGGACAACAAGACCCGGTTTAGCGACACCTTCATCCCCAAGCTTTGGGCCATCTCATCCCCCAGCTGCAGCACGTTTGCACTTTTGATGCACATAAAGGCAAGGACAAGGCCGATGGATGTATAGACAACTGCCACATGCACATGCGGCCAGGACCTGCCCGACAAGCTTCCGTTCATAAAGGCTAACACCCCTTGCAGCCTGTCGGAGTTAAGCAATTGCAGCAGGCCATTATACGCCCCCAGCACCGAGTTGACAGCAACGCCTGAAAGGATAATGCGGACGGGGTCAACCCCGCCTTTCCATGCCATAACATAGATAAGCACGCTGGCCAAAGCAGCCCCGGCAAAGGCAAACAAAGGGACAGCGCTAAGCATGTTGGGAAACAAAAGCATAATGCTGGTAGCCGCGGTGCTGGCACCGGCAGACACACCAATGGTGCCGGGGTCTGCCAGCGGGTTTCTCATCACTGCTTGCAACAAAGCCCCTGCAGCGGATAGGGCAGCCCCCACCAGTAGGGCTAACAGCACGCGGGGCAAGCGCAGGGAGATGACAATGGTTTTAATGGGGTTTGCCTCTGCACTGCTGATGCCTTGAATAATTTCCCCCAGGGAATAGCCCGCGCTACCCACTGCAATGGCCACCAGAGCCATTGCAGCGTTCAGCACAAGGAGCGCCACCCATAAAGCGCCCAGCTTTACAGCAGTTTTGGTCGTTACCTGTTGGTTCGTCTGCATACGTTGTCCGATTAGTCAGTCAGTTGGTGAACCTGATCAATGAGCAAGTTGATGTTGTCAACCACATTGATGCCTGCGCTGGAGATATAGCCAATGGGCAGGTAAAGAATCCGGCCTTCCTTAATGGCGGGGATGGCATTCCAATAGTCTGGATTATTTGCAAAATCTTCTTCCATGCTCTTCTGCTGCTCTTCCCCGCTGGGCAGAGCACCTACGGAAAAGATATAATCGGGGTTGTAGCTTAAAGCCACTTCCAAGTCCAGCAGCACCATGGGCGCTTGGGGGGCGTGATACACGTTTTCAAATCCCAGCATATCCGCCATACTGCCCAGTGTACCTATGTTCGATTGAATATAATGAGAAGGCGGTGAGGATTGCAAAACCATTACCGTTTTCCCGGCGTTTCTAGTTTTTTCTTCCGCCAAACGGGCTTCAAGCTTGACAAAACGCTCAAGGATTTCTTTTCCAGCTTCTCCTTGAGGATCAAAAGCTGCGATGAGCGCTTCGGTTTGAGCTTTAATAGATTCATAGGATACAGTGTGCCCCGCATCCACATAATACGTGGGGATGCCAGCAGTTTCCAAAATGGCACCGTAGGTATCTTTGGTAGTATAGCCCAGCAACACCAAATCCGGCTGAAGGGCAACCACAGTTTCCGCATCAAAATTAGCGCCGTGCCCTATTTCAAAATCTGCTTCAATACGCTCCTGCAAGCTGTCCGGCCAAACCACCACCCGGCTTTTGGGAACGCCCACCAGGGGGACTCCCAACTCGTGCAAAGCAAGGACGGGGGTTGCATGCAGGCACACAACGCGCTGAGGCATGCTTTCCAATACGAGCGCCTCTTCAAAGCCTTTTTCTTTCATGTTATCGGGATATTCAAGTACAATCTGGTTTTGTTGTGCAAAGCCTGGCGCACAGGCGAACAAGCACAGGATAGCTACGGATAATACCACAAGCATCTTTTTCATAATGATTTCCTTCCTTTTAGTTATTCGTTTTCTTCTATCATATCCATCAACGCGTTTAGACTATTGATGATATTGATTCCTTTGGAAGTGACAAATTCGTTGGACAGAAAGTTCATTTGATTTTCTTTATAGGCGCTCAGCTGTTCCCACATGTCCGGATTTTCCTGGATGATAGCTTCATATTGCGCTTTCAGAATATCAGCCATAGGAGCTGTGGGAGAAACACAAAATAGAACCTCAGGATTCAGAGAAACTAATTGCTCAATATCAAGAGGCACCGTGCGTGCTTCTGCACCTATAAGCTCGTCTGAAAGATTTTCATACGGAAGCATGGCTAACATGCTGCCAAGATATCCTTGGGAAGTTTGCTGGTAAAAAGGAGCAGCGCTAAAGAGAATCATCATCCGACGCTTAGGATATGTGACACTAATCTGTTGTGCACGTTCTTCCACTCTTAAAAAGTCTTCTTTGATTCCCGACACAACATTTTTGTCCCCAAAGGCAGCGCTGAGCACCAATGCTTCCTCTTTTACCTCATCATAAGTAACAGAGGGGCCTTCGCTGGTGTAATACACATTTAGGCCGGCCGCTTGCAGCAAGGGGCCAAACTTTCCTTTTTGATGGATGCCTAGAATGACTAAATCAGGCGTCATCGCAATGATGCTTTCTGTATCTAACGTATTCATGCCGGAGTCAATCAAGGGCAGCTGATTCACCCAATCCGGATAATCTACATGCGCGGACAGGGTTTTGGGAGCAGCAATGGGTTTTAAGCCGCATCGAATGAGGATTTGCAGGGCAGAATTGGATAAACAAACGATTCTTTCAGGCATTTTATCAAGGAAAATGCCCGGCCCTTCGGTTTCCTGTAGCTTGGAAGGATAGGCGATCTCTATCTCAGATAAGCCTAATCCCATGGGCAGCAACAAAAACAGAACCATTACAAGAGTGAGTCGTTTTTTCATGAAATTTACCTCTCTTCAAAGAATCTGATCGCCTTATACTAATGTTATACATCAGTATTAACTGGCTTCACTCCGCTGCAGTACTTCATCTGCAAGGGATTGGTATACCTGACACATCGGAGAGTGCTGTGCAAACTCAAACACAGTTCCCCCCTGGTTTTCTGCAATCTGTATATCCCCGCTACGGGGAATATAGGCCACTACTTCCGTGCCAATTTCTTTGGCCGCCTGCTCTACCAGCACCTCCTCATCCGCTATGTTTTTTGCGTTCAACAAGATGCCGCCTAACCTTGCATAGCCCCTCTTTTTGAAGTTATCAATGGCTTGGGCAATGTTGTAAGCCGCATATAAGCTCATCATTTCACCGGAGGATACAATGAACACCTCTCTGGCATACCCCTCCCGGATGGGCATGGCAAAGCCGCCGCACACCACATCGCCCAACACATCATAGATTACAATGTCAGGCTTGAAGTGCCCGAAAGCGTCCAGCTCCTCCAACTTTTCAAAGGCAGAAATAATGCCCCTTCCCGCACAACCTACCCCCGGCCGCGGGCCGCCTGACTCCACACACAAAACCCCCGCATACCCTTCAAATACGATATCAGCAAGGGTCAATTCGTCTCCCTTTTCCCGTAGCTGTTCCAGCACGGTGGGGATGCGCTTTCCTTTCATCAGGTTTTTGGTGGAATCAGCCTTGGGGTCACAGCCGATTTGCATCACCCTATGGCCCTTCTTGGCCAAGGCCGCAGACATGTTGGAGGTAGTGGTGGATTTACCAATCCCCCCTTTCCCATAGATCGCAATTTTTCTCATTGCTGTATTTGCCATAATGAGATTTGCAAGACCTCCTTTTGTTGATACAGTGGGTTAGACAACCCTAACTTCCGCGTTAGGATATACTAACTTTTTGCTGGTTGTCAAGTTGCTTTTTCAGGATATGGATATGCTTTGCTTGTTTTTACTTGCTTATCTCATGCATTTTACAGCGAATTATTCTTTTGTTAATGATTTGCATCCGCATCAGCGGGCGGCTTCGCAAGCAGCGCTTTTCGCTCTTTCCAGTCCGGCAATATGCGCGCGATTGTTTGATAAAATTCTGCTGAATGGTTTAAATGAATCAGGTGCGCCAACTCGTGCACCACCACATATTCAATAGCCTGTAGGGGATAATGAAAAAGCCGCCAGGAAAAGCACAGCGCGCCCTTGCTGCTGCAGCTGCCTAAACGCTTGGCCGCGCTGGTGATTTTGACGTGGGCGGGAGCTACCCCTAACAGCGGCGCATACCGTGCAATAAGCGTGGGCAACAGCTGCTTGCCACGCTGGCGCAGCGCTTGCTCTTCTGCCGGGGTATAGGCAGACGGCGCGGGCCTTTCAGCGGCCAGCGCCTGTTTTTGCCGTATCCAGTGCGCTTTGAGCGCAACAAAAGCATCGATATCCTTGAGCGGCATGCGCCGGGGCGCACGCGCGGTGACACGGCCTTCGCGGTTTACCTCTAAACTCAGCGTCCTGCGGTCGGAGCGGATGACATAAAAAGACACACCGCCTGCGGTACGTGGGGTGCCTGCAGGGGTATTCATTTGCGGCGCGACAGCCGGATGGTATCGGCAATGCCGTGCAGCACGCGGCCCACAGCGTTGCTGCGTTTACGTATCTGTACGGCGGCCTCCAGCGCATTGCGCCGGAAATCCAGGTTGTCCGGCTCTATCTTGACAGCCTCGCGGAAGCTCTGATGTGCGGAATCGTACTGGTTCAGCTTCAGCAGTATACGTCCATTCAGGTCGTACCACTGGGCATCGCGCTTATCGGCGCGCCCCAGCTGGCAGAGAGCGGACTCATACTGTGTTTGCTTTAGTAGCCGCTCAGCCGAGGCCATGGCCTGCGCGAGGGGCAGTTTTTGGAACTTGGGCTTGCGGTTGGCCGCTATGCGCAGCGCCTCCTTGTAGGCAAGGTTCAGCGCCACCATGCGGCGGTGCGCCTCGTCCTGTTCGTGTGCATCGGCAAACAGGTCAGGGTGGCACTGCTTGGCGCGGTGGTGATAGGCAGCCTTTACCTGCTTTGCGTCGGCATCCTCTGCCACGCCCAGGATTTCAAACGGGGTGGCCACATCAGTCCTCCACAGTGACGCGGGTGATGTCCGCGCCCAGGGCGTTCAGCTTGTCCTCAAAGTGTTCGTATCCGCGGTCGATATACTCCACATGGTCTACCTCCGTGGTGCCGCGCGCCATCAGGCCTGCGATGACCAGCGCTGCGCCGCAGCGCAGGTCGGAGGCCGATACCTGAGCGCCACGCAGCAGCGTGACGCCCTCAATGGTGGCCACATTGCCCGATATGCGCACCGAAGCGCCCATGCGCTCCATCTCCTGCAGGTGCTTGAAGCGGTTGCTGAAGATGTTTTCCGTCACCACGCTGATGCCCTTTGCGCGGGTTAACAGCGCGCTGATGGGCTGCTGCAGGTCGGTGGGGAAGCCGGGGTATTCCTGCGTGGAGATGGTCAGGTTGCGGTGAATATCGCCAAACTGCACGCGGATGATGTCGTCATCATGGCTTACCCGCACGCCCATTTCCAGCAGCTTGGCTGTCAGCGCCTCCATGTGCGTGGGGATGGTGCCGCGGATGGCCACATCGCCGCGCGTGGCGGCGGCGGCGATCATAAACGTGCCCGTTTCGATCTGGTCAGGGATTACGGTGTAGATGCCGCCACGCAGGTGCTCGCGCCCCTCGATGCGGATGGTATCGGTGCCGGCACCGCGCACGCGCGCGCCGATGGAGTTTAAAAAGTTGGCCACATCCACCACGTGCGGCTCGCGCGCGGCGTTGGTCAGCACGGTGTAGCCCTTGGCCTTGGCGGCGGCCAGCATCACGTTGATAGTGCCGCCTACGGTAATCATGTCAAAATTGATGCGCGTGCCTACGGGTCGGCCCTTTAAGTGCAGCGCGCCGCCCATGTCGTTCACTTCCACGCCCAAGGCAACAAACCCCTTGCGGTGCTGGTCAATGGGCCGGGCGCCGATGTCGCACCCGCCGGGCAGCGGCACATTGGCTTCATTTAAGCGGCCCAGCAGCGCGCCCATAAAATAATAGCTGGCACGCAGCTGACGCGCCAGGTCATAACTTACTGTACAGCTGTTGACACCGCGTGGGTCAACCACCATCAGGCGTTCACTTGGGCTATAGGAAACGCTGGCGCCTAAACTTCTGAGGATGTCCTTGAGCACATGGATATCCTGTATGTCGGGCACGTTTTCAATCGTGCAGGGGCCGTCGGCCAGCAATGCGGCCGGGACAATGGCCAATGACGAGTTCTTGCCGCCGGAGACCGATGTCTCGCCCTGCAGTTGCCGTTCGCCCACGATGACCAGTTTCTGCACCCTTGCGTCCCTCCTTTCAGGTCAACGGGATTATATCATGTGCCCGCCAAGTATGTAAAGTTGAGGTAAAAACAATGAATATACAAGGGAAACCTTGCATAAATTATCGGCTTTAATATAAGGAAAAAGCAAAAACAAATGTAAGGGGAGAACTTATCTTAAATCCGCCTCCAGGCGTACGGCGCGGCCGATAACGGTCAAATCCGCCACATTGGCAATCTCACTTTCAAAGGCCTGGTCAAAGGTTTGCAGCATGACCTGGAAGCGCGGCATCACCTTGGTAACGCGCAACACCTTGCCCACCGGCGTTTCCAGCAGCATCAGCGCGCCATCTATCGGCGCTGTGGCCGGCACAATCAGCACCAGATCGCCCTTTTGCACGCGGAAACCGCGCATGGCGTTGTCCGGCGCGGAGAAATAATACACTTTGTCCGCCGGCGCGCCCTCAATCTTGCCGTCTGCCACCGGCAGCAGGCGGTGCGAAATCTCCTTCATCACGGCATTGTACACCGGCACGTGCTTTAACACACTGCTCAAGGCATCCAGCCAGATGGATCCCTCCACCGTGCCTTGTTCCTGCGTGCTGGCCGCGGGGGTTGCAGCGGGCTTTTTCATGGCCTGCTGCACGCGCGGCAGCGCGCTTTGCAAGTCCACCGTGGCGGCGATATCATCCAGCGTAAAGTCTGCCTCAGTTTTTTCGTTCATGCCCATGCTGCGCAAAATGCGCCGCGCCTGGTCATCCGCAATGATGCGCTTGCCGGATTCCACTTCCAGCAAATATTTATCGCTAATACCGCACTTGCGCGCCACCTGCTTGGCCGTCAGCCCCTGGCGCGTGCGCTCCAAACGGATCAAATCCCCCAGCCTGCTCATAAATAACTCCCTCCGAACATCAAAACAAACAATCTCAGTATAAATTATTCGGTATTTGTAGCGGGTTGTCAATGTCGATGGTGTTCTGGATTTGTGAACAAGGCCAGTTCAATAGGCAAAAGTGTACAAAAGGAGGATGTTGTGGCATCATTTATTCTGATAAATGACAAGGATAAACATGTAACTGCGCAAGGAGCAAACACAATGATAAAGCGTTCAGACAAACACTTGATCGATATTCCAACCCCCAATGGGCATGCATCCACGCTGGCCTTGGTAGGGGACGACATTTTGCTGGCCTGGTTTGGAGGGACAAAAGAGGGCGAGCCCGATGTTGATATTTATGCTGCGCGGCGCGTGAACGGCCAGTGGCTGGCACCGTGGCGCATTGCGCAAGAGCAGGGCTTACAGCACTGGAATCCTGTATTTTATGCAGAGGGTACGCGCGTTGAACTGTACTATAAAGTGGGTACTCCCATTCCTTCTTGGTATACGCGCCATATGCGTTCCTTTGACGGGGGCAATACATGGACCCAACCCGTAGAACTGGTTCCGGGCGACGTTGGCGGCAGGGGCCCTGTGCGCAACAAGCCCATTTTGCTGCGTTCAGGGCTGTTGCTGGCACCGGCCTCCATTGAAAAGGAGGAAACATGGGATGCGTTTGTGGACATCAGCTCCGATGGCGGGGTGACCTTCACCCGTTCCGACACCGTGCCGTTATGGCGCAAAGGGCATCCCAAGCCTTCCAATACGATTCACGAGCCGTTCGAGGTTACTGGCAAGGGCGTTATTCAGCCCACGCTCTGGCAGTCGGATGATGGACATGTGCACATGCTACTGCGTTCCACAGAAGGGGTTATCCTGCGCAGTGATTCAACAGATGAGGGGAAAACCTGGTGCCCGGCCTACAGCACCGGCCTTGCCAACAACAACAGCGGCATAGATTTGATCAAACTGGATGATGGCCGCATTGCGCTGGTGATGAACCCTGTATCAGGCAATTGGTCTGCACGTACGCCGTTGACCTTATGCATTTCTCTGGATGGAGGTGATTCTTTTACAAACCTGCTGAATTTGGAAGTTAATCCAGGGGAATACTCCTACCCGGCCATCTTGGCGCGAGGGAACACCCTGTATATCAGCTATACATGGAATCGCTTGAAAATAGCGTTTTGGGAGATACAATTGGAACCACGCTGAATATAAATAAAAGAACCTGAAAGGACAGCCATGCATATGAATGATAAGGAAGTTTGGCCTGTAATGATAACACCCTATACACAAACGGGATCTTTGGACTTCAATGCCCTTGGCCGATTAATTGAATGGTATGAGGCAAATGGAGTGGATGGTTTGTTTGCTGTGTGCCAATCAAGCGAGATGTTCTACCTTAGTTTGCGTGAACGGATAGCATTGGCACGATTTGTAAAAAATCGAGCAAAAATCCCTGTTGTTGCATCGGGACATATTTCCTATGATTTAACCGATCAAATAGATGAAATTAGGCACATAGCAGATACAGGGGTGGATGCGGTTGTTTTGGTCACCAACCGTATATCTTGCGATAAAGAGAATGCAGATGTTTGGATGAACAACCTAAACGTTATCTTGGATAAAATCGATCCATCCGTATCTCTTGGGTTGTATGAATGTCCATATCCATACAAACGCCTGCTTTCTGAGCGTGAGCTTGAATACTGTGCCAATACAGGCCGCTTTTCCTTTCTGAAAGATACATGCTGTGATCTGGTGACACTGAAGCGTCGCATACAAGTTGTTTCTGGAACGAAAATGAAGCTATACAACGCGAATAGCTCTACTCTATTGAGTTCGATTCGCGCTGGAGCTGATGGTTTTTCAGGTATTATGGCGAATTTTCATCCCGATCTATATGTATGGCTTATGAAAAACTATCAGCAAAAAGAAGCGCGTGCTGAATGTGTACAGGCGATACTCACAATATGTTCCCTCATTGAACGCCAATATTATCCTGTTAATGCAAAGTATCATTTGCGCTCCGCTGGGTTACCCGTTACGCTTTATAGCCGGGTGCTTGTACAAAGCGGATTGACCGAAACCTACCAAGATGAAATACGGCAGATGGAGATAGTTGTGCAGGCACAAGGAAAGAAATCATCGGTATGTCTACATAAGATATTTGACGGATAACATTCAAATCACATCCTATGAGGTAGAACGATGAAAGGAATCACTGGATGGGGCTACCGGCCGTACCGGCTGGCGCACCGGCAGCAGGAGACGAAGCGTTTGTGGTGCGCATCGCACCAGAGGAACATCATATTGACTTAGAGTGGATAGATAACGGCGCGCCGGAGGCGGAGCATCAGCTGTATTGGCGTGAAAAGGATGGGGAAGGGCCATACCGCAGCCAGGTGCTAATGGGCACACATGCCCGCATTGAAGGCCTGGATTGCGATACGGATTATGCTTTATGTGGAGCGTACCGATGGCTCTGCCCGCAGCGCGTTGCGCTTGGCGCGCACAGGCGCGGTACCCGCCGCGCCGGATGGCACCAGGGGCAGCATTGTCAACTACCTGCACCCGGAGGATGAAGTGTATGCGTTTTCAGGGCGCGCGCTGTGCAGCCCATCGTTTGTCAAGTTGGACAACGGGGCGCTGCTGGCCTCCATGGACGTGTTTGCGGGCAAAGCGCCGCAGAATCTGGTGTTAATTTTTCGTTCAGACGACGGAGGGCGCACCTGGCGGTATGTGACCGACCTGTTCCCGTGCTACTGGGCTACGCTGTTTACGCACAAGGGGCGGCTGTACATCCAGGCGTGCTCTACGGAGTACGGCGATATCCTGATCGGTGAATCCACCGATGAGGGTGCCACATGGTCAAAGCCCGTGCGGCTGTTTGTGGGCAGCTCCTCCCACTTAGAGGCGGGCTGGCAGCGCACGCCCATGCCCATCCTGTCCTATGCCGGGCGGCTGTGGGTGTCGGTGGATTATGGGGCCTGGGCGCTGGGCGGCCATTCCATCGGCGCGCTGTCCATTGACGAGAATGATGATTTGCTCGTCAGCGAAAACTGGACGTGTACCGAGCTGGTCGCCTATGATCCCGACTGGCCCGGCGCGCCGCAGGGCCGCACCTCCGGCCTGCTGGAGGGCAGCATGGTGCTCAACCGGCAGGGGCAGCTGCTCAACATCCTGCGCATCGGTCTGGTGGGCTGTGTGCCTAGCCACGGCGTTGCGGTGGCGCTGGAGGCCGATGCAGCGCAGCCTGAGCGTGCGCTGCAATTTCACCGGTTCATCGACCTGCCCAGCGGCAGCAACAGCAAGACGCACATCGTGTATGATGCCGTCAGCGACTTGTACATCGCCGTGGGCAATGTGTGCGTTGACCCCAAAACGCCCGGTCAGCGCAATGTGCTGGCGCTGCAATATTCCAAGGATGTATACAACTGGAAAGTGGCAACACTGCTGTTGGACTATCGCCACGAAAACCCTCAGGATGTAGGCTTCCAGTATATTTATTTCCTGACGGACGGCGATGACCTGCTGTATCTGTCACGTACCTCGCTCAACGGCGCGCGCAATTTCCATGATGCCAACTATTCGGTGATGCACCGGGTGAAGGATTTTCGGAAGTTGTTGGTATAACTGTTGGTATAAAATAGAGGGTTTTTTTACTCGGGCACAATGCCTGTGGCAAAAATCTGCGCATCAGTGGAAAGATGAAAACTGCTTGTTTTTGTAGTAGAATTAATGTGCTGCAAAAGCATTTAAGTACAACAATGCAAAGGGAGATGCGCTTTGAAACAGGTTATCAAATGGATATCAATTGTGATGGTTTTTCTGCTTCCTTTGGGCACTCTGGCCGATACAAACCCCTCATATGAATACCCAGTTGAGGAAATTGATGCGTATTTTGCCGATGCGCTGTTTGTGGGGGATTCCATCACCAGGCAGCTGCACAGCTATGTGATCAAGGAGCGCAAGGAAGGCAACAGGCCGTTAGGAGATGCTGACTTTGTAACGGCCCATAGCTACATGATTTATAATGCCAGCCGCCGCAACTTAGGCTCCAATGAGATTAACCTGCGCTACAAGGGCAAGGAATACACCTTTGAAAAGTTGCTGCTGCAAATCAAACCCCACAAAGTGTTTTTGCTGTTGGGTCTTAACGACGGAGCCCGCAAAAACCCGGAAAAACAAATCAACTATTTTACCCGGACGATAGATATTTTTCAGGAAGCGCTGCCAGACTCCACCCTGGTGATACAATCGCTAAGCCCTGTGACGCACCGGCAGAAAGCGTCCAGCATCCAGCAGCCCAACATTGATGCTTTCAATGAAGTGCTACAGAAATTGTGCGAGGAAAAAGGCGTTGTTTTCCTGGATATGGCCACCCCGCTCAAGGGGCCGGACGGGCTGTTGCCCACCAGCCTGTCGTCGGACTATTTGGTGCATCTGAATGAAGATGGCCTGAAAATCTGGATTCATACCCTGCGGCTGTTTGCCCAGGAACGACTGCAGGCGGGCAATCCATAGGGCGCGCATAAGAAATGTGATTTTCAGCTTTATAAAGTTTGATCATCATTGCTCGGTCAGCATGATGGACCTCATCATGGCGGTGTGCTCTGCGATTACAATACCATCCCCCAAAACAAGGGGGTAATGGTTTTCGATCTGGAGGATGTCGTTCTTGCGCTGCACGAGCAAAAAGGAAACGATGTACTGTTTTCCATTTTCCTCTACCGTGTAAATTACGCAAGGCACTTCGATCTCATCGACAAAAATGCCGCCGATGACCGTGTCCGATGCTTCGACATCATCCTGCCCGGATTGAAGCACCAGGCCGTCCAGCAGCTCGTCCATGGACTTGTCCGTGACGCTCAGAAAACTGATGTAGGCGTGTTCATCATCCAGAAAGCGGATGGTGTCGGGTGTTTCCGTGCTGGGGGCAAAATGCACGGGATCGTAGGACATGGTCACACCCAGTGTGCTTTCCCAGCGTTCCATCGAGACATCGATCGCATCTTCGTCCAGCCATACGGAAATGGTGTGGGTTTCAGCATAAGCCATGGTCGTCAGGCACAGCAGCAGAATACACAGCAGGGACATCGCCCGTTTCATCATATGATCCTCCATTTGTTTGATTGTGTACCTATTATATCATGGTTTGACATTGGATCGACATACAGTTTACACTTAAAACCAGACATTATACGAATTTTCTTTGAAGCGGCGAAATCAATTTGCCATGTTATCAATTTGCTGCGCTGATTCCTGCTTTTCAAGAGATACAAAAGAAACAGCAACGGGTTTGCAGAATGTGGTCAAACATGATCGTTTTAGACCATACTACCCCAAATGGTAGGTAGATATATTGTATGTTTTGTGTTAATCCTTATTAGAGAAGTTTTATTAATTATAAGGAAGGTGCTCTACTGAAGGAAGGAGATGACTTTTCATGAAAAAGACCTCTGTTTTGACGCTGATCCTCCTATTGTCAGCCCTTGTCGTACTGACCGCGCTGACAACCCTGCCGGCGGTCTGTCTTGCGGCGGATGAGCTGTCGGTTGATTTGTCTCTGGACAAGGGGCCGGTCATCCAGGCCGGGGACAGCCTGACGGTGACCCTGACCCCGTCCGGCGGCCGTCCGCCCTATACCTACAGGCACGTGATGTCCGTTTTTGAGCATGGAGAAAACCATTTCTTCTGTTTTGGGGATGTGCCGGACAGCAGCCATACCTGGACGGTAGAATTTGGCGAAATGGTTTGGCTGAAAGGCATTGTCTGGGACGCGAACGGTACGATGGCTTCTTGTGAGACTACCCTTGAGGTGAAGGGCGGCGTGTGCAATCCGCTCGTAGTCACAGGCGAGTTCCTCAGCCCCGGCAACGTCATCAATGTGGGAGATACCATCACCTACTCTGTCTTTGTCGAGGGCGGGCAGCCGCCATACACCTATGAGTACAAGCTGAGCCTGTATCAGGACGATTGCTGGATCGTGCCCGAAGATGGCCACAGCGTATTTGACACCAACAGCTTCAGCTATAAAATTACTCGCGGCGACAAAGGAGACTTCTTTTCCAGCGTGCGAGATGCCTTGGGGCGCGTGTTTTATACGGATACACCTGTCGAGTTTACCATTCTTGGAGATGAACACGCGCCCATGAACCTCAGCGCAACGCATAGCCTGGAGAAACTCGGTACGAACAAGTACCGGCTGACCATCCAGGCCAGCGTCATAGGCGGCACCCGGCCTGTGGAATATATTTGCCGGTGGTATTCGTCCAATAGCGAGGGGGGAAGTCACGATATCTACAGAAATACGGATGGCTTGTTCGTCCTGGAGGGAGATTTTACCGGGATGCGTGTCAATATATACGCGATTGATGCTGACGGCTGGAACAGCGAGGATCAGCTTGATTTCTTCTTTGACGCCAAGGATGCGGTCTATCCGATTCGGACTGATTTGATCAGGGTCAGTCCGTTGGAAATTTCCCTGAGGGAAGACTGGCTCATTCCGAACTGGAGAGAACGGATCGCGCGGCTGCATGATATCCCTGAGCTGTCTTCAGACCCCATCCCTATCCCCCTCCCGGACTTGAGCAATCCTAGGCTGACCACCCCTGTACAGATCAATCCCGGACAGATCAATCCCGGGCTGCTCAATCCTGAGCTGACAGCGCCTAAGATTGTGCAGCCGGAAATCTCCCAGCCCAGCATCACAGCGCCTCAGCTTCCATCCATGCAGTTGCCAAGGTTTCCAAATCCATAAACCTGCGCCCCATGCCTATGACGGCGTGGGGGACAGTGCTTATACAAGACTTGAACTCGGAAGCCCCAAGATTAATTTATTGAATATGGTCAAAACAAGGCTGTTTTGACCATATTGTCCTGCCTAAATGACAGGTAGCCATACTACCCTAAAAGGTAGATATGCAGAATGCTTTGTGTTGGTTTTTTCATAATGGAAGAGCTTTATTCAAAGGAAGGCGTTCAATCTGCTTATCGCTTGGTCTGAATATGAAACGCGAAGAAGGGATTCGCCAGAAATTCACAGTGATTGACGAACGGATTGTGTGGTATGATAATCAATATATTAAGTTTCGGCGCGGCGCAGGAAAACATGATGCATCTTGTCAGTGGAAGTATAGCAAAGGATTCTTGGAAAAAGTGAGGAGCTGTCAAATGATTATTAGCGAAGAGCAAGCCAGGCTATTCTTTAGACTGTGGATTTCTTTGCTTGATTTTGTCAATAAAAAAGCGAAAATCAACAAGAACCTGTATGGGATGTGTTCTCCGAAGGGGCTGCCACGTAAGCCTTTGAGTTCCATTCGGGAACATCTCTGGCTAAACAGAATTCTGATTGATGAGTTTGTAGAATTGAATCCCGAAAAATTGTCACATGCTGAATTGGGTATCATTGCAGGATGGAAAAAGGCGGTCTTTGATTCCTTTGTGGTTCTGCGGCACTTGAAATCAGGATCGATTTTTCTTCCTACAAGCCAAGATGACAAGGCCTTTATCGTACGCGGAATACAATCTACCTGGAATGAAATGCTCCAGGGTTCACCATTACCAATAATTGTTGAAACAGCCTTGCTGCCATTTTGTGGTCTAATCATCAGCGATGGTCTTGTGGTAACTAAAAATATAGTTTTAGTGGGTGGCGCAAAGAAAGATGCCAATCAACACTACAGAAAAATCAAGGAAACAGGGGGCGTTTTGAAGGCTTTCAATTTATAATCGATTCTAATGATTTGTCTTATCAAAACAAACCAATAATCCGACCCCCATCTCCTATCAGGAAGATGGGGGTCGGATGTTTATTTCTGGTGCGGTCAAGAGGACTTGAACCTCCATGTCCTTGCGAACACTAGAACCTGAATCTAGCGCGTCTGCCAATTCCGCCATGACCGCACAAGGTGCGAAATGTAAATTACCATAGTGGCGAAAGGGTGTCAAGTCTTTTTGAAAAATTTGTAGGCAAATTTGTAGGCAGCCCCGTTATACATTTGTACAGCCTCTTTTGGATGCACGTGGTATAATCGCGCAGGAATGGGAGGAATGCACGTGAACGATGTGGTGGTGATTGGCGCAGGGCACGCGGGCTGCGAGGCCGCGCTGGCCTGCGCGCGGCTGGGGATGCGCACGCTGCTGTTGACGCTGGATATTGACGCCATCGCGCTGATGGCCTGCAACCCCTCTATTGGCGGGACGGGCAAGGGGCATCTGGTGCGTGAGGTGGACGCGCTGGGCGGGGAGATGGCGCTGGCCATTGACGATACCCTGCTGCAGGGGCGCATGCTCAACACCGCCAAGGGGCCTGCGGTGCATTCCCTGCGTGCGCAGGCCGACAAAAAGGCCTATCAGGCGCGCATGACGCGCGCGCTGTTTGCGCAGAAGGGGTTGTTCATCCTGCAGGGCGAAGCCGCACGCATCCTGACCCAGGGCGATGCCGTATGCGGCGTGATGACCGAGGCCGGTGATACGCTGCCCTGCCACGCGGTGGTGCTGGCAGCCGGGGTGTTTTTGAACAGCCGCATCATCACCGGCGAGCATGTGCAATACACTGGCCCCAACGGGTTGTACAGCGCAAAACTGCTCACACAAAACCTGATAGACTTGGGCTTCTCGGTGCGCCGGTTTAAGACCGGCACGCCCGCGCGCGTGGACGGGCGCAGCATCGACTTTGACCAAACCATACCGCAGCCCGGCGACGAGCCCGTGGTGCCGTTTTCCTTTCTTACTGACCGCCGGCTAACAAATACGTCCATGTGCTACCTGACCTGGACCAACGAAGAAACGCACGATATTATCCGGCGTAATTTGCACCGCTCGCCCATGTTTTCAGGGGCCATCAAGGGCACGGGGGCGCGGTACTGCCCCTCCATTGAGGATAAGGTGCACCGCTTTGCCGACAAAGACCGGCACCAGATATTCTTGGAGCCTGAGGGTTTGAACCACCCGGAGTGGTATGTGCAGGGGCTGTCCTCCAGCCTGCCGCGTGATGTGCAGATCGCCTTATATCATACCGTGCCGGGGCTCAAGCGCGCGCATTTGACGCGCTTTGCCTATGCCATTGAGTATGACTGTATCGACCCCACCGCGCTGCACCCTACGTTGGAGTCGCAGGCCGTCAAGGGATTGTTTTTGGCCGGGCAGATCAACGGCACCAGCGGCTACGAGGAAGCCGCCGCGCAGGGTGTGCTGGCCGGCCTCAACGCAACGCAATATGTGCGCGGACAGGACATGCTGCTGCTGACCCGGCAGGACAGCTACATCGGCGTGATGACCGATGACCTGACGGGCAAGGGCACCGATGAACCCTACCGCATGATGACCAGCCGCGTGGAGCACCGCCTAAGCCTGCGGCAGGACAACGCCGACCTGCGCCTGACGCAGCGCGCGCATCAAATTGGCCTGGCCACCGATGAACGCATGGCGCGCATGGAACAAAAGCAGCGTGATACACAGGCGCTGTTAGAATATTTGGCGGACAAGGGCCTGACCGCCCAATTAAAGCGGCCCGAGGTGTCGCTTTCGGATGTGCTGCCGGAGGACGCTGGCTTTTCAGCCGCCGCACGCGAGCAGGCTGCCATCCAGATTAAATACGAGGGCTACCTGCGCAAGGACGCACAGCACCTGAAGCAAGCGGCCGCCATGGAGCACCGCGCTCTGCCGCCCGATCTGCCGTATCATGATATTGATTCTCTGCGCATAGAAGCGCGCCAGAAACTGGCGCGCTTGAAGCCTGTATCCTTGGGGCAAGCCTCGCGCATCCCCGGGGTATCCCCGGCGGATATCGCGGTGCTGACTATCTTCCTGAAAAAACAGGATGCGATGAAAACTTAAGTCAGCTCTTTTACAAATTCCGCAATGCGGCGCATGGCCTCGCGGATGGTATCGTCCGCGATGGCATAGGATAGCCGCACACAGTTGGGCGCGCAGAACGGCGTGCCCGACACGACCGACACCAGCTTGTGCTCCAGCAGCAGCTCGGTAAAGTCCTCATCGTTGCGGATTTCCTGGCCTTGATAGCGTTTGCCTACCAGGCCCTGGATGTTCATCAGCACATAGAACGCGCCCTGCGGCGGCGCGCAGGCAATGCCGGGGATGCCGCTGCTTAGCTCTAACATCAGGTCACGGCGGCGCTCAAACGCCAGGCGCATGTCTTCCACGCTGTCCTGCGGGCCCTGCAGCGCTTCCAGCGCGGCATACTGCGCGATGCTGTTAGGGTTGCCTGTGGCATGGCTTTGATAGGCGCCCATAGCGTTGATGACATCCTTGGGCCCCAGGGCATAGCCCAGCCGCCAGCCCGTCATGGCATATGCCTTGCTCCAGCCGGAGATGGTGATGGTACGCTCAAACACCTTATCGCCCAAGGTGGCGATGGGCACATGCCTGGCGCCGCTGAACACCAGCGTCTCATATATTTCATCGCTGATAATAAACAGATCATGCTGTACCGCCAGCTGCGCCACTTCGCGCAGCAGGTTTTCGCCCCATACAGCGCCGGTGGGGTTGTTGGGGGTGTTGATCAAAATGGCCTTGGTGCGCGGCGTGATGGCATCCGAAAGCGCCTGCACGCTGGGCAAAAAGCCTTGTTGCGCGGTGGTCAGCACCATGGCGGGCACACCCCCGGCCATGCGGATCATTTCCGGGTAGCTCAGCCAGCAGGGCGCAGGCAAAATCACTTCGTCGCCGGGATCCAGTATGGCGATGAGCGCCTCCATCAGCACCTGCTTGGCGCCGGTGCCGATGATGACCTCATTGGGGCCATAGGTCAGCCCGTACAGCCGGTTAACGTGCGCGCCCACGGCCTTGCGCAGCTCCGGGATGCCGTTGGCGGCGGTGTACTTGGTTTTGCCAGTGTCGATGGCCTGCTTGGCCGCGGCGCATATCGCAGCCGGTGTGGGAAAATCAGGCTCACCAGCGCCCATACCAATAATATCCAAACCCTGCGCGCGTTTTTCGTTGACGATGGCATTCAGGCGCAGTGTGGCAGACGGTGTGATGTTGCGGCACACAGCCGAAATAGATCGAGACATAAAAAAAGGCCCTCCTTGCTTCGCCCGTCTTGCATGGGCACGGGGCCTATTTTACATATTTTGTGATACTAACGCAAGTTATTCTGAAAAATTTGCAGGAATTTCACACTCATCCTGCATTTTCTTTGTATTCATCCAGCGCGGCCTGCAGCATGATGGCGCACTCCATGCGTTTTTTAAAAATCTGGCAGCCGATGTCATATACACCTGTGACGCTGCCTGTGGCGTGCGCAGCGTTGGCTGCACACCCGCCGGAGCAAAAGTATTTGGCCCAGCACTGCTGACATTCTGTGTGGGAAAACACGTTGCAGCGCCCAAATTCCTGCTGCAGGGCGGTGTTGGTAATGCCTTCTGAAAGGCTGCCCAGCCTGTACTGCTGCTCGCCCACAAACTGGTGGCAGGGGTACAGATCGCCCCAGGGCGTGACGGCCAGGTATTCGGTGCCCGAGCCGCAACCAATAATGCGTTTGTGGATGCACGGCCCGTGCCCCAAATCGATCAGAAAATGATAGAAGTCAAACGGCCGCCCCTCGCGGTGGCGTTCTAACATAACCTGCGCCAGGCGCTCATACTGCTCAAACACCTGGGGCAAATCATCCTGCGTGATGGCGCTGGGGTTGTCCGGTGATGTAACCACCGGCTCCATGCTCAACTGCGTAAAGCCCAAGTCGGCCATGTGCAGGATGTCATTTAGGAAATCCAGGTTATAATGTGTGAACGTGCCGCGCATGTAGTAGCCCTGGTGCCCGCGCCTGCGCACAAACTCCTGAAACTTGGGCACGATGGCCTCATAGCTGCCGCGCCCCTGATGATCCACACGGAAGCGGTCATGCACTTCTTTGCGGCCGTCTAAGCTGAGCACCACGTTGTGCATCTCACGGTTGCAGAAATCCATCACTTCATCATCCAGCAGCACGCCGTTGGTGGTCAGCGTAAAGCGGAACACCTTGTTGTGCTGCTTTTCCAGTTCGCGCCCGTAGGCCACCAAGCGCTTGACTATATCCCAGTTCATCAGCGGTTCGCCGCCGAAGAAATCTACCTCTAAGTTGCGCCGCGTGCCGGAATGCCTGACCAGAAAGTCCAGCGCATCGCGCCCCACCTCATACGGCATCAGCGCCTGTGCACCGGCATACTTGCCCTGCCCTGCAAAGCAGTAGGAGCAGGCTAAGTTGCACACATGCGCCACATGCAGGCACAGCGCCTTGACCACTGTTGGAGCCGTGCGCTGGGGCAGGGCGGCCTGGTATACATCCGGCGCGTACAGCTTGCCCTGCGTGCGCAGGGTGTCAATGTCATTTAAGCATTCGGCGATGTCAGCCAGCGACACCTGCGGGTATTTTTCCTGCAAAAGGCGCGTGGCTTTTTTGCGGTCGCCGTCCTCATATAGGGCAATGGCATCCATGCCCTGCCGGTCGGTGACATGCACCGCGCAGGAGGCAGCATCCACTGTGATGTGATACCCATTAAGTGTATAACTATGGATCAAGGGATGTTCCTTTCGTTAAAAAGCCGCCTGCACAGGCAGGCGGCCGTACAAGACACACGGAGGGTTTTATTTATCCTCTTCGGCCTTTTTTTCGCAGGGCTGGTTCACTACGCCGCAGCTGGTTTTGCAGGCCGATTGGCAGGATGTCTGGCACTCGCCGCAGCCGCCGGTTGTCAGGCTGTCCACCATATCGCGGGACACAAGCGTTTTGATCTTCATGAGCATTTCCTCCTCACCGTACGTTTCATGCACATAGTAGCCCACTGCCGCCCGCCCTGTCAAGCGCCGGGGCTGCGTGCTATACTGGCACAGAGGGTGCCTGTGTTTTAGGGGGGGAATGGTATGCGCTTTTTGCACGTGGCGGATTTGCACATCGGCCGCCGGTTGAGCGGCTTTTCACTGGAGCAGGAGCAGCGCTATGCGCTGGAGCAAATATTGCTAATGGCCAGGGAGCAGGCCGATGCGGTGTTGATTGCCGGTGACCTGTACGATAAATCCCAGCCCTCGGGCGCGGCGGTGGAGATGGTCAGCTGGTTTCTGACCGAGCTGTCGCGGCTTGCAAAGCCTGTGTTTTTGATCAGCGGCAACCACGATAGCCCGCAGCAGGTGGCCTATTGCGCGGGGTTGTTGTCCGGCGCGCAGGTGCATGTGGCGGGGGCCTTTGAGGGGCATGTGCCCTGCCATGTATTGACAGATGAGCATGGCCCCGTGCACGTGCATTTGCTGCCCTATCTGCGCCCGGTGCAGGTAAAGCAAGCCCTGCCCCAACAGGACATTACCACCTATGACGATGCCGTGCGCGCAGTGCTTTCGGGCATGCAGTTGGATCCCCAGGCCCGCCATGTGCTGGTCATGCACCAGTTTTTGGCAGGCGGCACGCGCAGTGATTCGGAGATGGTGCCCTTGGGCGGTGTGGATGCGGTGGATCCGCATTTGTTTGATGCGTTTGACTATGTGGCGCTGGGGCATCTGCACAGCCCGCAGCGCATGGCGGGCGGGAAAATGTGCTACAGCGGCTCGCCATACAAATATTCGCTGTCCGAGGAGCATCAGCGCAAGGCCGCGCTGCTGGTCACGCTGGGCCAAAAGGGCCAATTGCAGGTGGACGCGCTGCCGTTACAGCTCCTGCGCGATGTGCGCAGCGTGCGCGGCCCTTTGCAGCAGCTGCTGTTGGCACAGCGCAGCGATGATTATGTCTATGCCCAGCTGACCGACCCCATCATGCCGCTCGACCCGGGCGGCGCGCTGCTGTCCATCTACCCCAACTTAGTGGGCTACCGCATGGCGGAGTTGCAGGGCGGCACCGGAGAATTTTCGGGCACAGCGCTGGATGAAAGCAAGTCGCCGCTGGAACATTTTGTGGACTTTTATGTGGCGCAAAACGGCAGTGAGCCGGAGCCGGAGCATATGGCGATCATGCGCCGCATCATCGCCCAGGCACAGGAGGACGCGCATGAAACCGCTTGAGCTGACCGTATGCGCCTTTGGGCCGTATGCAGGCACCGAAACCATTGATTTTACCAGGCTGTCGCAGGGGCTGTTTCTGATTACCGGCGACACCGGTTCGGGCAAGACCATGATATTTGACGCCATCTGCTATGCGCTGTTTGGCGAAGCCTCGGGCAGCGGCGGCCGCGCGCGGGAGGCGCGTTTCCGCAGCGATTACGCCGATGCCGCGACAGACACCTATGTACGGTTCCGCTTTACGCATGCCGGGCAGGAGGTTGAGATTGAGCGCGTGCCGGGGTATGAGCGCGCGGCCCGGCGCGGCACCGGCACCGTCATCCAGCAGCCCAAGGCCGATATGCGCAACCTGACCACAGGGCAGACGTACAGCGGCGTGACCGAGGTGACGCGCGAGGTGGTCGCGCTGCTGGGCATGGACGCCGGGCAGTACGCGCAGACAGCCATGATTGCGCAGGGCGAATTCCTCAAAATCCTGCTGGCCACCAGCGAGGAGCGCACCAGAATATTCCGCCGCGTGTTTGGCACGGGGCTGTATGAGCGCATCGCGCAGGCCGTCAAGGAGCATGCCTCGCAGGCTAACCGCGAGCGGGACGCCCAGCGTACAGCCTATGAGGCCATCGCCCAGCGCGCGCTGTTGCCTGGTGACGCGGAGGCCGCGGTGTTGACCCACACGCCCGACCGCGCGCCGGAGCTGGCACAGAAAGTACAGGACAAGCTACAGCAGGACGATGCCGTACAGCAGCAGGTGGTGCAACAGCTGCATGCACTGGAAAAGCAGCAGCTGCAAGCCGCGCGCGACATCACCCAGGCGCACGCCCTGAACGCGGCGCTGGATGAACTGACCCAGGCGCAAACGGCATATACCGCATTGAAAGAGCGCGCCCCGGCCGTGCAGCAGCTGCGCGGACAAGTGGCGCGAGCGCGCGCCGCCCAGGCCGTGGAGCCAGCAGCCGTATCGCTGCAAGCCGAGCATAAGCGCCTGACCGGCATGCGCGCCGATGCCGAAACCAAACAAAAACAGCATGAAAAACAAATAGAGCAGGCACAGCAGTGCCAGGCTGCTTTTGCCCAAACCGAAACAGACATGCAGGCCGTGCCGGAACTGCAGGTAGCGGCTACACGGTTGGAGGGCGTGCTGCCCATCTTTGCACGCGCCGAGCACGCGCAAAAAGCCAGCGCTCAGGCATCCGAAGCTGCACGCACGGCCATTGAGGTCCATCAGCACGCGGAGCAGCAGTATGCGGCGCTGTCGGCGGCCTATCTGATGGATCAGGCCGGCATTCTGGCTGACACCTTGATAGATGGGCAGCCCTGCCCGGTGTGCGGCGCCACCGAGCACCCCCACAAGGCCTCGCATGTGGACGGCGCGCCGGACAAGCGCACGCTGGATACCGCGCGTGAGCGGCGCGATGCGCTGCAAACGAGAGCGCAAGATGCTACACAAAAAGCGCGCGATGCGCTGCAAACGCGGGATACCCTGCTGCAAGCCCTAGGCGAAGCGCTGGGGCAAACGCCGGACGGAACACAGTTGCATCAGCTGCATCAGGCCACCCAACAGCGCTTGGACGATACAACCCGGCGCATCGCCGAACTGACCCAGGCACACAAAAACGCGCTGAAAGCCCATCAGGATGCGCAGAACAAGTTGGCTGCCGCGCAAGCGGCGCTGGAGCAGGCCACCCAGGCGCTGACCAGCCAGAAAACCACATATGGTCAGGCGCGTGAGGCGTTCTTTGCAGCCCTTGCGCAGCAGGAGTTTGCGGATGCCGATGCCTGGAAGGCTGCGCGCATGGACATAAAAGCCTTGCAGCAGGCCGAGCAGGACATCCGCGCCCACGAAAAAGAAGAGGACCGCCTGACAAACACCATCGCGCGCCTGCGCGGGCAATGCGAGGGCAAGACACGCCAGGATGTGAACGCCTTGCAGCAGCAGCTGGATGCCATCAGCACGCAGGTAACCGCCCTGCGTGAACAGGAATTGCAGCTGCATGCCGCCCTGACCACCAACCGTGCAGTGCTGAAAGATTTGGATAACAACATCACGCGCATGGCGCAAGCCACGCAGCAGGCGCAGGTGGCGCAGGATCTGTGGCTGCTGGTGGACGGACGCCCGCGCGCTGCGGGGGCTAAGCGTATTACCTTTGAAAACTATATCCTGACGTTTTATTTCCACCGCGTGATTGCGGCGGCCAATATGCAGCTGCGCGGCATGTCGGACGGGCGCTATGCGCTGGTCACGCGGGAGGAAAGCAGCGGCGCGCGCAAAACCGGATTGGATTTGGACGTGCGCGATGCACACACCGGCCGCACGCGCAGCGTGCATTCGCTGTCCGGCGGCGAATCCTTCATTGCATCGCTGGCGCTGGCACTGGGCTTTGCGGAAGTAATGCGCGCAGGCACCGGTGCCGGTGCGCCGGGCACGCTGTTTATCGATGAGGGCTTTGGCACGCTGGATGACGAAACGCTGTCGCGCGCGCTGATGACGCTGTCGGCGCTGTCGGCGGGCAACCGGCAGGTGGGCGTCATCTCGCACGTGCAGGCGCTCAAGGAAGCCATCGACAGCAAAATCATCATAGAAAAACGCGCTACCGGCAGCCATATCCATGTGCAGTAGCGCGCAGTACAAACAACACTATTTATTTATATCCACCGGCAAATCGGTCTCGGAGAAGGGGTCTTCCGGGATATAGGCGCTCAGATTCATCACCTGCTCGCGCGCTGTGCGTCCGCGCGCCGACGCGCGCCGCTCGCTATCGGCATTGCGTATGACAAGCGGCGTGGCCGCAAAGTCTATCAGGGCGGTTTCACGCGGCTGGGTAAGGGCATATACCTGCGTATGCGGCGTGCGCATGCGGCGGGCATAGTCCTGCGCAATCTCGGCGCGGTTGCCCCAGTGCATGGGGAAAAACACGCGCGGCTTGAACGTCATGATAAAGTGATTGGCCCCGGCGTCATAAAAGCCGCCCATGTTGGGATCCACCGGGAACATGCAGATGTCCATCGGATCCTTGGGAATCTCGGACACCACCTGATAAAACAGCTCCTCCGCCTGGGCGATTTCCCGCAGGGTGTTTTCCTCGCGCCAGTGCCAGAGGTTTAAATCCCCTGCATGGAAGATGCGGATGCCGCAGGCCTTGACCATCAGCGAAATACCCGCATCGGTGGAGCCATAGGCCTTTACCTGCACGCCGGCCACCGACAGCGCGCCGCCCTTGTCAATCACGCGCACGTTGGCCCGGTTGGGTGCGTCCTTGCGCGCATCTTCGCAGATCACATACGTGATAGGGAAGGACTGTTTCCACGTATAGATCACCGGGTCGTGGTGCACCAGCGAATTGCGCGGCACGAACACCACAATGTTCTGGAAGCCCATAAAGTCCTTTTCGCTTAGGCGGTAGGCTTCCTCCAGCTGCGGCAGGTCGGTTTCGCGGTAGCTGAAGATCAGCAGCGTGCGCTCAATGGCCACGGTAAACGTGGATTGATGAAAAAACGTAATGGCGGCAGGTTTGCTCATACATCCTCCGGGCGCACGGGCGCTGTAAATACTTCGGTCATCACGCTGCCCTGCGCCTGGGGCAGATGCAGGCCCACCGCATGCGCCAGCGTGGGTGCGATATCCACCAACCGGGCGCGCTCCAAGCGCACGCCGGTGCGGATGCCGGGGCCTGCCAGCCACAGAAGGCACTGGGCCCCCTTGTGCCCAAGGCCAAAGCCGTGCGTGGCGCGGTGCGGCCGGTCGTCCACGGTATCCACAATTTCCACCCCTTGGGCAGCCTCGACGGCCAGCTCCAGATGCTCACCCATACCCATGGCCTGCAGCTCCGGCCGCTCATAGACATGCCGGATGCGCAGGTCGTCCTTGTGCTGATTAAGCAGCGCGGCTACGTTGCGCCACTGCCCGCGCTCGCAGTGGATATAGGCTCCAAGCCCCAAAGTCTGCGCGCGGGCGGGCACCTGATTGGCCTGCAGCCACTGATCCAGCGCAAACGTTTCGGTGATATCCTCCTGCCCATGGTCGCTGATCACGGCCACCACGGTGTCATGAAGCACCTGGTGCGTTTCCAGCGTTTCCAGCAGCCCACCCACCAGCTGATCCAGCCGCACCATTGCAGCCCCGGCCTCGGGGCTGTGAGTGCCATAACGATGGCGCTGCGTGTCCAGGTCGGTCAGGTGCAGGGTCATCATGTCGGGCATGTGGCGGCTTTTCAGCCTGGGCGAGGCCTCGACATCGCCGTATCGTCCGCGGTGTTTGCCGGGGTAATACTGCCGCTCCATCAGCTTGCGCGTTACCAGCGCGGCGTACCGGTCTAAGTGCGGCTGCTGGGTGCTGGGCCGCGTGCGGCCGTAGCGCAATTCATCCTTCAGTAGCCACCAAGCGCTCCCATAGCGCAGCACCTTCAGCACCTGGTTTTCGCCGGGCAGCGCCAGCACCTCCGGGAAATTGTACCTGATGCCCTTGTGATGCCCCGTCACCGGCCACAGGATGGACGCCACCTCGCGCCCGGCGCGCGCGGCTGCCGTATGCAGCGTTTCCACTTGAATGTCGCGCGCATCCCAGTACCACGGCCGGTGGCCGCCGGGCAGTTCCGGCATGTGTAGCTCGTTGTGCAAAATGCCGTGCTGGCCGGGGTAGCAGCCTGTTAGGAGGCTGGTGTGTACGGGATAGGTCAGCGTGGGGTATATGGTTTGCACATGGTCGCAAAAAACGCCGCGCCCTGCCAGCGCTCCCAAGTGCGGCAGGTTGAGCAGCGTTTCGGCATCCTCACAGAATGCGCTGTCTAAGCTAATCAGCAGCAGGCGCATGTGTTACCGTGTGTTCGATTTAGCCGTTGATGAGCCGTTGTTTCAGCTCATCTTCCATGCGCACCAGCGCTTTTTCGGCTTCCACACGCTTCTGGCGGCCCTCGGCCTGGATGCGCACCACCTCGTTCATGGTGTCAATCAGGGATTGGTTGGTCTTGACCAGCGTGTCAATGTCGATGATGCCGCGCTCGGCTTCCTTGGCGGTTTCCACCGTGCCCATCTTGAGGGTTTCGGCGTTTTTCTTGAGCAGATCGTTGGTCATATCAGTCACGCTGCGCTGCGCCTGCATGGCCTGGCGCGAGTGCTCCATGCCGATGGCCAGCACCATCTGGTTTTTCCACAGCGGCAGCGTGTTGACCAGCGTGGACTGAATGCGCTCGATCAGCAGCGAGTTGTTGTTTTGAAGCAGCCTAATTTGCGGCGCCATTTGCAGCGAAATCTGGCGCGTCAGCTTTAGGTCGTGCAGCTTTTTCTCAAACCGGTCGGCGGCGGCGTCCAGGTCGCTGGCCTTTTGCGCGTCCATGGTGTCCTTGGTTTTGGTGGCCTTTGCCTTGGCCTGGGCGACTTCTTTGTCCCGGAAAGCCTGCAGGCGCTGCTCACCGGCCACGATGTACATGGTGAGCTCCTTAAAATACTGTAGGTTCATGTCGTACAGGTGGTTGAACATGGCCACATCTTTGAGCAGCATCACCTGATGCGATTCCAACGAGCCTGCGATGGTATCCACGTTTTTGGACACATCGTCAAAGCGTGAGCGCACCTGCGCCACATAGCGCTCGGCGTTGGTGAACAGCGCGCGCAGGCCGGTGGGCTTTTCGGTGGAATGCTCAAAGTTCTTGAGTTCGCCAATCAGGTTGGTCAGCAGGTCGCCCACGCTGCCGGCGTCCTTGTTCTGGATGCCCTCTAAGATGGAATCGGCAAAGTCCGACACCTTTTTTTGCGCGTCTGCGCCGTACAGCATGGCATGCTCCGGGTTGGAGATGTCGATTTGCTTGGCAAAGTCGGCGACAACCTTTTGCTCATCCTTTGTCAGCGTGTCATTGAGCTGCGCGGCTATCGCGGCGTTGGCATTGGGGGCGGTAGGCTCCCCGGCTTCCTGCTGGGCCTGGGCCAATTCATGCACCACCTGCTCCACGCGGTAACGCTCGGCAGTATCCGGGGCGATGGTCAGCACCGGGACGGGGGTGCTTTGCTGTTGGGTGTTGGGCGTATTCTCAGTCATTGTTTTTCCTCCTTTTGTGCCTGTGCTGCGCCAAAGCTGGAGCCGATCAGGCTGTCCTGTTTAAGCATGGTTTCCAGTACGTCAATATCGGTGGATATATCTAACATGCTGTCCTGTTGGAGCATGTCCAGTTGTTTGTGAAACGCGCCCAGCACCACATCCATGGCCGATTCAATCTTGCGGCGCACCTGATCGGCGCTGGTTCCGCGTATCTCGCGCTCATCCATGGTGCGGTAGCTTTTAAGCATTTTCAGCGTCGTGGGCAGGTAATAATCCATAAAGCGCCGGATTTGCGGTGCCTTGTTGGGCCGCTCCGCCACGGTGCGGAAGATGCGGTCGGACACCCTTTCGATGTCGTCAATCTGTTTGGACAGCACGGGGTCGGGGATCTTGCTGTTTTCGGCGCGAATCTCGCGCAGCAGCCCCTGGCCGCGGGCGATCAGCTCATCCACATGGCCGATGCCGGTGGTGGGCATGTCGTTCATGGCTGGTGCGGTTTGGCTGGTGTCCAGCCCGGAGCCCATGATGTACGCTATCCGGCCGCCTATCAGCGCCAGCGCGCCCATCAGCACATAGCCGAAAATATTGCCGGGTGGGAACAGGGCCAAATATCCCAGCGCCAGCGCGCCGCCTGCAATGGCCCCCCATACCAGCCCCTTGGCGGGCGATGCGGCCTGGCTTTTGCGTTTTTTACGGGCCATGCGTGCGCTCCCTTCCAGCGATAAGTATAAAAACCACGGTAAACACACGTTTTACGTGCAAGCGCAGTATACCATAAGCACAAACATACGTACAATGAAGCCCGCATTAAAGTGCATTAACTGTGCTATAATCAAGGCATCATAATCAGGAGGAAAACCAGCAATGAGCAGAAATTATGGCATCCAATTGTACAGCGTGCGCGACCGCACCCCCACGGACATGAAGGGCGTGCTGAACGATTTGGCCCAGATGGGCTATAAAAGCGTGGAGTTTGCCGGGTTCTTTGACCACAGCGCGGAGGACATCGTGTTGATGCTCAAGGACGCAGGATTGACCCTTTCGGGCACGCATTCGGGCCTCAATGACCTGCTGACGGACTATGATAGCACCATCGCCTACCACAAGGCCATCGGCAACCAGCACTACATCATCCCCGGGCATGATTTGAGCACCCAGGCCAAGATTGATCAGTTTGTTCAGGATGTCAACCGCCTGCAGCCGCTGATGGAAAAAGAGGGCATCAAGCTGGGCTATCATAACCACGCGCATGAGTTTTTGCCCAACGAGGACGGCAGCATGATCTATAACACGCTGCGCGAAAAAACCAACCTGTGGCTGCAGTTGGACACCTTCTGGGCGTACAAGGCCGGTGAGGATCCGGTCAAGCTGATGGAGGAACTAAAGGACAGGCTGTTCTTTATCCACCTGAAGGATGGGACGGCCGATGGCAAGGGCTTCCCGCTGGGGCAGGGTACGGCACCGGTCAAGGCGGTGCATGACAAGGCGCTTCAGATGGGCGTGCCCATGGTGGTGGAAAGCGAAACGCTGAAGCCCTCCGGCACCGAGGAAGCGCTGGCTTGTATCACCTATCTCAAATCGCTGGTATAAGAGGTAAATATGGCAAAATCCAAAGTCTTTTTTACCAGCTTCCGCACACAGGATGGCGAAAACCTGATGGAGAAGCTGTGCCGCCTGTGCAAAGAAGCGGGCATGGAGCGCATTGATTTCAAGGAAAAGTTCACCGCCATCAAAATGCACTTTGGCGAGCCGGGCAACTTAGCCTTTCTGCGCCCCAACTACGCCAAAGCCATTGTGGACTATGTGGCCAGGCTGGGCGGCAAACCCTTTTTGACGGACTGCAACACGCTGTATACGGGTGCGCGCCGCAACGCGCTGGATCACCTCACCGCAGCGTATGAAAATGGGTTCAGCCCCTTTTCAGCCGGGTGCCATGTCATCATTGGCGATGGCCTGAAGGGCACCGACCAGGCCGATGTGCGTATCAATGGCGAGTTTGTGCGCGTGGCGCGCATTGGCCGGGCCGTGATGGACGCCGATGTGTTTATCTCGCTTACACACTTCAAGGGCCATGAGGCTACCGGCTTTGGCGGCACGCTCAAGAACATCGGCATGGGCTGCGGCTCCTATGAGGGCAAAAAGGAAATGCACTCCGCCGAAAAGCCTGCGGTGGATCGCGAAGGCTGCGTGGGGTGTGAAACATGCCTGACGGCCTGCGCGCATGATGCCATTGCCATGTCCGAGGGCAAGGCGTTTGTGGACACCGCCAAATGCACGGGCTGCGGGCGCTGCATTACGCTCTGCCCGCATTCGGTCATCCAGCCCATGGATGAGCGCTCGGCCGAGATTATCGTCAAAAAGATTGCGGAGTATACCTGGGCAGTGGTCAAGGACAGGCCGTGCTTCCATATCTCGCTGATCATGGATGTATCGCCCTATTGCGATTGCTACTCCACCAACGATGCGCCCATCGTGCCCGATGTGGGCATGCTGGCGTCCTTTGACCCGGTGGCGCTGGATCAGGCCTGCGCCGAGTTGGTCAATCAGCAGACGCCGAACCCCGACAGCCTGTTGGGCGAGGCCAAGGCGCACCATGGTGATCACTTCCACGCGCTGTTTGCAGATACCGATTGGCAGGCCGGCCTCCAGCATGCCGAGAAAATCGGCCTGGGCACGCGGGATTATGAGTTGATTACCGTCCAATGATCACATTGCTGCTGGCGCTGGTGCTGTTGCTGCCATTGCCTGCTGTGGGGGAGGGCGATGTATCTATCACCGAACTCATGGCGCGCAATGGCGTATATGAAAACGGCCAGGCACATGACTGGCTGGAGATCACCAATTCAGGCACGCAGGTTGTTTCTCTGTCGGGATGGGGCATAAGCGATGATGCTTCGGCCCCATTCGCTTTTGTATTCCCGGACAACACCACGCTCAAGCCCGGCGCGCAGGCGCTGGTGTGGTGCGTGGGCAAGGCAGGGCCGCCGGTGAAGGGCGCGCACAACGCGCCGTTTAAGCTAAGCGGCGAGGGTGAAACGCTGTACCTGACGCGCCCGGACGGGTCGCAGGCGCAGGAATTGGCATTCCCCGAACAATACGGCAACACGGCCTGGGGGCTGGCTGGTGGCATGTATGGCTTTTTGGAGCAAGCCACGCCCGGCAAGCCCAACCCGGATACCGCGTTTGCATCGCGTGCCGACACGCCGCAGCTGACACCGGGGCAGTTTTTTGAAGGCGCGCTCACCGTCACGCTTACAGCCGCACCGGGCAGCGACATCCGCTATACGCTGGACGGCAGCGCGCCCGCGCGCACGGACAAGGCGTATACGCAGCCGCTTTCGGTGGACAAAACCACCGTGCTGCGCGCGCGGGTGTACATGGATGGCCTGCTGCCCAGCGCCGAGGTGGCGGCCACCTATATTAAGGAGCCGCCGCCCGATTACCCCGTGGTGTCGCTGATTGCGGATAAAAAGCACCTGTTTGACGAAAAAATAGGCGCGCTGTCCAAGGGCAGCGGCAGCACGCCCAACTATGAAAAGGAACGGGAATACCCCGCGTTTATCGAATACTTTGCCAGGGGCGGCGCGCTGCAAGTAAGCCAGCAGGGCACGTTCACGGCGTCCGGGCACTCCGCGCGGGTCAACAAGCAAAAATCCATCGCGCTGTATGCACGCGCGGCCTATGGCCCCGAGCGGTTTTCATACAATCCTTTCCCCAACCGCACGTATCAAAGCTACAAATCCTGGCTGCTGCGCGCCGCCAACAGCGATGCTTATGCCACGCGCCTGCGCGACCCGGCCATTTCCTCATTGGCCCAGGGCACCGGGCTGCTGTATCAGGACGGCGTGCCCATCACCGTATATATCAACGGCGAATACTGGGGGCACTACAACCTGCGCGAAAAAATCAACAAGCATTTTGTGGCGCAGTGGGAAGGCGTTACCAAGGACAAGCACATTGACGCTATCGACATATTGGCGCGCACGGGCACCGATGAATTTGTGCAAAACGGCAGCAACGAGGACTGGCTGGCGTTAATGGACTTTTGCCGCGATCATGATCTGAACAATCCCGACAACCTGCTGCATGTGACCGAGCGCCTGGATGTGGACAGCCTGTTTCAACACACGCTGTTTGAAATGATCATCGGCAACACCGACATGACCAACGTGCGCATGTACCGCGTGCCGGGCGGCAAGTGGAAGTACTTGCTGTTTGACGTGGAGGCCTCCTTCATGTCCACCAAGGAAACGCCCATCAGCTGGTATATAAAACCCAAGACAGCCAAGCGCGCGCGGTTCCAGCATGTGCATTTAGCAGCGCTGCTGGAGGTGTCGGCCATGCGCGAAAAGTTCCTAATGATGGCAGCGGATATGATCGAAACGCGCTTTACCTGGCCCAATGTGGAGATGCATTTTGCACCGTGGGAGCAGGCGCTGCAAGACCTGCTGCCCCGGCACGCCGCGCGCTGGCGCAACATCACGATGGACTCCTGGCGCAAGGATATCAACGCCGTCAAGCACTATGCGCGCGTGCGCCCAGCGCGGGTGATCGACCACCTGTGCAAGTACATGAAGGTAACCAAAGAGGAGCGCGCGCGGATCTTCGGCCGCGTGGAAGCGCTGCTTGAGCAAACGAATGCGAAATAATTATCTGTTGGGACAGGCGGCGTCCAGCGCAGCAAATTGCTTAAGCGTCAGCGCCTCGGCGCGCACAGTGGCGGGCAGGGAGGCCGCCTGCACCCAGGCCTGCGCCTGCGCGCGGTCGAATGCATAGCCGCTCATCAGGTTGTTGACCAGCGTTTTCCTGCGCATGGCAAAGGAGACCTGCACCAGCCGCCAGAAGGCGGCTTCGTTTTGTACTTGGACAGGCGGCTGTTGCAATGCGGGCATGACCAGAAAGGTGCTATCCACATGGGGCGGCGGGGTAAACAGCCTGCGCGGCAGGTTCATCGCGGCGCGCGGCTGGGTGCGGTACTGCGCCAGCAGCGACAGCGGCCCGTATTCCTTGCTGGAAGGCTGTGCCAGCACACGGTCGGCGGCCTCGGTTTGCACGGTGACGCAGATGCTTTTGATGGGCAGTGGCAGCTGCAACAGCAGCGTTAAAATGGGCGTTGTCAAATAGTACGGCAAATTGGAAATGACATGGAAATCGCCTAGCGGCGTCAACAGCTGCGGCAGGTCGGCGGTCATCACATCGCCTTCCACCACGTCCACATGCTTGTCCAGCATAAACTGCGTGCGCAGCACGGGCACCAGATCCTTGTCAATCTCCAGCGCCAGCACGCGCCCAGCGCGCCGGGCCATCACGCGCGTCATGTCGCCTAAGCCCGGCCCGATTTCAAATACGTTGTCCCCGGCGTTCAGCGGGGTTTCATCCAGCATGCGCTCCAGCAGGCTTTCATCGCGCAAAAAGTGTTGTCCCAGCGCGTGCTTGGCGCGCAGCGGCAGCGTCACCGCGCGGCCTCGCGCGTTTTTTGAATGGCGGCGTGCGGGTCATCGGCCTTGAACAGCGCCGTGCCCATCACTAAGCGGTTGACGCCCTCCTGGATGGCGAAGTGCGCATTGTCAGGCGACAGGCCGCCATCAGCCGAGATCACGCCGGTATACCCCTGCGTGCGCAGGGTGCGCGCTTTTTTAAGCGCCTCGGTCTTGATTTTCTGCCCGCCAAAGCCCGGCTCCACCGTCATCAGCAGCACCAGATCGCACAGCGGCAGGAGGTCAAAAATCTGCTCCACCGGCGTGCCGGGCTTAACAGATACCCCGGCTTTGCAGCCGCGCGCGCGGATGTCCTTCAGAATCCCAGCCACATCGCCCTCAATCTCGGCATGGATGGTGATGCTGTCCGCCCCGGCCTTGATAAAGGGGTCAAGGTAGTTTTCGGGGTTGGTCATCATCAGGTGCACATCCTGAAACACGGCAGGAAATGCGCCGCGCAGCGCTTTGACCAGCGCCGGGCCGTAGCTTAGGTTGGGCACAAAGTGGGCATCCATGATGTCCACGTGCAGCATATCAGCCCCTGCATCCAAAATGCGCTGGATGTCCTGCTGCATGTGCATGATGTCGGCAGCTAAGATGGATGGTGCAATCTCAATCATAACGTTCCCTCCAGTTGGTCTGTATGGTATCCAGCAGTTGTCGGTAGCGCGCCATACGGTCGGCGTCCAGCAGGCCTGCTTGCTCAGCTTCGGTCACGGCGCAGCCCGGCTCCTGGTTGTGCAGGCAGGTAAGGAAACGGCACTGCCCCTGATAGGGGATAAACTCCGGGTACAGCGGGGGCAGTTCGGACGGCTCCATCAGCTCCGGCGTTTCCAGCAGGCTGAACCCGGGCGTGTCCAACACGCGCAGGCCGCGGCCGGTCAGCAGCGAGGTGTGCCGGGTGGTCTGTTTACCGCGCTCGATCTTTTCGCTGATGCTCTGCGACACCAATTCAATGCCCAGCAGTTCGCTGATCAGGCGGCTTTTGCCCACGCCGGATTGCCCGGCGAAGCAGCACAGGTGCCCCTGCATGGCCTGATGCAGCGTATCCAGCCCCCGCCCTGTTTGGGCGCTGACGCGCAGCACGGGCAAATTGGCCTTTGCGTACATACGCTGTGCATCCTGATAGGCGTCCTCGCTCAAATCGCACTTGTTGACCACCAGCAGCGGGATGATGTGCTGCATGCGCGCGAACAGCAACACCTTGTCCACCAGCAGCCAATCAGGCTGCGGGGTGGGTGCCACCGTCAGGCATAAGAGATCAATGTTCGCTACCGGCGGCCTCAGGCAATAGCTGGTGCGCGGCAGGATATCGGTTAGCCACCCGTGCTCCTCGCCGGTGCCGGGGGTAAAGCGCACCCGGTCGCCCACCAGCGGGGTCATATTGGCGCGGCGCAGCTTGTTCATGGCGTGCAGCACCCAAATATCGCCATTGTCTTCGGCCACGGTGTACAGCCCTCCGCGGCCTTCGATAATCTGTCCTGTTTTCATGGCGCGGGGGTGGCCGAAGGTTCCGGCGTGATCAGCGGCAGCATATAGATGGCCAGCGTTACATCGCTGTGCGCCATCACCACGCTGTCAGCCGCGGGCAGTTGGTCGGCCACGCGGTTGTCCAGCGTGGCGTCGCTTACGTCAATTTCGTCAATCTGGTTTACGTTCAGCCCAGCATTGCGCATCAGCGTCAGCGCTTCGTCGCGGCGCTTGCCCTTTACATCAGGCACCACCGCGCGCCCCCCCGATACCACCACCTGTACAATGCCACCATATTCCAGCTTGGTGCCCTCGTCAGGCTCCTGGGTGAGGATGGTACCGGCCTCCTGCGTGTGGATGATGCGCTCGGTCACCAGCAGCGTCAGCCCTCTGCGCGTGATTTCCTCGCGCGCCGCTTCCTCGGTCATGCCAAGCAATTTGGGCACGTCCTGCTGCATGGGGCCGGTGCTGACGGTAATCAATATCACCGAGCCCCGGCGCATGCGATAGTCAAAATCGTGCGATTGCAGGATGACCGTGCCTGCCGGTTCGGCGCTGCTTTGGCGGACGATTTCGGGCACGAGACCGGCCTGGCGTGCCAGGCGCATGGCATCCTGCTCGGTTTCGCCCAGCAGATAGGGCGCACGGGTGGTGTTGACGATTTTATGATACAGGGTGATGGTACCCAGGGTAAGTCCTATCAAAACCAGCACGCTGGTAATCACCACCAGCGTCGATCCCCATATCCAGCGCCGACGCGCAGGCGAAGTGCGCTTTTTTGCTGTTTCGGGCTGGATAAGCGGGATGTCCGCGGTGTTCTCACGCTCAGGGTTTTGCAGCGCCAATTTGATGGCCTGCGCCATTTCCAGCGCCGTCTGGAAGCGGTTGGCGGGTTCCTTTTCCAGCGCTTTGAGCACCACCGCCTCCAAGCTGGGCGATATTTCAGGCACAATGCTGCGCGGGGGCTTGGGGCGCACCTGCACATGCTGCAAGGCGATGATTTCATCAGATTGCCCCTGGAAAGGCACCTCGCCGGTGAGCATTTCATACAGCACCACGCCCACGCTGTACAGGTCGCTGGCCACGCTGGTTACAGAGCCGGTGGCCTGTTCCGGTGAAAAATAGTGCACCGTGCCCATCACGCTTTGCTCGCCATCGTGCTCGTGCGGGCCGTGGCCGATCATGCGCGCAATGCCAAAGTCCGATACCTTGATGTACCCGTATTGATCCACCAGCACGTTTTGCGGCTTGATATCGCGGTGGATGATGTGCGCCGCGTGCGCATGCTGCAAGGCCGACAGGATGCGGATGGCAATCTGTCCGGCCAGCTCGGGCTGGATGCGCTGCTGCTCGCGGATGATGTCCTTTAAGGTTTTGCCGTTGACATATTCAATGACGATGTAGGGGTTCTCCGGGTCGCTGCCCACATCCAGCAGGTTCACGATGTTGTGGTGGCTCATCTTGCTGGCGGCCAGCGCCTCGCGGCGGAAGCGCTCTAAAAACTCCGGGTTGTCCCGGAACTCCGGCCGCAGATATTTGACCGCCACAAAGTGGCCGGTGCGCCGGTCGCGCGCGCGGTATACAATGGCCATGCCGCCCTGGCCGATCTGCTCTACCAGCTCGTAGCGGTCTTCCAATACCGTGCCGGGATTCATACGCTCACCTCTAATAATACCAGGGTAATGTTGTCCTGCCCTCCGGCATCCAGCGCCAGCTCCATCAGCTCATCCGCGCCTGCGTCCATGTCCTCCAGGGCCAGGCAGCGCTGGATTTCCTCATCCATGACATGGTCGGTCAGCCCGTCGGAGCACAGCAGCCACCGGTCGCCTTGAAGCTTGTCCATCACTGCCGTATCGCACGCCAGGTGGCTGTCCGTGCCCACCGCGCGGGTGATGATGTGCCGGTAGGGATACTCGCGCGCGGCCTCCTTGTCAATCACGCCGGTGCGCAGCAGTTCACCCACCAGCGAATGATCGCGCGACACCTGATACAGCCGCCCCTGGCGGTACAGGTACGCCCGGCTGTCGCCCACATGCCCCAGCAGCATGCTGTCATCGGTTTCCCACAGCAGCGTGAGCGTGGTGCCCATGCCCTGCAAGGATTCCTCCGCCCCCTGGCGGTCATGGATGGCCTGGTTGATGGCCGAAAAACAGGCGCGGATGGTCTGCTCGCCGGGTTCGGCGTTTTGCAGCTGTGCCAAGCCCTCAATGGCCATGGCGCTGGCTACATCGCCGCCCCGGTGCCCGCCCATGCCGTCGGCCACGGCATACAGGCGGAACCCCTGCTCGGACACATAGGCCGCGTCCTGGTTGCTGGGGCGCACCTTGCCCGGATGTGTCCGCATAACTGCTTTCATGGCGTTCCCTCACTGGCTGGCAGCGCACCTGGCTTCAGGCGGCTGCGGCGCAGCTGCCCGCAGGCACCTGCAATGTCGTCGCCCATCTCGCGGCGCAGCGAAACGGAGATATTTAACTTCGTCAACTCCTGCTGAAATTCCTGTATTTCCTGGCGTGAAGCCCCGCGCAGGTCATGCTCCGGCACGTCGTTTAAGGGGATCAGGTTCACATGGCACTGCATGCCGCGCAGCAGCGCGGCCAGCTCACGTGCGTGCCCCACCCCGGTGTTAACGCCGCCGATCAGCGCATACTCAAACACCACGCGGCGGCCTGTCTGGCGGATGTATTCACGGCAGGCGTCTAAGATGTCCTGTATGCGATAGCGCCGGGCGATGGGCATTAACTGCTTGCGCAGGTCATCATTGGACGCGTGCAGCGATACCGACAGCGTGACGGGCAGCCCTTCCTGGGCAAAGCGCAGCATCTGGTCAACCAGCCCGCAGGTGGACAACGAGATATGGCGCACGCTTATGTTCAGACCCTCCGGGTGCGTTGCCAGCCGTAAAAAGCGCACGGTCTGGTCGTAGTTGTCCAGCGGCTCGCCGCTGCCCATTAGCACAACGTTGCGAAGCGTGCCCACATCGCTTTCGGCCTGCGCGCACAGCATTTGGCCCAGCATTTCATCGGCCAGCAGGTTGCGCACGCAGCCCTCCAACGTGCTGGCGCAAAACGTGCAGCCCATGCGGCACCCCACCTGTGTGGAGATGCACAGCGTGTTGCCATAGCTGTAGCGCATCAGCACGCCTTCAATGCAGTGCCCGTCCTCCAGGCCAAACAGATACTTGCGCGTGCCGTCCAGTGCCGAAACATGCTTTTCCACAACGTGTACCGGGTTGGCGGTGGCTTTTTCCTTCAGGCTGGCAATGAGCGCCTTGGGCAGGTTGGTCATGCCGTCAAAATCGGCGCCCTTGTGCAGCCAGGCAAACAGCTGGCCGGCACGGTACGCGGGCTGGCCCTGGCCCTTGAGCCAGTCGGCCAGTTCCTCCTTGTACAGGTTCAGCAGGCGCATGCGCGGTTCACTCATTGGCGGCGCATCCTGGCCATGTAGAAGCCCTCCACCCCGTCCCGGTGGGGGAACAGCTGCAGCCCCAGCGGTGTTTCATGCGCGCGCAGCGCTTCGGGGATGGTGTCGGGCAGTTTTTCGATGGTAAATTCCGGGTGCTTTTTCAAAAAGGCTTCCACCTGCTGCGTGTTCTCCTCGGGCAATATGCTGCATGTGGCATACACCAGCGCGCCGCCCGGGCGCACATAGCGGCACACCATGTCCAGCAGCGCTGCCTGGATATTGCACAGATCGGCTAAGCCTTCGGGCGTCAACCCGTAGCGGATTTCCGGCTTGTTCTGGTACAAGCCCATGCCGCTGCACGGCGCGTCCAGCAGCACCACATCCATGTCGCTGTCAAACTGCTCCCAATAGGTCATGGCATCGCGCAGCGCGGGGCGCACGTTGTAATAGCGCATGCGCTGCACCAGCGCCTCCAACAATTTGACGCGGTGCTCGTGCTTGTCCCAGGCAAAGATGCGGCCGGTATCATGCATGGATTCCGCCATGTAGGCGGTCTTGCCGCCGGGCGCGGCGCAGCAGTCCAGCACGCGCATGCCGCGCCCAACCTGTGTAGCCTCGGCCGCCGCCATGCTGCCCTCGCCCTGGATGGTAAACAGCCCCTCCCGGAAGCCCTCATGTGCGGCCATATGCGCCACGCCATATATCTTATACGCGCCGGGCATGGTGCCTTTCTGGTAGCGCCACTGCTGGCGGTCCAACCACTGCACAAACTGCTCCTCCGGCATGCGCAGGCGGTTGTGCCGCACCACCACATGATCCTCCGGGCGCGGCGACTTGAGAATGTCCTCGGCCATGTCCGCACCATAGGCGGCGATCAGCTTGTCCACCAGCCATGCGGGCATGGAATGCACGATGGACAGGTGATGCACAAGGTCGTTCCTGTCCGGCCACAGCAGGGTGTCCTTTTGCCGTATCAGGTTGCGCAGCACGCCGTTGACCAGGCCGGCCAATTCCGGGTGCGGCCCGGCATTGGCCAGGTTGACGGCCTCGTTGACCACGGCGTGGTCGGGCACCCTGTCCATATACAGCACCTGGCTGGCGCTCATGCGCAGCAGGTTGCGGATGGCGGCAGGCAGGCTGTCCGGCGCATCCAGCAGCTTGGACAGCATATAGTCAATGCCCAGCAGCCGCTCGAGCGTCGTGTATATCAGCCGCGTGGCCAGCCTGCGGTCACGGTCGGCCTTGAGGTTATAGGGCAAATAGATCATGTCGCGCAGCGTCTGATCCAGCACCAAAGCGGCATAGGCGTCCTTTTCCAACACCTCATTGAGCACATGCAGCGCGGTGTCGCGCGCCTTGAGCGTGCTTTCCGGGGCTGGTGTGGGTGCCGGGCGGCCAAACGGCCGTGGCCCAGCCGGACGTGGTGCGGGCCTGCCATAGCGCTGTTCGCCTGCGGGCCGCGGAGCTGGTCTGCCATAGCGTTGCTCACCAGCAGGGCGCGGAGCGGGTTTTCCAAACTGCCGCTCGCCATCTGGCCGCGGAGCTGGTCTGCCATAGCGCTGTTCACCGGCGGGCCGTGGCGCAGGCTTTCCATACTGCCGCTCGCCCTCTGGCTGCGGAGCGGGACGGCCATAGGATTTTCCGGCCGGACGGGCAAAAGGCTTGCCCGCAGGCTTGCCAAAGGCGCGCTGATTGGGCTTGCGCGGGGGAGAGGGTCGTTTGCGGTCGTTTTCGCTCATTTAATTATCCTTCTTCTGTCATACGGCTGCCCATATCCATCGGGTGCCCGCGCAGGTAATCATGGGCGGCCATCGCCCTGCCGCCGGGGGCTTGCAGCGATTGAATGCGCAGTGCCCCCTCGCCGCAAGCCACCAGCAGACCGCGCTTGTCATCAGCCTCTAACACCATGCCGGGCGCGCCGGATGCTTCCTCGGCGCGCGCGGACAGCACTTTCAGCGTGCCGTGGGGCGAGGGCGTATAGGCGCAGGGCCAGGGATTAAGCCCGCGCACTAAGTTGACCAGGGCGTGCGCACTTTTCGACCAGTCCATCAGGCCCATCTGCTTTGTCAGCATGGGGTAGTAGCTCATGTTGGATTCATCCTGTGGCGTGCGCGGGCAGGTGCCGTCCAGCAATTTGCCGATGGTTTCCACCAGCAGCTCCCCGCCCAGCAGCGCCAGACGCCCGGTCAGCTCGCCCGCGGTTTCCTGGGGCAAAATAGCCAGTTCTTTTTGAAGCAAAATATCGCCGGTGTCGATGCCCTTGTCGGTCATCATAGTGGTGACGCCCGTTACCGTTTCGCCATGTATCAGCGCCCAGTTCACCGGCGCGCTGCCCCGGTACTGCGGCAGCAGCGAGGCATGCACGTTGACGGTGCCCATATGCGGGATGTCCAGCACCTCCTGAGACAATATCTGCCCAAAGGCCGCCGTCACGCACAGGTCGGGCTGCAGCGCGCGCAGCGCCTCCACGCCATCGTCCCGGATGCGGCGCGGCTGATACACAGGGATGCCCCGTTCCAGCGCCCACTGCTTGGCCGGCGGCGCCTGCACCTTGCCGCCGCGCCCTTTCGGTTTATCGGGCTGCGTAAACACGGCTGCCACCGGATAACCGGCCTGCTCCAATGCGTTTAAGGAGGCCACGGCATACTCCGGCGTGCCCATGAACACGATGATGGGTTCAGGCATCGTCTTTTTCCTCGTCGTCATCAAACACTTCATAGTCCATAAAGTCTACATACATACGGCCATCCAGATGATCCAGCTCATGCTGCAAGGCGCGCCCCAACAGGCCGTCGCCCTCTATCTCAAAGGCATTGCCTTTGCGGTCAAAGGCCTTTACACGCGCCCATTCCGCGCGCGTCACATGCCCCCGGCGGCCGGGCACCGACAGGCAGCCCTCCACCATGCCAATTTCGCCGCGCGTTTCGACAATTTCGGGGTTGATCAATTCCAGCAAACCATCGCCGGTGTCAATGACCACCACGCGGCGCAATATGCCAATCTGCGGCGCGGCCAGGCCTACGCCGTTGGCGTCGTACATGGTTTCTTTCATGTCGCGCAGCAGCAGCGCTAAGCGCAGGTCAAAGCGCGTGACGGGGTTGCTCGTTTTGCGCAGGATGGGGTCGCCCAAGGTCAGTATCTTGCGGATGGACATGGTTCCTCCTATGCCATGGAAGCGGGGTTGATTTCCAGCATTACCTCGCAGGGCCAGTCCCTGCGGGAAAGGTCGGTTAAATGTTCAATGATGCGATCGGAATCCCTGTGCACCAGCAGCTTCATCAGCACCTGGGCACGCGCGCGCCCCATCAGGCGCTTGATGGGCGCGTCATCCTCTCGGATAAACAGCATGCGCCTGCGCAGCTGCGGATATTGTACAAACAGTTCGTTGATGTGCGCAAGCAGACGTTTGCTGACCGAGCGCGCGGCGGCCTCATCCTTGGCCTGGCACAGCAGGCGCACCATCATGGTAAACGGCGGGTACAGGTCACGCCGGCGGCGCGCAAACTCCGTGTGGTAAAAGCTGCGGTAGTCCTGCTGCGCGGCGGCGGCGATGGCGTAATGCTCGGGCTTGTAGGTTTGGATGATGACCTCGCCGGGCAGGTCGGCGCGCCCGGCGCGCCCGGCCACCTGGGTGAGCAGCTGAAAGGTGCGCTCCGCGCTGCGGTAATCGGGCAGGTTGACCGACAGGTCGGCCAGCACCACGCCCACCAGCGTCACCTGCGGGAAGTCCAGCCCCTTGGCAATCATCTGCGTGCCGATCATCACGCGCGCCTCGCCGGAGCGGAAGCGGTTGAGCAGCGTGCGGTGGCCGTCCTTGCCCTGGGTGGTGTCGTTGTCCATGCGCACCAGCGGCACACCCGGGAACAGCTTGGCCACTTCCTCCTCCACCTTTTGCGTGCCGATGCCGATGCTGCGGATGTACCGGCTTTGGCATTCCGGGCACTGGCCGGGCATGGGCACGCGCAGGCCGCAGTAATGGCAGTGCAGGCTCTTGTCCTGCGCGTGGTAGGTCAGGCTGACGTCACAGTCCGGGCAGCCCATCACGTGCCCGCACTTGCGGCACACCACGCTGGGCGCATAGCCCCGGCGGTTTAAAAACAGCATGGCTTGCTGCCCGCTGTCCAGGCAGCGCGTCAGCGCCTGCACCAGTTCCTGCGAAAAAATGCCCTTGTTGCCCAAGCGCAGCTCCTCGCGCATGTCCACCAGCGTCACCTGGGGCATGGGGCGGTCGTTGACGCGGCGGGGCATTTCCAGCAGCATCATGTCCCCGCGCGAGGCGCGCGCAAAGCTAAGCACGCTGGGCGTGGCGCTGGCCAGCAGCAGGGTGGCGCCCTCGCGCGTAGCGCGGCTGAGCGCCACTTCGCGCGCATCATACGCGGGCGTATGCTCGGACAGATAGCTGCCCTCGTGCTCCTCATCCACAATGAGGATGCCCAGCCTGTCCACCGGCGCAAACACCGCCGAGCGCGCGCCGATCACCACACGCGCCTTGCCCCTGCGGATGCGCCGCCATTCGTCAAAGCGCTCGCCCGCTGACAGCCTCGAGTGCAGCACCGCCGCCACATCGCCAAAGCGCGCCCGGAACCAGGTGACCATCTGCGGGGTGAGCACGATTTCCGGGATGAGCACGATGGCGCCTTTCCCGGCTTCTAAGCACGCGCGCACCGCGCGAATATATACCTCGGTTTTGCCGCTGCCCGTCACGCCATACAGCAAAAACTGCCCCGTGCCGCTGCGCACGGCGGGCAGCAGCTCGCCCAGCACCTCCTGCTGCTGCGCGGTCAGCACCGGGTCAGGTTCGGTCACCGCGTCATCCGGGTAGGGCGAGCGCAGCACTTCCTGGTCGATGACGCGCACAAAGCCCTGCTGCTCCAGCGCGCGCAGGCCCTCCAGCGGCTGCCGCACCAGCACCGCCAGCTCGCTGACGGGGTGCACCTCGCCATCCGACAGCAAATCCAGCAGCAGCCGCCGCTTGGGCGCGCGGGACTGCGCCTTGCGCGCGTCCTCTAACGCATCGCCTGCAACCAGCAGCTGCGCCGCCTTTTCGGTCTTTACTTTAATACGACCGCCGCGCATCTGCGCAGGCACCATCAGGCGCAGCGTGGCCGCCAGCGGGCAGTGCGTCTGCGCGCTCATGTCCTGCGCTAAGTCAATCAGCTGCGGCAGGATGGCCGGATACTCCTCCAGCGGGGATTTGATATTTTTTATTTTGTCCGGGTCAATGCCGGGCTCGTCCTTTAGCCCGATGACAAAGCCTTCGGTGGTCTGGCGGCCAAAGGGGATGGACACGCGCGTGCCCGGCACAATGTCCATGCCCGCAGGGATGCCATAGGTAAACACGCGGTCAACATCCGCGTGCGTGATATCCACAATGACCTCGGCATACCGTGCGGGCATGGGCTCAAGCGTCCTTGCGCAGCAGCAGCACCTGATCCAGCAGGCGGTCGGCTGCCTCGCGCTTGGTCATCAGCGGCAGCCGGATGACCGATGCGGGCGTAATCAGCACCAGCACATTGGTTTCCACGTCAAAGCCCGCGCCCGGCGCCGTCACATCGTTGAGCGCAATCAGGTCGAGGTTTTTCTTAACTAACTTTTCGCGCGCTTTGCCCATGTTGAGGCCGGTTTCGGCGGCAAAGCCCACAAAGGTTTGCCCCGCGCGCTTGGCGCGCCCAGCGGCCTGGGCGGTGTCCGGCGTCTGCACCAGCGAAAGGGTCAGGCCATCATCGCCCTGCTTGGTGATTTTTTCTGGGGCCACCTGCGCAGGCGCAAAATCCGCCGGCGCTGCGGCTTGAATCAGCACATCGGCCTGGGGCGCAAGGGCGGTAACCTCACGCAGCAAATCCGCCGTGGTCATAACAGGCACGACCTCCATGCCCTGGGGGGCGGGCAGCGCCACCGGGCCTGAAATCAGCGTCACGCGCGCGCCGCGCGCCTGTGCGGCCTCGGCCACGGCATAGCCCATGCGCCCGCTGGAGCGGTTGCTGATAAAGCGCACGGGATCCAGCGCCTCGCGCGTGGGGCCTGCGGTGACCACCACATGCAGCCCGCTGTAATCCTGCGTAGCGGCCAAGATATTGGCGCACGCCTGCACGATGTCCTCCGGCTCGCTCATGCGCCCGGCGCCTACATCGCCGCAGGCCAGCATACCGCCCTCCGGCCCCACGGTCTTGGCCCCGCGTGCGATCAGCGTGCGCAGGTTGCTCTGCGTCACCTCGGCCTGCCACATGGCGGTGTTCATGGCCGGGGCCAGCAGCAGCGGCGCTTTGGTAGCCAGGCAGGTGGTGGTGAGCATATCGTCAGCCAGCCCGTGGGCTAGCTTGGCGATAACGTTGGCCGTGGCCGGGGCGATGACAAACAGCTCCGCCCGCTTGGCCAGCGCAATGTGCTCCACCTCCCAGGTGTCGGGCCGGGCAAAGGTGTCCACCGCCACCGGGTTGCGCGAAAGCGTTTCAAAGGTAAGCGGCGTCACAAACTCACACGCGTTTTTTGTCATCACCACATAGACATGCGCCCCGGCTTTGACAAGCCGGGACACTACATGGCAACTTTTATACGCAGCAATGCCGCCGGTTACACCCAGCACAATGGTGCGGCCCGCAAGGGCGCTTAGATCACACATCGTCCTCAAGGTTGCGGTGGAAGGTGATCAGCCCCCGGTTGATTTCGTCAATGGCAATGGCGATGGGCTTGCGCTCGCCGGGGTCTACCAGCGGCATAGCGCCGTCCATCAGCGCGCGGGTGCGCTTGGCCACCAGCTCGACCAATGTGTAGGGGCTGTCGGTGTGGGTCTTGAGCTCTTCTAAGCCTGGGTCGTTAATGGGCATACAATTCCTCCTGATCAATCGTCCATGGTGGGATAGTAGCGGATGGTACGCAGCTTTTCAGCCTCTATAATGTGGTGGAGCTGCTGATAGGCTTCGTCTAAGTTGTCGTTGATAATCACGTATCGGTAGCGGCGCATCATGGCCACCTCGGCGCGCGCCGCATCCAGCCTGCGTTCGATCTCGTCCTCGCAGTCGGTGTTGCGCGAGTACAGGCGCTGGCGTAGCACCTGATAGCTGGGCGGCAGGATGAACACCGATACGGTGTTGCGCATCTTGGACATGACGCTTAACGCGCCTTGCGTGTCAATGTCCAGCAGCATACAGGCCCCGGCCTTGATCCCGGCGTCCACCTCGGCGCGCAGCGTGCCATAGCGGTGGCCGTGCACGGTGGCATGCTCCAAAAAAGCGTCCTCGGCCAGCAGCTGGTCAAACTGCTCCTCGCTGATAAAATGATAGTGCTTGTGGTTCTCCTCGCCCGCGCGCGGATGGCGCGTGGTGGCGCTGACCGAAAAGCGCATCTCGGGGTGATCCTTAAGCAGGCGCGCGCACAATGTGCCCTTGCCTGTGCCTGAGGGTGCGGAAATCACAATCAGCATGCCCTTGCGCGATACCTTCATGCGGTTTCTCCTTCGCTGTCCTTAAAGCGGCCGGCAATGGTCTCCGTCTGCAGGGCGGAGAGCACCACATGCCCGGAATCCATCACCAGCACGGCGCGCGTGCGCCGCCCGGCGGTGCCGTCCACCAGCATGCGCGTTTCCCGCGCGTCCTGCACCAGGCGCTTGACGGGGGCGGAATCCGGGCTGACCACGCTGACGACTTTTTGAGGCGCCACTAAGTTGCCAAAGCCGATGTTGATCAGTTTCACGCCCGCACCCCCATCAAAGTTTCGACGCCAAAGAAAGCCCCTTGCGCCGGGACAGTCAGTATACCATAAAACCAATGATAAAAAAACCGCGCCAGACAGGGAATTTGGCGCGATTTGAAGGGATTGGGCGATGCTATTTGCTTTCCAGATACACTAAGCGCGCTACCTGCGTCATGGCATCCAGGTAACCGTCCAGCGTCAGCTCGCCGCCTACGTAGCGCGTGCGCAGCGCTTCCATCTGCTCCTGCGCGTTGTCGGACATCAGCAGCAGCCGGTCATCAAAGGCAATCAGCGGCGCGCGCTGGCGGAAGCGCTCAATGCCTTCCTTGGGGATCATGTACTTTAAGCGATCCTGCTCGCGCAGGTTTTGCTCGGCCAGTTGAACGCGCCAGGAGTATATCTGGATTTCCTCTGCTGGTGCGCCGCTGTCCTGGGCTTCCTTGAGTTTCTCGCTGTATAGCTTGAGGTCGTCCTGGGTGCGCTGCAGGCGCTCCTCAAAGTTGGGGTTCGGGTACGGTTCGCTGGCCTCGGGATGGATGGCGTAGTACAGGACAGGGTCGGTGGCAACATCCAGCCAACCGGCGATGAACTGCTCGGCCAGCTCGGCCTTGGGTGAGCGCGGGTTAATCATCATGACATACATCTCCGCCCGCTGCACGGGGGTTTCGCCCTTTTCAAACGTGAACGGCGGGATATCGTTGAGCACCTCGCCGAAACTATCGGGGATGTTGAACAGCCCGCCGCCTGAAAACGGATGCACCAGCGAGGGCACATTGCGCGGGTCTCCGCTGGATTCGCCCTCAAAGTCCTGTGGTTTTGCCCCGCCAGCTGCCATAATGGCATGCGCGCGTGCCAGCTTGTCCAGCGCATCCCGGAGCGCCGGACGGTCAAACGCCAGCGCTTCGCCGGGCTGCTCATACTGGCGGATGTACGCATCCACCACCATGCGCACCATGTGGTCATACTCCATCGCAAACAGGAAGTATGCCTCCGGGTCGTCGCCCTCCTCCATAGCGGTAAAGCGCAGCATGTAGTCAAACAGTTCGCCAAAGGTGGTAGGGTAGGGTTCATCGCCGAAGTATTTTTTCCAGGCTGCGTCTTGGATCTGCCCGGTACTCCAATGGAAGTCAACCGGCCAGGCGCAGGGCCGCCCCTGTGTATCGCGCAGCACCTGTTGCACCGACGGGTACAGCGCGGCAAAGTCCTTTACCAGCATTTCGTTTTCAAAGGGCCTGGCATAGCCTTTGTCAATCAGCGCGCGCAGCGCCGGGTCTACATGCAGCAAAAACAGGTCATTTTCGGTGTCGCCGCTTTGGATCAGCATGCCTGCCTGCTCGGCGGTGCGGATGTTTTCATATTTGAACACCGCTGCATCGGGATGGGCTTTTATAAATGCCTCCGGTGTGGGGATGATGTGCCAGCCGGTCTGGAAGTTCAGGGAGTGCTTCAGGTCGATGGCCTTGCCTGCATCGCGCACGGTGATGTCCCCCCACCGGGTTAATGCATACTGCCCGCCGGGCAGCACGAATGTGCGCGCCGAGTCGGCCTGCATATAGTCAAACGGCAGCACGGCGGTCAGCACAAAAGGCTGCTTGCCCTGGGACATCATCAGCTTTTGTGCGGTGGCATAGAAATAGGTATCGGTGTCCGGGTCATACCCGATGCCCCCTATGCCGCTGCCTACTTCCGGGGAGGCTTCGGGCAGCTCCATAGGCAGCGCGGTCATGGCGCCGGTGGCAGCGTCCATCTCGGCCAGCTGCCAGCGCCAGCTGTCCCGGGTCTTAACCGCACGCAGCGCCAGCAGCTTGCCGGGCACATACGGCGCAAAGCCTTGCGCATTGTCCGGCTTGATGGTGGTGGTCTGGCCGGTGGTCAGGTCTGTGGCCAGCAGGTGCATTTTTTCAAACGATGCCTCATATTCCTGGGCATCAATGGGCATATAGTAGATGCCGTCCTGCGCAAAGCCGCTGCGGTGGGCTACGAGGTTGCCGTCCTCAAAATACGCGCCCATGTCCAGTTTGGCATCCATCCAGTGCACGCCCTGCGCGTCCACAGGCCCGGCCTTGCCGGCTAAATAGTTGATGGCATACAGCTGCCCATTGTTGACAAACAGCTGGCTGATGGTCTGCGGGGCGGCCTCTTTCATCTCCGGCGTGTAATCCTCGGGCGTCACATAGTCCGGCACGCCGGGCACAGAGTACAGCACCTGCGGGGCGTCTTGTCCAAGTTGAAGCATCATCACATCCACCTGGCTGTCGGTGGGGGTATTCAGTGCGTAAAACGCATCATTGGCCCACACGGCCGCGCTGCCGGGCAACTTAAGGTCGGCGTCGGCCAGCGCGGGCAATGCCAGCAGCATCAACGCCAACAGCATCCGGAACAGTTTTTTCTTCATTGGGGTTCTCCTTTGTGTTCGTTTTCGAGGTTTTATCGCTCACGGAACACAGCCCGGTACCAAAGGCTGCGCCGGGAAGCCTTTATTGAAGTACTATATTATCCGTTGCCTGCTGCGGCGGGGTCGTACTGCACGATGAGCAGTTCGCCGGTGTCGGCCTTTAACACCACCACATAGATGCCCATGGTGTGATGGAAGGTGAACGCCCACACGGGGTCCTGCGGGCCGTCCAGGAAATTGTCGCCGCTTAACAGAAAGCTGGGGAATATGGGATCAAGCGCCTGGATGGTCGCTTCATCCAAGTGCAATTCGTTGCGCAGCGCCTCGGTGGCCAGCGCCTGCGCCGCCTCTAACGTCAGGTCGTGCGGGCCGGGCAGCGCGTCGGGGAACTGCCGGGGCGAAAACCCGTTGCGCCGGTATAGTTCCGCATAGGCAGCGTTGTCCGTAAGCGACATCGCGTAAATATCGCCTTCTGTTTGAATATATTTTGCCACAATGCTTTCGCGCTCATCTAACAGCGCCATGTACCAGGGCAAAATGGCGGCATCATATGCTTTGGCCTGCCCCCAGGTGCGCTGGGTAAAGGTGCGCGTTTCCTGTCCTGTCAATGACCATTGCGTGTCTAAGACGGCACCGGTGGCGGCATACAGCCACACGGTGTAGTCGCCCACCGGCGGCACCTCGTGCACGCCCCAGAACGGCACGTCGTTGGCCTTATATTGCACCTGCCACACCACGTGCGCATCCCGGCGCACCAGCGCGGTGCTGATGCTAAACAGCCGGTGCATGTTTTCGGCCAGGCCGTGGCGCTGTTCCAGCGCCTGCGCCGCTTTTTCAAGGGCGGCAGCCTCGGATATCACGCCGCTGCCGGGGATAATATACTGCACCCTGCCCAGCAGGTCGTGGTGCCCGGCCTGGCTGATGCGCTCGGCCAGCCGGCTCTTGTCCAGCGCGGGCAGCATCTCAAAGGCGCCGCTTTCAATATATTGTTTAATGGCGGTGCGGTAGCCGGTCAGGTCGCCGTCAGGCAGCGTGCGCTGCGCAGGGTCGCTGATGTACCAATGGGGGTTTTCAGCCGTGCCGGAGGGCGACAGGATGTCCACGTTGAAAATTTCAGACGCGATGTCTGGGAAGGTTTCCGTGCGTTTGCGTGCCTCGTACCGCACATGATAGCGGCGGGTGCTGTCCTCGTTGCTGCGGGTGAAGCTGACGCTTTCCTGAAGCGCTGAGATGCGCGCCTCGTCCACGCTAAAGGTGCTTACCAGCGCCGCACGCGCCAGGCGAGTGGCTTCATCCTGCGGTATATCCTCTGCCCCCGGCACAATGTGCGTGCTGGCGATATGGTCGCCATAGACGGCCTGCATGCTGTTAAGCACCGCATCCACCTGCGCGCGCTGTTCCAGCGTCCAATTGCCCGCGTTGCTCCAGTCAAATTCGCTGGTTTTTTGATAATAGGCGTTCTTGACAAGCACATAGGCATTCAGCTGCGGCGCGCCCCAGATGGCCGCATCCAGCCCGCCGGACAGCATGGCCGGGTCGGTGCCCGCGTGCGACCAGGCCGTGCGGGCCTTGCCCTTTGCGGGCAGGGTAACGGTATAGGTGCCCACCTTGTCATCGTTCATGTACGATACATAGGCAAACTGCATGCCCTCCGGCGTGCTGCTTTCCTGCACGTGGAACATGCCCATGGCCTCCTGCGTGAAGCCGTAAGTATCCATCAGGGCCTGATCGGCCTGCTTGCGGCGGTTGTAATTTTCGGAATATTTCAGCCCCAGCGCCAGCGCCGTGCCCAACAGCAGCAGGGTGATAAGCGCCATCACCAGTGCCAGGCGCAGCCTGCGCTGCGGTCGCGGCGCGCCGGATGTATGCAGGGCACGCAGCACGGCGTCCTGCCCCGTCCAGTCCATCGCCGAAAGGCGGCGGTCCACAATGGTTTTTAGCGTGTCATTCTTCATGGAAGTACCATCCTTTCAGCTTGCTCTTGAGCATGTTGCGCGCGCGCAGCAGGCGGCTGGACACCGAGGGCACAGGCATCGACAGCGCTTCGCTCATCTCGCGCAGGGACAGGTTTTGATAGTATCGCAGCAGCACAACCTCGCGGTATTTTTGCGGCAGGCGCATCACGGCTAACAGCACGGTGTCGTCCACGACGGGTTCACCCTCGGCGGCGGGGATTGCGTCCAGCACGGCCTTGGGGTCAACCAATTTGAACCACGCGGCACGGCGGAAATCCCGGCAGGTGTTGATGGCGATGCGGCTTAGCCAGGTGCGCTCGCTGCTGTCACCGCGGAAGCTGTTCAGCGCGCGGTATGCTTTCAGGAATGTTTCCTGTACGGCATCCTCGGCCAGCGCCTCATCGCGCAGGTGAAGGAAGCACATGCGCTTCAGGTACACGCCATGCTCCTGCATCAGACGCTTGAGCGTGGCTTCATGGTCTTGCTGCACGGTGCTTCCTCCCTCCCTTCACCCCTTTGACGCAGGATGTTGCCATAATTATTCAAAAAACACAAAAAAGAAAGGCCCCTGTGCGGAGCCTTTACAAGGACGGACTTATCTTTGTTTGCCGCGGCGATATTTGAGCAGCGTGTGGATGTTTTGTGTGAAGTGCCCGATAGCGCTGCCAAAGATCATCAGTCCGCCTGTGCGCCGCCCTGCAGGCTGCGCCGAGATGGTCAGCCGTATGTCGCCCGGATCGGTCACCAAGTTGTTAATCTTGGCGGCGGATACGCGCTTGTCGTTGACAAACGTGCCCTCGGTGCCAATGCTGATCAGGTGCACGATGCCATGCTGCGGCCAGTTGCGCTGCCACCAGCTGTACGAGCTGCGGTCGCCCATGCGGCCGGAGGTGACCACCCAGGTGGCTACGTTGGTGTCGTTGATGGCCAAGCTGACATTGGTAGCACCCTGCCGCCCTTCCACGGAGCTAAAGGCCGCCATTTCCAGCGAGATGTTGAGCTCCAGCGCTTTGTCGCCCTTGACCAGCGGCGTGGGCAATGTGTACGTCAGGTCGCCTTCGGCCAGCCAGACCAACTCGGCGTGCTCGCGCTCCGGGGCTTGGAAGGTGTTGGCCTCCTGTGTGCCAGGGATGGGGCCTTTGGAGAGCGCCAGGCCGCAGGGTTCGCTGACACGGCTGTCCACAAAACTGCCCACCGGCACATCCTGCTGATGCATTTTCAGGTAGCCAGCAGGGGCTGCCTCCACCAGCATGTGCTGGTTGTAGGCATGGCAGATTTTTTGCAGGCCGTGCTTGCCGCCGGTGGTTTCGATGTAGATCAGGCCTGCGTCGGTCAGTTCCTTGACGTGAGAGGTCAGCGCGCCGCCGGTGATGCCGAGGTGTTCGGCGATGGCGGTCATGCGCATGGGACCTTTTTCAAGCAGCAGCTCCATAACGGCCACCCGGGTGGCAGACCCGAGGGCCTTGAAAACTGGCAGCCCCTCACGCAAGGATCGGATGTAGAGCATAGAATCCCCTCCTTCATAAAAGTTTAAAATAACTTTACGTTATAAAAACCAAGTACTCCGATTATACTAAAGAAAAATTAGTTTTACAATACCTTTTTGTAAGAGTTTTACGGTTTTGGTGAAATTATTTTATGGGAAATCTGTCGGGTTTGATTGGAGAAAGAGGCCTATATATCCTACAAAAGCAGGGTTATATTATAAAAAGATAATGTGAATAGCAAGGAGAATCCAAGCATTGCTGGCAATGCCGCGTGGATGTATAATTTGCTTCGCCGGCGTAGCGATGAAAACCATGGTTTATGTTTATGTAAACCAAAAAGAAGGTTTATAAAAAGTTATATTAATGAAAACCTACACTCTTTTCAATACTGGAAATATAGGCTAAAATAACTGAACACAATCAATATCATTGTGCAGGGAGGCAACCAAGTGAAAAACCGCATTTTCAGCGGCATTGACCGCATTCAAACAGTTGACCATTTGTTGGACAAGGGGCGTATAGGGCTGATGACCGCGCCGTGCGGCGTGAACCGAAACCTGAAAAGCACCGTGGACATAATCAGGCAGCGCCACCGCCTGAGTGCGCTGTACGCCTGTGAGCATGGCATCCGGGGCGATGCGCAGGCCGGGGTAAAGGTGGATACCCGTATCGATGACGAAACCGGAGTTCCGGTGTTCAGTGTCTATGGCCAAACGCAGCGCATGACGCAGGAGATGTTAGACGCGTTTGATGTATTTGTGTTTGATATGCAGTGCGTGGGCGTTCGGTTCTGGACGTTTTTGTATTCGCTGGCCTATGCGATGGAGGCGTGTGCTGCGGCAGGCAAGCCCGTGGTGGTGCTGGACAGGATCAACCCCACCGGCGCGCACCGGGTGTCCGGCACGGTGCTGGACCCGGCGTTTGCTTCCTTTGTGGGCGATTATGAGCTGGCCACCCAGCACGGTCTGACCATCGGGGAGTTTGCCCTGTATGTAAAGGATTACCTGAAGCTGGACCTTGACCTGACCGTTGTGCCGATGGAAGGCTACACACGCTCCCTTTATCTGGATGATACCGACCTGCCCTGGGTGGCGCCCTCGCCCAACTGCGCCACGCTGCATGCCGCGCTGTGTTATATTGGTACGGTAGTATTCGAGGGCACCAACATCTCTGAGGGGCGGGGCACCACGCTGCCGTTTGAGTACATTGGCGCGCCTTTCCTGGACGGCAAGGCGCTGGAGGAAACCATGGCCGTGCACAAGCTGCCCGGCCTGCACTTCCGGCGCGCCAGCTTTGTGCCCACGTTTTCCAAGCACCAGGGGCAGGTGTGCCATGGCGTGCAGATGCACATCACCAACCGCGAGGAAGCCCAGCCGGTGCTGGGTGCGCTGACGCTGCTGGATGCCATCCGGGCGCAGGCCGGGGAGCAATTTGAATTTCTCTGCCATGGCCAGGGGGATTATTTCATCGACAAACTGCTGGGCACCGATGCATACCGCTTAGGCCTGTCCGGCCCCGAACTGCTGGCACAGCACCAGCCCCGGCTGGATGCGTACAGGCAGCGTGCACAGGCGTTTCATCTATATAAATAGGAAGCAGAGGAGATATGCGTATGCAGATACGTACAATGGATCCCGCGCGGGATATACCCGCCGTCCTTGCGCTGTGGAATGGCTGCGTGGCGGCAGGGGAGGTGGTCTATGCGCCGATGAGCGAGGCAGCTTTCCAGGCAAAATTCCTGGACAGCCCGCACTATGCGCCGGAGTTATCATTGGTAGCCATCCAGAACAATGCTGTTGTGGGCTTTATCAACGGCGTGTGCAAGCAGGTGTTTTTGCCCGGCGAAAACGCAGGCAACACGCCCGGATATATCACCTGCTTCTTTGTTGCGCCGTCTGCCCGCCGTCAGGGCGTGGGCACCGCGCTGGTGGAGGCCCTGTGTGAACGGTTCCGCGCCGCGGGCAAAACCAAAGCGATGTGCTCTGGCAACAACCCCATCAACTTAGACTGGATCATCCCCGGCACTCCGGGGCACGACCACAACAACGCGCCGGGCATGGACATGGGCAGCCAGGGCTATCCCTTTTTAGAAAAATGCGGCTTTGCCGATACCTACCGCGAGGTGGCGATGTATTTGAACCTTGCGGAGTATTGCGCCCCCGATGACCTGGCCGCGCGGCAGGAAAAACTGCGGGACGAGGGCATCTACACCGGGCGCTATGATGTGTCGTTTGGCTATGAGTTTGACGGCATGTGCGACCGCGTGGGCAGCGAATACTGGCGCAAGGTGCTGCAGGATGAAACCGGCAAGCCGCACCCCCGCCCCATACTGGTGGCAACGCATGGGCGGAGCATCGTGGGCTTCACCGGCCCGGTGGACAAGCAGCCCAGCGGCCGGGGCTGGTTTACCGGCATCTGCACCGACCCGTTGTTTGAGCGGCGCGGCATCGCCACCGTGCTGTTCAACCTGCTGATGCAGGAGTTTATCGCCGTGGGCGCGCAGTTCAGCACCCTGTTCACCGGCGACAGCAACCATGCGCAGCGCATCTACGCCAAAACGGGCTTCCGCGTGGCGCGCCGGTTTGTGATTATGCAACGCGAGCTGTAATGAAAAAAAGGAGAAGAATATGGAAAACAAACCACAAAACGTTATCTTGGCTGTGGGTGCCCACACTGGCGATGCCCAGCTGACCAGCGGCATGCTGCTGGCCCGGCACGCTCAGCAGGGCGACAAGGTCATCACGCTGGACTTAACGGCGGGTGAGCGCGGCGCGCCCAAAGGGGTGTCCATTGCGGACTTCCGCAAGCGCAATGTGGAGGGTGCGGCCAAGTTTGCCGACCTGCTGGGCGGTACCAGCATCGTATTCGACATACCCGATGGCGAACTGTACGCGAACCAGGCGCTGGAATTGCAGGTGGCGCAGGTGATGCGCGAGCACCGGGTGACCCAGGTGCTCTACCACTGGCAGCACAGCCTGCACAAGGATCATATAGCCGCGCACACCATCACAAAGAACGCTATCTTTTTTGCCGCCCTGCCCACGTATGAGCATCCCCTGCCCCCGGCGCGCATCACCCGCACCATGATGGCGGAAAACTGGGAGGACAGCGAAGGCTTTGTGCCGTACTTCTATGTGGATGTCAGCGATGCCTTCGCGCTGTGGAAAAAGGCCATCGTCAACCTGTGGCTGGCCGAAAACTCCACCAGTTTTCAATACCTGCGCTACTATGAGGCGCTGAGCATCTGCCGCGGCGCCATGATCGGCAAGCAGCACGCCTCCGCCTTTGCCACGTTTGACTATGCCAAACGGCAGGTGTTGGAAACATAAGCACGGATGCCAAACATTGAGGAACCGCTGATGAACAGCGATTCCTCAATATATCTTGTGGGGGTATTAGACGATTTCCCTTATGTCGGTGTTCACCGTCCGTTCGACAACCCGCAGCACCTCGCCGGTACGCGCATCCATCACTACGAAATACCCATGGGGCGCGGTCGGATTGTAGGGGTGCTCGACATCGTTGTCACCAAACAGTACATTGACCAGCACTTTCCATAGCGGGCGGGCAGGGTCGGTCACATCATAATAGAACACATGGTGCTTATTATCATCCACATACCTTTGCTGCGCTCCTCTTTCCAGCGCCACACCCCGGGCAATATCGAAGGCTTTATCCTGCGATATGGCGCTTGCATCGGGCGTGCCGTATGCGTACTGCGTCAGCGATATCAGGTTAGGCCAGTGGCTGCTTTGGGCATAGCGGTGTGCCAGCAAGTCCTCTAGATACTGGACGAATTCGGGATGTTCGGACAAATATCTATGCACGATGGGTCTGGCCACCCGTGACCAGGTTGCTCTTTCCTCCAATGACCAATTCCAGATGTATTGATCCTGTTGGTTGATCAGGCTGTCACTGATGCCAACATTCCGCAGCAAGCCCTGAATCTCTGCTACCCATGCCCTTTCTTTTTCCAGCATGGCGTTTGATTCGTGCCAGTCAAATGCCTTGATCACGCGACCGGTTTGTGCATCAATGTCCACCGTGTACCGGGCATCCCCTTCCTGTCCCCATATGAAAATGCACACGGCACGAAAACGCCCCTCTGCTAAGATATACTCGCTGCCCTCGGCATAGGTGGCGCGCAGGGGCAGGCTGTTGAGCGTATCCGCTTCCACGTTCAGGCGTACCTTCAATGCTTTTTCTGCAATCGGCTTTGCTTCTTCTAAGCTCAGTTTGGCGCGGGCTTCGGGCGAATTGGGGTTCTTGATGCCCAGGAACGTGCCATACCGATCCAGCCAGAACTGAAAGCAGGGGAACCATCGCGTTCATAGCCAACGGATTGTGGGTCAAACAAACTTGAATCCGCCCCCTGCTTGGACGCCAGATAGACGGATTTGTCGATGGAAGCGGTGATGGTGTAAATCTGCTCCTCTTCGTTCCACTCGCTGGACACTTGTATATCTCGCAGCAGCGATCTGGGAAACTCGCCAATTTCTGTCAGATTGTTGATTGTCGCGTGGTAGATGCGGCTTTCAGTCAGCGGTTGTTTTTCCTGGCTGTTCCATTGTGCCCAGTATGCTTCGCTCCATTGCCCGAAACTGGCCTGCTCTTCCGGGCTTCTTTCTTTTTCCGGGAATTCCAACTGTTCCACGGTATAACTGTCAAAGTATTCCTCGCCATAACGCGCTGTGATGACGGCATCGGCTGCAGCACCGCGCTGCGCCAGGGGGAGTTTTACATCCATGGCTGTTTGCACGTGGGCATCCTGTGTATCAACGATGCCTGCATCCACCATGGCTTGGAGCAGTTTGACTTTGTCCTCGTCCGACCAGCGCGCCAGTTCGCCAGTGGTTTCCATCATGCGGACGGTTTCAAAATAGTGCTTCAAACTGTCCCAATTGGTCACGGCAACAGCAACTGTTGCTGCCAGTATGATCAATATTATCGCAAGGATCAGGCTGCCGGATGTTTTCTTCTTCATTGTTTTTTCATCCTCTTGGTTTTTTTCTGCGCGCCGGAGCACGCGCTCGGTCAACATATCGTCGGTATCCATCCCGGAGAGCGAGCGGTTCATGGACTGTTGGATTTTTTCCATTGTTTTCTTGTCGGTCATCTTAACTCTCCCCCTCCAACTGAGATTTCAGTTTTTTTCTTGCACGACTCAGCCGGCCCGAAACAGAAGGCTGTGAGATGCCAAGGATGTCGGCGGTTTCCCGCATGGAAAGGCCCTGAAAGTAATAGAGGATGACCGCGTCTTTAAGCCTTTGCGGTAACCGGAGGACGGCGGCTGTTAACTCCTTTTCTTCCTCCGATATGGCAGGGTCGCTGGCGGCGGGCAAGTCCTCCACCTGGATGCGTTTATCCACGCGTTGAAACCAGCCCGACCGGCGCATGTCCAGGCAGGTATTTCGAGCGATTTTGATGATCCAACTTTTCTCGCTGCATTCTCCGCGAAAACTGCCCATGCTTTTGTATACCTTCAAAAAGGTCTCCTGCACGGCATCCTTGGCTTCTTCGGCATTGCACAAATAGGCATAGCATACTTTCAACAGCAGTGCCTGGTATTGCACAACCATATCGGCCAGCCTTTCCTGTTGGCTGATATTGGACAGTTTCTCATCTCGCATGCATGTACCTCCTTTCACTACAATAGACGAAGAAGGTGCAAATCATATAGGATGTGCCTATTCTATTATTTTATGACTTGTTTAGCATCCGGATTTAGCAGGTTACAGCCACGGCACAATCAGGGGTGTCTTGCTGCATACTGTACAGTCTCAATCAAAATGCATATTTTTAAGTCCATATCAATCTGTTGAGGAAGTTTTCTTTTACCCATTCCCCTCCCAGAACCATTCCTGCTTCATATACCCGCCGATGCCGTCCTCCGGGAAATAGACATAGTACCAGTCCGTGCCTGCGATGCCCATGACCCAATATTGGTAGCCGGACAGCGCGCGCCAGAAGGACACGGGGGTGAGGATATCGGGTTCTTCGTATACGGGCAATGTTTTGTTGTCCACGCTGTCCACGTATGATAAATCAGGGAAGGCGGGCTGTACATGGTTCATGTCCGTGCCAAAGGCTAAGTATTTGCTCATCATCCAGCCCTCGGGTGCGCCGATGCGCAGGCCGGTGGGGATCTGCACCTGCACCCATTCGCCCCGGCGCTGCAGCACGCGCAGCGGCGTGCCGTTGTAAAACTTGCCCCATGTGGGGGCGCTGCGGTCAGGCGTCTTGCGCAGGTGCAGGCGGTCCTTCGGGTTGGGGTTGTTGACCATCGCCCAGTTGGATTGATCCAATTGTTGCAAGGCTTTGTCAAAGGTGCCGGGCAGGGCGGTGATGTCTACCTCGCGGATATCGTTCCACGGATGATCGCCAAAACAGCAATGGCTCGACGGTTCCCGATAATCCTGCACATAGTGGGGACCTATGCCCATAAAAGCTGAGCCTTCTATATACCGCAGGCCCCACACGCCGTACCGGTCGCGCCGGAAGATACAGTAAAAGCGGATGTCCTCCTTGTCCATATAGGGGTAGATCGCTACTTCCATCCCCAGCGGCTGCGGGTTGATCCAGGTGCCCTGGGGCAGCGGCTGGGTGATGCTGTCCACATAGTACCCGCCTGTGTTATCTCCCACCCACGCCTTGAGCAGCAGGCGCATATGCCCCTGTTCGTCGGTGCCCTGCACATAGATGCCGCCCGCGTTGATATCGGCTGCTGTCCGCGTCCAGCCCGGCGGCGTCAGCGCGTCCAGTACCTCGGTGCGCGGCTCGCCATCCGGCATGACCAGTTGCGGCGGATAGGCGGGGAACAGCTGCCAGTCATAGGTGGCCAGCTGCGTCTTGCCCCGTACATGCGGCACCGGGATGGGCGGCCATTCCCCGCGCGCTATGATGTTGTCGTTTTCATCGGTTTCCAGCGCTTCGCTCATCAGCAGGCCGTCCTGCACGCGCATCCCCCATTCGGTGTGCTCCGCAAGGGCGGGCTGATTTGGATACACCGTTACCTCCACCTCGCCCCAGGTGCCATCGGATTTGCCGGCGCGGTAAGACCACAGGTGCTCCGTGTCCCGGAAGCTGACAAACACCACATCGCCACCGGTGTCAATCAGCACGCCGGGCTGGCTGTCGCCGGGCGGGAAGGCGGCAGGGTTTTCCAGCGTAATGGCATAGGCAGCCTGCCCGCGCGCCTTTTCGGCGATGACCAGCGCATGCTGCCCGTCCAGGGTCAGCGCCAGCGCCCATTGTCCCACGGTGTCATCGCCGTACCCTGAAAATGCCGTAATCGTATGTTGGGGATGAGTATCCGCTATCAACGCACGTACGGCCGGGGGCAGCGGCGCATCCTCCTGCGCGGCGGCGGGCAACAGCATGCAGCCCAGCAGCAAACAAAGTAACAGGATAGCCAACAGTTTTTTCAAGGAATGTACCTCCGTCTATCTATACAAGCATAGTGGTCATGCCCATGCACTTTATATAACAACTGAGAGATTGCATTTGTTGCATCATCCCGGAAAAAACAGGGAGCGGTTGCCCGCCCCCTGTAATGATCTGTTATGTAGCACACTATGGCAAACGCCGGGTAAACCGTTATGCCCTATCCAGCACCAGCACCCAGTCCTGCCCGCGCCCGCCGGTGGGGGGACAGAACGTAAGCGGGGAATGGATATCGCCGGTACCTGCGGCCATGTGTTCGCCGGTGCGGGGGTTCATCCAGGTGATAGCAAAAGATTCAAAGGGCATGCGCGCGCTGTCCAGCGTGGCGGGGATGCCCTGCGCAATGTACAGCATGATGTGGCTATCGCTCCTCAGCACCGGCACGTGGTTGGTGCCGGGCAGCTGGTCTTTCACTAAATCCGGCGCGGGCACCGCATGGAGGAAATCGCGGCTGAGCACGATGTTGCGCGCGATGTGCATGGCGTTGGCGCCTTTGCCGTCCAGGGCCTGTCGCCAGTCCATGCAGAAATGCCCCGGCCGGTCAAAGTAAACAAGCCCGGTCACCGGCGGTGTCCAGAAACCCCACACGCTGTGGCTGCCATAGGTATGCCCGCAGGCGCCCGACAGCACCGACCAGAAGAACGCCTGCCTGCAATCTACCTCGTCTAAATAGCCGTTGGCGGGGTTAAAGTCGTCCGGGTGATGCTCGTAGCCGGGCTCGCCGTCCAGGATGGGCTTGGCCGGCGTGATGCTGTAGCCCTTGGTTATCATCTCGTAGTTGTACCGCCTGCGCGAGTGGCCGGACTGGGTCATGTTGAAGTCCAGCCAATTTTCCTCGCCCACGGAATCAGCGGACGATTCCGCCCCGCAGGGGTGGAAGGTCATCAGGTGGTTGTCGCCGGAGGCCTTGATGCCCAGCGCCATGGCGCGCGCCACCTCAAAATGCCGCATGCGGCCCATGGGCCGGTCGCCGCCCATCACCCAGATCATGTTGGGGCGGTCGCGATAGCGTTCTCCCAGCCACTGCCCGTAGGTAAAGGCATTGTCGATGTTAAAAATTTCCGGCCCATAGCCCGCCATGCGGTGGACCTTGTCGCCCCAGGTGGGCAGCAGCGCGATGTACATGCTGCGTGCTGCGGCCTGATCGATGATGAAATCCATGTGTGCCCAGTAATTGTCGTCGCCTTCCAGGTCGGGCTGGGTGGGGTCAAACTGGTCAGGGGCGACCTCCACAAATGGGCGGCGGCCGTAGCGGTTGGGGCGGCGCAGGCCGTCGCATTCATCCAGCGCCACCACCTGCAGCACATTGAAGCCCTGCGCCTGGCGCTTGTCCATGTACATTAGCGTTTCCTCGCGGTTGAGCGCCCGCGGCAGCCGCCAGGCCGTGTCCGCCAGATAAAAGAACACCGTGCCGTCCTGGCTGATCAGCCTGCGGCCGTCAGTGGAAACCTTCAGTTGTTGAAAAGCCATAAACTCCTCCTATAGAAAATAGTGTTTTAGTATATGCCATATTTGTGCGCGGCCTGGTACATGGCTACGATGTTTGCCACCGGCGTGTTGTCCTGCAGCGCATGGGCGGGCGCAAAGTGATACCCGTGCACCGGCATCACCGTGGCCAGCGTATCGCGCACGCAGGCCGTGATGTCCTCCCTTGTGCCAAAGGCCAGCGGCCCGCCGGTGGAGATCAGCCCGCGCAGCGTCAGCCGCCCGCCAAAGCGCTGGACAAGCGTGCGTGCGTCCATGTCCCTGGCCTCGGGCTGCAGCGAATCCACGCCGGTGACACCCATCGCAATCCAATCCTCATACACCCAGGATGAGCTGCCGCAGCTGTGGATCATGACGGGCAGGCCGTGCTGCTGCGCCAAATCCACAAACATTTGATGGGTACCTTTCATGCGCTGCCGGTACAGGGCGAGCGATATCAGCGGCGCATGCTGGCTGCCCAAGTCCTCGCCTAACCAGACAAAGTCAATGTAGCCTTTGCAGGCTTCCAGCGTGCGCTCCAACACCTCAAACTGCGACCGCGCGCGGCGCTGCATAAAATCCAACGCTGCTTCATCGCCTGTTGCCAGATGGATCAATACGTCCTCCATGCCCATGATGCGGCCGTTGGAGTTGATGATGTCCGGCGTCCCGGCCCCGCCTGCGTACAGCGCGTAGCGGCCGGACAGGCTGCGCGCGCGTTGCCGCGCCGCGTCGTAGTCAAAGCAATCCGGGTCGGGGATGGGATAGCGGGCAAACAGTTCATCGCTGGCACCTTGTAGAGGGAAATCGCAAAAATCCCAATAGCCGCCGCTGTCATTGGGGACATAGCGCATGTAGCATCCCTCCAGCGCGTTCACACGCCGGTTGGGGCGGTCGGGGAACAGCTGAGGGCCCACATACGGCGCGCTAACACCCACATAGTCCACACCCAGCGTCTGATACAGCTCATCGCGGTTGTCGGGGGCTATGCCCAGTGCCTGGCACAACCGGCCGTGGATGATGGGGTTGGCTTCATAGCCAATGGTCACGCGGTCGGTCGTTTCAAAGGCAAAGGTGCGCTGCACCCGTTCCCGGGCGGACAGGGTTTCCTTAGCTTTTTCAATGCGCATAATGGCCTCCGTTACGTCGTGGGGGAGTGGACAACAGGAAGGCTGTTATTCGAACTGGAAGGCATAGAAGTCCGCATCCATCAGCTCGATTTCCATATGCACGTTTTTTCCGGCCAGCGCGCCCAAGTCACCGTCCAGGTCAACGATGCGGTTGACGCGGTCGCCGAACAGTTCGCCGGAGGACAGCGTTGCGCTTCCATCCTCGGCTAGCACCTTTACATACAGCCAGCCGCGGGCCGAGGTCGAGAAGTTGATTTTCAGTGTGTCGCCCTGGAATATAAACGGCCTGGTGACGATCCTTTTCGGTTCGCGGCCGGCGTATAGCGATACAAAGCCGTCCTTGCGGATGCTAAAGCGCACCAGCTCCGCCGGGAGGCTCATCCAGTGATTGTCATGGGTGTAGAAACTCCACTCTTCGTCCGCGCCCGCAACATCGGAGGGCATTGGGATTAGCCCAACGCTTGGATAGCAGCTGCCATACACCCAGTTGGCCGGGAATTCAGGGCCTGGCCGCATAAAGGCCTCGTCATAGCGGTGCCAGTTCAGGCCGTCGCGGGAACACATAAACAGGCAATCGGTGGTTGTCAGGCCGTAACGAGGGTGCACGGCATGGCGTTCCCTGCGTTTTTCGGCACCGCACAGGCGGTCGAAGTTGGCCGTCCACTCCGGGCGTTCCACATAGCGGGTAGGGAAGCCCACCAGGATATGCTCCGCCCCCGGATAGGGTGAGATGCAGTTGGTATATAGCGGGAAGTCTTCGCAATCCTTAAAGTTGAGGTGCTTGGGGCGGTTCCAGTGGATGAAATCCTTGGAGAACAGCACCCGGATGTCCCGAACCAGCTTGTTTAATTCACCGCCGGAATATTCAGCCCATGTATCGGCCTCGTGAAAGCCGCGGATATAGCAGATATACTGCCGGGTTGCCTCGTGCCACATAACGGTGTTGAGCGTGTCAAACGCGCCTTCACGGGATACGACGACTACCTTATGAAAGGTGTAGCCATCGTCGCTGGCCAGCCCCATCAGCTTGTGCTCGGTGGTTCCGTCTTCCCTTTTCTCCGGGAAGGCCATTACGGCCTTGTATGTGCCGGGCACAGCCGGGTTGGGGTTGGTGTCCACCGTGACGAAGAAGTTGTCTATGCCCAAAAGCCCCGGAAACGTGCTGACTGCCATGATGATGTTGTTGTCCTTTGAACCCTCAAACTCCACCAGGCCAAGGCTGGGGCGCTCCCAGTGCAGGCCGTCCGCGCTTTCGATGCAGCATATCTTTACGATGAGGGTGTGCTCTTTCCGGTCGGGGCTCATCATCTCCCAGCCGTTGTAGTACATGCGGTAGACCTTTTTTACATCGTCATAGACAACGCAAAAATAGTTGCAGCCGTCTCCCTCCCAGGGCCTGTCCAGCACCATGCGGATTTCTCTGCGTGTGGGCTGGTGTACGCGCCGGGCAGCGGTTGTCTGGCTTGCATCTATCAAAAAATCATCCCATACAAACTCTCTGCGCCTGCCGATGTCAATGGCCATATGTAAACACCCCCTATTATTATACCCTTACAATATAACAAGTTGGAACCCCATCGCCGGGTATCATGTTACCAAATGACCATGAGTTTCGCCTTTGCTTTCCTGCACATAGTGAAAAGTGCGTTGATTATGAAAAATACGCTTGAAACGTATTATACCAAAGCCCGCGATTGACCGCTGTGCGCTGGGGTGTTATCCTGTTTACATAAAAAAAGAAGCATGCAACCGCAGGAGGATGATATGAAGTATACCATCGGAATTGATTATGGAACACTGTCGGGGCGCGCCGTGCTGGTCAGCACGAAAGATGGCCACGAGGTGGCCGCGCAGGAGTATGCCTATCCGCATGGCGTGATGGAGCGCGCGCTGCCGGATGGCACGCCGCTGGGCATCGACTGGGCGCTGCAGCATCCGCAGGATTATTTGGATGTGCTCGACCATACCATCCCGGCGCTGCTGCGCACATCCGGCGTGGATGCACGCGACATTATCGGCATCGGCACGGATTTTACGGCCTGCACCGTGCTGCCCGTGCGGGCGGATGGCACGCCGCTGTGCATGCTGCCGCAATATGCGGGCAACCCGCATGCCTGGGTCAAGCTGTGGAAGCATCACGCCGCGCAGGATGAGGCCAACCGCTTGAACGCCATTGCAGAGGCGCGGGGCGAAAAATGGCTGAACAACTACGGCGGCAAGGTATCGTCGGAGTGGTTGTTCCCCAAGCTGTGGCAGGTGCTCAATGAAGCGCCGGACATCTATCAGGCCATGGACGCCTGGGTGGAGGCCGGGGACTGGATTGTATGGCAATTGACGGGCCAGCAGACGCACAACTCCTGTGCCGCGGGCTACAAGGCCCTGTACAACAAGCGCACGGGGTATCCGGAGCCTGCATTCTTTGCGGCGCTTGATCCGCGGCTGGAAAACGTGGTGGAAGAAAAACTGGCGGGCGATATCTCGCCCATCGGCAGCGTGGCAGGCGGCCTGACCCCGGCCATGGCCGAGCGCTTAGGCTTGCAGCCCGGCACGCCGGTGGCGGTGGGCAATGTGGACGCGCACGTGTGCGTGCCCGCCGTGGGCATTGATGCAACCGGCAAAATGCTGGCTATTGTGGGCACATCCACCTGTCATATGGTGTTGGACACCAGGGAAGTGCAGGTGCCCGGCATGTGCGGCGTGGTGGAGGATGGCATTTTGCCGGGTTTTGCGGGCTATGAGGCCGGGCAAAGCTGCGTAGGCGATCATTTTGCCTGGCTGACCAACAACTATATCAGCAAACAGCATGAGGACGAGGCCGCCCGGCAGGGCCTGTCGATACATGACTATCTGACCCAAAAGGCGGATGAACTGCGCCCCGGCCAAAGCGGCCTGCTGGCGCTGGACTGGTGGAACGGCAACCGCAGCGTGCTGGTGGATGTGGACTTGACCGGCATGATGCTGGGCATGACGCTGCAAACCCAACCATGGGAGATATACCGCGCGCTGATAGAGGCCACGGCCTATGGCACACGCATGATCGTGGAGAACTTCCGCCAGAACGGCATCCAGGTGGATGCGTTTGTGGCCTCCGGCGGCATCAGCCAGAAGAACGCCATGATGATGCAGATATACGCCGATGTGCTCGACATGCCCGTGCGCGTGGCGGGCACGGCGCAAGGCCCCGCGCTGGGCAGCGCCATCTTTGGCGCGGTGGCGGCAGGTAGCCGTGCCGGGGGATATGATGATGTGTTCGAGGCCGCCCGGCACATGGGCCGCGCAGAAAACCGTGAATACACACCCTGCCAGGAAGCCGTGGCGGTGTATGACCAGCTGTTCCAGGAATACCGGGTGCTGCACGATTACTTTGGCCGGGGCGAAAACGATGTAATGAAGCGCCTGAAGGCCATCAAATTGACCCAATCCGGGAGGACGCATGAAAACATATGAATTCTGGCTGGTTGCCGGTACGCAGACGCTGTACGGCCAGGAGGTCATCGCGCAGGTAGAGGAAGATGCGCGCACCATCTGTGACGCGCTGGAGCAGGACCCGCAGGTGGTGGGCCGCGTGGTGTTCAAGGGCGCGCTGACCAGCAGCGCGGCCATTGAGCAATTGGTGCTGGAGGCCAATGCCAGCCCCAACTGCGCGGGCCTGATCACCTGGATGCACACCTTTTCGCCCAGCAAGATGTGGATTGCCGGGCTGACCCGGCTTCAAAAGCCGCTGCTGCACTTTAACACCCAGTTTTTCCGCGATATCCCCTGGGACGCCATCGACATGGATTACATGAACCTGCATCAGTCCGCCCACGGTGACCGGGAGCACGGCTTCATTGGCGCGCGCCTGCGCATCCCGCGCAAGGTCATAGCAGGGTATTGGGGCGATGCGCGCATCCGGCAGCGCATAGGCGATTGGATGCGCGCCGCCATCGGCGTGTATGAAAGTCGCAGGCTCAAGGTATGCCGCTTTGGCGACAATATGCGCGATGTGGCCGTCACCGAGGGCGACAAGGTGGAGGCGCAGATCAAACTGGGATGGAGCGTCAATGGTTACGGCATAGGCGATTTGATCTCGGCGCTGGATGAAGTGACCGAGTTTGACATCAGCCAAACGGTTGAAAGCTACCACGAGCGCTACACCCTGGCTACGGATAACATCAGCAGCGTGCGCTATCAGGCGCGCATTGAGGTGGCGCTGCGCCGTTTCTTAGAGGCGGGCGGCTTTGGCGCGTTTACCGATACCTTTGAGGATTTGCAACAGCTGCGGCAGCTGCCCGGCCTGGCCGTGCAGAACCTGATGCGCGATGGCTATGGCTTTGGTGCCGAGGGCGACTGGAAGGTGGCGGCGCTCACCCGCGTGATGAAGCTGATGGCGCGCGGCCTGCCCGGCGGCACCGCGTTCATGGAGGACTATTCCTATCACATGGATCCCGAAAATGAGGGCATCTTAGGCGCGCACATGTTGGAGGTCGATCCCGACATCGCCAGCGACAAGCCGCGCATCGAGGTGCACCCCCTGGGCATCGGCGGCCGGGAAGCGCCGGCGCGGCTGTGCTTTTCCACCGGAGAGGGCGAGGCCATCACGGTATCGCTGGTGGACATGGGCGGCCGCATGCGCATGATTGTCAACGATGTGCATGCCTGCGCCCCTTTTCAGGACATGCCCCGGCTGCCGGTGGCGCGCGTGATGTGGAAGCCGTACCCGGATCTTTCCACCTCAGCCGAAGCCTGGATGCAGGCCGGCGGCGCGCATCATACCGTGCTAAGTTATCAGCTCAACCAGGCGCACATGCGCGATTTTTGCAGCATGCTGGGCATTGAGTTTGTGCACATCGGAAAGCATACGGACATCGACACCCTGACCCGCGATCTGATGGTCAACGACCTGGTATGGAGGTTGCAGCGTGCTTAAGGAATTGCGCCGCCAGGTGTATGAGGCCAACATGCGCTTGCCGCAGTTGGGGCTGGTGACCTTTACCTGGGGCAATGCATCGGGTATCGACCGCGACCGGGGCTTGTTTGTCATCAAGCCTTCGGGCGTGGCGTATGAAACAATGACCGCAGACGACATGGTGGTGGTGGATTTGTCGGGCCGCGTGGCCTGGGGAAATTTGAAGCCATCCTCGGACACCCCCACGCATCTCGCGCTGTATAAGCATTTTAAACAGGTGGGCGGCATTGTGCATACGCACTCGCGCTGGGCTACCATCTGGGCGCAGGCCGGGCGCGACATCCCGGCCTATGGCACCACGCATGCCGACTACTTTTCCGGCCCGGTGCCCTGCGCGCGCGCGCTGACGCAGCAGGAGGTGGAGGAAGGGTATGAGCAGGCTTCCGGCATGGTTATTGCCGATCATTTTGCGGCGCATAACATCAACCCTGTGCATGTCCCCGCTGCGCTGCTGATGCACCATGGCCCGTTTGCCTGGGGCAAGGACGCGCACGAGGCGGTGTACCATGCCGCGGTGCTGGAGGAGGTGGCCATGATGGCCTTCCACACCGAGCAGCTGACTTCGGCGGTCCCGCGCGGGCCCATGCCCCAGCATATATTGCAAAAGCACTTTGAACGCAAACACGGCGCGCATGCCTACTATGGCCAGGCATAGCCTTTTTGCCTGCCGCACCGCGCTGTGATATACTGAAAACCGATCTCTAACCACATGGGGGACGGGATGGATTTTGTAGATATTATCACCCGCAAAAAGTTCAATCAGCCGTTGTCCAATGCGGAGATTGCTTTTTTTGCCAACGCCGCGGCTGACCCGGCCAGCAAGGATTACCAGCTGGCCGCGCTGCTGATGGCCATCCGCTTAAACGGCATGGACGCGCGCGAAACCGCCGCGCTGGCCGTGGCCATGGCGCACACTGGCGATGTGCTGACGCCCGATGTAGGCGGCATCGCGGTGGACAAGCATTCCACCGGCGGGGTGGCGGACACCACCACGCTCATTTTGGTGCCGCTGGCGGCAGCCTGCGGGGCCAAGGTGGTCAAGATGAGCGGGCGGGGCTTAGGGCACACCGGCGGCACCATCGACAAGATGGAAAGCATCCCCGGCATGCAGGTGGAGCTGCCCGAACAGGAGTTTTTAGACATCGTGCGCCGTGTGGGCTGCTGCGTGGTGTCGCAAAGCGATAAGCTGGCGCCTGCCGACAAGCGCCTGTACGCGCTGCGCGATGTGACCAGCACGGTGGACAGCATCCCGCTGATTGCGTCCAGCATCATGTCCAAAAAAATCGCCTCCGGCGCGCAAGGCATCGTGCTGGATGTAAAGACCGGCACCGGCGCCATTATGCACACCCTGGAGGAATGCATGGAGCTGGCGCGCACCATGGTGGACATCGGCACCCGCGCCGGGCGCAGCGTGCAGGCGCTGATTACCGGCATGCAGGAGCCGCTGGGCTCCCATGTGGGCAACGCGTTGGAGGTCAAGGAAGCCATTGACGTGCTGGCCGGGCGCACCCAAGGCCCGTTGTTGGAGGTCTCGCTGCTGCTGGGCGCGCGCATGCTGATGACAGGTGGCCTGGCTGCCGATGAAGAGGATGCGCGCAATCAACTGCTGGACGCGCTGCGCACCGGGCGCGGCCTGCAAAAATTGGCGGAGATGATTGCCGCCCAGGGCGGCGACCCGCGCGTGTGCGAGGATATAACGCTGCTGCCGCAGGCGAGCATCCAGCTGCCCGTGCCTGTAGCCAAAGGGGCCTATCTTCAGGGCATGGATGCCCAGGCCATTGGCCTGGCTGCCCAGCATTTGGGCGCAGGCAGGCTGTCCAAGGAGGATGTCATTGATCCCGCAGTGGGGCTGGTGATGCATCACCGCATCGGGGATTATGTCGCGGCAGGAGATGCCGTTGCCACCATCCACGCCAACGATGCGCGCAAGGCCGAGGAGGCCGCCCGCAAGGTGATGGATGCGCTTATCTGGGGCGACCACAGCGTGCCCCCCGCAAAATTGCTGTATGCAAGTATAGACGACCAACATACGGAGGTATTTGCTTGATTAGGAAATTTATTGCTCTTCTGCTGGCGCTGATGCTTCTGCCGCTGCTGGCGCTGGCCGAAACGACCACTCAGGCCCCAGACGCCGAAGCCCAGCCCAACTATTTTGCCAGTTTGGTTGTGCAGGATATCTATGGCAACGTATTTGATGCCAGCGTTTTTGACGGCAAGCCTGCGCTGATCAACATCTGGTCGGATTGGTGCGGCTATTGCTTAGAGGAAATGCCGGCGCTGAACAAACTGGCCGAGGTATACAAGGACAGGATGACGTTTGTAGGCCTGCTGCTGGAGGGCGCTACCGTTACCGCGGATGGAGAATGGAAGCTTGTCCAGGACAAACTGGATGCCGCCATCCAGGTCGTGGAGGCGCGCGGCGTGACCTATCCGACCATCGTGCCCGATATGTCGCTGCTGTATCATCTACATGCCTCCGACCTGCGGCTGCAGGGCTATCCCACCACCTGGTTTATCGGGGCGGACGGCATGATTTACCATGTGGAAGCCCGCGCCCATAACGAGGAGGGCTGGATCAGCCTGATTGAGCAAGTGCTGGCGTACATGGAGGAACAAGGTGTTGCGGTGGCTCCGTAAGCATCCCTGGGTAGCATTGCTGGTGCTGGGGGCTGTGCTGACAGCCCTTGGCGTTTATCGGGATGAGGTGGCTACGCTGTTTAGAAAGGCCATCCTGCTGTGTGAGGAGTGTGTGGGCATTGGCTAAGCGCGAGAAAAGGGTCAAGTACCGGCGCGTTATCCAGCTGGTGTTTGCCGCCATCAGCAACAGCTACCTGACCGGCTTTGCCACCGGCACGCTGTACAAGGGCAACCTCAAGATGGTGTGCAATCCGGGGCTCAATTGCTATTCCTGCCCCGGCGCGGTGATGAGCTGCCCCATTGGATCGCTGCAGGCGGTCATTGGCAGCCGCGCGTTTTCGGTGTCGCTGTATGTGTTTGGCCTGATTTTGATGTTTGGCGCGCTGATGGGCCGGGCGGTGTGCGGCTTTTTGTGCCCGTTTGGCTGGGTGCAGGAGCTGCTGCACAAAATCCCTTTCCCGGTAAAGCGCAACCGCTTCAAAGGGGACAAACAGCTGCGGTATCTGAAGTATGTGGTGCTGCTGGTGTTTGTGCTGATCTTGCCCATGACGCTCAACAACGAGGCCGGCAACGCCTCGCCGGCGTTTTGCAAGTACATTTGCCCGGCAGGGACGTTAGAGGCCGGCATTCCGCATGTGTATTTCAAAAGCGCGCCGCCGCCCCCGGCGTCCGGCTCCGGGCTGGTCAAGTCCCTGAACATCGTACCCACGCAAAGCGGGCCCAAGGTGGGCGCGCTGTTTGCCTGGAAGATGGCGCTGCTGGCGGCCGTGGTGCTGCTGTCGGTGATTATCTACCGGCCGTTTTGCAAGTATCTGTGCCCGCTGGGCGCCATGTACGGCGTGCTCAACCCCTGGGCGCTGTACCGTCTGCGGCTGGACTCAAGCAAGTGCGTGGCCTGCGGCGCGTGTGCTCGCGCATGCGGCATGTGCATTGACCCTGTAAAGACCACCAATCATGCCGAGTGTGTGCGCTGCGGCGATTGTGTCAACGCCTGCCCCACCGGCGCGCTGTCGCTGGGTGTGGCCCACTTGAAGCCGGAGCATGCCCCCATGGGCAGCCCGGGAAAGGAAGGAACTGTATGACCCGTATCCTATGCCTGATATTGACCCTGATGCTGGCCCTGCCCGTGGCGTTTGCCGGGCAGCCGCAGCCCGCCGCTCTGACGATGGAGGAGCTGAACGCCTGGACGGCGCAGCTGCTGGAACAGGCGCTGACCGACAAGCTGACGGTGGCGCAGACCGCCGCAGGCTTTGAGGCACAGGGCGAGGGGTATACGCTGTACCTGTCGCATAATGACCTGAGTGCCGACAGCGTGCTGTTGGGCGCGCTGCTGGCTGGCAACACGGAGCATTCGCCCGTTACTGGTCTGCGCGAAACCTACGTCGGGCAGGATGTGCAGCAGGTGCTGGCAGCCTATCCCAACGACAACCCGCACCTGGCGGGCACCGAGGACGCAGCCGTGCTGTACATATCCGGCAGCCTGCCCACGCCGGTGGCCACCGGGGTCGTGCGCCGCGCGGGGCAGACCATTCTGGTGGTGGAGCATGAGCTGTACTACCTGACCGACAGCGGCGTCGACCGCGCAGGCGTGCAGTATACCGTGGACAACGGCGGCATCGTCGCTATCCGCTACTATGCTGCCGCCGAAGCGCAGCCGCTGGCAGACGCCGAAGCCGCGCTCAAGGCGCTGGCCGATTTGCAGGAGAGGAACGACTATTTTGCCTTTGACACCGCCAACCCCGATCCCTTGCAGGCGGAGGATCTAGTCATGGCCGGGCTGCACTTTGCCGGGCTGACCATGGACACCGCCACTGCTGTACTGGGACAGCCCACGCACGAGGAAACGGTGGAGGATACCGAGGGGCAGATCATCACCGCACAGTGGGATGGCGTGGAAATTGCCTTTGTGAAGGGCGAGCAGGGCGAGTATGCCCACCGCATGACGCTGACCGGTGTTCATGAGGGCCCGCGCGGCATCCGCATCGGCGAAGCGCTGGCCGTGGTGCTCTCGCGCCTGCCCTATGATGGCGACGAGGTGCCGGTGGTGACCACCGCGCTGTACGGCGATGCCCAGCAGCAGGTGCCGCCCTATGGCAGCCTGTTCGTACAGGGCGACAGCGCCCAGGCCTACTATGCACTGGATCTGGGCGATGGCGTGACCGCCCTGATGACGCTTATCTTTGCTGCCGACACGCTGGCAGAACTGACCATCGCCCGGCTGTAACAGCAGGGCGCTTGCCGGAGGGAACCCATGAAGATCGACCTTAGCTGCCCGATAGAGCTGTGGCATTTTACCATGCCCACGCAGGCCTACCCGGTGGTTACGCTGACCCTGTACAACCTGTCGCACAAGACGGTGACCAGCGTCCAGGCCGCCTTTGTATGCTTTGACGGCGAGGGCGAAACACTGTCCCGCCAGGTGGAGCGCGTACAGGGATTGACCGGCGACCCGCATGAAATGTTCGAGATGGCCGTGGCTGTTGAGGATGGCGTGCAGGCCGCACGCATGGACATGACCATTGAAAAGGTCTGGTTCCATGACGGCACGGTGTGGCGGCGCGGCGTGGAGGCGATCACGGAGTATGAGGATGTCACCATCGCACCCGGCAAGAAGTTAGACACGTTAAAACACGTAGCGGGGGCTGATGCCATCGGCTACCCCAGCGATCAGGGTGCGGTGTGGGTGTGCATCTGCGGCCGGCCCAACCAGGCCAGCCGGACGGACTGCATCCGCTGCGGCCGGGACAAGCACGATGTATTTACGCTGTACAACAAGGCTGCTATCGAAAAGATCATATTCACCCAGGAAAATGAAATGGAGGAAAAGGCGCGCCAGGCCCGTGAGGAGGCCGGCCGCATGGCGGCGGAGCGTGAGAAGGCCGAGCTGAAGGCCCGCAAACGCCGCCGCCGCATTATTACATCGATATCCACCGTGGTGATTTTGGCAGGCGGGGCCTATGGCGTCTATTTCCATGGCATCCCGGCCTACAAGTATTACCGCGCGCAGCAGCAGCTGGAGGACGGCGCCTATGAGAACGCCAAGGCCGCGTTCCTGGAATTGGAGGACTATCACAACAGCGCCGAAATGGTGCTGGAAAGCGATTACCTGCGCGCAGGGCAGGCCGCGCGCACCGGCAACCTTACCTCGCTGAAGGCCGCGCAGGATATCTATGAAACGCTCAAGGACTATAAGGACAGCGCAGACCTGGCCATCGACATGCGCTATCAGCGCGCACAGCTGTTGATGCAGGCCAAAGAATATGAAAACGCCATCCAGGTGTTTGGAGAAACTCCCGGCTACAAGGACAGCGGGGAGCGCATCACCGAAGCGGAGTACCTGTGGGCCTCGCAGCTCATGGACGCGCTGGACTATGGCGCGGCGCGCAGCAAGTACTTAGCGCTGGGCGAGTATAAGGACTCCGCGCAATTGGCGCAGGATTGCCTGTATCTTCCGGCGCTGTCCAACATCGAGCAGCAGCAGTATGGCCCCGCCATTGAGCTGCTCAAGCAGCTGCCCGACACCCATCCCGATGCTGCGCGCAAAACTCAGGAGGCGTACTACCTGTGGGGTGAGATGCTGTTTGCGCAGGAAAAATTTGACGAGGCTGCCGAAAAATACCTGGCTGCCGGGGATTATTTGGACAGCTATTTGAAGGCCTCGGCCTGCCTGTATGAGCCGGCGGTGCAGATGATGACGCAGGGTGAATATGCTGACGCCAAGGCCAAGTTTGACAAGATTTCAGCGTATTTGGACGCGGCCAAGCTAAGCCAGGAATGCTCCTATCAGATGGGGCGCGAGGCGCTATTGGGTCAGGACTATGCCGCCGCCATCCAGCACTTTGACGGCGCGCCGGATGTGCAGGACGCGGTGCTGCTCAAGAAGGAGGCCAGCTATTTGGCCGCCGAAGCCGCGCTGGCAGGCGGCGAGGTGGATCAGGCCATTGCGCTGTTTACGCAGGCCGATGATTATAAGGATGCCGCCGACCGCCTGAACGGTGTGCGCTATGACCAGGGCATTGAAGCCGCCAACAGCGGCGACCATGAGCGCGCGATGGAGATATTCGAAGCCCTGGGCAACTACCGCAACAGCGAGGAGGAACTAAAGCGCGCTACTTATGAACGCGCCATCGCACTGGTTGGCCAGGGCACCTATGCCGAGGCCGTCACTGCATTAGAGGGGCTGGGTGCCTATGCGGACAGCGCCACATACCTAAAGCAGGCGCGCTATGGGCAGGCCAAGGCAGATATGGAGGCGTTCGATTTTGCCGCCGCAGCTGCTGCCTTTGAGGAGCTGGGCGATTATGAGGACGCCTATGACCAGTACCGCGAGGCCACCTATCAGCAGGCGTTGGAAGCCTTGAACGGTGAAGATTTGCTGACCGCCACGCAGCTGTTGTCCAAGCTGCCCGGATATAAGAATGTTGATGAGCTCTACACCGGCAGCGTGTACAAGTTAGGTGAGGCGCTGCTCCAGGAGGGGCGGCTGGGCGAGGCGGCCGAGCAATGGGCGCTTATCCCCGGCTATCAGGATGCCGATCACCTGGCCGAAACCGCGCTGGATGCCTACTATGCCGATGCCTATGCCGCCGCCAAGGAGGCCATGGCTAGCAAAGATTATAAAACTGTGGTGGATGCGCTGCATAATCTGGACCGCGCCAATGCCGTGGGCAAGTACAGCGACATCCAGCAGATGTACGAGCAGGCCAACTATGCCTACGCCGGCGAACTGTACAACAAGGACAAGCCCTATGAGGCGCTGCCCTATTACCGCAACATCCCGGACTACCGCGATGTAACCACCCGCAGGCTGACGCGCGTGCCCTACCGCATTATGGGCGAGTGGGAGAGTACCAAGGGCGTCAAAATGGTGTTTAACGAGGACGGTACCTGCGTGATGGATGGGCGCAAGCTGTACTATCTGGCCAAGAACTACCTGCTGCAGGTGGGCGCACGCCCCGATCACTTTGATGAAAGCTATTCCATTGTGCGTTTCCCGGAGGATGGAAAGACGCTGACATTACAAAATAGGGCCACCAAGACATACTACCGCATGGACCGGGTGCAATAGCGTGCAACGCATCATCGCCTGGTACCGCGACCAAACGGAGGTACAGGACGGGTACTTGCCTGCGCTGGATGGGCTGCGCGCGCTGATGATATTGATCATCGTGTCGTTCCACATCTGGCAGCAAAGCTGGCTTACGCCCGTCCTGCCGTGGTTTGGCCGCAGCATCAGCCTGGATTTTATACTCCGATCGGGCTACCTGTGGGTGGACGGGCTGCTGCTGTTAAGCGGCTTTTTGCTGTATTTGCCCTATGCGCAGCGCGGCACCCGGCCATTGCCCCCGGTGGGGCCGTTTTACCGGCGGCGGTTTTTCCGCATTGTGCCCACATATCTGCTCAATCTGCTCATTGTGTTTTTAGTGGTGGCGCTGCCTGAGAAACGCTATGCCACGCCCTGGGCGGCTACACGCGATATTTTGGCGCATGTGACGTTTACGCACAACCTGTTCCCGTTTAGTTATCTGCATACGCCCTTAAATGGCGCGCTGTGGACGCTGGCGGTGGAGGTGCAATTTTACCTGCTGTTCCCGCTGCTGGCGCGCGCGTTCCGGCGCATGCCGGTGGTGACCTATCTGGGCATGGCCGGCATTGCTTTCGGCTACCGCGCCTGGGCGGGCACGCTAGCGGATAGTTCGCTGTACTTTAACCAACTGCCGGCGTTTCTGGATGTATATGCCAATGGCTTTGTGGCGGCAGGCATCTATGTGTCCATGCGCAGGCTCAAGGAAGATGGCTGGTCGCGCGTGCTGATGACGGTGTGCGCGGCGTTGGCCGTATACGGCCTGTTGGCGCTGTGCCGTGCCCAGGCTGCCGAACAGGCCGGGGAGTTTATCCGCCGCGGGCAGATGAACCGCCGGTATTTGCTGTCGGTGCTGCTGTCGGTGCTGATGCTGGGCATCACACTGGGCTTGGGCGGCGTGCGCCTGTTGCTGGGCAACCGCATCACCCGCGTGATGTCGCAGATATCCTATCAGATGTATATGTGGCATCAGGTGCTGGCCGTGCAGCTGCGTACCTGGGGCATCCCGGCCTCCGCGCATGCGATGCCCAACCAGGTGGGCGACCGCGTGTGGCAGCGCAGCTATGTGCTGCTGTGCTATATGGGCGCGCTTGTTATCAGCGCGCTGGTTACTTACCTGATTGAACAACCCATCGCGCGCAGGTTTTCGGGCCGCGCGCGCACAAAAAAAACCAAGGAGGCATCCACATGAAAGACCCGCGCATACAAAAATTGGCGCAAACCCTGGTGCATTACTCCTGCAGCGTGCAGCCTGGCGAGCGTATTCTGGTGGAGGACAGGGGCTTGGCGCCGGAGTTAGACGCTGCCATCATTGAGGAAGTATACAAGGCTGGCGGCATCCCGCAGGTGCTGGTCACGGATTTAACCGTGGAGCGCGCGCTGCTGATGGGCTGCACGCAGGAGCAGTTGGAATGGATGGCCCGCCACGATGCCGCCCGCATGGCGGAATGTGCGGCCTATATCGGCATACGCGGCGGGCACAATGCGTTTGAGCAATCCGACGTGCCGGAGGAAAAGAAGCGCCTGTACAGCAAGCATTATGCCAAGCCTGTGCACATGGAGGTGCGCGTGCCCAAAACGCGCTGGGTGGTGCTGCGGTACCCCACCAGCGCCATGGCGCAGCAGGCCGGCATGAGCACCGCCGCGTTTGAGGACTTTTTCTTTACCGTGTGCACCATGGATTACCGTGCCATGAGCCGTGCCATGGACGCGCTGGTTGCGCGCATGCAGCGCACCGACCGCGTGCATTTGGTGGGGCGGGGCACCGACCGCGTGCATTTGGTGGGGCGGGGCACCGACCTTACCTTTTCCATCAAAGGCCAGCCCGCCATCAAATGCGATGGCAAGCTGAACATCCCGGACGGCGAGGTGTTTACCGCACCCGTCAGGGACAGCATCAACGGCGTGATTACCTTCAACACCCCCTCGCTGTACCAGGGCGTTACGCACGAAAACATCCGCCTCGTATTCCGCGATGGCCGCATCGTGGAGGAGTCGGGCAGCCGTCCCGACCTGCTGACCAGCATCCTCAACACCGATGAGGGCGCGCGCGGCGTGGGAGAGTTTGCCATCGGCGTCAACCCATACATTTTGCACCCGATGAAGGACACGCTGTTTGACGAAAAAATCGCAGGCTCCTTCCACTTTACGCCGGGCAACTGCTATGATGACTGCCCCAACGGCAACCACAGCGCCATCCATTGGGATTTGGTCAACATCCAGCGGCCGGAGTACGGCGGCGGGCAGATGTGGTTTGATGAGGAATTGGTGCGCAGCGACGGGCTGTTTGTGCCCGAAGAACTGCATTGCCTGAACCCCGATTATCTCAAGGAGGAAGCATAAATGATTTATGAAAAGCGAACCCTGAATCTAAAGGGGCAGGCCCCTGACGTACAGCTGACGGTGTACGCGATGGACAACAGCCCGGAGGTGGACGCGCAGCGCGTGCGCCCGGCGGTGTTGGTTTGTCCCGGCGGCGGATATGCCTTCCGCTCTTTCCGCGAGGCGGAGCCGGTGGCGCTGCGCCTGCTGGCGCAGGGCTTTCAGGCCATGGTGCTGGATTATTCGGTTGCGCCCATTACCTTTCCCGCACAGCTGTTGCAGGTGTTGACAGCCATTCACGAGATCCGCACGTATGCGGAGGAATGGCATGTGAACCCTGACTGTATCGCGGTGATGGGCTTTTCGGCCGGGGGACATCTGACGGCCAGCGCCGGCGTGTTCTGGTCCAAGCCGCATTATGCCCAGCTGATCGGCCTGACCCCGGAACAAGTAAAGCCCAATGCGCTGATTTTGGGCTACCCGGTCATTTCGTCCGACACCACCGTCAGCCACGGCGCTTCCATCCGCAACCTGCTGGGCGATACATATGACGCGCTCAAGGACACCGTGTCGCTGGAGCATCAGGTGGACGAGCACACGCCGCCCACTTTCCTGTGGCATACGTGGAACGATGCGTCCGTACCGGTGGAGAATGCCCTGCGCTTTGCCAGCGCGCTGCGCGCACATAAGGTCAACGCCGAGGTGCATATATACATGGATGGCCCGCATGGGCTGTCGCTGGCCAACGATCAGGTGTATGGCGACCAGCACGCCGATAGCATCCGCCCCGCCTGCCAGAACTGGATCGATATGGCGGCCATATGGCTGCGCTCGCTGGCATAACCGCCGGACTGGGGCTGTATGTGCACATCCCCTTTTGCGCGCGCAAATGCACATACTGCGATTTCCCATCCTATGCCGGCAAAATGTCGCTGCGGGGCGACTATGTGCGCGCCTTGGCGCAGGAAATTGCGCGCGCAGGCGAGCTGCACGGCCGCCCGCAGGCCGACACCGTGTACATCGGCGGCGGCACGCCCACGCTGCTGATGCCGGCGCAGATGCAAACGGTGCTAGAGGCTATCCATGCGGCCTTTACGTTGTCCCCGCAGGTGGAGTTTTCCTGCGAGGCCAACCCCGGCATGGTGTCGGATGCCATGCTGGATACGCTGGTGCAGGGCGGTGTCAACCGCCTGTCGCTGGGCGCGCAAAGCGCCAACGCGCAGGAACTGGCTGCCCTGGGGCGGCAGCACACCTGGCCGCAGGTGGCCGATGCCGTGCAGCGCGCGCGCCGGGCGGGGATAAAAAACCTGAACATCGACCTTATGATGGGCCTGCCCGGGCAAACCATGGCCACCTTTGACGATACATTGTCGGCGGTGCTGGCGCTTGCGCCCGCGCACATCAGTTGCTATGGTCTGATCGTGGAGGAAGGCACCCCGCTTGCGGCCAGCATCCAGGCAGGCGCGCTGACGCCGCCCCCCGAGGACGAGGAGCGCGCATTGTACGACCTGGCGCTGGCTCGGCTGTCTGATGCCGGCTACGCGCGCTACGAGGTCAGCAATTTTGCCCGGCCGGGCTATGCCTGCCGACACAACCTGCACTGCTGGCAGCGCGTGCCGTATATGGGCTTTGGCGCGGCTGCGCACAGCCTCATGCCCGGCCTGGACGAGCGCCGGGCCAATCCTGCCGATATTTCGGCGTATCTGTCAGGCTGTCCAGCACAGGTGCAGCAGCTAACGCCCCAGGAGCAGCGCTTTGAAAGCATCATGTTAGGGCTGCGCATGGTTGAAGGGGTATCGCTGGACGCCTTTGAGGCCATGCACGGCATGTCCATGCAGGCGGTGTATGCCGCCCCCATGCGCCGTGCGGTGGACAGCGGACGGGCCGAAATATCAGGCGGCGCATTTCGCCTGACGCCCAACGGCATGGACGTCATGAACGCCGTGCTGGTGGATTTTCTGGACGAAGGGCAGGAATAAAGCCTTTACGCGCGTTATATAGGCGTAGAACCCAAAGGAGGGCGCTGAAATGACCAGATGGAAACGGCTGACGGCCTATGCGGCTGTGCTGGTGCTGCTGGCGGTGATGATGCCCCCGGCGCATGCGGCGGCGGGCGATTTTGCTGTCGTCAGCAATACAAGCTATTTGAATATTCGCTCCGGCCCGGGCACGGGGTTTGAGCGCGTGGGGCGCGTCAACCGCGGCGGCTGGGTGGAAATATTAGCGCGGCTCAATAACGACTGGTATCAGTGCCGTGCGGTGGACAGCGGCCTTGTAGGCTACATGAGCGCAGCTTACTTGCGCAGTGCGGCGGGCTCCGGCGGCGGCACGGCCACCGTTCAAAATCCGGGCGCTTCGCAGTTTTTAAACCTGCGGCAGTACCCCTCCTACAATGCCCCTGTGCTGGCCATTTTCTATAACGGCACGCCTGTTAATGTCATCAGTCAGGCCGACGGCTGGTGCTATGTGTTGGTAGGCGGCCTGAACGGCTATTTCCGCGCGGAGTTTTTATCGTTTGCCAGCGGTGGCGGCGGCAATGCCGGCCCGGCCACTGTCTATAGCAGCAACGGCGGGCGCGTCAACATGCGCACCGGCCCCTCCTATGCCCATAACGCGGCCTGGCAGCTAAGCCATGGCACCACGGTCACCGTGCTGCTCAAGGGCACGCGCTTCTGGCAGATATCCCACGGCGGCAATGTCGGCTTTGTGGATAGCAACTTCCTGCGCTCCGGCACCAGCCCCGCCCCGTCGCCGGGCGGCACCGGCAACGCCGTCGTGCGCAAGGGGGCCAACCTCAACCTGCGCGAGCAGCCCAACCTGAACGCCCGTGTGCTTGGACAGTATATTGCCGGTACCCAGGTGCAGGTGCGCCAGCAGGGCACGCAGTGGTGCCTGGTCACCGTGCCCGCCACCGGCGCACGCGGCTATATGATGACGCGCTACCTGACGCTGAAAAACCTGCCGCAGGTGCCCACGCTGATGGTGCGGCATCCCCAGTCCACCTATGTCAACCTGCGCAGCCAGCCCCGGCAAACCGCCACGCGCATCATCACCCGTGTGCCGCACAACAGCATCGTCACCGTCATCACCCCCGGCACCGACTGGGTCTATGTGCAGTACAAAAGCATGAAAGGCTACATGATGGCCAGCTTTTTGAAATCCTTTTAAAATAAACGATATTTCCGGCCCGCGCGTGCGGGTCTTTTTGTTGCAGCAAATGCGCGGTGCGTGTGGTTTGAGCAAAAAACGGTTTGACATCACAGCACTTGCGTGCTATATTGGTCGTCGCTGACCTGTTCAGCGTGCCAATATAGCTCAGTTGGTAGAGCAGCGGTTTCGTAAACCGCAGGTCAAGGGTTCGAGTCCCTTTATTGGCTCCACGAGGTGTAGCGCAGCTTGGTAGCGCGTTTGGTTCGGGACCAAAAGGCCCAGGGTTCAAATCCCTGCACCTCGACCATGTGTGCAGTCCCTGTAAGTTGTTAGTGATTTACAGGGCTTTGCGTTTTTGGAGACTGTAAGGAGAGAGGAGTGAAAAAGAGGTAGCAGGGGGACACTTGGGTAAAAGTTTGAGTAACAAATGGTAACAGTTACTTTTTAGGCTAAAATATCCAAATCTTATTTAAAATGAAAGTAATCAACGACCCAAAGATTATCGAAACAATAATCCAGAACAGCTGTTCCCGACTGCGTTGTCTGCGCGAATCGTTCTGTAACTCTTCTCCCCAACTAAATACCACCCGAGGAAATGCTTGTGTTATTAATTTATCTAATCCAAACAAAGCAGATAGCAATAGACCAATAAGTATAATCATTAGCGACCAATGAGTTATTGAAAAGGAGGATATTTGAGTCGTTGATGTGGAATCGTTTTGCGCGTTCGTAAAATAATTAATAGCCTGAATAATATATACTACTAAACTCAGTAGATAAAAGTAAAAAAGAGTACTGAACTTAACAAGATACCAGTATTTTGCTTTTGAGCGATCAAACAGATCTTGAAAAGTCTTAACCAAGATAGTCTTTGATTCAATTGTTTCTGTGAAATATTCAACTTCAACAGAGCGTTTGAGCAAGAGAAAAAAAGATCTAACAGCTTCAAAAGATATTGATAGTTTTTCTTTGTATAGTTCATCTCTTGCGACAATTGTCACACGAGTTAGTTTGTTTTTTTTGTGGTTTCTGTGCTCAAGCAATTCTTCAACATTTGCGAATTCAATGTTCGAACCATCCTTGCATTTACCTTCGTAGAATATCTTTGAATAGTTTTTTTCAAGAAACGTGTTTATCTCAAGCAATCTTTCTGATGTGAGAATAATTGCTTTTTTGTATGAGAACTCTCCTCTAATTATCAACTGAATCACCTCTTCAAAGTTCGTTGATACTATTCGTGATAATGTCAGCCATTCTGGTTATTAGAAGTTACTACTACAGTATGTGATGTAGTGACCGAGGCTGTTTAGTCATGCAGCAAGTGGTGCTGTTTAGCAAGGTGCAGATCACGTGGAGGATATTCTTACGCGGTTTTTCCAATTACAGGATTCAATTCATTCCACTAATTAAGAAGCTGAGGCATCAGTCAATGCAGATTGTCTTCTCCAAGCGTACACAGTGTGGGAGGAAAAGTATCAGAGTGAGGTTAGGTATATAATAACACATGTAGAACATATGTTATAGGGCATAGGCAAAGCGATCTTGGCTTAATTGCCTTAATCGCTTTATCTATGTTTTACTTTGAAGTGCCCGGTTTGGGCGCTTCGGGACATTGTGTGTTCGCTTACAGCCACCCCTCACATTTCAAATAATTGACCGATTGCGCCAGCGCGGCTTTGGTTTTGGTTTCCAGCACCACCGTGGCGTTGCGCTGGGCGGCCAAGGTCAGGCGCTGCGCAATGGGGATTTCGCCGGTGCCCAGCGCCTGGTGGTTGATGGTGCCCCGGCCATCGTGTGCGTGCATGTGCTTTAAGCGCTGCTGATGGGAAAGCACAAACGGCAGGTCGCGGTTGCCGGTGCCATGGTCGTGCCCGATGTCCAGCGTCAGGCCAAACACCGGGCTGGACAGCAGCAGCTCAATGGCAGCATGCTCATACGGCTCCCAGCCGTCAGTGTTTTCGATGCACAGCGTAACGGGGGCAATGCCCACGGCCTGCTCGCACGCGGTGCGGAAATCGGTGAGCGCCGCGTGGAAATCATCCGGGTATTCGTCAAAAATGTAATGCTTGCCATCGGGCAGCGTCACGATGTTGCCGCGCGGCATGTGCAGGTTGATGATGGGCATGTACGCGGCTTTGGCCAGCGCGATGGCGTCCAGCACGGTATCCACGCTGGCCCTGCGCACCCGCGGGTTGGGGTTGAAAGGGTCCAGGCTATCGTCTAAATGCAGCGTAAAAAAGCACCCATACTGCTCCCGCAACGCCAACAGTTGCTCCACATCAAGGACGTGCAGCAGGCTGGGCGGGAAGTTGGTGTTCAGCTCCACAAAGTGCAGCCCGTGCTCGTGGCACAGCGCGGCTGCCTCGCTGGCGTTCTGCGTTTCCAGCAAAAAGGGCAGGCCGAAGCGCACGCTTTGATCAGACATTGGGATCGGGCAGGTTATCGTTGTGGATGACGCGGATTTTCAGGATATCGTCCGCTTCTTTCAGCTGCATCGCAAATTCGCGGCGCATAGGCTCGGCCAGGTCAAACAGCGCACAGGAGTAGTTGCCCCGGCTGCTGGATACCATGTGCTCAATGTTGTGCCCGGCTGCGCCAAACAGCGAGGTGGCGCGGTTGATGACATTGGGCACGTTGCGGTGCAGCATGACCACGCGCGTTGCGCAGGTCATATGTCCCAGCGTGGCCGATGGGTAGTTGACGGAGTTTTCAATGGTGCCCAGGTCGAGGTAATCGCGCAGCTGCTTGACAGCCATCTGCGCGCAGTTGTCCTCGGATTCCTCGGTGGAGGCACCCAAGTGCGGCGTGATGATGGTGTTGGGGAACGTAACGTTGCGCGGGTTGCCAAAGTCCACCGTGTAGCAGCGCAGCTTGCCCGATGCCAGGGCCGCGGCCACAGCGTCCTCGTCCACCAGCCCATCGCGGGCAAAGTTGAGCAAAATGGCGCCGTCCTTCATCAGATCGATCTGCGCCTTGCCAATCATGTGGCGGGTGTCGTCCTTGAGCGGCACGTGGATGGACAGGAAATCCACCTGGGACAGCATCTCCGGCAGGCTGGTCACATGGCGCACCGAGCGCGACAGCTGCCAGGCGAACTGCGGGGTGATCATGGGGTCATAGCCATATACCTCCATGCCCAGGCCCACTGCGTCGTTGGCCACGCGGTAGCCGATGGCCCCCAAACCGATGACGCCCAGCTTTTTGCCGCGCACCTCGGTACCCTGAAAGGAGCTCTTGCCTTTTTCAATGCGCTCGGCGATGTCCGCGCTGGCTTCTAAGCTGCGCACCCAGTTGATGCCGCTGACCAAATTGCGCGCGCTGCAAATCATGGCAGCGGTGACCAATTCGGCCACGGCGTTGGCATTGGCCCCGGGCGTATTGAACACCACGATGCCCTCCTCGGAGCAGCGCTGGATGGGGATGTTGTTCACCCCAGCCCCCGCGCGTGCAATGGCGCGCAGCGGGTCGGGCAGTTCTTTTTCAAGAAGATTGGCCGAGCGCACCAGCCAGGCATCCGCCACAGAGAGGTCATCGGTCAAACTGTAGTTGTCGCCAAATAATTCCAACCCGCAGGGGGCGATCTTGTTCAGGCAGGCGATTTTACGTTGTTTCATGCTGTTGCCTCCGGATGAGCTTGTTCAAATTGCTGCATGTATTGGACGAGTGCTTCCACACCCTCATAGGACATGGCGTTGTAGATGCTGGCGCGCATGCCGCCCACGCTGCGGTGCCCCTTCAGGCCGGACAGCCCGGCTTCCTCAGCGCCCTTCAGGAATGGTGCATCCAGCTCCGGATTGCTCAGCACGAACGTTACGTTCATCAGCGACCGGCTGTCCTTGCGCGCCGTGCCTTTGTACAGGCGGCTACTGTCCAGGCAGTCATATAGCAGGGCGGCCTTTTTCTGGTTGCGCTGCTGCATGGCGTTCAGGCCGCCCAGCGCTTTCAGGTGCTTGAACACCTTGCCGCAGATATAGATGGCATAGCACGGCGGCGTGTTAAACAGCGATTTGCCGTCTAGATGCGTTTTGTACGCCAGCATGGTGGGCGTGCCCGGGAAGACCTGATCGGTGATCATGTCCTTGCGTGCGATGACCAGCGTCACGCCGGCTGGCCCCACGTTTTTCTGCGCGCCGGCAAATATCAGGCCATACTTTGACACATCGATGGGCTCGGACAAGATGCAGCTGGACAGGTCGGCCACCAGCGGCAGGCTGCCGGTGTCCGGCAGCTGATGATACTGCGTGCCAAAGATGGTGTTATTCTGGCAGATATAGGCATAGTCGGCATTTTGGTCAAACAGATCGGCCGAAAGTGCGGGAATATACGTAAAGTTTTGGTCCTCGCTGCTGGCTACCACGCGCGCGGTGCCATATTTGCCGGCCTCTTTGGCAGCGTGCTTGGCCCAGGAGCCCGTCACCACATAATCGGCCTTGCCTTTGTGCATCAGGTTCATAGGTGCCATGGCAAACTGCGTCCACGCGCCGCCCTGCAAAAACAGCACGGCATAGTCGTCCGGGATGCCCATCAGATCGCGCAGATCCTGTTCGGCCTCGCCGATAATCTTTTCAAAAGGCTTGGAGCGATGGCTCATTTCCATCACCGACATGCCGGTGCCGGCGTAGTCTAACATTTCATCTGCGGCCTGGCGCAGCACCTCCTCCGGCAATGTGGCGGGACCCGCAGCAAAGTTGTATATCCGGTGCATAATGCCCTCCTTCATAGGCGTGTAGTCTCGTGAAAAACCGCACTAACGGTAGCACCGTCATTGTGCGGCTGTCAAGGCGCACCCATTAGGGGGGATGTGTATTTTATGCACTTTTATAAGCCCGGTTCGCGAGGTCAATCTTGACCTCAGGGCAGGCTTTGACGGAACAAAGCACGCGAAATGTGGTTGTACCTGCGGCCACGGCTTGTGCTATACTGATTACTGGAAACAAGAATAACGTATGAGGGGGAAACAGCATGCTGCATGATATTCGAACTGCCGAGCGCGCGGTGCGCGCCTATATTGAAGACGAACGCATTCCCGGCGCGGTGTTGCTGGTAGGCCATGGCGATCAGGTGGACTATCTGTCCGCCTTTGGTGCGGCGCAGTGGGTGCCGCACCATATAGAGATGAGGGAGGACACGCTGTTTGACATGGCATCGCTCACTAAAGTGATGGCGGTGTGGCCGCTGGTGGTGGTGCTGCTGCAGGAAGGGCGCATTACGCTGCGTACCACGCTGGGCACCCTGTTGCCAGATTGGCCGCTGCCCAATGAGGTGGCGGACATTACATTGCTGCAGCTGCTGACGCACACGGCAGGCTTTATCCCCTTTGCCGATACCCAGGGCAATACCCGTGAGCAGCGTATCTTGTCGCTGCTCACCATGCCGCTTGCGTGCGAGCCGGGCAGCAAATGCACCTATAGTGATTTTAGCTTTATCGCGCTGGGCGAGGCCATGGCTGCGGGCATGGGCGAGCCCCTGGATGAGGCCGCCGCGCGCATGTTTGCGGCGCTGGGTATGGACAACACGCTGTACCGCCCCGACCCCACGCAGGCCTTTGCAGCCACCGAGGTGGTTAACGGTGTGACCACCATAGGTACCGTGCATGACGAGCGCGCGCAGCAGCTGGGTGGCGTGGCCGGGCATGCGGGGCTGTTTTCTACGGCGATGGATGTGCACCGGTTTGCGGCGGCGTTCCTTGCAACGCCGCGTCACCCGCTGTTCCAGAATGAATGGGTGGACAAATCCTTCCGCAACCACCTGGCCATTGCGCCGGATTATGCCATAGGCTGGGCTATCCGTGGGCGCAGCGCATCCTCCGGGCGCATTGTGGGGCATACCGGCTTTACCGGCACCTCCCTGCACTTTAGCCCGCGCACCGGCGCGCATGTGGTGCTGCTGACCAACCGCGTGCATCCCACCCGGGAAAACATGCACATCGCCGACCTGAGGCGGGAGGTGCTCAATGCGATATTTGGCAGGATAGACGAGGTATAGCGGCAGTCAGTCCTCATCTTCCTGCGTGGTGCGGTTGGTGTAGTAGATGCTGACCATCACCGATATCGTCATCTGCGCAAAGGCTGCTACGGCCAGCGCTTTCATGGTGGCGACATCCAGGAAATGCCCTGCGAAGATGGCGGCCACCAACATGGCGCCGGAGGTATAGATGATCAGCGGCTGCCCGGAATGGCTGCGGATATAGGCCTGGCGTTCATCGGTTTCATGTAGATACAAGCGTTTGAGGGCGGTTTCGTCCTCCAGCGCTTTTTTGTAGCGCATGATGAGCCGAAGCGCCAAGAAACCCACCAGAAGCGTCAGCCCGGTCAGGAACTTAAAGGAAGGTGATTCCTTCAGCGTTTGAGCAGCCAGGAAGGCGTCGTACACGCCAAAGGCGATGCAAGTCAACAGCAGCGCCGTCAGCCAGGCAGTGCGCTTTTTGATCGTTAAACGGTATGTCTGCATGGTGTCCTCCTCATCACAGTGCAGGGGAGGAGTTGTCCTCCTCCTCAAACAGGAAAACCTCTTCAATGGGTAGCCCAAAGTACCGGGCGATTTTGTGGGCCAGCGGCAGCGATGCGGTATACTTGCCCACCTCAATGGACGTGATGGTCTGCCGGGTGGTGCCCACGGCATCGGCCAGGTCTTGCTGTGTCATCCTGCGCATCTGGCGCAGTTCCCGAATTCTTGTGTCCATGGCGCTCCTTTCTGCATAGTTAACTTTGCATAAGCATAGCGTGCTTTGCACGTGATGTCAAGCGAGCTTTGCAAAAACGATACGGGCATATGATTTTACACGGATTTTACATTCCCACATCCGGCGTTTTACATGCCTGAGGTACATTGATGTTGCACCCAGACGGTGCAGATTACAGGAGGTATGAAACATGAAAATCCGCAAACTGTTGGCGATCGTCGCCGCCCTGACCATGGTGTTCTCCGTAGCATTGGCCGCATTTGATGCCACCCAGACCATCTCCGTTGTATCCCGTGAGGAAGGCAGCGGCACCCGCGGCGCTTTCATCGAACTGACCGGCATTGCTACCAAGGGCGCAGACGGCAAAGAAGTCGACAACACCTATCTGGAAGCAGACTTTGTCAACAGCACTTCGCTGGTGATGACCACCGTGGCTTCCAACGAATATGCCATCGGCTATGCGTCGCTGAGCAGCGTGTTGGCCAATGACACCGTCAAGGCCCTCAAGGTCAACGGCGTGGTCGCCAGCACTGAAGATATCCTGAGCCAGGCTTATCCCATCGCGCGTCCCTTCAACATCGTCACCAAGGGCGAGCTGACCGACGAAATCGCCAAGGACTTCTATGCCTTCATCATGAGCAAGGAAGGCCAGAAGGTTGTGGGCGACAACGGCTTGGTGCCGGTAGATACCGCAGAGACCCCTGCCTATGAAGGCAAGGCGCTGGAAGGCAAGCTGACCGTGGGCGGCTCCACCTCGGTGACCCCCATCATGGAAAAATTGGCCGAAGCCTACAACGTCCTGCAGCCCAAGGTTGTCATTGACCTGCAGAGCACTGGCTCCACCGCTGGCGTGACGGGCGCCCTGGACGGCACCTATCAGCTGGGCATGGCTTCCCGTGGCCTGAAGGACAGTGAAAAAGAAAACGGCGCCGTGGGCACCGTGATCGCCATGGACGGCATCGCAGTCATCGTGCACCCCGACAACCCCATTGAAGACTTGACCGTCGAGCAGATCCGTCAGGTGTTCGTGGGCGAAGTGACCACCTGGGACGCACTGAACAAGTAATAACATGCAAAATCGGAAAAACATTTCCGAGCAACTCATGCGGGGGCTGTTCCTGGCCTCCGCATGCGTCTGCGTGTTGGCGGTGGGCGTGATCTGCGCGTTCCTGTTTGTGAACGGCCTGCCATTTTTTGCCAAGTACAACCCTGTCGATTTCCTGACAGGCACGCAGTGGGCGCCGCTGCGCGGGATATTCGGCATCCTGCCCATGATTGTAGGTTCTTTCTACGTAACCGTGTTGGCGGTGGCTATCGGTGCCCCCATCGGTATTCTAACCGCCATCCTGATGGCTCGCTTTGCCCCCAAGCCGGTGGTCAAGGTGCTAAAGCCCGCCGTTGCGCTGCTGGCTGGCATTCCCTCGGTGGTATACGGCTTCTTCGGCGTGATGCTGTTGGTGCCGTTCTCGCGGGAGCTGTTTGGCGGCAGCGGTAAAAGCGCGCTGGTGGCAAGCGTGTTGCTGTCTATTATGATACTCCCCACCATCATTCAGACTGCCGAGGCCGCGATCAACGCCGTGCCCAACTCCTACTACGAAGGCAGTTTGGCGCTGGGCGCCACGCATGAAAGCAGCGTGTTCCGCGCCGTTGTGCCCGCCGCCAGGCCGGGTATCCTGTCAGGCGTGGTGTTGGGCCTGGGCCGCGCCATTGGCGAAACCACTGCCATCATCATGGTGGCAGGCAACAACCCCCGCATGCCGCAGGGCCTGTTGAAGGGCCTGCGCACGCTGACGGTTAACGTGCTTATGGAAATGGGCTATGCGGCTGATCTGCACCGCGAAAGCCTGATTGCCACCGGCGTGGTGCTGTTTATCATCGTAATGTCCATCAATTTCCTGTTTAGCTTTATCAACCGAAGGAGGGTGCTGCAATGAGCAAGCTGCAATCGCCCGTTCTGGTACCCACCAGATCCAGACGGCACTGGGGCAGCCGCATCCTCAAGGCGCTGTGCTGGGTGGCCGGGGGTCTTACCTTTGGCATACTGGCGCTGATTGTGATTTACATTTTGGTGCGCGGTGTGCCCTACTTGACACCATCGCTGTTTGCCTGGACATATACCAGTGATAACGTGTCTATGACCCATGCCATCATCAACACGCTGACCATGACGGCGCTGTCGCTGCTGTTCTCGGTGCCGGTGGGCGTGGGCGGCGGCATCTACCTGGCCGAATATGCCAAGCCCGGCAGCAAGCTGGTCAAGGTCATCCGCGTTACCGCCGAAACGCTGGCCGGCATCCCGTCTATCATCTATGGCCTGTTCGGCATGCTGGCCTTTGTGGTGACCATGAAAATGTCCAACTCTCTGCTGGCCGGTGCGCTGACGCTGGCCATCATGACGCTGCCGCTGATATTACGGCAGACGGAAGAAAGCCTGCTGTCCGTGCCGTTAAGCTACCGTGAGGGCAGCTTTGGTCTGGGCGCGGGCAAGCTGCGCACCACCGTGCGCATTGTGCTGCCGGTGGCCACGCCGGGCATACTGGCGGCTGTCATTCTCTCCATCGGGCGCATCGCTGGTGAAACTGCGGCGCTTATCTACACGTCCGGCACCGTGGCCCGCGTGGCCAGCAACCTGTTTGCCTCCGGCCGCACGCTGGCAGTGCACCTGTTCCAACTGCAACAGGAGGGTATGCACATCAACGAGGCCTTTGCCGTGGCGGTGGTGCTGTTGGTCATTGTGGTAATGATGAACGCCTTGTCTGCGTGGATTGCGGGCAAGTTGACCAGGAAAGGTTGATATGACAAAATTGAACGAGAATTCTTATTCCAGCGAACACAGGGAAGGAGAAACCTGCTTTGATATCCGGCGCATGAACCTGTTTTATACGGATTTCCATGCGCTCAAGGATGTCAGCATGGTCATCCCCGCCCGGCAGGTCACTGCGCTGATTGGTCCCAGCGGCTGCGGGAAGAGCACGCTGCTCAAATCCCTCAACCGCATGAATGATTTGATTCCCGGCGTGCGTATCACCGGCGATATTGAATTGTTCGGGGAAAACATTTATGCTTCTCATACGGAGGTTAATCTGCTGCGCAAGCGCGTAGGCATGGTGTTCCAAAAGCCCAACCCTTTCCCGATGTCCATCTACGATAATGTGGCCTACGGCCCGCGCACGCATGGCATCCGGGGCAAGGTAAAGCTGGATGAAATCGTGGAACGTTCTTTGCGGCAGGCTACCCTGTGGGACGAGGTCAAGGATGTGCTGAAAAAAAGCGCCATGGCCATGTCCGGCGGGCAGCAGCAGCGGCTGTGCATTGCACGTTGCTTTGCTGTGAATCCTGAGGTAATCTTAATGGACGAACCCACCAGCGCGCTGGATCCCATCTCCACCAGCAAGATCGAAGACCTTATTCTGGAAATGAAAAAGGACTATACGATCGTTATTGTGACCCACAACATGCAGCAGGCCGCGCGCATTTCCGACCAGACGTCTTTCTTCCTTCTGGGGGAAATGATTGAAATGAACGAAACGGAACAACTGTTCAGCAACCCCGCGGATCAGCGCACTGAAAATTACATCACAGGGAGGTTTGGCTGATGCGCATACGCTTTGACGAACAACTGCATCTGCTCAATGAGGAAATGATCCGCATGGGCAGCATGATTGAGCATGCCATTGAAAGCGCCTGCCAGGTGCTGATAACACGTAGCCTGGAAGATTGCCGCGCTATCATGGACAACGATCAAAATATTGACCGCCAGGAGCGCGATATTGAAACGATGTGCCTGCGTTTGCTGCTGATGCAGCAGCCTGTGGCCAGAGACCTGCGTCTGATCAGCGCGGCTCTTAAAATGATTACCGACATGGAGCGCATTGGCGATCAGGCTTCGGACATCGCAGAGATTATCACCATGCCGGTGGAAGGGGAATTGCTTGAAACGCCCGGTGAGCTGGCCCGCATGGGCGAGGAAGCCGCGCGCATGGTGCGCCGCGCCATTGACGCCTATGTAAAGCGCGATGTGCATCTGGCGCATGAGGTTATTCAGGCCGATGACATTGTAGATGATCTGTTTGTGCAGGTGCGCCGTGACTTGGTTCCTATGATACGGCAGCATCCGGATGCCAGCATGCAGCTGCTGGATGTACAGATGATTGCCAAGTATCTGGAGCGCATTGGCGATCATGCCGTCAATATTGCTGAGTGGGTGGAGTACGCCGTCACCGGCCTTTACAAAGGGGAGCGGTTATAATGATCTATTCGGTAGAAGATGATCAGGGCATCCGCGAACTGGTGCTATACGCGCTGCGGCAATCAGGCTTCGAAGCCGAAGGGTTTGAAAATGGGCAGGCTTTCCGTGAAGCGGTGGCCCGCCGCGTCCCCTCTTTGGTGTTGATGGATCAGATGCTGCCGGGCGTGGATGGCGACACCCTGGTGAGCGAACTGCGCAACAACCCGCGCACAGCGCAGGTACCCATTATCATGCTGACTGCCAAAGGCGCGGAAATGGACAAGGTGCGCAGCCTGGACAAGGGTGCGGATGATTACATTGTCAAGCCCTTTGGCGTGATGGAATTGATCAGCCGTGTCAAGGCCGTGTTACGCCGCAGCGAAGCGCCTGAGGAGGAAGAGATATTGACCTGCGGCATTTTGACCATGGATGTGCGACGCCATACGGTTACATCCGACGGCCAGGATGTGGTGCTGACCAACAAGGAGTTTGAGCTGCTGCGCTGCTTGCTGGGCAGCCCGGAGATTGTCTTTTCCCGTGAAAAATTGCTGGACATTGTGTGGGATATGACCTTTTATGGCGATACGCGCACGGTGGACGCGCACATCCGCTCTCTGAGGCAAAAGCTGGGGCCCGGCGGTGCGTTGATCGGCACGGTGCGCGGCGTGGGATATAAGCTGGATCCCGCAGGCGCTGAACGAAAGGCATGACATGAAACGACGAATTCTAATTAGCCACCTGATTATTTCCTTGATAAGCGTTGCGCTGTTTACACTGCTGGTGCGCACATCCACTCAAATCAGCATGCGCAGCTTGGTGCTGGACGCACTGCAGAAAGAGGGAAGCGCCATTGCCCGCCGTCTGCAGGGCGATGAAACGTTAGAAGAGATATTGGAACATGCCATCATCCATAGCCGCATCACGCTGATGGATGAAAAGGGACAGGTGCTGTATGACAGCGATGCGGTAGCGTCGCAGATGGAAAACCATCTTGACCGACCGGAAGTGGATCAGGCCCTGTCGGCAGGACGAGGGTCCAGCATGCGCTGGTCGGATACCTTGCGGGAAAATATGCTTTATTATGCGCAACGCATGTCCACCGGGCATATTCTTCGGCTGGCCGGGCCGGTACGCACGCTGGATACCCTGTTTACGTCCATGCTGCCCTGGCTGGTGGTGGGCGCGCTGCTGATTGTGCTGGCATCCAGCCTGCTTTCACGCCGGTTAACGCGCGGGCTATTGGCGCCGCTGGATCAAATAGACCTGGCGGCCCCGGCGGCAACCCCGGCGTATGAGGAGCTGACGCCGCTACTTACACGCATCATGGAGCAGAACATCGAATCCGACCTGCAAATTGCCAAGCTCAACGAAAAACAGCAGGAAATGGATTTGCTGCTGGACGGCATGTCGGAAGGCTTTTTAGCGCTTGATCCGCAGCACCGCATTGTGCGGGCCAACCACAGTGTGCTGAACATGCTGGGTGTTGATGGTGAGAAAGTGTTGGGTCGCACGCTGCCTGAAATCAACCGCAGGCCTGAAATCCTCCGCATGCTGGCCGACCTGCGTTCAGCGGGCACGGCTACGGCCACGATGGAACTGAATGGCCGCAGCTATTTGATTACCGCCAACAACGTCAGCGGGGAGCGCGGCAGCGTTGTGCTGATGCGCGATATGACCGAGAAAGATGAGGCGGAAACGGCACGCAAGCGCTTTACTGCCAATGTTTCGCACGAGCTGCGCACGCCGCTGACCACCATCTGCGGGTATTCCGAGCTGCTGGCCGGCGGCCTGGTCAAGCCCGAGGATCAGCAGGATTTCTTTGAAAAAATCCTGCGCGAAAGCAAGCGCATGCTGACTCTGGTGGAAGATATCCTGCGCCTGTCCAAGCTGGATGAAGGATATCCCGGCGGGCGGCGCGAGCGCGTGAACCTGCTGGACATTGTCAAACAGGCTGCTGCAGCGCTGGAAGCCAGCGCACAAAAAAAAGGGGTTACCCAAAATATCACAGGTGAGCGACATATTGTTGTGGGCGACCCCACGCTGCTGTATGAGCTGGTCAGCAACCTGATGGACAATGCCATCAAATACAACAAGCCCGGCGGCCGGGTAGACGTGTCGCTGGACAGCGAAAACGGCGGCGTATCCCTGCGCGTTTCGGATACCGGCATCGGCATTGACCCGCGTCATCAGGACAAGATATTCGAGCGCTTTTACCGTACCGACAAGAGTCGCTCCAAGGGCACCGGCGGCACCGGGCTGGGGCTGTCCATTGTCAAGCACAGTGCTGAGTACCATGCCGCTACCCTGCATGTACAAAGCCAGCTCGGACAAGGCACCACGATTACCGTTTTCTTCCCGGAAGCAATCAAGCGCTCTTGAAGCATTATGCAAGGCATAGGCCGTGTACATGGGTACGCGGCCTTTTTGAGTGTGTTCTGCGCGGTGTGTATGCATATGTATTTATCCCGTGTTTTCTTTGACGCTGAGGACTGCGCTGTGTTATTGTGACAAACACTACGTGGCGCGTTACACGCCGGGAAGGGGGCAGGCATGACCAATTTTGTGTTTATTTCCCCGCACTTTCCTACGAATTACTGGCAGTTTTGCCGGGCGCTGAAGGATACGGGCGTCAATGTGCTGGGCATTGCGGATATGCCGTATGACCAGCTGCCTGCGCATGTTCAGGGGGCGCTGACCGATTACTATCATGTGCCCTCGCTGGAGGATGGCGATGCCGTCCTGAAGGCCGTGGGCTGGTTTACGCACCGATGGGGCAAGATTGACTGGCTGGAAAGCAACAACGAGTACTGGCTGGAGCAGGATGCCTGGCTGCGCACGATGTTCCATATCACCACCGGGCCGCAGATGGAACAGATGGAGCTATATAAGCGCAAGTCCGCCATGAAGGAGGGCTACCGCCGGGCCGGGGTGCCTGTGGCCAAATGGCGCTTGGCCGATACACTGGCCCAGGCGCAGGCCTTTGCCGAGCAGGTAGGCTACCCCATTGTGGCCAAGCCGGATACCGGCGTAGGGGCCAGCAACATGTACCGCATCCAGGATGAGAACGATTTGCGTGCGTTCTTTGCCAAAAAACCTTTGATCCCTTATATTTTGGAACAATACGTCAACGGCGGCATCTGCTCCTACGATGCGCTGATTGACAGCCAGGGCAACCCCTTGTACGAAACAGGCAATCTGACGTCGGGGTCGCTGATGGATGTGGTCAACCACCAGCTGGACTCGGTGTTCATGATTGTGCCTGAAGTGGCGGAGGATTTGCGCGAGATTGGCCGCCGCACGGTGAAGGCCTTTAACGTTAAAAGCCGCCTGGTACACTTTGAGTTTTTCAGGCTCCATGAGGATCAGGACGGCCTGGGCAAAAAGGGCGACATTGTCGCGCTGGAGGTCAACATGCGCCCCTCCGGCGGCGTGACGCCGGACATGATCAACTACGCCGGCAGCATCGATATCTACCGCCTGTGGGCCGATATGGTGATGCACGACCGCATCTGGCTTGACCCTGACCGGCAAAAATACTACTGCGTGTTTGTGGGCAGGCGCGACAACCATGCCTATCGGCATTCGCATTATGATGTTATGAATGAATATCGGCACCGCATCGTTATGCAGGAGCGTTTGCCCCAGGCGTTAAGCGGCGCCATGGGCAATGACCTGTACTTGGCGCGGTGCATCAACAAGGAGGAGGCGGACGAGTTTGTGCGCTATGTCTGCCAGCCAATAGGATGAGCAAAAGGTTTCACAGCTTTTATTCCCACGCGCTGGGGCGCGATATGGGCATGTATATCCATGGCCACGCGGGCAAGCCCTGCGTGGTATTCCCCTCGCAGGACGGTAGCTATGACAATTTTGAAGGCTTCGGCATGTTGGAGCCCTGTACGCCGTATCTGCGCGACGGCAAGCTGCGGCTGTACTGCGTGGATGGCATTGACAAGGAAACATGGTCCAACAAAGGCGGCAACCCGCGCCACCGCATGGAGCGGCACGAGGCATGGTTCCGGTACCTGACCGATGAGCTGACGCCCTTTATCCATCAGGACACAGGCTGGCAGGGCCGGCTGATGACCACGGGCTGCAGCATGGGTGCCACGCACGCGGCCAACCTGCTGTTCCGGCGTCCGGACTTGTACGATACTGTCATTGGCCTGAGCGGCGCCTATGATGCGGCCTGGCTGATGGATGGCTACACCGATGATTTGGTGCATCTGAACAGCCCGGTCAGCAGCATCAGCGCCATGCCGCACGATCATCCGTATATTGATATGCTCAACAGCTGCACCATCATTCTGTGCGCCGGGCGCGGCGCATGGGAGGAACAGATGCTGCACTCCATGGGGCTGCTGCAGCGTGCCATGAACGAAAAAGGCATCAATGCCTGGTTTGATTATTGGGGTGAGGATGTCAATCATGACTGGCCCTGGTGGCGCATTCAGTTGGCCTATTTCTTAGGCAAGGTGATGGGGTAAGAAAGCGGAAAACTAATCCTTTTCTGTTTTGAAAAGCAGTGATACAATGCTCCTGTCGTATGGCGACATGGTAATGAAAACAAAAAGGAGAAGTTCCTCGTATGACGTACGCCATTATTTTGTTCGCTGTAACCTATGTCCTCATGCTTGCCTTTGGCAAATATCGCGCATACATCGCGCTGGGTTCGGCCGCCATATTCATCGTTTCCGGCATGCTGCCGGTTGACCAAATCTTTGGCGCCATCGACTTCAATGTGCTGATGATGATTGCGGGCACAATGGGGCTGGTTCAGTTGTTTATCGACAGCAAGATGCCATCGCTTCTGGCCGATATGGTGATGGAGAAGGTGCCGAATGTCCAGATGGCTGCTGTGGCCCTGGCGTTGTTTGCGGGGATTATCTCCGCCTTTGTGGATAATGTGGCCACCGTTCTTATGGTTGCCCCCATTGCATTGGAAATATGCAAAAAATTAAAGACCAATCCCGTGCCGTTCATCATCGGTATTGCAGTATCGTCTAACCTGCAGGGCGCCGCAACGCTGGTGGGCGATACCACCGCCATTATGCTGGGCTCCTATGCAGACATGAGCTTTTTGGACTTTTTCTTCTATCAGGGCAAGCCAAGCATCTTCTTTGCGGTAGAACTGGGGGCTATTACTTCTGCCATCATCTTGGCCTGGCTGTTCCGCAAGGAAAAACAGCCCGTTCCCAAAGGGGCCCCCCGTACTGTTGTTACGGACTATGTCCCCACCGTTCTGCTGGTCGGCATGATTGTCCTTTTGATCGCTGCTTCCTTTATTCCCAACAAACCCGATATCACCAATGGATTGATTTGTATTACATTGATGGTTGTGGGCATCATTTATAGCTCTGTTACTTCCAATAAGGGCGCACTGGTTGACGCGCTCAAGGCAATTGATTTAGAAACCATTGGCTTGCTGTTTGGGCTTTTCCTTGTGATCGGCGGCATTTCCAACATGGGTGTCATTGATGCGGCTGCGGAGCTGCTGGCCAAGCTGGGCGGCGGGAACGTCTTTGTCCTGTATACCGTTGTCGTTTGGGCTTCCGTTCTGCTGTCTGCCTTTATTGACAACATTCCCTATGTGGCAACCATGCTGCCGGTGGTTACGGGGCTGGCTGCAACGCTGGGCATTGAGCCCACGTTGCTGTATTTTGGGTTGCTGACGGGCGCTACGCTGGGCGGCAACTGCACACCCATCGGCGCTTCTGCCAACATTGCCGGTATCGGCATCCTGCGCAAGGCCGGCTATGAGGTGAAAACAAAGGACTTCACCCGCATTGGTATCCCGTTCACTCTGGCTGCTGTGATTCCGGCCTACATCTATTTCTGGCTGCTTTACGCTTAAGGCGTATTTTAGAGGCCCGACGCCCTTAACAGAGAAAAACAGAGCCTGGAACCGCAAAACGGTGGCGCAGGCTCTGTTTTTTATAGATGAGCAGAAACGTGCGATGATGTACAAACCCAGCCATTGCTTTTATAATGAGATGAAATGACTTATCCAACGAGGAGAAACCATGAGCCGTAAGGACAATGACCACCGCAAGGAAGAAATCATCCGCCTGCAAAGCGAAATCATCCGCGAAATGACCGGCGACAACCTGCGCCGCGTGGGGATTGACCTGTGGGGTCCGGCGCAACCGCCGGAGGCCGAAAAGACCCCGCCGCCGGGCTTCCCGGAGGTGCCAGATCCCTTCGCACCAGAGGCTGAACCAAAGCCCGATGTCCCGCCTAAGGAGAATATTGAAGACCTTAAAAAAGAGCTCCATGGCTATATCGGGCTGGACCTGATCAAAGAAGAGGTAGACAGCCTAATCAATCTGGTCACGGTATACGCGCTGCGCAAGCAGCACGACCTGCCGTGCGAGGATTTGTCGCTGCACATGGTGTTTTCGGGCAATCCCGGCACCGGCAAGACCATGATTGCCCGGCTGATGTCCCGCATTTACCATGCCTTGGGCATTTTAAGCAAAGGGCACTTGGTGGAGGTAGACCGTTCTGGCCTGGTGGCGGGCTATGTGGGGCAGACAGCGCTGAAAACCAGCGAGGTGATAAAAAAGGCGCTGGGCGGCGTGCTGTTCATTGACGAGGCATATGCGCTGACCACGCGCGGCCCGCAGGATTATGGGCAGGAGGCCGTGGAAACGCTGCTCAAGGCCATGGAGGACAACAAGGACGACCTGGTGGTCATTGTGGCGGGCTATGTGGATTTGATGAAGGACTTTGTGCAGTCCAACCCCGGATTGCAATCCCGCTTTAACCGCTTTATGTACTTCCCGGATTATACGCTGGATGAGATGATGGCCATCTTTGACATGCGCATGAACAAGGCTGGGTACACCCTGGACGACGATGCGCGCGAGCCGCTGCGCACGCTGATCAGCGAGGAAAGTCAAAACACCATCGCCTTTGGCAATGCACGCGGCGTGCGCAATTTGTTTGAACAGATCATTGCCCGCCAGGCCAATCGTCTGGCCAAAATGTCCGATGTGACGCGTGAGCAGCTGATGCAGATCACGCGCGCCGACATCCCGGGATATGAGGATGAAGCGGAGGAAGAGGCAAGCCATGCTTAGATTTCTCAACGATTATCAGCACGGCGCACATCCGCAGGTCATGCAGCATCTGCAGGAGATCAATGCGCAAGCTTTTCCCGGCTATGGGGAGGATGCCATTTGCCGGCGTGCAGCCGATACCATCCGCGCGTGGACGGGCTGTGCAGACGCCGCCGTGCATTTTATAACCGGCGGGACGCAAGCCAACCTGACCGTTATCGCATCGCTGCTGCACCCGTACCAGGGCGTGATTGCCGCGGCTACCGGGCACATCCATGTGCATGAGGCCGGCGCGGTGGAGGCCACCGGGCACAAGGTGCTGGCGGTGGACAACGCCCAGGGAAAAGTCACCGCGCAGGCCGTGCGCACATTGGTGCACACCCACCGTATGGACGAGGCCTTTGAACACACCGTGCAGCCCGGCATGGTGTACATTTCGCACACCACGGAGCTGGGCACCATTTATCAGTTAGAGGAATTGCAATCTCTGTCGCAGGCCTACCGCGAGCTGGGGCTGCCGCTGTTTGTGGACGGCGCGCGCTTAGGCTATGGCCTGACCGCCGAGGGTGCGGACGTGAACATCCATGACATAGCCAAGCTGGCCGATGTGTTTACCATCGGCGGCACCAAGCAGGGCGCATTGTTTGGAGAGGCCATTGTGTTTACCAACCCGGCGCTGGCCAAGGATTTCCGCTATCACCTCAAGCAGCGCGGCGGCATGCTGGCCAAGGGCTGGCTGCTGGGCGCACAGTTTGAAGCGCTACTGAAGGATGATCTGTACCTATCTCTCTCCCGGCATGCCAACACGCTGGCGCTGATGCTGCGCGACGGTCTGGCTGCCCAGGGCTGGCGGCTGCACGGGCGCTCGCCCAGCAACCAGCAGTTTGTATGGCTGCCTACAGCGGTGGCGAACAAACTGCGCGAGCATTGCGCCTTTGGCACGCTGGAGCATGGCGAGGGTGAATGCATGGTGCGTTTCTGCACCAGCTGGGCTACAAAAGAGGACGACGTGCGCGCGCTGCTGGATGTGCTGTCGCACCTGCGGGCGTAAGCGTTTATTCTGTTATGGTTTCAAGCGGCGTGTACAGCATGCCGCTTTTTGTAAACTGGCTGTGATACAGCGTGATGCCGGGCAGCGTAGCTGGCGGCGATACAGGAAGCTGCGGCAGCAAATCATTCATTGCGCGGGTCAGCTGCGCATCGCGCGCCAGCGTAATGTGCGGCACCCACTTGCGATTATCCGCCGCTACCCAAGGCTTCAACCCCTGTGCCAGCTCTGCAACAAAGGCTGTTAGTTCCTCGGTGACCTCAAGGCCGGCCCACAGCGTATGCCCCTTGCGGCTGGGAAAATGCCCATAGGTAGCAATGCGCGCGCAGCGCGCGTGCTGGGACAGCCCCGACAGCGCAGCAAACCAATGACGTATCTGCTGTGCGATGTCAGGCGGCACTTCGCCCAAGAAGCACATTGTCAGGTGCAGATTGCGCTGCGGTGTCCGGCGCATGTGGGCGGCATGTGCTTGCAGAGCCTGCATGGCCTGCTGCAGCACAGGATAAAAAGCCTGGGGCAGGTCGGCTGCGATAAACAGCCGCATATGCTCTGCCATGGCGATGCACCTGCCTTTCCCTGTTTTTACAAAGCGTAGCATGTGCCCCGGAGCGTGTCAAAATATCTGTGCAAAGTTATTGCCCAATGCACATGGATTTGGTAACATGCACCGCAAGTGCAAGTATAGGAGGAGGTTTTCGCCATGCCCATTATCGACATGCCGTTGGAGCAACTGCTGACCTATCAGGGGGTAAACCCCAAACCCAGGGATTTTGACGAATATTGGGCGCGTGCGCTCAACGAAATGCACGCGATGGGCACGGCGCATGAGCGTGTGCGTGCGGATTTCCAGGCGCCGGGCGTTACCTGCTACGACCTGTGGTTTACAGGCGTGGGCGGCGCCAGGGTGTATGCCAAGCTGTTAATTCCCGAACGTCTGGGCAAGCTGCCCGCCGTGCTGCGTTTCCACGGCTATTCTGGGGATTCGGGCAGCTGGGTTGGGCATCTGGCCTATGCGCAATCGGGCTTTGTGGTGGCGGCGCTGGACTGCCGCGGCCAGGGCGGCAAGTCGGAGGACGTGGGCGGCGTCAAGGGCAACACCCATAAGGGGCAGATTATCCGCGGCCTGGACGACCCGGATTCGGACAAGTTGCTTACCCGCAACCTTTTTTTGGATACCGCGCATCTGGCCCGCATCGTGATGGACTTCCCGGAGGTAGATCCCGAGCGTGTAGGCGCCACCGGCGGCAGCCAGGGCGGCGCGCTGACGCTGGCTTGTGCATCGCTGGAGCCCCGCGTGAAACGGCTGGCCCCCGTGTTCCCGTTTATGTGCGATTATCGCCGCGTGTGGGATCTGGACCTGGATGTAGCGGCCTATGCCGAACTGCGCGAGCATTTCCGTCGCAGCGACCCGCAGCACAAGCGCGTGGATGAGATTTTTACCAAGTTGGGCTATATTGATTTGCAGCACCTGGCCAATCGCATTCAGGGCGAAACCGTGCTGTGCTGCGGCCTGATGGATACCATATGCCCCCCGTCCACCCAGTTTGCGGCATACAACAAAATCACCGCCCCCAAGCGGTACGAAATCTGGCCGGACTTTGGCCACGAAGGGCTGCCGGGCTCGGACGAAATCATTTTTGAGTTTATGCTGGGGCTGTAAAAGGAGGCTCACATGAAAGCGCTGGTGATGCGGGAATACCGAACGTTTGAGTATTGCGATGTACCTACGCCGGTGCCGGGCAAAGCCGAGGTGCTGGTACGTGTGGAGGCTTGCGCAGTGTGTGGCAGCGATGTGCATGGCAGCGACGGTTCCACCGGGCGCAGGCAGCCGCCTGTCATCATGGGCCACGAGGCCGCAGGCATTATTGAGGCGGTAGGTTCGGACGTCACGACGTGGAAACCTGGTGACCGCGTGACGTTTGATTCTACTATTTATTGCGGCCAGTGTGAACGCTGTCAAAAAGGACTTGTCAATTTGTGTGCACACCGGCGCGTGCTGGGCGTATCCTGTGATGAGTACCGGCAGGACGGTGCCTTTGCGGAGTTTGTGGTGGTGCCTCAGCATATTCTCTATCAATTGCCGGATAAGGTCAGCTTTACCCAGGCGGCCATGGTGGAACCGCTGGCCATCGCCATGCATGCGGCTACCCGCGCACCGGTGCGCCAAGGTGCAGCAGTGCTGGTTGTAGGGGTAGGCACCATAGGTATGCTCACCCTGCAGGTGCTGCGCAGCATGGGGGCAGGTACGCTGATTGCCGTGGATGTGGACCAAGCCAAGCTGGATGAAGCGCGGGTAAATGGCGCTACGCATGTGCTGAACAGCAATGATCCTGATGTCAGAACGCACATATTGAACGCCACTGAGCAGCAGGGGGTAGATGTAGCTTTTGATGCTGTAGGCATCGGAGATACAGTTAACCTGTGCATAGATAGCGTGGCCTTGAACGGCGCGGTGGTGTTAGTTGGCAACCTGAAGCCTGCTATCAGTTTCCCGCTGCAAAAGGTAGTCACCCGCCAGCTGTCGCTGTTTGGCAGCTGCGCCTCAGCCGGAGAATATGCCGCTTGTCTGGATCTCATCGCTTCTGGCCAGGTTGACACTGACCGCATGATATCCAAAACTGTCCCCCTCCAAGAGGGCGGTGAATGGATTAACCGTGTGTATGAGGGGCAACCGGGGCTAAACAAGATCGTACTCATTCCATAAGGAGGAGCCATGCCACAACGTATCCGTACTGCTGTTATTGGCTGTGGGAAGGTGGGGCATTTCCATGCCAAAGCCTACCAGGCTCTGGACAAAGCGCAATTGGTGGCCTGCTATAACCGCACGCTGCCGCGTGCCCGCGCCTTTGGAGAAACCTACAATATCCCCGCCTATGATGACATTGAAACCATGATTGCCAAGGAAGGCGTCCAGGCCGTATCGATATGCACGCCGCACCCCAACCATGCCGAGGCTGCTGTGCTATGCGCCAAGTTGGGCGTACATATTGCGGTGGAAAAGCCGCTGGCCGCATCGCTGACTGATTGTGACCTTATCCTTTCGGCTGTTGAGAACGCAGGCGTTACGGGGACTACCATCTGCCAACGCAGGTTTTATCCGCCTGCGCAGCGCGTGAAGCAAGCCATCTGCGATGGCAAACTGGGCCGCCCCATCCTGGGCACGGTCAATATGCTGGGTTGGCGCGATATGGCGTATTATCGTTCCGATCCCTGGCGCGGCACTTGGGCGGGCGAGGGTGGAGGCGTGCTGGTGAATCAGGCGCCGCACCAGCTGGATTTGTTGTTGTGGTACATGGGTGAGGTAGAGTACCTGTACGCCCAGTGGGATACTTTGAACCATCCGGAACTGGAGGTGGAAGATACCGCCGCTGCGGTCATCCGATTCAAGTCAGGTGCCATTGGCAACATCGTGGTGAGCAATTCACAAAAACCAGCGCTGTTTGGCAACGTGCGCGTGCACGGCGAAAACGGTGCCAGCGTGGGTGTGCAGACGGACGGTGGCGCCATGTTTATTGCCGGCGTGTCCACGATTTCTGAGCCACCGGTCAATGACCTGTGGACTGTCGCGGGCGAAGAGGACATGCTGGATCACTACCAGCAGTGTGACCGCGACTTTTTTGCACGCATTGATCCCATGCTGTATTTCCATCGGGCGCAGCTGGAAGATTTCCTGGATGCGATAGAAAATAAACGCCCCCCTGCGATTACGCTGGCGGATGGAAGGCGCACGGTAGAATTATTTACCGGTATCTATCGTTCCGGCCGTTTGGGGCAGCCGGTAACTTTCCCGCTGGCGTCCCATAGCAACAATTTCGATGGGCGGTTGGGTTAACTTCCTAAAATACCAGCTGCACCAGCAGCATATACCCCACCGTGCCGCCCAATATCGACAGCAGGGTGTTGCGTTTCCATCGGTAGGTAAGCACCACCAGCGCCAGTGCGAGGGCTTCGGGCAGGCCGTGGGGCGCTGTCATTAGCGACACATCCCGCAGGCAGTACACCACCAGCATGCCCATCACCGCGGGCGGCAGCACACGGCTTAAGTGTCGGATGGCGGGCTGGGTGCTGTTTTCCCGGAACAACAAAAAGGGCAGGAAGCGCAGCGCAGCGGTACATGCTGCAATGACCAGCACCTGCAACAACGCGTATATATTCATGCGGCCTCCTGCCGGGGCAGCAGCATCAGCGCCACGGTGATCAGCCCCATGGCGGGCAGGATAAAATTGTCCCGCCCAAACAATATAAGTGAAAGCAAGCTGGACACCACGCCGATGATGGCCGGCCTGCGATCACGCGTAGTCATCCACTGATCCACCAAAATAACGGTAAACAGCGCCGTCATGGAAAACTCAATGCCTTTGGTGGGCAGCACCTCCAGCCCGCCAAACAGGCTGCCCAACACGCTGCCCAGCACCCAGTATAGCTGATTGAGCGCAGACAAAGCCAGGTAGAACCAGCCTTTGTCCACGCCCTCGGGCGGCTGGTGGTGCGCAGCGATGGAATAGGTCTCGTCCGTGAGCGCAAAAATCAAATACGGCTTTTTGCGGTCGGTTCCCTGATATCGCGTCAGCATGGACAACCCATAGAACAAGTGCCGCGCGTTGATCAGCAGCGTCATCAGCGCGCTGGCGATCAGCGAGGCCCCGGTGCTCATCAAATCAATGGCGACATACTGCATCGAACCTGCGTAGATCAGGCAGCTCATCAGCAGCGCCCAGAACAGGCCGAAACCCCGGGCGCGCAGCAGCAGCCCAAAGCCAAAGCCCAGCACGATATATCCGGCCATGACGGGCAACGACAGGGGAAAGGCGGCCTTCAGGGCGCGCTGCCATGGCTTACGCATGTGCATACACCGGCGACAGGAAAGCCCACTGCCCGTTTTCCTGTTCGCATTCAACATGGTAGCAGTCGGTACCCCTTTGCGGCTTATCATCCTGCCAGGTGTGTTCAAAGGTAAACTCCGGCGCGGTCACGGCGGTGTGCATCAGCCAGGCCTGCGAATGCCAGGGCTTGACCTGACCGCCCCAGCCACAGCGCACGATATCGCGCAGCCGGGTTTGTTTGGTTACGCCGTTGATGGTCAGCGTGACCTGCGTGTTTTCATCGCCTGCCACATCAAACACATATTGGTTGGTCAGCGGATGCAGGGTGCTTACGTTGCGCAGCGTCTCCGTTATGAATTGCGCCTGCTGCCCATTATACGTCAGGCGGTTGTCCAATTTGTTCACATCGTCTGCGCTGCTGATATTGCGCTGCGTGGGCGATAGCACGCTACGCCCCCGGTAGTAGGGATGCACGTTCAGCAGCTGCCCGTCTTTAACATGCAACGAGCCTTCCCAGCGGAAGGGCGCTTCATCGTTGCCCCAGCCCATCTCCAGCCGCAGCTTGGCGCGCTGCAGCGGCTGCTGTGCGGGCAGCGGCACCTGTACGTCCATCAGCTCGCCGTTTTTATACAGCATCACCCGTGCGATGCGCGCCTCGCCCTGGATGCGGCAGGCAATGGTGCGGCGCGTGCCCGTCGCTTGGGCGCCCATGGGCACATCGTTGACGGTCAAATGACATATCATTTTATCGCCCGTTAATGCATACAGCCGCCCTAAGCGCAGCGCGCGCCAGAGATCCCCGCGCGTGCGCCCGTCCGCCCATACGGCAGTAAGGCCATCGCCATACGCGCCCGGAAACCCGGCGTGATGGTCGGTAGAGCCTGCAAACGAAAAACGCTTGCCCTGGCGCAACCCTTCCTGTACCGTATTGCGCGGGTCGCGCGGGCCCATGTCGTGGTAGTAGGCAAACGGCCCGTTTGCGCGCATGGCGTTGCCATGCTTGGAGTGCACCTCCACAAACGGCGAGATGCTTTCGTCAAAATCTGCCCAGCTGATGCCCCGATACCCCGGCACATAGCCGACATGATGCGGGATGGCAATGGCCTCAGCGCCGCAGTCGCGCACCAGCTCTGCGGGCGAATCGCGGTAAATCAGCTGCACGTTATCGTCAGGCGACAGCAGGTGATGGTCGCCATAGCGGGATGAATGCATTTCATAGCTTTGCAGGGTGATCAGGCCCTGGCCATTGCGCGCGGCGACCTGGGCGCGCACCTCGTCCCAATGCTCGCGCAGCTTGGCAAATCCGGCCTCATGAAAATCAATGACAAAGGCTGTTTCAGCATTGCGCGGGGGCATGTCCGGCCACATGGCGTGCCCGGTTATCGCTGCAAAATCTAAGTGTGCTGCGGCGTTGTCCAGCGCATGGTGCAATGCACCATAGCCATAGGTGATGCCGCAGTGGTTGTGCAAATCCCCAAACAAAAGTTCCATAATTCCTCTTTTATGCAGACGCAGCAGTTTGTTCTATCCGCCGGGCGTTGATGACGCTGTAGGCCGTGACGGTAAACAATACCAGCGTCGCCCCCAGCAGCGTGAACAAACCGGGTGCTTCCCCCAGGGCTAAAAACACCCAGATAGGGTTGAGCACCGGTTCAATGTTGGCCACGATGGCGGCGGTGATGGGCGATACCCCGGCCTGCATACCACGGGAAAATAGATAATACCCCGCTGTCAGGCATACCCCCATCAGCAGCACCCCCAGCAGCGGCTGCCAGGCCAGCGAGGCATTCCTGTCAAAGGGGAGGGCCAGCAGGCACAGGCAGGAGATCATATTGCCCAAATACGAATAATCCATCGGGTTGGCCCCGGTGCGAGCCGCCATGAACACCAGCGCATAGGTCGCGGCGCTCAGCAGCGCCAGCGCATCGCCCAGCAGGTTGCCTGCTTTAAGGCCGCTGACAAAGCACAGCGCCACCCCCAACATGGTCATCACAGTCGCCAGCGTGTCCAGCCGTGAGGGACGCTGTTTGTACACCACCGCGCTGGCCACGATGACCACCGCCGGCATGGCATATTGCAGCACGATGGCGTTGGCGGCTGTGGTCAGCTTGTTGGAGACGATGAACAGCAGCGATGTCAGCGCCACGCCCAGCGCCCCCAGCCAGGTGCCCCGGCAGGGACGGACGCGCCAATGGCCGCGCAACAGCCCAAACGCCACTGTGGCCAGCAGGGCGCGCACCCCGATGATGGACAGCGCCCCCCACGGCGTCCATTTGCCAAGCACGCCCGCAAAACTCCATGCTACGCAACCCGCGGCAATATAGATTGCGCCCGAAAGGGCCGATTGCTTTGTCGTCACCACTGCACCTCCAATTATACCGGCGACATCATATCACAATGTGGCCGGTAAGCACACTGCATTGTGAGTGTTCAGGGTCTGTGTTACAATTGCTGCAAAAGAAATGAGGGGGAACTGCCATGAAACCCAGAGAACGTTTTGCCTGTGCCCTGACACTGGGCGTGCCGGACCGTGTGCCTACGTTTGAGTTAGAGTTTCAGCTGGCGCCGGAATTGATGGGCCGGGATTTTTTGCGTGAAAACGACCTGAAGGGCCTTTCTTCAAAGGAAACAGACAAAAAACTGCGCGAGAATGCGGAGTATATGGTGCGTGTGTATGAGCGCCTGGAGCATGACGCTATCTGCATTCAATATTTGAGCTTGGAGCATTTGAACCGCACGGCGCAATATATCCGGGATCTGGTGGGCGATCAGTACATGCTGCTGGCCCATGGCGATGGCACGTTCAGTATCCCCGATGGTGATGGCATGGAGCGCCTGGTCTATGACATCATGGACGAGCCCGAGGAAGTGCACAAGCAGGCCGAGGAGATGTGCCAAAATGCCATTGATAACAACCGCCGCATGCTGGACGGCGGTTTTGACGGGTTTATTCTGTGCTCGGATTATTGCTTTAACCAGGGGCCTTTCCTGTCGCCGGATATGTTCCGTGAGTTTGTGACGCCCTACCTGGCCCGCATTATCGCCGATATCCGGGCCAACGGCGGCTATGCCATCAAGCATACCGATGGCAACATCATGCCCATTCTGGATCAGCTGATGGAGACCAAGCCGCACGCGCTGCACTCCATTGATCCCATGGCCGGCGTGGACATCAAGGAGGTCAAGCGCATCACGCAGGGCAAACTGGCCTTGTGCGGCAACGTGCACTGCGCCGCCCTGCAGACCGGCACCGAGCAGGATATCATCGATAGCTGCATGTATGCCCTGGAGCATGCCAAGCCCGGCGGGGGATACATTTTCTGCACCAGCAATATTCCGTTCAGGGGCATGCTGCTGGAGCGGTACTTGCTGGTGCTGGATGTATGGAAACAGCACCGCGACTATGCGCCGGAAGAACGTACGTGTTTTTAAGTGCATAATAAAGCCCGCCTTCCTGATATGGCAGGCGGGCTTTGCTATATGTCAGCATTACTTGCTTTTGTTGTAGGCGGCAAGGTTTTCATGCACTGCAGCCCAGCGCGCGGGCATGGTTTCATCCACCATCATCGGCTCAAAGCCCAGCCCTAAATATGTATGGATGGCGGGCAGGCGGAAATCATCGGTGGTGAGCTGCGCAGTGAGGATGCCGTTGGCCTGCATGTGATGCAGCGCGGTGAGTACCATCATGCGGCCATAGCCGTGGCCCCTGAAATCCTTGTGCGTGCCCACCATGTGCACCTTGCCCATCGCCGGTGTGGTGAACTGCTGCACCGATGCGGTGGCGGCGGGCTGCCCGTTACACATCAGGATGAACACGCGGTTCAGCGCGCAGGTGGTATCCCGGGTGATTTGCTCAAACGGCACATGCCGTTCAAAGGAGCTTTCGATGATGCGCTCCCAGGCGGCCGGGCCACCATCGGACATTGCGGTGATGATGCTGCACGCGCTGTCCAGTGGGGGCAGGCTGGGTAACGGTTTGCGCAGGTCGCGCTGCATGTGCAGCTGCTGAAGCTTCGTCATGGTGCTGCTCCTATTCTGTCCTTTTGGCGCGGCTGATGGACTTGGCGCGTATCTCGTGCGCAAGCACGCGTTTGCGCATGCGCAGGGATTTGGGCGTTACCTCCAGCAATTCGTCATCGTCAATAAACTCTAAACACTCTTCCAGCGTTAGGGGATGTACGGACACCAGGCGCAGGCTGTCCTCGGCGGCGCCTGCGTTGCGCACGTTGGACACATGCTTCTGGCGGCATACATTGACCACAATATCGCCCTGGCGGGTGTTCTGCCCGCAGATCATGCCGCCGTATACCGGCGTTTGGCTTTCAATGAACAGCGTGCCGCGCTCCTGCGCGTAGAACAGGCCGTATTGCGTGGCGGTGCCCGTTTCATAGCACACCAACGAGCCTACGTTGCGGTGCGGGATGTCGCCCCGGTAGGGTTCGTAGCCTTCAAACACCGCGCTCATAATCCCTTCGCCGCGGGTGTCGGTCAAAAACTCGCTGCGGTAGCCGAACAGCCCGCGGGATGGCACCAGAAACTCCAGCCGCACGCGGTCCATGCCGTGCATGCTTTCCAGCACGCCCCGGCGGCGGCCTATCTTTTCGATCACGGCGCCTGCGTAGGCCTGCGGCACGTCCACATGCAGGCGTTCGATGGGCTCATGCCGCTGGCCGTCCACCTCATGGTACAGCACCTCCGGGCGCGATACCTGGAACTCATACCCCTGGCGGCGCATGTTTTCAATCAGCACCGACAGGTGCAGCTCACCGCGTCCCCACACGTCAAAGCTGTCCGGCGTTTCGCCCTCCTGCACGCGCAGCGATACGTCGGTTTGCAGCTCGCGCATCAGGCGCGCGCGCAGGTGACGGCTGGTCACATACGTGCCCTCGCGGCCGGCAAAGGGGCTGTCGTTAACCGAAAAGGTCATGGTGACCGTAGGCTCGCCAATGGCCACAAACGGCAGCGGCTGCACGTGGTTGGGGTCGCACACCGTGTCGCCAATGGAGATGTCCTCAATGCCGCTTAAGGACACGATGTCGCCCATGCGGACCTCTTCTGCGGGTACGCGCTTGAGGCCGTCAAAGGTGCTCAGCTCCGTCACGCGGAAGCTTTCGGCGGTGTTTTCGTTTAGGTAGTTGCAGCGCACGGCGGTCATGCCGGCGGTCAGGGTGCCGCGTGCAATGCGGCCCACGCCGATGCGGCCCACATATTCGTTATAGTCGATGGTGGAAATCAGCACCTGCACCGGCCCGTCGGGGTTGCCCTGGGGTGCTGGGATGTGCGTCAAAATGGCGTCAAACAGCGGGGTTAAATCAGTGCCCGGGGTGTTCATATCGGTGGTGGCGGTGCCTTGCCGCGCCGACACATACAGGATGGGCCGCGACAACGTTTCCGGGTCAGCCTCCAAGTCAATCAGCAGGTCGAGCAGCTCATCAACTACCTCGTCGCAGCGGGCGTCCGCGCGGTCTACTTTGTTGATGACCAGCAGCACCGGCAGGTGCAGATCCAGCGCCTTTTTTAATACAAACCGCGTTTGGGGCATGGGGCCTTCAAAGCTGTCCACCAGCAGCAGCACGCCGTCCACCATCTTGAGCACCCGCTCCACCTCGCCCGAAAAATCGGCGTGGCCGGGGGTATCCACGATGTTGATTTTGACATCGCCATAGTGCACGGCGGTGTTCTTGGCCAATATGGTAATGCCGCGCTCCCGCTCCAGCGCGTTGGAGTCCATCACGCGTTCGGCCACCTGCTGGTTCTGGCGGAACACGCCGCCTTGCCTAAGCATCTGGTCAACCAGCGTGGTTTTGCCATGGTCTACATGGGCGATGATGGCGATGTTACGAATATCCTTGCGGATCATAATGTCCTTTCTTCTTGGGTCATTTCAACCTCAAGCACTTCTCCCTGCGATACAAAACCAACGTGCTGATAGGCGGCGTTGCTGAAAGGGTTCTTGCTGTCAGCGTAAAGAACGGCGTGCAACCCCTGTTGCAGGGCAGGCGCTACCACGGTGGCGACCAGGAATTTCGCGCACCCGCGCCCGCGATAGGGTGCGTGGGTGTATACTTGATTGACCACGAGGGCGTTGTTGCGTTCGTTGACCATCGCCCGCACCATGCTGGCAATGGCCCCATCCACTTCAAGCACCCAGAAAAGCTGCTTTTCAATCGCGGAGACGAGGCCTTCCCGCGGGTCGTTGGTCAATTCCTGCGCAAAACAATCCAGATGGAACTGGCGCTGGTATGCGCACAGCGTATCGATGTCTTCCATGCGGGCCAGGCGGGGGTGCCCAATGGGCTTGACCGGAAGGAGCTTGTCCAGCCGGTACGCCACCAGCCCGATAGAGCGTACCGCTTGATAGCCCAATCCCTCAAAAAACGCCTGAATGCGCTGCGTCACAGCGGCCTTGGCGGTGACGTGAACCTTGCGCCCGGCAAAATGCACCCGCAACAGGAACAGCACCTGTTCCAGCGTCTTGTCCGATATGCCATCCTTCGTCCACACCCACGCAGCCAGATCGGCCCGGTTGCGGGCGATGACGAACTGTTCGCCATCGCTCAACAGCAAGAACGCGGTGAGCCGGATGGCGCGATCCAGCACGTTGAACAGGATGACATCCTTTTGATAGCCTGCACTGTCAAATACCGGGTGGTCGCTGTCAATCCAGTAAGACGGCATGGTTAAAACTCCTCGCTGATGGGCGGCAGTTCGCGCAGAGCCAGCCCCTTGTTACGCTCCTGCGCCAAGCGGATAGACCATTCGTTTTCAAATAGCAGCACGTTGTTGCCCTCGCTGTCGCGCGCCCGCGCGCTGGTGGAGGTTAGCTGCAACTGCGATACATCCACGTCCGGATCTTCCAGCCAGCGCACATACTGCCAGGGCAGGCGCTCCAGCACCAGGTCGACGCCGTATTCGGACTTCAGCCGGTAGGACAGCACATCAAACTGCAGCACGCCCACCACGCCGCACAGCGTTTCCTCCAGGCCCGTTTCGTCGCGGATAAACACCTGGATGGCGCCTTCTTCGCTTAGCTGATCCATGCCCTTGATAAACTGCTTGCGCTTCATGCTGTCCAGCGCGCGCACGCGGGCAAAGTGCTCCGGCGCAAACACCGGGATGCGGTCAAATTTCAGCTTGCGTCCCTCGCTTAGCGTATCGCCCAGCAAGTACAGCCCCGGGTCGAACAGCCCGATGATATCGCCGGCGTAGGCGGTGTCCACCATTTCACGCTCATCGGCCATGAACTGCTGCGGCGCTTTTACCTGGATTTGCTTTTCCAGCCGTGAATGCCACACCGTCATGTCCTTGCGGAAGGTGCCGCTGACCACCCGCAGGAAAGCCAGCCGGTCGCGGTGCGTGGGGTTCATGTTGGCCTGGATTTTGAATATAAAGCCTGAAAACGGCTCGTCGTCCGGCTGGATCAACCCTTCGCTGCTGTTGCGCGGCAGCGGCTGCGTGGTGTAGGACAAAAACCGCGTCAAAAACGGCTCCACGCCGAAGTTGGTTATCGCGCTGCCAAAGAACATGGGCGTCAGGTCGCCGCTGCGCACCTGATCTAAGTCAAACGGATCGCCGGCAACCTCCAGCAGCTCCACCTCATCGCGCAGGCGCTTCAGGTAATGGCTGTCCAGCACGCCTTCAATGTCGGGGTCGTCGATAGAAATCTCGGTCTTTTTGGCCTTGGTGCGCCCATGGTCGCCGGAGAAATACAGCTCTACCATTTTGGTGTCGCGGTGGTACACGCCCTGGAAATCGCCGTCCACGCCGATGGGCCAGTTGACGGGACAGGCGCGGATGCCCAGCACCTGCTCCAGCTCCTCCATCAGCGCAAAGGGGTCTTTGGATGCGCGGTCCATCTTGTTGACAAACGTAAATATCGGGATGCCGCGCAGGCGGCACACGCGGAACAGCTTGATGGTCTGCTCCTCCACGCCGCGGGCGGCGTCCATCAGCATGACCGCGCTGTCGGCGGCCACCAGCACGCGGTAGGTATCCTCGCTGAAATCCTGGTGCCCCGGCGTGTCCAGGATGTTGATATGATACCCCTCAAACGAAAACTGCATGGCGCTGGAGGTAACCGAGATGCCGCGCTGCTTTTCAATTTCCATCCAGTCGCTGGTGGCGTGGCGGTCGGCCTTGCGCGCCTTGACGCTGCCGGCCTGCCGGATGGCCCCGCCATACAGCAGCAGCTTCTCCGTCAGCGTGGTCTTGCCCGCGTCCGGGTGGCTGATGATGGCAAATGTCCGCCTGCGTTGCACCTGGCGGGTAAGTTCGTCCATGCGTACCTCCTTAAGCAAAAAGCATTTTATTATAGGCGCACACAGAGATGCTGTCAATTTTTTGCAAGGCTTGTTTTTGAACTGTTCATAGGATTTAGGCATGGGCTGTGATATAATCGCACTACCGATTTCGTAGTCAGGAGGCATGAGCGTGTTCGGAAGATTCATGAACAACTATTACTACGGCAAAAGCGGCAAGGGAGATTACCGCAAGGAAGACCTGCCGACCAACCGCATGCAGCTGTTTTGGGAGATGCTGCGTGTGCGGCTGGCCGGCCTGTTCCGGCTAAACCTGATGACCATCATTGCCTGGATTCCTTTGGTGGTGGTGCTTGCCAATTATATCAGCAATATCTATGGTCTGCTGGGCCTGATTGCTGAGGTGGATGCCGACAAGGCGGCCGCCACGGCCGAGCAGCTGCGGATGTACGAACAAAGCGGCGATGCGTTCTACAGCCTTACGTTCATGGCGCTGCTGTATCTGATCCCGTGCATTGCCATCACCGGCCCCTTCCAGGCGGGCATGGCGTATGTGACGCGCAACTGGTCGCGTGATGAGCATGCCTTTGTGTGGAGCGACTTTAAAGATGCCTTTAAGGACAACTGGAAGCAGGCGCTGGGCGTATCCTTCATCACGGGCGTTGTGCCGCTGCTGATGCTGGTCAGCTACCGCTTCTATGGCGCTATGGCCAGCGACAATGTGCTGTTCATTGTGCCGCAGATGCTGGTGCTGACCATCGGCGGGCTGTGGATGCTGGCGCTGGTGTTTTTGTACCCCATGATGGTCAGTTACAAAGTAGGTTTCCGGATGTTGATCAAAAACTCGTTCTTGCTGGCGGTGGGGCGCCTGCCGCAGACGCTGGCGGTGCGGCTGATCATGCTGGTGCCTACCATCATCGTCGGGCTGCTGCTGTTCTATACGCCCTACGGTCTGTACGCCCTGATGGGGCTGGCGGGGTATTATCTGCTGATCGGCAACGGCCTGGCGCGGTTTGTGTATGCCTCGTTTGCCAGTGCCGTGTTTGATAAGTTTATCAACCCCAACATCGAAGGCGCTGTCGTTAACCGCGGCATTGTCGATCTGGACAGCCTGGATGATGAGGATGATGACGAGGACGAAGTAGAAGAGTTGCCCACGTATCCCGGTGCAACACTGCCCGAAAGGCAGGACAGGCAGGCGTAGTGTACACAGCCTTTGCCAGCGTATATGACCGCCTGATGCAGGACGTGCCCTATGAGGATTGGGCTTCCTTTTATCGGGACATACTTCAGGGTATGGGCATTGCAGATGGCAGCGCGGTGGCCGAATGCGCCTGCGGGACGGGCAACTTAACCATCCCGCTGTCGCGGCATTACCGGATCACCGGCCTGGACATCTCGCAGGATATGCTGTCCCTGGCTGCGGGCAAGGCACGAAACGCCGGGCGGTACATCCGCTTTGTGCGCCAGGACATGCGCGCGCTGTCGCTGCACAAGCCGGTGGACGCCGTGCTGTGCACATGCGATGGGTTTAACTATCTGGCGGCGCCGGGCGATGCGCAGCGTTTTTTACAGGCGGCCTTTGAGGCCCTGCGCCCCGGCGGCGTGCTGGCGTTGGATATATCCACGCTGCACAAGCTGCGCACCACCCTGGGCACCGGCGTGCGCACGCTGGTGGACGATGACATGGCCTATATCTGGCACAGCCGCTGGTGTCCGGAGGAATATTTGTGCCGGATGGAGTTGACCATTTTTGCCAGGCGGGCTGACGGCACCTATGACCGCATTGAGGAAAGCCAGGTGCAGCGCGCGTACCCGCAGGCCGATGTGACCCGCCTGCTTTACGAAGCGGGCTTTACCGATATGATCTGGCGCGGCGATTGTACGCACACACCGCGCCCGGACGAGGCGCGGCTGCACGTGGCCGCGCGCAAACCAAGCACATGAATGAGGAAATATGACAAACCAACGGATAACCATTGACGAAAACGATGCCATGCTGCGCTATCTGGTGCGCGACGGGCAGGCACGCGTGTTTTTTTGCCGCACCACGCAGATGACGCAGCAGGCTGCCGATACTCACCTGGCCAGCGATGTAGCGACTGCCGCCATGGGCCGGTTTTTATCGGGGGCGGCTGTGCTGGGCGCGATGGAAAAGGATGCAAACACCAGCATCACCGTGGCCGCCGATGGCGGCGGCGCGGGCGGCCGCATGACCGCCGTGGTGCGCGGGGGCGAGATAAAAATAACGGTGGAGCGCCCCCAGGCGCAGCTGCCCACGCTCAACGGCCGCCAGGATGTGGGCGGATACATCGGTAAAGAAGGCCGCCTGACGGTGGTGCGCGATTATGGCACGGGCGAGCCGTACATCGGCATCAGCGCGCTGGTCTCCGGCGAACTGGGGGAGGACTTTGCCCAGTACTTCACCGTGTCCGAGCAGGTGCCCTCGCTGGTTGCGCTGGGATGCCTAAATCAGGATGGCGTGGTGCTGTCCGCCGGCGGCATTGTCATCCAGGCCATGCCCGGATGCACCGATGAAACGCTGACCGAGCTTGAAAACCGTATTCCATTTTTTGAAGGCATCAGCCGTGAGCTGTACGACCGCCCCATGCAGGAGCTGGCGGACAGCTGGTTGGGCAGCTTGGGGCTTACGCTGCTGTCCAACACGCCGCTTCATCTAGCCTGCGATTGCTCGCGCGAGAAGATGCGCGCGGCGCTGCTGGCGCTGGGCGCGGAGGAACTGAAAGAGATTCTTAATGAGGGCAGGGAAACCCAAATGATCTGCCATTTCTGCCGCAGCCGGCATGTTTTTAAAACAAGTGAAATCGCCGATATGCACCGGCAGCTGACGGAGGAAACCCCATGATTTGCTACGATTTTGACGGACAGTTTGCTCAGTATCTGCGTGCCTGGATGGCTAAGCATGAGGATGACTTTGACAACGCCGATGCCGCCGAGGCCATGATGCCCGATGTGTATGCCGCGTTTTTGGATACGCCCGCCCCCTGGCTGCAGGGAAAGAAACCCGGTGAGTTTTTTAATGATTTTAACGACCCCGTGCAGCTGGTTGCGTGGATGGAGGCATATCTTCACAGCGACATCGACCTGCCTGACATGCTGTTAAACCGCATTTCGGATTTGGGCGAGATTGCGGCCCCGGCGCTGATGGCGGCACTGACGCGCGAGGATACTGATAATGAGGAGCGCATGCTGTGCGTCACCCTGCTGCGCGAGATTGGCAGCGCGCTGCCGCTGTCTACCTATATCGCCTGGCAGCTGGCGCGCACCTACGAGGATGAGCTGTGCGACAATGCCGCCGAAAGCCTCGAGGAAATGGGCGAGGTTGCCGTTCCGCATTTGCTGGAGGCGCTGCCCGAGGCCAATGATGCCGGGCGCGAGGCGCTGCTGGCGCTGTTAAGCCGTTTCCCCGGCGATGCGCGCATCTATGACGGCCTGATCGACTTGTTCCACCGCTATCCCGTACGGCAAGCCGTGCTGGCCGCCTATTTGGGCCGGCTGGGCGACGTGCGCGCCATTGACGCACTGCGCGCCCGTGCGCTGGATGCGCATACGGGCTACCTTGATTTTATCGAGCTGCGCAGCGCCATTGAGCAGCTGGGCGGCGAAGCGCCGGAACGCGAGTTTGACGAGGACCCGGAGTATGAAGCGCTGTTTGGGACGGGTCAGTAGCCGGAACAATGGATAGCATGGTCTGTACACATTGCGGGCGGGAATCGGACAGCGCTTCCCGCATCTGCCCCTACTGCGGGCGGTATATGAACTCGGATGCGCCCACCCCTCCCACGGCCTATGTGGAGGAACCGCCACCTGCCCCGGTTGTCAGAAGCGAGCCTTCCCGACAGCGCAGGAAGCGCGGCCAGCGCCGCCAGCCGCAGCGCAAGGTAAAGTATGACGGGCACATGATCAACTGGGCCATGGTGGGCCTGGTGGTTGTTGTGCTGTTTGTTGTGGCGCTTGTGGGTAGCTTTGTGTACCTGAAAGCCACGCCCAATGGCCAGCGTATATTGGCGCGCACCGGCCGCAAGGCCAGCGCCGATGCCTACTGGGATGTGGGCACGGAGTATCTGGATCAGGGGTACATTGCCCGCTCCATTGCGGCGTATAACAAGGCGCTGGAGCTAGAACCCGATCGCCCCGATATCGTGGACAAGCTGCTGCTGCTGGCCGAGGCCTATGAAGCGGGGGGCCAGCAACAGGATGCCATGGAGATTTTTGAGCGCATCTATCGCAGCGTCGCGCCGGAAGACCCGGTGGGGTACCGCAATGCCATCCGCCTGCTGCTGGCGCAAAATCAGGTGTTTCCTGCCACGGAGCTGATGCAGATTGCCTATGAAAAGACCAAAGACGAATCCTTCTTCAACCAGCGCTCACAACTCGTGCCCAAGCCGCCGGTGGCATCGTTAAGCGGCGGGGCCTATATGCTAAGCCGCACGGTGGCATTTTCATCGCCACAGGGGCATGATATTTACTACGCCACCGGCAACGAGGAATTGCCCGAACAGGGCACGCTGTACACAGGCCCCATCACCCTGCAGGAGGGCACGTACAATTTCCGTGTTATCTGCAAGGCGGGCGGGCCCAGCGGGCTGATCAGTGACGAAATGACCATCAGCTATACCATCCGCCTGCCCTCGCCGCTGGCCCCCAAGGCTACGCTTCAACAGGGCGAATACACCCGCCCGCAGAATGTGCGCCTGCGCAATGTGAACGAAGAGGGTGAAATCACCATGTACTTTACCATTGACGGCTCCAAGCCAAACCTGGACAGCCCGCGGTATCGCGATGAGCCCATCCGCCTGAAAGGCGGGCGCATCAACCTGCGCGCCATTGCGGTCAATGAGTATGGCAAGGTCAGCAACGAATTAAACGTCAACTACAACATCAACATCCCGCGCAGCCAGTATTTCCGCAAGTATTTCAGGCTGGAGGACGGCTTTGCGGATTTTACGCTGATGAGCACCAAAATGACCGAATTTGTGGAAAAATACGGTGAGCCCGAGCGCCGTGCGGAAGGCACGGATGAGAACGTAACCGGCCAGGTGGCTACGCTTACGTACCCCTGGGGCGAGGCGCGCTTTATGTTAGCTGACGGCGAGGGCACGCTGTATATGATCAGCACCACCGATGCCAACATGGTTGGCCCGCGCAAAAGCACCATCGGCATGACCTTGGATCAGGTAACGGATTTGTTCCGCGACATGGGCCAGCCCGCCAACGACAAGGGCGACCGCGGCCTGTACTATGATGTAGACGAAGGATATGCCCACTATCAGGCGCATTCGGATGACCCCAACGAGGGTGTGCTGCTGTATGTGTCCACCATGGTGGGCGGAGAGGACGGCACGACCACGCTGGAATATGACATACAGGGCGGGCGCGTGGCGGGCATCACGCTGCGCCATGTGCTGCGGCGGCTGTCCAACGTACGATAAAAGAGGATTACCATGAAGAAGATTACCCCTCCACGCAAATCCATCGCAGTGTACTATCTTGCGGTGTTGGGCATTATGCTGCTGATTAACTGGGTGGTGCTGCCCAGGCTGATGATGCCCAACGTCACTGATGTGACCTACAGCGATTTCCTGGCGCGCTTGAACGCCAACCAGGTGCGCAGCGTGGAGCTGACGCCCAACGCGCTGATGTTTTCAGCATCGGAGCAGCCGCGCACCGAGGGCGAGGAAAAGCCCAAGGATCTGGCCATTTACCGCACAGGCCCGCTGACCGACCCGGCCATTGTGGAGCGTCTGGAGAATGCGAAGGTTACCTTCGGCGCGCCCGTCATCCAGGAAAGCTCGCCTTTTCTGAACCTGTTGATTGGCTGGCTGCTGCCGGTGGCGCTGTTTGTGGGGCTGGGTCAGCTGCTGTCGCGGCGCATGATGCAGCGCATGGGCGGCATGAACGCCATGAAGCTGGGCAAAAGCAATGCCAAGATATATATCGAATCCAAAACCGGCATCACCTTTGCCGACGTAGCCGGCCAGGATGAGGCCAAGGACGCGCTGCGCGAAATTGTGGATTTTTTGGAGCATCCGGATAAGTACACGCGCATCGGCGCCGTCATGCCCAAGGGCGCGCTGCTGGTGGGTCCGCCGGGCACGGGCAAGACGCTGCTGGCCAAGGCCGTAGCAGGCGAGGCCAGCGTGCCGTTTTTCTCTATTTCGGGCTCCGAATTTGTGGAGATGTTTGTGGGCATGGGCGCAGCTAAAGTGCGCGATCTGTTCAAACAGGCCGAGGAAAAGGCCCCCTGCATTGTGTTCATAGACGAGATTGACACCATCGGCAAAAAGCGCGATGGCACGGGCATTGGCGGCGGCAATGATGAGCGCGAGCAGACGCTCAACCAGCTGCTGTCCGAAATGGACGGTTTTGACGGGCGCAAGGGCGTGGTCATCTTAGCTGCCACCAACCGTCCCGAAGTGCTGGATCCTGCATTGCTGCGCCCCGGCCGCTTTGACCGGCGCATTCCGGTGGAATTGCCGGATTTGAAAGGCCGCATCGACATCCTGAAGGTGCACATCAAAAAAGTCAAAACCGAGCCGGGCATTGATTTAAGCAGCGTGGCCCGTGTGGCGGTGGGCGCATCGGGCGCTGAGCTGGCCAACATTATCAATGAAGCCGCGCTGCGCGCCGTGCGAGAAGACCGCCAGCGGGTGACGCAGCAAGATCTGGAAGAAAGCGTGGAAACCGTCATCGCCGGGCAGGAAAAGAAAAGCCGTATCCTGTCCGAAAACGAAAAGAAAATCGTGGCCTATCACGAGGTGGGGCATGCGCTGGTGGCGGCCAAGCAGGCCAACTCCGCTCCGGTGCACAAGATTACCATCATTCCGCGCACCGGCGGCGCACTGGGTTTCACCATGCAGGTGGAGGAGGACGAGCGCTTTTTGGTCACACGTGCCGAGCTGGAAAACAAGATCGCCACGCTGACCGGCGGGCGCGCGGCCGAGGAATTGGTTTTTAACACTGCCACCACGGGCGCTGCCAACGACATAGAGCAGGCCACCAAGATTGCGCGCGCGATGATCACGCGCTTTGGCATGACCGAGGACTTTGGCTTTGTTGCCATGGAAACCGAAAGCAGCCAGTATTTGGGTTCGGTTATCGGCAACTGCTCGTCGCAGACCTCCGCGCGCATCGACCAACTGACCATCGACCTGGTCAAGGAGCAGTATGCGCGTGCGCTGCAGCTGCTCAACGAAAACCTTGATAAACTGCACGAGCTGGCGCAATACCTGTTCGAGCGCGAGACCATCACGGGCGAAGAGTTCATGGCCATCCTGGATGCGCCCCGGGCGCTGCCCGATGTCTCCTGCGCGCAGCTACAGACAGAAAACTAAGCCCCATGCTGCAGGAAATATCACCGTTACAGTTTGACAATAGCTTTCATTCCCGCATGCCGCAGCCTGAAGATTTGGTGCTGTGTTGCGATGGCGATAATGTGCTGATAAACCAGGGCGATGCGCTGGCATTGCCCCGTGCCGCCGACGTGACGGGCGCCGCGTTTACCTTTTTGTTTACAGTGGGCGGGCAGAATATTTTTTTAGCCCACACCTTAGCGCCTGTTACGATGCCCGGCTTTGCCTATCGGCCGTTGTCCAGCCTGCGCCGGGCACAGCCCAAGGCCCTGGCTTTCGCAGCGGCCACCGGGCACCAATTGTACCGGTGGTATCGCATGCGCGCACATTGCGGCGTGTGCGGCACGAAGACCGCGCCCAGCCTGACCGAGCGTGCGCTGGTGTGCCCTCAATGCGGGCACATTGAATATCCCAATATCATGCCGGCGGTCATCGTGGGCATCATCGACCGCGACCGCCTGCTGCTGACCCGCTATGCGAACCGCCCGGCTACGAACTGGGCGCTGGTGGCGGGCTATGCTGAGATTGGCGAGCCGCTGGAGGACACCGTGCGCCGCGAAACGTGGGAGGAGGTGGGCCTGCGGCTGGGAACGATCTCCTACTACCGCAGCCAGCCCTGGCCGTTTTCGGGCTCTTTGTTGATGGGGTTTTATGCGCAGCTGGAGGGTTCCGACCAGATTTCGCTCAATGACGGAGAACTCGCGCAGGCCGTGTGGACGCCGCGCGAGTTGATCGATATTCCCTTTGAAGATGTCAGCTTAACCAATGAGATGATCTGCCGCTTCCGCTGGGAAGGGGAGAATGTGCTGAACCCCGCGCGCGACGCGCGGCCGTTCAGGGAGATCCTGTTGACGTAAGCAAGGCTTGTACCTGCGCCAGCGTGGGCATGGCGGCCTGGGCCCCGGCCTTGGTGGTGGACAATGCGCCTACCGCGTTGGCAAAGTGCAGCGCTTGTTCCATGGGCTGCCCCTCGGCCAGCGCATAGGCCAGCCCGGCGTTGAAGCTGTCGCCTGCGGCGGTGGTGTCCACCACCTGCACGGCAAAACCCGGCACGGGCAGGCAGCGCTGCTCATCCATATACAGGCAGCCCGCTGCCCCCAACTTGGCCACCACCGCCCTTGCTCCCCGCCGGAGCAGCTGCCCGGCGGCTTTTTTTACTTGATCAAGGCTGTCGGTGGGCAGGCCGGTTAATAGATGCAGCTCGCTGCGGTTGGGCGTGATATAGGATAGCAGCGGGTACAGGCTGTCGGGCAGCGGCTGTGCGGGGGCAGGGTCTAACATCACGGGGATGCCCTGCCGGTGCAGCGCTTGTGCCGCATACAGCACGGTATCCATCGGGATTTCCAGCTGCAGCAGCGCCATATCGGCATGCGCAATGTGCGGGAGCGCTTCGTCCACGCAGGCGCTGTTTACCTGTGCATTGGCGCCGGGCACCACCACAATGCGGTTTTCACCTTGATTATCCACCTGGATAAGCGCAACGCCTGTGGGCACCCCGCCTTTCTCCATGACCGTTTGCGCATGGATGCCCTCGGCTTGCAGGGTGCGCCGGTAGAACGCGCCGTTGTCGTCCTGCCCCAGGGCGCCCACCATATGCACGCAGGCACCCAGCCGGGCGGCGGCTACGGCCTGGTTGCCGCCCTTGCCGCCCGGATAGGTGCAAAAAGTGCTACCGGTGATGGTTTCGCCCGGCTGATGAAAGCGCTGGGTGGTAACCGTCAGGTCGACATTGAGGCTGCCGATAACCGCAAGGACAGGCATCAGCGCGTCTTCAGGTTGTCCGTGTCAATGACGGGCTTATCCGTTATTACCTGTGCGGTTTTGCCATCGGAGGTAGTGATAATAACCTCCTTGGCATAGCCTGCATTTAATTCCTTGGGGATGCGGTAATACTTGTCGCCTTCCTTGTGCATGCGTGCGGCAAAGGCGTCGGGATTCAGCTGCGGCGACCCGGCCAGCGGCTTGCTGCCGTTGGGCAGATACCAGGCGTATTCGCTGCCGTCCGGGGATGCCCAGGCCACGGACTCGCGCTTGCCAAACACATTGAAGAAATAGTACATGCCCGTGCCGTTGCCCTTGCGCAGCCCGGCAGGCACATCCTCCTTGGGCAGGTTTTTGCCCTTGTACAGAGCAAACACACGCGCGTCCTTGATGGGCTTGGTGCCCGGCACGTCCAGCGTAAAGTCCCATCCGCCGGCAGCGTCCGACACGATGGCGGTTACTTTGGCTTCATAGAAGCCGCGCTTAGCGTCCGGCGCATGGCCGTATACGCGGAATTGCGTGGCACCTTCCTTGTCCACGAACATATAAATCGTTGGCTCAATGCCTTCCAGGCGGATGGCGGTGTAATACTTGACGATGGCTGCACGTTTGGGCTTTACAAAGGTAAAGGACTGAGCCGCCGGGGTCAGCGGGGTGTGCGTGGCGGGCAGGGTGTTCTGCGTAGCGGCTTCGTCAGGCGCGTCCGCATCATCCGCGGGTGCTTCATCATCGGCCGTATCGGCATCATCTGCCGGTGCTTCTTCGGTAGCTTCCTCGCTTTGGGCCGGGGGCTCGGTGGGGGCGGGCGCCTCCTGCGCCAGCGCTGTCATTGTCAGGCCTAAGGCCAGCACCAGTATCAGCGCCAGCAGCCTGTTCCATTGGGTATTCATATACGCTCCTCCTGTGATCATTTCTTGGCATTTGATATTGGGTTCCGGCTACAGTATCGCGCAATGTCGCTTTTGTGTCAATTTATTTCTCGAAAATAAACAATGTTTTACAAGTCTAAGACTGTTTGGCATGCTCATGTGCAATAACCTTTGCCTGCTATCCTGCGTTCTGCTATACTATAAACGTAAAAAACCGGCACCCGGCGCAAGCCGGGCGCTGTTTCAGGGGGAACATGCTCGTTTATTATTGCGGCAAGTGCCGCCAGCAAAATCCAGGCCCGCAGTGCGACAGCTGCGGCAAGCGTCTGACCAGCAGCGCCGTGCGCTACATCTGGTCGGACTATCGCCTGCCCATCACCGATGCGGTGCGCGTGCGCACCGTGGTGCTGGTGATGCTGCTGGCCGTGCTGCTGCTCACAATCGCCATGACAGCCTTCGAGTTTGTCGAAACCGGCACCCAGGCGCTGACATTTTTGACCAGCAGCGGCATATTGCCCACGCTGTTAATGGTGTTTTTAGGCGGTGTTGCGCTGGGCTTTTTAATCCTCCTTTTGCAGGGGCGCGAAAGCGTGCAGTATGTGCTGGACCCTAAGGGCGCGCTCAAGCGCACGTGGATACAGCCCACGCGCCTTGCGTGCTGGATGCGCTTTGTCAGCTTTGATTGCCATGCCATCCAGCCCAACGCTGATGGCGTGCCTTTCCTGATGGTGCACGAGGAGTACTTGGTCTGGCAGGATGCTGCGCGCTTTGTCGCACAGCCCCGCGCCGGGCGCATTAAGCTATATCGCCCTTACTATTTCGTATTTATGACCATGTACGCCGCCCGTGAGGAGTTTGACGAGGCGGTCGACATGATCGCGGCCAAGGTCAAGCCCCGGCGGTAGGGTGCTTTTATTCATGCAAATAAAAATATCTGAAGGGAACTTGCCATGAAGAAGGAAAAGAAGCCCGCCCCGCGCGGCGACGTGATCAACCACAGCCCGTCGGAGAACTATGTTTGGCCTGCCGATCCGGAGGTGCTCAAGAAGCTGGAATGGTTCCAGGATCAGAAGCTGGGCTTTATGGTGCACTGGGGCCCGTACTCGCAGCTGGGCATCATGGAAAGCTGGTCGCTCTCCGATGGCGATGCGCATTGGTCGCGCAAGGAGGTAGACTGGGCGGATAATGGCGAGCAGCTGCGCGAACGGTATTTTGCGCTGAACAAAACGTTTAACCCCCTGCGCTTTCACCCGGAAGAGTGGGCGGATTTTGCCCACCGTGCAGGGTATAAATACTTGGTGTTTACCACCAAGCACCATGACGGCTTTTGCATGTACGACACCAAGTACAGTGACTACCGCATCACGGCACCCGATTGCCCGTTCCATACGCATCCCAAGGCCGACATTGCCCGGCACCTGTTTGATGCCTTCCGTGCCAAAGGGTTGGGCATCATCCCGTACTTTTCAAAGCCGGACTGGCACTGCCCGTGGTACTGGGCGCCTAACCAAAAACGCCCCATCGCCTATGACCGCAACCCCACCTATGACCCGCGTGAAAAGCCCGAATTGTGGAATCAGTTTGTGCGCTTTACCCACGCGCAGATGATGGAGCTGGTGACCACCATGGGCCCGGTGGAGGGGCTGTGGCTGGACGGCGGGCAAGTGCGTCCGCACAACGGGCAGGATTTGCGCATGGCGGAGTTTGCCGCAAAAGCGCGCCAGGCCGTGCCTGGCCTGCTCATTGCCGACCGCACCGTGGGCGGCCCGTATGAAAACTACATTACGCCGGAGCAAACCGTGCCCGAGCACGCGCTGGATGTGCCGTGGGAAAGCTGCGTGGTGGCCGGCGGCGGGTTTGCGTTTACGTATGGCGCTGCCTACAAATCCCCGCGCGAGCTGGTGCATTTGCTGATGCGCGTCATCAGCCGTGGCGGCAACCTGGCGCTCAACTTGGGTGGCCAGCCCGATGGACGCCTGCCCGCGCAGGGTATGGCGGCTTCGCTGGCCATGGGGGAATGGTTACAGCACAATGGCGAGGCCGTGTACGCCACGCGCGCCTGCGCGCCATATGAACTGACGGCACAGGGTGCCCAGCGCGACATCGCCTGCGTGCTGACGCGCTGCAAGGGCAATCACCATACATATGCCACGCTGCTGCTTAATGAGGGCGAGGTGCTGCCCGCCAGCATCACGCTGGACATTGGCCGCGAGGTCAGCGAGGCATATGCGCTGCATCCTGCGCAGCAATTATCCTTTACCCCATGCGCTGAAGGCATCCGCATTGCACTGCCCGCAGGCATTGCAGGCACCAGCCCGCTGGCGCTGCCCATCAAGCTTATCTGACTAACTGTGAAAGGGGCATAAAATGGCTCAGCGACCCAACATATTGCTGCTGATGGCCGACCAGTTCCGGGGCGATTGCTTAGGGGCTGCAGGCCACCCGGATGTCAAAACGCCGTATCTGGACATGCTGTGCGAGCGCGGCACGCGCTTTGAGCGTGCCTATTCCGCCACGCCCACCTGTATCCCGGCCCGTGCTGCGCTGCTAACCGGCATGGACCAGCGCCATCACGGTCGAGTAGGCTATCAGGACGGCGTGGTGTGGAGCTATCCGCACACGCTGGCCGGCACCCTTGCGCAGGCGGGCTATCAGACGCACTGCGCGGGCAAGATGCATGTGCACCCCTTGCGCTCGCGGCAGGGCTTTGACGGGGTGGATTTGCACGACGGCTACCTGCACCATTACCGCAACGTCAGCCATCCGTACTATGAGCATCAGCTGCAGGCCGATGATTATTTTTATGAGATGCAGGGCAAAGGCCACATGGATCTGGCCGATGACGGCATCGACTGCAACGGCTGGGCGGCGCGCCCCTGGCCGTATGAGGAGCAGTTGCACCCCACCTGGTGGGTGGGCGACCGCGTGATGGATTTTCTGCGCCGCCGCGACCGGGACGTGCCGTTTTTCCTGATGGCCAGTTTTGTCAGGCCGCACCCGCCGTTTGACGCGCCGCAGGCTTTTTTCGACATGTATCGGGGTAGAAATTTGAGAATGCCGCCGGTAGGGGACTGGGCTGCGCCGGTCGCCACGCGCATCCCCAATGCCGATCAGGGCATTCTGGATGACGAACTGCAGCGCCAGGCGCTGATCGGATATTATGCCTGCATCACGCAGGTGGATCATCAAATCGGCCGCATCTATGAGCAGCTGGGCGTAGAAGGCCTGCTTAATAACACCTTGATATTGTTTGTGTCCGACCACGGCGAGCTGCTGGGCGACCATCACCTGATGCGCAAATCGCTGCCGTATGAGGGCAGCGCGCGCATCCCGTTTGTGCTGTCCGGCCCCGGCATTCCGCGCGGCGGTGTCAGCGACCAGGTGGTGACCTTGGCCGATATCATGCCCACATTGCTGGACTATGCAGGCGTTGCCATTCCGGACAGCGTGGACGGCGCCAGCGTGCTGGGCCTGCTGACAGACAGCGATGCGCCCTGGCGCGATATGCTGCATGGCGAGCATACGTACCATGGCCGCGGTATGTTTGAATCGGTGCAGTTTATGGTGTCATCTACCGATAAATATATCTGGTATTCCGGCGATGGGCGCGAGGAATACTTTGATCTGGTCAACGACCCGCAGGAATGTCGCAACCTGATAGCGGACAGCAAAAAAGCCGCGCGCATTGCTCAGATGCGCGCGCGGCTGGTGCAGCAGCTAACGGGCCGCGAGGAAGGCTATGTGCAGGACGGGCAGTTGGTCACCGGCCGGCCGCCGCGCATGGTGCTGGCCGAAGCAGGGCTTTTGGGTTAAGCCGCGCGCCTGCGCACAAGATTGATTAGGACAGACAGAAAATAGCCCGCAATATCCGCCACCACAATGGTGGCGCCCACCGGCGTGCCCAGCAGGATGGACGACAGGATGCCGATGAGCGCGCAGACTACGCCAAAGGCGGCCGATGCCAGCACCACAGCGCGGAAGGACTTGAACAGCCCCATCGCCGATATGGCCGGGAAGATCAGCAGCGCGGAAATCAGCAGCGAGCCCACCAATTCCATCGCCAGCACCACCACCGTGGCAATCACTATTGCGATGAATACATTGTAGGCGCGGGCGTTGATGCCCGTGGCGCGCGCAAAGTTTTCGTCAAACGTTACCGCAAACAACCGGTGATAGGTAAAAACAAACAGCAGCACCACCAGTGCGGATAGCCCCACGCTTTGCCATACCTGCGTTTGAGTTAAGGTGAGGATGGAAGTAGCCCCAAACAGCGTGGTGCATACGTCGCCGGAAATGTTGCCGCCCGTGGGCGGGAACAGGTTGAACAGCAGATACCCCACCGACAGCGCGCTCACCGACAGCATGGCGATGGCGGCGTCCCCCTTGATGCGCGCGTTTTGCCCGGCGCTCAGCAGCACCACGGCCATCAGCACCGTGATGGGCAGCACCAGCACCGTTTGGTTGGCCAGCTTCAGTGCCGTGGCGATGGCCAGCGCGCCGAAGGCCACATGTGATAAGCCGTCCCCCAAGTAGGAAAGCCGCTTGGGCACCAGCACCACGCCCAGCAATGCGGCGCTTAGGGAGGTCAGCAGCCCCACAATCAGCGCGTTGCGCACGAAGGCAAACGTCAGATAATACGCCAACTGGTCGATCATGCGCCCACCGCCTGTCCATTGGCATATGCACTGCCCACGGGGCTTAGCAGATACGCCTGCGTGGTGCCAAAGAATTGCGCCTTACCTAAGTGCAGGATATGCGATGCTTCCCGCAATGCATGCTGCACGTCATGCGAAATCATCACGATGGTCATGCCCTCATCATTCAGCGAGCGGATCAGCGCGTACAGTTCCTCCGTGATGGTGGGGTCTAACCCTGTGGCCGGTTCATCCAGCAGCAGCATATGGTTGGCCGCGCACAGCGCGCGCGCCAGCAGCACGCGCTGCTGCTGCCCGCCGCTTAGTTCGCGGTAGGCGCGCCGGGCCAGCCCGTCAATGCCCAAGCGCACCATGTTGCGCTGCGCTCGTTCCTTTTGCGCCTTGCTGTAAAAAGGGGACAGGCCGCTGGTGTTCAAGCACCCGGACAGCACAATCTCGCGCACCGAGGCCGGGAAATCGCGCTGCTGCTGGGATTGCTGCGGCAGATAGCCAATGGCATGGCGGTCAAGGCCATCGCCGGTTTGGATGGTGCCGGATAGCGGGGCTTGCAGCTGCAAGATGGTTTTCATCAATGTGGTCTTGCCCGAACCGTTTTCGCCTACAATGCACAAATAGTCCCCGGCGCGGACCGAAAAGGACAGGTCGGAAATCACCGCGCGGCCATCATAGCCTAACGTTACATGTTCGCAGATGAGTTGTGCCATCGTTTCCTTATCTCTGTTCACACTGCGCACAGCAGCCAAACAGCGTGGTCTGCGCAGCGTCCAGCACAAAGCCGCACTGGGTACGCAGCGTATCCAGCACTTGAGTAGTCTTGTCTGTATCCAAATGGTACAGTTTGCCGCAATCCTGGCATTTTAAGTGCAGATGCGCATGACAGGCATGCTTTCCGTCCATCTGATACAGCATGCTGCGCGGTGTGCTGTCGTTGAGGAAGGCCTTGGTGACGCCCTCGCTGGTTAACTTGCCCAGCAGGCGATATACCGTGCTGGTGCTCGGTGTCGGACAGTCAGGAATCTGGCGTAGCTGCTGTACAATTTCCTTGACTGTCATCGCCCGCCCGGTCGTGGTGAGCAGCTGCACCAATGCCTTGCGCTGCTGTGTCTGATAGCTCACGCTCTCCCACCTTTCAAAATAGGAATCATTCCTATTTTACGACGCATCATATCACGCTTGAATAAAACACGCAATACAAAAAAACCAGGGGAAGCGGTACCGCTTCCCCTGGACTAGTGCGCAAAGGCACCAGAGACCAGCGTTAGATTATTTACCCAGCTTGGCGGCCGCTTCGGTTACGGCCTTCCAGGCGGCTTCATAACCTTGGGCGTTCCACTCGGCCAGGGCGGTCTTGTACAGCTCCTCAGTGGGGGTGTCGCTGCCGTCGGCGATGATGGTGCTCCACTGCGTGTTGGTCCTGATGCTCATCTCGGTCTTTTCAGGCAGGTTCAGCGCGGCCACTTCCCAATCCAGATTGGGGCTCTTCCATTCGGCAACGCGGCGCTCATACTCGGCCTGGCTCATGTCACGGATGTATTGCGGGATGGCAGGATTTTCATACTGCAGCATATCGCCGCACCATACGGCCAGCGTGGCGAACAGACCGGCGGAGGGGTATTTGTCCGACAGCGATATCATGTCCCCGGCTTCGTTCAGCGGCAGCGTGGGCACGATCTGGCCGTCTTCCATCTTGTAGTCTTCGCCCTCAAAGCCAAAGGTAGCCATCTTCATACTTTCATCAGAATACAGGTAGTCCATCAGCATCATGATGCGCTCGGCCTTTTTGTCATCGACATGGCCGCCCATGTATGTCTCGCTCCAGAAGGACATCTCCTGGAAGGCACAGGCCTTATCGCCCGTCAGCGGCACCAGCGCCACGCAGTCCTCAAACTTCTTGTCGGGCTGCACCAGCACCCAGCTTTTGTAGATGTTGTTCAGGTGCTTGGGGGTGTTCTGATAGGCCAAGATACCGATCTGCCCGGCAGCGAACAGCTCGCGGCAGTCATTGGTGGCGCGGGCGGCAAAGTCCTGATCCATCCAGCCGTTTTTGTACGCCTTGCGCAGCATGTCAATCAGCGGGATGGTGCCTTCCTCGCACACCGGCCACTTCCAGTTGCCGTCTTCCATCTTGACCCAGCGGCTGTCGGTATAGCCATAGGAAGCAATCTGCTGGCTGGTGGGGAACACCGCGTTGTAGGCAAAGCCGATGGTGTTCTTCTGGCCGTCGCCGTCAGGATCCTTATCGGTAAAGGCTTCCATGGTGGCCAGCAGCATGTCGCCATCGGTGGGCATGGGCAGGTTGAGCGCCTCCAGCCAGTCCTTGCGGATGACCAGGCCGCGGTCCATGCACCAGTAGCTGGGATCGTTATACGTCATGCGGGGGAAGAAGTAGTTCTGGCCGTCCACCTGGTAGGCCAGCACCTCTGGCAGGTCCATGTACCGGGCCAGGTTGGGATAGGCAGACAAATCATCGGGCAGGGCGCGCACTACGCCGTCCTCAATCCAGGAGTAGAACGTGCTGCCGCCCACCATGGCGGTGCCGCCGGCAACATCGGGCATTTCGCCAGCTGCGGCCCAGGTCATGTACTTGTCGTTGTAGTCGCCCCAGCCTACGTTCATGGGCACCAGGGTAACGTTGAACTTCTCCTCCACCAGCTTGAGCATGGCGTCCTTTTCCTTGCCCTCGGGGAAGGCTCTGCCTACGTCCCATACGGTGACGGTCAGCTCCATATGCTCCAGCTCCCCAGCTGCGGCCAGCGGGGTCAGCGATGCAACCAGCATCAGGGACAGCAACAGTACCAAAAGTTTTTTCATGGGGTACCTCCTTTTGAAATATGATATCCCGCCTAAGCGGTTTCATCTAGGGGAAAGGGTTAGCTCTTCACCGCGCCTAACATAATGCCCGAGGCAAAGTATTTTTGCACAAACGGGTATACGCACATGATGGGGATGGTGGCCACCGTGACGGAGGCCATCTGCATGCCCACGCCATATACGTTGATGTTGGCGTTCTTAAACTCGTTGGCCATTTCATTGCCCAGATCCAGCGTGCTTTCAATGACGATCTTGCGCAGCAGCAGCTGCAGCGGATACAGGTCGTCGCGCTTGGCCAAAAACAGCATGGCGTTCCACCATTCGTTCCAGAAGCCCACGGCATAGAACAGGCTGATGGTGGCTATGATCGGTGCGGCCAGCGGGATGATAATCTGTATCAGAATGCGGAATTCATGCGCGCCGTCGATGCGTGCGGATTCGGGCAGCGATTCCGGGATAGTGCCAAAGTAGTTGCGCATCAATATCATGTTGTAGGTGGACAGCAAGCCCGGCACGGTCATCACAAAGATGCTGTCGATAAAGCCCAAATCCTTGAGCACCAAATACCAGGGGATGAGCCCCCCGCCAAAGTACATGGTGATGATGAACATGGTCATCAGCCAGGAACGCCCCGGCAGCGATTTTTTGGAAAATGCATACCCGGCCATGGTGGTCACAATCATGGCCATGATTGTACCAAACACTGTGTTAAACGCGCTTACCCCGATGGAGCGCATCAGGCGCGCATCCGAGAAGATGATTTTGTAGTTGGTCAGGTCGATGGCCTTGGGCCACAGGTAGAGCTGCCCGGCTGCTACATGCTCATACCGCGCAAAGCTGACCAGCAGCATGTTGTAAAACGGGAACACCATGATCAGCGCCAGGAAGGTCAGCAGCAGATAAATCACCACATCTGCGGATTTGCTCGCCGCCGAGCGGTGCAGATGGTGCATGGTGACAGCAGCTTTTTTTTGATCGCTCATGTGGGCACCTCCTTACATCAGGCCTTCTTCGCCGGTGGCTTTGGCCAAAAAGTTGACTGTGACCAGCAGGGCGAAGTTGATGACGGATTTGAACAGTCCGGCCGCTACCGACAGCGAGAGGTTCTGTCCCTTCTGGAAGGCATAGCGGTAGATGAAGGTGTCAAAGATGTCGGCCACCGGCAGCGTCAGGTCGTTGTACATGTTGAACACCTGGTCAAAGCCGGCGTTGAGGATGTTGCCGCACTTGAGGATGAGCAGGATGACCACCGTGGGCTTGAGCGCCGGCCACGTGATGTAGCGGCAGCTTTGCAGCCTGTTGGCCCCGTCAATGGCCGCCGCCTCATACAGCGAGGGGTCAATGCCGGATATCGTGGCCATGTAGATGATGCTGCTCCATCCGGCGGACTTCCAGATGCTGGTAATGAACAGCATGGGCCGGAAGATGACAGGGTCGGTCAGGAAGCGCACGGGCTGGCCGCCCAGGGATTTAATGATGGCGTTGACGGTGCCATCGGACAAGAACAGCGTGTTCATCAGGCTGGCGACCAGCACCCAGGACAGGAAGTGCGGGAAGGTGTACACCGTTTGGTATACGCGCTTCAGGCGCTGATGGTACATTTCGTTCATCAGCAGCGCCAGCAGGATCGGGATGGGGAACTCGAACACAATGCGCCCAAAGCTGATGAACAATGTATTCCGGAAGGCCTGCCAGAAGTCGGGCTTGGCGAAAATGTTTTCAAACCATTTCAGCCCCACCCATTTCATGTTCATCATCTGCCCGAAGAACCGCAGGATGGGCACATCGCCCAGCGCGCTGGGGCGGTTGAACTGGTATTGCTTGAAGGCCAGTATAATGCCGCCCATGGGGATGTAGCTGAACACAATGATCATCAGCAGCGCGGGCAACAACAATATGTAGAACATAGAGTGCGCGCGGACGCGCTTGCCCAGGGGCGCTTTGCGCTGCCATTGTGCGGTGTTCTGCTCACGCTGCAGGGAAAGCCGTGACATATCATCACCTTCTCTTCTTAAATATAATGGTAGTATAGTGGCGCTTTCAAATTGTGGAGGCCCTGCACCCCTCGGTACCTATACGGCATCCGAGTATGTAGGACGATTATACGCCCAATCCTGCCGTTGCGTCAAATTTATTGTGAAGGGATTTCTGTGGAGTATTTTGATGGTATAATCGACTGTCTAGCTTCCCAGGTTTTTCCTGAGTTTTATACAAATGAGTTGACGAATGTATGCATATTGGCGTATAATAAACAGGCGATGCAGTTTCGGGAACTCATTCCTGCGTCTGCTTATGTTAGGAAAACGGTTCATAGAGCGCCTATGAATTAATAAGAGGTGCTCACACTGCGATGAAAGAGGGGATAAGCGTAATGCAACACAACAGCGTGGCACGAATCGGCCCCCCTGATAAGCGTGCTAGACTATGGCGCGACATAAAACGGGCCAAATATCTGTATATCATGATCGCACCCATTGTGATGTACTTGATTGTTTTTAAGTATTTGCCCATGGGCGGTATTGTCATCGCCTTTAAAGATTTTAAACTGGGACGAGGAATCCTTGGCAGCGAGTGGGTGGGGTTGAAAAACTTCCAGGAGCTGTTCAGAAGCCCGGATTTTAAGCTCATCCTGCGCAACTCCATCATGCTCAACGTCTATTTGGTGGTGTTTACCTTTCCCATTCCCGTCATCTTAGCGTTGCTGCTTAATGAGCTGCGCGCCCCGCGGTTCAAGCGCGTTATCCAAAGCATCCTGTATCTGCCGCACTTCCTGTCCTGGGTCGTGCTGTCGGGTATTTTGATTGCCATGTTGTCGCCCAGCTCCGGCGTAGTCAATCGCATTATTATGTTCCTGGGTGGCGAGCCTATCTATTTCATGGCTGATAAAACCTGGTGGGTAATAACGTTCGTTGCTTCCTCGGTGTGGAAAGAAGCGGGCTGGGGCACCATCATATTCCTGGCCGCCATTTCCGGCATCGATATGGAGCAGTACGAGGCTGCGCGCATTGACGGTGCCAACCGCTTCCAGCAGGTATGGCACATTACGCTGCCTGCAATACTGCCCACGGTATCCATTATGCTGATCTTGCGCATGGGCAGCATGATGGACGTAGGGTTTGAACATGTGTATACGCTGCAAAACAGCTATGTACGCAGTGTATCGGATGTGTTTAGCGTGTATGTGTTCCGCATCGGTATTGAGCGGCTTCGCTTCAGTTATACTTCGGCCATTGGGCTGTTCCAGTCGGTTGTCAACCTGATCATCCTGCTGGGCACCAACTTCCTGGCCAAAAAAGTCAGCGAAACCTCGCTGTTTTAGGAGGAGGGACGCATGAGCAGTTTATCGAAGCGCAGAAAGATTCAGCAAAGCACCGGAGAACGGATTTTTGACGTCGCAAATGTTATCTTTTTGTCGCTGTTTGCATTTGCCGCGCTGTATCCTTTCCTCAACACCATTGCCAACTCATTGTCCAGCAACCGTGCCATCCTGGCTGGTGAGGTCTACCTATGGCCTATTGAAATTAACATAGAAGCTTACAACCAGATTTGGATGGATCCCTACCTGTTCAAGGCCATGCGAAACACGGTTGTTTTGACGGTATTTGGCACAATCATCAACATGACAGCCACCATATTGGCGGCGTATCCACTGTCCCGGCCACAGTTTCCGGGCAAAAAAGTGATTATGGTCATGATTACCATTACCATGTTCTTTGGTGGTGGCCTTATCCCTACATTCGTGCTGATGAATACCTTGGGCCTGATGAACAAGTATTCCGGGCTGTGGATTCTCTCGCTGTTCAGCACCTACAACATGATTGTTATGCGTACCTTCTTCCAGGGCCTTCCGGCGGAGCTGGAGGAATCCGCCGCCATTGAGGGTGCCAACGATATCGTGATTCTGGTCAAAATCATGCTTCCGCTGTCCATGCCGGTGCTGGCTACGCTGACGCTGTTCTACGCCGTGGGCTGGTGGAACTCCTACATGGGGCCGTTGCTGTATATCTCAGATCCTGAAAAGGTAACGCTGATGCTCAAGCTGCGGCAGCTGCTGTGGGCGGCGCAAACCGCACTGCAGCAGATTAACGAAGAAGGCCTGATGAACAAGCCGCGCGTCACGGAGGAAGCGTTCAAGGCCGCAGCGGTGCTGGTCTCTACCATTCCAATCATTCTGGTGTATCCGTTCCTGCAAAAGTATTTCGTTAAGGGCGTCATGGTTGGCGCGCTTAAAGGATAATAAAATTAAAAGAATGGAAAGGGGGACACTGATAACAAAGATACAAAAAGGTGTACCCATTGCCATAAACAAAATTGAAAGGGGACTTATGATGAAACGCATTGCAACTTTCCTACTGGCCCTGCTGATGCTGGTGCCGATGGCCAACGTATTTGGTGGCGAAAAAGAGCTGGTGGAGATCAGCATTTCCATGTTCGACCGTGGCGCGATTCCTGGTGATCAGGGCACCTATGAGGACAACGTGGTTACCCGCTACATCAACGAGCATATGAACCCGCTGGGTGTCAATATTACCTGGATTTCTGCGCCCCGCAACGATGCGCGCGCCAAGTACAATGCCATGATTTCTGCGGGCACCAATCCCGATATTTTCTGGGAGTATAGCCGCTTCTGGATGGACCAGCTGCGCACCCAGGAAGTGATTATACCGCTGGAGGATATCATCGAAAAGTATTCCGTGCAATACAAGGAATACGCCAAGAAGCATGCCGCCATGCTGGCGCCGTTTGTGACGCTGGAGGATGGCCATGTATATGCTTTCACCAGCCTGCGCAAGCTGACGGAGCTGCCGGTGGCCGGCATCTGGTACCGCAAGGACATCCTGGATGCCCAGAACATCGCAGTGCCCACCACCTTTGACGAGCTTGTCGAGGCCGCCCGCAAAATTAAGGCTGCCGATCCGACCTGCACGCCCATTTCGGGCAGCCTGCACTACTACAACACCGTGATGGGCATCTACGGCCTGGGCACGGAGGAAGTGCTGGTAGACGGTGTGCTGGTGCCGCGCCATCGCTCCGACCGCTATGCGGCAGGCATCAACGCGCTGCGCACGCTGTTCCAGGAAGGCTTGGTTGACCCGGAATACATCACCGACGAAAGCATGACCCGTCAGAATCAGCTGTGGGCGTCGGGTAAATCCGCCTTCTCGTTCTCAGGCTGGAATACCCCCACCGGCACCCAGGAGCTGATGGAGACCGTGCCGGGTGCCGATCCCTATCCGCTGCCCAACGTGGCTTCGGAGTTTGGCACTTTCTTCCTGACCCCGCAGGCCCCTGCGCGTATCTACACCATGTTCACCAAGGGCATGAGCGAAGAAAAAATCCAGGCTGGTGTTAAGTACATCGACTGGCTGCTGACCGATGACAACTGGTACACTGTGGTGCATGGCCTGGAAGGCGTCCAGTACAACATGGTCAATGGCTTCCGCGAGGGTATTCCGGGCGCGCCGGTATGGGCGGGCAACGAATATTCCGTAGTGACCGATGCCACCTATCAGCCGGGTGAGATTGCAGCTGCCGACAAGACCAACTACAAGGTGTTGGCTGAGCGCTATGAGGCCAATATCAAGAACATGTTCTCGCACCCCATCTCCAACACCCTGCCGTACGATTACTCCTCCAACGATTATTCCACGCTGACCTCCAACTTCTCGCCCGTGCGCCGTGATATCGAAACGCAGATCATCACGAACAAAGATTACACGGTGGAGCAGGGACTCAAGGAGCTGGACGATGCATGGATATCCTTGGGCGGCGAGGAAGTGTGGGCCAAGAAGAACGAATGGTTCAAGGCCAACGAACAAATGTACATGGACTTCCGCCAGGCCTGGATTGACTGGATGGTCGGCATGGCCAATGCCATTCCGTGATTTGATCAGTTTCTGACTCCTTAAGGGCGAGCCGCCCTCGCCCGGTTCTCTTTGGGAGGGCCAGCGAGGGCGGCTCACGTTTGTGAAAAAATACATAGGGAGGATTTTATCATGCGCATGACGCGCGATGCCCAGGCCATTCAGCACGACATCAACACCCAACCCGAACTGGCTAAGCTATACCAGAGCAAGCGTGAACTGGCCGAATACTGGCGCACGCATTTTTCAGACAGCCCGGACCTGGTGGGGGGATGGGGGCATCATCTGGTGTGCCCCACCTGCACCGAGCGGCTGATTTACGACCGGGAAAGCCCGGACAAGCATGTGTGCTCCGGCTGTGGGCAGGTGCATGACTCGCCGGAAATCCGCGAGGCCTGGAACGCCAGCCGGCGCCATGACATATTGGCTGGCCTCAATGCCGCGGCGCTGGTATACCATGTGGAGGGCGGGCAGCTTTGGCAGGATTTTGTGGTGGATACCCTGACCTGGTATGCAGATCATTACGATCAGTTTGAGGAGCATGGCACCCGCGTGGGGCAGGCCCGGCTGGGCGGACACACGCTAGATGAGGCCATCATGGGCATCCAGGCGCTCAAGGCGCTGATGCTGGCCGGGGTGGATCCCATGGACGCGCGTGCGCAGCACATCAAGCGCTGGCTGTTTGTGCCCATGACGCATTTGATCATGTCCCAGCCCACCAACCTGATGAACATATCGCTGTGGCATGTGGCGTTTGCCACCGGTGTGGGTGTGTACTATCGGGATGTAGGATTGTTGTATCCCATGTGGAAGCCGCACCGCGTGGGCGCCAGCGATCCGTTTGACTTTTCCCGCCTGACCGAGATGAACGGCGCCCGGCTGCTGCTGGAGAACATCACGCCGGACGGATTGTGGCGTGAAAACAGCATCAGCTATCATTATTATGCGCTGTCGGCGGCGATGGAATTCTATGCCTTCCTGAAGGAGGCGGATTTTGTCGAGGATGGCACCTGGGATGTGCGCATCCTGCCCATGCTGAAGGATCCGCAAATCCGCCATGCGATGGCGCAGGCGTTTTTGTCGCCGCTTAAACTGTTATATCCTAACGGCGACATGCCGGCCACCAGCGATGGATGGAAGCATTCGCTGGCCGATGTGGCGGGCATGTATATCCGTGCGCACTTCCTGCTGGATGACATTCCTGCAAATGAGCGGGACAAACTGGCCGCCGTTGTCCATTGCGCAGGCACGCCGGAGGCCAGCCTGGATGCGTTGCTGTATGGCATCCCCGAAAATCCGGGCATTGACCTGTTTACGCAGCAGTCCGTGCACCTGACCCACAACAAGATGGCCATGCTGCGCGATGGGGATACGCATGTGTTTTTCAAGTACGGCAACCTGTGCGCCGGGCATTCGCATCCTGATGCGCTGGAACTGTCCATCTTCCCTGTTTCGGTGGATCCCGGCTCCATGAGCTACGGCGTGCCCATCCATGGCGAATACTTTTATGTAGGCGGCAGCCACAGCACCTTCATGATTGATGGCAAAAGCCAGTACAATGGCGCCTGCGGCACCGCTACGATGGACGCGGATGGCCTGGGCATTACCGCCAGCATCGACAACGCCGTGCCCGGCGTCACCGCGCAGCGCACCGTGCGCATTGATGGCCCGAACATTATCGACACCATGGACATTGCCTGCGACCGGGATTGCCAGATGGACTGGCTGTTCCACGGCTCCGGTGATTTCACGGCCGAAGGCACCTGGCAGGATACCAGCCTGCCGGAGGACACCCATGGCTTTAAACACTTTACCCAGGTGAAAAAATTAGAGGACGGCCAGGCGCTGTCCGTAAGCTGGACATACATGGGATACCATCTATCGCTGCACATCCAGCCCGTGGAGGGGGCGACGTTCTATGTTGCGCGCACGCCCGACAACCCCACCACCCAGTCCCGCCGTGCCATTGTTGTGCGCAAGCAAGGCACCGCATTGACCGTGCCCGCGCGTTTTGTGCTGACGAAGCTATAAGGGCTAACTTCCGTTTGACAGCCAGATGCATGGCCGTTATAATCATCAAGCCTTGCGGGGCAAGGCTTTGTACCTGTAGCTCAGCTGGATAGAGTGTCAGACTCCGACTCTGAAGGCCGTGGGTTCGAATCCCGCCAGGTACACCAATAAAACCCCTTGAAACCATTGGGAAATCAAGGGGTTTATGTTATGTTCTCCAGTATTATTAAGTGGAACTCCGTGCTTTACGAAACAAGCGGCACAATATACGAAACCCAAAAAGCGCTTATCGGCATGACGATGACCATGGATGGAATCATATCGGCGACCGGAAACATTTTTACGTTTATCATTCTAAATCCGGTAGCAAGCATTATAAATCCTCCGCACGCCTTAAAATCAGCAATCATGGTTTTGTTTGTCATCGGGATAATCAGTTCGGCGCAAAAGAAAAGAATCAGGAAAATAATAAATTGCGGGATACTTACAATGGAAACAACCGCACCGAGCGTACATGCAAAAATAGCTGCGGAGAATATATCTAAAACAAACTTTGCAATTAAAATGCTGTGATCCCCCATCATACCCGAAACAATTGCGCCATAAATACCCGTTCCGCTGGCACAAAAAAGCACAATACATGTCACTAATGTCGCGGTAAACTCTTCGTGTGAAATTCCTGATTTCGGCGTTTTTACAATTTTTTCGACAATCTTATTCATTCCGACCGCGGCTGTATTGATTCTGTCGCCAAGGCGAATCACAAGTCCTATCGTCGTTCCGATAATGATGGAGAAAACGACTGCAGGCATGTTTTCCATGAGAATAATGGCACTTATACCCATTCCCATGGAACAACAACCAAGGATCATGTTTATTTTTTTCTTGAAATCATCCGTTAATGTATTTCCTGCAATTGTTCCCACAATCCCGCCGATTAATATTGAAAGTGCGTTTACAATAACCCCTATAGGCATAGCTCATCCTTCTCCTTTTTTAATTAACATTTTAATAATACCGGATGCCCTTGTTGAATATCAAGCAATATTGACCGATGTATAAATGCTCCAGAATTTTCAAAACAAGAGGGTTTATGGTGGAAGACAAGAAACTTTTTTCAAAAACAGGAACTTGGCAGTTGACAGACAGGAAACGGACTGATACACTTTTCACATATTAAGATAAGGGAAACGGCCGGATGGCTATTTTTGAATGTATGCGATAACATCGCAGATGGATTTTGACGGTTTAGCTGGATCGTTTGGTCGCATCCGAGCGGATTCCCGAGAATTGAAAGAAGGTTGGTTTGGTGGCTGAAACGAAAGGCGTTGCAAGAACCCAGGGGATTGTCAGCAAGTCGTTGCGCAGGCGATTGGGACGGTACTGGCAGTTGTATTTGCTGGTGCTCCCGCCCATTATCACCACCTTTATCTGGCACTACATCCCGCTGTATGGCGTGCTGATTGCTTTTAAGGACTATAAGCCGAAATTGGGGATTTTGGGCAGTCCGTGGTATGGATTCAAGCATTTTACCTGGTTCTTCAATCGCCCCATGTTTGCGCAAATTATGTGGAACACCGTCCGCATTTCCTTGTATTCATTTTCTACCTTTCCGTGCGCGATTATCTTTGCGCTGATGATCAACGAATTAACCAATCAGAAGTTCAAAAAGACCGTGCAGATGATCAGCTACATGCCCCACTTTATTTCAACGGTGGTGGTATGTTCCATGATCCATATGTTTTTCAACCACGACCAGGGCATTGTCAACAATGCCATTGCGGCGCTGGGCGGCACCCGGCATCACTTCCTGTATGATCCGGGTTCGTTTGACCATCTATACGTATGGTCGGGCGTGTGGCAGGGGCTGGGCTGGGGCACCATCATATACCTGGCCAACCTGTCCACCGTATCCACCGACATGATTGAGGCCGCGCGCCTGGACGGCGCCAGCCGGTGGGACATTGTCTGGCACATCAACATCCCCACCCTCATGCCTACCATTGTTATTTTGCTCATCCTGCGCATCGGCAACATCATCGGTGTGGGGTTTGAAAAAGTGTTTTTGCTGCAAACGCAGCGCAATATCAGCGCCAGCCGCGTGGTGTCCACCTATGTATACGAACTGACGCTGGGGGCCGGCGGCTCCACCGCCTATTGGGATACCTCGGCGGCCATCGGATTGTTCAATACATTTATCAACTTGATTCTGATCATTATCACCAACACCATCGCCCGCAAGGTGTCTGATTTCAGCTTGTGGTGAGCCAGGCGGAGGGAGGGAGCGTATTTTGAGTACAAAACCAGTCAAGATCAACAACCGCATCCGCCGCTCGCGCAGCGATGTGATCTTTGATACCATCAACATTCTGATTATTCTGATTATCACGGCCATCATGATCTACCCCATGTGGTATGTGCTGATGGTGTCCATCGCCACGCCGGAGGAGGCAGCTTTGGGCGGCATTTACTTCTGGCCCAAGACGATATCCATGGAAGCATACGAAACGGTGTTCACAACCAAGTCCATCTGGATCGCGTATGCCAACACGGTTTTATACACTGTGGCGCACACGCTGTACGTGCTGGTGCTGACCATCCCAGCGGCCTATGCGCTGTCCAAGAAAGACTTGCCCGGCCGTGTGGCCATTGTGTGGTATTTCTTTATTACCATGTTTGTGTCCGGCGGCCTGATTCCCAGCTATATGCTTAACCGTAGCCTGGGCATTATCAACACCCGGTGGATACTGATATTGGGCATGGGCGTGGGGTATTCCAACCTGATTATCACGCGCACATACTTCCAAACCTCCATCCCGCAGGACATCTTTGAATCGGCCTACATCGACGGCGCGTCGGAGATGAAGGTATTCTTTTACATTGCGCTGCCGCTGGCCGGCGCCATTGTCGCGGTAATCGCATTATACGCAGCTGTAGGTACGTGGGGCAGCTGGTACAGTGCGTTTATATATGTAACCGATCAGACCAAGTGGCCCCTGCAACTGCGCCTGCGTCAAATCCTGATCATGAACGAAACCCAGTCGCTGGACGTTCTGACCATGACGCAGGAAGACATTGAGATGATGCAGCATCAGTCCTTCCTGATGTACACCACCAAGTATGCCATCATCTTCATTGCTTCGCTGCCCATGCTGATCCTGTATCCGTTTGTGCAGAAATACTTTGTCAAGGGCGTCATGATCGGTTCATTGAAAGGTTAATTCACCCACGTGCAAAAAAAGAAAGGGGTAAACCAAACATGAGAAAAACTCTGGCACTCCTGCTTTCCCTGCTGATGGTCATCGGTCTGGTAGGGACGGCCATGGCCGCAGACAGCAAGTACTACGGCGGCTATGATGACATGATCGAATCAAGCATCGTTGTTTATCAACGTGGCAATCAGGGCGATGCGGCAAATATCTGGTGGTGGGATTTTTGCCGGGAGTACTTCGGTATTGACTTCAAAGTTACCCAGGTAACGTCCGCTTCGGATCACAAGTCTATAGCGTTTTCTTCGGGTGACATGTCCGATGTGTTCTATCAGATGTTCATCTCCAGTTCCCAGGCTGTGGAGCAGGGCGAAGTGAACGGCAACTTGATTGCGCTGGATCCGTACATTACCCCCGAGATCATGCCCAACCTGTGCCGCATCTACGAAAAACACCCGGAGCACAAAACGCTGATCACTGGCGGTGACGGCCACATCTACTGCCTTGGTTCGTTCAACGATGCCAACGCGCCGCAGATGACGTTCTACATCAACCAGCGCTGGCTGGATGAGGCCGGGCTGCCCATGGCAACGACGCTGGATGACTTTACCAAGGTCATGGCTGCGTTCAAGGAGCGCAAACCCGCCAACGAAGGGGATATCATTGTGCCCCTGACCGGCGACCTGGGCAACCAGCCCCGCTACCTGGCCAATGCTTTCGGCTGGACAACCCATGCCGCTGGCTATCTGACGGCGATTGCACTCAAGGATGATGTGCCGCTGTTCATCTATGCGGACGAGGAGCGTTTCCCCGAGTTCATGCAGCTGATGAAGGATTACATCGCTGCGGGCTACTTCTCCTCCGACGTGTTCTCCGCCCAGTTTGCCGGCGAGCAGACCAAAGCCCAGAAGGCCCAGGACCTGACCGGCTTTGACCAGAACACCTCCAATGCCATCAACCCGGATGAATGGACGGCTGCCATCCCGCTGACCAGCAAGTGGAAGGACACCCCCACCATCCTGCGCAGCATCAACGCTGTCAACTGCCAATCCTTCTGCATCAGTTCCAGCTGCGCGCCTGAAAAGGTAGAGCGCCTGATGAAGTGGGTGGACTGGCTGTATGACTATGACAACTACCTGATGGCACATTGGGGCCCCAGCGCCGAGGAGACCGAATGGCACCTGGGCCTGAAGAGCGGCTACAAAGCCACCAAGAACGAAGAAACCGGCTTATACGAGTACACTGCGGCCGAAGTAGAGGACGGCACCTACACATCCTGGGGCGATTATCAGAACCAGCGCATTCAGGGCATCATTGGCGGCTATTTGGGCCTGAGTTTTGACATGTTCGGCGAAGGCACCCGTGCCACGAACCCGCGGGTATGGAAGAACAAGGTGGATGAAAACTACTTGCCATATCTGGTAGATGGCTATCCGGATATTCGTTTCTTCGATGCCGATACCAACCAGCGCATCACAGAGTTGGCTACCGACATCAACGCCTATGTAAACGAAACGTACGTGAAGTTTATTTCTGGCGATTTGGAGATGACGGATGAGAATCTGGCCACATACTTCCAGACCATCAAGGATTTGGGCTATGATGAGTATCTGAAGTATTTCACCGACTACTACGATGCCTACAAGGCTGCCCTGAAGTAATTCAGGCTAATTCAGGCGTAAAACATGCCCCCGGCGCACAAGTGCCGGGGGCATTACTATATGGGTGTTATTATAGATGAATCACATGCCCGGCCCGATGCATGTGTTCGGCTACGGCGTCGGGGGATACACCATGCACATTGTTGCGCCCGGCCAGCGCGGCGGCAATGCCGGCGGCCTCACCGGTCTGCGCCGCCACCGGGATGACGCGCGCCACTTCCCAGGCCTCGCGGTCAGCGCAGGAGATAATGCGCCCGGCGGCCAGCACGTTGTCGGCATCCGGCGAGGTCAGCGCGCCGTAGGGTATTTCCAGCGTGACGCCCGTCCTGCGCCAGTCGCCGCAGGCGCCGATGGACGTGTTGCAGCGCTGGCCATCCAAGGCAAAAGATAAAGCTTGTTCGCCCACAATGCGGCGCGTGGTGCGGAACTGGTTCATGCTGGGCAGGCCGGTGAAAGCCGCCTGGCCCTGGGGCTGGCCCATCACATGGCGCAGCGCCTCCCGCCGCCCCAGCAGCGCCATCTGTGTAGCGTGTTGGGCGGTCAGCCCATGCATCACCGGCACATCCGGGGGCTGCCCTTTGCCATTGCAATCCGCCGCGCCGGTGTACAGGCGCACGGCATCCGCGATGTTGCCGCTTTGCTGGGCGGCGCGGATGGCATCCAGCGTGGTTTCATACGCCCAGTAGCTTAGATAGTTGGGGCCGGTTGCTGTGCGCGCGCCCATACGCTCAAACACAATGGCATCCCCGGTGGCATCCACCACCGTGTCGCAGGCAATGGCGCTGCGACCATCGGCATTTTCCACGATGACATGCGTCACCCGCCGCCCCTCCATATGCACCGCACAGACAGAGGTGTCCAGCAGCACCTGCGCACCGGATTGCAGCAGCATGTCATCCAACCGCATGGCAAACAGCGGGCCGTTAAACACGGTTTGGTAGCGCTGGGTGCCGTTGATACGGCGGGTACGCTGACGCCATGGCTCGGGCAGGCTGTCATAGCTGTGATGGATGGAGGCCCACAGCATCTCTTCGGAGATACCGCCGATCAGCTGCCGCCCTTTGCCGTCGCACAGCGGCAGGTAGATCACCACATATCCTGCGGTGGCCAGGCCGCCCAGCAAAATCATCTTCTCCAGCAGCAGCACCTTTTTGCCCATGCGGGCGGCTGCAATCGCTGCAGCCACGCCGGCTACACCGCCGCCGACCACCAGCACGTCCACGCGTGCTTGCACCGGGATATTGTGTTCCTCACGCAGGGTACAGTCTGTGTTCATACATCCTCCTTTGTAGGCGTTGCAAAAACCATGATATGTGATGGGATGTGCCTGAGCTTCATCCCCACAAAATATGCATACAGTATAGCATCTTGTACTGCACTTGTCGCGTGGATTGCATTTAGGCATTCAAACTATTACAATAACTTACAACCGCTGGTCAAGGCGGATGCACCCAGAATAAAAGGAGGACAGATATGCAAAACTATGTATTCATGACAGATAGCGACAGCGATCTTCCGTTTGATATAGCAGAACAACGCAACATCCCGGTGGTAAGGATGCCGTACATGTTAGACGGCGTGGAATATTTCGACGACAACGGCCGCACAGGCCGCGAGAAAGAACTGTTTGACAGGATGCGCAAGGGCGCAACCCCGGTGACCAGCTTGCTGCCCACGGCGGCGTACCTCGAATATTTTGAGCCCATTTTAGCCGAGAAGGACTTGCTGTTCCTCGCTTTCTCATCGCAAATGTCAGCCACCATCAACAACATTTTTGAAGCGCGCGAGGAGCTGCTCAAGCGCTACCCCGAGCGCAAGTTTATCGTGGTGGACACCCTGAGCATCAGCTACCCGCAAACGCTGCTGATACTGCGTGCGCATGATATGTACATGCAGGGCGAGCCCATGGAGGCCGTGGCGGACTGGGTGACCAACAACCGCCTGCGCGCGCATGCGTGGCTGACGGTGGATGATCTGGTGTACCTGAAGCGCGGCGGGCGCGTATCGGCTACCAGCGCCATCTTTGGCTCCATGCTGGATATCAAGCCCATTTTAACGCTGACCAAGGCCGGCAAGTTAGAGGCGGTAGGCAAGGTGCAGGGCCGCAAAAAGGCGTTGCGCACCATTGTAGACCGCGTGGCGGAAAACATCGAAAAGCCTGAGGAGCAGGAAGTGATCATCCTGCATGGCGATGCCGAGGAAGATGCGCTGTTGCTCAAGGATATGTTAACCGCACGCATCCCTGAGCTGGCTGGCGCGCGCCCGCATATGATTGGCGCGGTGATTGGCTCGCACTGTGGCCCGGGCACGCTGTCCTGCTGCTTCATGGGCCGCGAACGGCCTGTCTAATATTCCGTGCAGCAGTATGCCCGTCAGCCCAGGGTGCTGGTGATACAGGACATATCCCTTATCGGGCGGTGCTCCTCCTTAACGGCGCTGCCCGTTCTTTCGTGCGCCGGCATTAACGTCACGCTGTTGCCCACGGCATTGCTGTCCACGCATACCGGCGGGTTTCCGAGCCCCTTCCGCCGCATCCTGACCGATGACATGCAGCGCATCCTGGACAAGTGGTCGCCGCTGCCCGTGTCCTTTGATGCGATTTACGTGGGGTATCTGGCGTCTGAGGATCAGTTCGCGGTGGTGGAACGGGTGCTGGAACGCTTCCTGGAAAAGGATACGCAGCTGTATGTTGACCCCGTCATGGGCGATCATGGCCGCCGGTACAGCGGCTGCACGCCGAGGCTGACCGAAGGGTTTTTGTCGCTGGCGCGCCGTGCCCATGTGATATTCCCCAACCGCACCGAGGCCAACCTGCTGCTGGGATGGGCACCCGAGGCGGGGGAGGACACCCCGGAATATGCTAACGCGCTGCTGGATGGCCTGCTGGCGCTGGGCACTTGGTCGGCGGTGCTTACGGGCGTTGAAGAGGGGGGGAGCATCGGCGCTGCCATCAAGGAGGGCGGGCAGCCTGCGCGCATGCTGATGCACCACAGGGTGCAGGGCAGCTACCCCGGCACGGGAGACCTGTATGCTTCCTGCGTCATCGCGGGGCTGTTGACGGGCAAGTGCCTTGCTGAGGCTTGCCATATAGCGGGCGCATTTTTGGAGCAATCGATGCAATGGGCTGTACAGGCGGGCAGAGAGGTACGTTTTGGTGTGCCGTTTGAGTGTACGCTGCCCTGGCTTTCTCAACAATTTTACGTGAGGTAATGATCGGATGGAAAATGTTGCACTGGCTTTTCTGCTGACTACACTGTCGGGCCTGGCCACCGGCATTGGCGGCGCTATTGTTTTTTTTACCAAGCGCACCAACACCAAGTTTCTAAGCGTTAGCTTAGGCTTTTCTGCCGGGGTGATGATCTATGTATCGCTGGTAGAAATGTTCCGTGAAGCCGATGAACTGCTGCAAGCAGCGCTCGGGGCAAGGCAAGGCAATATGGCGGCGATACTGGCGTTCTTTGGCGGCATGCTGCTCATTGCCATCATTGACCGCCTGGTGCCCTGTGAAGAAAACCCGCATGAAATAGCGTGCCCAACTGATCAGCGCGATGCCATCAAGCACAAGCACAAGCTGAAACGCACCGGCATCATGACCGCGCTGGCCATTGCCATTCATAATTTTCCAGAAGGCATTGCCTCGTTTGTGTCGGCCACGCAGTCGCTGCAGCTGGCCATTCCTATTGTCGTTGCCATTGCTATTCATAACATACCAGAGGGTATTTCGGTAGCAGCCCCTATCTTTTATGCCACCGGCAGCCGTAGAAAGGCGATGTTCTGGTCCTTTTTGTCTGGTTTGTCCGAGCCTTTGGGCGCGTTGGTGGGCTATCTGATTTTGCTGCCATTCATGAACGATATGATATACGGCATCCTGTTTGCAGCTGTGGCGGGCATTATGGTGTTTATTTCCCTGGATGAATTGCTGCCCAGCGCCGCAGCGTATGGCGAGCATCATCTATCCATGTACGGGCTGGTGTCGGGCATGGTGCTGATGGCGTTGAGCCTCTGGTTGTTTATGTAATTGATGTAAGGCAGGGATATTGCCTTTCGGCGTCGAATATATACTATTCGGCGCTTTTTTATGTGGAGGTTTTATGATTACCAGGCAGTTCCTGCAAGAAAATGCAACCCAAAAGGAATGGGAGGCCGGCGTTCGTCTGGCCCAGGCTTCGCGCGTGCGTGTGCTGCGTACCCAGCAGGATTGGGCTGCCTATATGATGAGTGATGCACCACACTGGCAGGTGACGCTGCGTGTGCCCGATGGCTCCAGCTGTGAGTGCGGCAAGCAGCATTGCCGGCATTTGGTGGCCGCTGTGCTGGTGGCTGAGCGTACCGGTGTGGTGTCCGAACTGCTCAATGGGCAGAATATGATGTCCTCTCAAGCGTTGTTCAATGCCATGGAAAGCGCCATTCCGCCCAAGGAATCGCTGAAGCTGGAGGTTACGCTGTCCGGCGGGCCGCAGAACCTGTCCCTCCGCCTGCGCACCGGCGAAACGCGCCTGTACGTGGTGCGCAGCATCCCGGCTTTTTTGCGTGCGCTGCGTGAGGAGCGGCCCATTACCTTCAGCCGGAATTTTACGCTCATCCCGCAGCAGATGCGCTACACACGGGAACAGATGGCGCTGCTGAACCTGCTGGACAACTATTTGAACACATTGGGAAGCGTAGACCGTGAGGTGCGCCCGGAGGACCAGCGAGACCTGCCGCTGCCTCAACACCTGGTGGAACAGGTGTTGGATGCTCTGCGCAGGCTGCCTTTTATTTTGGAAACCGACGGCGAGGTGTATCAGCAGGAGGGCATCGGGCAGTATCCGCTGCCGGTGGTGTTTGACGTGGATGGCGGCCCCGCTGCATTGCAAATCAGCACGGCCTGGTCTGCCGATATCCCGGTGTTCGGCCAGAGCGGCGCCTATGCGCTGCTGGACGGACAGTTGGTGCACCTGCAAAGCGAGGAACGGCGGCTGTTGCAGCTGCTCAATGCCTTTTGCACCGATGGCACCGCTACCTTTGTGTTTGGCCGTCAGGATGTGCCGCGCGTCATGGCGGAGCTGCTGCCCAGCCTGATGCGCGAGCACGCTGTCAACATCCAGCCCGGGCTGCGCGCGCAGATGATCAGCCTGCCGCTGGTGGCGCGCGTATACCTGGACGCCGAGCGCGGTGAAATCGTGGCGCGCGTGATGTTTGTCTATGGCGAATATCAGACCGATCCGTTCACCTTAAAGGATGATATCCCCGTGCTGCTGATGCGCGACGCGCTGGCCGAGCGGCGCGTGATGGACGCGCTGGCGCGGGCGGGTTTCCGTGTGCTGCGCGGGCACATCCATATGGACGGCGATGAGGAGATATTTGAGTTTATTACCCACGGCGTGGCGGAATTAAGCCGCCTGGCCGAGGTGTTCATGTCCCAGGCCTTCCGCAAGCTGGAGCCGCGCGCCATCCGCCTGTCCGGCTCGCTGCGCAGCCGCAACGGCCGGGTATCACTGGAACTGTTTGACGACGGCACCCCGGTGGAGGAATTGCTGCCCCTGATGCAGGCCATCCGTGAGGGGCGGCAATACTTCCGCTACCGCGAGGGTACGTTTGTATACTTGGAGGGCATGGAGGATTGGATCGACCTGGCGCGCGCGGTGGAGGAAGCCGCGCACCGGGAGCCGGATACGCGCGATTTACAGGGCTATCATGCGTCCTATCTGCAAGCGCTGGCCTCTGCGCACAACCTGCCCATTGACGCGGAATCGGACGCTCTCGCCACTCCCCAGCGCCCGGACAGCCCGGTGGAAGGTCTGCACCCCTATCAGCTGGACGGGTTCCACTGGCTGTGCTCGCTGCACGCGCTGGGCATGGGCGGCATACTGGCCGATGAGATGGGCCTGGGCAAAACGGTGCAGACCATTGCGGCCATCAGCCATGCCGTGCGCACCGGGCCCGATCGCATGCCCTCGCTGGTGGTGGTGCCCACCACGCTGATCTACAACTGGGTCAATGAGTTTGCGCGCTTTGCGCCGGAATTGAAGGTCGTCCCCGCCGTGGGCACGCCCGCTGAGCGCGATGCCCTGGTGGCCGGCATGGCCGCAGGCGATGATATCGATGTGATGCTGACCAGCTACCCGCTGTTGCGGCAGGATGTGGATCAGCTGGCGCAGGTGCCCTTCCGCTTTGTGGTGCTGGACGAGGCGCAGAACATCAAAAACATGGACAGCATGGGCGCGCGCGCGGCCAAGCGCCTGCAGGCGCACACGCGCCTGGCTCTGTCCGGCACGCCCATGGAAAACAGCATTGGCGAGCTGTGGTCGCTGTTTGATTTTGTGCTGCCGGGCTACCTCCCGCCGCTGCACGCGTTCCTCAAGCGCTATGGCCAGGGGCGCGAGGCGGACGATCTGCTGCTGCGCATCCGCCCGTTTATGATGCGCAGGCTCAAAAAGGACGTCATGGAGCAGCTGCCGCCCAAGATTGAAACCACCATCACCGTGGACATGCCGCCCGAGCAGCGCAAGGTGTACAGCGCTGCGCTCATGCAGCGCAGGCTGCACGTGATGGATCTGCTGCGCGAGCGCGGCCTGTCCGCCAGCCGCATCCAGGTGCTGGCGCTGATCACGCAATTGCGGCAGATTTGCTGCCACCCGGCGCTGGTGATGAGCAATTATGTCGGCGCTTCGGGCAAGCTGGATGTGCTGATGGACATATTGCCCCAGATGCTGCACGATGGCCACCGGGTGCTGATTTTCTCGCAGTTTACGGCCATGCTGGCCTTGATCCGCCAGCGCCTGAACCAGGAAGGCATTGCCCACCTGTATCTGGACGGCGACACCCCCGCCAGGGAGCGTCAGGCGCTGTCGCAGCGCTTTAACGAGGGCGGGGAGGAGGCGGTGTTTTTGATCTCGCTCAAGGCGGGCGGCACGGGCCTCAACCTGACGGGCGCGGACACCGTCATCCACTATGACCCGTGGTGGAACCCCGCCGCCGAGGATCAGGCCGCCGACCGCGCGCACCGCTTGGGACAGCAAAACACCGTGCAGGTGCTCAAATTGGTGATGCATGACTCCATCGAGGAGCAGGTGGTCACCATGGGGCGGCGCAAGCGGCGGCTGTTTGACCTGCTGATTACGCCGGGCGAGCAGATGCCCGACAAGCTGACTGAGCAGGACGTGCTGATGCTGTTTGGACAGGAATAAGAAGTGCCCAAAATCGCTTGACGCTGCCCTGCGCGTTTGCTATGCTGACACTAGTATTATTAATAATGGAGGGATTTCGTATATGAAACATCGTCTGGCCATCATCGGTTACGGCGGCATGGGTGCCTGGCATCATCAAAACCTGAAGGAGCGCGTACCGGCCATTGAAGTGGTGGGCGCGTATGACGTGCGCCAGGAGGCGCAGGATAAGGCCGTGGAAGCCGGGCTCAAGGCTTATGCCTCGCAGGCCGAACTGTTGGCCGACCCGTCCATCAACCTGGTCACCATCGCAACCCCCAACAACTTCCACCGTGACATCTCCATCGCGGCCATGGAGGCAGGCAAGCACGTGGTGTGCGAAAAGCCCGTTACCTTGAACGCCAAGGAGCTGGAGGATATCATCGCCGCGTCCAAGCGCACGGGCAAGCTGTTCTCCATCCACCAGAACCGCCGCTGGGACAAGGACTATCGCATCGTGCGCAAGGCCATTGAGGAGGGCATCATCGGCAAGCCGTATTTTATCGAATCGCGCGTGCAGGGATCGCGCGGGTCGATGCACGGCTGGCGCGGGCACAAGCTCAATGGCGGCGGCATGCTGCTGGACTGGGGCATCCACCTGATTGACCAGGTGATGGATATGTTCAGGGAGCCTGTGGTGTCGGTGAATGCGCACCTGTTTGGCCTGTACAGCGACGAGGTGGACGACAACATCAAGCTGTTCCTGCGCTTTGAAAGCGGCGTGTCGGTGGTGCTGGAGATGTCCACCAACTGCTTTATCGCGCTGCCGCGCTGGCATGTCTCGGGCACCGAGGCTACCATGGTGGTGGAAAACTGGGCCTGTGACGGCCGCATCGTCAAGTTAAAGGGCGAGGGCGCGATGGAATGGGGCGATGACATTGTGTACACCGAAGCCGGCCCCACGCGCACCATGGCGCCGCGCCCCAGCAGCACCACGGAGGAGCTGCCGCTGCCGGAGGTACATACCGACTGGTCGGAGTATTACAAGAACATCGTGGACGTACTAGACAACGGTGCCGAGCTGATCGTCAAGCCCGAGCAGGCGCTGCGCGTGATGAAGGTGATCGACGCACTGTTTGCCTCCCAGGAGGCCGGGCGCGGTCTGGAATGTCATATATAATTTACAGATACCTTTTCAGGGCGGGGCTGCAATGGCCCCGCCCTTGTCTTGTTCCCCCGGTGTTGGGTTGGTATAATATGCCGACTACATGGAGTGAAAGGCGGACACATGAAGCGGTTTCTTGCATTGTTTGTGGCAATGGTCTGTTTGATCACAGGGGCGCTGGCGGTTGAGCACATTTCCGGCTATGACAAAAAGGCGGGGTATGTCTATGTAACCTTCGGGCAATACCCGCAGGGGGCGGACGGCGCGGTGCTGCCCATCCGCTGGCGCGTGCTGCGGGTGGAGGGAACCACCGCGCATCTGTTGAGCGATCTGGTGCTGGATGTGCACCCGGTGGAAAGCGATGCCACCGGCTTTGACGGCTGGGAAACGGCCGAGCTGCGCTCCTGGATGGAGGAAACGTTTGGCGAGGCAGCCTTTGGCGAGGAAGAGCAAACCGCGCTGGTGGCCGATGAGCAGGGCGAGCGCGTGACGCTGCCCGAGGCCGATACGCTCAAGGACGCAGCGCTGGGCTTTGCGCGCGACAAGGACCGCACCACGCAGGCTACGCCCTATGCGCAGGTGCAGGGCATCAAAACATACAACCGGGGCGAGGCCGCCTATTGGATGCGCACGCGCTCCACCTCCAATCGTTCGTCCCAGCGGTTGGTTATTTCGGGCGGCAAGCTGGGCTATTTGAATGTGGCCTCGCCTGACATCGGCATCCGGCCGGTGGTGGCATTGGCGCTGGATATCATGGAAGTAACGGGCGGCAGCGGCACGCAGGACGATCCGTATCAGCTGACGGTATCTAAGGAAGCTGTGGAACAGGCGCGCATCGCCCGCGAACAGGCCGAGGCCGAGGCGCGCAGGGCGGAGGAAGCCGCACGCTTCGCCCAGCAGCAAAAGGAAATGCAGGAGCAGCAGGCGCTGGCCGACGCTCAGCAGGCGCTGGCCGATGCCCAGAAGGCCCTGGCCGATGCGCAGGGCAAGGGTACGGACAAAGAACAGTTGGCTGCTTTAACTGCCCGCGTGGAGCAGGCGCAGCAGGCTTTGAACAAGCTGACCATGACCGAGCGCGAGGGCTTCCCGATGCTCACCGCCGCAGGCTTTCTGCCCGAGGGCGAGCCGGAGTTTATCTTTGAGGATCCCGAAAATGGCCTCTGGCGCTATGCCAACCAGGATTTGCTGATTGAGATTACCCGCGTATCCCGCGAGGGGCCCATCCGGTATCTGGCTGCCGAGGTGCTGGTGCGCGAGGGCACGCCCGCGTTCCGTATGGTGCCGCATGATGCGGAGAATATGCTGAAGGACGCCCAGCGCTATGTGGAAAAGCCCGCCCAGATTGCAAAAAACAACAATCTGGTGTTCTCCATCGACGGGGATTATTTCCTGTACCGCATCGGGCGCAGGCGCAGCGTCAAGACGTTTTCGGTGGGCGTGGTCATTCGGCAGGGCCAACTGCTGATGGACAGCCCGCCTATTCCATCGCGCAACACCTACCCGCCGCTGGACATGCTGGCGCTGTACCCGGATGGCGATATGCGCGCCTATGCCGCGCGCGAGCGCACCGCGCAGGAGCTGCTGGAGGAAGGCGCGGTGGACGTGCTGTCCTTTGGGCCATGGCTCATCCGCGATGGGGAAATCAACACCTCCTACACCACCTACGGCACCTCGCTGCAGCCGCGCGTGGCGGTGGGCATGGTGGAGAAAGGCCATTACTGGTGCGTGATTGTGGAAGGCCGCATCAAGGAAAGCCGCGGCATGACCTGCCGTCAGGTGGGCGATTTGATGGCGGAGCTGGGCTGTGACATGGCCTTTAACTTAGACGGCGGCTGGACATCGGCCATGGTGTTCATGGGCAAGCAGTTAAACCAGCTGGATCGCAGCGGCGTCAAGGACAACGCGCGCCCGCAAAACGAAGTGATGGGCATCGGGGTGACCCATGCGTACAAGTAAAGCTTTAGCGCTGTTGTTGGCGCTGCTGATGCTGCCCGGATGGGCGCTGGCGCAGGACGAGGGCATCACCAAAGTTCAATTAAGCTTTGCCGGGGATTGCACGCTGGGCGGGCATGAGGGGTGGATGAACTACTCCATCGGCACCTTCCGCGTGATGCAGCAGGAGGTGGGCAACTACACCTATTTTTTGGAAAAGGTGCAGGATGTTTTTGCCCAGGATGACTGCACCATCGTCAACTTGGAGGTGGTGCTGGCCGACAGCGCGCGGGGGCTTAACAAGGAGCGCAAGTGGAACTTCCGCGGCACGACGGATTATGTCAATATCCTTACCCAAGGCAGCGTGGAGGCCGTGACGCTGGGCAACAACCACTCCCGGGACTTTGGGCAGCCCGGCTTTGACAGCACGCGGCAAACGCTTACCGATGCCGGCGTGGGCTACTGCGTGGATCAGGAGGTGTTCTTCTTTGAAAAGGATGGCGTGCGCATCGCGTTCTTAGGCTTCTGGGAGACCAACTTCCGCAAGCATAAAAAATGGATGACTGTTGAAATCCCGCGACTGAAGGCTGAGGAAAACTGCGCGGCGGTGGTGATTCTCTATCACGGCGGGCGCGAATACACGCCCAAGCACTCCAAAACGCAGCAGGAGGACATGCGCTGGGCCATTGATGCGGGGGCCGACCTGGTGGTGGGGCATCACCCGCATGTGCTGCAGGGCATGGAAATCTACAAAAACCGGCAGATATTCTACAGCTTGGGCGATTTTTGCTATGGCGGCAACCGCAAACCGCGGGAGATTGAATACCCCACCATCGTGCTGGGGGTGGAGCTGGCCTTTGACAAGGACGGCTTGCTCTATCAGCAGGCCACCATCCACCCCGCGCGCATATCGGCCACCTCGCCACGAAACAACTACCAGCCCTATTTGGTCACAGGCGAACTGGCGCAGGACGTGATGCAGCGCCTGCAGAACGACACCCCGCATGAGCTGGCGCCCTATGTGGAGGGCGAGGGCGCGGTGCAGCCCAGGGTGTATACCAAAAATTGATAAAAATATGAGGAGGAACAACATGGTTAAGGTACTCATGCTGTCCAAATGGCACGTACACCAGGAAGGGTACGCCAACGACGTCAACAAGCAGCCCGATGCTAGGGTAACCTGCGTGTGGGATACGGACGTACAGCGCGGCCAGGAATGGGCGGACAGGCTGGGCGCAGCCTTTGAAGCGGATCTGGACAAGGCGCTGTCGCGCAGCGATGTGGACGCCGTGGTCGTGGGCACGCCTACCACGGCGCACAGGGAGGTTATCATCAAGGCCGCGCAGCACGGCAAGCATATCTTTACCGAAAAAGCGCTGGCCACCACCATGGAGGACTGCCGCGCCATTGCAGATGCGGTGGAAAAAAGCGGCGTCAAGTTTGTGATTTCCTATCCGCAATTGACCAACCCATTGGTGCAGCTGTGCAAGCAGGCGATAGCGGAAAACTGGCTGGGCGATATCCATTATATGCGCATGCGCGTTGCGCACGACGGCGCCTCGCGCGGGTGGCTGCCGGCGTATTGGTACAATGCGGAGGATGCCGGCGGCGGTGCCATGATGGACTTGGGCTGCCACCCCATGTACACGGCGTCCTATCTGCTGGGCAAGCCGCGCCGCATCACCAGCATGTTCAACAACACCCACGCCCCAAACGGCGTGGATGACAACGCCGTATCGGTGGTGGAGTTTGAAAACAAGGCCATCGCGGTGCTGGAAACCTCGTTTGTATCGCCCCATCAGGCCAACTGCTTTGAGCTGCTGGGCACACAGGGCGCCATCGTGCAGGTGGACGGCAAGGTGCGCATCCATGCCCCGCGCTTTGGCGATGGCTGGTTTACGCCGGACAAACTGCCTGCATCATTGCCCATGCCCATGCGCATGTGGCTGGATGCCATCACCCAGGATGCGCCCATCGTGTTTGATATGGAGCGCGCGCTGGCATTAACGGAGCTGCTGGAAAACGCCTACATCGCCGACAGGGAGCAGCGCATCGTCAGCATTCCGTAAACGCTCCTCATTAAAACCACCGGCAGTTTTGGTTCAATCTATCAAAAAAGGTCGTGCTTGCGCGGCCTTTTTTGATGGGCTGCAGGGCATAGAAACATATCATAAACTGTTACCCAAAAAATATTTCTATCAACTCAAAGAAAAGATACTATAAACATGTAGAAAATGGCAAGAAAATAGGCTAAAATATCGATTGTCCAAAAAAAGAAATATAAAATTACTGTTTACAAACAGAAATAATGTGGTATACTCTTAATGCACCGGGGAGAGATTCCCGCTGAGCAAGACTACAAACGGCGCAAAGCCGCAAGAATTGGAAGGAAGGTTCCCATGAAAAAGTATTTTGTTTCGATGCTGATAGTAACATTACTTCTTACCGCGATTGTTCCCACAGTGGCACTTGGTTCTGCATCCGGCAGGCTGATGGTGTATTCCGCCTTACCCGCCCCTCAGTTGGATCTGATGGTAGCTATGTTCAACGAAAAGTATCCCGGCATTACCGTGGACGTATTTTCTGCGAACAGCGCTGATGTATTTGCCCGTGTGCAGGCGGAAGGCAGTGTGACCGGCGGCCTGGTGCTGGGCGGCAGTCTGGAGTCCTTCCGCGCGGTACAGAATCTGTTTGCTTCCCATACAACCGCGAATGCAAAGAACTTCCATGAGCAGTATGCTGCAGTAGAAAGCGCCGCTTTCACGCCCATCCAGCTGCACGTGAGCGCGTTGGTTGTCAACAAGGACGCAGCGAAGAAGCTTGGTGTGAAGGTAACGGGCTGGGATTCGCTGGAAGAACGAAAGCGAAGGCGGCCGCGTAGCGTACATGAACCCCGCTGCAAGCTCCCCGGTAAGCGAGCAGGCCGCCTTTGTAAACAACTTTGCCAGAACGATCAACGTAGCATCCCCGTCCGCCCCCTCGTTTGTGCTCAATGCAGTGACCGCAGGCCAGTATGCCGTAGGCATTGTCAACGAGGAGAAGGCGATTGAACGTCAGAAGGCCGGAGCGAATATCGAAGTGGTGTACGCCGCCGAAGGCGTGGCGATGGGTGCGTCCTATGCGGGCATCCTGGCAGGCGCAGAGAACGAGGCAGCCAAGCTGTTCCTAGACTTCATCACGGGCCGGGAGTACCAGCAGGCAGCCGCGGATACCCTGAACCAGCGCTCCGTGCGCCGCGATGTAGACTTTGGCCTGAAGGGCATCGTAGCGACCAACAGCCTGAAAGCCCTGGATTCACGGAGCATCGCGATGCTGACCGGCTTGCAGGTTGCCGCTAAGTAACGGATTGTATCGAATACGGATGGCTTATACCGGACGCCGCGATAGGTTCGCGGCGTCCGGCATGTTGTTAACGACATAATTTATACTGATTCCAAACATTCATGCATCGTCGTGTCGGGTCTTTTGTTTTGCAACTGTGTCGGCTGCTCGGTCAGCGTAGCGCTGCTACGCTTCCCTCGGCTGCTTCTTGCTGCAAGCCAAAATCCCTCTCCCCTTTGGATGCATTACTGTTTTACATCAGTATTAAAAGGTGAAGCAGGACGTCACAAAGTTAAGACGTTGACAACTGACGATGTGATTGAATATAATTTTAGTTGGTTCAAAAACATTGTTGCTGATGTTACTACGGGAGCAGGGAAATTAATGAAAAAGAAACTGGAAGTTTTTTTATTTGACCGTTTATCGCACCATTTGATCGAAGACGCAAGCGATGATGAAAAGTATCTGCATTTGACGTCGTTGCTTGCATGTACGTATGCTGCGTCCATGAATTTCTTTCTGATGCTCTTTCACTTTTTCACGAGCGTCTGGCCTTTGTTTTTTGTCAGCCTGGCTGGCCTTCTGAGCAACGTTTTGCTTATTGATCAGGTCAACAAACGCCACTACCTGCCGTTTGGTATTTTGCTTACCGGGGTGGTTATCGTTCATGTCCTGGTAAGCGCCGTCTATATTGGCACAAACAACTTTATAATAGTGTATCTGCTTGTTACGCTGATGATGCAGATACTCATTCCCTATGCGAGCTTCCGCGTTCGCACGCTGATGGTGATTGCGCTGTGGGTCAGCTTGGTTGCCCTCGTTTTAATCAATCACCTTATGACGCCCATCAGGGACATTGGGGAAGCCAATACCACACTTGCTTTTTTTAATATTCACCTGGCATTTTTTGGCACCATCATTCAGCTGACCGTTGGGAACACCGTTCGGAGCGTGATTGCGAAAGCTAACCGGAAAAAGCTGGAGGAAAGTAAAAACGAGGCCAACACGGATCCGCTCACCGGCCTGTTTAACCGCAGGTTTGCAGGCACGTTTTTCAGAAAGCTGGTCACGGGCCAGCTGGAGCAGCTTTGGTGCGTTGCCATGCTGGATATTGACGACTTTAAACTGTTCAACGATACCAACGGGCACCGGATTGGGGACAGTATATTGATGGAGCTTAGCGATTTTCTCAAAACAAGCCTGCGCAGAGGAGACCTGGTGTTTCGCTGGGGCGGGGAAGAGTTTTTGATTTTGTTAAAGGATGTCGATGTCTCCACCGCTTTTCTTACCTTGGAAAAACTGCGCAGCAGGCTGGAATCGAAGGATTTTGAAATACAGGGTAAAATTTTAAAGCTTACCGTAACCATTGGCGTATGTCCTTTGGACATTGACAATGTCGAGCAGAGCATAGATTTATCCGATCGTCTGATGTACCAGGGGAAATTTTTGGGGAAGAACAGGGTGGTCATGTGAATGTTTCAACGGGGTTGCCCTTTCGGCAAAGGCTCCTTCGATATTTGCGCAATATTCCCGGACAGTTTGCGGCGTTTGATGTACAGGCCCAGGGGAGGATAAGCACATGAAATATGATTTCATCATATCCATCACATTTTACATCTGTGGCTGTTTCTATATGATCTTTGGCGCATACATGATGGCAGCCAACGCAAAAAGCTATGTGAACAGGCTGTATGTAACGCTAACCAGCTCATTGGCGATGTGGGCGCTTTCATTTTCTATTTCAAGCACAGCGCCCACAGCGCAAGAGAGCGCCTTTTGGGCGGCTTGCTCCACATTCGGCTGGGGAACTTTTTACAGCTTTTTTTTCCATTTTATACTGATTTTGACAAAAACGGACATTCGATTGAAAAAGCGAACGCTGCATGCCCTCATTTATGTCCCCGCTTTGATCAATATTTTTCTGTTTGCGCCCTTTGGCTTTCACGCAGGCGAACAATACGAAATGGTATGGACGGATTTCGGCTGGGCAAATACAACTCCCCTGGACATATGGGAAGTATGGTTTATCGCATATTACCTTACATTTATCACTGCAAGCCTTGTGGTGCTGATTCGCTGGTGGAAAAACATTGACCCCAACACGCGCCTGAAGCGGCAGGCAACGTATTTTTTAATATCCATTCTGATTCCCTTATTCCTGGGCATATCAACAGAAACGGTGCCCACGCTCCTTGGCATAAGCTATTTTCCCAAGTTGACGATAGTGTTTTTGATGATTCCCATCACAACATTGTTCTTAGCATCGAGAAAACTTGGGCTGCTCCTTGAACGAAAAAAGGAAGCGATTATCTTTACGGCAGCGGAAAGCTCAATCGAAGGGGACCGGGACCGTCTGTTCAAAGTGGCGGCGGCGGTATTAACGCTGGGCAGCGCGCTAACCTTTTTGATAGGATATTTCGGCATGAAGCTGGCGCTAAAGTATGAGCTTTTGCTCTCTGCGTCTTTGTTGGCAATAGGAACAGTTATCAGTTTCATACCGCATATAACGAAAAAGCATAGCGTTCAGAACAATATATTCCTGATGGTGTGTGAGCTTGCTTTCCTGTTTTTGATGATAAAATTTCGCTATACAGGCGGGATGACAGTGTGGGCGGTATACGCATTGTTTTTGCTGTTTACCGTCATTCTGGACAGCAGAATCCATGCCCTTGCTTTTACGGGGCTGTGTATTTTGTTTCAGGTTTATTTCTGGATAGCCTACCCGGAAGTAACGGCTATCATAGATGTGAATGAATATGCAACACGGATTTTTATCATTCTGCTTGTGTTTTTTACTGTGAGATATCTGACGAATGAATATGCTTTAAAGATAAAAGGGTACCGAAGCAAAGCCAGAGAGCAGGAAGTGCTGGAAAAAATCTCCACCAGTTTCATTTCATTGCATACTGAAAACGCACATGAGAAACTCAATGAGATGTTTCAAATGGCTGACGAAATACTGGAATTTGATCAGGCGTTCTTCATTGAATTCGACAAGGATTACGATTGTGCAACAATTCTTAATGTGTATGTGGAAGATGATAGTGAAAAGACATTTCCCTATTATCCGGGGATGACATTTAAGGTGGCCAGCTCACCGATGTTCAGCACGCTGATAGAACAAAAAACAATCATCATATGCGATGATGCTGCAAACATCCCCTTTGATATAGCTCCAAGGCATGAAGAGGATATCAAATCAAGAGGTATAAAATCCTTTTATGTAATACCGATAGAAGTTGACGGTGACATACGAGGGGTATTTGTCGTTGAATACAAAAAGCATAGCGATAGCAATCTCTCGGAAAGCCGGTTAAACTTTATAAAAATATTGGCGAATATTTTGGGCGATGCAAAGAAAAAGACCCTGTACGAAGAAATGCTATATGATTACGCCTATTTTGATGAAACGACAAAATTGGCCAACTGGAATATGCTGAGGAAAAGGCTGGGAGAGATGATCGACAGCGAAGAAGAATCAGAAAAAATAGCGATTATTGACATAGAGCTTGAGAACCTGAGGATAATCAACGATACCTTTGGCCACAGCGTAGGACAGCAGGTCGTGGTAAAATCCGCCGAGATTCTCCAAAAACACCTGGAGCATTGCTGCGATATCTCAAGGGCAAGCGACGAGGGGTTTGTCGTGGTTCTGCCCCATGCAAAAAACAGGGAGCAGATAGAGGAATGCACACAAAGCCTGGTTGCCGCTTTTTCCCGTCCCGTAGTAACCCAGACAGGCGTAGAAGCATTATTTGTTGTTACCTGCATGGGGATATCTGTGTATCCGGATGATGGAACAGATGCAGATACGCTGCTGAAGAATGCCGACCTGGCAAAGTATGAAGCGAAAAATACGAATGAGAAGATCGTTTTTTATACCGAACGGCTGGAAAACAAAATTGTGGAAAACACATTGATGACAAACAGGCTGTTCAAATCGCTGGAAAATGAAGAGTTTTTCTTAGAGTTCCAGCCTCAGATCAGCTGCAACACGGGCAAAACGAGCGGCATTGAAGCGTTGCTCCGATGGACGAGCGACGGCACCAGGAGGGTGCCGCCGGATAAGTTTATCCCCATACTGGAGCAAACGGGGTTGATATATGACGTGGGGCTCTGGGTGCTGGAGCAAACGCTTCAGGAGCATAACAGGCTGATCGCAAAGGGATTTCTGCCTCTTCGTGTTTCGGTCAACCTGTCGGTTGTACAATTCCAGGAAGAAGAGTTTATCAGCGATGTCAGGAAAATTATCGAGGAAAGCGGGGTAGACCCCAAATATATTGAACTGGAAATCACAGAAAGCCTGTTCTCGAAAGACCCTGAGGATGTCATGAAAAAACTGCATCAACTGAAGGGGTTAGGGGTCAGCATCGCCATAGACGATTTTGGCAAAGGGTACTCCTCCCTGAATCGTTTGAAGCGGGTGCCTTTTGACAGGTTGAAAATAGACAAAGAAATCATAGACTATATTGACGCAGAAAGAGAAAAAGCGCCCATAACGGAAATCGTCATTCAACTGGGCAAAGCCTTCCGTGCGGCCATTACGGCGGAAGGCGTAGAAACAAAGGGGCAGGCGGATTTTCTCAGAAACGCAGCCTGTGATGAAATACAGGGGTACTATTATTCCAAGCCCCTGTCGCCAGCAGCGCTGGAGGAGTTTCTGAAAGAGGAATGATACTGATTCCAAACATTACTGCATCGTCGTGTTGGGGCTTTTGTCTTGCAGCTGTGTCGGCTGCTCGGTCAGCGTAGCGCTGCTACGTTTCCCTCGGCTGCTCCTTGCTGCAAGCCAAAATCCCTCTCCCCTTTGGATGCATTACTGTTTTACATCAGTATGACATCAGCCCCCCCTGATGCGGATATTCCCCACCCCCGTATTTTGCGTCATTATCGTCATTTGCGTCATCTGCGTCATCTGCGTCATCTGCGTCATCCGCGCACCCTGTGTTATTTGCGTACGTTGCGTACGTTGCGTACGCTGCGTACATTACGCCCCTGCAGGGAAAGCCCCCGCCCTGTATTTTGCGTCATTAGCGTCATCTGCGTCATTCCCATCCCTGCAGGAAGAAAAAATATGTCCAAAAAAAGAAATAGGAAACCTATGGTATCTCTCTTCTTGTAGGGAGAACCATGGGTTCTTAGGTGTGTTTTTGTTTTTCCTTGCGATCCGGCCATCATCAGCCCGGTACGGATGACGCTAATGACGCAAATGACGCAGATGACGCAAATTCTACAGTGTGGGCAGATGACGCAACGTACGCAACGTACGCAACGTACGCAATGTACGCTACCGGGGCATCCGGCCAACACCATCCTACCACAGCACCGGCGGCCCCTGCAAGGGTTTTTTACAGCAGGGCCTGGATAAGCTCCTCCCGCGTGCGGGGGGAGAGAAGCGCCGGCGGGATGTCCAGCAGCGTGTATGCGCCGCTGTGGCCTTGCTGCCCCAAGCGGTACGCCGCGCGCGCGCAGGCGACCAGCACGCTGGCGGTAAACTCCGGGTTGGAGGCAAGCGACAGCGAAAACTCCATGGTCTGCGGGTGGTTTGTTCCCGTCAGCCCGGTGCGGATGACGTGCCCGGCATGCGGCATGGCCTTGTGGTCGCGGTCAAGCTCCTCCTGGCTAAGGAACACCACCTGCGTGTCATAGGCATCAAAGTAATGCGGCATGGTGGTGATGTCGTGCACAATGCGCGCCTTGTCGGCCCCCGGCTGCGCCACCACGTAGCACAGGCGCTCATGCTTGTCGCGCGTTTCCAAATGGGCCTCGCCCCGGCGCGCGGCGTCCAGCGCGGCCTGCTTGGGGATGGTGTACTGCACGGCGTCCTGCACGCCCTGCACCTGGCGCACGGCGGCCCCGTGCCCCTGGCTGACGCCGCGCCCCCAGAAGGTGTGTGTAGCGCCCTGGGGCAGCACCGCTTCCATCAGCATGCGGTTCATGGAAAACAGCCCCGGATCCCACCCGGCGGATACGACGGACACATGGCCGTGCGGGCGCGCTGCGTCATCCACGCGGTGTGCGTATGCCAGCGCCTTGGCGTGCGTGTCAAAGCTGTCCACCGTGTGGAAGGTGCGGGCAATGTCCGGCACCTGATCCATCAAATCATGCGACGAGCTGCCGCATACGATGCATACATCAATGTCCTGTGCATACTGGGGCAGGGTGGACAGCGAAAAGGCCGGGCTGTGGCAGCCGATAAGCGCCGGGTCGCGCCGGGTGAACACGCCCACAAGCTGCATGTCCGGCGCGTGCGCCAGCGCCTTTTCCACGCCGCGGCCCAAATTGCCATAGCCCACGATGGCCACACGGATCATACGTTTTCTCCAAACAACACGTCATCCAGCGTGTACAGGCCGGGCTTGCGCCCCGCCAGCGCATGGCAGGCGGCCAATGCGCCCGCGGCAAAGATGCGCCGGGATTGCGCGATGTGCGTAATTTCCACCGTTTCGTCCTCGCCATAGAAGCTGACGGTATGCTCGCCCACCACCGTGCCGCCGCGCACGGCGTGCATGCCCACTTCGTTTTGTGCGCGCGCGCCCACCTGGCCGTCCCGGCCGGGCACTTTGTGCAGGGCGGGGTTGTGCTGCTGCAAATCCTCCAGCAGCGTAAGCGCCGTGCCGGAGGGCGCGTCCTTTTTCATGTGGTGGTGTTTTTCGGTAATCTCAATGTCAAAGCCGGGCAGCGCCTGCTGCGCCATGCGCACCAGGCGCCGCAGCACCGCGACGCCCAAGCTCATGTTGCTGGCGCGCAGGATGGGGATGTGCCGGGCTGCGGCTTCGATGCGCGCCACGGCTTCGGCGTCATGCCCGGTAGAAGCGATGACCACCGGCAGCGCGTGCCGGGTGGCATGCTCCAGCAGCGCGTCCAGCAGCGCCGGGGACGAAAAGTCCAGCAGCACATCGGCGGCCTGCGTGACGGCATCAAAGGAATCGTATACCGGGAAAGGGCCGGACAGGTCCTGAACCAGCGACAGGCCGCACACGATGGTATCGCCGCGCTGGTGCGCCAGCTCCGTCACGGCCTTGCCCATGCGGCCGTCGGCCCCGCACAATAGAATGCGCACCGTGCCCTCCCTTACAGCATGCCCAGCCCGGCCATCAGCGTGCGCAGCTTTTGCTGCGTGGCGGGCTGCGCTTCAACCAGCGGCAGGCGCAGGTGCCCTGCGCACAGGCCCAGCGCTTCGGCTGCGTACTTGACGGGGATGGGGTTGGTCTCTATGAACAGGGCGTCGATCAGGCCTTTGAGCGCCACCTGTTCGCGCCCGGCTTGCTCATAATCGCCATTCAGATGCGCCCAGACCATGTCGCGCGTGCGCCCGGGCAGGATGTTGGAGATGACCGAGATCAGTCCCAGCCCGCCCACGGACATCAGCGGGATGGCCACGTCATCGTTGCCGGAGTACAGCGCCAGCTTGTCGCCGCACAGGCTGCGCACCTTGACGGTGTAGCCCAAGTCGCCCGTTGCGTCCTTCAGGCCCACGATGTTGGGCACCTCGCACAGTTGTTGCAGCGTGTCCGGCGTGATGGTCATGCCTGTGCGCCCGGGCACGTTGTACAGAATCATCGGCAGGCCCACGGCCTCGGCCACGGTTTTATAGTGCACGATGAGCCCCTGCTGGGAGGTTTTGTTGTAGTAGGGGGTGACCAGCAGCAGCGCGTCGGCGCCGGCCTGCTCGGCCTCCTGGGACAGGTGCACAGCGTGTACGGTTTCGTTGCTGCCCGTGCCCGCGATGATGGGCATGCGGCCGTTTGACAGCTTCACCGCAAAGCGGATGATGTCGATATGCTCCTTGTCTTTCAGCGTGCTTGCCTCGCCCGTGGTGCCTGCCACCACCAGCGCGTCGATGTTGTTGGCCAGCTGGTGCTCAAACAGGCGCTCAAAGGCCGCGTAGTCGATCGCGCCCTGCGCGTCAAACGGGGTGATGATGGCTGTGGCACAGCCGCGAAATACTGGCTTCATGATATGTCCTCCCTATAGCCCAAATGCTTCGATAAGTGCCTGTACAGCTTGTTGTTTGCTGCTTTCATCCACAATAAAGGAGATGCTGATTTCGGACGTGGATACCTGCCGGAAGGGCACCTTGTGCTGATAAAACGCGTTAAACGCACGCGCGGCCACGCCGGGATGCGTGCGGATGGCGTTGCCCACCACCGATACCTTGCAGTTGTCGCGCTTGATCTGATGCGTCAATTGCATGCCGTCCAGCACCCGCGCGATGTCCGGCGCGCTTTCCATGGCGGTGGTGAAGGACACCTCCCTGCCGCTGGGCGTGCGGCTGATGACGTCGATGTTGACCTTGGCATCGGCCAGCCTGGCAAACAGCTTGCCCAGCGTGTTTTCAGGCGGCACCTCCACATTGACCAGCAGCAGATGATCCAGCACGGATATCTTGTTGACGACGTTCTGCTCCATGATATCACCCTTCTGGGTGATGCGCGTGCCGGGCCTGTCCATGGTGTTTAAAAGGATCTGCAAATCCACGCCGTATTTGGCGGCCAGCTCCACGCTGCGCGGCTCAATCACCTTGGCGCCCAAGCAGGACAGCTCAAACGTTTCGCTGTGCGAAATTTCATCCAGCTTTTTTGCCCCTGTGTGCAGGCGCGGGTCGATGTTGTAGATGCCCTCCACGTCGGTATAAATCTCGCACGGCCAGCCCAGCGAGGCCGCCAGCGCCACCGCCGTGGTGTCCGAGCCCCCGCGCCCCAGCGTGGTGATCTCGTCATCCTGCGTCACGCCCTGAAAGCCTGCCACCACCACCACGTTGCCCGCATCCAGCTCCCTTTGCAGGCGCGCTGTGTCCACGCAGCGGATGCGGCTGTTCATGTGGCTGTCCTCGGTGAGGATGCCGGCCTGCCAGCCCGTCAGCGCCACGGCGGGGCAGCCGCGCGCAATCAATGCCATGGAAAGCAGCGCGATGGATACCTGCTCGCCGGTGGCCAGCAGCATGTCCATGGCGCGTTTATCAGGGTCAGGGCAAATGCCTTGGCTAAGCTCAATCAGGCCATTGGTGGTTTTGCCCATGGCCGATACCACCGCCACGACCTGACCGGCGCTTTCTTTGCGCTTTATGATGCCCTCGGCGATGCGGCCGATTTTTTCCGGCGTTGCGACCGAAGATCCACCAAACTTAACAACTACACCCTGCATGCTGTTCCTCCTCAAGTAGCACTTGCGGACATCCGCAATGCCTCTATTATGCGCAATTGCGGCGCGGGTGTCTATGCTTTTTTTGTGAAACTTGTATTTTTTCGGTCAAAACAGCCGCATGCTTAACGCGGGTCTGCCAGCTCGCCGCCGGCGTAGCCCTGGTAGCCGTCTAAGAACCATTCGGCGGCCTTGATCATGTGCAGCGCGATCTGGCTGCCCTTGAACGCCAGCGTGATGGTGAGGTTGCCAAAGTAGTCGTCGGCGATGTTGACGCGGATGACCAGCTTGCGCGGCTCCGTCCAGCCTGCGGCGGCAAAGCACCGGTACGGCCGCCCGGCGGGCACCGAGATGGTGTCGCCCCAGTAGCCGTCCTCCGGGAAATTGCCCTCGGCATACTGCCTGAAGCCAAAGGGGATGCGCTTGTCCTCGCCGTCTTTGGTGAAAAACAGCTCCCCGCGGTCGCCCTGGCGCGTGATGCGCAGGCGCGTGATGCCCATGCAGTTGGGGTGCAGGATGTATTCCTTGTCCAGATAGCTGCGCTCAAAGGGGCTGTCAGGCTCCCCGCTGGGCAATGCCAGGCGCAGGGTGCTCAGGCGCTGTGCCAGGGCCGCGGCCGCGCGCGGGTTGGCGGGCAGCGGCTCGGCATCCATGTTGCGGATGATTTCATCCCACAGCGCGGCAAACATGGGCTGGTAGTCGCTGGAAGCGCCCTGCAGGTCGGCGGTGCATACAAACAGCATGTCCAGCCGCGGGATGCAGATCATCAGCTGCCCGCCCATGCCGCAGAAGGTATAGCTGTCGTCATGCGTCATCCAGATCTGATAGCCATAGCCATGCCCGCTCAGGTAATCGCGCGTGCCGTTCAGGGAGTTGTCAATCTGCCGCCGGGTGGCTTCGCGCGCATAGGATTCCGACAGCAGGCGCTTGCCGTCCAGTATGCCGCCGTTGCGGTACAAAAGGCCCAGCAGCGCCACGTCCCGCGTGGTGCAGATGACGCCCGAACCGCCCCAGCTGGTGCCCTCCGGCGCCTTGACGCACCAGGCGTCGCTGGAAAAACCCAGCGCGCCCAGGCCCTTGTCGCGCAGATAGTCCAGCAGCGGCATGCCGGCCACCGTTTCCACGATGGCGGTCAGCACATGGCTGCCGCTGGTGTCGTAGTTGAACACCGTGCCCGGCGGGTGGTCGGGCTTGCTGGTGAAGAAGGTCTTTGTCCAGTCCTCGGTGTCGCCCTCATACGTGACGCGGGAATAGGGCGTGGCCATGCGCAGCAAATCGCGCACCGTCATATCGAGGATGTAGGGGTGTGCATCGGCCGGCACCTTGTCCGGGAAGAAGCTGACCACCTTGTCGGACAGCTGCAGCCTGCCCTCGTCCACCAGCATGCCGATGGCCGTGGCCACGAAGCTTTTGCTGATGGAGTACATGCGGTGCTTGTCCTGCTGCCGGAAGGGCGCATAGTACCCCTCGGCAAACACCAGCCCATGGCGCAGCATCATCACGCTGTGCATCATGATGCCGCGCTGTTCCAAGCGGTCCAAAAACTTTTCAATCCACAGGGAGGATACGCCCACCTGTTCGGGCGTAGCGGCAGGAAAATGGACCATAATTACAGCACCTCCGGGCTTTCGTCAATCCAGTGAGCAAAATAATCCACGCCCCGCGGCTTGCCGTCTAACATGCTGCGCAGCGAGGTTTCGGCGGAGAACCACTCCTCCATCCGGGTCATGCGGTGCGCGCGCCAGTCGGCAAAGAAGGCGTTGATGGCTTGAATGTCTGTTTTGCCGCGCTTGATGTCGCGGCGGATGCGCACATAGCGCGGCGACAGCAGCGCCTTGTGCACGCGCCACATGCGCACGGCATCGCCCTGCACGGCCTCCAGGCCCTGGTTAAGCAGCGCGGTCATCTGATCCAGCATGTCATCGCTGAACAGTTCGTCCGAGGGCTCGTCGTTGAAGCCCACATGGATGTTGTCTTTTTCGGCCTTGTCGCAAATCAGGTCGATGTACGCGCGTATCATGGGCGCGGCCGCGCCGTAATAGGCGTCGGTAAACTCGCGGATGTGGCGGGCCACATCGGTGTCCTTGTCCCACAGCAATTTGGTGATCACATACGCGCGCAGCTCGTTCAGGTCGGTGCCGCCGCCCTTGGCGCCGTTGGCCTGCTCAAACACGCCGGTGACGCCGTTGCGCACAAAGGCGCGCATGTTGCGCTGCAAGTTGCGCCAGTTGGGGTGCGGCGTGGGGTAGTGGGCAAAGCAGGTGGTATAGTCCCAGATAAAGTTGCGGCGCGATACCTTCCCCCAGCTGGTCAGGTCATCCATGAAGGAGCCCGCGCTGCCGTCCGGGCGCTTGACGCTGCGATGGGGGTCATCGCAGGTTTCAAACGGATGCGCAAAGCAGCACTCGATGGAGCACAGCTGGATGGACACATTGTGCCGGGGCTTTGCATGCCGGGGCGCTGGACGCGTGTAGTGATAGGCCAAGGTGGAAAACACCACCTGCGGGAACTCCGGCTCCAGGCGTTCGGCCACCTTGTTGACAAATTTGATCAGCGTGCCGGAGGGCGAGCCTTCCTCCTGATCGGAGGCCGCGCACGCGGCGCACTGGCAGTTGTGCCCGTTCCAGTCGTTTTGCGACAGCGAGATCATCTTGGCATCGGGGTTTGCCAGCAGCGCCTTGCGCACGGATTTGATGGTGGCCTCCAGCGTGCCCTCGCAGGACAGGCACAGCTGCCCGGTGTGCTTTTGCGTTTGCCGCTTGCCTTCCCACAGCGCGTAGTATTCCGGGTGCGCGTCCGCGTATTCCTCCTGCGGCACCATTTTGTCATAGGTGTGCACAAACCAGGCGTAGCTGGTGTGCCCGCCCATATCCTCCGAAATCCTGTGCGACTGCCCGTTGACGCGCGATTTCACTGCAAAGCGCGTGTGCTGCGTCAAATCGGAATAGTTGTGCTCGCGGTATTCCAGCTCCGGCACCTGCTTAACCTGCATCATCGGCACAACCAGCGGGGTGCACACCGGCACCACCTCGCAGTCAATGGCAAAGAACCGGCAGCCTAAGCGCTCCAGCAGCTCGTACACGGCATAGATGATGCCGCGCTTGCCGCCTGCCAGCGTGATGCCCTGGCCGGTGACATCGATGGTGAAGCCGTCATCGCCCAGCGAGGCATCGCCTGCGAGAAGGCCGATGTCGTTGTTGCCGGGCACGCCGTTTGACACCACAAACGCGCCGCCCGTCATCAGCCCCAAGTAGTGCCGCAATTGGCTGGCTGCGTAGGCCGCCTGCTGCGGCGCATCGGGTGCGATCACAATGCCCGCAAGTACCTTTCCGTCATACAGGGTTGCCATGTAAGCTCTCTCCTTTCATCAGGCCGTGCTTGTGCACATGTTCTTCCAGCAGCTGCGCTGCGTGCTCCACCACCGCCACGCACCGCTCAGCTTCGGTGCGGTAGCGCGGGGTCAAATCCGCGCATTGGTCGGAACCCAATTTGTCGATAAACTGCTGCACAAACTCCCCGCACAGGGGGCCGAAGCCCGGCGTGTTGTGCGCGCAGTCCGTCACCGCCAAGCGCCCGATGATGGCCACGCCCCCGGCCAGCGCGCCGCACGTGCGCTTGCAGCCCATGCCCCCGCCAAAGCCGGACAGCAGGTGCACATCCGCAGGTGTTATGCCCAAGCCCCAGGTATCATTGGCCGCCATCACCACAGCTTCGGCGCAGTTGCAGTCTTTGTGCAGGAAATAATCGTGTGCGCATTGTTTGAGGTTCATAAAATTCCTCCGTTCCGGGCGTTGTGCACGATATACGCCTTGCCTTCCGCCGCGTCATTCATGTGTTTGTATCCCCATCATAACGTGTTGACGCCGCCAACGCAAGATATTCGCGTTGTTATGTTGCCGGGGGCATGATACACTGTGCCCGGATGGACGGCGGGGACAGGATGCTGTGCATGCCTGCAAAAAAACGGGAGGAACACCATGAAACAACCCAATATTGTGCTGATCATTGCCGATGACCTGGGGCACTGGACGCTGGGGTGCGAGGGCAATGCCGATGCGGTGACGCCCCACATCGACCGCCTGGCGCGGGAGGGCATGCAGCTGCGCAGGTTCTATTGCTCGTCGCCGGTATGCTCACCGGCGCGGGCCAGCCTGTACACCGGGCTGATGCCGTCCGCGCACGGCGTGGCGGACTGGCTGCGCTTGGGCAACGTAAACGCGGGCGGCGACACCGCCGTGGAATACCTGCGCGGCCACACCTGCTACACGCAGCATTTGGCGCAGGCGGGCTATGTGTGCGGCCTGAGCGGCAAATGGCACTTGGGCGACAGCCAGCGCCCGCAGCAGGGCTTTTCGCACTGGTACTGCCACCAGCGCGGCGGCGGCCCCTATTACAACGCGCCCATGGTGCGTGACGGGCAGTTAATTGCCCAGGAGGGCTATCTCACCGACGCCATCACGCAGGATGCCTGCCAGTTTATCCGGGAGCAGGCAGGCGCCGGCCGCCCCTTCTATGCGCATGTGGGCTATACCGCGCCGCATACGCCGTGGCTGAATAACCATCCCAAGGCATATACGGATTTGTTTGCGGATTGCCGCTTTGACAGCTGCCCCATCCTGCCCGCGCATCCCGACCAGCTGCCCTATGACCAGTTTGCCGATGACCGCAGCGCCATGCTGCAAGGGTACTTTGCCAGCGTGGCCGCCATGGACGCAGGCATCGGGGACATACTGGCGACATTGGAAGAGGCAGGGGAGCTGGACAACACCATCGTGGTATTCACCTCCGACAACGGCTTCAACTGCGGCCACCACGGCATATGGGGCAAGGGCAACGGCACGTATCCGTTTAACATGTACGAAAGCTCGGTGCGCGTGCCGTTCATCGTGCGCGCACCCGGCCGCGTGCCGCAGGGGCGCATATCGCACAGCGTGCTTTCAGCCTGCGACTGGTATGCCACCGTGCTGGAGCTGGCGGGCATCGCGCCGCAGGGCGCTGGCCGCAGCTTTGCCGATGTGCTGACCGGCCAGGCCGAGCGCCCGCAGGCCGAGGCGTGCGTCTATGACGAATACGGCGCCACCCGCATGCTGATCAAAGGGCAGTACAAATACGTCAAACGCTACCCCGACGGCCCCAACCTGCTGTTTGACCTGGACAGCGACCCAAACGAGGAGCGCAACCTCATCGACACCGCCCCGCAGGATCTGGCGGCCGCGCTGGACGCGCACCTGGAAAACTGGTTTGCCCTGCATACCCTCCAGGCCGCCGACAGCCGCTACGCCGGCGTGCGCGGCTTCGGGCAGGACAAGCCGCACGGCCCCGACGGCTTCCCGGAGGGCGCGTTCCGGCAGGAGATGTATGAGTAAATTATAATGATTCCAAACATTATTGCATCGCCACAAGAACGATATGGGATTTGATGGATAAAACTTGACGCCCGCCAATGCGTACGCTATCATGTACGCACAAGGGAGGTGAAAGCATGACCAACACCACGATTACCAACCTGCGCAAGAACCTGTATGCGTATGTCAACCAGGTTGTGACGTATAACGACCCCGTGCACATTGTGACAAAGGACGGGAACGCCGTGCTTCTCAGCGAGGAGGAATATCGCGGCATGCTGGCCACCATGGAGCTGCTGAGCAACCAGCAATTGGCGCAAAGCCTGCGGGAGGGGATGGCGGAAAACCCGGAGGACTGCGCAGTGTATGACCCGCAGGAACCCTGGTGATGTACACCATCCTGCTGACGCGCAAGGCGCAAAAGGACAGGGCGTACCTCAAGCAGGCGGGCCTGGAAACCAAAGCCCGCGCCCTGTTGAGCCTGCTGGCGGAGGAGCCGCTGCGCACGCCGCCCGCCTGTGAAAAGCTGGTGGGCGACCTGAAAGGCTGCTACTCCCGGCGCATCAACATCCAGCACCGGTTAGTGTACATGGTGGATGAGGGCAATAAGATGGTCAAAGTGTTGAGCATGTGGTCGCATTATGGCGATTAAGCGTTACACGGCCCTGTGCTCGGTGCGCCTTAAACAGCAAACCCCCCATGAAAATCAAGGGGTTTTACTTGGTGGGATTAGCTGACAACCTAAGCATGTAGGAGATATCACCATGATGAAAGAGATCAAAGTAGGGCTTCTGGGTGTAGGCGGATATGCCGCCAACTATATCCACACGGTAAAAAACCCGCAGCGTGAAGGCGTGACACTGGCAGCAGCGGTGGATCCTTACAATAAAGATTGTGATATCTGCCCGGTGTATGACACCACCGAGGAAATGTACCGCAACCATCCTGACCTGGATCTGGTGGTGGTGGGGACGCCCTTGCATTTGCATGCAGATCAGGTGTGCGAGGCCTTTTCCCATGGCTGTCATGTGGTGGTGGAAAAACCGCTGACCATCAGCATGGAGGAGGCGCGCCGGATGGTATCCGCCCGTGATAAGGCAGGCAAGAAGCTGGGAGTTGGATTTCAACTGTGCGCGGATGAAGCGATGCTTGCCCTGAAAGCAGATGCAGACAGGGGATTGTTTGGCAAGCCGGTGTTGATGAAAGCTATCGTGCTGTGGCCCCGCGGCAATGCGTATTATCATCGGGGCAGCGGCTGGGCCGGGAAGCGCACCACCGCCAATGGTACTCCTGTCTATGACAATGTGTTAAGCAATGCCACCGCACATTATTTAATGAATGCCCTGTTCCTGGCGGACGAACCCATTGCCGATTTTGAGTGCCGAACCTATCGTGCCAATCCCATCGAAACCTATGATACGGCTGTGCTCAAGGGGCATACCGTCTCCGGCGTTGAAGTGTTTATTGCGGTCTCACATGCGGCAGGCCCGCATTTGCAGCAAAATCCTTTGCTTGTGTATGAATATGAAAACGCCACGCTGTGCTATGGTGCGGCAGGCGAGGAAAACACCCGCTTCACCGCCCGTTTTAAGGATGGGACGACAAAAGCGTACCCCACAATGTACGCGAAGCATCTGCCGAATTTTTGGAACATGGTGGATGCCATCCGCGACGAAACCCCCGTGGCGTGCCCGCCGGAGGTGGCGATGCTGCATGTGGACATTCTGGAACGGATGCGGTCGGTGCAGCCCGAATCCACGCCCTTTCCGGCGGAATGGATTCAGGAGAAAGAAGATTATCTTTGGGTGCCGGGCCTGGCGCATGCCCTGTTTGAATGCTTTCACACATCTACATTGCCTGAGTGGGATTTGACAAAGGATAGCTAGGCACAATCAAAGGAGTGACCGGCACGGCCCGTCGCAGGAAGGGTGTTTTGACCTACAACCCGCTTTTCAAAAACGAAAGCCCTGAAAACATAATGCTTTCAAGGCTTTCCGCTTGGTGGGATTAACTGGGCTCGAACCAGTGACCCCCACGATGTCAACGTGGTACTCTAGCCAACTGAGCTATAATCCCAAGGGACGCTGATAAGGATAGCATGCCTGGCGCTCTTTTGCAAGCACGATTTTCCGCATATGCTGTACAATCGGTGTTGCATTCTTATTCTCGAAGGTGTATAATCACGCAGCATTGACGCAAGGAGGAGAAACGGACATGGCAAAGCAGCGTATTTTGCTGGCGTACAGCGGGGGATTGGACACCTCCATTATTATCCCGTGGTTAAAGGAAAACTATGATTGTGACGTGGTGTGCGTGGCGGCGGACGTGGGGCAGGGCGAGGAGCTGGAGCCGCTGCATGAAAAGGCGCTCAAAACCGGCGCTGAGAAACTGTATATACATGACCTGAAAGAGGAATTTGTCACCGATTTTATCTGGCCCACATTGAAGGCCGGTGCGGTGTATGAGGGCAAGTACCTGCTGGGCACGTCCTTTGCGCGCCCGCTGATTGCCAAATATCTGGTGGAAACCGCGCACAAGGAGAACTGCACCGCCATCGCGCACGGCTGCACGGGCAAGGGCAACGACCAGGTGCGCTTTGAGGTGACCATCAAGGCCTTTGACCCGCACATGAAAATCATCGCGCCCTGGCGCCTCTGGGATTTGACCAGCCGCGAGGACGAGATAGACTACGCCGAGGCGCGGGGCATCCCGGTGCCGGTCAAGCGCGACAAGCCCTACAGCATGGACCGCAACATCTGGCACCTGTCGCACGAGGGCGGCGACCTGGAGCACCCGCATCTGGCCCCGCCGGATGACCTGCTGCAGCTGACGGTCTCCCCGCAGGAGGCCCCCGACACGCCCGAAGAGGTGACCATTGCCTTTGAAAAGGGCATCCCGGTGGCCATCAACGGCAAAAAAATGGGCCCTGTGGAGCTGCTGACCGAGGCGAATAAAATCGCCGCGCGCAATGGCGTGGGCGTCATTGACATGGTGGAAAACCGTCTGGTGGGCATGAAGAGCCGCGGCGTGTACGAAACGCCGGGCGGCACCATTTTGTACGCCGCCCATCAAAACTTAGAAGAGATCACGCTGGACAAGGATACCAAGCACTTTAAGCAGCACGTGGGCATCAAGTTTGCCGAGCTTGTGTACAACGGCCTGTGGTACACCCCGCTGCGCGAGGCGCTGAGCGCCTTTGTGGACAGCACGCAGCAAAACGTAACGGGTACGGCCACCCTCAAGCTGTACAAGGGCAATGTGATGGGCGCAGGCGTGACCAGCCCCTACTCGCTGTATATGGAAAAGATCGCCACCTTTGGCGACAGCAAGGAGCTGTATTCGCACATGGACAGCGAAGGCTTTATCAACCTGTTTGGCCTGCCGCTGAAGGTAGCGGCGCTCATGCGCGAAAGCTTAGCCGACAAGGGAGAATAATGTGAAACTCTGGGATGGCAGATTTTCCAAAGGCACCGAGGCCCGCGCCGATGCGTTTCAGGCCTCGGTGTCCTTTGACCAGCGGCTGTACCGCGAGGATATCCGCGGCAGCATCGCCCATGCCACCATGTTAGGGCAGCAGGGCATATTGTCCGGGCAGGATGTGCAGGCCATTGTAGAAGGCCTGACCGGTATCCTGGCGGATTTTGAGGCCGATAAGCTCATCCCGCCGCCGGGATGCGAGGACATCCACATGTGGGTGGAGCAGGAACTGACCGCGCGCATTGGCGAGGCGGGCAAGCGCCTGCACACCGCGCGCAGCCGCAACGACCAGGTGGCGCTGGACATGCGCCTGTATGCCAAGCGTACCTGCGATGAAACGCTGGAGGCGCTCCATGGTGTGCTCAATGCGCTGTTTGCGCTGGCCGAAAAGCACGCGGAGGATGTTATGCCCGGCTATACCCACATGCAGCGCGCGCAGCCTGTGACGGTGGGGCATTGGGCGCTGGCCTATGCTGAGATGCTTTTGCGCGATGTGCAGCGCGTGCTGCATGCAAAGAATGCTGCCGACAGCATGCCGCTGGGCGCAGGCGCGTTGGCGGGCACCACCTACCCCATCAACCGCGACAGCGTGCGGCAGCAGTTAGCCTTTGCGGATATCACGCACAACAGCTTAGACACCGTCAGCGACCGGGATTTTGTGCTGGATTACCTGCATGCGGCGGCCACCGGCATGATGCACCTGTCCCGCCTGTGCGAGGAGCTGGTGCTGTTTTCCACGGCGGAATACGGCTTTGTGGAGATGGACGACAGCTATGCCACGGGCTCCAGCATGATGCCGCAAAAGAAAAACCCCGACATGGCCGAGCTGGTGCGCGGCAAAACGGGGCGCGTGTACGGCAGCCTGATCACGCTGCTGACCGTCATGAAAGGCCTGCCGCTGGCCTACAACAAGGACATGCAGGAGGACAAGGAAGCCTGGTTCGACGCGCGGGATACGTACATCGATTGCTTGGCCATGGTGCAGGGCATGCTATCCACCATGCAGATCAACACCCGCCGTATGGAGCAGGGCGCGCTGGATGGATACGCCAACGCCACCGATTGCGCGGACTATCTGGTCAAAAAGGGCGTGCCCTTCCGCGATGCGCATGCCATCATCGGGCAGCTGATTGCCTTTTGTCTGGGGCGCGGCTGTGCGCTGCATGACCTGACGCTGGAGGAATTCCGGCAGTTTTCGCCGGTGTTTGACCAGGATGTGTTTCCTGCCATCTCGCTGGCCGCCTGCGTGTCGGCACGCAATGTGCCGGGCGGCACGGCGCCGGACAATGTGCGCACGGAGGCGGCGCGCGCCCGCGCGCGCCTGGAAGCCCTTACCGATGCAACCTGATCAAAATAAACAACATCACCGGCAGGGTATCCTGCCGGTGATTGCACATATCCGCACGCCGTTTACCGATACCTTCGGCATCCCCCGGCAAAGCGGCCTGGCGCCCAGCGTGCCGGGCGACATTGTGTTTACCGCGCCCTACCGGGATGCGGCGTACGTGCGCGGGCTGGAGCAGGCCACGCACCTGTGGCTGATCTGGCGCTTTTCGCAAACCAAGGGCGCCGCCCCCTCGGCCACGGTGCGCCCGCCCATGCTGGGCGGCAACCAGCGCATCGGCGTGTTTGCGTCGCGCTCGCCGTTCCGGCCCAGCCGGCTGGGCTTATCCTGCGTGCGGCTGTCCCGCATTGAGCACACGCCCGATCAGGGCCCGGTGCTGCACGTGCTGGGCGCAGACCTGATGGACGGCACCGCCATTTATGACATCAAGCCCTATGTGCCGTATGCGGACTGTATGCCCGAAGCCTCCTACCCGCTTTCCCAGGACGGAGATGCGCAGCGCTTGCAGGTGGTGTTCCCGCAGCCGCTGCGCGAAAAAATCCCCGCGCATCTGCACGCGGGGCTGATCGAGGTGCTGGCGCAGGATCCCCGCCCGCGCTACCAGCAGGATGCCGGGCGCATCTACGGCTTTGGCTTTGCGGGCAGGGATGTGCGCTTCCGTGTGCAGGACGGGGTGCTTACTGTCTGTGAAATAGTATAAACAAGTGTTTTTATACTGATGTAAAACAGTAATGCATCCAAAGGGGAGAGGGATTTTGGCTTGCAGCAAGGAGCAGCCGAGGGAAGCGTAGCAGCGCTACGCTGACCGAGCAGCCGACACAGCTGCAAGACAAAAGACCCGACACGACGATGCATGAATGTTTGGAATCAGTATTATGCGCGGTAGCCGGTGGCGAAGTCCACCCGGGACTGGAACGGGCCGTCCGGCAGCGCGGCGATGTTGTGCGCCGCGATTTCGAAGATATTGTCGTGCGTGCGCTGGGCATGCAGCCCGCCCGATACATGCGGCGTAATCAGAATATTGGGCTCTTGCCACAGCGGGCTTTCGGGCGGCAGCGGTTCGGGCGTGGTGACGTCCAGCCCGGCACCTGCCACAATGCCCTCCTGAACGGCCCATAGCAGGGCGTCCTGGTCAATGGCGCTGCCGCGGCCCACGTTGAGCACATAGCTGCCCCGCTTCATCGCCTGGAACTGTTCGCGGCCCATCAGGGCGCGGGTGTCCTGGGTTTCGGGCAGCGACAGCAGCACCACATCGGCCCAGCGCAGTTGCTCCATCAAGCTATCCTGCGTATAAACGGCCTCCACGCCCTCGGGCGGCGCGCTGGGCCTGCGGCGGATGCCGCGCACAGTCATGCCCAGCAAATGGCACAGGCGCGCAAAACGGCCGCCGATATCGCCCAGGCCTACGACCAGCACACGCAGCCCGCCCAGCGTTGGCACCATGCCATGGTCGTTCCACGCGCCCTGCTTCTGGTCGTCGTGGTATTGATGCAGGCGCTTCATCAGCATCAGCAGCATGGCCAACGCATGCTCGGCGATGGCCTCGCCATAGGCGCCGCTGGCGCAGCACAAAACAGCATGGGGCAGCGCTTGCGCCAACTGCAGATAATACTTGGGTACCCCAGCGGAATTTAATTGCAGCAGCTGCGCGTTTTGAACCTGCTGGAGATGCTCGGCGTCCAAGTTGCCGACGATCACATCGGCCTGGGCCAAGTCTTGCGCGGTCAATTCCTGGGGCTTCAGCCGCCGCACACGGGCTGCGGGTGCAACCTTCAGCAGCATGTCCCGGTGGTGATCCTGCATGGGCAGCAGGACAAGAATGTCTTGGATGGGGCGAGTCACGGCACAGACCTCCCTTGATATTAGTATGCATAAATTATAGAGGAACTGCCTCATATGGTCAACGAATGGGCACAATGTGTGATATGATGTGTAAAAACAACGGCAGGAGGATTTTATGAACAGCACCGACATACGCCGCGTATTTGACGACACCGCCTATGTGCGCGTGGGGGGCAGCGCCGAGGAAAAGCGCTGCGCCGAATACTTGGTCAACCACCTGGCACAAAGGGGATTGGATGCGACGCTGGAGCCCTTTGAAGTGGACATGGCCGCCATCCGGGAAGCCACCCTGACCGTGGACGGCGAGGACATCCCCTGCAAGGGCTATTTAGGCGCAGGCACCCACACGGTGGAGGCACCGTTTGTCTATCTGCGCGGCACGGATGCTTTTTCATTAAATCAAACAAAAGGCTGCATCGTGATGATCGAGGGCGGCCTGCGCTACTGGATGTTCCGCGACCTTATCAAGGCCGGTGCGGTGGGCTTTATTACCTTTGCCGGGGATATTTACTATGCCGATGAGGACATCGACCAGCGCGAGCTGCGCGCCTTTATCAGCCAGGGCGAGTATCTGCCCGGCGTGCACATCAACGTCAAGCAGGCTGTGCGCCTGATTGAAAAAGGCGCTCAAACCGCGCGCATCCACCTGGTGCAGGATCAGTGGAAGGGCGAATCACAAAACGTGCGCCTGGATTTACCCGGCGAAATGGACGAGTGGATTGTGCTGACCGCGCACTATGACTCCACCGCGCTGTCGGTGGGCGCCTATGACAACATGACCGGCAGCATCGCGCTGCTGTCGCTGGCGGAGCGCTTCAGCAAGCAGAATACGCGCTATGGGCTGCGGTTTTTGTGGTGCGGTTCGGAGGAGCGCGGCCTGCTGGGCTCCAAGGCCTATACCGAAAAAGAAGAAGAGCTGAAAAACATCGTGCTGTGCGTCAACATTGACATGATCGGCAGCCTGATGGGCGGGTTCATCGCCTGCGCCACGGCTGAAGAAAAGCTCATGCACTATGTGCAATATATGTCCCAGATAAAGGGCTTTGGCGTGCGCGCGCGGCAGGATGTCTATTCCAGCGATTCCACACCCTTTGCCGACAAGGGCATACCCGCTATTTCCTTCGCGCGCCTGACGCCGGCCGGCACCTCCAACATCCACAGCCGGTATGATTCTCAGCTGGTGCTGAGCATGGACAACATGGTAGCCGACATTGATTTTATCGGTGATTTTGTGGATACCATGGCCAACGCCGCCCAATGCCCGGTGGCGCGCGAGATGCCGGACAACATGAAGGAGAAACTGGATATCTACCTGAACCGCAAACGCAACACGTAAGCCGTATTTGTTGTGAGGGCTGCGATCATCATGTATAATGCGCCTGATACATTGATTGTCAAGGAGGGATACGTATGGTAGATGCGGCGGCATTTGCAAAGGCATTGGATCTGACCGTGCTGTCCCCGTCCACCCGGACGGAATGGGACATCTCCCTGGCGGAATTTAACCGTCCGGGGCTGGAATTCGTAGGGTATTACGACTACTTTGCCTATGAGCGCCCGCAGGTCATCGGCAAGGGCGAAATGACCTACCTGCAATCCCTGTCCGAAAGCGACCGGCATGCGCGGCTGAAAAAGTTCTTTTCCTACCCCGTGCCGTGCGTGATCATCTGCCGGGGCATGACCCCGCCCCCGGACTTGCTGGACATGGCGCGCGAAAGCAACGTTGTGGTGCTGCAAAGCCAGATTTCCACCACACAGTTCATTGTGGATGCCATCCTGTATCTGTCGCGCGTGCTGGCCCCCAGCACCACCATGCACGCAGGGCTGGTCAATGTATACGGCGTGGGCATTTTGATCACCGGCGAAAGCGGCGTGGGCAAAAGCGAGGCCGCGCTGGAACTCATCAAGCGCGGTCACCAGCTGGTGGCCGATGACGTGGTGGTGATAAGGCGCGTCACCGACAACCGCTTGGTCGGCACCGCGCCTGAAACCGTGCGGCATTTTATGGAAATCCGGGGCATTGGCATCATCGATATCCGCGCCATGTACGGCATCTCCTCGGTGTCGATGAACGCGGCCGTTGATATGGAGGTGCACCTGGAGGTCTGGAAGGACAAGAAGGAGTATGACCGCCTGGGACTGGAGGAGCAAACCACCAGCATCATGGGCGTCACCATCCCGCACTTGGTCATGCCGGTCAAGCCCGGGCGCAACTTAGCCATCATCATTGAGGTGGCCGCGCGCAACTACGGGCTGAAAAAAATGGGCTATTCCGCCGCCCGCGAACTGGACAGGCGGCTCAATGAAATGATGGGGATAAAGGAGTAACTTGAATGTACTATCTGGGCATTGATCTGGGCGGCACCCACATTGCCTGCGGCGTGGTGGATGCGCAGGGCAACATCTTGGCGCAGGCCGAAACCCCCACCCGGGCAGAAAGGCCGTATCAGGAAGTAATTTACGATATGGGGCAGTGCGCGCTGGCGGCCATTCAAAAGGCCAACGTTAAACAGGAAGAAGTGCTGTCCATCGGCATCGGCATCCCCGGCCTGGCCAACAATGACAATGGCTATGTCATTTTCTGCACCAATTTGGGCTGGACGGATGTGCCGCTGCGCGATGAACTGCAAAAGGTCATCAACCGGCCTGTGTATATCGACAACGACGCCACCGTGGCCGGCTTTGCCGAAAGCATCGCGGGGGTGAGCAAGGGGTTGAGCAGCAGCGTGTTCCTGACGCTGGGCACCGGCGTGGGCGGCGCCATTATCATCGACGGCAAGCCCTGGACGGGCGCGCACGGCGTAGCAAGTGAGATTGGCCACCTGACGCTGGTGGTGGACGGCGTGCCCTGCACGTGCGGCAAGTCCGGCTGTGTGGAGAGGTACTGCTCGGCCACGGCGCTCATCCGCATGGCGCGCGAAACCGCGCAGCAAAACCCGGACTGGCTGGTGCTCAAGCGCTTGGGCGACGACCCCAGCCGCATCACCGCCAAGGTGGTCATTGACGCCGCCCGCGAAGGGGACGGCCTGGCGCTGGATGTATTCAACCGGTTTGTCAAGCATTTGGCGCTGACCTGCAACATCGTTGTGTCGTTCCTTGACCCGGAGATGATCGTGCTGGGCGGCGGCGTCAGCCATGCAGGTGATTTCCTGCTGGAGGCGGTGCGCCGCGAGCTGCCCAATTATCTGATGTACAAGACGCTGCCCTATGCCGATATCGAATTGGCGCAGCTGGGCAATTCCGCCGGCATCATTGGGGCGGCGATGGTTGGCAAAATCTACATTGAAGGAGCATAAACATGGAATACTCGCTGGTCAAAGATTTGTTTGCGAACACCCCTGAAGACGGCACGCCCATTACGGTGTCCGGGTGGGTGCGCACAGTCCGGGACAGCAAAGCCTTTGCGTTTATCGAACTGAACGACGGCAGCAGCTTTAAAAACATTCAGGTTGTGGTCAACGACACGGTGCCGGACTTTGCCAGCATCGTCAAAACCACGCTGGGCAGCGCGCTGACGGTGCGGGGCACCCTGCGCCTGACGCCGCAGATGCAGCAGCCCTTTGAGGTGCAGGCCGGGGAGGTTATCGTCAACGGCCTGTCCGCAGCCGATTATCCGCTGCAAAAGAAGCGGCACTCGTTTGAGTATCTGCGCACCATTGCGCACCTGCGGCCGCGCACCAACACCTTTTTTGCGGTGTTCCGCATCCGCTCGCTGCTGGCGCAGGCCATCCACCGCTATTTTCATGAGCGTGGCTTTGTCTATGTGCACACGCCGCTGATCACCACCAGCGATGCCGAGGGCGCGGGGGAGATGTTCCAGGTAACTACCCTGCCGCTGGACAACGTGCCCAAGGATGCGCAGGGCCATGTGGATTACAGCTGCGACTTTTTTGGCCGACATGTGGCGCTGACGGTGTCCGGGCAGCTGAACGTTGAGGCCTTCTGCATGGCGTTCCGCAATACGTACACCTTTGGCCCCACCTTCCGCGCCGAAAACAGCAACACGCCCCGCCACGCGGCGGAATTCTGGATGATTGAGCCGGAGATTGCCTTTGCCGACCTGGAGGACATCATGGCGCTGGAGGAGGACATGGTGCGCACGCTGATTGGCGATGTGCTCAATGAAGCGCCGCATGAGATGGCTTTCCTCAACCAGTTTGTGGACAAGGGTTTGATTGAGCGCTTGGAGCGTGTGCGCGATACGGGCTTTGCCCGCTGCACCTACACCGAGGCCATCGACATCCTGCAGCAGTCCGGCCAGCAGTTTGATTATCCGGTCAGCTGGGGTGTCGACCTGCAAACCGAGCACGAGCGCTATCTGACCGAGCAGCACTTTCACCGCCCGGTGTTTGTGTATAATTATCCCAAGGATATCAAGTCCTTCTACATGCGCATGAACGAGGATGGACGCACGGTGGCGGCGGTGGATCTGTTGGTGCCCGGCGTGGGTGAGCTGATCGGCGGCAGTCAGCGCGAGGAGCGCTATGACCGGCTGACAGAGCGCATCAAGCAGATGGGCTTGAATGAAGATGAATATAAATGGTATAATGATCTGCGACGCTATGGTACTGTCCAGCACGGAGGGTTCGGCATCGGCTTTGAACGGTTGATCATGTATGTGACGGGCGTATCCAACATTCGGGACGTGATCCCGTATCCCCGTACGGCAGGAAATGCGGAGTTTTAATAAATATTCCAAGGAGGAAAAACGATTGAAGAAAATCTTTGCCTGGGTTCTGGTGGCGGCGCTGTTGCTGCCCTTTGCTGCGCTGGCGCAAGCCCCCAACGATGAGATGAAAATCCCCTACACGGTCGATATGAGCCCTGAGGATGGGGCCGACAGTGTGGAGCGGCTGGGCGATCATAAAAATTCGCCATACTTTTGCCAGCTGGATTTCTATAATATGGAAAGCACCGACACGCTGACCATCCTGACCAACTTCAAAACCCAGCAGCAGACGTCGGAGTGGAGCTGCGGCGTGAGCAGCGTGCTGATGATTTTAGAATGGTTCGGCAAGCGCGGCGACCACAACGAGGAAACGCTGGGCGCCATGCGCGACGTGGGCAACAAGCCCGGCGCCACATCGCTGAAGCAGGCGCTGCAGATGTTTGAAGGCGTGGGCGGGTTTGACACGTTCTCCACGTTTGACGTGGAGGGCGAGGTGTACGAGACCTTCACGCTGGAGTTTGTGCGCGAAACGCTCAAGGAAGGCAAGCCCATCATGATCGGCTGGAACGACTGGGGCGGCCATTGGCAGGTCATCATCGGCTATGACACCATGGGCACCGAGACCGAGCAGGATGACGTCATCATCGTGGCGGACTCCTACGACACCACCGACCACAACCAGGACGGCTACGGCGTATACCCGGCCGAGCGGTTCTACTACAACTTCACGTTCTATAATTTCTTCCCCGAGGAAGAGTTAAACGACATGGTGTTCATCGTCGCCACCCCCAAGGAGTAATAACAACACACCTTAACAAATGTAGGAGCCTGCTCACGCAGGCTCCTACATTTTTGATGATGCGGAAGATATTTTACTTCAAGTTAAACGCCTTTTCGATTTCCTTTACTTCCTCATCGGAGATCATCACCATGGGCCCGATATCACGCGCGTCAATCAGCGCGCGGGCGCTGTATTCCAGCACCTCCAAACGGTCAAAGGCGTTGAGCAAATCGCTGCCGGTGACCAGCACGCATTCGTTCTCGATGACCACCACCGGGGTGCGCGGGGTGAGCGCGTTGACGGTGCCCTCGATGTCATTGGTGGAGGAGAAGTACGGCAACTCGTTTACCTGGCGCAGGTTGATATAGCTTTCCGGGATGATGCGGCTGTCAAACACCGCATCGGTTACCGCAAAGGCCATGATGGCCGGGGGGTGTGCGATGATGACGCAGCCGATGTTCGGATGCTGTTTATAGATGGCGCTGTGCAGCCGGGCCGAGCGGCTGGGCTGTTTGCCCGCCTCGCACAGATTGCCGCGAATGTGCACCAGGTCTTCAGGCTCCAAGTATTTACGATCCTTGTTATACGGCGTAATCACAAACGAGCCGTCATCCAGGCGGTGCGAGAAGGTGCCCTGCGTGGAGGTAAACAGCCGCTGGTCATATGCGCGCTGGATAAACATGCACATATCGCGGCGCACCGCGCGCTCCTGGCTGGATACGGCTTTGGGGATAAACTCATCAAACTGCGGGTGGCGCTTGTGTTTGCGCATGTCGATCTGCTCTTTGGTCAGGCTGCGGGGGACGCCTAACTTCTTGGCGTCAATTTCCAGCCGCCCGCAGAAGTCCAGCGTTTCAAACGCCATGAACGCGGCGAACAGATCCGGCGCGCCAATGACGCAGCCATGGTTTTCCAGCATGACGGTGTTGTAGCCCAGCGCAAACTGCTCGGCGATGTTATGGCCCAGCTCAGCGCTGCCGGGAACGGCATAGGCCGCCATGGATACCTCGCCGCACACCTGCAGCACGTCGGGGATCAGGCGAATATCCGGGATGCGCCGCGCCAGGCTGAAGGCCACCATGGTGGGCGGATGCGCGTGCAGGATGGCGGACAGGTCGCTTCTGCGCTTGTAAATATCCAGATGGAAAGGCAGTTCCACCGAGGGACGGTGGGGGCCGAATACCTGGCCGTCGGGCGTCACCCGGCACATGTCGTCACGCGTCAGGCTGCCCTTGTCAATGCCCGACGGTGTGATCCACACATCGCCGTTGTCATCGCGGATGGACAAATTGCCGCCCGATGTGGTGGTCATGCCGTATTGGTAAATGCGCTGCATGATCATAACCAGCTGATCGGCAGGATGGAGCAGATTAAATTTCATAGTATACCTCCTGAACGGCAGCGATGTTCTTTCGTCCGTTCCCTGATATCATAGCACTCATTTGGTAAACTTTCCAAAAATCTTAGATATTATTTGGTAAAATAGCATGTTTTTCCCTTGCATCACCTGTGAATTACATGTATAATTAAAGAAAAGCGCCGAGAGGAGGACATGTATGTGCTGAAACTTGGAGTCAATACGGTACTGTTCAAGAAGTACGATGTAGCAACCGCGCTCAAGGCCATTAAGCTGGCCGGATACGATGGCGCGGAGTTGTCCTGTATCCAGGGCATGTGTGAACACCTGGTGCTGGATGCCTGGCAAAGCCATGCGCCGCTGGTGCGCGCGGCAGCGCGCGAAGCTGGGGTGGAGCTGCTGTCTATGGAGGTAGCCTCGCTGGACGAAGCGCGCCTGACCAAGGCGTTTGAGGCTGCGGCCTGGCTGGGTATTCCGGTGGTCAATGTGGGCCCCAGCGGCAAGGCCAACGTGCCGGAGGATCTGGAAGCGTGCATCAACACCCTGCGCCAGCGCGCTGAGCTGGCCGGCCGGCATGGCGTCACGCTGTGCGTGAAAGCGCATGTGGGCGCGTCCATTTATTCCACCCCCACCACAAAGGCTGCTATGGAAGCCATTGATCTTAAGTCCTTTGCCATCGATATGGATCCCAGCCATATCCATCGTGCCGGAGAAAAGCCCGAGGAGGCGCTGGCGGCGGTGGTATCGCGCATGGGCCATGTACACATCCGCGACTGCAAGGGCCCCGGCCCGTCCCCCGGTGCGCCGGAAATGCAGGCTTGCGGGCGGGGCGACATCAACCTGCGCGGCTATTTTGAAGAGCTGGTCAAGGCGGGCTATGAAGGCCCGGTGTGCTTGGAAGTGATCGGGCCGGAGCTTGACCTGCAGCGTGCGCAGGCCATTGCTTCGGAAAGCTATGGATACATGAACGCAGTGCTCAAATCCTTGGGCGCGCGATAAATAAACAACACGGAGGAAAACATGGCCCAAAAATTGCCCAACATCCTGTTCTTTGGTATCGACTCCCTGCGCAGGGATCACATGAGCCATTACGGCTACCACCGCCTGACCACCCCGCACATCGGCAAATATGCACAGGGCGGCGTTACGTTTGAAAACTGCTTCTCCCCGCACATCCCCACCACCCCCGGCTATGCCAATATGCTGACCGGCCGCGACTGCTTTGGCACGGGCGTTGTGGGCCTGTCGCAGAAGACCATTGCGCCCGGCGTGCCGGTGCTGGCCGAGATGCTGCGCGAGAGGGGCTATGACACCACCTGCATCGGTTTTGAAGGCAACGCCGCCGGGCGCGGGTTTGACCGCTATATCGGCTTTAAGGGCTGGGGGCCCGACCACGACGACGGCCGCGCGCACAAGGCGCAGAACCTGAACGAAGTAGCCCTCCCGGAGCTGGAGCGTCTGGCCCAGGGCGGCAAGCCCTGGCTGCTGTTCATGCGCCACATGGATCCGCACAGCCCGTATCTAGCGCCGCAGCCGTTCCAGGATATGTTCTTCCAGGGCGATGGGTTCGATCCTGCCGACAAGCGCATGCAGAAGGTATATGATTTTAAACCCTTTGGCGATTATATCGGCAGCTGGGTGCCCGAAGGCCTGACCAACCCGGACTATGTGATCGCCCAGTATGATGCCGCGATTGCCTACATGGATGCTGCCATCCAGCAAATCCTGGAAAAACTGCGCGCCTTAGGGCTGGAGGAGGATACCATCGTGGTGTTTACCTCCGACCACGGCGAAACATTGTATGATCACGATTGCTATTTTGACCACCACGGCCTGTACGACCCCACGCTGGTCGTGCCGTTTATCGTGGTGTGGAAGAATCACCTGCCCAAGGGCCTGCGCATCACCGACACCATGCAATTAAAGGACATCACCCCCACGCTGCTGGACATGATGGGCATTGACACGGGGCTGCCCTTTGACGGGCGCAGCCTGATGCCGCTCATCCGCGGCGGACACCGCGAAAAGGAAGACGAGTTCTACATTACGGAATGCACCTGGATGCGCAAGCATGGTTGGCGCACGCCGGAGTGGAAGCTGATGATCTCGCTGGAGCCGGACTTCCATTACAAGCCGCCGGTGGAACTGTATAACCTGGTCAACGATCCGGAGGAGTATGACAACCTCGCCGACAAACGACCCGAGGCGGTCAAGATGCTGACCGACCGCATGAACGCCTGGATTGAAAAGCGCGTGAAGGAGACCGGCAGGCCCTCGCCCATCGAGGTGAACTTCCTTAGGCCCGAAGGCCCGTTTGCCACGTCCGATGAAGCCTATCATGGCAAATACATCGGCAGTGTAGCCCAGGCCGTCGCGCTGCAAAAGAAGAAGGAGTAGCATCATGCTCAAAGCTTGTGTCATCGGCATGGGGCCCATCGGCAACCTGCATGCCACCACCTATGCCGCCGACAAGCGCACCGAGCTGGTGGGCGTGTGCGACATTATCCACGAGCGCGCCGACAAAGCCGCCCAGAAGTATTCCACCCGCGCGTACTACGATGCGCAGGTGATGTTAGATGAGTTAAAGCCCGACATCGTCTCGGTAGCCACCGACGGCTGGGAGCGCGGGGGCGACCATTACGTGCCCACCATGCAGGCGCTGCGCGCCGGGTGCCATGTGCTGTGCGAAAAGCCCATTTCTGACGACCTGGAAAAGGCTAAGGAGATGGTGATGACCGCGCGGGAACTCGACCGCTGCTTTGCGCTGGATTTCAACCACCGCTTCACCGATGCGGCCCGCACGGCCAAACGCTGGCAGGATGAAGGGCTGATCGGATCGCTGCTGTTCTGCAACATGGCGTTGTGGATCGGCAAAAAGCAGGACTTTCCCTCCCCGTACTATCACTTAAAGGCGCTCAACCCGCACAGCTGCGAAATCATGCGCTACTTTATGGGGGATGTGGCGGCGGTGCAGACCTTTGCCATGCGCTCCCCAGGCATTGAAACCAACTGGTCAACGGCCAGCATCAACATGAAGTTTGAAAACGGCGCAGTAGGCCATTTGACCAGCAGCTACGACATCGCGCGCGGCCATCCGATGGAGCGCTGCGAGGTGGCCGGCACCAAAGGCCGCCTGGTGTTTGAGGACATGTGGCGCGAGGCCACGCTGTACCCCGCCGGCAGCCAGGAAAAGCGCGTGTACACCAACCCGGTGTTTGGCGGCTATGAAGGGTTTGACGATACCTTCTTTGACCGCATCCGCGCGTTCATCAAGGACGTGCACGAGGGCACCAAGCCCGCCGACATTGACGGCAGCGGCTGGCAGGGCCTGCAGGCGCAGATGGTCATCGAAGCGGCCATCGAATCGCTGAAGACCGGTCAGGTTGTTTATCTGAAGGAACTGTACAAGGATTTCCTGTAATAAAGGATATCCGGCAAAATAAAGGAGGATATATGGCTCTTAAATGCGCAGTAGTCGGTATGGGCGGCATCGGCAACACCCATGCCCGGTGTTACAAGGAAAACCCGTTAAGCGAACTGGTCGCGGTGTGCGACATTGTCAAGGAAAAGGCCGACAAGGCTGCTGAAACCTTTGGCGTCAGGGCGTTCTACGATCAGGAAGAAATGCTCAAGGCCATGCCCGAAATCGACATTGTGTCGGTGACGACCTCGGGTTATGACAACGGCTCCATGCACTATGAGCCGGCGATGGTGGCGCTGTCCTACAACAAGAACGTGCTGGTTGAAAAGCCCATCTGCGCGGACATCCGCGATGCGCGCGAGCTGGTGGCCTATGCCAACAAGCAAAAGGTATATTTGGGCTGCAACCTCAACCATTACTTTGCAGGCCCCTCCTACGCCGCCGATGAACTGATCAAGCAGGGCGCTATTGGCGAGCTGGTTTACTGCCTGCACAAGGTGGGCTTCAATGGCAGCGAGAAGAAATATGGCGGCCCCGGCGCGCCGCGCTGGCAGACGCCATATTCCCACATAAAGGCTTTCTGTGCGCACCCGTTCAGCGTGATGCGCCACTTCTGCGGCGACATCACTGCCGTGCAGGCCTTCCTGTCCAAGCCCGGCGTGCGCGCCAGCGCGTGCGACCCCATGCTGTCCATCAACTCCATCCACGTGCGCTTTGCCAACGGCGGCGTAGGCTATCTGCTGTCGCAGCGTGGCGATGCCATGTTTGGCCTAGGCGGCTGGTGGAGCTACGAGCATGCCGGCACCAAGGGCACGTTCTGCATTGAAAACTGTGTGGAAAAACTGCATTACTGGGATGTGGATAAGGTTGAAAACCCCGGCATGGCCTCCCCGGTGCCCCAGACCACGGACTTTGGCGTGAAGGACTTTGGCGCGACATTCCCGGAGCGCATCAATGCGTTCTTAGAGGACATCACCAACAAGGTGCCGCGTGAATATCTGCGCGCCTCAGGCCGTGATGCGCTGGCGACGCTGGAGTATACCTTCGCCGCCATCAAGAGCTATGAGCACGGCGGTGCCCTCGTGGTGCCGGAGCTGCTGCCCGCATTCCACGGCGATATCAGCCGCATCTGATGAACCTGCTGCTGCTTACGGCAGACCAATTCCGGCACGATTGCATGGGCTGGACGGGGCTTACCCCCCCGGCCCGCACCCCGCAACTGGACAGGTTGGCTGCGCAAAGCGTGCGCTACACCCATGCCTTCGCGCCGCTGCCCGTGTGCTCGCCTGCACGGCAGGCGCTGCTGACCGGGCGGCACCCCGACAGCTTCGGCGCGCAGTGGAACTACGATTTTATCAAGACCCCGCCGCCCGACCCCGACCTGTCCTGGGCCGCGCAGCTGCCCCAAAGGGGCTGGAACACCGGCTACATCGGCAAGTTCCATATATCGGACATCCACACCCCGCATCACTTTGGCTATCAGGACTTTGTGCCGCTTGCGCTGCACCAGAGGGAACTGCATGACCAGGGGCTGGATGCCCCAATGCCGGGCGGCTGGCTGGGCTGCACCAGCCCTGTGCCGTACGAGCAGGCCGCCCCGCACTGGCAGGCGCGCAAGGCCGGTGAGCTGATCAAGCGCTATGCAGCCGAGGGCAAGCCCTGGCACCTGTGGGTGGACTTTAAGGAACCGCACTTGCCCGTGCGCCCCAGCGAACCGTTTGCGTCCATGTTTGATGCAAGGGACATGCAGCCCTGGCCGGGCTTTGGTGATGCTTTCCGCAAGAAGCCCTATGCCCACCGCCAGCAGACGTTTAGCTGGGCCACCGAGGGCTACACCTGGCAGGACTTTGCGCCCATGGTGGCGCGGTACTTAGGCGTTATTGCGCAGCTGGATGATGCCATCGGCCGCATCTTGGATGCACTTGATGAAGCCGGTGCGCAGGACGATACCATGGTGGTGTTCACGGCTGATCATGGCGACATGTGCGGCAGCCACCGGATGCTGGACAAGCACTATGTGCTGTACGATGATATCATCCGCGTGCCGCTGCTGGTGCGCATCCCGGGCGTAGCGCCTGAAACCAACGATGCGTTTGTATCCAATGTGCTCGACCTGGCGGCAACCTTCCGGCACATGCTTGGGCTGCCGGAGGATGCCAACGCCCATGGCCAATTGCTGCCCATACAGGGCGACAACAGCAGGCAGGGAACCATCGTGTGCTCCTCCAACGGACAGCAATTTGGGCTGTATACCACGCGCTGCCTGCGCACGCGCACCCACAAATATGTGTGGAACCTGACCGATGTAGATGAGCTGTATGACCTGACCTGCGACCCCGGGGAGTTAAACAATCTGATCGACCGCTCCGAACAGGCTCCGCGCATCGCGTCCATGCGAAAGGAATTGTACCAGCGGTTGCAGGAACACCAGGATCCCTTTGTACGCAGCGAATGGACGCGCCGACAATTATTGGACGGGCGCAAGCATGTGCCCTGGCAATAAAACATACGAAAGGAATGTTTTATGAAGAAGTTATTGACCATCCTTGTTGCACTGACCTTGGCAATGACCCTGCTGGTGCCTGCACTGGCCCAGGGAACGACCGAGCTTACCTTCCTGCGCATCGGCAATGACGAGGCCGAGCGCGCCTACTGGCAGTGGGCCATTGAGGCTTTCCAGAAGGAAAACCCGGACATCGTTATCCAATATGACGAGGCCGCCATCGGCGAGCCCATGGATACCAAGCTAAACACCCTGTTCGCTTCGGGCGCAGGCCCCGACCTGATCGGCCACGGCATCCTGTCGGTGGCGCAGCGCGTCAACCTGGGGCATTATCAGCCCATCGATGACCTGTTCGCTACCTGGGAGGGCAAGGATGACATCATGCCTTCCGTGCTGGCAAACGGCACCTACGAGGGCAAGGTATACGGCCTGGCGTACAGCGTAACGCCCTATGTGTTTGCCTACCGCATCGACTTGCTGGAGGAGGCGGGCATTGCCGTGCCCACCACCTGGGAGGAGCTGGCCGCCGCCGCCCGCGCCCTGACTCAAAAGGATGAGAACGGCGCGGTGACCTTCAGCGGCTTCTGCTACCCGCAGACCGGCGGCAACCTGGTGGAGCTGGACGTGTTTGTATACGGCAACGGCGGTGCGTATTTAAGCGAGGACAGCCAGCCTGTGTTTGAAGGCAATGAGCAGATCGCAGGCGCTTTGGCTTTCCTGAAAGACCTGCTGCCTGATGTCAACATGATCTACTCCAACAACGAGGTGAACCCCTTTGTAGCGGGCAAGGCCGCCATGACGCTGATCAACAACGCGGCGCTGACCACCATGATCAACAACCCGGAATATGAGGGCAAGGTGGGCATGGCGCTGCCGCCCAACAACGGCACCATGGCTTCGTTCTGCGGCTGCAACATGCTGTTTATCGGCCGCGACTGCGAAAACCCCGAGGCTGCGTTCAAGTTTATCAACTTCGCGCTGGGCACGGATTCTGCGCTCAAGCGTGCCGAGATGGTCAAAATCCCCGTCACGCGCAAGTCCCTGGCGGAGCAGTATGAGACCATGGATCCCTGGAACGCTGCGCGCGTAGCCTGTGTGGAATACGGCACCGGCATGCCGCGGGTGACCTGGTCCACCGGCTTCCAGCAGGTGCGCAACGCCTTGAGCCAAAGCGTGCTGTTTGGCGATGTGGATATTTCCATCGAAGATGCTTTGCAGCAGGCCCAGAAGGACATTGAATTCCGCATGGAGCAATAACCCGGTGCAACCCGCACGGTACCGGGCGCAGGACACAAGGGCGGCGTGGCTGATGCTATCGCCGTTCCTTGTGTTCTTTGTGTTGTTCATAGCTTATCCCATGGTGATGAGCCTGTATTATTCCTTTACCGATTACAACCTGAACACCGCCAACTTCGTGGGCGTGCGCAACTACGTGCGCCTGACGCGCGACCCGGTGTTCGGCATGGCGTTTCAAAACACCTGCGTCTATGCGCTCATCAGCGTATCGATGCTGTTTGTGCTGGGGTTTTTAACCGCAGCGGTGTTAAACCGCAGCTTCCGCGGCGTGGCCGGGCTGCGCATGCTGATGCTGTACCCCTATGCCACCAGCATGACGGCGGTGAGCATGATTTTCTTGATGCTGTTTGATGTCAACTCCGGTGTGCTCAACAAAATTCTGCGCGGCATAGGCGCGCAGCCCAGCAACTGGCTGTTTGACCCGGGGCTGGCGCTGTATTGCTTAATCTTTGTCAATGTATGGAAGAATATCGGCTACTGCATGCTGATCTATTTATCCGGCATGCAAACCATTGATCCGGCATTGTACGAGGCTGCCACCGTGGACGGCGCGGGGGAGGGGGCGCGGCTTATCCACATCACGCTGCCCATGCTGCGGCCGGTGGCGCTGTTTGTGCTGATTACCACCATGGTGGATGCCTTTAAGACCTTTGAACAGGTGCAAATCATGACGCGCGGCGACCCTTTGTACACCACCACGACCATTGTGCACCAGATTTACCAGCAGGGCTTCAGCGATTTCCGCATGGGCTATGCCTCGGCCATGGCGGTGGTGCTGCTGGTGGTGGTGATGGCCTTTTCCGCTGTGGGCTTGCGGACCAATCAATCCTATGCATAACGAAGTGAAGCGAGCTGCCATTCGTCCAGATGATCGGGCGTTCCGCTGGGTGCAGCGTGTGTTTATGCTGCTGATGGCGCTGTTGATGGCAGGGCCGCTGGTGATGATGATCACGGTATCGCTGCAAACCATGCCGGAAATTTACGCGGCGGAGTTTACGCTGCTGCCCAAAGACCCGCAGTGGGGCAACTATACGGCTGCCATGAACAACGGCAACTGGCCGCTGTATTTTAAAAACAGCGCCATTGTCAGCGCCATTACGCTGGTGGCCAGCCTGTTTATCAATGCCATGGCGGGCTATGTGTTTGCGCGCATCCAATTCCGTTTCCGGCAGGCGCTGTTTATGGTTGTGCTCATCGGCATGATGATCCCGCCGCAGGTCACCCTCATCCCGGTGTTTACCATGCTGCGCTCCTTTACGCTCTTTGGCGGGCGCACAGGGCTGGTCAACACCTATTGGGGGCTGGTACTGCCGTATATCGCGGGTTCCTTTGGCGTGTTTCTGTGCAGGCAGTATTATCTAACCTTCCCGGTGGAGCTTGATGATGCCGCGCGCATGGACGGCTGCAGCCGCTTCCAGGCCTTCCGGCACATCTATCTGCCGCTGTCCGGGCCTGTGTTTGCATCGTTAGCGGTGCTGAAATTCGCCGGTACGTGGAATGAATACACCTGGCCGCTGGTAGTTACCAGCGGTGAGCGCCTGAAAACCGTGCAGCTGGCGCTGACGGCTTTCCGCAACGAGGGCGAAATATTTTGGAACCAGCTGATGGCCGCGACCCTGGTGGTGGAAATCCCCATCTATATCGTGTTTCTCTTTGCCCAAAAGCATTTTGTAAAAGGCCTGTTGATGGGCAGCGTGAAGGCATAAAATATACTCTTTTGTATCTTTGGTTTTAACTGTCCTTATCGAATAGGGGCAGTTTTTTATGTGCAAGGTGTTGACAGCGGCCAACGCGCTGGCTATACTTTTTGTAGAACCAATACGCAAATAAAACAATGATGAGTTGTTGGATTTGGTGGAAAATGAGCTGAAAAGCGGCCGAGAAACCTAGAAAAACATGGATTTAATTGAGCTTTTGCTTTGTTTGTGGGATTAATGCGACGTGATGCCGGAGACCGTCTACAGTGTGCTCCGGACAGGAGGAACGAGTGAGTCAATCCAGTGAAGTCCTTGTCCGCATGACGGGAATCGAAAAATACTTTCCCGGCGTTCATGCGCTGGATCAGGTACAGTTTGAGCTGCGTGCCGGTGAGGTGCATGCGCTGGTGGGTGAGAACGGCGCGGGCAAGTCCACCCTGATGAAAATTCTAACCGGCATCTATCAGAAAGATGGCGGCCAGATTGAGGTGATGGACAAGCCTGTTGAAATTTCCAGCATCAACGATGCCCAGGCGCTGGGCATCAGCATCGTGCATCAGGAGCTAAACCTGCTCAAGGATTTGACCGTTGCCGAAAATATTTATATCGGCCGCGAGAACATGAACGGCATCCTGCTGGATAAAAAAGCGCAGAATGAGCGCGCGCAGGCGCATCTGGATGCGCTCAACATCAAGTTAGATGCCACCCACAACGTGGGCCGGATGACGGTGGCCAAGCAGCAGATGGTGGAAATCGCCAAAGCGCTGTCCTATGACAACATCCGCATATTGATATTGGATGAGCCCACAGCGCCGCTGTCCGACATCGAAATTGAGGACTTGTTCACCTTTGTGCGCGACATGCGTTCGCGCGGGGTGGGCATTATCTATATTTCCCACCGCATGGGGGAATTGAAGCAAATCAGCGACCGCATCACCGTCATGCGCGATGGGCAGTATGTAGATACCGTCAACACCGCCGAAGTATCCATGGATGAAATTATCCGCATGATGGTGGGGCGCGTTATCTATGAGCAGCCCAAGACGCACAGCGCCGTTGCGCCGGATGCGCCGGTGGTGCTGCAGGTGAAAAACCTGTGCTCCCGCGAGGTTAAGGACGTGTCCTTTTCGCTGCGCAAGGGCGAGATACTGGGCCTGGCCGGCCTGGTGGGCGCCGGGCGCACGGAGGTATGCAGGCTGATCTGCGGTGCGGACAAGCGCAATTCCGGCGAGATTTTTGTGGGCGGTGAACTGACCAATATTCAATCCCCGGCGGAGGCTGTGGAAGCGGGCATCGGCTATCTGTCCGAAGACCGCAAGCGCTTTGGCCTGTGCTTGGGGCTGTCGGTGGCCAACAATACGGCGTTGACACGGTTGGGTTCTTTCATGAAAGGGCTGACCATTAATGACCGGGATATCCGCACCACCGCGCAGGAATACAAGGAGCGCTTGGACATCCGCACGCCCACGGTGGAGACGCTGGTGCGCTCGCTGTCCGGCGGCAACCAGCAAAAGGTGGTCATCAGCAAGTGGCTGGTGCGCGACTGCGACGTGCTGATCTTTGATGAGCCCACGCGCGGCATCGATGTTGGGGCCAAAAGTGAGATTTATAAACTGATGCACTCGCTGGTGGAGCAAGGCAAGTCCATCATCATGATATCGTCTGATATGCCGGAACTGTTGCGCATGTCCGACCGCATCATCGTGATGTGCGAGGGGGCAAAGACCGGCGAACTGTCCATTGAAGAAGCTACCCAGGAAAAAATCATGGCGCTGGCCGCGCCGCAGGTGTAGGAGGAACGGAGCATGAGCGAACAACTGCAACCACAGGGCGTAAGAAGGCTGGATATGCAAAAATTGCTGGCACCGGCGGTGCTGGTGGTGTTGTATACGTGCTTTGCGATCTTTGGCAAAAACTTCTTTTCGGTCTCCACGCTGAAAAATATTTTGGAGTCGGCTTACTATACAGGCCTTATGTCCTTTGGCATCACGTTTGTCATCATCACCGGCGGCATTGACCTGTCCATCGGCACCAACCTGATGTGCTCGGCGGTGGTGGGCGGCGTGGCGTTCAGCATGTGGGGCTGGCCGCTGTGGCTGGCGCTGTGCCTGGTGCCCCTCACGGGCATGGTCTTTGGCATACTTAACGGCCTGCTGGTGGCCAAGGCCAAGCTGCCGCCGTTTATTGCTACCTTGGGCATGATGCTGGTTACGCAGGGCTTCGGCTCCATCGTATCGCGCGTGCAGACACAGCGTTACCCCACCATTGGCACCGAGAACGAATGGTTCAAAACGGTGTTCTTCCGCACGGGGAACTTTCCCACCGGCGCCTTGTACCTGCTGGCGGCGTTTCTGGTTGCGGCATTTTTGCTGAACAAAACGCGCTTTGGCCGGTATGTATACGCCATTGGCTCTAATGAGGAGGCCACGCGCCTGTCCGGCGTCAACGTCAGCAAGTACAAAATACTGGCCTACATGGTGTGCGGGCTGTTCAGCGGCCTTGGCGCTATCCTGTTTGCTGCTACCTATACCACTGCCACGCCGGGCACCGGCAACGGCTTTGAAACCTATGCCATCGCGGCGGTCATCATCGGCGGCACATCCATGGCCGGCGGCTCCGGCACCATGGTAGGCACGCTGATTGGTATCTTCATCATGGCGGTGCTGCGCGCAGGCTTGTCCTCCATGGGGCTGCAATCCCACTGGCAGACGTTCTTCACCGGTGTTGTGGTCATCGGTGCCGTGCTGATGGATAACCTGCGCACCCGTGCGGGGCAGCGCCAGGCGTAATGCGTGGCGCATGGGCGGCATACTCTGTGGCTGACTTATAACAGGGATAAACGAACTTACAAAGCATTTTGCTTTGAAAGAAATAAAAGGAGGACTTTTGAATGAGAAAGTTCCTGGCACTGTTACTGGCACTAGCCCTGACCCTGAGCGTCACGGCCGTGTTTGCGGCGGATGGGCTCTACATCTCGGTCATCTCCAAGGGCGAGCAGCATGCGTTCTGGCAGGCTGTGCGCAAAGGCGTGGAAGACGCCGCCAAGGAGTATGGCGTAGACTACTACTATTATGGACCTCCCAGCGAGCAGGACATCCAGCTGCAGGTTGAGGCGCTCAAGGCTGAACTGTCCCGCGGCCCCAATGCGCTGTGCCTGGCTGCGCTGGATACTTCGTCGGTTATGACTGAGCTGCAGGAGTGCATCGACAAGAACATCCCCGTCATCGGCTTTGACTCCGGCGTGCCGGATGCGCCCGAAGGTTCCATCAAGGCCACTGCTTCCACCAACAACAAGAATGCTGGCGCTCTGGCCGCAGAAAAACTGATGGAAATCGAAAGCCTGCAGGCCAAGCTGAAGGAAGCCACTGCGGACAAGCCCGTTGTCGTGGCTGTGCTGTCCCAGGATGCTACCAGCGAATCCGTCACCAGCCGTACCACCGGCTATGTTGAGAAAATGTCTGAACTGGCGGCAGCTTATGGCACCGTGCAGGTGCAGGGCCATACCAACTGGGCCACCAAGGTGGACAATCCCAGCATCATCATCCATGCTGAAATCGGCGCTACGCCCAAGATTGACGACATGACCAATGCCGCCAATGCGGTGCTCAACAAGGATAACTTAGCTGCCGTGTTCTGCACCAATGAAGGTGCAGTGGGTGGTATGTTGGCTGCGACCGCTGACGGCTCTGAGCTGGCCGATGGCGCCCGCTATGGCGATGTGCTGGTGGCGGGCTTTGACTCCGGCGCCAACCAGAAAAACGCCGTGCGTCAGGGCTGGTTTGTGGGCTCTGTCACGCAGGACCCCTATCGCATTGGCTACCTGGCCGTAGAACTGGCCGTCAAGGCCGCCAAGGGCGAGGCCGTTGAGGACATCGATACCGGTTGTCAGTGGTACACCAAGGACAACATTGATGATCCCCAGATCGCCATGTTGGTCTACGACTGATTCACTGTAACTTTCCAGCCGCCTGCCGTGCATCCCGCCGGCAGGCGGTTTTGTTGCAGCTCTGTGTTAGCGTGAATTTTGGGCGTTTGACAAGCTTGTGTCATTAGCGTAGGCTGAATAAAAGAAATTACGCGAATGTTTTTAAGTTTGAACTAATCAACAAAAGGTTGCTATTTTATCAAAACAAGAGACAGGTGCACTGTATGAGTAGAACACGATATGTGGTATCAAGGCTGATGAAAATTGCGTGCTTGCATAAGAAAACAATGCACCTATGCCTTGTGGGGTGCATGGTGGGCATGATGTGCGTCTTTCTCTTTTTTTCGGTGCTGCGGCGCATCTATGTCGACGATGCGTTTGGATGGGGTCCCGCGCGTACAACAACCATTTGCTTTGCGCAATGTATGCCTGCTGCTGATGTCGTTGCCTTGCTAGAGAAACAGCAAGGCATCAATGGATATATCCTTTACATGGATGTGGCTGCACATCCCTTATCAGGGGAGCAATTGTTCCTGCATGGTGTACGAGGTGCAGTGGCCGAAGTGTGCACCCCGGCAACCGCACTGGCTGGCACTTTGGAGGGGAACGATACGGATTTGTTCATGCTGCGCAGCGCATCCCATGTGCCCCAGGCTTTTTTGCTTGCAGCAGACGACATGGTGATACAGATCAATGACGATAATTTTGCGTGTGCCGGTGTACAAAATGGTACCTGGGAGCTGTCGTGGAGTCCGATGGTGCCCTCACCTATGGCGGTCAGTATCCAACGGGCGGGGTCAAACCGGGTTTTTGATGAGAGTGAATGGCTGAACCACGGCGTCATCATAACAGCGGCATGCGCAGCCCGGCACAATTATCCGGTGTCGGCTTTGCGCATTACTTTCTGGAGCCCGGATGCAAAAGGGGCTTTTCTCACTCTGCTGGGGCACTTTGGCGATAATGTTGCTCAATATCACATGCCCTGGGGGGACGGTATCCTGTTGCCTACCTTGGAGGAAATGCCCATGGGCATGTGGTTTAAAATATTGCCCGTGCTGATTGCTGTGGGCACCATGATGACGCTGGTGCTGTACTGGCTGGGTACATTTGGATTTGTACTGCGCATATGGTGGCAGCAGGGTGCTTCATACTGTGTGTGTCGAAATGGGCTTTTCCAAGTGGGAATGGGCATGGCGCTATTGGCCTGTCCGCTGGGCTGGGTGCTGTACCGGTTGGTATTGTTGTGGGGGGAACAGAAGGGGCTGATGTATCCTCTGCCCACAAGTGTAACAGTACTCATTGTAGTGCTGTATGTACTGGTGTGCGGTATATGTATCGGTGTACATAGCATCCGGTCGGCACGCGTTTCGCTGTACCATCGGGGGATTATTCCATGAGAAAAGCGATATACGTGTTCCGACAATTATTTGCCCAGTTGGGTACCGGTGTTATGGTTGTTTTCATGATGATTGCGGTAACAAGCTACAACTTGACCTATTGGATAACCATTCGATACACACATCAAAATATCCTCTTTTATGCCCCGGATGCGTTACAGATGGAGCAGTGGGCGTTTTTGAATGTCTCCCTGGATTTGTTGCAGGACGACCATCAGACAACTTTGTTGTCGCAGGCGGTGAATCGGTTGCCTGGCGTGGTTCAGATGGCGGAATCGCAGACGTTCTATTTTCCTATGCAGGATGGGCGTGTTGTCAATGTTGATGCCTATTCAACGCCGCTTCTAAACGCATTGGGCATGCGAGACAGTCAAGGGCAGCGTATTGCATGGAATGTATCGGTTCAAGACGAGTGCTATCCGGTCTGGGTGGATGCACGCTTAAAGGATGTTTGGCCGATAGGGGCGGCTATACCGCTGCTACGATCTGCCCATGAGCCATTGCTATATCCGGGCATTTCTTTCTATGTAGCCGGGCACCTCAACTATCGCAATGCCGTGGTGCGCTTGTCAGGGATGCAACCGCGCTCTACTTTAGAGGATATAATGGATATGTCCGGCGATGTTTATCACATGGTGACCGTTGCTGATTGGATGGAAGGATTGACGGAATACCGGACAGACGCCACCATCACGCGTTGCCTGCAACTGGAAGGACCTTCAAAAGATTACATTAAATCATTAGATGCTGAAGTACGCAGCAAGGCTATTGGTTTTTGTGCAACATATCAGCAGTTGCTGGATCGCTATAATTCTACCGAGGAAGCATTGTCCAAGTCATATGCCAGCACAATTTGGTTTATGTTGCCCATGTCGGTGATTGGCCTGATTGGCTTGCAAGCTATTTTATTTGAACGATTGAAACGTCTCAGCGCAGTGCTTAACCTGTGCGGTATGCCCCGTAGTGCTTGGCTGAACGGTTGGATTTTGTTGCTGGCATCTATATTGCTGGTGCCAACCGTGTTGGGGTTTTGGGCGTTTGTGGTGTTGCAACGTCTTAACATTGTTTATCCTTTAACTATGGGATTGCCTGCTCGTATCGGCTTTCTTCTACCAGTGGGGATGATTCTGTATACTGTATGCTTTCTTTCCGTGCTACCGACCATTTGGTGTATCCGATATGCCAAACCCATAGATCTTTTGCGGGAGGCAGATCAATGAAAACTTTACGTCTTATAAACATCGAAAAAACATACAATCCAGGTCGCGAATGGGCCGTGCCTGCTCTGCGGGGTATCAGTTACACTTTCTATGCTGGAAAAAGTTACGCATTGATGGGAGTGTCGGGCTCGGGGAAAACAACCTTGCTGAATGTCATCGGTGGGCTTGATTTTCCTACAAATGGGCAATGCCTATGGGATGGTCAGGATATGACAGACCTTTCTGATTCCCAACGGGCATCTATGCGCGCCAAGCAAATTGGCTTTGTGTTGCAAAACTATGGATTGGTGGAGGATCTAAGCGCGCTGGATAATTGCATTGCACCAGCTATTTTTGCTGGTGACACCATGCGAAAGGCGCGCCATAAGGCCATGTGTGCAATGGAGCAAATGCATATACCTGAATTAGCGAGGCGCCCGGTAAAGCGCATGTCCGGTGGACAAAAACAACGGGTTGCCATTGCTCGTGCATTGATTAATCAGCCTGGATTATTGATAGCTGATGAGCCAACCGGGTCTCTGGACATGGCTACTGCCGACCGTATCGCTCAGGCGTTGCTTGGTGCTGTGAACGAACGATGCATCCTGCTGATTGCTACGCACAACGAAAGTTTGGCCGCTCGGTGTGACGAGGTGCTGCATATACAGGATGGATTGCTGGTATAGTCGCGGGTTTTGCTTTTCCTGAACGGCAACAAAGATTGACACGCTTAAATTGGCGATGCCATAATGGTACCGGATTCTTTACAGAAACAGGAGGAAAGACATGATTATCAATCTGCTGGTGTGGCTAGCCTTTGGCGCGCTGGCCGGATGGATTGCCGGCAAGCTGATGGACAGTGAAAAAGGGCTGGCTGCCAATATCGTTATTGGCTGCATCGGCAGCATAGTAGGCGGTTTGCTGGCTGGGCTGCTGGGCATCAGGACGGAGGGCTTCAGCATCGGCGCGCTGCTGGTCGCCGTGGGCGGTGCCTGCCTGCTGATTTGGGGCCTGCGCAAGTTGAAATAATGCTTCAATCGACATTGTGGCCGCACGGATGGGCCGGGCAGCCCGTCTGTGCGGCTTTTGCTTATCTGGAAAGGGAATGAACATGAGGGATATGCTGCGCCGTCTGTGGGCGCCGGCCTGCCTGGTGCTGGCATGCATGGTATTGTTTGCTGCGCTGCATCTGCTGCAGGGCAGCAATCCGCTGACGCCGTCTGCGTATAACTCCTATACCTTGCAGGCCATGCAGTGGCGCAAGGGGCGCATTGCGCTGGATCATGATGTACCCCATCTGGAGCTGGCCATTTATCGCGACCAGTTCTGGGTGAGCTTTCCGCCGGTGCCCACGGTGCCGGTGTATTTGTTGACATTTCTGTTTGGCAGCCGCGTGCCCGATACCCTGCTGGTGCAGCTGTATGCCGTGATGACGTGCCTTGCGGTATATGCGCTTGTGCGGAGGTTGTCTGCCTCAAAGGGGCATGCGCTGGTGTTTGCATTCCTGTTTTGCTTTGGCTCCAGCTTTCTGCCGCTGCTGCAAAATGGTGCGGTGTGGTATCAGGCCCAGGCGCTGGCGTTGTTGCTTACTGTGCTGGCCATTGAGCGCATGCAGGCCGGGTCGCCCACAATATCGCTGGTGCTGTACGCGCTTAGTGTGGGCTGCCGCCCGTTCAATGTGCTATATGGGCCGGTACTGATGCTGATGTACTGGCTGGAGCGTCCCAATCAGTCGCCTGCCGTGCGGATAAAGGCGCTGCTGCCCGGCGTGCTGCTGGGGCTGCTGGTGGCGGGGGCCTATGCCGCGTACAATGTTGTCCGGTTTGACCACCCGCTGGAGTTTGGCCACAATTATCTACCGGAGTTTTCCTTTCAGGGCGGCACGCAGTTTTCGCTGAAGCATATGGGCAAAAACATAAACACTTTTGTGCTGGGCTGGCCGTGGGATAAAACGCCCCAAGGTCTCCAGCTTAAGCAGTTTGGTTTCTCGCTGTTGCTGGCCAATCCTATCTTTCTGTGCCTGCTGCTGTGGGCGGTGCGCGATGGTTTACGGCGCGAAGGCACAGCCATGGCCTATCTTTCGCTGGCATTGGCCTGCGTGCACCTGCTGTTGCTGCTGTCACACCGCACGGTGGGCGGGTATCAATACGGCGCGCGCTACGCAGTGGATGCCATGCCCTGGGCGCTGTGCTACCTGTGGGCACGCAAAGGCTCCCGTTTGCCGTTACGGTATGCAACCTATTCATTGCTAACGATTGGACTGGTGATGGCGTTCTGGGGGGCAACGGTGATTTACCTGCCGTTTTAGGACATATCGTTTTGTCCGCGTGGCGTCATCACAAATGCTGCTGCTTTTTTACCGTTGACAAGCGTATGGAAGGTATTATTGATAACAAAGCCCGTGGCTTGTGCAGCGCTTATCAGCTCTTGCTTGCGAGCAGTCAGGAGCACTACACGGCCGTTAGGTTTTAATACCCGATACAAACAGGACAGGGTTTCCATATAAAACTGACGGACATCTGCAAGCGGGGTATAGTCGCCCCATGGCGGGTCGGTCACTACGGCGTCAATGCTGTTATCTGCAAGATACGGCAGTTCTCTTGCATCTGCTAAATGGACGCTGCCCTGATGCTTTTGAAGCAGCGGCTCCTGCGCAAGACGCATAATTGTGTTCCGGTCTGCGTCCGAAGCGTACAGCATGGCATAGGGCAGATGATCGCGCAATGATTTTATCAGGCTGCCTGAGCCGCAAAATGGATCAAGCACCACACTGTCATTGTCGGTTTCTGCCAGCGCGCATAGCAAATAGCCTAACTCGGGGCGCAGATGCCCGGCAGCGCTGCGGTCAGGGCGGCTGAACAACAGCTGCGCGTAAAACCCAATGCCCTCGGAGCGAATGATATACCATAGTTCGGTGCACGCATCATTCCGGCTGACCTGCATATGCGTGGCGCGTTTAACCAACTGTTCGGCCATATTCATTACGCTTGGTGGAACGCGCTCAAACACATTCTCTTTGGAAAAACGCACGCGGAAGCTGTCCTGTCCCAACTGATAGCGGAAACGCTGGCCCTGGGCCTCAGATACCATGCGCTCAAACATTAAGTTTTTACCCTTGTATACCTTTAACAGCGCATAGGTGTTATGTACAAAGGGAAGCTGCTTTTCCACCAGCTTTTGCGGCGGTATCGGTACTGCACCATGCCGCCCCACAGGTTGATGATGGAGGCCCAGGTAGTTTGCGGGTGATAAGGCTCGCTGCAAGTTCTTCAAATCCCACCGCGAAGGTGGACAGATAATCTGCCATGTCATCCTCCAATGCTTGTAAAATCAATTGTATCTTAGTTACTATTCAGCCTTCAAGTGCGGCTGAAAAAATTTTCATAAAAAATCATAAAAACCAAAAGGATTGTTGCTCATGCATGTCGAATATAGCAGATATTGAGGATTTGGGGAGGTGTTTACTGTGGCAGGTGGACATTATGAGAAAGGCTTGTTCCAACAGTTACAGGAAACAATTGCCCGGCTGGAGGAAGTTGAGAAGCAGCGCAAGTTAGAAACTGCTCAACTTCGGCAGATTATCGAAACCCAGGCAAAACAAATAATGCTGATGTCCAAAGAGATACAATTGCTTCGTGAAGAGAACGACCGTCTGCGAAGCATATTGAACAACAATAGCGGCAATTTCGCAGCCGCCCTCCACGGATCAAAAGGGGAAACGGACGAACACATACAACGGTCGAGAAAAAAGCGGACGGCACAAGGGAGCACAAGCGGGTCATCCGGGGAAGACGTTGACTCGTGCGCAAGTAGAAGAACAGATAGCCACAGGCAAACTGCAACATAAGGTGATAGTCCATGGTTCGGGCTGTGGCCGTCCCATCATCAAGTATGTATTGGACATAGAGATTGTGCCCTATGCCACGGAGCATCGCTTTTATCCCAACAGCGCAGGACAGTATGAGATACCCAGTGGCTACAACAGCGATGTGATCTATGGCGATGTGCTTCGAGCGCAAGCCGTCTACCTGTATAGTGCAGGTGTCGTATCCAATGATCGCATCCGGGAATTTATAGGAAGCATGACGGACGGAATTATCCAGCCATCAGCAGGCAGCATATATGGCATGCTGAGCGGGTTTTCACATGCACTATCGGATGAACTGGAAAATGTCCAGAACGATTTGCTGAATCAACGTGTCACCCCAATTGCAACAATAAGTGAAACATACGTCCCTGCGGATGGTAGACCAGGCCGCGGCCTGGTCAGGCTGCCTCGGGCGAGCCCGAGGCGATTTTTGCGCTCTTGCCATTGAGGATGCGCCTGGGTAAATCGTTCAACCAATCCTCGATGCGTTGGATGTCTGCGCTGGAGAGTTTGCTAATGTCCGTACCCTTTGGAATAAAACGACGAATCAAACCAATGACATGTTCGACTGTCCCACGCTCCCAGGCGCTGTATGGATGACAGTAGTAGGTACTTGTACGCTTTTGGCCTGTTAGGCAGGATCGTTCCAGTGAACGCCAGTCGCTAAACTCAGAGCCGTTATCCATGGTAATGGATTTGAAACGCTTCCGGAAGGCTTTTGCACCTGACTTTCTTTCCAAACAATCTAACGTGTTCACTACTGATTCAGCCGTTGCTGAGCGAAGTATCCTGACGATCACTTCACGATGCTTCCTTTCCGATAATACCAACAGGCAAATTTTACTCTTTCCCCGGCCAGAGAGCATACAATCCATTTCCCAGTGCCCTGCCTCCTCCCGGGTGTTGGCTGCCTGCGGGCGCTCCTCAATGCCTTTTCCATCTCCTTTGAATGCCCGGCGTAAATGGCGATATTTGGGTTTACCGGGGCGTCCACGACGAGGAAGGTGGCAAAGCTCAACGCCTGGAATGAACCCGCGCTCAATATAACTGTACAGGGTGCGGGTACTGACGGTGGTTTCATAAGGATTCCCATCCCTGTTCAAGCGCATGATGATGGCATCCGGTGATTGCTTGTGGACAAGGATCTGCTCACTGACATAGTTTGCGAATGCGTGATCCTGGCCTATCTTGATGTTTCTGCCCTTGGCTGTTCCTTTCTGGTCATAATCTCTTTGGGCAACATCCGCAGAGTATGAATAGTATGGAGCCAGCTCTTTTCCATACAGAGGCCCCACACGGCCTCTCTTCAGTTCTCTGCTGATGGTGGCCGGACTGGATTCAAGCATACAAGCTATCTCACGGATGCTGTGCTTTTTATACGCCGGTAAAGACTCGTTCTTCCTCACCAACATCTCAAGTTTTTGCCGGTCAATGTACGTAAGGTGTTCTCCTTTCTTGCGTTTCTTGGTATACTTCCACTGGCTCATGTTAATCCTCCTGATGTGTTTGTTCTGATCCCATCTTACAGGGTTTGCATGAGCTTTGCTGTTTCACTTCATTCTACAACTCGGGTGAATCAACGTGTCATCTATACTGACAATACAAACATCAGCATAGATGGTCATCCTGCGTTTATCCGAAACCTGAGCACAGCGGATGCCGTGCTGTATGCGTGTATGCCGCGCAAAAACCTGGACAACCTGCGTCAGATTCCTGTGTTGTCGGCGTTTGCGGGTACGCTGGTTCACGATCATGAGGCAGCGATATATCAGTTTGGCACAAGACATGGCGAATGCAACGTACATCTGCTGCGTCATCTGACCAAGAACACAGAAGATACGGGTCATACATGGAGCAATGCAGCTGCGCGCACTGTTGTGCAGCGCGAATGAAGCACGAAAACGCGCGGATTCTGCGGGCGTACCGGAAATGGAGAAACAAACATACAGTGAAGCGTATGATGCTCTGTGCACGCAAGGAGAGATAGAAAACCTTGACTGCAAGCTGAAATGGGCAAAGCAAAAAGAGCAGGCGTTGCTGCGCCGGTTAAGGACATTCAAGTCGAACTATTTGCTGTTCCTGTACGATACAGCAGTAGCGTTTGACAACAATCTAAGTGAACGTGACCTGCGCAAATGCAAGAATCGCCAGAAAATGTCCGGAGGCTTTCGCACGCTGGATGGTGCGCAGATGTACTGCCGCATCCTGAGTTTTCATTGAAACGTGTAAGCGCCGACAACTGCCCCTGCTGTCTGCCATACTGTCTGTACTTAAAGGGCAAAAAGTATTGTGCCAGGCGGGTATAGGCTGAATAGTAACGTATCTTAGTATATCAGCCCCGGCGCGCCTTGACAAAGCAGAAAGCCGCCCCCTACAATCGAGAAAAGGAGGTGAGGCAGCATGGCGTTCCGGCGTAGCCGCCGTGATCGGAAGCGCAGGCAAGATGACCTGACGCTTCAGCATACCTATTCCCGTGAAGGTGACGATGCGCCGCTGCCTTACCTGGACGATGCCCCCTGGGACAGCGCCGCGCCCAACGCATGGGAGGAGTGGTCTGCCACAGCGGTCTGGCAGCAGGAGCCGGAGGCGCCCGTGCGCGCCACGCGCCGCAATGGGCTGTGGTTTTTAGTCGTTGTTATATGCTTGGGGCTGTTGGGGGGGATGTGCTATGTGGTGTTCGATGCCTACCAGCCCAACGATACGTTTGAATTAAAGCTGGACTGGATGAAGCGCGACACGTTCTTTGACGGCGTGTTTGTCGACGGCGTGCATGTGGGCGGCATGACCATGGCGCAGGCCGAACAAGCCCTTCAAATGGACGGCGCTGCTCAGCACCAGGGGCTGGATATATCGCTTACTGTGGACAAGGATACGCTCAAAATCACCAACGCGCAGCTGCCCTTTGAGCGCAATACCCAGGCCGTGCTGGAAACCGCCTATGCCATCGGGCGGCAGGGCTTCCCGTGGATGCTGGGTTCGGGCCATACGCCGTTTGAAACGCGCTTCCAGCACACGCAGCAAACGCTGCGCAAGCAGGCGCACCTGTCCACCCAGGTTACCTACGACGAGGCACAGCTGCGCGCGCTGGCTAACAGCATCGCGGCGGAGCGCACGCGCCAGCCCATCAACGCCATCATTGCGGAATTTGACTTCCAAACCCGCAACTTTACCGTCACCCAGGATGTGCCGGGCGCAGTGCTCAATGCCGACTTGTTGTTTGCGCGCCTCAAGGCTGCGCTGGACGCAGGGGAGTACACTGCCAGCCTGGCCATTGAAACCGTGCCTGTGCTGCCCACCGTGACCAGCGTGGAGCTGAAAAACGGCTTTGCACGGCTGGCTTCGTTTACCACCAACACCACATCCGATGAAAAACGCAACACCAACATCCGCTTGGCCGCGCAGGCCATCAGCGGCACCACCCTGATGCCCAACGAAACATTCTCCTTTAACGAGCGCGTGGGTGAGCGCACCGCGCAGAAAGGCTACCAGATGGCTCCAGCCATTGCCGGTGGCACCACGTTTGATGAGATTGGCGGCGGCGTGTGCCAGGTGTCGAGCACCCTGTTCAACGCTGTGGCGCTGTCGGATATGACCATTGTCAGCCGTTCGCCGCATGCGTGGCCCAGCTCCTACATCGACAAAGGGCTGGATGCCACCGTCAACTGGCCCAACCTGGATTTTGTGTTCCGCAACAACCGCGAAACCCCGGTGTTTATTATTGCCGGATACAACAAGCGCAAGGTAACGGTGGAGGTATACGGCATGATGAAGGGCCCTGGTGAAAGCGTTGCGCTGGATACCACGCTCATCTCCACCACCAAGCCGCCGGACGAGCCTACCTATCAGCAAAACACCAACCTGCCGCCCGGCACACAGCGGGTGGCCAAGCAGGCGCGCACGGGCTATGTGGTGGATACTTACCGCGTCTACCTGCGCAACGGGCGGGAGTACCGGCGCGAGAAGCTGTTTACCTCCAACTACCGCATGATCCCCAAGACCATTGAATACAACTGATAAAGGAAGATGAAACCCATGCGCAAGGGACAAATCAGGCGTGACCAGTTCCTTTCGGTGTCCGAACGGCTGTTTTTGACGCGCGGGTACCAGGCCACGTCATTGCAGGACATTTTGGACGAGGTAGGCTGCACCAAGGGCAGCTTCTATCATCATTTTGACAGCAAGTTTGAGGTGCTGGATGAAATCGCGCTGCAGCGCGCCCAGCGCGCGTTTGCGGATTATCAGGCCGCCCCGGAGGCGAATGATATCGCCTGGCTGGATGCGCTGCTGTATCATGCGCTGCCGCTGCGCCAGGCCGAAAGGGACTTTGTGGCCGTGGTGCTGGCTTTGAACCAAACGCCGGAGGGCACGCTGATCATCAACCGCCTGTTGGTTTCGCGCAGGCAGCTGTTCTTGCCGGAGCTGGAGCGCGTGCTGGAAGCCCTGCGGGAGCAGGATCTGGTGGGTTCGGCCAGCATGCAGGTGGTAGCATTGGTGTGGGAGGCGTTTATGGCCTTTAGCACCAACGCACTTGCACAGGGCGTGAATGCGCCGGATACGCTGCTGTCCAGCCTGCGGGCCGCACGCTTTATGTGGGAGCGTGTGCTGGATGTCCCCTATGGCAGCTTGCATATCCTGCCCTACGAGGAGCTGATGTCCGTGCTGACCTACGCCAGCGATAAGGCCGCCGCATCTGCTACAGCGTAACGGGCGGCTGCGACGGGTTTTATACCAATGTTGTATACATCAGTTTTGTGGTCGTTTTGATGCCGTTTTGCCCTGTTTTAGCGCAAATGCGCAGTTGCGAAGCACAAATAGGTATAGTATAATATGTCGAAAACGCTTGAGGTTTTCAAGCGTTCTTTTATGGATAGTAACCACGAAAGTGAGGGAGGAATACAAAGTGCAAAAGTATGTATACCTGTTCAAAGAGGGCGATGCCTCGATGAGGAACCTGCTGGGCGGCAAGGGCGCCAACCTGGCTGAAATGACCAAGATTGGCCTGCCCGTACCCCAGGGCTTCACCGTGACCACCGAGGCGTGCACCCGTTACTACGAGGATGGGCAGGTCATTGCCCCGGAAATTGAGCAGCAGATTTATCAGGCGCTGGCCGAGACCGAAAAGAACGCCGGCAAGAAATTTGGCGACCTGAACGATCCTTTTTTGGTGTCGGTGCGCTCGGGTTCGCGTGCGTCCATGCCGGGCATGATGGATACTATTCTTAATTTAGGCCTCAACGATGTGGCGGTGCAGGGTCTGGCCAAGCTTACCAACAACGAGCGTTTTGCCTATGACAGCTATCGCCGTTTCATCCAGATGTTTGCCGACGTCGTGATGGAAGTGGACAGGGCCAAGTTCCATAACGCGCTGGAAGATCTCAAAAAGGAAAAAAACGCCGAACTGGACACCGACCTGACCAGCGAGGATTTGAAAGAGCTGGTGCGCCGCTACAAGGCCATCTACCTCGCCGCAAAGTATACGGAGTTCCCGCAGGATCCCAAGGAACAGTTGATGGCAGCCATCAAGGCCGTGTTCCGCTCCTGGGATAACCCGCGCGCGGTGTACTATCGCCGCATGAACGACATCCCCGGCGATTGGGGCACCGCAGTCAACGTGCAGGCCATGGTGTTTGGCAACATGGGCGATGACTCGGGCACCGGCGTCGCCTTCACGCGCAACCCCTCCTCCGGTGAAAACAAGCTGTATGGCGAGTATCTGATGAACGCGCAGGGCGAGGACGTGGTGGCGGGCATCCGCACCCCCCACCCCATCGCGACCATGAAGGAAAGCCTGCCGCACGTGTATGACCAGTTTGTGGACATCGCAGAAACCCTGGAAAAGCACTACCGCGACATGCAGGACATGGAATTTACCATCGAGCGCGGCAAGCTGTACATGCTGCAAACCCGCAGCGGCAAGCGCACGGCTGCAGCCGCCGTCAAGATTGCCGTTGACCTGGTGGACGAAGGCATGCTGGACGAGAAGGAAGCCCTGCTCAAGGTCGATCCGCGCCAGCTGGATACGCTGCTGCACCCCAACTTTGACGCCAAGGCACTGAAGGAAGCGCAGGCTGTGGCCAGCGGCCTGCCCGCATCGCCCGGCGCTGCTGCCGGTGGCGTATACTTCACCGCTGAAGACGCCGCCGCTGCCGGCAAGGCAGGCAAGGATGTCATTCTGGTGCGTGAGGAAACCACGCCGGAAGATATTGAGGGCATGGACCTGGCCCGCGGCATCCTGACCGCCCGCGGCGGCATGACCTCGCACGCGGCCGTGGTGGCCCGCGGCATGGGCCGCCCCGCTGTGGTGGGCTGCCATGCGCTGCATATCAATGAAGAAAATAAAACCATGACCATCAACGGCAAGATATACCATGAGGGCGATCCGCTGTCGATGGATGGCACCACCGGCCATATTTACGCTGGGCTTATCCCCACCGTGAAAGCAGAAGTCAGCGGTGACTTTGGCCGCCTGATGGGTTGGGCCGATACATATCGCACCCTCAAGGTGCGCACCAACGCCGATACCCCGCGTGACACCCGCCAGGCGGTGGAGTTTGGTGCCGAGGGCATCGGCCTGTGCCGTACCGAGCACATGTTCTTCGAGGCTGACCGCGTCAAGGCCATGCGTGAGATGATCCTGTCCGACACGCCGGAGCAGCGCCGCGCGGCGCTGGCCAAGATCCTGCCCTTCCAGCAGAAGGACTTTGAGGAGATGTACAAGGCGCTGGAAGGCCGCCCAATGACGGTGCGTTTCCTGGATCCGCCGCTGCATGAGTTCCTGCCGCAGGAAAGCATGGTCGAAGAAATCGCTGCCATCGCCAAGGAACTGGGCGTGTCCAGCCAAACCATCGTGCAGAAAATCCGCTCGCTGCATGAGTTTAACCCCATGATGGGCCACCGCGGCTGCCGTCTGTCCATTACTTTCCCGGAGATTGCCGAAATGCAGACCCGCGCTGTGCTGCAGGCCGCCATCAAGGTGCGCCGCGAACATAACATCCCCGTGGTGCCGGAAATCATGATTCCGCTGGTGTGCACGCGCAAGGAGCTGAAATTCGTCAAGGACATCGTGATGAAAACCGCTGAGACCATCTTTGCCGAAATGGGCGAGAGGATTGAGTTCCAGGTGGGCACCATGCTGGAAATCCCGCGCGCGGCGCTGACCGCCGATGAAATTGCGCAGGAGGCCGACTTCTTCTCCTTTGGCACCAACGACCTGACGCAGATGACCTTTGGCTTCAGCCGTGACGATGCGGGCAAGTATCTGGATGCTTACTACAGCAACAAGATCTTAGAGAACGACCCCTTTGCACGCTTAGACGTGGACGGCGTAGGCAAGCTGGTGGATATGTCCGTCAAGCTGGGCCGCAGCACCAATCCCAAGCTCAAGCTGGGTATCTGCGGTGAGCACGGCGGCGACCCGAGCACCATCGAGTTCTGCCACAATGTAGGGCTGAACTATGTCAGCTGCTCGCCCTTCCGCGTGCCCATTGCACGCTTGGCCGCAGCGCATGCCGCGATTAACGCAGAAAAGAAGTAATCATATACCACTGATAACAAACAGCGTCCTCCATATTTCGGGGGACGCTGTTTTCAACAGACCAAGGCTGGCTTATGCGCGCTTGGCGTGCACGTTTAACTCTTTTAACTTTCTGGCAAGTTCCGGCGTCAGGGCCTGGGCAGACATGCGCCATAACCAGTTGCTGCCCAGCGTGCCGGGCAGGTTCATGCGCGCGCTGGCGGGCAGGTGCAGCACATCCTGCATGGGCACCATGGCGCGCTGTGCGCGGCTCATGAACACGGCTTCCATCATCTTGTCACAGATGTGATCGTTCTCTTTCATGTTCAGCACATAGCGTGCGCGGCCTTTCTCATAGTCCGGCGCAGCCTCCCACCAGCCCAGCACGGTGTTGTTATCGTGTGTGCCGGTGTAGTACACGCTGTTGGGCGTGACGTGCTGCGGCAGGTGCACGTTGTCATCCCCGCCGGTAAAAGCAAAGCACAGCACCTTCATGCCCGGATAGCCGCAGAAACGCAGCAGCTTGCGCACCCGGTCGTTGACCGCGCCCAAATCTTCCGCGATGATGCCGATGTCCGGCAGCGCCTTCTTGACCCGCTCAAAGAAATGGCGGCCCGGCCCAATGCGCCAGCGCCCCCAGCGCGCGGTGCGGCTGCCATAGCGCACGGCATAGTAGTTGGCAAACCCGATAAAGTGATCCACACGGATCAAGTCAAAATAGCTGCCCATCGCCGACAGACGCTGAAGCCACCAGGCATAGCGGTTTTTGCGGTGCGCTTTCCAGGCATACAGCGGGTTGCCCCACAGCTGGCCGTCTTGGGAAAAATAGTCCGGCGGCACGCCGGCCACGTGGCGCGGGCGGCGATTGATATCCAGCTGGAAGCATTGCGGGTTGGCCCAGGTATCGGCTGAGTCCATTGCCACATAGATGGGCATATCGCCAAACAGCTGGATACCCTTGCCGTTGGCATAGGCCTTGAGCGCCGACCATTGCCGGAAGAACAAGTACTGCGTAAACACCTGGAAATCTATTTCATCGGCAAACTGCGCGCGGTAGAAAGCCATGGCATCGGGGTACCGCTTGCGCAGGGCTTCATCCGGCCAATCCATCCAGGACAGGTTGTTGAAATGCCGCTTGATGGCGCGGAACAGCGCGTAATCCTCCAGCCAGTGCGCTTGCTCCTTGCGGAAGGCTTCCTGCTGCGCCTTGACCTTGGCGCGGCCCTCACGGTACGCCAGGCGCAGCATGTCCTCCTTGTAGATCATCACGTTGGGGAAATCCACCCGGCTCATGTCCTGCGTGTAAAAGGGCGGCAGGTTGCTCAATAGCCCTTCCTCTACCAACGTGCGCAGGTCAATCATGTTGGTGTTGCCCGCAAAGGTGGAGAAGCTTTGATAGGGTGATTCACCATAGCCCGTGGGGCTGATGGGCAGCACCTGCCAGATGCTCATGCCGGCTTGCGCCAAAAAATCCACAAATTCGCGCGCTTCCTGCCCCAGCGTGCCGCAGCCCTCCGGGCCGGGCAGCGAGGTGATGTGCAGCAATATTCCGCTCTTTCGCATGGTGTATCCTTTCGTTATCGAAAAATGCAGCCGCTAATGCCTTGAATCGCGAACATGGATTAGAGTGGTCTAACCATATTCGCGAAACCAAATAAAAACGCGCCAGCATTTTCATTTGGTTTATTATCGTGCAAGCCGGCCAACCTGTCAATCAGCCGGATAGACCGGGCTTGAATTGTCCCAGTTAAAGGTGCGTAAAATCCAACAAAATGGCCAAATCTACCATGTGCAATTCTTGACATGAGCAACCTGCGCATTGTACACTCCAAATGTTCGCGTTTTTGTAGCGCGCTTCCAATTTTAACTACTGGCCGCTGATGACATATCATCCAGCGTACCGGCACATCAAGCAAAGGAGTAACAAGATGACGAAGAACAAAAAACTACTTTCCTGGGTGAAGGAAATCGAGGCGCTGTGTAAGCCGGAACAGGTAAAGTGGTGTGACGGCTCGCAGGAAGAGTATGATGCTCTGATGCAGCAGATGGTGGACTCCGGCGCTGCCATTAAGTTAAATGAGAAGAAACGCCCCAATTCGTTTCTGTTCCGCAGCCATCCCAGCGATGTGGCGCGCGTAGAAGACCGTACGTTTATCGCAGCCGCAACCAAGGAAGAAGCCGGTGCCAACAACAACTGGCGCGACCCGGCGGAACTGCGCGCCACGCTTACGGGCCTGTTTGACGGCTGCATGCAGGGCCGCACCATGTATGTGCTTCCTTTCGTGATGGGCCCGCTGGGCAGCCCGTTCTCCATCGTGGGCGTTGAGATTACCGACAGCCCCTACGTTGTAGCCAACATGCGCATCATGACCCGCATGGGCACCAAGGCGCTGGATATGTTAGGCGAAGATGGCGATTTCATCCCCTGTCTGCACTCGGTGGGCGCGCCGCTCAAGCCCGGCGAGAAGGACGTGGCCTGGCCCTGCGCCCCCATGGAGCAGAAGTACATTGCCCACTTCCCCGATGACCTGTCCATCTGGTCCTACGGCTCGGGCTACGGCGGCAACGCGCTGCTGGGCAAGAAGTGCCTGGCGCTGCGCATCGCCTCCATGAAGGCGCGTGACGAAGGCTGGCTGGCTGAGCATATGCTCATCTTAGGCCTGACTGACCCCAAGGGCCGCAAGACCTGGCTGACCGCTGCGTTCCCCAGCGCCTGCGGCAAGACCAACCTTGCCATGCTGGTGCCCACGCTGCCCGGCTATAAGGTGGAAACCGTGGGCGACGACATTGCCTGGCTGCGCCGCGGCAAGGACGGCAGCCTGCGTGCCATCAACCCCGAGGCTGGTTTCTTCGGCGTTGCCCCCGGCACGTCCTATGAATCCAACCCCAACGCCATGCACACCATCGAGAAGAACACCATTTTCACCAACGTGGCGCTCACCGATGACGGCGATGTGTGGTGGGAGGGCATCGGCACGCCCGCGCCCGATCACCTGATCGACTGGCAGGGCAATGACTGGGCGCCCGGCGCCGACCATCCCGCCGCGCATCCCAACAGCCGCTTCACCGTATCCGCCGCGCAGTGCCCGGCCATCTCCCCGGAATGGGAGAACCCCGAGGGCGTGCCGATCAGCGCCATCCTGCTGGGTGGCCGCCGCCCGAGCGTGGTGCCGCTGGTAATGGAAGGCCGCGACTGGGCACACGGCATTTTCCTTGGCTCCATCATGGGCTCGCAGATTACCGCCGCCGCTATTTCTGACAAAATCGGCCAGGTGCGCCGCGACCCGTTCGCCATGCTGCCCTTCACGGGCTATCGCCTGAGCGCGTATCTCCAGCACTGGCTGGATATGGAAGCAAAAATCGACAAGGACAAGCTGCCGCGCTTCTTCCACGTCAACTGGTTCCGCCGCGACGAGAACGGCAAGTTCATGTGGCCGGGCTTTGGCGACAACGTCCGCGTGCTGGAATGGGCTGCCAAGCGTGTGCGCAATGAAATCGATGCCAACGACAGTGCGCTGGGCTATCTGCCTGCTCCGGGCGACATCAATGTCGAAGGCTTGGGCGATGTGGACATGGATGAGCTGCTGGCCCTCAACAAGGAAGGCTGGCTGGCCGAGGCCGAATCCATCCGCGCCTACTACGACAAGATGGGCAATGTCCCGCAGAAGTTGTATGACCTGCTGGACGACATGGTTGCGCGGCTACAGAAATAATCGCGCAGATATTGCTTACAATGGCCCGGATTCCACAAGGATTCCGGGCTTTTTATGCGTTCCAGCACGATTTACACCGGTTCCCCGGCATGTTATCATTAAAAAACACGTCTATGGTATGGAGGAAATGGATTGAACCCCGACATGAACACTCGATTGGACAAGCTGCTGGATCAGGTAGAAAAGCCCGCGCGCTACGTGGGGGAAGAGGTGGGTGCCATTAGCAAGGCGCACACACCGGACATGGGCACCATGGCCTTTTGTTTTCCCGACACCTATGAAATTGCCATGTCCCACCTGGGCATGAAGGTGCTTTATGATGTGGTGAACCGCGCGCCCCATTTGCTGTGTGAGCGCGTCTGCATGCCCTGGGTGGATATGGCGGATTTACTCAGGCAGGAGAACCTCCCGCTGTTCTCGCTGGAAACGCGCACGCCGCTTGACCAGTTCCAGGTGGTGGGATTTACGCTGCAATACGAGATGAGCTACACGAACATCTTGGAGATGTTAGACTTGGGGCACATACCGGTTAAATCCAGTGACCGTGCCGAGGATGCGCCCATTGTGATTGCGGGCGGCCCCTGTGCCTTTAACCCGGAGCCGCTGGCCGCTTTTGTGGATGCCTTTGTCATCGGCGATGGTGAAAGCGCCACCCCCCAAGTGATGGAGCTGGTGCGCGAAAAGCGTGCGCAACAGGCATCGCGCGCGGACATTTTGTGGGCGCTGGCACAGCTGCCCGGCGTGTATGTGCCTTTGTTTTACGAGGCGGCATATCACGAGGATGGTACGCTGGCAAGCTTTACACCCACGCGGCCCGATGTGCCCGCGCGCGTGCGCAAGCGTGTGGAAATCGATTTGGACAACGCCCCCTTCCCGGAGAGCATGGTGGTGCCCTATGCCGAAACCGTGCATGACCGCATTGTGCTGGAAATCATGCGCGGATGCACCAGGGGCTGCCGGTTTTGCCAGGCGGGCATGCTGTATCGCCCGGTGCGCGAGCGCAGCGTGGATAAACTGATGGATCTGGCTGAAAAGCTGGTTGCTGCCACCGGTTATGATGAAATTTCGCTGTCCAGCCTGTCCAGCGGAGATTATTCCTGCCTGCAGGAATTGGTCACCCGGCTGATGGAGCGCTTCAAGAGCCAGCGCGTGGGGCTATCCTTGCCCTCCATGCGCCTGGATAGTTTGATCAAGCAGACGCTGGAAGAAACCTCCGAAGTGCGCAAAAGCGGCCTGACCCTGGCACCGGAGGCCGGCACACAGCGCCTGCGCGATGTGATCAACAAAGGCGTGACCGAGCAGGATTTGCACAATGCGGTCAGCGATGCTTTCCAAAGCGGATGGAGCAGCGTAAAGCTGTATTTCATGCTGGGCCTGCCTACTGAAACTGATGAGGATTTGCTGGCCATCGGCGACCTGGCCAAACAGGTGGAGGACGCTTATTATGCCGTGCCCAAGGGGCAGCGCGCGCCGGGCCTGCGCATCACGGCCAGCGCGTCCACCTTCGTGCCCAAGCCCTTTACGCCTTTCCAATGGGCGGCGCAGGATACCCTGCCCGAAATCGGGCGCAAGCAGGCGGTGCTGCGCTCGGCGCTCAAGCGCAAAAGCACGACCTTTAACTGGCATGAGCCGGAGTTGTCCTTTTTGGAGGCATGCTTTGCGCGCGGTGACCGCAGGCTGGGCGATGTGCTGTATGCGGCCTGGCAGCGCGGATGCCGCCTGGACGGCTGGCAGCAGCACTTTAAATATGTTGAATGGATGGCGGCTTTCAATGATTGCGGCCTGAATCCCGCGTTTTATGCCAACCGCGAGCGCAGCCGCGACGAGCTGCTGCCGTGGGACTTTATCGATGCTGGGGTTACCAAGCGGTTTTTGTTAAGGGAGCTGGACAATGCATTACAAGGCATCGTCACGCCGGACTGCCGCCAGGGCTGCCAGGGCTGCGGGCTGACTGCGTTTCCGGGGGTGTGTGCGCAATGAAAATGCAGGTTGTGTTTAGCATCGGCGGCCGCCTGCGCTATGTAGGCCATCTGGATCTGATGCGGGCCATGCAGCGCGCGTTGCGGCGCAGCGGGCTGCCGGTCAAGTATTCGCAGGGCTTTAACCCGCACATTTTGTTGTCTTTCGCCGCCCCCCTGGCGGTGGGCATTGCCGGGGAGCGCGAGGTGATGGAGGTGCCGCTGGAGCAGCCCGTGACCGAGGCGGAGTTTTTGCGCAGGCTCAATGCGGTGCTGCCAGAAGCGCTGCAATGCGTAGCAGCCCGGCAGGTGGATGACACGCATCCGGCACCCATGGCCGCACTCTTTGCGGCGGAGTATCGCATTACCCCGCTTGATAATCAGCAGGCCTTTTATGATGCTGCCCAGGCATTCCTGAAGCTGGATAGCTACATGGCCACCCACCGCACCAAGCGCGGCGAGCGCCAGATTGATCTGCGCCCGCTGGTGTTCAACCTATTGGTCAAGCCCGAAGGGCTGCGTGCGGTGCTGTCCCTAAACCAGCAGGGCACCTGCAAGCCCGACCTGCTCCTTACCGCCCTGGCCGACCTGATGGGCGCTCCCGCCCCGGACTGCCGGATCGTGCGCACGCGGATGCTCAACCACCTGCTGGTACCCTTGGAGAACGCATGATCCAGCTGCTGGTTGAAAAACATGGCGATACGATGGAGCTGGCGCTGCTGCAAGACGAGCAGCTTGTTCAGTTTATCGTGGAGGAAGGTACGGCCGCCGCTGCGCCGGAGCAGATTGTTTTGGGGCGCGTGGGGCGCGTGATGCCCAACCTCCATGCCGCGTTTGTATATCTGCCGGGCGGCGAAGAGGGTTTTTTGCCCTTTGATGAAATCCCGGACAAGTCGCGCCCGCAGCCCGGCCAAAGTCGCATGGTGCAGGTCAAAAAGGCCGCATCGCGCGGAAAGGCTGCGTATCTGACGCAGGATATCGCGCTGGCCGGGCGCTATGCGGTGCTGCTGCCCTTGGGGCAAACGGGCCATGCATCGGCGCGCGCGCAGGGCGATGACCGCGCCCGCCTGCGCACGCTGGCACAGGCGCTGGCCCCGCAGGGCATGGGCCTGGTGCTGCGCAGCAACAGCCTGCCGGCTGCGGAGCAGGATATACGCGCGCAGGTGGAATACCTGGCAGGGCAGTGGGCAATGGTGCAGGATAAGGCCCGGCAGTTGACGGCACCCGCAACGCTGCTGCCCGCGCCCGACCCGGTCAGCGCGCTGCTGCGCGACCTGCCGGAGCAGCCCCAGCGCATCCTGACCAACGACCCGGCCTGTATACCGGCGGTGGAGGTGCCGATGGCGGAGGCGGAGCATCCCTTTTTGCTGTACCGTGTGCGCGACAGCCTGTTAAAGGCCTTGAAAAGACGGGTGCATTTAAAAAGCGGGGGAGAGCTGGTCATTGATCCCTGCGAGGCTATGACGGTCATCGATGTCAACACCGCCAGCGCCACCCAGGGCAAGCACCGGGCGCGCACGCTGCTGACGACAAACTTGGAAGCCGTGGCCGAAGCTGCGCGGCTGATGCGCCTGCGCAACATGGGCGGTATCATTTTGATCGACTTGATCGACATGGACAGCAGGGAAGACCGTGAAACGGTGCTGGCAGCCTTTCAAAAAGCGCTGGAAAGCGATCCCGTCAAAACCGTGGTGCATGGGATGACATCATTGGGGCTGCTGGAGGTTACCCGCCGCAAGACCAGCGAAAGCCTGTCCAGCCAGCGCCTGCGGCCGTGCCCGTGCTGCGGCGGCAGCGGGCAGCAGATGATGCCAGACAAGGAGGGCGCATGAACCCGCAGGTAAGCGTGATATCGGGGGAGCAAATGCGCATGCAGCGCGAGATGGTCCAGCAGGTGTGGGCGCTGGCGGAACGCCCCCAAAGCTATCACATTGTGACCTTTGGCTGCCAGATGAACGTGCATGATTCTGAGAAAATGGCAGGGATGCTTCAGTGCATGGGCATGGAGGCGGCTGCCAGCCGCGAGGACGCCGACCTGGTGCTGTTTAACACCTGCTGCATCCGTGAAAATGCCGAGCGCAAGGCGCTGGGCAACATCACGTGGCTCAAGGAACTGAAAAAGGGCAAGCCGCATCTACTCATCGGCGTATGCGGGTGCATGATGCAGCAGCAGGGTATGGTGCAGAACATCCTGAAAAAGTATCCGTTTGTAGACTTGGCCTTTGGCACGGGGGATTTTTACCGCCTGCCGGAGCTGCTGCTGAAAGCGCTGCAATCAAGCCAGCGCGTGGTGGAAGTGGGGGAGAACCCAAGCACGCTGTTTGAGGATGTGCCGGTGCAGCGGGAATCCGCGCACAAGGCCTATGTGGCCATCGCGCATGGGTGCGACAATTTTTGCTCCTATTGCATTGTGCCCTATGTGCGCGGGCGTGAGAGATCGCGCGAAGCCGACCAGATTGTGCAGGAAGTGGAGCAGCTGGTGGCCTCAGGCGTGCAGGAAGTTACGCTGTTGGGGCAGAATGTAAACTCCTATGGGCAGGACCGGGGCGACTTGGATTTTGCCGGGTTATTGAAGCGCGTGTCGCAAACCGGCATCCCGCGCATCCGGTTCATGACCTCGCACCCCAAGGATCTGTCCGATGCGCTGATCGAGCAGATGGCGTTGAATCCCAACATCTGCCCGCATTTGCACCTGCCGGTGCAGTCCGGCAGCAACGCCATCTTAGAGGCCATGAACCGCCGCTATACGGTGGAAACCTACCTGCAGCGCGTGGACAGCCTGCGCCGCGCGGTGCCGCATATTGGGCTGACCACCGACCTGATTGTAGCGTTCCCCGGCGAGACCGAGCAGGACTTTGAGGACACCCTGGCATTGGTTCGGCACGTGCGCTTTGACAGCGCGTTTACCTTTGTGTACAGCCCCCGCGTGGGCACCAAGGCCGCAAGCATGCCGGGGCAAATCCCCCCGGAGGTAGGCAGCCAGCGCATTGAGCGCCTGATCGCGCTTCAGGAGGGCATTACCACCGACGTGCTCAACAGCCTTTTTGGCAGCACGCAGCATGTGCTGGTGGATGGCACCGCCCGCAGGCGTGAGCACCTGACCGGCAAAAGCGGGCGCAACATTTCGGTCAATTTCCCCGGAGATACTGCCTTGATTGGGCGCATCGTACCCGTTACCATTACAGGGGCCGGCAGCAACACGCTGCGCGGCCGGATACAGGAAGGAGAAACACCATGAGCCAACAAGTACTGGACAAGGCCAGGGAGCTGGCCGCCGCCATCGCATTGAGCGAAGAGTACGCCAACATGCGCACCGCCGAGGACGATGCCACGGCCGACAAGGCGCTGGAAGCCATCTACAACGACTATGCTGTAAAGCAGCAGCAGGTGGCTGAGGAAACCCAGGCCAAGGAGCCGGACTATAAGAAAATTGGCGAGCTTACCCGCGAGATTGAGGAAGTGGAGCAAACGCTGCGCCGCAACCCGCAGATGCAGCGCCTGAACAACGCGCGCACTGCCTTTACTGTGATGATGAATGCGGTCAACCAGGAGCTGCAGCGCGTGCTGTCGCCTGAAAGCGCACAGGATGGCTGCGGCAGCCCCAACGGCTGCATGGGCTGCACCGGCTGCAGCGTAGACTAAATCCCATGGCTGAACTGACGCCGATGATGCGGCAGTACCTGACCATCAAAGAGGAGTACCCGGACGCGCTGCTGTTTTTCCGGCTCGGGGACTTCTATGAGATGTTCTTTGATGACGCCATTACGGCCAGCCGGGAACTGGAACTGACGCTGACAGGGCGCGACTGCGGCCTGGATGAGCGCGCCCCGATGTGCGGCGTGCCATGGCACGCGGCCGACGGCTACATCGCCCGCCTGGTGGAGCGTGGCTACAAGGTGGCCATCTGCGAACAGACCGAGGATCCGGCGCTGGTCAAGGGGCTGGTCAAGCGCGCAGTGGTGCGCGTGGTGACGCCGGGCACTGTCAGCGATTTGGGCGCGCTCAACGAGCGGCGCAACAACTTCATTGCCGCCGTCCACCCCACCGGCAACCGCGTGGGCGTGGCCTGGTGCGATGTGACCACCGGCGAATTCTTAGCCCAGGTGCTCAACGACCCTGCCCAGGAGCTGGGACGTCTGCTGACGATGATCAGCCCCAGCGAGGTGGTCACCTCTGCGCCGGAGCTGGTCAACAAGGCCGTTCAAACCTTTGTAGCGCCGTATCCCGCTGCGCGCTTTGCCGCCAAGGCCGCGCGTGACCAGGTGCTGCGCCACTTTGAGGTCAGCCATTTGGGTGCGCTGGGCCTGACGCAGTCGGACGCCCCCGCCACGGCGGCTGCAGGCGCGCTGCTGCATTACCTGAATGACATGCAAAAAGCCGCGCTGCCGCACATCACGGCGCTTAAATTGGTAACTGGTGCGGACAGCATGCCGCTGGACGTGGCCACGCGCCGCAACTTGGAGCTGACCGAAGGCTTGCGCAGCCGCAGCGTGCAGGGCTCGCTGCTGTGGCTGCTGGACAGCACCGTGACCGCCATGGGCGCACGGCAGCTGCGCCTGTGGGTGGAGCAGCCGCTTACACAAAAGGACGCCATCCTGACGCGGCAGGCGCAGGTGGCGGCGCTGTATAACAACACGGTGGCGGGCGAGGAACTGGTGCTGCACTTAAAGCAGGTATACGACATGGAGCGGCTGCTGTCGCGCGTGTCCTATGGCACGCTGAATGCCCGTGATTGTGTGGCGCTCAAGCGCACCTTGCAGCAGCTGCCGCCGGTGCGCGCACTGCTTTTGTCCCTCCAGGATGAAAGCCTTCAGCCGCTGTTAAAGCAGCTGGATCCGTTGCCCGAAGTAGCCGACCTGTTGGAGCGCGCCATTGAGGATGACCCGCCCATCACGACCACCGAGGGCGGCATGATCCGCGATGGGTATGACGCGGCGCTGGATGAGGCGCGGCAGGCCTCCCGCCAGGGTGCGCAATGGCTGCTGGATTTGGAGGCGCGCGAGCGCGAGGCCACGGGCATTAAAAACCTACGCGTGCAGTACAACCGGGTGTTTGGGTACTTCCTGGAAGTAACCAAGTCCAACTATGCGCTGGTGCCCGACCACTATGTGCGCAGGCAGACGCTGGCCAATGTGGAGCGCTATACTACTGAGGAGCTGCGCGCGCTGGAGCAGCGCGTGCTGGGCGCACAGGGCGAGGCCATCACCTTAGAATCGACGCTGTTTGAGGGCATCCGCGCCGAGCTGCTTTCGCAGCTGCCCGCACTGCAGCGCACCGCGCAGGGCCTAAAGGCTGTGGATGCGCTGCTGTCGCTGGCGCGCGTGGCCAGGGACAACGGCTACGTCCGGCCCACGCTCAACGAGGCAGGCACCATTGATATTGTGGATGGCCGCCACCCGGTGGTGGAAAAAACGCTGGGCGACGGCAGCTTTGTGCCCAACGATACGCACATGAACCCGCAGGACAAGCGCATGCTGATCGTGACCGGCCCCAACATGGCCGGCAAAAGCACCTACATGCGCCAAACGGCGCTCATCGTGCTGATGGCGCACATGGGCAGCTTTGTGCCGGCGGCCAGCGCGGATATCCCGCTGGTGGATGCCATCTTTACCCGCATCGGTGCCAGCGATGACCTGGCCGGCGGGCAAAGCACCTTCATGGTGGAAATGACCGAGCTGGCCTATATCATGCGCACGGCCACCGCCAACAGCTTAGTGATACTGGACGAAATCGGGCGCGGCACCAGCACGTTTGACGGGCTGGCCATTGCCTGGGCCACGGTGGAATACCTGGCGGACATCGACCGCTGCGGTGCCAAAACGCTGTTTGCCACGCACTATCACGAGCTGTCGGAGCTGGAAGGCGTGCTGGAGGGCGTGGAGAACCACTGCGTATCGGTCAAGGAAATGGGGGATGAGGTCATCTTCCTGCGCAAGATCAGGCGCGGCGGGGCCGACAAAAGCTTTGGCGTGCATGTGGCGCGCATGGCGGGGCTGCCGCGCTCGGTCATTGCGCGTGCGCGGGAAATCCAGGCGCGCTTGGAGGTCAGCAACATCAACCAAAACGCCATCGGCCGCAACATCCTGGAAAAAGGCAACCGCCGGGTGGAACAGGTGCAGCTGATGGAGTATGGAAAGACCGAATTGATTGAGGAACTGCGCCAGATGGATGTGCTGGCGATGAGCCCGATGGATGCGCTTAACGCGCTGTTTTTGCTGCGCGAAAAGGCGAGAAAATTATAGGTATGTCAGATACAAGAATTGTAAAACTGCCCCCCGAAGTGGTGGGCCAGATTGCCGCAGGCGAGGTGGTGGAGCGCCCCGCCGCCGCCATCAAGGAGATGGTGGAAAACTCCATGGACGCAGGCGCTACCGCCATCACGGTGGACATCACCGACGGCGGGCTGACGCACATGCGCGTGACCGACAACGGCTCCGGCATAAAGGGCCGGGATTTGCGCCTGGCGTTTGAGCGCCATGCCACCAGCAAGATACGCTTCGCCGATGACCTGGCGCACATCAGCACGCTGGGTTTCCGTGGGGAGGCGCTGGCGTCCATTGCGGCGGTCAGCCGCGTTACGCTGGTCACCCGCCCCAAGGGGGAGGACTTTGGCATGCAGGTGCGCAACGAGGGCGGCATGTACGAAGGCCCGGTGGAAGCGGCCTCGCCGGAGGGCACGACCATCACCGTGCGCGATCTGTTCTTTAACACCCCCGCACGGCGTAAGTTTTTGGGCAAGCCCGGCACCGAAGCCAATCAGGTCAGCGACCTGATGATGCGCATGATCCTCTCCCATCCCGAAATAGCCTTCCGCCTGGTCAGCGACCGCAAGACCATCTACACCAGCCCCGGCGATGGCCGCATCGACAGCGCGGTGATGAGCATATACGGTGTGCAGACGCTGCGGCAGCTGACCCGCGTGCATGGCGCGCAGTCCGGCCTGGTGCTGGACGGCTTTGTGGGCGTGGGTGAAGCCTCGCGCGCCAACCGCAGCCACCAAAGCTTTTTCCTCAATGGCCGCGCCATGCGCAGCGAGCTGCTCAGCCGCGCCGTGGAGGAGGCTTGCCGCCAGCGCGTGATGATCGGGCGTTTCCCGCTGTGCGTGCTGTATTTGACCATGCCGTTTGAGCATGTGGACGTAAACGTGCACCCCAACAAATGGGAAGTGCGTTTCCAGGACGAAAATGCTGTGGCGCAGGCCGTGACGGCCATTGTGACGGATGCCTTGTCTTTGGGCGCGGCGCAGCTGCCGCCCCCCAGCATGTTTGAAGAAAGTGCGCCCCCGGCCCCGCCTGTTGCCATCACAAAGGAAGAGCCGGTGGCGCAGCCTGCGCCGTCGTGGCATGTGCGCTCCAGCGCGTGGGAAACTCCTCCCATGGTGAAGGAGGAACCCGTTGCGCCGGAAACACCCGCGCCCGCGCCGGAGCCGGAGCAGATGACCCTGCCCGCCGTTGCCCCTGCGTTGCACCCCACGGCGGTGCGGCTGGTGGGCGAAGCCTTCCGCACATATATCCTGTTTGAAAGCGACGATGCGCTGATTCTGTGCGACCAGCACGCGCTGCACGAGCGGCTGCTGTTTGACAAAATGCTGGCGGCTTATCAGCAGGGCGGGCTGTCCCAGGGCCTGCTGACGCCGGTGGCGCTGTCGCTTAGCTACCGAGAATACCGCACGTTTTTAACCTATCAGGCGGAGTTGGCCGAAGCAGGCTTTGATGCCGAGGACTTTGGCGAGCAAACGGTGCGGCTGCATTCCCTGCCCGTGCAATTGGGCTTCCCCCAGGCGCAGGAAAGCTTCCGCGATGCGCTGGATGAGCTGGAAGCCACCGGCCAGGTCAGCGACCAGCAGTTGGTGGAGCGCATTTTGCGCTCGGCGTGCAAGCATGCGGTCAAAGGCGGCGAAAAATTGAGCGATGAGGCCATGATCGGCCTGATACGAGACATGTTGGATGGCAACGTTACCCCCACCTGCCCGCATGGCCGGCCGCTGATGATGTCCATCAAGCGCAGCGAACTGGAAAAGCGGTTCCGCCGCATACAGGCTTAGCATGCCGCATAAAACACGCGTGCTGGCGGTGGTGGGCCCCACCGCGGGCGGCAAGTCCGACCTGGCCATGGCGCTGGCCCAGTATCTACCTATCGAAATTGTGTGCATGGACTCCATGCAGATATACCAGGGTATGGACATCGGCACCGCCAAGCCCACGCCCGAGGATCGCACGCGCGTTGCGCACCACATGCTGGATGTATGCACCCCCCATCAGGCATATTCGGTGGCGGAATATGTAGAGGCAGCGGACGCAGCCATAGCGGGCATTGTTGTCCGTGGCCATGTGCCGGTGCTGGTGGGTGGCACGGGGCTGTATTTGCGCGCGCTGCGCTACCCCATGACGCTGGGCGGTGGCGCGCGGGATGATGCGGTGCGCGCGCGGTATCAGCAGATGCTGGAAAAAGAGGGCGCGCAGGCCGTGCATGCGCTGCTTCATCAGCGCGACCCGGAGGCTGCGCGTACGCTGCACCCCAACAACACGCGCCGTGTGATCCGTGCGCTGGAGGTGTTGGAGGTGACGGGCCAGCCGTTTTCCAGCCAGCGCATGCCGGAGGAGCACGAGGAACGCTATGCTATGACCGTGCTGGGCACGCAGTGGCCGCGCCCAACCTTGTATGAGCGCATCAACCTGCGCGTGGAGCGCATGATGCAGGCCGGGCTGGTGGAGGAGGTGCGCGCGCTGCTGGACAGCGGCGTATCGCCCGACGCGCAAAGCATGCAGGGCCTGGGCTACAAGGAGGTCATCCCCTATCTGGCCGGGCAGGCCACACGGGAGGACACCGTGGAGCTGATCAGCCGCCGCACGCGCAACTACGCCAAACGGCAGCTGACCTGGTTTAACCGTGAGCCTGGCCTGATCTGGATTGATATGAAAAGTCAACCACAAAAGGAGTGGGCGGCGCGCATTGCCGCCCGATGGCACAATGAACATTGACACGCTGCTTTTGCAGGCAGAGCATCAGGTGCGCGATGTGTTCGCGCGCATTGAAGCGGTGGAAGAAAAAAACACACAGCGCATGCTGGATGCCTTTGCCAGCCATCGTGTTTCACTGCGTGAAATGGCGGGCAGCACGGGCTATGGCTATGGGGACATAGGCCGAGAAACGCTGGAAAAATTAGCTACCGACCTGTTAGGCGGCGAGGACGCCATTGTATCGCCCCATCTTTTGAGCGGCACGCACGCGCTGTCGGTGTGCCTGTTTGGCTTGCTGCTGCCCGGCGACAGGCTGCTGTCGGCCTGCGGCAAGCCCTATGACACGCTGGATCAGGTCATCGGCATGAAAAACGAGCCCGGCTCGCTGGCCGAGATGGGCATAGGCTATGACGAGGTGCAGCCCGCGCCGGACGGCGGTATTGATGTGGAGGCCGTGCTGGGCGCGATAACGCCCCAAACGCGCGTGATCTGGGTGCAGCGCAGCCGGGGATATGCCTGGCGCAATCCGCTGATGCCGCAGGACATGCGGCCGCTGTTTGAGGCCGTGCGCGCCGTGCGGCCCGATATCTACCTGGCGGTGGACAACTGCTACGGCACCTTTGTGACCGCCGATGAGCCCACGCACTACGGCGCTGATGTCATTGTGGGCAGCCTCATCAAAAACGCAGGCGGCGGCCTGGCCCCTACCGGCGGCTACATGGTGGGCACCAGGCGCGCCATTGAGCGCATTGAGCACCGCCTGACCGCGCCGGGCATTGGCCGCGAAATCGGCAGCTATGAGCCGGGCTACCGCGCATTTTATCAGGGGCTGTTTATGGCGCCGCACACGGTAGCACAGGCGCTCAAAACCGCCGTGCTGGCAGCCAGCGCGTTCAGCCTGCTGGGCCTTACCACCACGCCGCTGCCCGACGCCCCGCGCGCCGACATCGTGCAGGCCATTCGCATGGAAACCCCGGAGCGCCTGGCCGCTTTTTGCCGCGCCATCCAGGCTGCCTCTCCCGTGGACAGCTATTTGACGCCCGAAGCCTGGGACATGCCGGGCTATGATGATCCCGTCATCATGGCCGCCGGAGCCTTTGTGGCCGGTGCCTCCATTGAACTGTCGGTGGATGGCCCCATGCGCCCGCCCTATGTGGCCTATCTGCAGGGCGCGCTTACCTATGCGCATGGCAAACTGGCGCTGAGGCATGCGCTGGACACTATGGCGGCGCAGGGGTTGCTGAAACAGAATACATAAATAATCGCGGAATGTATTTGTTGTGTATTCGCTGTTTGCGGTGCTTGTTTTAAATGAGCCGGTTCATTACTTTAAAAAAGAAGGTGAGTCTGTCGTGGCAGAAATTATTGCAGCAGTTATTGTGGGGGCTTGTACAATTATTACACGGCCTATATTTTCGCGCAAAAAACTAAATTCGACGACGAGCCGGGCAGTGGTGCCGCTGCGCGGCTCAGAAAGTGAAAATTATGTTGACGGTAAAGGATGTTTCTAAAGATTCGGTAATTTTACTGCGTTATCGCATATTTCTTTTCGCTTTCCCAAGGAGAAGTTGTGGGGCTTTGGGAGCCAATGGTTCTGGAAAGACTACGTTGTTGCGAATTTTATCTGCTATGTTGTCTCTAGTGAAGGGGAAGCCTATATCAATGGGTATCGTTTGGGACAAGATAATGCATCCATTCGGAAAAATGTGGTGTTCTTTTTGGAAGCGATGCAGGCTTATATGATAAATTAACTGGAGAAGGAGCTACACTATATTTTGCTGCTTTGTCGAGTGTTCCTAAGAAAAATGCAGAGCGGCGTATTCAGAACCTTGCAAACAAACTTGAATTTGAAATATTTAGGCATGCGTGCAGGCGCGATGTCGAAGAGGTATGAGGCAGAAGATTGTGTTTGCCAGGTCTGTTATTCATGACCCGGCATTACTACTTTTAGACGAGCCAGCGGGCTTGATTTTCAGGCAGCGCAAACAGTGTATGATTTTATAATGCACTGTAGATGGAAAAGGCGTGTTGTTTTCCAGCCACTCCATGGATAATTGTCGGCATTGTGCTCGGTCCTGATGTTAAAAAACGGACAATTGATGGCAGATGAAGTTTTTAGATAATAACGTTCGCTTGTAAACAAAACCAGTTAAGCCAACTGATTGATGATTATATCAAAGGAGGAATAACTAAATGTGGTGGGTCTACCTTAAGGAGATGGAGTGTTTGCTGCGTGATAAACGCACCATACTTGCTAAACACCTTGATTCCTTTGGTGTTAGGGGCCTGGTTTACTATATTTCTCTTTCCATGCTTCTATGCAGGTTACATTAACTGCACCGAAAATCAGTCCGATTTCTGTGCTCAGAGAAGACACGAATTAGCTCGGTTTTTGCACGAAAAAGGATATCCTTTGATATCTGGCCAACCGTATGAATCCTGTTGAAGAATGAAACGGTGTTATGCCACGTTGAAGAACAGGGAAATGGAAATAGATATTTACTACAATCCGTCATCTACCAAATCCACAGCTGTTTCGGAGTTGTTAAAACAATATTTGGCGAATTATGGCTTACAGGTTACCAAACAAAATATGGAGCGGCTTGGTGGCATTTCTATTCAGTTGTTATTTGAACCTGAGATTATGACGCGTCCAATTGAAACAGGACAGACAGCAAGCATCATTATTATGCTATTTCCCCTAATATGGTTCTGTCGTACGGTGTTATGGGGGTTTTGAATATTGCTGGCGATCTCGGGGTGGGCGAGAAGGTTAAAGGCACGCTGGAACCGTTGCTGTCTACAGCGCAAAGCGTAGTAGTTTAGTAATGGGAAAGTTTTTGCCGGTAGTAGCATGGGAATATACAGTTCTTTGTGCGGTGTTGGGTCTGTTTTTCTTAGCTTGTTGCTTAAATCTAGCGGGTTTATGTCTTTCCAGTGCCATATGGATGCTACTAATTGTGGGTTTGACCAGTGCTTTTTGGCTGCTGTTGGCTTGTTGCTGAGCATTATTTCCCGTAATTTTCGCGAGCAGTACTTACACTACTCTGTTGTCAGTCTTAATGGGCTTGCCTTCTATATTTTCATTTAATCTGAATCCTATACGGTGACCCGGAATCAGCTTCATATTCCATTTTACAATGTTGTGTGTGTTATTAAAGAATTGATTGTGGGTATGATTCAACTGGAGCATCTATTGCTGGTTTTATTTTGGCTGCTTGTTTATATAGGCGTTTTTTTGTGTATGACCATTCGTGCTTTTTATGATGAAAAAGTACTGTTCAAACAATAAACTTGAATATTGCATACAAGTTTTCTGGTTTCAGCGTGTACTTATAATGGTGTGGACAATAAACGCCCAAACTGACTGAATTTTATCTCATGTTTTGAAGCGCGACAGCGCTTCTTTTGTATGGTAGAATAAAGAAAAACAGCAGGAGGGACGGAGGATGTATAACATTGGCGTGTTGGGGTTTGCGCATGGGCATGTGATGTCGTATGCGCCGCAATGGGCGCTGCATCCGGAATGGGGCGTGCAGGTGGTGGCAGGATGGGATCATGATGCCGCCAGGGCCGAGGACAAGTGCCAAACGCTGCAAGCCACGGCGTATCCCACGGTGGAGGCCCTGCTGGCATCCGGTGTGGATGGTGTGATTATTTCGTCCGAAACTGTGCATCATGCCGAGCTGGTGGAGCAGGCCGCTGCTGCCGGCAAGGATATATTGTGCTATAAGCCGCTGGCGCTGACCATGGCAGAGGCTGATCGCATTGTACATGCGGTGGAACAGCATGGCGTGCGTTTTTCCATGGGCTGGCAGATGCGTACAGATCCGCAAAATGAAAAAATCAAGGAATTGATCGATAGCGGGGAGTTGGGGCGTGTGTTTCAGTTCCGCCGCCGGCATTGCTTGGGCACGCACCTGTGGGGGAACTTTGCCGGCACCTGGCACAACCAGAAGGAGCTGAACCGCGACATTTTTGCTGATGATTCGGCGCATGCCATCAACTGGATGCAGCATCTGTTCGGCATGCCGCAGGAGGTCATCGCGCGCATTACCACGGCCCACAACCCTGCCGTGCCCAATGACAACGGGGTGGCGGTGTTTTCGTATCCCAACGGCATGTTAGCCGAGATTTCGTGCAACTTTGCCTGCTCGGCGGCGGAGATTACCACCGAGGTGTATTTGGAAAAAGGCGCCATTGCCCAGTATTTTGGCGATGGCCCGGCCACCCGGTTGCCGCGTGTGCCCGGCATGCCCGGCCTGAAATGGTTTAAGGAAGGGGACGCAGACTGGACGGACAGCGGCATCCCCAGCCCCAAAGCCCATGGGGAGCGCATTGTCGCCCAGGCGCAGCCCATTGCGGACTTTTTCACCGGGCGGCGCGGCACGCTGTGCTCGGCGCAGGAGGGACGGGACACGCTGCGCTTAGTGCTGGCCTGCTACCTGTCCGAACGCGAGGGCGCACGGGTGAGCGTGTACGATGACCGGGTATACGAATTTTAAACGCTTGAAGCGGGAACGTATGTTTGCTATACTGTAAGCATCACAGGATGGGAGGAAGCGCGTGAACCTTGCGCAGTTGATCGATACCCTGCGGGCGGATGAGCAGTTCATGTCCTGTGTGACGCACTGGCGCACGCAGGAGGCGCGGCCCGCCCGATACGCGCCGTACCCTGCGCATGTGGATGCGCGCATCCGGCGGTGATGATAAAGCGCGGGTTGTAGCTGCTATATACCCTCGAGGCGCAGGCCGTGGCTTGGGCGCAGGAGGGGCGGGATTTTGTGGTCGTCACCCCTACGGCTTCCGGCAAAACCATGTGCTACAACATCCCGGTGCTGTCGGCCATCCTTGATAACCCGGACAGCCGGGCGCTGTATTTGTTCCCCACCAAGGCGCTGTCCGCCGACCAGGTGGCGGAGCTGTACGAGCTGGTCACGCTGCTGGATGTAGATATCAAAACCTACACCTATGACGGCGATACCCCGGCCTCGGCGCGGCGCGCCATCCGGCAGGCCGGGCACGTGGTGGTGACCAACCCGGACATGCTGCACGCCAACATCCTGCCGCACCACACCAAGTGGGTCAAACTGTTTGAAAACCTCAAATACATCGTCATTGACGAGATTCACGCCTATCGCGGTGTGTTTGGCAGCAACCTGGCCAATGTGTTGCGCCGCCTGCTGCGGCTGTGCGATTTTTATGGCAGCCACCCGCAGTTTATTTTGTGCAGCGCCACCATCGCCAACCCCGGCGAGCTGGCGGGCATGCTGACGGGGCGCGACATTGCGGTCATCGATCAAAGCGGCGCGCCCACCGGCACCAAGCACGTGGTGTTCTATAACCCGCCGGTCATCAACCAGCAGCTGGGCATCCGCAAAAGCGCGCTGAGCGAAACGCGCGCGCTGGCGGCGCGGCTGCTCAAAAACGGCATCCAAAGCATCATTTTCGCGCGCAGCCGCATCCAGGTGGAGGTGCTGACCAAGGCGCTCAAGGAGCTGGTGGCTGACCCCATCGGCGGCAGCGGCCGTGTGCGCGGCTATCGCGGGGGATATTTGCCCAGCGAGCGCCGCGGCATTGAGCAGGCCTTGCGCGCAGGCCAGGTGGACGCCGTGGTGTCCACCAACGCGCTGGAGCTGGGCATTGACATCGGCGCGCTGGATGCGTGCATTATGTGCGGCTATCCCGGCACCATCGCCAGCACCTGGCAGCAGTCCGGACGTGCCGGGCGCAGGCATGGCGTATCGCTCACCATTTTAGTGGCTTCCAGCGCCGCCATTGACCAGTACATCATCACGCAGCCCGATTACTTTTTCCGCCAGACGCCGGAGCACGCGCTGCTTAACCCCGACAACCTGTATATCCTGCTTAGCCACCTCAAATGCTCGGCCTATGAGTTGCCGTTTAAGGCGGGCGAGCGCTTTGGCAATGCGCTGGGTGTGGACAGCATGCTGCAATATTTGGAGGAAGCGACCATCCTGCGCCGCGTGGGCGATGTGTGGCACTGGTCGGCCGAGGATTTCCCGGCCAGCGAGATCAGCCTGCGCACCGCCATGACCGAAAACTTTTTGATCATGGACATTACCGACCCGGCGCATGTGCGCATGGTGGGGGAGATGGACCGCTTCACCGTGCCCATGCTGCTGCACGAGAATGCCATCTATTTGCATGAGGGTGCGCAGTATCAGGTGGAGGAGCTGGACTTTGACGCGTGCAAGGCCTTTATCCGCCGCGTCAACGTGGATTACTACACCGATGCCGACTTGAACGTCAGCTTAAGCCTGCTGGATATTGAGGAGCAGGCTCCCCATGCCGCGCACGGCGAGGTCAAGGTGACGGCGCTGGTCAAAATCTTCAAAAAAATGAAGTTCGACACCGGCGAAAGCTTGGGCTACGGCCCCGTGCGGCTGCCCGAAACCGACATGCACACCACCGCCATGTGGATGACGCTGCCCACCCAGGAGGCAGCGCAGTATGCCAAGGATGATTTGCAGGGCGGCATGTTGGGCATTAGCAATGTGCTGCGCATCGTGTCGCCGCTGTATTTGATGTGCTCAACGCGCGATGTGGCTATTTCCTATCAGGTCAAGTGCCCGTTCACCAATCTGCCCACGCTCATCCTTTATGATAATTGTCCCGGCGGCGTGGGGCTGGCCGAGAAGGCCTATTTGATGCGCGATACGCTGCTGCTGCACGCCCGCCAGGTGGTGCGCAACTGCGCGTGTGAGCAGGGATGCCCCTCCTGTGTAGGCCCGGTGGGCGAGGTGGGGCCTACCGGCAAGGAAATGGCCGTGCGTTTGCTGGATATCCTGCTGAGGTTGAACGATGGCCAGCCTTGAAGCATACCGCAGACAGCTGCCCTACTCCTACGCGCCGGGGCTGTTCCCCACGTTGGAGGCGCTGACCAAGGCACCTGAGCAGGTAACGCGCGTGCTGATCAGTTCCCGCGCGCAGGAAAGCGAGGCGCTGGGCCGCATCCGTCAGCTGTGCGCGCAGCACGGTATCCGTACCGAGGCGGCTGACCGTGTGCTGCAGCGCTTAAGCCAGAAGGACAACTGCTTTGCCGCCGCAGTGTTTCACAAAACGCCGGGCGCATTAAAAGCGCATGCACGGCATCTGGTGCTGCACAACCCCATGGACAAGGGCAATGTGGGCACATTGCTGCGCACGGCGCTGGGCTTTGGGTTTGTGGATGTGGCGGTGATATTGCCCGCCGCAGATTTGTACGACCCGCATGTGGTGCGCGCCAGCATGGGCGCGATATTCTCCCTGCGCGTGCGGGAATATGATGGTTTTGATGCCTATCGCACGGACTATCCCGCGCATCATCTGTATCCGTTTATGTTGGAGGGCGCGGTTTCGCCCGAAACCGCCGCGCGCGGGGCCACATTGCCCTGGACGCTGGTGATGGGCAATGAGGGCAGCGGGCTGCCCCATGTGTTTGCGCAGTTGGGTACGCCGGTGCGCATCGCGCACAGCGATAAAATCGATTCACTCAATTTGGCTATCGCGGCGTCCATCGGCATGTATGTATTTGATCAGTACGCGGGGAAATAGCATTATAGCGGCTTTTTGACCGGCGTGCCCGCCGTGCGCGGATAGGTGCCCGGCGTGGGCCGCCTTTTTTGGATAACAACCAACTGATGCTCGGTGTCGGGCACCGGGATGGGAACAATGCGCTCCAGCTGTCCGCCCAGTATACGGATGGCGTTTTGCGCCTGGTCGGCTTCGTCCTGGGCGGCAGGCCCTTTCCAGCACAGCACCCGCCCGCCCACGCGCGCAAAGGGCAGCAGGTATTCGGCCAGCACGCGCAGCTGCGCCACCGCGCGCGCTACCGCCAGGTCACAGCCCGCCCGCAGGGCACCATGCGCGGCATCCTCGGCGCGGGCGTGCATCACCGTTACGTTTGGAAGGTTCAGCGTTGTACATACTTCGGTCAGGAAGGTACAGCGCTTTCTGAGCGCATCCAGCAGCACCACCTGCATGTCCGGGCGCGCGATGGCCAATGGCAGGCCGGGCAATCCGGCGCCGGTGCCCACGTCGATCAGGCGTGCGCCCTGGGGGAATAATTCCGTATGCGTTAGCGGCAACAGGGAATCCGCAAAGTGCGTGCGCCAGGCGTCCACCTGCGGGACATTGGTCAGGTTCATGCGCGCGTTCCACGCATACAACAGCCGGGCGTAGTGGGCCAGCATTTCCTGCTGAACGGGCGAGAGGACTATTCCTGCGTTATGCAACACCGGGAACAGCGGCTCAAGCATCGCGCGCCTCCTGTTCAAAGCGGGTGAGCAATTGGTATACCAGCGTTTCTAAGCATCCGTCCTCGGCCTGTGCGCCGGATTTGACGCGGAACTCGGTATCCAAGCACTGATCGTACGCCCAGCGCAAAGTTTCCACGCTGTGCCGCCGACTGGTGTTCAGCAGCTTGCGCGCTACAAAGGGCGGCACGCCCAGCACCGAGGCCACGGAGCTGTCCCGCGCGCCGGCGCCCAATAATTTGCACAGGTACAGCTGCCTGCACTGCCCCTGCAGCAGCGCCAGCAAAAACAAGCGCGCCTCGCCGTCCCGGATCATGCCGTTCATCAGCGTCACGGCCTTTTCAGCCTGGCTGGACAGCACGGCATCGGCCAGGTCAAACACCTTATATTCGGTGGTACGGGTGGCGACGGCTTCGACATCCTCGCGCGCAATGGTTTCGGCATCGCCCGCATAGGCGGCTAATTTTTCGATTTCCTGGCGCAGCAGGTTCATGTCCTCGCCGCAGGTAAACAGCAGCTGCTCGGCGGCATCGGTGGCGATGCGCTTGCCCAGCGCGGCCAGGTCGCGCGCCACCCAGCGGATCAGATCGGCATGGCTTAGCCGATCAAAGGTGACCACAGCGCCCATTTTGTACAGCTGCTTGTACAGCTTGCGCGTGCCGTTGGCCTTGCCGCGCACCACAAACACCAAGCACACGGTGTCGGGCAATTTTTGCAGGTAGGCTGTGATGCGATCACCATCCGAAGCTGAACTTTGCGCATCGCCCTCTCGCTGGGCACGACCGGCCAGATGGCTGCTGTCGCGCACGATCACCAGGCGCTTGTCGGCCATCATGGGCAGCGTTTCAGCAGTGGCAATCAGCAAATCAGCTGCCGGGTCGGTCAGCACGGTTTCGTTCATCATGGCAAAGTCATTTACTAGCAGCTTATCGCGCAGGTCGTCCAGCGCTTTTTGCTTGGTGTATTCCTCCTCGCCATCCAGCAGGTAGCAGGTGCGCACCGCGCCCTGCTTTAATTCCTTATAGAATGTGCGCATGTCCATTTAGTGTATCCTTCCTGCCAGGTATGGCTGCATCATGATGCCCTGTGGCGTAACCTTGAGCGTAATGCACCCGGTGTCCTGGGTTGTCAGTACGCGGCATCCGGCGCGCTCCAGCCGTTCGGTCACCGCCTGCGCGCGCTGTGCCAGCGCTTCGGAGTTGGTAAGGATGGCGGCCTGCGGCGCTACAAAATCAATGAATGAGGGCAGGGTGCTGTTGCGCGAACCATGGTGTGCTGCTTTGAGCACCTGCGCTGGGCGCATGGCATACCGCTCATAATCCCCGCCCAGGTCGCCCGTGGACAGCACGGTCAGCCCCGCAATGTTCCAGTGCGTGACCAGCGAGGATTGATTGGCGTTCTGTCCAGGGTAAACATTTACCGGCGGCCACAGCACTTGCATCGTGGTGCGCCCCTGTGCCAGTGTATCACCCTGCGCAACAGAACGCACGGGGATGCCGGCGCTGCGCGCGGTTTCTATCATGGTAAGACCCCAGTCTACATCCTTTGCCTCAAAGGCCGCTTGAGGAATCGCAATTTCGCGGATGAGCACGCGCTGCTCTAACAGCTGCTGTAAGCCGCCTACATGGTCGCTGTGCAGGTGGGTGATGTACAGCGTATCAACGCTGCGCCCGCGGCTTAACAGATAGTTGGCCAGGTCGCCGCCGTGCTCGCCGGTGTCGATCACCCAGGTGTGAGCGCCGTCCTCAATGACGGCGGTATCGGCCGCGCCTGCGCTCAACTGCATATAGCGCGGGGCGTTATCCATAGTGGTTGCAGCGATGAGCACAGCCGCTGCCACAGCCAACGCACCGCCCATGATCCGAAAGGGCACGCGCAGGCGCACATAGCGCGACAGCAGTATAAAACACAGATAAAGTGCAAACATCCCATACACCGGCGGCGCGGGCAGCGTCAGCACCGCCCAAGGCATCGCGGCGGCTTGCGCCATCACAGCTAAAAACACCTGCGTTGCCCAGATTACAGGCTGTGCCACCGCCTGTGCCAGCGGCAGCCATACCAGCGAGAGGGCGAATACCGCGATAAACAGATACATCAGCATGCCCACTGCGGCGCAGGCTGCCGGCCCTACCAGCAGCCCCACCAGCGAAAAACGATGAAACGCTGCCACCGATATCGGCGCTGTAAAGGCAGTAGCCGAAAAAGTGATGCTATAGGCCTGCGCTGTGCGTTGCCACACCCCGCGTAAGCGCAGCGGTGCCAGCGCGTGCATCAGGCGGTCGCCCAATAGCATAATGCCCAGCACCGCTAAAAAGGACAGCTGAAACCCTATGGCAAACAAGTCCATGGGCCGCAGCAGCAATACCAGCACAAAGGCCAGCGACAGCGAGGTAAGCGGATCCTGCGGGCGGCGCAGCACGCGCCCCAACAGCAGCACCATGGTCAGGATGGCCGCACGCACCACCGGGGCGGAAAAGTCCAGCAACCGACAGTACAATAGCAACAGCAGCCCCGTGACTACAAGCTGCATACGGGGGCTGGCATGCAGGCGGCGCAGCACAAACGGCACGCCCGCCATCAATATCCCCACATGCAGCCCCGACACCGCCAGTACATGCGCAATGCCGCCGTCCCGGAACACCTGATGGGTTTCATCGCTCAGCGCTGTACGGTCACCGATCAGCAAAGCTTTGGCCACGGGCGCTGCCTCACCCAGCGCGGCATCCAGCCGGGTACCAATAGAAATCCGCAGCCGCAGCCAGAAATCCGCGGGCTGGGTCAGCACCGGCGGCATCAGCACGAGTTCGCGCGCATTGCTGATACCTGCCGGGATACCGCGTATCAGCAGGTATTGCCGGAAATCAAAGCCATACGGGTTTTGCTGCGGCGAGGGGTGGTATACATTGCCGGCAAAAGCAACGCGTTGCCCGTCCATGGGCGGCAGCGCATCGGGCTGCGGGTAGTATGTCCAGTATGCGCGGGGCAGGGTGTGCACAGCGCCCTGGCTGTCGGTCAGAGTGAGATCGCGCAGCAGCGTTCGTACCCGCCCGTCCTGCTCGCGCTGTTCGGGCAATCCCCAGGCGGTGCCCTGCACCTGGTAGGTACCGGGCGCGGGCAAATGCGGATGCGCAGCGGGGGCGACATACAGCGCCGCACCAAAGAACATCAGCGCGCACACCGCCCATATCATGGTGCGCCTTGTATACCACAACAGCCCGGTCAGCGCTGCCGCACACAGCATGTCTGCCCACAAAAGGCTTGCATTTGGGCGCGCGGCAGCACCGGCCCAGATGCCCGCGCCCCATGCGCAGGCCGCCCAGACCAACGGCCGCTGGCGGTGAAAGGCACGCTCGCTCACACGTGCAGGCGCAGGCCGCTGAAGGCCGAGACGGTATTGGAAAATATCGGGCGCGCTTCGTCCAGCAGCTGCTGGGCGTCGTTGTAAGGTGGGCGGTGGGACAGCACCAGCTTGTCCATCGGCGCTTCCAGCGCCAGCTGCGCCGCCATCTGGGCGCTGATGTGCGGCTGTTCAGGGTGCCATTGTGCGGCGGTAAAGGCCGCATCGCATATCAGCACATCGGCACCCTTACAGAAAGCAGGCAATGGCCCCAGCTCGCTCGTATCGCCGGTGTATACCAAGGTACGTCCCTCGGCCTGCACGCGCAGCGCATAGGCCGGGACGGAATGCTTAACGGGAAGGGCAATAATGCCCATGCTTCCTGCCGAAAACCCCGGCGCCACATCACGCCTGTCGAAAGCCTTGTCGCCCAACAGGTCGGCCAGCGGGTGCGCATCAGCGGGCGCATACAGCGGCAGCTTGTGCCCCGTAATTTCCAGATAATAGCGCAACGTGAGCAGGTCGCTGGCGTGGTCATGGTGCCAGTGGGTCAGCGCAATGGCGCTTAAGCGCGCCGGATCCATCAGCGCCATCAGCTTGGGCAGCACGCCGGTACCGCAGTCCATCAGCAGGGCGTCCGCGCCTTTGGTTACCAAGTATCCAGAGCACGCGCCGTTGGCGGACGGGTATGCACCGTCACAGCCCAGTATGGTTAGTTCCATGGGGTTCCTCCTTTGGCTTTCGCAGCAGGAAATAGGTGCTGGCCAGCGCAATGAACGTGCCCAGCGCCATGGCGTCCACGGACGCTGCGCCGTTGGTAGCCAGCAGCGCGATGACGGCTAAGTTGTACACAAAGTGAAACAATATGGGCAGCAGCAGCCCCTGATAGCGCAGCGTCAGCCTGGCCAGCAGCAGGCCGAAAACGAACAGCGAGGGCAGCGCATGCAAATTCAGGTGAAGCGCCGCAAACGCCACTGCGCTAAGCAAAACAGCCGCCCTGTCATTTTTCCTGCGAAGCGCGCCAAGCAGCAACCCGCGGAATACCAGCTCCTCGCTGATGGCGGGGATCAGCGCCCCGCATGCAAAGGCCAATGCATACTGCGCGATATTCGACGGATTTGGCATGGTGTTCTGCATGGGTGGGATGCCATAGCGCATCAAACGCAGCGACCAGATCGTCGTGATAAACCCGCCTAACATCGTGTAGGATACCCCCGCCAATGCTGTCAACCCGGAGGGCAGCGGAGCGGGCATAGTAAAGCCTTCTTTTAACTGCGACCAGGCCCGCGGGTTGCGCGCGTACAGCAGCAACGCAGGCAACCCGAATATCAGCAGCTCCTGCACGCCGATGCGCAGGTAGGTGCTGGCAAAGTCATCCGAAAAAGAGACAAAAACGGGCAAAAATATCCCCAGCAGCAGGCTGGCGGCCGCCCCCAAAATGCACAATACGGCGCGCTTATTCAATGGTATACATCCCGCCTACACGATCGCGCCAGGTCATGTCTAACATGATATCGCGTCCCGGCGTCAGCCCGCTTTTGATCAGCGTTTCGCATACCGTCTGCATGGCCAGCTCCGGCGTATTGTTGTCCTGGCTTAGGTGCCCCAGCAGTGCATAGCGCACGCCGGAATCGTTCAGCTTGATCAGCGCCTGCGCACACTCTGCGTTGCTTAAATGCCCCTGCATGCTTTGGATGCGGCGCTTGAGGTGCAGGGGATAGCGATCATTGTTGATCAGCATATCCGGGTCATGGTTGCTTTCCAGCAGCACCAGGTCGGTGCCGGACAGGCGGGTCAGCACGCGCTTGGACACATGCCCCAGGTCGGTGGCCACCGCCACGCTGCGGTGGCCGTAATGCACCCGGAACGCCACCGGCTCCACCGTATCGTGCGGGATGGCAAAGGGCAGGATGTTCAGGTCGCCGATGAAAAAATCCTGCTCGGTGTCAAAGATGCGCTGCTGCGCGGCGGGGATATCGCCCACCAAGCGATGCATGGCCTGCCAGGTGCGGTAGTTGGCGTACACCGGCAGGCGGTATTTGCGCGCCAGCACGCCCACGCCGCGCACGTGGTCAATGTGCTCATGCGTGACAAGCAGCCCGTTCAACGTTTCGGGCAGCACGTTGATCTGCGCAAGCGCTGTGGTAATGGCCCGGCCGGACAGCCCCGCATCCACCAGCAGGCGCGTACCGCCCGCCGAAATGTAGGTGCTGTTGCCGCAGGAGCCGCTGTTAAGAGAACATAGTTGAAATTTCATGTGCCTTCCTGTCCGCGCCCGGTGGGGCGTCAGGCATCATTATAGAGGGTTGGGACGGCATCGGGCAAGGCGTGCAAGGATCACCTTACCATGAAACGCTGTCGGCATCCTCCAGCCATTTCACGGCCTCCCATACCGGCGCGCCGTTGTTGGGTTGGTCGCAGCCGGGGGTGCTGCGCCCCCGCAAAATCTGTTGCGTCAGCTCCGCACGCAGGGCGGCGGCGATATCCGGCTCCGCCTGGATCATATTGGTGCGTTCCCCAATGTCCTTCTTTATGTTGAACAGCTGAAACGATGGGAGCCCCTCGGTGTTGTCCACGTCGGGGCAGGGGTACGACCAGCCGCCCGACCCGGGGCACATGGCAAGCTTCCACTGCCCCTGCCGGATGGTCAGCGAGCCGTCGATACTCTCCTGTATGGCGCTGCTGCGCACGGCATCGGCGTCCGGGCATCGCCACAGCGGCAGGTTGCTGACGCTGTCCTCCGCCGCATTCATGGGCACAGATGCGCCTAATATATCGGCCAGGGTGGCGTATAAGTCCGACAGGCTGACCAGTTTATGGCACACGGTGCGCGGCTGTATCATATGGGGCCAGCTTATCAGCAAGGGGATGCGGTGCCCGCCCTCGTAAATATCGGCCTTGTGGCCGCGGAAGATATAGTTGGGGTTGTGCCCGGCGGCCATCAATTCCGCAAAGTCCGCCATGGGCGAACAGCCATTATCGGATGTAAAAATCACAATGGTGTTGTCCAACAGACCGTTATCAGTAAGCCTTGCCCGGATTTGTCCGACCACATCATCGCACATCAGCACAAAATCCCCATAGGCATTGGTACCGGATGCACCTTGAAAGCGGGCGCTGGGCAAAATGGGGGTGTGCGGGGCGGGCAATGGGAAGTATAAAAAGAAAGGCTTCTGTCCAAAACTGTCAATCCAATCAAGCGCCTTCTGCGTAAAGGTAGGCAGCACATCCTCGTGGCGGAAATCCGGCGCGGTAGGCCCTTCGCGCCAGAAGCCTTTGCCGGTGTTTTTTGTCATGCGATCAGGAGTTTGAGTAAATCGCCCGTTTTCGATATAAACATAGGGCGGCATATCCAGCGAAGCGGCGATGCAGAACGACTGGTCAAACCCATAGTCGTTGGGCGAAGGTGATACAGGCTGGCTATAGTCCACGCTGGGGTTGCTGTCCCAGGCGTGCTCGCATGGCGCATTCTCCGCATCGGCAAAAGGCATGCCCATGCCCAGGTGCCATTTGCCCACAACGGCCGTTTGGTATCCTTGTTCCTTCAGCATACTGGCCACAGTAGGCCGGCCTTGTTCAATCAGCGGCCTGCTGTAGCCATTCAACACGCCTTCCTTCAGTTCACTGCGCCATGGGTATCTGCCGGTGAGAATCGCATAGCGCGAGGGCGTGCAGACCGCCGAGGCAGCATGGGCATCCGTAAACGCCATGCCCGATGCCGCCAGCGCATCAACATGCGGCGTCTTGAATGCGCAGCCTGGGTTCAGGCAGGATACATCGCCGTACCCCATGTCATCGGCTAAGATGTATACCACGTTCGGGCGTCGTTGTATGTCCACTGCAATCCCTCCATTGTGTTTTGCCGTGATGATATCATAGCGGACAGCGTTGTTGAAGCGGCAGGCTGCACATTAACGTTTTCTAATGCATTCGCAATGAAGCATTCCTCCACCTGGCCGCACCGCCTGTGGTATAATCGGGGTACAGGAGGTGAACCATCATGGATCAGGAAAACAAAACCCCCATGGGCGAGGACAATCAGGAGAACTTTGAGGATAAAATCTTACGCATTATCAAGGCTGGCATTGGCGCTGTAGCCGAAACCGTAGAAAAATCCAAGGACGCGATTTCAGACTTTGCCAGCAAAGAGAACGTACACAACCTTGCCAGCAAGGGCGAGCAAACGCTGGAGCAGGTGAAGACCTTTGGCGCAGGCGCCATTGAAAAGGTCAAAAAAACCTGGAGCGATGCGGATATCATGGGTATGGTGAAGTCCAAGTCCGAAAAACTGCGCAAACTGGCGCAGGAGGTGCATGAGCTGCCCGATGCCGAGCGCGAGGCGTTTAACGACCTGCTGGCGCATATGGACAAGCACGGAGTGTCGCAAGAGGATGCGCAAGAGGACGCGGAGGACAAGGAAGCCGCCGATGCCAGGCAGGGCGGCGACCCGCATGAAGAACCCCCGCAATTATAATGTCGGCGCAAGCCGCAAGCCTGATGGCCGCTGGGTCCGCCCCGCGGCCGTCAGCCTATTGTGCCAGCCGGGGATGAGCGCGCCATGGTGATCGCAGCTGTATTGCTGGCGCTGCTCCTTTCATGGGGATTTGGGGAGTGCGCCTGTCATCGCAAACATACCGCACAGGTACCTTTGCGCATTTTGGTCAACGGCACGCGCGGCAAGACCAGCGTGGCGCGCCTTACAGCAGCGGCGCTCAATGAGGCGGGCATCCGCACCTATGCCAAAACCACGGGGTCGCAGGCGCGCTGGATTGCGCCGGATGGCACAGAAACCGATTATCGGGGCACGCGCCGCCCCAACCTGATGGAGCAGCTGAAGTTCTTCCGGCAGGCGGTGCAGGGTGGCGCGCGCGCCGTGGTGGTGGAGTGCATGGCCATCGTGGCTGAAAACCAGCGCGTGATGGCCATGCATTTGGTGCGCCCCACGCATGTATTGCTGACCAATGCGTTTGTGGATCATCTGGACGAAATTGGCGACAGCGTGGACATCACCGCACAGACACTGGCGCTGTCGGTTCCCCAAGGGGCGCAGGTCTTTGTTGGCAATGATGATTTTGATCATGTGCTGCCCCAGGCTGTGCGTGCGCGCTCTTTTGACGATGCTCATTATCTGTCCAGACTGCAGTTTGCTACGCACCCTGACAATGTGGCGCTGGTGCTGGCGCTCACGGACGCATTGGGCATTGATCGTGACGCTGCGCTGCGCGGCATGCGGGCCGCCCGGCCGGATGCAGGGATGGCCGGGCCTTTCATGGTGGGCACGTGCCAAATCATCAATGCGTTTGCGGTCAACGATGCGGCATCCTTTGCGCGCGTGATGGTGCCGCTTTGGGCGCTTCAACAGCCTGTGCACCTGCTGTACAATCACCGCAGTGACCGTGCCTACCGCCTGATTGTGTTTGCAACGGCAGTGAAAGATATGCCCATTACATCGCTGGCTGTGATGGGGGAAGGGACGGCGCAGGCCGCACGCGTGTTTAAAAAGCGCACCGGCCGGGATGTCCAGGTGGTGCACGACCCGCAGGGCTGGATAGCCTCTCTGTGCCAACAGCCTTGCCATGTGGTATGCTTTGGCAACATCAAGGAGGCTGGCCTTGCGCTGGTGGAACATTGGATGAAGGAGGGCACATGTTAGACGCAGCCATTGCGCTGAGCGTGCTGGTGGGGCTTTTGTACACCAACCTGACCGGGCTGCTGACCGGCGGCCTGATATCGGGCGGCTATATCGCGCTGTTTGGTCTGGAACCTGCGCGGGTTGCAGCTACGCTTCTTTTTTCTGTCCTTATTTGGCTGCTGATGCGTGCGCTGTCCAACCACATGATTCTATATGGCCGCCGGCGCTTTGCGCTGACCGTGGCGCTAAGCTTTGTGCTGTATTATCTGGTGGAGCGCTTTATCCTGCCGCATGCAGGGCTGCCCTTTGACATACGGGTGGTGGGGCGCATCATCCCCGGCCTTATCGCCAACGACATGCTGCGGCAGGGCTGCGTGCGCACGCTGCTGTCGGTGCTGATTGTAGCCGGGGTGGTATGGCTGCTGCTGGCGCTGGGTACGGCGCTGGGACTGGCATGATCAGCCCCCGCGCGGCGCGCGTGCCGGTACGAAAGCTGCTGCTCGTGCTGTGCGTACTGGCGCTGGGCATTGTGGGCACTCAAGCCACGCGCGGCACCGCACCGCACCCGGAGCATGCGCGCATGCTGGCTGCTGCGCACACCATGCAGCGTGCGCAGCAGGTTTTGCACGATATAATTGTGTCTGAACAAATTGAAATTTTGCCGGAGGATATCAATCAAACCGGCCTGATCGGCCCGCAGTGGACGGCGCTGACATCGTCTATGGGCGTACTGGAGGCCAAGCGCACCTCGCTCAACCCCAACTTTGCCGCGCTGATGGTGCGATTATATAGCGAGGCTGGCCTTAAATCTGGCGATACGGTCGCGATGGGCTTGAGCGGCTCCTTCCCCGGGCTGTGCATTGCGGCGCTGGCTGCTGCCAACCAGATGGGGCTTACCGCGCGCGTGATAGCGTCCTATGGCTCCTCCATGTACGGCGGCTCCCGCCCCGAAATGACCACCATCCGCATGCTGACGCTGCTAAAGGAGCAGGGTATCCTTCAGTTTGACATGGTGGCAGTATCACCCGGCGGCGAGGGCGACCAGGGCATCAACCCGTACTGGGAGGACGCGCGCCAGGTGGTGCTGTCGCTGGCCCGGCAGGAGGGCTATGCACTGATTGATGAAAGCGATCTTGCGCATAACATCGCGCTCAGGCTGGAATGCTATGGCGATGGCATCGATGCCTTCGTCAATGTAGGCGGCGCGCTGGCCAATGTAGGCCGTGAGGGCGCATCGCTGCGGGTCAACCCTGGCTTGACGCGCAGCATGGACAACTTGCCCCAAGATGACACGCGCGGTGTGATGTTGGAGTTTCTGGCGCGCGGCGTGCCCGTCATTCATCTGCTCAATGTGCGTGCGCTGGCGGCGGATTTCGGCCTGCCCTATGATCCGGTGCCGCTGCCCCAACCGGGCACGGGGGAGGTGTACGCTGTGCAAACCATATCGCTCTGGCCTGCGCTGGCGGCGCTGCTGGTATGTGCGTATATGATCATTGACATCAAAAAAGCCGGGCGCACATCGCACACCCGGCCATAATCTAACTTTTTATTCTTCGTCTTTTTCTGCACCGACTTTTTGCAGCCAGCGGATGGTGAAGTAGAACAGCGTCAACACCAAAAACACACCGGCCAAGCCGACCACGGTGACCAATAATCCGTCTGCCATCATATCTGTAGCCTCCTTACTTGATGACCATTGTCACCAGCGTGATGATCATGCCGCCGGCTACGATGGAGCCGAGCTGACCGGACACGTTGGCGCTGATTGCCTGCATCAGGATGAAGTTGTAGGGATCCTCTTCCTTGGCCATCTTCTGAATGACCCGTGCGCTCATCGGGAAGGCCGAAATACCTGCCGCGCCGACCATGGGGTTGATCTTGTTCTTGCGGAACAGGTTGAGGAATTTGGCGAACAACACACCGCCGGCGGTGTCAAACACAAACGCGAACAGACCCAGCAGCATGATCAGTGCCGTATCCCAGCGCAGGAAGTTTTCGGCAACCATGGTAGAGCCGATGGAGATGCCCAGCAGGATGGTGACCAGGTTGGCCAACTCGTTCTGTGCGGTCTTGGACAGGCGCTCCAGCACGCCGCACTCGCGGATGAGGTTGCCAAACATCAGGGAGCCGACCAGCGGCGCGCTCATGGGCACGATGACACCGGCCACCACGGTCACAATGATCGGGAACAGGATCAGCGCCAGCTTGGGCGCGCGGCCTTCGTGGTATTCCATGCGGATCATGCGCTCCTGCTTGGTGGTCAGCGCGCGGATGACGGGCGGCTGGATGACAGGCACCAGCGACATGTAGCTGTACGCCGCCACCGAGATGGGGGCCATAAACTCCCTCAAGTTAAAGTGGTTGGCTACATATAGCGTGGTGGGGCCGTCAGCCGCGCCGATGATGCCGATGGCGGAGGCCAGGCGGAAGATCAGATTGGAGTCACTGGCCTGGGAGGCCGGCAACACCAGCGGCAGCAGCACCAGCGATACCAGGAACGTGGCAAAGATGCCAAACTGCGCCGCCGCGCCGAAGAAGATCATGGAAGGATCCTTCATCAGCGGCGAGAAGTCGATCATCGCGCCCACGGCGACAAAGATCAGCACCGGGAACAGCTCGTTGCGGATACCCGCCTCAAACAGCACCGTCAGGAAGCCCGGCTCAGCAGCCGTACCCAGCGCGGAGGGCATCATGGTTTCCAGCACCGGCGGCAGGTTGGCCAGGATGGCACCGAAGCCGATAGGCAGCAACAGTGCAGGCTCATAGTCTTTCTTGATGGCCAGGTAGATCAGGGTGCCGGAAATGACAAACATCGCCAGCGTCTTAACCCCTGCCAGCGAAAACAGAAATGTAACGCCGGAAAACAGGTTTTTGAGGAGTTCCAGAATGTCCAAAGCTCATCCCTCCCACTTGATTAGGCGCGGCGGACCTCCACGCCAATAAGATATGCCGCCCTAATTCGACCTGTGCGGCTGAAACATGCTCATTATACGAGTCAACGCGCGCAGATTCAAGGGCAGAATTTCAAAACAAGCAAGTTTTGCTTTTTCAAATTGTCATTCACCGTATTGTGTATGTAAGTTAAGCTTGGGAAACGTTTTCGCTTGAGATGTAATCCAATCATTCTGCCTATAAAACGGAGGAACCGGACACTTGCACAGCGCCGCCTCATCTTTTCCGGCTTCTTCCAACCGCCTTTTTCAGGCTCGTTTCCTCTTCCCCGTCCCGGATGCGGCGGGCGGCAACCACCCGGCGCTCATCATCCCGTTCCACGCAGGTAACCAGCACCAGCAGCTGATCCTCCGGGCGGACGTCAATGGTACAGGTGTGAAGGGAGGCGGCGATCAGCGCGTCGATAGCCTTTTGCCGCTCCTGAATTTTGTCCGAGCCAAGGGCGTAGAAGTCCACGCAATGCCTGCGGCTTTCTTCCAAACTGACGATACCCGAAGCAAAAACCACGTACCGCCCCTGCTCATACAGGCTGTCAAAGCTGAGGAAAGGGCTGTTGCGGTAGAAGCTGATGTTGTCGTAGTTCCTCAGGCAGCCGAACATCGCCCCGCTTTTCATATTGTGGCCGTATATCATCAGCGTATGGGGCCGGGTTTGAAGCGGTATGGAGGCGTCTAAAAACAGCGCGCCGTTCACGTTTTTTTCGCCCCTGGCGTCATGGGTCATGTAATATTCGTTGTCCCGCCGCAGGACGGCTTCATCCAGCATTTTCCCGATGGTCAGCCAGCCAATGATGTCCTTGTTTTCCTTCCGAAGGGCCTTGAACCGGCTGCTGACGCGCAGCTGTGGATTGCCGGGATAGGTTATCGCCCCCAGTTTGGGGTCGGATACTGAGGTGGGGGCAGGGGTGATTTGCGCCACGGTTATCGTCGGCGCAGCGGTCACAGGCAAAGCGGTTGGGGGAACGGTTTCTGCTGGAACAATCGGCGTCTGCGCATGGTATACCTGCCGCAATTCCTCCGATGTGCGGCGGGATGCAATCAGGTCACGCCCATAGCCAATCAGCCTGGTCAGGCCGAAAACAACCAGTGCGGAAGAAACCACCAGCAAGGCCAGCCGCTCCCAGCGAAAGCGGACATAGCGCACACGGCGCGGCCTGTTCCATCCTCCGCCCTGCATCATCCTGCCCTTTCCAACATGCAGGCTCTGTCTGCCCAAACAGACAGAGCCTGTGCTTTTGCTTATGAATTACTTGCCTTTTTTTCTGCGCCTGCCGGTCATCAGCACGGCACCTATACCCGCCACGCCCAGCAGCGCCAGCCCGGCCCACAGCACAAGGTTGGCCTCATCGCCGGTCTTGGGGATTTTATAGTTGATGATGGTGCCGCCGTTGCAGCAGCGGTCGGTGATGCCGGCATACACGCCCACGTTTTCATAGCGCGTTTTGTAGCCGGGCACGGGTTTCTCCACCACATAGCGGCAAACCGGGCTGCTGAACCAGGCGTCATACCGCCATTCCGTGGGGCTTATCACCTTTTTGTTGAACAGCTTGTGGGCGACATAGTCCATCTCATCATACAGTGTCCAGTCGATGCTCTTTCCTGTCCCGCCCTGCCAGCGCTTGGTAAAGGTAAAGTGGTCGCCGGGTACTGCCACATCCTCAAAGCTGCCCGGCTTGGCCTGGACGGTAAAGGATGCTTGGGCCTCCCCATCTTCAAAGACAAATCTCAGCGCATGTAAACCAGCAGACAGGGTATCCAGCCAGGCCGACTTCAGCTGGACGATCAGGCTGCCCTCTTTTTTGGTGTAGTGGTTTTCCGGAACAAGGGCTCCGTCTTTCAGCAGGTGACGGAACCGGCCAAAGGTCTTCTGATCCTCTGTATTTCGCTTAATGGTCAGTTCCAGCGGCAGGCCGCTGCCGCGGGTATAGGTCTGATTGTTGCCCAAAACGGTGGTATATTGGGCGCCAGCCGCAGACACCGTCACCGTGCAGGTGGCCGTTTTATTGCCGTCGTCCGTTTTCACGGTAATGGTTGCTTGACCAACGCTGATGGCCGTCACCACGCCGTTATCCACGGTGGCGATGGCGGGCTTGTCGCTTGACCAGGTTACGTTCTGGTTGGTGGCGGTAGCCGGTTCGATGGTGGCTTGCAGCGCTTCCGTGCCGCCTACAACCAAGCTGGTTGCGGTCTTGTTCAGGCTCACGCCAGTTACCGCTACCGTGGCAGCGTTAACGGTCACGGTACAGGTGGCCGTTTTTTCGCCATCCGTGGTTTTCACGGTGATGGTGGCTGTGCCGGGGGCGACCGCCGTCACCTTGCCGCTGTTATCTACAGTGGCAACGGTTTCATCATCGCTGCTCCAGGTCACATCCTTGTGGGTGGCGTTCTCCGGGGCAACTGTCGCGGTCAGCGTTTCGCTATTGCCTACAAGCAGGGTAAGGGTGGTTTTGTTTAGGCTAACGCCTGTGACGGGCGTTTTCCAGAGAGCGAAGACATTTTCGTTTGCGCTGAATGGATGTGTATCCCCGGGGTTTTTTTGTGTGCCGTTCACGCTGCCGATTGCCCAAGTATCAAACTCTTTTCCAGTGGGCGGCGTAAAGCCGTTGGCAGGGAATTTAAAGGGTACGTTGGCGATTGCCTTGCCTGCTTTCATTTGTCCCGAGCCGCCGTTGGATATGAAGGTAATGGTGAAATATGCCTCATCTTCATAAGCGCCGATATCCACGGCGTTGCTTGGCCGCGGCACGCCTCGCTGGTCGGTATCGGGGACTGTGACGCCGTTATGAGTACCGACACCCAGCCCCGCGTCTATCGCCGAGCTGCCGGAACCCAACTTATAGATATACACTTGGGTGGGGTTCGTCACAGGATTCGCTACTACGTTGCCGTCCTTGTCCAGCGGTTGCAGCTTGGGGTCAGCTGTGATGGGCGTTTCACTTATGGTCGCCCCATTATCCAGCTTATATTTTCCGACCACGCAGTTTTTCAGGGTGATGCTGTTTCCGCTCTGATAGATATCCGGGCCGATATCGTCAGAGCCAGCGGTATTGCCCCACAGGATGGTGTTGACCACCGTCGGGCTGGTAGTGTTGCCTTGGATGTCCATCCCGCCGCCGTAGATTGCCGTGTTGCCGGAGAAGGTGCAGTTCACCACCGTCGGGTTGCCGTCATCCATGTTCAGCATCCCCCCGCCGCGGTTTGTAGCCGTGTTGCCGGAAAAGGTGCAGTTGATTACCATCGGGTGGGCATCATCAACATTCGCCATTCCGCCAGCCATAAACGCCGTATTGCCGGAAAAAGAGCAGTTCATTACCGTCGGGTGAGAATTGGTTACGTTTCTCATTCCGCCGCCGCTGTCGTTTGCCGTGTTTCCGGAGAAAATGCAGCCTGTAACTTTCGGGCTGGAGCTATCAACGTTGTACATCCCGCCGCCATAATTTGCCGTATTGGTCGAAAAGACGCAGTTTTCTACCTCCGGGCTGGAGCTGTCGTTGTACATCCCGCCGCCGTATTCTGTTGCCGTGTTGCCGGAGAAGGTGCAGTTTATTACCTTCGGGTGAGAATTGGTTACGTTTCTCATTCCGCCGCCGCTGACGCTTGCGGAGTTGTTTGAGAAGGTGCAGTTGGTCACCGCCGGACTGGAGCTGTCGTTGAGCATCCCGCCGCCGCCCCTTGCCGTGTTGTTGGAAAAGGTGCAGTTTTCCACCTTCGGGCTGGCGTTTATGTTGAGCATCCCGCCGCCGCTGCTTGCCGTGTTGGCGGTGAAGGTGCAGTTGGCCACCGCCGGGCTGGCGTTCTGGTTGTACATCCCGCCGCCGACGTTTGCCTTGTTGTTGGTAAAGACGCAGTTTTCCACCTTCGGGCTGGCGTTTATGTTGAACATCCCGCCGCCGGTGGTTGCCGTGTTGGCGGTGAAGGTACAGTTGGCCACCGCCGGGCTGGCGTTATTGTTGACCATTCCGCCGCCTAACTTATCATCAAGATCAGATCCGTTCGCGTTGCCGCGCGTGATGGTGAAGCCGTCAAGGCGGGTCTTGTCGGCTGTCGCGCCCGCGCCGCCTGTTACGACATGGTAGTTCATGTCGCCGCCGTCTAAGGTGGTTTTGTTGCTATCGCTTAAAACGCGCTGATTTAAGCTCGTTTCATTCCCCGCAAAGCCGCCGTAAACCTTGACGCCCGCTTTCAACAGGAAGGTGTCCGCGCCGCTATTGCCGGGGCTGTAGGTACCCGCGGCTACCCAGACCTGGTCGGTGGATTGGGCGATATTCAAAATTCCCTTGAGGTCGCCTGAAGCGTTGCCCCAGCTTGTGCCGTCTTTTTTATTGGCTCCGGTTTGGGTTACATACCAGATATTATTGCTCGCTGCCCGCACGGTGACGGCGCATTCAGCGGTCTTGCCGTTCGAGGTTGTAGCTGTAATGGTCGTTTCGCCCGCGGCGACGGGGGTGACTACGCCGCCCGCCACAGTCGCTACGGATTCATTGCCTGATGTCCATGTAACTGTCTTGTCGGTCGCGCTATCGGGCTGTACCGTGGCTGTCAAGGTGCCGGCCGCCCCGCCTGCCCGCAAGAGCAGCGTTGCCGGGCTTACCGTTACGCCCGTGACGGGGATGTCTCCAAAGTTCGCGGTGATTACCACATTACTATCGGGCATGGTAAAGGTGGTGGTGGCGTTGCTTGCGTTGGCAAGGATTGCGCCGCCGCTATTGACCGTCCAGTTTTGGAACTGCTGGCCGCTTGGGACAGTTGCCGTGATGGTAACGAGCGTTCCGTACGCTGCCGAGCCGGGAGGTATTGATGCGCCGCCGTTTACCGTAATGGTATAGTTTTTATTTTTCCACAAGGCGTAGACCGTGGTCGTGCTGCCCGTGGCAAAAGTACGCTTCTCCCCCGGAGCTGCCTTATCATTGCTATTTATGTTGCCGATTGCCCAAGTATCAAACTCTTTTCCTGTGGGCGGTTCAAAGCCGTTGGGCGGGAAGGTAAATTCTTGCCCGTCTAAGACCTTAGCATCTCTCATGTACCCCGTGCCGCTGTTAGCGTTGAAGGCGACGGTGTAATGCGCCTCATCTTCATAAGCGCCGATATCCACATCGTTATCCCCGGTTGGCCGCGGCACGCCCGCTGGTCGGTATCGGGGACGTGATTGCCGTTGCCAACATCCACGCCGACATTCGCCCCGCATTTTTAGCTATGTTATTCCCCAATCCATAAATATACACTTTGGCGGGATCCGCTACAACATTGCCGTCCTTATCCAGCGGTTGCAGGTTGGGGTCTGTTAAGATGATGGTGTTGCTCTGGTCTTCTGTTGCCCCGTTCAGCTTATATTTTTCGACTACGCATTTTTTAGGATGAAGTTACCGCCGCTCTGATAGATGTCCGGGCCATTATTACTGGGGGCGGTGTTGCCCCACAGGATGGTGTTGGCCAGTATCGGGCTGGAGTTGTTATGGCTGTACATCCCGCCGCCGAAAAGGCCGCCGTGTTTTGGAGAAGGTGCAGTTCACGACCGCCGGGCTGGAGTTAAAGTTGCGCATCCCGCCGCCCATGCCTAGCGAAGCGTCCGTCGCCTGATTGCCCGAGAAGGTGCAGTTCACGACCGCCGGGCTGGAGTTAAAGTTGCGCATCCCGCCGCCGCCGTTCGCCGTGTTGCCGGAAAAGGCGCAGTTTTTCACCGCCGGGTTGGAGTTATCGTTGAACACCCCGCCGCCGTTCCTGTTCGCCGTGTTGCCGGAAAAGACGCAGTCCGTTACCGCCGAGCTGGAGTTAAAGTTGTACATCCCGCCGCCGTGCCGTTCGCTGTGTTGCCGGAGAAGACGCAGTTGGCCACCGTGGGGCTGGAGTTAGAGTTGAACATCCCGCCGCCGTTCGTTCGCCGTGTTGCCGGAGAAGGCGCGGTTTGCCACCGTCGGGCTGGAGTTGTTGTAGCTGTACATCCCGCCGCCGTCATCGTACGCCGTGTTGACGGAAAAGACACAGTTAGCCACCGTGGGGCTGGAGTTGTAAATGTTGTACATCCCGCCGCCGCCGTTCGCCGTGTTGCCGGAAAAGACGCAGTTGGCCACCGTCGGGCTGGAGTTATCGTTGTACATCCCGCCGCCGAGGGCATCATCATTGGACCCATTGGCATTGCCGCGCGTGATGGTGAAGCCGTCAAGGCGGGTGTTGGCGGGGGTCGCGTTCGATCCGCCCCTTACGACATGGTAGACATTGCCGCCGCCGTCCAGGGTGGTTTTGTTCGCGGCATTGCTCAGGTCGCGCTCATTTGGGCTTCCTTCGTTTCCTGCAAAGCCGCCATATACCTTGACACCTCTTTTCAAATGGAAGGTGTCCGCCGGATCGCCGCCCGGGCTGTAGGTGCCCGCGGCCACCCAGATTTCGTCGCCCGAATTGGCGGCGTCCATCACAGCCTTCAGATTGGCCTTGGCATTTGCCCAGGTGAGACCGTCCTTGCTATCGTCTCCGCCCTGCTTGACATAGTACCTGGTCCCCGCGGCCAAAGCCCCTTGCCAGGGCAGCGCCGCCAAAACCACCAGCAGCGCCAGAGCCAGGAATACCGCTTTCTTCGTTTTCATGGGTGCTCTCCTTCCTCCCGTTCGCTTCGTCACATGCTTTCCCCGAGGGCTTATCCGGCGGCGGAACCGCCGCCCCTGTCAGCGCGGCCCGCGCGGCGCTGACTTTACCAAACGGGGCCATGCGCGAAGCCATGACCCCGGACAAAACAAAAAACCCGCGTGCCCAAAAACGCGCAGGCGCAGCTTGTATATTCTCAGATGAGGTGAGGAATAAAAACAGGCATGGGTACTCTGTCTGTTTGTTATCATGATACCGAATCACCAGCCTTTTGCAGAATCCGTCACCTGCAACCAATATATTGATTATATAATGAAAGATATTTTTACACAATACCCGTTTTCACGGGAAAAAGTATATAGATTTCCAAATGTGCACGTTTTGGCGTTTTTGCTTCGTTCTATCATTGAACGGCAGCAAACACCATTGTGTACAGCAGCTTATTAAAAAGGTATAATCATCATGGAGGTGAAAAACATGAAACGATCCATACGGCTTCTTTCCCTGGCGCTGGTGCTGGCGCTGGCCCTGCCGCTGGTGGCGGCGGCGTCTTCCTATGTAAGCGGCGATAACCGCGGGCAAGGCCCCATCTTTAACCGGGCGATCGTGCTGGCATCGCGTATCACCATGCGCGATCAGCCCTCGCTGAAGGGCAAAACCATCACCCGTGTTCCAGGCGGCAGTGAAGTGACGCTCATCAGCGATGCCAACGGCTGGGTGCAGGCCACCTATGTGGACGACAAGGGCAACAGCTACACGGGCTACCTGCGTGATCGGTACCTGGCCAAGAACCCTGTGGTGCTCACGCTGCGCCAAAGCGGTGTGGCCGCGCTGGCCGCGCCGGATCACAACGCCAAGCATGTGGGCGACCTGCCGCGCTACACCGTGCTGCCCGTCATTGGCACCTGGGGCAACTACTACATCGTCAGCCTGCGCAACGCCTCGGCATTTGTCTCGATGGATATAAAAGCCTGGACGGATACCGAGCTGGCCATCTACAAAAACAATGTGCCGTTCAACCTGGTTACGCTGCGCAAAACCTCGCTGTACACCGGCCCGGGCACGGACTGGCAGAAGGTGGGGGACGCCAAGGAAGGCACCACCCTGGTGGCCGTTGGCCCGCCTGAATATGGCTGGTACCCTGTGCAGTACGACACGAAGTTCATCGCCTTTGTGAACGCCGCAGATGTGCATCCCCCGCAATAACACCAACTTGTGACAAAAAAGGTCGTGCAACACGGCCTTTTTTCATATAATTTTTTACGGATGAAACATTTGCAGCATGTTGTGCGTCTATCAGGTAGCGGCTTTTTGACCGGCCTGCTATACTGATGAGACGAAAGGAAGTAGTCCATGCGTACAACGTGCTTGCTGTTGATTTTTTGCCTGCTGTTGCCCCTGAATGCCATGGGGGAGGAGCAAGGCTTTCATATAGCTGCGCCGCAGCGGCTGCGCCCCTATGGCGACAACCAGCTGACGGTGCATGCGCCTATTGCCGGTGAGCTGACCATCACCTACGCGCAGGATGGGCGCACGGGCACGGTGATGTCGGGCGTGTCTGTGGAAGCGGGCCAGAACACCATCCCCTGGGCCGCGCTGGCCGCGCATGGCGAGCCGTTATCTACAGGCGCAGTTACAATCAACGCTAGTTTGAATGGGCAGCAAACCATTGTGGAAGCCCGCGTGGGTTCGCCGGTGCCGGCGGTGCAGTTTGCCGTTGCGTCCAGCGATATGATATATGCTGGAAATGCCCAGGATTTTCATGTGTGGCACCAGCTTTCAGCCCCCGGATTGTTGCGCGTGCAGCTGGTAGACAAACAGGGGCAGGAGTTGCGTTCCTGGAGTTTGAAGCGCGATGATGCCAACGCGCGTACCTTCCGTTTTGACGGCACCCTGTGGGGCAAAATGCTGGATGAGGGCAGCTATACGCTGCTGTTTTCAGCAGGCAAGGAGCAAGCCCCGCTGGAGGTGCCCTTTATTATATCGCATCAGGAAGCACCGGTGCTGCCCGTTACAGTGACCGATCCTGCGCTGCACATGCCGAAGAGCCGCTCGCCGCAGGATGTGTGGGCGGCGATGATAGCGCCTATTACCGTGGTGGACATCGGCGCGCTGGCCCATCAGAACATAAAGGACGAAAACGGCAAAACGCTGGGCGCGGTGCACGGGCAAACCTCCGGCGTGCAGGTGCTGTCCATCGAAAATAGCAACGCGCGAGTGGGTGCCTGGCGCACCGAGGATGGCTGCTATATCGAGGGCTATATTCCGGTGGACAAACTGAAAGTGATAACGCCCCATCCGCGCTATGGCGTGCTGATTGACAAGCAGACGCAGACGATGACCATCTATGAAAACGGCATCGAACGGGGCACCCTGCGCATCAGCACAGGTTTGCCCACCGCGAAAAAACTGTTTCGTGAAACGGCGGCCGGCGCTTTTTTGACTGAGCGGCGGGTGGCTGCATTTTCCAGTGAGGGCTATCGGTATAATTATCCCATCCGCTTTGATGGCGGCAACTTTATCCATGAACTGGGCTGGTCGCGCAAGGGGGGGTACGCTGACCAGGAAGCCACGCTGGGCAGCAAGGTATCACATGGCTGTGTGCGCGTGGAGCGTGGGCACACTGATGATGCGCTTAACGCCTATTGGCTGTGGGCCAACCTGCCCACCGGCACCAAGGTGCTGGTGCTGGATGATCCCGCCCAGCGTGCTGCTCACTGGCAAAGCATGTTCCCCGGGCAAGTGCCTCCGGACGCGGAGCCTTTGCCCACACAAACACCGCCTCCGGCCACGCAGCCGCCCATACCGAGCGGCAAGACGCAGAAAATCGTCATGACCTTTGGCGGCGATTGTGTGCTGGGCAGTGAGGAAAATAAACGCCGCCGTGAGGATTCGTTTGATTCTTTCATTGCCGCCAAGGGCTACGGGTGGCCGTTTGAACTGCTGCAGCCCATTTTCACGCAGGATGACTGGACGGTTATCAACTTAGAATGTGTGTTCAAGGACGATAGCAGCAACAAGCAGACCAGGCTGCACAATTTCCGCGGCCCTGTGGAGTTTGCCAACATACTGCCTGTATCATCTGTTGAGATGGTCAACATCGCCAACAACCATCACATCGACTATGGAAAGATTGGGCGTCGCACCACCAAGGAAGCGCTGGACAGCGTTGGCGTGGCCTATGCCGGGTATGGGGATGTCTATGTGTGGCAGCGCGATGGCATCAGGATTGGCTTTGGCGGCATCCGGGAAACGACCTGGCGGCAAAACAAGCAGCAAGTGGCGGATGATATCCAGCGGCTCAAGGCACAAGGCTGCGATCTGATTATATACAGCTGTCACTTTGGCAAGGAGTACGCCCCCAACCGCAACCAACTGCAGGAGCGCATCGCGCACATGGCCATTGACGAGGGGGCCGACATCATCATCGGCCACCATCCGCACGTGGTGCAGGGCGTGGAGCATTACAACGGCGGCGTGATATTCTATTCATTGGGCAATCTGGTGTTTGGCGGCAACCTCGATTTGACGGAGTTTGACGGCTGCCTTGTGCAGACTACATTTACCTTTGTTGGCAACACGTGCATTGCGGCGGAGTTTGAGCTGATCCCCGTGTTGACCAGCGGGGCCGCCCCTGCCAATGATTTCCGGCCTGTGCCCGCCCAAGGGGAGGACAAGCTGCGTATCATCAGCCGCATGCAGCAGGACAGCGTGCTACCGCTTAATCAGGGCGTGCTGGTCTTTGCCCGATCGCCGCAGACAGGATTTGCTTTGCACACACTGCAGCAAGAATATGTTGTGAATGCTGAATAAGTTGTGTAAGCACAATTAGGCCGTCCCTTGCGGACAGCCTTTTGTTTTGCGGCGGCATTGTGTATACTGTATGCAACAAGCAACAGGGAGGACTGAACGCATGTCTGTCGTACGGCCCAGTGCCAATCAATTGGAGTTTTTATCATGGGAGTTCGGCGTGTTTTTCCATTTTGGGATTCGCGCTTTTTATAAAGGCAGCAGCGATTGGGATGGCAACGCAATGTCGCTTCACGTATTTAACCCAACGCAGCTGGACTGCGATGCCTGGGTGCGCGCGGTGAAGGAAGCGGGCGGCACCTATGCGGTGTTTACCTGCAAGCATCATGACGGCTTTGCGCTGTGGCCGTCCAAGATGACGGATTACTCCGTCGCCCACACGCCCTGGAAAGACGGCCAAGGGGATGTGGTGCGGGAGTTTGTGGACGCCTGCCGCCGCCATGATATCAAGGTGGGGCTGTACTATTCCCCGGCGCAGTGGGGGCACGGCGCTGATTTTACCGATGAAAAGGAATATGATGATTATTTCATCGGCCAACTGTCCGAACTGCTCACCGGCTATGGCCCGATCGACTACCTGTGGTTTGACGGGGCGGGCTCGGATGGGCATACGTATGATAAGCAGCGCATCATCAAGGAAGTCCGCGCGCTGCAGCCCGATATGCTGGTGTTTAACATGTGGGATCCCGACACCCGCTGGGTGGGCAATGAGGACGGCTATGCCGACATGCCCAACTCCTCGCTGATTACGGATCCTCCCCTCGGCATGTTGCTGAGCGAAGAGCGGCAAGAGAATTTGACGCTGTTCTTGCCCGCGGAGTGCGACATGCGCATGCGCTCCACCTGGTTTGACTGCGAGGACAACGAGGATACCATCAAGGAAGTGGATGAGCTGATGGGCATCTATGAAATGTCGGTGGGGCGCGGGGCTAACCTGCTGCTCAACATCGGCCCGGACGCGCGCGGCCTGCTGCCCGAAAAGGACGCCCAGCGCCTGGCGGAGTTTGGCGAAGCCATCCGCCGCCGCTATGGCACGCCGCTCAACTTTGCCTATACAGGCAAGGGCGCTCATGCAGAGATTGTTGCCCCCCAGCAACAGCTGGTGGACCGTGTGATGATCCAGGAGGATCTGACCTGCGGCGAGGGTGTCCAGGCCTTCCGCGTGTATGCCGACCTGCCCGGCGGGCTGGGGCGCATCTGTCTGTACAAGGGCGACACCATCGGGCACAAGGCTATTTGTGTATTCCCCACGTTTAAAACCGACCGCATTGTGGTGGAAACAGAGGGCGCCGACGGGCGCACGCTGACCAACCTGCAAGCCTTTTACGCGCAATGAGCCGGTTAGCATATATCAAGGCCTATAAGCAATCCGGCGCGGTGGTGGACTGCGTGCTGGATACCGATGCCTACAACGAGATTGACGATCAGTTCGCCATTGCCTGGCTGCTCAAGGCCTCCAGCCAGGTGCGCTTGCGGGCGTTATATGCCGCGCCGTTTTTAAACGAGCGATCGGTTTCGCCCGAAGACGGCATGGAAAAGAGCTTCCAGGAAATTCAAAAACTGCTGGGCTTGGCGGCGCTGCCCGCTTCGCCGCCGGTCTTCCGGGGCGCTGCGCGCTTTTTGCCCGATGAGCAGACGCCGGTAGCGTCCGATGCCGCCCGGCACTTGGTGCAGCTGGCGCAGACCTACACGCCGGAAAAGCCGCTGTATGTGCTGGCCATCGGTGCCATCACCAACATCGCCTCGGCGCTGCTGATGGAGCCTGCCATTGCGGCCAATATTGCGGTGGTGTGGCTGGGCGGGCATGCAGCCTGGTGGCCCCACACCAGGGAGTTTAACATGCAGCAGGATGTGGCCGCCGCGCGCGTGGTGTTTAACGATGCGCCGCTGGTGCAATTGCCCTGCATGGGCGTGGTGGATCATTTGACTGTGACGGGCCCGGAGCTGATGCACTGGCTGGCCGACAAAAACCCGCTGGCTGATTATCTGTGCCGCAACACCATCAGCGAAGCGGAGCGCTATGCCAAAGGAACGGCCTGGAGCCGTGTGATATGGGATGTGTCGGCGGTGGCCTGGCTGCTGGACAGGGAGGATCAGATGCTGTCCGACCGCGAACTGCCCGCCCCCATACCGGAGTATGATCATCACTATGCCTATGACTTTACGCGTTCGCCCATCCGCCAGGTATGGCGGGTGTCGCGCGATGCCATTTTTACGCGCCTGTTTTCCGCACTGACCGACTAAATAGAAGGGAGCACCCCATGGCCAATACCCCCACGCTGCACAACACTGCCAAACAAGGCGACTTCGCCCGCACCGTGCTGATGCCCGGCGACCCGCTGCGCGCCAAATTCATCGCCGATACCTATCTGACCGATGCACAGCTGGTCAACAACGTGCGCGGTATCCACGGCTACACCGGCCAATACAAGGGCAAGCGTGTGTCTGTGATGGGGTCGGGCATGGGCATTCCGTCCATCGGCATTTACAGCCATGAGCTGTTCAACAACTATGGCGTGGAGCAGATCATCCGCGTAGGATCGGCAGGCGTCATTCATCCGGGTTTGAAGGTGCGTGACCTGGTGGTGGGCATGAGTGCGTACAGCAACTCCGCCTATGGCAGGCAGTTTGGTTTTGACGGAAACCTTGCGCCGTGCGCGGATTATGAGCTGCTGCGGAAGGCTGTGGACACCGCCCAGGCCATGGGCGTGCACACCATGGTGGGGCCTATCTATTCCTCAGATTCGTTCTATGATGCCAGCAGCCCGCTTGCTACACTGCAAAAACTGGGCGTGCTGGCGGTGGAAATGGAGGCCTATGGCCTGTACCTGAACGCCGCCGCCGCAGGCAAAAAGGCGCTGACGCTGCTGACCATCTCGGACAATCCGTTCACTGGTGAATCGCTGACGCCCACCGAAGTGCGCGAAACCTTCACCCAGATGATGGAGATTGCGCTGACCATCGCATGAACGTGCTGATCAGCGCCTGCCTGATGGGGCTGTGCACGCGCTATGATGGCTGCTCGCAGCCGCAGGATTTGTCCAAATTGGCCGGTCATGTGCTGATCCCCGTGTGCCCGGAGCAGCTGGGCGGCCTGCCCACCCCGCGCCCGCCGGCGGAAATACAGCCCGATGGCCGGGTGATAACCGCGCAGGGGGTTGATGTGACCGGTCACTACCAGCACGGCGCGCAGCAGGCGCTGCATGTATACAAGGCCTGCGGGTGTAAAGCGGCGCTGCTCAAGGCGCGCAGCCCATCCTGCGGAGTGGGGCAGGTGTATGACGGCACCTTTTCCGGCACGCTGACCAGTGGGGATGGCGTATTTGTGCAGCTTTTGAAACGGCAGGGCATGGCAGTGTTTACCGAGCACGAGATGGATGACTTGCTGGCCTATATTCACAACAAAGAGGATACCGGGGTATGAAATTGTCTAAACGCACGCTGCACATGCTGCTGGCTTTGGTGCCGGTGGCGTTTTCCTATATCCTGCCGCCGCCTGCAGGCATGACGGCCTCGGGCTTGCACATCCTGGGCATTTTCTTAGGCGTGCTCACGCTGTGGCTGACGGAGGCCATTGACTGGCCCAGCTTGCTGCTGTTGGCGGCGCTGGCGTTTATTCCGGAACTGAGCTTTTCAGGCATTCTCGCCGAATCCATCGGCGGCACCACGTTTTCATTTTTGTTGTTTACCTTTTTGTGCACGCATGCGCTGGCGCAGACGCCGTTTGTGCGCAGGGTAGCATTGGCGTTTGTCAACAGCCGCGCTGCGCGCCGGGGGCCGTGGGCGTTTTCGCTGCTGTTCTTTTTGTCGGCGTTGACGCTGGGCCTGTTTATGTCGCCCAGCGTGCTGTTTGTTATTTACCTGCCCATCCATGCCGAGATATGCGCGGTGTTGAACCTGAAAAAAGGCGACCGCTTTGCCGCGATGCTGATGCTGGGCATGACGGTCGCCATTGCGCTTAGTTCAGGCATGACGCCCATCGCACATGTGTTTTCCAACATGGCTATGGGATTTTATGAAAAAGCCACCGGGCACACCATCAGCTATGCGCACTACATTGCCTTTGGCATGGCGGTGGGCATCATTACCTTTGCGGCAATGATGCTGGTGTTCCGCTTTGTGCTGCGGCCTGACCTGTCGGGATATAACATCGGCCAGCACTCGCTGGGCGGAGAAAAGCAGCCCATGGAGCGCCGAGAAGCCCTGATTTTGGGCGTTTTTGCGCTGGTGGTGCTGGCCTGGGTGGTGCCGGGCTTTCTATGTGATGTTTGGCCTGTGATGAAAACCATCCAAGCTAAGGGCATTGCATGGCCGCCGCTGATCGGCGCAGTGGCCATGATGATGATTAGCGTTGAGGGTAAACCGTTGCTTGCCTTTGGCGAGGGCATGACCAAGGGCGTATCCTGGGCGGCGCTGATGATGACAGCCTCCACGCTGGCGCTGGGCGCGGCCATGACCAACAAGGACATCGGCCTGACCCAATGGCTAAGCAGCAATGTCTCGCCGCTGTTGGACGGCCTGCCGGCCTGGGTGCTGGTGCTGGTGTTTACGCTGTGGGCGGCGCTGCAGACCAATGTATCATCCAACATGGTCACCATCACCGTGGTGTGCACGGTGGCGCTGCCCATCGTGCTGGCCACCCAGGGGCAGGTCAGCGCGCCGGCCGTTGCGTCCATCATTGGCATGATGGGGGCGTTTGCCTTTGCCACGCCGCCGGCGCATCCCAATGTGGCGCTGGCCGTGGGATCAGGCTGGACCAGCGCAAAACAGATGCTGCTGTACGGCGGCATCTGTATGGTGATATCGGTGGCGGTCACGGTGCTGGTGGGCTACCCGCTGGCAGCCACACTGATGGGGTACTGATTTTTACCGGAAACTGTCGTACATACCCGTTTTTTCCAGGGCAGGTTTGAGCGCGCCGTACAGCAGCGGCGCGGCAATAACGGCAAACAGGCCGTTGATGCTGGAGGCCAGTAGCTTTTGCAGCATCATGGCCGGGATGGTATCGGCAGGTACCTGCGTTACAAAGGCCAGCTGCACATAGCTTTTGCCCAAGTACAGCGCAATATACAGCAACGCCCCCAGCAGCGCGCCTACAAACAGGCGCGCTTTTTTGCCCTGCAGGGAGGCGGCGCGGTACACCACCAGGCCGCATACCAGCGTCATCAGGCCTTTGTTAAAAAACGTTATGATGGCCTCTGTCATGCCCCAGCCGCCCACAATGTCAAATAAGCCGGAGCCAATGGCTGCTGCAAGCCCGCCGTACACCCCGCCAAACAGCATGCCCGACAGCAGGCACACGGCATTGGCGATGTGCACGCGCGAGGCGCCCATCGGGACGGAAAAGAAATTGGACACAAACACCACCGCGGCCATCATGCCCACGAAAGTAATGGCGTACACGCTGTCCATGCGCTTGGATGCCATCGTCTTCCTCCTTCGCATAAACTACACGCTTATAGTATGTTATATTGTGTCAGGTGTAAATGCCTGGACAATACGGAACTCAATCATTAATTGTTGTCCGCTACTGCATCAGCGGCAGGCGATACATGGCGCTCAGGCAGGCATACCACCACGCGCGTGCCCACGCCCTCGCGCGACACCACGTCAAAGTAGCCGTGATGCTGATCCACAATCCATTTGGCGATGGACAGCCCCAGCCCCGTGCCGCCGGTATGCCGTGCGCGCGCGGGGTCGGAGCGGAAAAATCGCTCAAAAATGCGGGGGATATCCTCCTGCGCGATGCCGCTGCCGTTGTCCTGCACGGCAAAGCACGGCGTGCCGTTGTCCATCACATAGCTGCGCAGCGTGATGGGGTCGCCGGGCTGGGAGTACTTGGCTGCGTTGTCTACCAATATGCGCGCCACCTGCTTAAGCAATGAGGCGTCGCCCACCGCCGGTACGCTGTCGGCCGTTTGCAGGCGCCAGGTGTGCTGCTTGTCAATCATCTCGTACTCTTCATACACCTCGCGCATCAGCTGTGCCAGGTCTACCGGCGCAAAGGTGGTTTGCTGGCGGCCCACATCGCCGCGCGCCAAAAACAGCAGCTGTTCCACTAACTTTTGCATGTCCTCGGCCTCGGACTTGATGGCCTCAATGCTTTCGGTCAATATTTTTTCGTCATCCTTGCCCCAGCGCGTCAGCATCCCGGCATACCCCTGGATGACGGCGATGGGCGTGCGCAGCTCATGCGAGGCATCGGATACAAAGCGCGCCTGCTCGCGGTATGCTTCGTGCATGCGCGCCATCAGGCTGTTGATGGCCTCCTCCAGCCCCATCAGGTCGCGGTCGCCTGTGGACAGCTTGGCATCGGGGGAATCCGGGCTGATGGCTGCAATGGCGTCCTCCAAGTGGTGATATTTCTGATCCCAGATGGCCGGATCTGTCAGCGCCTGGGCGCTTTCGGCCATGCGGTGCAGCGGCTGCAGCAGCCGCTTGGTGCGCTTTTTGCCGTTGCGGTAGGCGACAATGAGCACCACCAACTCCACCCCCAGCGCGGTGGGCAGGAAGCGCAGCATGGTTTCAAACAGCGGGCACATGTCCTTCTGCCAGGTCTGCTCGTCCAGCGAAAAGGTATACACGCCGTCCATCAGCCTGCGCGGCCAGGAATAATCGCTGTCAAACGTAACAGAGCGGCCCAGGTTGGGCCGCCAGGCATCGCCCAGCTCGGCGCGCTCCATCGCATGCCCCCAACCCAAAACAATAAAGAACAGCGCCAGCGCGTTGACCAGCAGGATGGTCCAAAAAATGCGAAAGAAAAACCCCCGGTTGATGCGCCGGGTGATGGAGGTCATGCGCCGGCTGTCGCTCATGTGCCCTCCGGCTTGATGGTATAACCTACGCCGCGCACGGTGTGGATGAGCTTGACGGCATGCTTTTCGTCGATCTTGGCGCGCAGGTAGCGGATGTATACATCCACCACATTGGTTTCGCCCATGTAGTCATATCCCCACACCTTTTCCATCAGCGTGTCGCGGCTGAGCACAATGGACTGGTTTTCCATCAGCATTTGCAGCAGTGAAAACTCCCGCCCGGTCAGCTCCACCGGGATGTCGTTGACCGTGACGCTGTGGCGCGCTACATCTAGCTGCAGCGGCCCCACCGTCAGCGTGGCGGTTGCCGCGCTTTGCTGCTTGCGCAACGCGCTGCGGATGCGCGCCAGCAGCTCTTCAATGGAAAAGGGCTTGGTGATGTAATCATCCGCGCCCATATCCAGCCCCGTCACCTTGTCCATCACCGCATCGCGCGCCGTCAACACGATAACCGGCACCTGCGACGACTTGCGCAGGCGGCGCAGCACCTCCAGGCCGTTTAAGCCGGGCAGCATGATGTCCAGCAGCACCAAGTCATAGGTGCCCGATTCGGCCATGTCCAGCCCCGTGCGCCCGTCCTCGGCCTTGTCCACGGTGTAGCCTTCGTGTGCCAATTCCAGCTCAATAAAGCGCGCGATTTTTTGTTCGTCCTCCACCAGCAGGATTTTTGCCACAATTGCCTCCTATACGTTCTGGTCGTTCTTTTTGCCGCTGCGGATGCTGTCGGCGGCATCGGCTACGCGGTCCATGGCCTGGTTGACCTTGTCGCTGATCCCTTCGCCGCGGAAAGCGTACCGGAAGCCAAAGAACAATGCAATCAGCATTATCGGGATGGTCATCCATGGCGCAAACAGCACCAGCAATATCACTGCAATCAAAGGCAGCGCCATCACGGTTTTGCCATAGCGCGATACCACCACGTCAATCTTGCTGGCGCGGTTGATTAGCGATACCAGCACATCGACCAGACGTCGCAAAATCCCGCGTGCCGAATCGTCCGTATATACATGCTGCGGGCGCGGCTCGCGCCGTGTGGTAAACGCAGGGTTTTCCTCGCTCTGGATGCGGCCTTCGTTTTCTAGCAGCACCATAGCATCCAGCAGATCCCAGTTGCTGGCTTCCAATGCGCGCTTGGCATCCTCATAGGACACGTTGGCGCGTTCACGCAATTTTTCTACTAATTCAAAATGATCCATTTCATCGCCTCCCCAAGCCTATTTGGCACATTCATAGTATACGGGGGGTGCATTAGTCAGTGCTGCAAACTACATTAGAAACAGATGAAAAACAGGCGGCGGCCAGGCAGGCCGCCGCGCTGCGTGCAATAAAGAATTACAGCTTTCTGCGCACCACGAAGCCGCGCGCGGGCTGATCCCCGTTGAAGTTGCTGATTTCCACGTATGCCCAATTTTCGCCAAACCAGGCCAGCAGGTGCATGGACACGCCGCCCTCGCCGTAGTAGGCCAGGCGGTTGGCGTCCGGGTTGGTGCCGATGATGGGGTCATCCGTGAAGTATACGCTGCCCGTGGTGGTCACCGGAGCATAGCCCAGCTGGAGCTGGCGGATGCTTACATCCGCAGGCAGGGCGGACTGCTGCACATAGCCAATGCGGTACTGGCCGTTTGATAAGCCGTAGCCAATCATGGCCCATTCGCCCACGTTGCCGTAGTAGCGGCACCTGCCGCCGCCCACCGCTGCGTTGCCGCCAGCGCGGAAGTAGTGTGTGCCGGGGCCGGTGTATACCGGGTGCATGCCCTCAACAGGCGTAAACGACTGATGTTCGGGGATGGACTTGATCTGCTCCAGCGGCGTGGGGGCACGGTAGGTAAACGTGACCTGTTCCGGGGTGGCTGTCCCTTCCGGAGAAATAACCACGTTGACGCTGCGGTCGCTGACCAGAATATACCCCTGCGGCACCTTGCTGGCATCGGCGGTGACGGTGTTATTGCCCGTCATGGCCAGCGCCGAATCGATGTTCAGCTGCGTGCCCTGATCATCCACATAGATAATGGGCACGTTGACCTGCACCGGGGGCAGCGGCGCCTTGTAGATAAATTCCACAGAGGCCGGGGTGGCGGTTTCATCCTCGTTTACCGTTACCTCTACCGAGCGTGCCGAGGTGAGCAGGTAGCCCTGCGGCACCTTGCTGTCATTGGCGGTTACGGTGTTTTTGCCCAAGCGGGCGGTAAAACTATCCTTGCCCAGTTCTGCGCCCTGCTCATCACGGTACAGGATGCCGACCTGCACGCTGATGGGGGCCTGATAGGTGAAGGTAACGGAGGAGGGAGTAGCCGTGCCGTCGGATGCCACGGTGACGGCAATGCTGCGCTCGCCCTTTAATACATAGCCGGCAGGCACCTTGCTGTCATCGGCGGTGATTGTGTTGGCGCCTTCCTTCAGGGTGCGGGTGTCGCTGGACAGCGCTCCGCCCTTGGTATCCTGATAGGCGATGGAAATGCTGGCCGTGGCGGGTGCCTTGTAGGTGAACACCACGCTGTCCGGCGTGGCCTTGCCATCGGCTGCGACCGTGACCGCCACATCGCGCGCGCCGGTTAGGACATAGCCCTGCGGCGCGCGGCTGTCGTCAGCGGAGATGTTATGTGTGCCTTCCTTGAGCGTGCGGTTTTCAGTAAACAGCGTTTCACCCTTGGTATCCTGATAGGTAATGGGGATGGTGGCGGTAACCGGCGCCTTGTAGGTGAAGGTCACCGAGGCCGGGGTGACGCTGCCGTCCTTGGCCACTGTAATGCTGGCCGTATCGCTGCCCACCAGGGTGTAGCCTGCGGGCACCACCCCGCTGTTGGCCTTCACGGTGTGCGTGCCTTCGGTGTAGGTGGAAACCTCGCGGGTGATCTCGGTGCCGCCCTCGTCCTTGTAGTATATCGTGATGGTGGCGGTGACCACGGCGGGCGGCGCGGTGTATTCAAACGTGACGCTGGCAGGCGTGGCCACGCCCCTCGTGCTGACGCTGACGCTTACCGTGCGCGCACTCTTGAGCGTGTAGCCCTTGGGCACAAGGCTGTCATTGGCGCTGATGGTGTTGGTGCCAACGTTTAAGGTGACCGATGTGGTATGCAGCGTTTCGCCGTTGGTATCCTTGTAGGTGATGGGGATCACAACCTGCTGCGGTGCCGGTGCGCGGTAGGTAAACGCAGCGCTGGAGGGCGTGGGCACGCCACCCTGCGACACGTTGATGGTCACGCTGCCCGGGCTGACCAGCGTATAGCCGCTGGGGACATTGTTGTTTTGTGCATAGATAACCGTGGCGCGCCCATAGAAGCAGCTGACATAGGCCGTACCCAGCAGGGTGCCGTCCTGTGCCTGATAATACACCGGAATATTGATGCTTTGCGGCGGCTGGGTGTTGGCCGGCGCGCGATAGGTAAACATCACCATGGCTGGGGTGGCTACGCCGTTGCTGGCCACGCTGACCGTCACGCTGGATGCACCGGTCAGCACATAATCTGCCGGTACGCGCGCGTTGTTGGCGTGGATGGTGGTGCGTCCGGGCTGCAGCAGCACGCTGTCGCTGAACAGCAGCTTGCCGTTGGTATCCTGGTAGCGGACGGGCACCTGGATGGTCAGCAGGGTGGGCGCAGGCTCCTTGGTCGGCGTGGGCGTGCGCGGCACCTCTGCCGGTGCGACCACGACATTGGGGTCGGTGTACAGCTTGGCCAGCGTCTTGGGCCCGGCGATACCGTCGGTTTTCAGGTTGTTATAATACTGAAACCGCTCCACCGCGCGGCGTGTTTGCTGGCCAAAGATGCCGTCCGCCTTGCCCGTCAGGTAGCCCAGCTCCTTCAGGCGCAACTGCATGACGCGCACGTTGTCCCCCCGGTCGCCCACATACAGCGTGGTATAGGATGTGGAGGCCGACGGCGTTTGTGTTGCGGGCGCCTGCGTAGCAGGGGGCAGGGTAATGACCGGTGCCACGGTGGCCGTGGGCACAGGTGTGCTTGCGCCCGGCGGCACAGGCGTGAACGCCGGGGACATCTGGACGGAGGACGTGACCAGCACGGCCATATACACTAAAAACGTCTTTAATAAATCCATCGTATACTCTCCTTAACGTTGCGGGGTAGTTGCCAACCATATAACGCACAAGGCACCCCAGTTCATGCACTGGCGCTCAGATATCGATATATTTGCGGAATTCGGGCAGGATGCCGATGCCTTCCGGGTAGTGCGCGGCAAACTGCGGCACCGCATGGCTGGGGAAGGAGTTGCCCTCGATAAACCGGGGGCCCTGCGGCGTCAGCGCCACATCCCAGGCCACATAGCGCATCTGCGGCACCACCTGCATGGCCTCCAAGCACATGCGCTTGGCTTCTTCAAAATACGGCAGCTGAAAGCCCACAATGGGCGTGCCGGTGATGGGATGTACCTCAAACACATTGCCCTGCTTATCGGCAGCCACGGTTTTTAATATGCCGGTATCCAGATCCACCCGTGCGGCCATGCCGCCGCAGTCCACATTGTCCATCACCTTGCCGTTGCCGATGCGCAAAAAGGCGTAGACAATGCCCTGCGCCTTGTCGCCTAACAGCGTAGCAAAGCGCACGGTGTTCACCGAGGTGGGGCACAAGGCAGACATGGTCTCATGCTGGACAACGGCTTCTTCCAGTATGCTGGGGGCCTGTACCACCAACTCCTGATGGAAGGTACGGATATCTGCCCATTCTGCCTGGGTGGCCTTGCGCACACCCACGCCGCTGCTGCCCTCTAAGGGCTTGATAAACACCGTTGTGTGTCCCTGGAGAAATGCGGACAGCGCCTCCACCGTCAGGTCCTTGTCGGCCAGCAGCCAGGCGCGCCCCACCCACTGCGCAAACAGCGTGTTAAACTGGCTTTTGTCATCAAAAAAGTGCCAGTACGCCTTGTCGTTCATATCGCGCACGATGCGGTTGTTGATGCCCCGGGTAATGGTGCTGCGGCGTTGTGCGGCGTTCAGGTCATACATGCGGGCGATTTTATAGTCCATATATCCTGCGTTGTACCGAAGCCCGCAGCGCAGCATGTCCCACAGGATATAGGCGCGCGGCTTGCCGGAGCGCTGGGTCACCACGTCCACCGCATCCCAGAACTTGCCGTAATCCATGCGGCGCAGGCGTTTGATGAAAAAAGCAAGATCCGGCATGGCTATACGTTGAAACGGAACAGCGTGACATCGCCGTCCTGCATGATGTACTCTTTGCCCTCGCTGCGGATCAGGCCCTTTTCGCGGCAGGCGGCCATGCTGCCCAGGGACATGAGCGTATCAAACGGCACAACCTCAGCGCGTATGAAGCCGCGCTCAAAGTCCGTGTGGATTTTGCCGGCGGCCTGCGGCGCCTTGGTGCCCCGGGTAATCGTCCAGGCGCGGCACTCATCCTCGCCGACAGTTAGAAAACTGATCAGGCCCAGCAGCCGGTAACAGGTTTTGACCAGCCTGTCCAGCCCGCTTGCGCCGATGCCCAGCTCCTTTAAAAACTCTGTTTTTTCAGCACGGTCTAAGCTGGCGATTTCCTGCTCAATCTGCGCGCTGATGACCAGTGTTTCGGCCTGCTCGCGCTGCGCGGCTTCGCGCACCAGCGTGACCTGCGGCAGTTCGCTCTCATCCCGGCCTAAGTCATCTTCGCCAATGTTGGCGGCATAGATAACAGGCTTGGTGGTTAGCAAAAACCAGCCCTTGATGGCCTCACGCTCCTCCGGCGTGGCCGCAAAGGTGCGCGCGGGGTTGCCCTGCTCCAGATGCGCGAACATGCGCTGAGCCAGGGCGGCTTCCTCGGCGTATTTGCGTTCGCCGGTTTTGATCATTTTTGCAGCCTTTTCGCCCCGGCGCTGCACAGTGTCCATATCGGCAAAAATCAATTCCAGGTTGATGGTTTCCATGTCGCGCAGGGGGTCTACGCTGCCATCCACGTGCACAACGTTGCTGTCCTCAAAGCAGCGCACCACGTGCACAATGGCGTCCACCTCACGGATATGGGACAAAAATTTGTTGCCCAACCCCTCGCCCCGGCTGGCGCCCTTAACCAGACCTGCAATGTCCAAAAATTCTATCGTAGCATGCGTAGCTTTTTTAGGGTGGTACATTTCAGCTAACTTATCCACCCGCTCATCAGGCACCGCCACGATGCCGGTGTTGGGTTCAATGGTGCAAAAAGGATAGTTGGCCGCCTGCGCTCCGGCATTGGTAATGGCATTAAACAATGTGCTCTTGCCGACGTTTGGCAGCCCTACAACCCCTAATTTCATGCAGTAAATCTCCTTGCGTGTGTTCGAATGCATTATACGCCCTTCGGCACGGGTGTTCAACTTGCGCAAAAAAGACTTGACGCATCAAAAACCTGCGTGCTATGATAACAAAGCGCTTGATGCATGGTCGCATGGCTCAGTTGGTAGTACCTACCGGTACAAACTATCGAAGCCAAAATGAACAAGTAAGGTCGCATGGCTCAGTTGGTAGAGCACATCGTTCACATCGATGGGGTCACAGGTTCGAGTCCTGTTGCGACCACCACACCGCAAGGGTCGTAGCAATGTTTCTTGTCTGCTACAGCCCCTTTTTATATCAAAGGAGGTTACAGTCAACGTGAAATTCAACAATGTCGACTTTGACACCTATTTCAAAAACCATCCAACCGCGGACGGATTCTTTGGCAAATACGGCGGTTCCTACATTCCGCCGGAGTTGCAGGCGGCCATGGACGAAATTACCGTAGCGTACAATACCATCTGCAAGTCCAGGAAGTTCATCGCGGAGCTGCGCCGTATCCGTCAGGAGTTTCAGGGCAGGCCAACGCCCATTTCACATCTGCAGCGCCTGTCTGACAGCATTGGCACCGGCGTTCAGCTGTATGCCAAACGTGAGGATTTGAACCACACCGGCGCGCACAAGCTGAACCATTGCATGGGCGAAGTTCTCCTGGCCCAGTATATGGGGAAGAAGAAAGTCATTGCGGAAACAGGCGCAGGGCAGCATGGCGTTGCCCTGGCTACCGCCGCTGCCTATTTTGGCCTGGAATGCGATATCTATATGGGCGCTGTGGATATCAAAAAACAGGCGCCCAATGTAGCAAGGATGAAAATCCTCGGCGCGCGAGTTATTGAAGTGACCAAGGGCCTGGCAACGCTCAAGGAGGCGGTGGATGCCGCGTTTGAAGCGTATGCCAATGAATATAAGGATGCGATCTATTGCATCGGCTCTGTCATGGGCCCGCATCCGTTCCCGCTGATGGTGCGTGACTTCCAAGCCGTGGTGGGCATTGAAGCGCGGGAACAGTACCTGAACATGACCGGGGAATTGCCCGACGCAGTCGTGGCCTGCGTGGGCGGCGGCAGCAATGCGATGGGGCTCTTTTCCGGTTTCCTGAATGACCCTGTTGATATCTTCGGCGTTGAACCGCTGGGCAAAGGGCCTGCGCTGGGCGACCATGCCGCAAGCCTGACGTATGGCGAGGAAGGCATCATGCATGGCTTCAACAGCATCATGCTCAAGGATGAAAATGGCGAGCCTGCGCCGGTTTATTCGGTAGCCAGCGGCCTGGACTATCCGTCCAGCGGGCCGGAGCATGCTTACCTGCGCGATGTGGGCAGGATCAAATATGATGTTGTTCCGGATAAAGAGGCGATCGATGCTTTCTTTACGCTCTCCCGGATGGAAGGAATCATTTCGGCGATTGAGAGCGCCCACGCAGTTGCCTATGGCATCAGATTGGCTAACCAGATGGGCCATGGGTCGGTGCTGATCAACCTATCGGGCCGGGGCGACAAGGACATGGACTATATCATTGAGCATTACGGCATCCGCTGATGAAGCCTGCTTGAATTGTAAGGGCTGTGCTGCAACCTCCTTGCCGTTTTACGGGACAGGGAGGTTTTGTTGTAGATGGCCGTGCAAGATTATAGTAAACTATACATAATTTGAGAGATTTGTTTGCTGCAAAGGATAATGCCGCCATGCTGTTTAACCGGACAATAACCAATTGGGATGATTGGGCGAGGGTGTATCAATCCATTCCCGCGTTTGAAAACATCGTGCAGGAAATCCTTGTGCGTGAACAGCTGCCCATATGCAAAATAGAACATCTCACGCCTGGCACAAATGCGGTGTTTAAGGTGGGGGATATTGTTGTGAAAATATACGCTCCTGCTGAATCGGGGATGGATCAGACCGTAGACCGCCATACAGAAATATTTGTTACCCGTTTTGTGAGTGCGCTGGGCGTGCCAGTGCCCACGATTCTCGCCGAAGGAGTCATCTATGACAAATATGCCTTTGCCTATATTGTGATGCCTTATATTGCAGGCAACGAACTGGATGTAGCTCTTCAAAAGGCGGATACTCCAACGCAGTACAAGCTTGGCCGACAATTAAGGAACGTAACGGGCAAACTGCATGTTCCCTGCGAGCCATTTAACGACATTGACGTTATTCACACGCCCAACCGAAGCGACCGGTGGAAAAGCTATCCGCATCTTTTTAACGTGCAGCGCCGTGAGTACATAGACCGCCACAATTATGGAGACTATGTGTTGGTGCATGGCGACCTGTGCGGCGGGAATGTACTGGTGACCGATACCTTGATGCCTATCGATTATGCAGATGCAGTTTCGGCCCCAATGTGCTATGAGCATTCGCTGGTGTTTTTTGAATATCAGGCGTACCCGCACTTCCTAAAGGGCTACTTTGCAGAGGCGGAACCGCTGGAACTTGCGCAGGATGTTTTTAACGGAATCTTGATTCATGACTTTGGCGGCGATATTGTCCGCCACGCCTTTGGCAGCATTCATAATTTCAAAAACCTGGATGTGTTGCGGAGGGAAATAGGTTTACGTGCTGAACGTTTGCTGATGCCTTTGTGGGAATAGAGGAGTGTTGCGGAGTATATGGCAGGAGACCATTCGTCCTTGAAATTGCAATCCGGCACTTGTGACGTTATAATCATATCTATAAACATCATAAGAAATAAGGTGGTAGTTCCATGAAGACTGCTTTTATCTGCAACAACCAGGACAACGTGAATCGCGTCTATGGCGCGGGGCGCAAGGAACGCATTGCGCAGATTTCGGACTTGGTGGAGGGGCTGATTACGGAGGATAATTTTGAACAGCGCAGCGATGAACTGAAGGATGTAGAAGCCATATTTTCCACATGGGGTATGCCTTTTCTTTCCGAAGATAAGCTGGATTGCATGCCCAAACTGCGGGCGGTATTGTATGCAGCAGGTTCCGTCAAGAACTTTGCCGAACCTTTGCTTAAAAGAGGCATTCAGGTGGTGAGTGCCTGGGCGGCCAATGCATACCCGGTGGCAGAATTTACGCTGTCTCAAATTCTTCTGTCCAATAAGGGATATTTCAGGAATCTCCGCAACTACAAATCCAAAGAGACATATAAGTCCTGGGGTCATCCGGCCCCAAAGGGCAACTTTGGCGAAGCTGTCGCCATATTGGGTGCGGGGCAGGTGGGCAGGCTGGTGATGGACATGCTCAAGCCCCATACGCTGAAGGTGTTGGTGTATGACCCGTATTTATCTGGAGAAGCGGCGGAGTCTATGGGCGCAAAAAAAGTTTCCCTGGAGGAGGCGTTCGCCCAAGCCTATACTGTTTCCAACCATATGCCGGATTTGCCGGAAACCAAGCATATCATCAATGGTAAGCTGTTGGCCTCCATGCGAGAGGGGGCAAGCTTTATCAACACGGGCCGGGGGGCCAGCGTAAAGGAAGATGAATTGATTGAAGTGTTCAAAGCGCGCCCTGACTTGACCGCGCTGCTGGATGTAACAATGCCTGAGCCGCCGGAAAATGACAGCGCACTCTATACGCTGCCCAATGTATTGTTGTCCAGCCATCTTGCGGGTGCCTTGGGCGATGAAGTCATCCGCATGTCTGATTGCGTGATTGAGGAATTTATGAGGCTCAAAGAAGGGCAGCCGTTGCGCTATGCCATTTCGCTGGAAAAGCTGAAGATCATGGCTTGATGGAGGAGAATAGTTCATGCGTATACTTCCCGCGGAGGCAAAGCGAATAACACCTTGTGGAGAACACTGGTTTTTTGGATATTACGATATTCCGGCGTTTGACAGCGGTGAAAAACGTCACTTGGCTCTGCATGTTCCCTTTATGGATCGCCTTCCGGAGAAGGACGATTGTGCAAAGGTATTTACCATTGACCTGCATACGGGTCAACGGACACAGATTGGAGAAACCTTTGCATGGTGTTTCCAGCAGGGCTGCCTTGCCCAATGGGTGCCTGCACAGGCGGATACTGTGCTGTGGAATGTACGCCGCGAAGGTGGCTGCGGCTATGGTGCGGTGTTGAAAAATCTTGCAACCGGGGAAATGCATTTTCTTGATCGTCCGGCGGCTACGGTATCCCCCAATGGCGAATATGCCTTGAGTGTCAATTTCGATCGAATGTATGACTTCAGGCCGGGATATGGCTATGCAGGCCAACGAGATGTTTGGCATGATGTCAATCATCCCGAGGAAGATGGCATCTGGCTCACGGATTTAAAAACGGGAAAGAGCCGCCTGATTCTCTCCTTACAATATTTGTGGGAATTTACTAAATCATATTTTGGCCAGTTGGATCAGAAAGTATGTGTAAATCACATCAATTTCAACACCTCGGGTTCCCGTTTTGTGTTTTTGCTTCGCAACTTTGATAGCAAAAACTGGAAAACAGCCACGCTTACAGCTAATTTCGATGGCAGTGATTTATTCCTTCTTTCGGGCTATGGGTATGCCAGCCACTATTACTGGGTGGATGAAAATATTCTCAGCATTCATTCCGATGGCAAAGAGTTGGGGAATTTAGGCAATCAGCTGTACGAACTGAAAGACCTGACCCATGAGGGCAGGGCGCTGGATGTTGAATTCTTCAAAACAGATGGTCATGTAAGCTATTCTCCAGACAGAGAGTGGGTTTTATATGACAGCTATCCTAAGGCGGATGGCTGCAGGGAATTGTATCTGTATGATTTGTTGACGAAACGCGGAGGCTTGTTGGGACGGTTCAAAACCATGCCTCATCCCACTGTGGAAATCCGGTGCGATCTGCATCCTGTATGGGCGCATTCCGGCCAACAGATTTCCTTTGATTCGGTACACGAAGGTTTCCGTGGAATCTATACGATGAACCTTGAAAAAGCCAAGCAGGTATTGCGTGAAAGTGACAATGAAGTTTGATATGTATGAGGTGCTCACCGTATAAGAATGGAGGTTAATATGAACAATATGTTTGATCTTTCAGGAAAATGGGCGCTGGTTACCGGCGGCCGTGGGTTGGCGGTTGGCATAGCCGATGGACTGGTTGCGGCGGGCGCTCAGGTTGTGGTGCTCAGCCGTACAAAGCCCGAAGCATGCAAATATCCCTTTGTTCAAGCGGACTTAGCAGACCGCGCGTCTCTGCAAAAGGGCTTTGAGGCGGTGCTGGCCTTGACAGGGGGAAAGCTTGATGTGCTGGTAAATTGCGCAGGCATACAGCGGCGACATGAATGCGAAACGTTCCCGATGAAGGATTGGGATGCGGTGCTGGAGGTCAATCTGACCGCGTGCTTTGAATTGTGCCAATTGGCGGGCAATGTGATGCTGAAGCAGGGGAAAGGAAAGATCATAAACATTGTGTCTATGATTAGTTTTTTCGGTGGCCTTCGTATTCCTGCGTATGCAGCCAGCAAAGGCGGTGTTATGCAGCTAACCAAAGCGTTTGCGGTGGCTTGGGCGCAAAAGGGCATTCAGGTCAATGCGCTGGCTCCGGGATACATGGCGACGAATATGAACGAAGCCTTGATGGCGGATGAAGCTCGCAGCGCATCTATCCTCAGCCGCATTCCCGCTGGAAGATGGGGCACCCCTGAGGACATGGCGGGCCCCTGTGTCTTTTTGGCATCCGATGCGTCGGATTATGTCAACGGTGCCATCATTCCAGTGGATGGCGGATATCTGGTGTGCTAACTGATATACATATAAGAAAGGAAAATGATATGCCTACGTACATGCGTATACCCTATGAGATTACACAGCGGTTTTGTCAGAATGTTTTTAATTCCCATGGCTTCTCCCCCGAAGAAAGTGCCAAAATTACGGATGTCCTGCTGGCAGCGGATTTGGGCGGCATTGAATCCCATGGCATCCAGCGCCTGGTGCGATATGATGCGGAAATCCGTGCCGGGTTTGTCGATGTGCATGCCCAGCCGGAAACTGTTTTTGAAACGCCTGTTTCTGCAGTGATTGACGCCAAAGATGCTATGGGGCAGCTGATATCCTATGAGGCAATGGAGGCTGCCATCAGGAAGGCGCAAACATCTGGCATCGGCATGATTGCAGTGCGCAACTCCAACCACTACGGGATAGCCGGTTATTACACCCAAATGGCTTCCAAGCAGGACCTTGTGGGGATTTGCATGACCAATACCGAAGCCATCATGGTGCCGACCTTTGGGCGTCAGGCCATGTTGGGAACCAATCCCATTGCCTTTTCAATGCCTGCCGATCCGACAGATTATCTGTTTGACGCGGCCACGACTGTCATCCCCAGGGGCAAGCTGGAGGTGTATAAAAAACGCGGAACACCCGTCCCCAAAGGCTGGGTATTGGATGAAAACGGCCTGGACAGCACCGATGCGGCGCGGGTGCTGGACAATATCATCGCCAAGCGCGGCGGTGGCATTTTGCCGCTGGGTGGTTCCGGCGAGGAAAACTCCGGCTACAAGGGATATGGATTCGGCATGCTTTGTGAAATCTGCACGGCCGTTTTTGCACAGGGGGCAACGTCCGACCTGATTTACAAAAAAAAGGGCAAGGCAGAAATATGTCACTTCTTTGCAGCCTTTGATTACGGAATCTTTGGAGATAAGGCCGCCATTCGCAGCCAATTCTCACAATATCTGCAAAAAGTGCGGGATACAAATAAGGCCCAGGGACAGGAGCGCATATACATTCATGGCGAAAAAGAGCTGGAAGCCAGGGACGATCGTTTGAAGAATGGCCTTTTGGTGAACGAAAAGACGTTAGAGGAAATGCGAAGCATCGCTGCGCGGCAGGGTGTGGATGCTTCAGAGCTTGATGCAATTGCGTAACCAGGACCCCAATTGCAACAATAAGTGAAACATACAGCCCTGTGGATGGTAGACCAGGCCGAGGCCTGGTCAGGCTGCCTCGGGCGAGCCCGAGGCGATTTTTGCGCTCTTGCCATTGAGGATGCGCCTGGGCAGATCGTTCAACCAGTCCTCGATGCGTTGGATGTCTGCGCTGGAGAGTTTGCTAATATCCGTACCCTTTGGAATAAAACGACGAATCAAACCAATGACATGTTCGACTGTCCCACGCTCCCAGGCGCTGTATGGATGACAGTAGTAGGTACTTGTACGCTTTTTGCCTGTTAGGCAGGATCGTTCCAGTGAACGCCAGTCGCTAAACTCAGAGCCGTTATCCATGGTAATGGATTTGAAACGCTTCCGGAAGGCCTTTGCACCTGACTTTCTTTCCAAACAATCTAACGTGTTCACTACTGATTCAGCCGTTGCAGACCGAAGGATCCTGACGATCACTTCACGATGCTTCCTTTCCGATAATACCAACAGGCAAATTTTACTCTTTCCCCGGCCAGAGAGCATACAATCCATTTCCCAGTGCCCTGCCTCCTCCCGGGTGTTGGCTGCCTGCGGGCGCTCCTCAATGCTTTTTCCATCTCCTTTGAATGCCCGGCGTAAATGGCGGTATTGGGGTTTGCCGGGGCGTCCGCGACGAGGGAGGTGGCAAAGCTCAACGCCTGGAATGTACCCGCGCTCAATATAACTGTACAGGGTGCGGGTGCTGACGGTGGTTTCATAAGGATTCCCATCCCTGTTCAAGCGCATGATGATGGCATCCGGTGATTGCTTGTGGACGAGGATTTGCTCACTGACATAGTTTGCGAATGCGTGATCCTGGCCTATCTTGATGTTCCTGCCCTTGGCTGTTCCTTTCTGGTCATAATCTCTTTGGGCAACATCCGCAGAGTATGAATAGTATGGAGCCAGCTCTTTTCCATACAGAGGCCCCACACGGCCTCTCTTCAGTTCTCTGCTGATGGTGGCCGGACTGGATTCAAGCAGACAAGCTATCTCACGGATGCTGTGCTTTTTATACGCCGGTAAAGACTCGTTCTTCCTCACCAACATCTCAAGTTTATGCCGGTCAATGTACGTAAGGTGTTCTCCTTTCCTGCGTTTCTTGGTATACTTCCACTGGCTCATGTTAATCCTCCTGATGTGTTTGTTGTGATTCCATCTTACAGGGTTTGCATGAGCTTTGTTGTTTCACTTCATTCTACAACTCGGGATTGCGTAACCAGGAACAACCAATGTTTGACATAGGGAAGGGACGGGCGTTATAATTTCAGATGTGTAAAAATTATCCCAAATTTTTATCTAACAACTGCATGGAAAATCAAATGCACGGGCAAGACCGGCATTTGGAAATACAGGATGATTATTATAAAGGAGGAAAACTCATGAAAAGACTGGCAACCTTAGTAATCGCATTGGCCATGCTGGCAAGCGTGGTGCCTGCATTCGGGCTGGAACTGCAGTCCGGTGCGGACATGTACCCCATTCAGACCGACAAAACTGTAACCTGGTATGCGGAAAGCAACCTTACGCCGCATGAAAAGTTCGTCAACTACAAGGAATCCCCGTTCCATACCGGCCTGTCGGAGATGACCGGCATCACGATAGATTGGATGTTCCCGCCGGCGGGCACGGCTGGCAACGTGTTCACCAACACCCTGCTGGCTGATCCTGGCAACCTGCCGGACATCATGTTCGGTGCATTCATGAATGATGCCGCATTATATCTGGAAGATGAGATGATCTGGGATCTGACCCCCTACTTGGAGGAATATGCGCCGGCTTATTATGCGTTCCTTCAGTCCAACCCCGCCTATGACCGCGCGATGAAAACCGATGATGGGCAATACTATGCCTTTGGTTTCTTCCGTGAAGCCGGTGGCTGGAATGACACCTACTTAGGGCCGGTTGTCCGTACGGACTGGATGGAAGAATGCGGCTTGGAAATCCCCAAGACGATCTCAGAGTTTGAAAACGTTATCCGCGTGTTTAACGAAAAGTATGGCGCGAAGTTCTCTTTTGCCAATAACCGCGTCAACACCACCGGCCTGTCGGGGGCCTTTGGCGCGTTCGGCCAGGAAGCGGCGCAGTGGTTTGTCAAGGATGGCAAGGTAGGCCTGGCCCAGGCGCAGCCCGAGTGGCGCACCTATATCTCCTGGCTGAACAAGCTGTGGAATGAAGGCCTGTTGGATCAGGACGCCCTGGCGTTGGACGATACTTCCATCAAGGGCAAGATTCACAATGATATGACCGGTATCTCCATCACCTCTATGGGCCAGTTGAACAACTGGAACAGGGAGCGCACCGCCGACGGCAAGGAGCCGGTCTGGGTGGGCATCCCGTATCCCACCGGCGATGACGGCACGCTGAGCATGGTGTTCGGCGGCCCTGGCATTGGCAACTATGTTTCCATGGTTACCAAGAGCGCCGATGAGGACACCATGAAACTGGCACTGCAGTTGCTCAACTACGCCTACACCAAGGAAGGCTTCCTGTACTGGAACTTTGGCAAGGAAGGCGTTTCCTGGGAATACAATGCCGAGGGTGAGCCGCAGCTGACTGCATTGGTCACCGAGGACAAGGACACCGATCCGCTGGTCAAGTACGGCGGCGCAACATGGGGTTCAAGCTGCATCCAGGCTACCCGTCTGTTGTACATGAAGAATGCACAAGTGTCTATTGATGCAAACGATATCTGGTTCTACCCCAATGAGGCCGTATCATCCTATTGGAAATGGCCGGTGGGCGCAACTTTTTCGGTGGATGAATCCGACGAGCTAAAGATCGTGGGCACCAGCATTGGTACGTTTGTGGGTGAGAGCTTTGGCCGGTTCATTACCGGGGCCAAAGATATCAACAGCGATGCCGATTGGGACGAATACTTGAAGACGCTGGCGTCTTTCGACTTGGAGCGTGTTCTGGAAATCCGCCAGGCCTGCTACGATAGGTACCTGGCCCGTTAATTATCCCCCCGATGGCCGCCGCGCGGTATCCGCGCGGCGGCTCCTTTCCAGCAGGAGGTGCATTCCATGACACAGCATACCATAACCCGCAGGAAGCGGGGCCTTGGCGCCCGGCTGATCAGGGACTTCCAGATGAACAAGTGGAAGTACCTGATGATTTTGCCGGTGCTGGTATACTTGGCACTCTTTGCATACAAGCCCATGTACGGCCTGCAAATTGCTTTCAAAAACTATCGCCCTACGCGGGGCATTGAAGGAAGCAAATGGGTAGGCTTCCTATGGTTTGAGAAGTTCTTTACCGATCCTTATTTCTGGCGCTTGCTGCGCAATACCTTTGTGCTCAGCGCGCTGGACGTTGTGTTTGGTTTCCCAGCACCCATTTTGCTGGCGTTGATGCTCAACGAACTGCGCAACGATAAATTCAGGCGCACCGTACAGACCATCACGTATATGCCGTACTTTATTTCGCTGGTTGTATTGGCATCGCTGCTGAAAATATACAGCCAGGAAAACGGTGTATTCTCACAGATCATTGAACTGTTGGGTGGCACCCGGCAGAATTTGACCATCAGCCCCAGCGCGTTTCGGCCGATATATATTGGCTCCGGCGTGTGGCAGCACATCGGGTGGAACTCCATCATCTACCTGGCTGCGCTTGCAGGCATTGATCAGGAACAGTACGAAGCTGCCCGCATTGACGGGGCCAACCGCTTTCAGCAGTTGCTGCACATCACGCTGCCGGGCATCATGCCCACCATCATGATCCTGTTTGTGCTGCGCATGGGCAGAATCCTTAACGTAGGTTACGAAAAAGTGCTGCTGATGTACACACCCAGCACGTACGAAGTGGCGGACGTATTCTCAACCTATACCTATAGGATGGGCTTGGAAAATCAGCAATATTCACTGTCTACTGCGGTGGGCCTGTTCAACACCATGGTCAATATTGTATTCTTGGTGTTGACCAACTATTTCAGCAAAAAGACCACCGAGTCCAGTCTGTTCTAAGGGGGTGCGCACATAATGACAAAAGTAAAAAAGACACAGGAACGGGGCGCTGGATTCAAGCGGTCGATAGGGGATATTGTGTTTGATACCATCAACGTGATTTTCATGATCGCGCTGTGCATCATCACGATCTATCCGATGTACTATGTGCTGGTGGCTTCCTTTACCGATAACTCTCATCTGGTGGCCAATCAGGGGTTCCTGTTCTGGCCGTTTGGTTTTACAACGGGTGCCTATGAGCTGGCCTTTTCGCATCCGCTGCTGCTCAGCGGCTATAGGAACATCCTGTTTGTGCTGGCTGTTTCGCTGCCTATCAATATCATGCTGACGCTGTTCTGTGGTTACTTCCTGGCGTCCAGGGATGTAATGCTTAAAAAGCCGGTGCTGTTTATCGTCATGTTTACCATGTTTTTTTCCGGCGGCATGATTCCAACATACTTGAATATTCGTGATTTGGGGTTGTACAACAGCCTGTGGGCGCTAATTCTGCCCGGTGCTATGAGCGTGTACAACAGCATCATCTGCCGCACGGCCATCGAGGCGGTGCCGGACAGCCTTCAGGAATCAGCTTACATTGACGGCGCCAACGATTTGGTGATTGTGTTCCGCATCGTGTTGCCGCTGATTATGCCCACCATTGCGGTGCTGCTGCTGTATTACGGCGTAGGCCACTGGAACAGTTGGTTCCCGGCGTCCATCTATCTGAAGGACAACGAAAAACTGCCCATTCAGAACGTGCTGCGCGCGGTGCTGATTGCCAACTCGCCTATCCTGAATGCTTCTGCTGCCGAAAATGACCAAGTCAATCTGTTTGCTGAGTCCATCAAGTATTCGGCGATCGTAATAACCACCGTGCCGGTGCTGTGCATCTATCCGTTCCTGCAGCGCTACTTTGTCAAGGGCGTTATGATCGGGGCGGTCAAGGGTTAATATGCAAGCATTGGAACAACCCATCCGCTTCGCCACCATTGGCCGCAGCCAGATTGCCCAGCTATGGCTGGCAGCGGCGCAAACGCTGCCTGACTTTAGGTTGTCTGCAACCTACTCCCGCCAGATGGCGGATGCGCGTGAGTTTGCGCAGCAATATGGCGCGCAGCGTGCCTATGATAACCTGGAAGCGATGGCCAAAGACCCCGATGTGGATGCGGTATATATCGCCTCGCCCAACCTGTTTCACTACGAGCAGACGCTGATGATGTTGCGGCATGGCAAGCATGTGCTGGTGGAAAAACCTATGGCGGTTACCCGAGCGCAGGCTGAGGACATGTTTGCTGCCGCCGATGCCAATGGATGCGTGCTGCTGGAGGCCACGCGCAATGTGCTGAACCCCGCCATGCGGCGCATCCGCGATGCATTGCCGCAGCTGGGCATATTGCGGCGCGCGCACCTGCATTTTTGCCAGTATTCGTCCAAGTATGACCGCTTCAAGCAAGGCGAAATGACCAATACCTTCAACCCAGCTTTGGCCACGGGCGGCCTGATGGATTTGGGTGTATATACCGTGGAAGCCATGGTATATCTGTTTGGCGCGCCTCAGCGCATAACAGCCGTTCATCACGCGCTGCCGCATGGCTGGGATGCCATGGGCACGCTGATTGCGGACTATGAATCCATGCAGGCCGTGCTTACCTACTCTAAAATCACGCAGGGATATGCTCCGTCCGAAATCCAGGGAGAAAAGGGCGCATTGCAGATTGGGCACATTACGGAGCTAAACAATCTGCGCATCTGTCTGCGCACGGGGGAAGAGCAGATCATTGCCTCCGAGCCTCCCGGCAGCGACCTGATGCATGAAACGCGGGCGTTTATCGATATGATCAAGGGGACGCGGGACGCAAAAGAGATGCGGCATTGCTCGCTGACCGCCATGGGCATCATGGAGGAGGCGCGCGCCCAGTTTTCCCGGATGGACATATGATCGGCATCATTGTGCCCTCTCCGCTGGGCGAGATCGCCATTGTGGAGGAGCAGGGTGCCCTTGTGTATCTGAACTTTGCAGATGCATTGCCCGCAGGCTGCGTCCAGGGCACCAATACGTTATTGGAACAAGCTGCCGGGCAGCTGGATCAGTATTTTGCCGGTGCATTAACAGCGTTTGATGTGCCCCTGCGCTTGGTAGGCACCGATTTTCAGCGCAGGGTGTGGCAGGCGTTGCTGGATATTCCATATGGCGAGACGCGCACCTATGGCCAAATTGCAGCCCAGGTGGGCGCGCCCAAGGCTGCCCGCGCGGTGGGCGGGGCCAATCATGTCAACCCCATTTCCATCATCGTGCCCTGTCACCGTGTGATCGGCGCGGAGGGCCGCATGGTGGGCTATGGCGGCGGGCTGTGGCGCAAGGAAGCGCTGCTGCAATTGGAACGTGATAA
>JAXGRA010000010.1:0-83949 GCA_040766135.1 Christensenellales bacterium
GCGCTGGGATGAGATGATCGCCACGCTGCCTTACCCGGATGGCGCGTGGGTGCGCCCGCGCGATGGCCTGTACATGCTGGACGATGTCTTCTATGAAACCAGCGGCGGCCTGTTCATGGAAAGCAGCCTGTACCGCAACGCCTTGTAAGGGGAGGGATACCCATGGGCGGACAAACCGTACTGCAACGCAAAGACGATGCTGCCCTGCGCATTCGGCGCAGGCAGCGCCGCCGGGCGCGCTTTGTGCGCAATTATCAGTATTACTTGCTGCTGCTGCCAGCGCTGATCTGGTATGCAGTGTTTGCCTACGCGCCCATGTATGGCATACAGATTGCGTTCAAAAACTTCAACGGCGCGCTGGGCATCTGGGGCAGCAAGTGGGTAGGACTACGGCATTTTCGGTCGTTTTTTAGCAGTTATTATTTTCCGGTGCTGTTGAAAAACACGCTGGCGCTGTCAGTGTACTCGCTGGTGGTGGGCATGCCCATCCCGATTATTGTGGCGCTGTTGCTCAATGAGGTGCGCAATCAGCGCTACAAGCGCTTTATCCAGACAATTACCTACGCGCCGCACTTCATCTCCACGGTGGTGCTGGTGGGCATTATCCTCATCGTGCTCTCACCGTCCACCGGCGTGGTCAATATGGCGCGCAAAGCCCTGGGTATGGAGCCGTACTACTATATGACTGATCCCAATGCCTTCCGACATATCTATGTATGGTCGGGCATCTGGCAGAATGTAGGATGGAACTCCATTATTTACTTAGCTGCGCTGTCAGCTGTCAATCCCGAACTGCACGAAGCTGCTATCATTGACGGAGCCACGCGCCTGCAGCGGGTATGGTACCTAAATATCCCTACATTACTGCCTACCGTTACTATCTTGCTGATTCTTCACGTTGGGTCGCTGATGAGTGTAGGACATGAGAAAGTATTGCTGATGCAGAACGATCTGAACAAAACCACCGCTAACGTTATTTCCACCTATGTATATGAGCGCGGCTTAATCCGCGGCGACTTTAGTTTTTCATCGGCAGTGGGCTTGTTTAACAATGTGATTAACTTTGTGCTGCTCGTTAGTGTAAATTTCATCTCTCGCCGTATGAGCGAGACTAGTCTGTTTTGAAGGGAGGCAACCGTATGGCAAAAATCAAGCAAACCCGTGCTGACCGCATTTTTGACGCGGTTGTCCTGATCCTGATGACGCTGCTGATGCTCATCGTGCTGTATCCGCTGATTTTCATCGTTTCAGCATCGGTGTCCAACCCGGATAACGTCAACCAGGGCAAGGTGTGGTTGCTACCCGTGGGCTTCACGCTGGAGGGGTATTACCGAGTGTTTCAGGATGCCGAGATTCTCATCGGCTATCGCAACACGTTTTTCTATACCATTGTGGGTACAATGCTCAACTTGGCATTGACACTGACGGCGGCGTTTTCGTTGTCCAAACGCGACCTGGCCGGGCGCAATGTGTTCATGTTCCTTATTGCCTTTACCATGTACTTCAGTGGCGGCATGATTCCGTCGTATTTGCTGGTCAAAAGTTTAGGGTTGCTCAACACCTGGTGGGTGCTGATTATCACCAGCGGTATTTCCACCTACAATCTGATTATTTCGCGCACGTTTTTCCAAAATCTGGGGGTGCCGCAGGATATTGAGGAAGCCGCATTTATTGACGGCTGCTCACCGGTGCGCGTGTTTATCAGCGTTGTATTGCCACTGTCCAAGGCATTGATTGGCGTGATGGCGCTGTACTATGGCGTCAGCCATTGGAACAGTTATTTTTCAGCCCTTATCTATGTGACCGACCGCACCAAAATCCCGCTGCAACTGGTGCTGCGTGAGATCTTGATTGAACAGCAGATGAAGGCCACCATGATGCAGGCCGGCGACTTTGTCGATGAATTGCTGCTGGATGCGCAGGTGCGGCTGGCGGCATTGGTGCGCTTTTCGGTGATTATCGTATCTTCCCTGCCGGTGCTGATTGTGTACCCATTTTTGCAAAAATATTTTAATCAGGGCGTCATGATTGGCTCCCTCAAAGGATGAATCGAACAGCGGAAGCTGTTGAAATAAAAAAGGAGGACTCCCCATGAAACGAATGCTGTCTCTTCTTCTTGCCGCACTGATGTGCATGGCCGGTGTGGTAGCCTTGGCGGACGATAATTTCAACGCTACCGGCTATCCCATTGCCAAGGAGCCCGTCACCTACACCGTGTTAACCGCATCCAGTCCCCAGTTTGCCGATGACTATAACAACTATACGACCATAAAATATCTGGCTGAACTGACCAATATACAGTTTGAATGGGCCTACATTTCCCAGACCGATTGGGAAACGCAAATTAACCTGCGCTTAGCGGGTGCCGACATTCCCGACCTGATTTACTACCCGCTGACATCCACCCAGCTGCAGCAGTATGGCGTGGAAGGCGGCATGTTCCTGAACTATGCGGACTATATCGACGAGTACATGCCCAACATGAAGCGTGCATTTGAAAACAACCCCGACATGCGCTCGCTGGTGACCATGATGGATGGCGGTATCTATTCGCTGCCCAAAAAAGTATGGACGTATACGATGGCCGGGCCCATCTATTACCGCGGCGACATGATGGAAGAAATGAGCGCGACAGTGCCGGCAACCGTGGATGAATTGTACGACCTGCTGGTCAAAGCCAAAGAATTCTACAAGGATGTAGAGGGCTTCTGGCCGATGATAACCAACGTGGGCTACTTGAACAACTGCCTCTTCCCCGCGTTTGGCGATGCCTGGCAGTACGGCTATGGCGACAATGGCGATGGCAAGGTGACCTACAACCTGGTGGGCGATCAGATGCGCCATTACTTGGAGTTTGTGCACAAACTGTACGCAGATGGCCTGATTGACCCGGAAATGTACACCATGGATGGTTCCACCATCAACGCCAAGGTCAAGGGCGGGCAATGCCTGATGATCGGTGGCGTGGGTACGCAGTTGAGCGCTGATCACTACAAGAGCGGCAAAGTGGAGACCAAGGTGCTGCCGCCGCTGACCAGCCAATATTCGGACGAGATGAAGGTTGTTGATATACCGTGGCTAAGCAACGCCGGATATGTCATCAATGCCAAGTGCAAGAATCCGGAATACTTGCTGCGGTATCTGGATATGTTTTTCACCACCATCCCCGAGATGGAAAACAACGTGTGCGGCATTACGTCCTGGCTGGGTGTACATGGAACGGACTGGGGCATTTCCGAGGATGGGAAGAACTACTTCCGCATTGTGCCGGAAGGCACCGGCATGTCCGAAGAGGAGTACAAGAACAAGTACGTTATTTCCAGCACCTATCTGGGATTGGTGGTGCTCGACCTGATGCCGGTCAATAACCCCACGCAGGAAATGAAAGCAGGGGAAAGCGCTGCGCACTATTATCCTTACATGAAGTACCGCCTGCTGGATGGCAACTTCAAGTACACGGATGAAGAAAGTAGCATCCTAAGCGGCCTGGAAACAGACATCAACACCTATGTCACCACCGCTGCTGCGCAGTTTATCAACGGCACGCAGGAACTGAATGACAACACCTGAAACAGTATACCGATACCATCAACCGCTGGGATGAGATGATCGCCACGCTGCCCTACCCGGATGGCGCGTGGGTGCGCCCGCGCGATGGCCTGTACATGCTGGATGATGCCTTTTACGAAACCAGCGGCGGTTTGTTTATGGAAAGCAGCCTGTACAGCAACGTTCTGTGAGAGACTATATTGTAAATGGGAATTACATAAGGAGGAAACCATGTTTAACGAAGAACACCTTAACGACCTATTATCCACACCAAGCCAGGCGTTGGTGGAAGATATGCAACGCCTGGAAGGCGATATCATGGTGCTGGGCGCGGGGGGAAAGATTGGCCCCACGCTGACGCGCATGGCGTTGCGCGCCGTACAGCGGGCAGGGACTGATGCCCAGGTGTGGGCGGTATCTCGCTTTACAGAGCCTGGCTTGCAGGCTGAACTGGATGCATGGGGCGCGCGCACCGTTGTTGCAGATTTAAACGATCCAGCTGCCGTTGCTGCCCTGCCCAAGGTGCCCAATATCCTGTACTTAGCCGGGCGCAAATTTGGCACGCAGGGCAACGCGCACGAAACCTGGGCCATGAACGTGTCGGTGCCCACGCTGGTCACCCGGCACTTTGGGGCGGCGCGCTATGTGGTGTACTCTACCGGCAACGTATATCCCCTGGTGCCGTTGCATACCGGTGGCTGTACCGAGGAAGTGCCGCCCGATCCGGTGGGGGAGTATGCCATGACTTCGCTGGGACGGGAGCGCGTGTTTGAGTATGCTGCTGCGCATTTGGGTGCCCAGGTGGTGCTGTTCCGGCTGAACTATGCGGTGGATCTGCGCTATGGCGTGCTGTATGATATTGCTGAAAACATACTGGCTGGGAAGCCGGTGTCGCTGCGCACGCCTGTGTTTAACTGCGTCTGGCAGCGGTATGTCAATGAGGTGACGCTGCGCTGTCTGCTGCTGGCGGGGTCAGAGGTAACGGCGCTTAATGTAACGGGCCCCGAAACTGCCTCGGTGCAGCAGGTGGCACAGCGCTTGGGCGCGCTGCTGGGCAAGCAGCCCCTGTTTGAGGGCGATCCGGGCGATCGCGCGCTGCTGAATAATGCCGGGCGCTGCATGGCACGTTTTGGTTACCCCGATGTATCGCTGGATACATTGATCCAGTGGCAGGCGCAGTGGCTGCTCGCCGGCGGGCGCACGCTGAACAAACCCACGCATTTTGAGGAACAGGAGGGACGTTATTGATGAAACCGGAGGCACTGCACTTGTTGCAGCAAGGAGCTTTCCTGCCTGCCATGCCGCTGGTGCTGGATGCACAGCGCACTTTTGACGAGCAGGGCCAGCGCCGTCTGCTGCGCTATTATCTGGCTGCAGGAGTGGATGGTGTGGCGGTGGCGGTGCACACCACGCAATTTGAAATCAGAGAGCCCGAGCACAATTTGCTGGAGCGCGTGCTGCGCGTGGCGGCCGATGAAATGAACCGCTATCATGACCGCACCATCCTCAAAATCGCGGGTGCCTGTGGGGATATCGATCAGGCCGTGAGCGAGGCCAAACTGGCGCGTGATATCGGCTATGATGCCGTGCTGCTCAGCCCTGGCGGGCTGGCGGACAGGGATACGCGCTACCTGCTGGAGCGCACCCGCCGCGTGGCCGAGGTGCTGCCTGTTGTGGGCTTTTATCTGCAAACTGCCGTGGGTGGCCGGTATTTGCCGTATGATTACTGGCGCGCGCTGTGCGACATTCCCGGCGTGGTGGCCATTAAGTGCGCGGCGTTTAATCGCTACTACACGCTGGATGTAATGCGCGCAGCAGCTGAGACCGGCAACCGCGTGGCGCTGTATACCGGCAATGATGACAGCATCCTGTACGATCTGCTGACCACGCACCAGTTTGCGGGCGAGGACGGGCAAATGCACCAAGCGCGCTTTGTGGGCGGCCTGCTGGGGCACTGGGCGGTATGGACGCACACCGCTGTTAACCTGTTCCGGGAGGCACGGCAATTGGCCGATGCAAGCCAGGTGCCTGCCCGGCTGCTGGCGCTGGGCAATGCGATCACCGATGCCAATGCCGCTTTCTTTGATACCGCCAACAACTTTGCTGGCTGCATTGCCGGCGTGCACGAGGTGCTAAGGCGGCAGGGACTGATGCAGGGCATCTGGTGCCTGAACCCACAGGAAACGCTCTCACCCGGCCAAAGCGAGGAAATTGACCGCGTATACCGCATGTACCCGCAGTTGAATGACGACGCCTTTGTGCAACGTTTTCTGGCGCACGATGGACAAGCATAACGCGCCCCGCGTGCGGGACGCCGCCCGGTCGCGCGCCGATATCTTAGCTGCGGCGGAAGCCTGCTTTGCTGATAAAGGCTTTTACGGCACCAGCATGAACGATATCGCCTCGCTGGCCTGCATCAACAAGCGCATGCTGTACGCCTACTTTGACAGCAAGGAAAACCTGTATAAGCAGGTTCTCTTCACCGTCTATCAGCGCATGGAGGCCGTGGAGGTAGAACTGCTCAAGAGCGACCCACACGGCGTGGAATTGATTGTTTCCATCATCACAGCCTACTTTGATTTTCTCAAAAACAACCCCACGTTTGTGTCCATCATCATGCGCGAAAACCTGTCGCATGCAGGGTATTTAAACGAACTGCCCTTGGAGCATGTGCAGCGTAAAACGCTGGACGACATCCGCCAGCGCATATGCCAAGGCATTGCCGATGGTGTGTTCCGCCCCGAAGTGGACGCCGATCAGGCTGTGCTGTCGCTGATTGTGGTGTGCTTTTCCAATTTCTCCAACCGGTATACGCTGTCACGGCTGTTTACGCGCAACTTGGCGCAGGATGAAATCATTGAGGGGCGCAAGCAGCACACCATTGAACTGGTGCTGGCCTATCTGTGCGGAACGGGGCAGAGTTTACAATTCCTTCGTTGACGGGGGCGTGCAGCCTTTTATAATAAAAGGGTCGGCAGCAGGACATGTCGGCAGCAAGGAGGGAACGATGCTGAAACGATTTGTAGCCTTAGCGATGTGTGCACTGATGCTGCCTTTGACGGTGGTCGGTGCTGATGATATGGCCTTTATCCCCGGCTCCACCACGGTGGGGCTGGCCAACAGCTATTGGGAAACGCCCATGGACATTACCGATGAGGAGGCCGTGTGGGCCATGCTGACTGCGCCCATCACCGTGGTCAAGGGCAAGCAAAAGGAACAAACGGTGCTGTATAAGGAGCCCGATGACAAATCCGAGCCCGTAGCCGATGTGACGTGCGATTCGCAGGGCGTGCATGTGCTGGAAACGCGCCCGGACGGTTGGAGCCTGGTGGAGGTATATTCCAGCTCCTTTCATGACAGCAAGATCAAAGCCTGGAATCAATTAACCCAAGGCTATATCCGCACCAACCGGCTGCAGGAAAAAACGGTCAAGCAGCAGTATGGTCTGGTGGTGGATAAGTTGACCCAACGGCTGTATATCTTTAAGGAAGGGAAACTATACGATACCCTGGCGGTGTCCACCGGCCTGCCCAACGAGCGGCAGCCCTACAACGAAACGCGCAGCGGGGAGTTTTTGCTGGTCAGCCGCGTGGGAGATTTCAAAAGCGATAACGTGGTGGGTGCCATGGCGATACGCTTTAACAGCGGTGACCTGATCCATGAGGTGGTGCACATCCCGCGCGGAAGCAACAAGGCCTACGAACCCTTTGAAAAGGTGCTGGGCGAGCGCGCCAGCCATGGCTGCATCCGCGTGCAGCGCAAGCGCACGCCGCTGGGCACCAACATGACTTGGATATGGAAAAATATCCGCCAGCATCTGGGCACCCGCATTGTGATCTGGGAGGATGTGCCCGGCCGGCAAATGCCTTTCCCCGACCCCAATACTGTGCTGTACTACAACGCCCAGGGCGGAAAGAACTATCACGCTGGGCCCACCTGCTATGGCGTGCGTGACAAGTTTTTACCCATGGCTACGTTTACCTATGCCGAACTGGACAGCGATGCCTATAAGAACCTGACCCCTTGTGATTATTGCTATCCGCCGCTGCGCGTGGCGGACATTCAAGCCATCAACGACGCGCACAAATTACCATAGAATATACTGACATACAGCAAACACCCGCAGAAGCAACCTGTCTGCGGGTGTTTGTTATATACGGATGTGCTGATTAGAAATCGAAGTACGCGTTGGCGTTGTCGTAGCAGATGCCGCGCACCAGCGTGGCCAGCGCTTCTTCATCGTTGGGGTATTCGCCCTTTTCTACCCAGCTGCCAATCAAATCGCACACGATGCGGCGGAAGTATTCATGCCGGGTGTAGCTGACAAAGGAGCGGGAGTCTGTCAGCATACCCACAAATGTGCCCAGGGCCCCGGCGGCGGCCAGCGCCTTCATTTGATTCATCATGCCGTCCAGGTGGTCGTTGAACCACCACGCGCTGCCAAACTGTACCTTGCCCGGCGTATCGCCCTGGAAGGTGCCGGCCGCGGTGGCCAGGATATAGTCTGCGGTGGGGTTAAGGCTGTACAGGATGGTTTTGGGCAATTGCCCCTTTATGTCCTGCGCATCCAGCAGGCGCAGCAGTTTTTCGGCTACGGGTCTATCGTCGATGCTGTCGCCGCCCACATCAGCGCCAAAGGCCTTAAATAGGCGGGTGTTGTTGTTGCGGATGGCGTTCATATGGTACTGCTGCACCCAGCCGCGCTCGTGATAGGCTGCTCCCAGCGCGATGAGGATGGCCGTGTTGTAGTGCTCAACGGTCAGCGCATCCACCGGGCGGCCGGCCAGCGCATCAGCAAAAGCCTGATCGGCCAATTTCATATCCGGCCCGGCAAAGGGCAGGATATCCAGCCCGTGGTCGGATATGCGGGCACCGTTGGCGTGGAAATAATCCATGCGGTTGATCAGCGCCTGAATGACCTGCGCGGTGTTGGTGATGGGGAGATTGCTAACCTGGGATAGTTGTGCGATATATGGGGCAAAGTCAGCACGCGTAACGCGCAGCGCCCTGTCCGGACGGAAGGTGGGCAGCACGCGGAAGCCTAAGTCTGTTTTTGCAGCCAGCGCTTTATGGTGTGCCAGATCATCAATCGGGTCATCCGTGGTGCAGATGACTTTCACGTTGAAACGGCGGATCAGGTTTTGTGCGCTGAAGGCGTCGTCCTTGAGCATTTCTTCGGTTTTATCCCAAATACTTTGCGCGGTGGCGGGGGACAGCGCTTCCGTGATGCCAAACACGCGCTGCAACTCCAAATGCGTCCAGTGATACAGCGGGTTGCCAATCAGCCGCGGCATGGCCTGGGCATAGGCCATAAAGCGATCATAGTCGCCAGATGTGCGGATAAACTCATTGCTAAAGCCACAGGCCGCCATGGCGCGCCACTTGTAATGGTCGCCGGCCAGCATCAGATGGCCGATGTTGCGGAACTTGATATTGTCGGCAATTTCCTGCGGCTGCAGGTGGCAGTGATAGTCGATGATGGGCATCTTGTCGGCGTATTCATGGTACAGCCGGGATGCTGTAGGGGTGTTGAGCAAGAAGTCCTTGGACATAAACGGCTTCATGGGTATTCCCACCTTTCCTTATTTTGCTGATGCATCATTCTATCACGCCAGCCAAAGGCCGGGCAAGCGGGACAACGCGAATGCAAACGGTCAATCCTTGATTAATCCCAGGTAAGCGGGTCCGCCTGTGCCTTTGGGCAAATCAGTCAATGGATAAATCATGCCAAGCGGTGTAGGCGGACAATCAGGCCATGCATTTTGTGGCAGCCGCAACACGTAGGTCTGTGCCTGCAACTGGCTGTGGAGGGCGCAAAGCGCCTCCTGTGCCTGCAGGCCCAGGGTGATTAGCTCCACCACGCGCACCTGTCCGGGCGCTATGTGCTGGCAAATGGCGCAGGCCTCACCACCAGGTGCAGTAATGTGAAAAACCTGGTTGCCTGCGGCTTTTTCGCTTAACAGCACAAAGCCAAGCGCTTCAGCATCCCAGCGCACATACAGGCGGCTGCCCATCATGGCTGCATCTCGTATCCGGGTATACGTGGCTAGGCTGGCTGGTCTTACCTGTGTGTTTGCTGCAAGCGTGCCATCGGCCGGGAAAGATACCTCGGTATGGGCAACATAGAATGCGGTTGTATAGCCGCGTTTTGCATAAAAATCAAACAACTCCGGTGTGGCAGGGGCCAGCACCGATGCCGCGAGGCCCTGCTGCTGCATCCAGGTGTGCGCATACTGCATTAGTTGTGTGCTGATGCCCTGCCTGCGAAAAGCCTGCGCCGTGGCCACGGCATAGATATATCGGGCGGGGTACGCCGTGCCATCAATCATCAAGTCACAGGGCAGCAGCGTCAGCATGCCCGCGATAACATCGTCCTGCTCCCACAGCAGCAGGCGATCATCGCGGTGCCGGTGATCAAAGTAGAATGCGGTATCTTTATCGCTGTCGCCAAACGCTTCCTGCCACAGCAGCTTTAATTGCGCCCGGTCGCCCGGTCGGGCAAAGCGGATCATACCTCCCGAACCTGGCGGGCAATCCATTTGACTACAAAGCCGGACGGTCGGTAAGACATTTTGGCACGGCGCAGCCCCGGGTCTCCTGCGTCATCCTCGCGGTTGATCAGCGCATAGTCCTTGGCGTACTTTGCTGCAAACTCCCGGTTGATGAGCTGATAGGCCCCCTGCACGTTGGCGATCGCTTTTTCTACGTGCACCACATAGGTGCTGTCGTTGAGCGGCTCGCCCAGTGCAAAGGCCATGATCTGCCCGCGCGAGCGGATGAGCGCGCCATCCTGTTTCAGCTCCTGCATATGGTGCAAGGCCTGCTCCACTGCGCAGTGTTCCAGCGCAAGAGATTCGTTGTCTGCACAGCCAGCCTCTTTGCACCAAGCCCTGTTCATGGCGCGCACTTCATCCAGGTTTTCAGGTGTAATGGGCTCCATGACCCATTCAGGATGTATTTCTTGAAAGCGGTTAATATGATTGCGTTTGCTGCTCAGCTTTCGGCCGGACAGCGTAATCAGGCTTTGCGTGTCGTACAGGTAGTCATATCCATCGCGGTTGTCTTCAAATTCAAACACATCCGGATACAGAACTTTGAGCTGCTCTGCATCCTCCGGCAATATCATATTAAATGTCAGCATGCGGCCTTCCACACGCTCGTGTTCCAGCAGTGCATCCACCACGGTTTTCATATCCCCGCCGCCGGAGGGGAAAACGTAGGTAGGATCCTTTTCATCCGAACGTACAATCAGGCGGTCAGCATAGATGCAGGCGCTTAGATCGTAGGCATAGCGCCACATAAAGGCCGTCGCAAAGCTGTATTCGTTGGTGGCACGGGATCCGCGTGAAAGCACATCCAGTATTCGTTCACGGTCATCCAGGGTAATGGGAGAGAAGTTGAGTTCCGAGATACAAATCATTCCTTCCAATGTAATTACACTATTATTCTACCACATAGCGCCAAAGCTAGACGATTTACGGATAAGCCGGCGGCTTTAAAAACAGCTGTCAATGTGGTATAATTGACATGGATGATGCTGATTTTTCTGCGTCACAAATATACGTAATATGAGGGAAATAATGGATTTGCAGCAGCTTAATCCCATGCAGAAACAGGCAGTGGAAACCCTGGAAGGACCGTTGTTGATCATTGCGGGCGCCGGCAGCGGAAAGACCCGCACCATGACATACCGTATCGCCAACTTGCTTTCGCAGGGCGTACCTGCGTATGCTATTATGGCACTCACCTTTACCAACAAGGCCGCCCGGGAGATGAAAAACCGCGTGGCCGGGCTGACCGGCGATGCCGCTGATGAAGCGTGGATTGGCACCTTTCATTCCATCTGCGTGCGTATTTTGCGGCGCGATATCGAAAAAATCGGGTACAAGCGCTCCTTTGTCATCTATGACGATGACGACCAGCAGCGGGTGCTGCGCGACATTTACCGCGATCTGGACATTGATGACAAACGTTTCCCCATCAAAGAAGCGCGCAATATCATTTCCGATGCCAAAAACCGCCTGCTGACGGCGGATGAATGGTTTGCCGAGTCCAACAAGGATTTCCGCAGCCAGAAATTCCACGATATCTTTGTGGCCTATAATAAAAAGTTGAAGGATTCTGATGCGCTGGACTTTGATGACCTGATCTCGCATACGCTGCAGCTGCTGGTGGATCACCCGCCGGTGCTGGAGTATTATCGCAAGCGCTTCCGCTACGTGCACGTGGACGAATATCAGGATACCAACTTTGCCCAGTATTCGTTGGTGCGCCTGCTGACCGAGGAAAGCCGCAACCTGTGCGTCGTAGGTGATGACGACCAGTCCATCTACGGCTGGCGTGGTGCCGACATCCGCAACATCTTAGAGTTTCAAAGCGACTTCCCGGACGCGCAGGTCATCAAGTTGGAGCAGAACTACCGCTCCACATCCAACATCCTGGATGCCGCCAACCAGGTTATCGCCAACAATCCCGGCCGCATGGAAAAAGCGCTGTGGACAGATATAGGCGAGGGCGAAAAGATTAAGCTGTGCAGTGCCGGCGATGAGCGCGAAGAGGCGGCCTGGATATGCGAGCGTATTCGCCGATTAAAGCAGCGTGAAAAAGTGCCGTTGAGTGAGATTGCGGTGCTGTACCGCACGCACGCGCAAAGCCGTGTGCTGGAAGAAATGCTCATGCGGGCCGGCATTCCATACCGCGTTTATGGCGGCACCCGCTTCTATGACCGCAAGGAAATTCGGGATGTGGTGGCGTATTTGCGCCTTATCATTAACCCGCTTGACGAGGTGGCCCTAAAACGTATCATCAACGTGCCCAAACGCAGCATTGGTGAAGCCACTGTAAACGCGCTGGAAACGCACGCCAGGGAAAACAACATCCCGCTGTTCAGCGCGCTGATCGACACGCCCGATACGCTGTCCAGCCGCCCGCGCAAATGCGTGGGGGAATTTGTTGCCCTTATCAACAAATTGACGGCGCTGCAGGAAAGCATGCCGCTGACCCAGTTTGTGGAACTGCTGCTGGAGGAAACAGGCCTGATCGCGGTGGACGAAGAAAGCAACGACGAAGAAGCGCTGGCGCGCCGTGAAAACGTGCTGGAGTTTGTGGGCGCGGTCAAGGAGTTTGAGGAGCAGCATGAAGGAGCCACCCTGGCTGCGTTCCTGGAAAATGTAGCGCTGGTTACCGATCTGGACCGGCAGGAGGATTCCCCGCAGTTTATTACGCTTATGACGCTGCATTCCGCCAAGGGGCTGGAGTTTGACGCAGTGTTTGTCGCCGGGCTGGAGGAGGGGTTGTTCCCCAGCAGCCGCTCACGCGATGATGAGGATCGGCTGCAGGAGGAGCGCAGGCTGTGCTATGTAGGCATGACGCGCGCAAAAAAATATCTGTGCCTGTCCTGGGCCAAGCGCCGCTCGCTGTTTAACCAGATCAGCCACAATGACCGCAGCCGCTTTCTGGATGAAATACCGGCCAGGCTTATGTCGGACGATTGGGCGCGCACCATGAACAAGCACTTTGGCGACCGCAAAGAGCCGGAGTTTCCCACCCGGCAGACGGCCGTTCAGCCGCCCCAGCCCAGCTTTGGCATCCCCGGCATGGGGCAAAGGCTGGATCAAATCCCCGGCGTGCACAAGGGCTTTATCAAGCCTAAGCCCAAGCGCAACGCGCCGGCTACTACCTTTGAGGCGGGTGACCGTGTGCTGCACCGCAAGTTTGGTGAAGGCACCGTGAAATTGGTGGAAGGCGGTTCCAGCGATGGCCGGATTACGGTGGCTTTTACGGCCTATGGCGAAAAGAAGTTTGCCATCAGCGTGGCCCCCATTGTGAAATTAGAATAATACGGACTTTTAACAGCAATGCATCCAAAAGGACGAGAGATTTTGGATGCATTACTGTTTTACATCAGTATCATTTTACTCCAGTACAAGCAGGAGGTGCCATGTCGGAACGTGTATGGACAATGCGCACGCTGGTAGACTATCTGAATGAAACTGCGCGGCGCTACTATGTGGACGATAACCCTATTATTTCGGACGCCCAGTGGGATGCATTGTATGCCCAGCTGGTGCAGATGGAGGCTGATACCGGCACCCGCTTGCCCGATTCGCCTACCCGCCGGGTAGGGGGCGAGCCGGTGAGCGCGTTTGTGCAGCACCGGCATATTTCACGCCTGTGGAGCATGGACAAGGTGCAGTCCCGGGCCGAATTGATGGCCTGGTTTGCGCGTGTGGAGGCATTGCATGAAAAACTGGAAGGCGTGCCCCCGCTGTCCTATTGTGTGGAGTATAAGTTTGACGGCCTGACCGTCAACTTAACGTATGAAAATGGCTTGCTGGCCGTAGCGGCCACGCGCGGCAATGGTGAGGTAGGGGAGATGATCCTGCCCCAGGTGCGCACTGTCAACGATATTCCGCTGTCCATTCCGTATCAGGGGCAGATCGAGATTCAGGGCGAGTGCATCATGCGCCTGTCCGTGCTCAAGGCCTACAACCAGAACGCCACAGAGAAGCTGAAGAACGCCCGCAACGCTGCTGCCGGTGCGCTGCGCAATCTGGACCCCAGGGTGACGGCCTCCCGCCGCTTGTCCACGTATTTTTATGACATTGGCACCATCGAAAATCCGCCATACACGGAGCAGGCTGGGCTGTTTTCCTTCATTGAGGAAAACGGTTTCCCAGTATCGCAGCTATTAATGCAATCCAATGACAAGGACGCGTTGGCGGATTTTGTGGCCGGCCTGGAGGAGGGGCGGCATAACTTAGACTTTTTGATTGATGGTGCGGTCATCAAGGTGGCCGACCTTGCCACCCGCAGGCTGCTGGGATATACGGACAAATTTCCGCGCTGGGCGGTGGCCTATAAGTTTACCGCCGAGGAAAGCACCACCTCGCTGCTGCGCGTCACCTGGGAGGTGGGGCGCACGGGTAAGCTGACGCCGCTGGCCCATGTGGATGATGTGGAGTTTGCCGGTGCCACCGTGCGCAAAGCCACGCTCAACAACTGGGGTGATATGCAAAGGAAAGGTTTAACCCAGGGCTGCACGGTGTGGATCCGGCGCTCTAACGATGTGATCCCGGAAATCACCGGCTGTGTGGATGATGGCATGGCGGGCGAACCGTTTGAAAAGCCCACGCATTGCCCGGCCTGCGGCACCGAACTGAACGAAGTTGGGGCGCATCTGTTCTGTCCCAACCGCCTGGCGTGCCGGCCGCAGGTGGTGGCGCGGCTGACGCACTTTGCATCGCGCGATGCCATGGACATTACTACCTTTTCTGAAAAAACGGCGGAACTGTTTTATGATCGCTTAGATGTGCGCGAACCGGCCGACCTATATCGCCTGACCAGGGAGCAATTGCTCACGCTGCCAGGCTTTAAGGACAAGAAGGCAGACAACCTGCTGGAGGCACTTGCGGCCAGCAAGGTATGCACGCTGGATGCGTTTCTGCTAGCCGTGGGCATCCCCAATATTGGCAAAGCCACCGCGCGCGATTTGGCCCAGGCCTTTGGCACGCTGGAGGCCATACGCCAGGCCAGCGTGGAGCAGCTGCAGCAGGTGGATGAAATTGGCGATGTGATTGCCGCTTCGCTGCGTGAATTCTTTGAAGATGAGGTTACCAACCGCGTCATAGACGATCTGCTGCAGGCAGGTGTGCATCCCCATGCCGTGGGCAGCGCGCAAACAGGCACGCGGTTGGCGGGCAAAACAGTGGTGATCACCGGCATGCTGCCCACCCTGTCCCGGCAACAGGCCGAAGACCTGGTGCGTGCCCATGGCGGCATGGCGGCCGGATCGGTCAGCCGCAGGACGGCCTTGGTGGTGGCCGGCGAAGGCGCAGGCAAGAAATTGACCCAGGCGCAGACCCTGGGCATTGAAGTGATGGATGAAGCAGCGTTTCTGAAAATGTTGGAACAGTAATCTAAAGAAGCAACAAAAAAGAGGCGGCGCACATGCACTGCCTCTTTTTTGTTGTGTGCGGGACCTTACTTGATTTCGACGGTGGCGCCCACTTCTTCAAACTGCTTCTTGATGGCTTCGGCATCTGCCTTGGCAATGCCTTCCTTGACGGTCTTCGGAACGCTCTCAACGAAGTCCTTGGCTTCCTTGAGGCCAATGCCGGTGACCAGCTCACGGACAACCTTGATGACCTTGATCTTTTCGCTGCCGGCGTTGGTCAGCACAACGTCAAACTCGGTCTTTTCTTCAGCGGCTTCAGCGGGGGCAGCGGCGGCTGCGGGAGCAGCAGCGGCGACGGGGGCGGCGGCGGATACGCCGAACTTCTCTTCCAGTTCTTTGACCAGTTCGGCCAGCTCCAGCACGGTCATGGATTCAATAGCGGTAAGAATTTCCTGACGGGTCATGTTTTTTTCCTCCAAATTTGTTGGTGTTTTTAATGGTTGGGGTTATTCCCCGGCTTTTTGTTTGCGTACAGCATCCACGGCATATACCAGCGAACGCAGTGTGGCGCTCAGCACGCCGACGAAGTTGGTGATCGGGGCGTTCAGGCTGCCCATGATCTTGGAGACCAGCACATCGCGGCTGGGCAGCTTGGCCAGCGCATCAACGGCTTGGGCATCCATGTAGGTGCCTTCGACCAGGCCGGCCTTGATGATGATCTTGTCGTTCTTGGCTTGGGCGATATGCTCAGAAAGCACCTTGGCGGGGGCCACGGCATCGCTATCGCTAAATGCGTAGGCGCAGGGGCCGACCAGCAGGTGATCCAAGTCGTGTACACCCAAGTTGTCCAATGCACGCAACATCAGGTTGTTTTTGTAAACTACATATTCCACACCGTTTTCACGGCACTTGGCGCGCAGCGCGGTAATTTCTTCCACCGTGATGCCCTTGTAGCTTACAACCAACATAGCTTTCGCGTTCTTAACCTTTTCGGTCATTAACGCTACTTTCTCCTGTTTCAGCTCGAAGTTCTTGCTCAATTGTTTGTTCCACCTTCTTTCGGGCTGTTCATTGAAAATGCCCCTGTGCAAACGGCACAAGGGCATAACAACTGTCATGCTTCTCATACCTCGGCGGGCGGATTGCTCCTTTACACGCATTGCGTACCTGCTGTCTTTGGCACAGGCTTTTTCAAGCCTTATAGAGAGTATCATGCCACAACGTGCCCGTCAAGCCCTTGCGAAAGAAAACCCCGGAAATTTCAGTCAAAGTGTTGACAAGGAGGCAGAGGCATGGTATCTTGATATCGTGCATTAGCACTCACGACGACCGAGTGCTAACAACACAGAAAAACGAGGCTGATTATGGCAGGGAGGTGAGGACGCTGGCACTGAAAATGGATGAGCGCAAGAAGCGTATTTTGCGCGCCATCATCGATGACCACATCCTCACTGCAGCGCCCGTAGGCTCCCGCACCATTTCGCGCAAGTATGATATGGGGCTGTCCAGCGCCACCATCCGCAATGAGATGAGTGACCTGGAGGAAATGGGCTATCTGGAGCAGCCGCACATCTCTGCCGGCCGCGTGCCCAATGCGCGCGCGTATCGCCTGTATGTAGACCAGCTGCTGGAAAGCGGCCATGTCGATCCTTTGGTGGCCGAACATGCCCGCAACTACTTTGAAGCCAATGTAAAGCAGCTGGAGGATGTTGTCGCCAGCACCGCCCAGGTATTGTCTGAGCTGACGCGCTATGCGTCGGTGGTGATGATGCCGCGGCAGTTGGAACTGCGCATCCGCAGCCTGCACATGCTGCCCATCTCGCGCTCTGCTGCGCTGGTGGTCATCGTGACGGACGGCGGCATGGTGCGTGATTCCATGGTCAACGTGGCTGAAAGCTTGGACAGCGATGCGCTGTACGCCATCAGCCGCATGCTGACCGAGCGCTTCCGCAACCGCACGCTGGGCGAGGTGCAGGAAATGCTGCACCAGTACGTGCTGCATGCCGAGGCCGATCCCAGGGTGCTAAGGGGCATCATGGAGCTGGCCGAGCAAATCGAAAAGCAGAACGCTACGGACAACGTGCAGGTGCACGGCAGCCACAACATCCTGTACTATCCGGAGTATGCCGATGTGGACACCGCCCGTTCGGTGCTCACCTTGCTGGAAGCCAAGGAACGGCTGGTGGACCTCATGAAGACCAGTACCGGCGGCACGTTTGACGTGCGCATTGGCCCGGAGAACGGCATCCCTGAAATGGCTTGCTGCAGCCTTGTGCTGGCCCCCTATCAGGCCGCAGGCGGCAGCGTGGGCACGTTGGGGGTCATTGGCCCCACGCGCATGCCTTATGACCGAATTATGTCCACGCTTACCGCTGTGGGCGATGCACTCACCAACTTGCTGTCCGCGCTGTAAAGCGAGGAAACATAGCGACGATAGACCGGAGGATTTCATGAAGCAAAAGAAGACCGACCCAGTGGCGCAGGAGCCCGCAATCGACACCCCACAGGAAACGCCCGAGGTACAGGGTGAAGTGGAGGAAACGGCTGTTGACTGGCAAAGCCAGTGCATACAGGCCGAAGCCCAGCGCGATGAATATTTGGCCATGGCGCAGCGCGTGCAAGCGGATTTTGACAACTACCGTCGCCGCAATCAAAGCGCACGGGCCGAAGCGTTTGAAGATGGCGCGGCTGCCTTCATCAAAACCATCCTGCCGGTGTGCGACAACCTGGAGCGTGCGCTTGCCGCCCAAACCAACGACGCAACCCTGACAGACGGCGTAAGCCTGGTGCTGCGGCAGCTAAACGAAGCGCTGGAGAAGCGCGGTGTGACTGCCATCAACCGTATCGGTGAGCCCTTTGACCCAACGCTGGAAGATGCCGTAGCGCAAGCTGCTGCTGAGGAAGGCGAACCCGGAACCGTGGCTGAAGTGCTGCTGAAAGGATACAAAATGGGGGACAATGTACTGCGACATGCCATGGTGCGCGTGGTACCGTAAATATAGCCCCACCCAACTTTATCAACTAATCTAAGATATATAACGGAGGAATTATTACCATGAGTAAAATGATCGGAATTGACCTGGGCACCACCAACAGTTGCGTATCCGTCATCGAAGGCGGCGAGCCGGTGGTCATCCCCAACAGCGAAGGTGGACGTACCACCCCGTCGGTGGTAGCCTTTACCAAGGATGGCGAGCGCCTGGTGGGCCAGATTGCCAAACGGCAGGCCATCACCAACCCGGACCGCACGATCGCATCCATCAAGCGGGAAATGGGCAGCAACCATAAGATCCACATTGACGGCAAGGAATATACTCCGCAGGACATCAGCGCTATGATCCTGCAAAAACTGAAGGCCGACGCAGAAGCCTATCTGGGTACAACCGTTACCCAGGCGGTTATCACAGTGCCTGCTTATTTCTCGGACAGCCAGCGGCAGGCCACCAAGGACGCCGGCCGTATTGCAGGCCTGGAAGTAGAGCGCATCATCAACGAGCCCACTGCGGCCTCGCTGGCCTATGGCCTGGACAAGGACGCCGCACATAAAATCCTGGTCTATGACCTGGGCGGCGGTACGTTTGACGTATCCATCCTGGAAATTGGCGATGGCGTGTTTGAAGTGCTGGCCACCAACGGCGATACCAAGCTGGGCGGCGATGACTTTGATGACAGGATTATCGACTATGTGGCCGATATTTTCCAGCGGGAAAACGGCATTGACCTGCGCAAGGACAAGATGGCGGGTCAGCGGCTTAAGGAAGCCGCCGAAAAGGCCAAGATTGAGCTGTCCGGCGTGATGAGCGCCAACATCAACCTGCCGTTTATTACGGCGGATGCCAACGGCCCCAAGCACCTGGACGTGACGCTTACCCGCGCCAAGTTCAACGAGCTGACCGCCGATCTGGTCGAGCGCACCATCGGCCCCATGCAGACCGCATTGCGCGATGCCGGCCTGACCGCGCAGCAGATTGACAAGGTTATCCTGGTGGGTGGCTCCACCCGCGTGCCCGCTGTGCAGGAAGCTGTCAAGAACATCACCGGCAAGGAGCCTTTCAAGGGCATCAACCCGGACGAGTGTGTCGCCATCGGCGCCGCCATTCAGGCTGGCGTATTGGGCGGCGATGTCAAGGACGTGCTGTTGCTGGATGTCACGCCGCTTAGCCTGGGCCTGGAGACTGAGGGTCACATCTTTACCCGCCTGATCGAGCGCAACACCACCATCCCCACTGAAAAATCGCAGGTGTTCTCCACCGCGGCTGACGGCCAGACTACCGTGGAAATTCACGTGCTACAGGGCGAGCGCCCCATGGCGTACGATAACAAGACGCTGGGCCGCTTCCAGCTGACGGGCATCCCGGCCGCCCCGCGCGGCGTGCCGCAGATCGAGGTAAAATTTGCCATCGATAAGAACGGTATTGTCAGCGTATCCGCCAAGGATCTGGGCACCGGCAACACGCAGAACATCACCATCACGGCCTCCACCAACCTGTCTGAGGAAGAAATCCAGGCACGTGTAAAGGAAGCCGAGCAGTATGCTGAGCAGGACAAGAAGCGCAAGGAAGAGGTAGAAACCTTGAACCGCGCCGACAGCCTGAGCTATGACATCGAAAAGCAGCTGAAGGAAAACGGCGACAAGCTGTCCGATGAGGACAAGGCCACTGTGGAGCAGGAGCTGGAAGCCTTTAAGAAGGTTCGCGAAGGCAACAACGCCGCCGAGATCCAGACCGCCATGGATGCCATGACGCAGAAGGTATATGCCATCTTTGGCAAGATCTACCAGAGCCAGGATGCCGCTGGAGCGGCTCCCCAGGACATGCCCCCGCAGCAGAACCCGGACGGCTCTGTGGATGCGGACGGCGAAGTACATTGATCGCACATAACATAGAGCATTACAGCGAAGCGACTAAGCGTGTACACGCTTAGTCCTTCGCCATGGTGAGGAACAGATGACAACGAAGAAGAGAGATTATTACGAGGTGCTGGGCGTCGACCGCAAGGCGAGCATGGATGAAATCAAGGCCGCCTATCGCAAGCTGGCCAAGGAAAGCCACCCCGACCTGCACCCTAACGATAAAGAGGCGGAGGCGCGTTTCAAGGAATTGAACGAGGCCAATGCCGTATTGTCCGACCCTGAAAAGCGTGCCCAGTACGACCAGTTCGGCATGGATGGCCCCATGGGCGGCGGGTTCGGCGGCTTTGGCGGGTTTGATGCTTCGGGCTTTGGCGGCTTTGAAAGCATCTTTGACCAATTGTTTGGCGGCGGCATGGGCGGCGCAGCGCGCCGCAACGCCCCTATGCAGGGCAATGACCTGCGCTACGGGCTGCAAATCACGTTTGAGGAAGCAGCCTTTGGCGTCAAAAAGTCCTTTGATTTTATGCGCAACGAAAATTGCGACACCTGCCAGGGTAGCGGGGCCAAGGCCGGCACCCAGCCCGAAACTTGCCCCACCTGTAAAGGTTCGGGCCAGATGCGCGTGTCCGGCGGCTTTATGGTCAGCGTGCGCACATGCTCTACCTGCGGCGGTTCCGGCAAGGTCATCAAGGATCCCTGCGGCACATGCTCAGGCTCTGGCCATGTGCGCAGGAAGCGCACCGCCACCGTTAACATACCGGCAGGCATCGACAGCAACCAGGTCATCGTAATGAACGGCCAGGGCGAGCCAGGCATCAACGGCGGCCCCAATGGGGATTTGCAGATTGTCGTCACCGTGCGTCCGCACAAATTGTTCAGGCGTGAGGGGACTACGCTGCATCTGGACATGCCCATTTCCTTTACGCAGGCGGCGCTGGGCGCTGAAATTGATGTGCCCACGCTCAAGGGATCGGTCAAGTATAAAATCCCGGAGGGCACGCAGACCGACACCGTGTTCCGCATCAAGGGCGAGGGCATTCCGCGGCTGCATTCCAGCCTGCGCGGCGACCTGATGCTGCGCGTGCGCGTGGACGTACCCAAACGCCTGAATGACAAGCAAAAGGATTTGCTGCGTCAGCTGGATGCCAGCATGACAGGCAAGGAATACGAAAGCCAGAAGGGCTTCCTGGACAAGGTTAAGGAGCTTTTTCAATAAAACCCAAAACATGAAAGCGAACTAACGCTTTACATGGATATCATATGTTTTTTACTTGTCGGCGATGCAATCGCCGACTTTTTAATGCATATGTATACTTTGGGTATGTTATAATTAGTTTATCCGAACGCAGGGGAGGGAAACAGCATGTTAAAGGTTGCACTGTGGGGAGATTCGATTGGCCGAGGGGTTGCCTTTGACATATCCCGGGGCAGGTACGCGGTGCTGCGCGACTACTTTGGCCGTATTTTAGAGCGGGAAGGCAGTATAGATATCGAAAATCGTGCGCGCTTTGGCGCCACTGCGGAGGAGGGGCTGGCGGATTTTGAAGCAACTTCGGATATTTCTGCATCGGTGGTGGCCATTGAATACGGCGGCAATGATTGCAACATGCCCTGGGCCGATATTGCCAACAATCCTGAGGGCATCTATTCACCCAAGGTGGAGCTGTCGCAGTTTGAAAAAACGTTGTCCGATTTTGTGAGCGCTGTGCGCGAACGCGGATTGCGCCCGCTGTTGGTGACGCCGCCGCCGTTGCATGCGCCTCGCTTTTTTGAATGGATATCCACCGGCCTTAACAAAGCCAATATCTTAGAATTCCTTGGTGATATTGATAACGTATATCGCTGGCAGGAGCGGTATGCGCTGGCCGTGCATCGGGTGGCGCGAACGCTTAGCACCACGCTGTTTGATCTGCGCGATGCTTTTCTGGCCCAGCGGGACATGCCCTCGCTGTACAGCCCGGACGGCATGCACCCCAACGAAAAAGGGCACCAGCTGATTGCTGATGCCGCGTTGCGTTTCTTCAGTTCCTGGAAATTAAACCTGGCGTGATGTTCCTTTAGCCGTTTTGCTGTTCGGGCGACCAAGCCTCCAGAATCTCGCCGGATTTGGCGTCCATGACGATAGTGTAGCCCGTCAACGTGTCGGAGTTGATGATTTCCTCGGTAAAGAATTCCACAATCCACTGTGGATTTCCGCTGATATCAAACCTGTAATAGGGCTGCCATTGGGGCAGCTCTTCTTCTTTGATGCCAAATTGATCCACCAGGCATTTCGTGGCGATGGCCAGCGCCTCGTCCTGGGTGATGTCTTCCTCGCCGGGCAGGCCCCAGAAATCCGGGGCATATTGCTGCTTATCCTCTAAAGACCAGGTATATAAGGGCCCCTTTTCGCGCTCCAGCGCCTCCAGCTCCTGCAGCTCCAGCGGAAGTGGAGCCTCTGCCAAATACTGTTCCCGAGCGGTATACGCGGCCACCGTTCCTTCGGGCGACAGCACCACCACGTCAAAGCTAATGGCGCTGGTGCTTTCGGGCTGCGTCATGGTTACATACCACCAGCGGATGGTGTCGTTTGCCATCAGCACGCCGGTAGTCATCACAGTGTCCAGGTTTTCACCGGTCTGTTCCGCATACACGCGCATGGCAATTTCCTCGGCCCTGGGGCGCGCCAAATCAGCCGGGGTTTCCTCTGCCTCTTGGCCGCCGAACTGATACAAATACAGGTCGGAAAGCGGGTCGTATGCGCCGGGCTTTGCAGCGCTATTGTCCTGCCAGAAGGATAGCACCTTGCCCGCGCGGTCCAGTGTCACGGCGCAGTCCGGCATTTCGGACGCTATGCTTTGGAAGCGGAACGTCCACTCCGGCTTGTCCAAATTATCAGCCGGTGCTGCAAAGCGCACGCTGACCTTGGCGTAGTCGCGCACGGTCATGCCGTATTCCTTTTCGATGGCAGCTTGCGCCAGTGCTTCGGCCTCGATTTGAGTCAGATCCTTTTCACTGGGCATCAGGTTAATAGCGCCATCTGCAAAGCCCCAGTCCAGGGACAGCTGGCTGTACAGCGCCTTGATGCTCAGCGGCCAGTCGTTGCTGTCGCCAAACTTGAACCACAGCTCATCCACGGCAGTCATATATTTCTGATAGCGTTCCTCCACGCCGGGCTGCACGCTGTCAAAGGTTTCGGGCAGTGCGGCGGCCATTGTGGCCTGGGTGTTTTCATCAAAACGCAGGCTGTTAACTTCCACAAAGCCCGTCAGGCTGCCCAGACGCACATGGTACCAATCCCGCAGCCGCCCCATTACCTGCACGCCGGTGCCGTCCCGGTAGACGCCCAATATGTCCGAGCTTTTGTTGCCGGCTTTGTACAGGCTCAGGTGCTGGGTGGGGTTTTTCGTGGTCAGCTCCGCGCGCGGCAGGCTGTCCAGCGCCGTGGTGGCCAGATCACGGCTGATCATGTGGGCGGGCACAAAGCCTGCAATGCCGGAGAAATTGCCCTGCAGGCCAATGGTCACCAGTGCCCAGGTGGCCTGCGCACCGCCCTGCATATCCATCAGGTTGTTGCTGTCCAGTGTTTGGATGCCCGTTACGATGGCCGGCGTGCCGTTCATGTATACGCCCATCGGGATGTGATAGTCCGTGGGCATCTGCGTCAGGTTGACCGCCGCGCCGTCCGGGTTATTCAGGAACGCCGGGTAGGGGAACTCCTCCTCGGGCTGTTCTTCGGCCATAGGCTGCGGCACCCAGGATGTGTTGTTTTCATACAACAATGTGGTCAGGCAGTTGGCGTCAAACTCATTGGCGGACAGCACCACGCCGCTTTGTGCGTCCATCGTTACGGTAAAAATGCTGGCCGATACGGAGGAAGTAAGGGTCACCACCGCAACGCGCGCCGCCTCCTGGCCAAAGCCTGCGCGCACGGCAAAAGCGGCGTTTTCCAGCAGCCGGGCGTCAATGCCCAGCGTTTCAAGCAATTCGCGTGCAATGGGCAGTGCTTCAGCCTCGGTCAGGTCGCCCTCCTGCGGGGCCAGCGTGGCAATGGACGGGACGGGCAGCGGCGTGGTGCTTTCAGGCGCAGGGGTGGCCGTGCTTTCCGCCAGCGCCAGGGGGATCAACAGGCTGAACACCATCAGCCATATCAGGGCATTGAATGAACGTTTCATCATAATGGATTGCCTCCTTGTGGATAGATGCCATGTACACCCATCTAACGGATGGACGCTCCCATTTCGTGCATCATGGATCGGCAAAACGGAACACTGCGCCAATAACGGCGGAAATAGCGATGGTTGTTACCGGGTGCGGCTTCCATTTGCGGATGGCAAAAAACAATGCCACAGCCAGCAAAATGCGCTTGGGGCGGATTAAGTCAATGACCTGCTGCGTGGCGTTGAACACATCGATTTGAAGAATGGCAATCACAAAGATGGACAGCGCTGCCGCCGTAATCAACCCCACTGAGGCCGGGCGGATGCCATAGAATACCGACTGCACCAGCCGACTTTCACGGTAGGTTTCCAGCACCTTGGCAATCAGCGTGACGATGAGCAGCGAGGGCAGCACCATTGCCAGCGTGGCCAGTATGGAGCCGGGAATGCCCCCCGTGGTATAGCCTACATAGGTGGCCATGTTGATGCCGATGGGGCCGGGGGTGGATTCCGACACCGCAACCATGTCAATCAATTGCTCCGCCGTAAACCACTGCGTGCGCGCGCCCAGATCGCGCAGGAAAGGCAGTGTGGCCATGCCGCCGCCAATGGCGAACAGGCCAATCAGGAAGAACTCATAAAACAGCTGCCAGTACATCATGGTTTATCCCCTCCAAACGGCTGTGCTTTGCCGCACAGCGCCACGCCAATCAAGGCCGAGGCCACCACCATCAAAATGGGGGAAAAGTCGGTAAAGGCTGACAGCACAAACACCAGCACAAACAACGCCAGCGTAATGGGATCCACAATGGCGCCCTTGCGCAACTTCCAGACGGAGTTGGCAATCAGCACAAACACGCATACGTGAATGCCCGCAAACGCGTGCCGCACCAATTCCACCTCGGCAAAATTGCTCAAAAACGCGGCCAGCACCATGATGATGACCAGCGACGGGAACACGACCCCCAGCACAGCGGCGATGCTGCCCAAGGTGCCCTTGATCTTGTTGCCGATAAACAGCGAGGTGTTCACCGCAATGATGCCGGGCAGGCACTGGCTGATGGCGTAATAATCCATGACATCTTCCTGTGACACCCATTTGCGTTTTTCCACCACCTCACGCTGCAGGATGGGCAGCATGGCATACCCGCCGCCAAAGGTCAGCCCGCCCACCCGCGCAAAGGTCAAAAACAGGTCGAGATAGATGTTCATACGGCCTCCTTGCTGTAAAATGCGGCTTCATCATAAAAATGTGCTGCGCATTTGTCAATTGCGTTTATAATTGGGGCGGGAACATTCTGTGTGATACATAAATTTAATTTGCTGCAAACAACGATAGCTTATGTAAAGTCAAAAATGAATTTGTTTTTGCTTTGATGAGAAACAACAGGAAAAGATATCATATTACCTGATTTGTTCAAGGTTTTTGACATAAAAGACACATGATGGTATGATTCTATTGGTTCTGGAAATAGAACCTTTGCACTCCTAGAGCCACAGTTATGCAAGGCGCCAGTGTGATTGATTTGAAATTAATGAGTGCGGCTTTTAATCGGTTTTGCTGCGAGGTAAAATCAATAAAATGGGTTAGAAAAGAGGAAACAGACTTGAAACAAAAACGACTATTTGCAATTTTACTTACCAGCCTTACTTTCATAGTTTTTGCTTTTTTAGTTCCCGCAGGCGCTGCTTCATCAACAATTATCTTTGGTGATGCAGGATGGGATAGCATGAAGTTTCATAATGCTGTCGCAATGCTAATCGCTGAAAAAGCGTATGGTTACACAACGGACGAAATCTCAGGCTCTACAGCTATTACATACAACGCGCTTATTAAAGGTGATATTCATGTATACATGGAAACGTGGACGGATAGCATTGCGCCCTATCAGAATGATATAAAAACGGGTCGATTGATTGAACTTGGTGTCAATTATGATGATAATACCCAGGGGCTGTATGTTCCTCGTTATGTTATAGAAGGGGATACTGAAAGAGGGATTGAACCGATGGCTCCGGACTTAAAAACTGTCGAAGATTTGAAACGCTATCATGATTTGTTTGTTGATCCAGAAGAACCGGGCAAGGGGCGCATTTATGGAGCGATATCTGGCTGGCAGATTGACGAGGTTATGCGTAATAAAGTTGAGTTTTATGGATTGGATGAAATGTATAATTACATTGATCCCGGCTCCGACCCTGCGCTGGCAGCAGCAATTGTAGGCGCATATGAAAAGGGCGAACCAATTGTAGCGTACTATTGGGAACCTGCTTGGATAACAGGCAAGTATGATCTTGTCTTGCTTCAAGATGCTCCGTATGACCCAGAACTTTACTTGTTGTCAGTGCGAATGCCCGTCTATCCGTTTAACGGTAGTTGCAAATCCTTTGTTTTATGAGCAACATCCAGAATACTCGGAGTTTCTTAGCAAATACCAAACATCCAGCCAACTGACCTCTGAAGCGCTGGCATATATCAGCGAAAACGATGCGTCTTATCGTGATGCAGCGGTGTGGTTTCTGAAGACACATGATAATCTTATTGATCAGTGGTTGCCTGAAGAGAAAGCAGCCTTGGTTCGTGAAGGGCTTTAAGATATAAACGCAGCCTTAATAATTAATTAAGCACAATAATAAATGTGGCAGTCACAGATGGCTGGCTGTCACGTTTTCTTTTCTACAGTATATTTCTATTATGAGGTGAGTTGTTGTGAATCAATGGTTAACAGAATTTCCTGATGGAATTTATCTAGACATAAAAAAGCCGATTGATCAGGCTATTGAATATATGATGCACAATTGGGGCGCTGTGTTTGATGGAGTTTCTTCCTTTTTTAGATATTGTTATGGGTGCAAGCAATGATTAACTTTGTCCCATGGTGGCTGATGATAGTTGCCGTGTTTGTGGGCATATGGAAGATTACTCGGAACCCGTTACGTGCACTTATGTACGCGGCCATGCTCTTTTTTATCGGACTGATTGGGTTGTGGAACATGATGTATACTACGCTGGCCATTATCATTACATCCGTATTTATTTCATTGATTTTGGGTTCCTGCTGGGCATTTTAATTTCTTTTAGTGCAAGAGCGGGTAAGTTTATTCGCCCGATTCTTGACACCATGCAGACAATGCCGAGTTTGTATATTTGATACTGGCGGTCATGCTGCTTAAGAAATGTACTGCAGTAATTGCGACAGTCAGTATATTCGATGCCGCCCATTGCAAGAATGACAAACCTAGGTATTCGTAGTAGATCGGGAGGTTGTTGAAGCGTCCAGCATTTGGCTCTACGCGATGGCAGTTATTGATAAAAGTGCTTATTCCTCAAGCGATGCCAACCATTATGGCTGGTATCAATCAAACAATAATGATGGCAATTGCCATGGTTGTAACGAGCTCAAATGATTGGTGCAAGAGGGCTTAACAGAGGTGCTTACGGGTATCAATCGCCTTGAAAGTGGCAGAGGGTTTGCGGCAGGTATCGCAATTGTAATTATGGCTGTGCTTATTGATCGCCTTACGCAGGGCATTGTCAAGGAGAAAGTATAATATGATAGAAGCAAATATAAGAACAACAACCGAAACAAAAGATTTGATTTTAAGTGTTCGCAATCTTACGATGATGTTTGGTTGGAAAAAACAACAAGCAATTCAAATGAGAAAGGACAAAAAAAGCAAAGAAGAAATTCTGAGAGAGACAGGTGTCACCGTTGCAGTTGATAATATTTCCTTTGATGTAGAGCGTGGAAAAATTCATACGCTCATCGGACTGTCTGGTTCAGGAAAATCCACTGTTGTGCGCTGTCTAAACTTGCTTTTGACGCCAACCAAAGGGGAAATTCTTTTTGAAGGCAAGGACATTCAGGCGTTCAGTCATCGCCAATTACGCGATTATAGACGCAAGAATGTTTCGATGGTTTTCCAGAGCTTTGGTCTACTCTCACATCGGAACGTGTTGGATAATGTTGCATATGGGCTGGAGGTGCGTGGCATTAAGAAAAACATCAGGATTGACAAGGCGATGGAAATGCTGGAGATGGTCAACCTTAAAGGTTGGGAGAAAAAAGAACATCCGTGACCTGAGCGGCGGCATGCGTCAGCGAGTTGGTATTGCGTGCGCCTTGGCGAATGATCCGGATATCCTTCTGATGGATGAACCGTTTTCTGCGCTAGATCCATTAGTGCGGCAGGATATGCAATTTGAGCTATTATCCATTCAGGACAAACTAAATAAAACCGTTATTTTTATTACACATGACATTAATGAAGCGTTTAAATTAGGAAATATGGTTTCCATCATGCGAGATGGGCAAATTGTGCAAACCAATACCCCTGAGAAGATGACCACTAATCCGGCTAACGAATATGTCAGCGAGTTCATTAACAGCGCAAGACAAAGCACAAGTATACCGAGTTAAGAACTTTATGCAGATTCCCTCCCGCCTGGTTAGATTTTAGAGGATGGAGCTAATACTGCACTGACATTAATGCGCTCCAATAACGTGTCCAGTGCATATGTGGTTGACAATAGAATGAACTTTGTGGGAGTACTGCCACTTGATGAGGCGTTCCAGGTGCGTGCTGGCAAATTGTCCTTTGAAGAAGCCTTGGCCAGGGATGTTCCAACCACTACTCAGGATACACAGATATCAGAGTTGATACCGATTGCATCACAATCACGCTTTCCAATTGCTGTGCTTAATGAGGAAAGAAAGTTTGCTGGAATTATCAGCAAGGCCGCAATTCTTACTTCTTTGAAATAGTTATTATGCGGTTATTGCTAACCTTTTTGCTTTTAAGCAAAAGTTGCGGGGAAAGCGGTAAATGACTAAGCTTTTTTGAGTGTGTTATAAGGGTTGTAGAAAATATTGTCGCAACACTGGATTCTTATATCGGTTGTTGATATAATGCCATGCGTTGACGAGATTTGCTGTCAACGACCATAGAAAATACAAGGCTTGCGGCTATGGATGCACGCCTGGCAGAAAGGGGAAAGGATTATGCCGTTTGGAGAGGGTATCAAGGTTGCGCTGTTTATAATCGCGTTGGTGTTTGCGATGCTGACGGCCGTTTTTGCACTAATCAAGCTGGCTTCGGCTGCGATCATGCGGTTAACAAAGAAGTAAAAGAGGGCCTGACGGAGGCTATGAGCGGGGAAGGAACATGCTTGGAAACATATTAAAGACCGTACGGGATGTGCTGTTGTCTGCCTTCACTCCCCCGCAAGCTTCATCTATCGGCATCATTGGGGGCGCGGACGGCCCTACCGCCATCTATGTGACCCATACGCTGTCACCGTATGTACTGTCCGCCGTGGCCATTGCGGCCTATCTGTTCCTGCGGAATGCGAAAAATAAAAATGGCGCGATGAACGCCGTGAAAGGGTAAGAACATGTTTGGAGATGCATTAAAAACCATTCTGGCAGATTCCGGGTTTGCAGCGCTGACCTGGCAGCATATACTGATGATCGGGATATCCTTTGTGCTGATCTATCTGGCCATCGGCAAAAAGTTTGAGCCGCTGCTGCTGTTGCCCATTGCCTTTGGCATGCTGCTGGCCAACCTGCCCGTCACCGGATTGATGGATGAAGGCGGCCTGCTGTACTACCTGTATCAGGGCGTTAAGTTGGGCATCTATCCCTCGCTGATTTTCCTAGGCATTGGCGCCATGACGGACTTTGGGCCGTTGATTGCGCGCCCGAGCAGCTTGTTCATGGGCGCCGGTGCACAGCTGGGCATCGCCATTGCCTTTTTGGTTGCGCTGCTGCTTGGTTTTACCCCCAAGGAAGCGGCATCCATCGGCATTGTGGGTGGCGCGGACGGCCCCACCGCCATCTATCTGACCGCCAAGCTGGCCCCGCATATTCTGCCCGCCATTGCCATCGCGGCCTATTCCTACATGGCGTTGATTCCCATGATTCAGCCGCCGATTATGCGCCTGTTGACCACGCAAAAACAGCGGGAAATCAAGATGGAGCAGATGCGCGAAGTGTCCAAGCTGGAAAAAATCTGCTTCCCGATCATCGTTACGGTGTTCTGCGTGCTGCTGCTGCCCTCGGTAGCGCCGCTGATTGGTATGCTGATGCTGGGCAACCTGTTTAAGGAGTCCGGCGTGGCCGACCGTTTGTCCAAGACCGCGCAAAACGAACTGATCAACATTGTTACTATTTTCCTGGGTGTCACCGTAGGTGCCACCGCCAAGGCCGAAACGTTTTTGGATATCAAAACGCTGTCCATCGTTTTCCTGGGCCTGACTGCGTTTATGTTCAGCACCGTGGGCGGCTTGCTGCTGGGCCGGCTGATGTGCTGGCTGTCCGGCGGCAAGATCAACCCGCTGATCGGCTCGGCCGGTGTATCCGCCGTGCCCATGGCCGCGCGCGTATCGCAGATTGAAGGCCAGAAAGCCAACCCCGGCAACTACCTGCTGATGTACGCCATGGGGCCCAACGTGGCCGGCGTAATCGGCTCGGCAGTCGCGGCCGGTGTGCTGCTGTCGCTGTTTGGCTAAGCGCTTTACATCCCCGCCGCATTTGATATAATGATTGCGCGTTGAAGGGGACGGGCAGGGATAGGTCGCCGGAAGCGAGCCGGGGAGGGTGCAAGCCCGGCAGGAAACCGCCCATGCCGGATCACCCCGGAGCATCAAGGGTAATGCCTTGCGGTTGCCCGCCGTTATCGGGTTGAAGCGGGCAGGATATCCTGCCAAACCGGGTGGTACCGCGGATTTTTCTTCCGTCCCTGTAACAGGGGACGGTTTTTTAGTATGGAGGGCATATGTATCAAAAAGTAACCACCGATATGGATTTCTTAGGGCGGGAGAAGCAGGTTGCCGCGTTCTGGAAAGAGCACGGCATCATGGAAAAAAGCTTCCGCCACCGCGATGGGTGCGAGCGGTTTACGTTCTATGACGGGCCGCCCACTGCCAACGGCAAGCCGCACATCGGCCACATCATCACGCGCGCGATGAAGGATTTGATCCCGCGCTATCACACCATGAAGGGCAAAAATGTACTGCGCATCGCAGGCTGGGATACGCACGGCCTGCCGGTGGAGCTGGAGGTCGAAAAGCAGCTGGGCTTGGACGGCAAGCCGGCTATTGAAGCCTATGGCATCGAGCCGTTTATCCAGCAGTGCAAAAAAAGCGTGTGGAAATACCTGAAGGAATGGCAGGACATGTCCGAGCGCGTGGCCTACTGGCTGGACATGGAGAACCCCTATGTCACCTACCACGATGAGTACATCGAAAGCGTATGGTGGAGCCTGAAGCAGATCGCCGAGCGCAACCTGCTGTACAAGGGCCACAAGGTGGTGCCTTACTGCCCGCGCTGCGGCACCGCGCTGTCCTCACACGAGGTTGCGCAGGGATATAAAGAAGTCAGCGATGAGTCGGCCTATGTGCGCTTCAAGGTAAGCGATCAGGACAATACCTATATCCTGGCCTGGACGACCACGCCGTGGACGCTGCCCTCCAACGTGGCGCTGTGCGTCAACGCCAAGGAGGACTATGTGTGGTTCACGCTGCGCGGGGATACCTGCGTGATGGCCAAGGCGCTGCTGGACAGCGTGCTGCCGCCCGAGGACGTGGCTGAATTGCAGATCGTCAGGGAAGTAAAGGGCAGCGAGCTGGTGGGCATGGAATATGAACCGCTGTACAACCACGCCCATCCCAAGGAAAAGGCCTGGTATGTGGTCAGCGACCCGTATGTCACGCTGACGGACGGCACCGGCATTGTGCACATTGCCCCGGCCTTTGGTGAGGACGACGCCCGCATCGGGCGCGAGCACGGCCTGCCCTTTGTGCAGCTGGTGGATACGCAGGGTCAGTTTGTAGCGGGCACGCCCTGGGCGGGTGTGTTTGTTAAGGATGCCGATGCGCCTATTTTAACCGACCTGCACGAGCGCGGCCTGCTGCTGCGCAAGGCGGAGTTTTTGCACAACTATCCGCACTGCTGGCGGTGCGACACGCCGCTGATGTACTATGCGCGCGGCGGGTGGTTCATCCGCATGACAGCGGTAAAGGACGAGTTGGTCCAAAACAACCGCTCCATCAACTGGTACCCTGAAAACGTCAAAGAAGGCCGCATGGGCAACTTTGTCGAAAACGTGATCGACTGGGCGCTGTCGCGTGAACGATACTGGGGCACGCCGCTGCCGGTGTGGCTCTGCGAGGATGGCCACATGCACGTCATCGGCAGCCGCCAGGAGCTGGCCGACATGGCCACCCAGCCGCTGGATTTGCCCGAGCTGCACCGCCCGTGGATTGACCGTGTGGTTATCCGCTGCCCGGAGTGTGGCAAGGACATGCACCGCACGCCCGAGGTCATCGACTGCTGGTATGACTCCGGCGCGATGCCGTTTGCGCAGTGGCACTATCCCTTTGAAAACAAAGAGAGCTTTGACGCCACCTTCCCTGCGGATTTCATCAGCGAGGCTGTAGACCAGACGCGCGGGTGGTTCTATTCGCTGCTGGCGATCTCTACTTTGGTGTTCCGTCAGTCCAGCTACAAAAACTGCCTGGTGTTAGGCCACGTGCAGGACAAGGATGGCCGCAAGATGTCCAAGCACCTGGGCAACGTGGTAGACCCGTGGAGCGTGCTCAACAAGCAGGGTGCCGACGCCGTGCGTTGGTATTTCTACACCGCCGGTGCGCCCTGGCTGCCCAGCCGGTTCTATGACGAGGCCGTCAGCGAGGGCCAGCGCAAGTTCATGAGCACGCTGTGGAACACCTATGCGTTCTATATCCTGTATGCGGATATCGATGGCTTTGTGCCCGCCAACCATCCGCTGGACAGCGTGCAGCTGACGCTGATGGACAAGTGGATACTAAGCCGCCTGAACAGCGTCATCAAGGAAGTGGATGAGGGCCTGTCCCATTACCGCATCCCCGAATCCGCCAACGCCATTGAAGGCCTGGTAGATGATTTAAGCAACTGGTACGTGCGTCGTGGCCGCAGCCGCTTCTGGGCGCAGGGCATGGCGGGGGATAAGGAAGCAGCTTTTGCCACGCTGGCGCATGTGCTGACCAGCATCACCAAGTTGATTGCCCCGTTTGTCCCCTATATGTCCGAAGCCATGTACCAGAACATCGTGCGCTCGGTTGATCAGGACGCGCCGGAATCTGTGCACCTGTGTGATTTCCCGGTGGCGGACGAAGCGCGCATTGACGCTGACATGGAGCGCCAGATGGGCGAGCTATTGAAGGTGGTGCAGCTGGGCCGCGCCTGCCGCAACCTGGCCAGCATGAAGGTGCGCCAACCTGCCGCTGCGTTGTATGTGCGCGGGGCTGCCTTTGATGAGCCGTATGCCGAGCTGGCGCGCGATGAGCTTAATGTGAAGCAGGTTGTCTTTACTCAGGATGCCAATGCCTTTGTGGGCTATGCGCTCAAGCCGCAGCTCAAGACGTTGGGGCCGCGCTATGGCAAGCTGCTGGGCAAGGTGTCTGCACACTTAAGGGACATGGACGGCGCCGCAGCCGTGGCCGCGTTTGACCGCGGTGAAACGATCGCCTTTGACGTGGAGGGCACGCAGGTGGTGCTCAGCCGGGACGATGTGCTGGTGGAGACCACCCAGAAGCCCGGCCTGGCCTCGCTGGAGGAAAACGGCGTCACCGTGGCGCTGGATACCGTATTAACGCCGGAACTCATCAACGAAGGCTTTGCGCGCGAGGTCATCAGCAAACTGCAGACCATGCGCAAGGATGCAGGCTTTGAAGTGGTCGACCGCATCCAGGTATGGGTGCAGGCTGGGGCAACCCTGCGCGATGCGCTCAACGAGCACTTGCCGCTGGTCACTTCCGTGGTATTGGCGCAGAAACTGTCGTTTGAGCAAGCTCCTGCTGATGCCTACACCCAGGATTGGGACATCAACGGCGAGGCTGCTATGCTGGCAGTGCGTAAGGTATAATCTCAAACATCATAAAAAGGCACCGCATGCAGTTTCGCGTGCGGTGCCTATGTGTATGGGTACGTTTACTTGTTCGGCGTTTCGGGCAGTACGGTCAGGATGGGATCCATCAGGCGCAGCATATGCTCGCGCAGGGCCTTATTATCGGGGTTGTTTTCATAGAAACGGCGGAACTCGCGCGTGCCGGTGGGGAAACGGAAGTAGTTGACTACGTTTCGGATAAACATCAGCACATTGGCATCGCCGCCCAGATCGTTGGTGATGCTGAACGGGCGGCCAAAGGCGAACTTGGTGGGCAGCATCTGATATTCTTTGACAGGGGTATCGTTAGGGATTTGTACGTCGGCATAGGAGTTAAAGAATGTAAGGAACTCGCTGACCGGCTCGGTGCTGCCGCCCTTGCCGTCATAGTAGTTGTGGTAGGTGACGGTGACCATATCACCGGCCACATCCACATAGACTTCGCCAATCACATACATGTTGCTGGCGGCTAGCTCAAATGTCTGTCGGCCCTGGATGGTCAGATCGATGGGAGTGAACATGTACCACAGGTCGGTAAGCTCCGGCGTTACATCGCGGAAATGCGGCCCAAAGGAGCTGACGGTGTTGTGATAGTAGTAGGTGTTGATGTAATGGTTGTAGGTGATGACGTTTTCCTTGGTGATTACCAGTTTCTGGGCGATGTACAGGTTTTTGCGGTAGCCATTGGCCGAGCGAATCTTGTAGATGTAGGTGTTGAGGTCGCCGTTTTTGACCAGCGCCTTGTACACCTTGGCCTTAAAGGATACCGGGTCGGGGCTGACCGGCAGCACCAGGTTGACGGTTTCCAGCACCTTGCGGTCGGCCTGGTCGTAGATTTCGATGGTCAGGTTGACTTCGTGCGGGCTGGTGTTAACCAGCGAAAACGCTTCGATTTCCTGGGTGATGTCGGTGAAGGTAAAGTCCTTGGCCTGGGTGATTTTGAGCGTGTCTTTTACCGGGGCGGCGGATGCCAGGGGAACCAATCCCACCAGCAGCGTCAGGGCCAGCACGGTGCTCAACAGTCTTTTCATCTTGAAACCTCATTTCATAGTCATTTCCGGAAGATGTGCTTCCAATCATATAACGCAGGAGGCTGCGCTTTTCTTGCATAACAATGTGAGAATAGTGCGGTCAGCCCTGCGCCTTTTTGCGGCGCGTCAGCGTACCCGGCGGCAGCTGCACCAGCTGTGCCAGCGTAATGGCTAAAAACATCAGCGCGCTGCCTATTATCTCTCGAATTGTGGGGATTTGGTGCAGGATTAACATGCCGGAAAGCAGTGCGAATACCGATTCCAGGCTCATAATCAGCGAGGCTACCGCTGGGCTGGTGCTGCGCTGGCCTACAATTTGCAGCGTATAGGCCACCCCGCTGGACATAATGCCCACATACAATAGCGGTGCCCACGCAGACAAAATGCTGTGAATATCAGGCTGTTCAAGCAAAAACATTCCCGCTAACGCCAGTATGCCCGCAAACAAAAATTGCAGGCAGCTTAATTTCACCCCGTCCACCTGCGGCGAAAAATGGTCTACCAACAGGATGTGCACTGCAAAAATTACGGAACAGCCGATCAAGTACAGGTCAGGCACCGTGATGGTAAAGTGCTCGGTGACGCTTAATAAATACATGCCTACCAAGGCCAGCAGCACGCAACCCCACAGCGGCGGTGGCACACGCTTGCCGCGCAGCAACCCCAGCAGCGGCACAATCAAAATATATATGGTGGTTAAAAAACCGGCCTTGCCTGCGGATACATGCACCAGCGCCATCTGTTGCAGGGTGGCGGCCATAAACAGCACCGTCCCGCACAGGATGCCACCTTTGATTAGCGTGCGTGCGTTGCCGGGTGTCGGTGCATGCTGGGGGTTTAGGCGGCTTCGAACAAAAATGACCGGCAGCAGCGCCAGCACGCCCAGCAGCGAGCGCAGCGCCTGGAATGTTAAGGGGCCGATATGCGCCATGCCCATGCTTTGCGCCACAAACGCACTGCCCCAAATCATCGCGCCCAACAGCAGCATCATGCTGCCCGACCACTTTTTCATGTGCCCTCCTCAATTTTACCAGGATTTGCCCCTGTTTGCGCATGCTACTGCAACGCACCCCAAGGCGTCAAGCCAGAGAATATATCAGGTGTTTGCTTCTGCACTTTTGCAACAGCAAGTGCATTCATGAACGAGTGAAACGCTGGTAAAAACGTCCCCTATGTGCTATCGTACTTATGCAAGACAGACGCGGAGGGAACGGATGGTTACGGCAGAGCGCACGGCTGACATGCTGCGGCCCTGGCTGGGCTCGGACTTTGTTGCCTGCCATCCGGAGGTTATCCGTCAGGCTGCCATGCGCTTAAATGCCTTTGGCTTCAACCGCGATGATCTGTCCCGTGTGCAGCAGGATGTGGACAGTATGCTGTTTATGGCGGTGCGCAATGCCACGTCGGGGCGCATGGTGCTGCGCATGGACACGGATGACCTGATTCGCGTGCGGGTCAGTGATTTTTCTGTGATGGCGGATGAACTGATGTATTTGCTGCTGGAGGATTTGCCGCGCGACCAGCGCACGCTGGATGCAATCCGCGCGTACTCGCTGCGCACCAGCAGCCTGTCCAGCTTAAAGGCGCTGTATTTGCTGTTTCCTCATGCACAAACGGAGGAGGAGCTGCACACCCTGCGCCGGGTCATCAAAACCTGCCACCCGCCTTTCCGCTGGCGGCAGTGGTTGAACCCCTGATCTATGGTTAAGGAGGATTTTGCACACGTGGGCAAAATAATCGCGGTAGCCAACCAGAAAGGCGGCGTGGGCAAGACCACAACGGCCGTCAATTTGGCGGCGTGTTTAGCTGAACAGGGCAAAAGTGTATTGCTGTGTGATCTGGATCCGCAGGGCAACGCCACCAGCGGGCTGGGCGTGCACGCTGGCAAAATGACCACTTATGAAGTGATGCTGGGCAGCGTGCCGTTACCGAACGCGGTGGTGGAAACCGGCTGCAAGGGGTTGCATTTGCTGCCCGCAGATATTCGTCTGGCCGCTGCCGATGTGGAACTGGTGGAGGTGGCTCGCCGCGAGTACCGCTTTGCCGATGCGCTGGCGGGACATGTGGCGGCGTATGACTATGTATTGGTGGATTGCCCGCCCTCTTTGGGCTTGCTGACCATCAACGCGCTGACGGCGGCCCACAGCGTGCTGGTACCCATCCAAAGCGAGTATTATGCGCTGGAGGGCGTGACGGCGCTGATGAACACAATCTCGCGCATCCAGCACTCGTTTAACAAAAGCTTGCAGCTGGAGGGCGTGGTGCTTACCATGTTTGACGGCCGCACCAACCTGTCGCTGCAGGTAGCAGCTGAGGTAAAAAGATATTTTAAGTCCCGTATCTTTACCACCATTATCCCGCGCAATGTGCGCTTAGGCGAGGCGCCCAGCCATGGGCAGCCCATCCACCAGTATGATGCCCGCAGCGTGGGGGCCGAAGCCTACCGGCAGTTGGCCAAGGAATTGATACGGCGCAACGCATAAGGAAAAGGAAACATGAAGAAAAACGCACTGGGCAGGGGCTTGGATGCCCTGCTGCCCCGCATTGAACAGGAAAGCCAGGTGCGGGACATCCCGCTCAAGGACATTGACATCAATCAAAGCCAGCCCCGCAAGGCGTTTGACGAGCAAAGCTTGCAGGAGCTGGCCCAGAGCATACAGGAAGTAGGGCTGTTGCAGCCCATCTTGGTGACGGAGCACCGCAACCGCTACCGCATTGTGGCGGGGGAACGGCGCTTCCGCGCCGCGCGCTTGGCGGGTCTAACAGCCGTGCCCTGCATTGTGCGGGAGTTTACCGCCAACGAGCAAATGGAAGCCGCGCTGGTGGAAAACCTGCAGCGCGAGGACTTAAACGCCATCGAAGAGGCGCAGGCCGTACAGGCGCTGATGCAAGCTGCTGGCTATACACAGGAACAGGTTGCGCAGCGCTTGGGCAAATCGCGCCCGGCGGTGGCCAACCTGTTGCGGCTGTTGGCACTGCCCGAAGCCATCCAGCAGATGGTGGTGGCAGGGGCGTTAAGCCAGGGGCATGCCCGCGCGCTGGCGGCGGTTGCAGACCCCGCCCGGCAGCTCCGCCTGGCCCAGCGTGTTGTGAAGGAAGGCTTAAGCGTGCGCGAACTGGAGCAGCTGTGTGCACAACAAGCCCCGCGCCCGCAGCGCCGTTCCCCCCGGCCCGCGCCGGAGTTGCAGGATCTGGCCGAGCGTCTGCGCCAGGCCGTGGGCGTCAAGACCCAGGTGGATGGCAGCCTCACCAAGGGCAAGGTTACCCTGTTCTATCAAACCCAGGATGAATTAGAAACAATATACGAAGCAACCCAGCGGCTGCTGGAAAACGACTAAACTTTTATAGAGCGCATGCAACCGGATGTGCGCACATACGATAGCCTTGACCGTGCACGGTTTGGATGAGCGATGCGCCCAATTTTCGGCGCAGGCGCTGGATATGTACATCCACCGTGCGCGTTTTGCCTGGTGACAGGAAGCCCCAGGCGTTGGCCAGCAGATCCTCACGGGTCTGCATGCTGCCAGCATTGCAGGCCAGTTCATAAAACAGCAGGTACTCCTGGGTGGTGAGCTTACAGGGTTTTCCGTCCACCTGCACAGTGCGCAGGTTTGTGTTCAGAGCAATTGTGGTTTCGGTTCCGTTGTCCGGTGCTGTAGCAGATAGCACATGCGTCACTTTCATCACCCCATTATATAAGACGCAATACATTGCCAAAATGTTGCATGATAATTAAAATTAATTTTCGCAACCATGAAAAACGAAACAAATATCAAGACTACGTCTGCATTGACAGCCTATACAGGGGCTTTCTATAATGACACATTCCGCATATCGAAGGATGGGGAGGAAAGCTATTGAAAGCGTTTCGTTATCTGAAGCCCGAATGGCGGGCGGTTGTTCTGATATGTTTCCTGCTGGTGGGCCAGGCAATGTGTGAGTTGGCTCTGCCCGGCTACACCCGCAGCTTGGTCGATGTGGGCGTTCAGCAATCGGGCATTGAGCATCCCGCGCCGCTGTATCTGGGCGAGGGCAGCTATGCCGAGCTATCGGCTTATTTGAACAAAGAACAACAGCAGCTGATGGCGCAGGTGTATCAATGGGAAGAGGACAGATATGTGCGCATAGCGCACGACAATGCGACCATCACGCAATTGAATGACGCGCTGGCGCTGCCCATGGCCGCGCAGTACAGCTTGCAGCACATGCCCGACAATGCACAGACGTTGGCCATGAAAGCGCTGCTGGCCACTGGATTGGTTGATAAACAAGCCATACTTGCCAAGGCCCGCGACATGTTGGGGGCCCAGGGGGAGATGGGCGATACCCTGCTGATGCAGGGCGCCATCCAATATACGCGCGCTGAATATGAAAAATTAGGGGTGGACACCGGTAAAATCCAGCGCAGCTACCTGTGGACAGCGGGTCTGGCTATGCTGGGGGTTACGCTGCTGATGGGGATGTTGTTGGTGGCCTCCAGCTTTATTTCCAGCCGCACCTCGGCACGGATCAGCCGCCGCCTGCGCGGGCAGCTGTTTGGCCAGGTGCTGCATTTTTCTACTGCCGAAATCAACCGTTTTTCCACGGCTTCGCTCATTACCCGTACCACCAATGATGTGCAGCAAGTGCAGCAGGCCGGCATGATGATGCTTCGTGTGCTGCTGTACGCCCCCATCCTGGGTGCTGGCGGTGTGATACGCGTTGCGCAGACGCGCTCCGGCCTGGCCTGGATAGTGGTGGTGGCGGTGGCATCGATGATTGCGCTGGTGGCCGTTACATCCATGCTGGCTGTGCCCAAGTTTAAGATGATGCAAAAACTGCTGGACAGGCTTAACCTTGTGTCGCGCGAGATTCTATCCGGCGTGCCTGTTATCCGTGCGTTTACGCGCGAGGAATACGAGCAGCAGCGCTTTGACAAGGCCAACCTTGATCTGATGCGCGTCCATCGCTTTATCAACCGCGTGTTCAGCCTGCTGATGCCTGCGATGGGGTTGGTGCTCAACCTGGTTACGCTGATGATCATCTGGTTTGGCGCAAAGGGCATTGATATGGGCACCATGCAGGTGGGCTCGCTGCTGGCTTTTATCAGCTACACCATGCAGGTGGTAATGGCGTTTATGATGATTGCCATGTCTGCCATTATGCTGCCGCATGCCAATGTCGCCACCGAACGTATTGAGGAGGTGCTGACCACCAGCTCTTCCATCGCAGAACCGGCGCATCCTGCCGACTTGCCGGCCTTTACCGGCCATGTGCGGTTTGAAAATGTTTCTTTCCGATATCCGGATGCTAGCGAGGATGTGCTGCACAGTATTAGCTTTGAAGCGCCGCCCGGCCAGATGACGGCCATCATCGGCGGTACGGGCAGCGGAAAAAGCAGCGTGCTTAACATGATTCCCCGTTTTTTTGACGTAACCGGCGGGCGGGTGAGCATCGACGGCGTGGATGTAAGGGATATTCCGCTTCAAACCCTGCGCGCCCTCATCGGCTTGGTGCCGCAGGACAGCGTGCTGTTTACCGGCGACATCGCCTCCAACATCAAGTTTGCCGATGAAAACATGCCCGATGAGCGCATGCAAGAGGCAGCTCGCATCGCGCAGGCTGAGGAATTTATTACCGCCAAGGAACAGGGCTATGCCGAGCCCATCGCCCAGGGCGGTACCAACGTCTCCGGCGGCCAGAAGCAGCGCTTGTCCATCGCCCGCGCCATTGCGGCACAACCTAAAATACTATTATTTGATGACAGCTTTTCGGCACTGGATTACCGGACGGATCGCAACCTGCGGCAACAGCTACGCACGCATTTGCGCGATACGGCTGTCATTGTGGTAGCGCAGCGCATTGCCAGCGTTATGCAGGCTGACCGCATCATTATGCTGGAAAATGGTGCGATTACCGCTATGGGCACGCATGAGGAACTGTTGGCCAGCAGCCCAGCCTATCAGGCGATTGCCGTCAGCCAGCTGGGCGAGCAGGAGCTTGCAGGAAAGGCAGGTGATGCCTGATGCAACGCGGACACAGGCGGCCGGGCGCATCAAAGCCCAAGGATTTTAAAGGCACAGTCAAGGCGCTGTTTGCCTATCTGCGCGGATATCGCATCATTTTGCTGGTGGCAGCATTGATGGCAGCGCTGGGCACGGCCATGCAAATCTTTGGCCCCAAGGTGATGGGCAAGGCCACCACAGCCATCTTTGAAGGTGTGGCGGCCAAGATGCGGGGGACAGGCGGCATTGATTTTGCCCGCATCTGGGACATGCTGTTTATCCTGATTGCCCTGTATCTGGTGGGCACGGTGCTCAGCGTGGTGCAGGGGCTGCTGCTGGCCAATCTGTCCACCGATGTGAGCTACCGTATGCGCAAGGACATTTCTCAAAAGATACATCGCCTGCCCCTGAGCTACTTTGAGGAGCATCCGGTGGGCGAAACGCTGTCGCGCATCACCAACGATGTGGATGCCGTGGGCAGAAATCTGTCGCAAAGCATCACGCAATCCATCAGCAGCCTGACAACGCTCATAGGTATTCTGATCATGATGCTTACCATCAGCCCGCTGATGGCGCTGCTGGTGGTGGCGATTGCGCCTTTGTCGGGCGTGCTGATGGCCATGGTTTTTAAACGCAGCCAGAAGTACTTTACTGCCCAGCAAGGGTTGCTATCGGATATCAACACGCAGGTGGAGGAAAGTTATGGCGGCCATCAGGTGATCACCGCCTTTGGACACACGAAAAAATCCCTGGAGATGTTTGACCAGACCAACGAAAAACTGTACGAAAGCGCCTGGAAAAGCCAGTTTATGTCAGGCTTGATACACCCGCTGATGACCTTTGTGGGCAACGTGGGGTATGTGCTGGTGGTGGTGGTGGGCAGCGTGCTGGCGTCCGCAGGCTCACTGGCACCGGGTGACATCCTTGCGTTCATTCAATATGCGCGCAATTTTACCGGCCCCATCGCACAGTTTGCCCAGATATCAACCCAGCTTCAAACCATGGTGGCGGCTGCCGAGCGTGTGTTCGAGTTTTTGAACGCACAGGAGGAAACGGAGCGCGAGCAGCTGCTGCCGGTGGGCGAAGTCGAAGGCCGTGTGCTGTTTGACAAGGTGGGCTTTGGCTATGATAAGGACAAGCCTGTTATCAAGGGCTTTACCTGCGATGTAAAGCCCGGCCAGACTGTGGCCATTGTGGGCCACACAGGGGCGGGCAAGACCACCATGGTCAAGCTGCTGATGCGCTTTTACGACGTGGACGAGGGCGCTATTTTGGTGGACGGCCAGGACGTGCGCAACCATAAGCGGCAGGACTTGCGCCAGGCCTTTGGCATGGTGCTGCAGGATACCTGGCTGTTTTCAGGCACCATTATGGAAAACATCCGCTATGGCAGGCCGGATGCCACCGATGAAGAGGTAATTGCTGCCGCCAAGGCCGCGCATGCCGACCACTTTATCCGCACGCTGTCGGGCGCGTATGATATGCAGCTCAACGAGGAGGCCGACAACATTTCGCAAGGCCAGCGGCAGCTGCTGACCATCGCACGCGCGCTGCTGGCGGATAACCCCATCATGATATTGGACGAGGCCACCTCCAATGTCGATACCCTGACCGAGCTGCGCATCCAGCGTGCCATGCAGACATTGATGCAGGGGCGCACCAGCTTTGTCATTGCCCATCGCCTGTCCACCATCCGCGAGGCCGATGTCATATTGGTGATGCAGGATGGCAACATCGTGGAGCAGGGCACGCATGATGATCTGATCGCGCTGGATGGCGTGTACGCGGAATTATACAACAGCCAGTTTGACCCGGTGAACTGAACGGGTACAAGTTTAATACACCATAGATATGCAAGTTCCCAAAATGGAACTTGCATATTGTTTCAATGGATGCTATTGTTATCCATGCCTATATGGCATGAAACGAAACAAAGGAGGTTCACCACATGAAGCGGTTCCTTACCCTGGTGCTTGCATGCGCGATGCTGCTGGCCGTGTTGCCCGTTGCAGCCGAGGAGGTTACCTACAAAACACTCTATTCCGGCGAGGTAACTACGCTCAATTACCTGACCACCACCACCACCAACGAGTTTGGGCTGGCTGCCAACCTGGTGGACACCCTGGTGGAAACCGACCGTTATGGCCAGATCCAACCCTCCCTTGCTGAAAAGTGGGAGCAAAGCGAAGATGGCCTGACCTGGACGTTCTACCTGCGCAAAGATCAAAAGTGGGTGACAGGCGATGGCGAAGTGTACGCCGATGTCACCGCGCATGACTTTGTAGCCTCGGCACAGTACATCCTCAATGCAGCCAATGCTTCTACATCGGCAAGCATCCTGTATGGTGTAGTGGCCGGTGCCGAAGCCTATTACGCCGGCACTTCCACCCCGACAGATGGCGCTACTGCAGCCCCGGCTACCGAATGGGACACCGTGGGCATCAAGGCGCTGGATGATTATACGTTGCAGTATACGCTGACCGATCCTGTGCCGTACTTCCTATCCATGCTGCCCTATGTGTGCTTTATGCCTGTTAGCCAGAAGTTCCTGGACGAAAAGGGTGATCAGTTTGGCCTGGCCACCGGCAACGATACGCTGCTGTACAACGGCGCGTTCGTGCTGGCGGAGTTTAAGCCCCAGGAAATCCGGGTGCTGAAGAAAAACACCGCCAACTGGGACGCAGACAATGTGTTCCTGGATGTCATTGAGCAGAAGTACAACAAGGAAGCGGGCACCATCGCGCCAGAGTTATACCTGCGCGGCGAAGTGGACGCAGCCTCCATCGATGCAACCATTGCCAAGCAGTGGCTGGCCGATCCTGAGAAGGCTGATATGATCCGCCCTGTGCGCCAGTACGGCACCTACAGCTACTTCTACTGCTTCAACTTCAAGCCGGAGTTTGACGCCGCCTATGAACCCGAAAATTGGAAGCTGGCCGTCAACAACGATAACTTCCGCTTCTCCATCGCCCACGCATTGGATCGCGTCAAGGCCATGCTGGTGCATGAGCCGGACAACCCCGAATCCATCATTTTCAACACCGTCACACCGCCCAACTTTGTCGACCTGAATGGTGAGGACTTCACCCAGATGGAAGGTCTGAAGGCGCTGACCGACCTGGGCCCCAAGGGCTGGTTTGACGAAGCCAAGGCCAAGGAATACCGCGATAAAGCCAAGGAAGAGCTGCTGGCTGCAGGTGCTACGCTGCCTGTCAAGGCGCTCATGAGCTACAACCCGTCCAGCACCTCTTGGGCCGAGGAATGCCAGATCGTCGAGCAGCAGATAGAAGAACTGCTGGGCAGCGACTATATCGATATCATTATCGAAGCCGGCCCATCCTCGGGCTTCCTCAAGGCTGTACGCCGCAGCGGCAATTATGCCCTGCTCAAGTGCAACTGGGGCTCGGACTACTCCGACCCGCAGACCTATACCGATCCGTTTGCCATTGGCAGCAACTACAACTTCCCGGAATATGCCACCGGCACGCTGGATGAGGAATATCACGCCCTGCTGGATGAGGCGCTGGCCATCAAGCTGGACATGCCCGCGCGCTATGCAGCCTTTGCCAAGGCCGAAGCGTTCTTGATCAACAATGCATTCATCATCCCGTTTGGCTATGGCTCCGGCGGCTATACCGCAGGCAGGCTCAACCCGTTTGAGGGTCAGTACGCCTCCTCCGGCCTGTCCACTGAGCGCTACAAGGGCCAACGGCTGTTGGACAAGCCCATGAACACCGAGCAGTATTATGAAGCATATGACCAGTGGCTGGAAGAACGCGCCAATCTGGCCGATGCACAAAAATAAAACGCTGACAGCCTGAACTGTGCGGCAGGGGGCATCGCCCCCTGCCGCATAGACTTGCAACGCATCATGAGCGAACAACGGATAGAGGAGTAGCGATTGGTCAAGTTTATCGCCAAACGGCTGATGGCCGCCGTCATCACGCTGTTGATTATCCTGTCGGTGGTATTTATATTGATCCGGCAGATGCCCGTTGAGGGATATTTTGACAATTTTGACAAGCTCGATCAGGCCATGATCAATGTGCGTCTAAAACAGATGGGATTGCTGGAACCCATGCACAAGCAGCTGCTGACCTTCTTTGGTCAGCTGTTCCGCGGTGATTTGGGCATTTCAGCGCGCTACAGCGTGGGCGCTCCCATTGGCGATATTATTGCCCGCAAGGCTCCTATTTCTATCAAGATGGGCCTGCTGTCTATGGCGGTGTCCTTGACGTTGGGTATCCCGCTGGGCGGGCTGATGGCGCGTTCCAAGGCCAAGTTTTGGGATAAGTTCGGCACGGTGTTTATCGTGCTGGTCAATGCGGTGCCTGCGGCGGTGTACTATATCTTTTTACAGGCCTTTGGCTCGCGTGCGCTGGGGATTTCCATGCTGTTTGACGAAAGCAATCCGGTCAGCTGGATACTGCCGGTGTTTTCGATGTCCCTGGGCAGCATTGCCTACTATGCCATGTGGCTCAGGCGCTATATGCTGGATGAGATGAACAAGGATTATGTCAAGCTCGCCCGCGCCAAGGGCGTAAAAAACAGCACGGTGACCATGCGGCATGTGTTCCGCAATGCCTTTGTGCCCATGATTCAGTATATCCCGTCCTCACTGCTGTTTACCATCAGCGGTTCCATCTATATCGAATCTTTGTATTCCATCCCCGGCATGGGCGGCCTGCTGGTGGATGTTATCAGCCGCCAGGACAATCCCATGGTGCAGGCGCTGGTGATGATCTATTCCTGCATCGGCATTGTGGGCATGCTGCTGGGCGATATCATGATGGTGCTGATTGACCCGCGCATTTCCTTTGCCAAGAAGGAGGGCGTGCGCTGATGAAAAGGATGCGTATACGGGATCAACTGGTAGAGCCGGCAGAGCGCAGTGCACAGGAGCAATTGCGTCAGGCAGCAGAAAGCGAACTGTTTGATTACGCGCCGCGCAGCGAGGAAGCAGCCGAACGCACGGGCTTTTCCAACTACTCCTATTGGGGTTCCACATTCCGCATGTTTACCCGCATGCGCGTGGCGCTGTTCTTGCTGTTTGTGCTGGTGCTGCTGGTGACATTTACATTTGTTCAGCCGCTGCTGCCCGGGCAGTACAGGGCCACTCAGGTGATTAACCATCCCATTACCGGCATGCAATTAAGCAACGTGGCCCCGTCCACCACCACCGTGGTGGCACAAGCCCCCAAGGATACGCAGCTGATCATTACGCCCTGGGAAAATGATCAGTGGCTGGCCGTCAGCAATGTGCTGGCGACATTACCTGCGCGCACGACTTTTACAGTTATTGACTATCTGGACGACTGGGTGCAGGTGGAGCTGGACGGCCGTCAGGGCTATGTACGCAACGACTTTACCACCAAGCTGCGCCTGCCCGATAATCCGCAGGCTGTGCCGTATGAAAGCCGGTCCAACTTTGCGCTGAAATTATTCAGCTCGCCCGTTAACCTCACGCAGGATGGCAACGAGGTGTTTGTAAGTAAACAGGATGTGCAAATTGCGGATGATGGTCTGACAGCCACCACGTTGCGCGAAGCGCCGCTGCGCCTGCTGCCCAGCGAAGCGCCTTTCCTGTTTGGCACCAACAACGCCGGGCAGGATCTGTGGGGCATGGTATGGTCGGGTACGCGCACCAGTTTGTTTATCGGCTTTGTCGTCGCGGTGATTGAGGCCATCATCGGCATCGCCGTGGGCGTGCTGTGGGGCTATGTGCGCAAGGTAGACCGCGTGCTGACCGAGATTTACAATGTCATCAACAACATTCCCACCACCATTGTGCTGATATTGATTGCCTATGTGTTGCGTCCCGGCGTGTTCACCCTGATTTTTGCCATGACCCTAACGGGCTGGGTTAGCATGGCGCGCTTTATCCGCAACCAGATTGTCATCATCCGCGACCGGGACTACAACTTAGCCTCGCGCTGCTTAGGTACGGGCACCTGGCGCATTATTACGCGCAACCTGCTGCCCTATTTGGTGTCGGTCATTATGCTGCGCATGGCGCTGGCCATCCCCGGCGCGATCGGCAGCGAGGTGTTTATTACCTATATCGGTTTGGGCCTGCCGCTGAGCATTCCATCGCTGGGCAATTTAATCACCGTGGGGCGCAAGTTTGTATCCACGCCCCAAAGCTATCAGCTGATTTTCCCCACCATTGTGCTGTCCATTGTGACGATATCGTTTTACATCATTGGCAACTCTTTTGCCGACGCGGCCGACCCGCGCAACCATGTGTAGGGAGGGCGCGATGGACAAGCAACCTATCCTTTCGGTACGCAACCTCAATGTCAAATTCAGCCTGCGTGGGCGCGTGCTGCATGCTATCCGCGATGTATCGCTGGATTTGTATCCCGGCGAAAGCTTAGCCATCGTAGGCGAATCAGGCTCCGGCAAAACGGTGCTTACCAAGTCCTTTATGGGGCTTAACGATGCCAACGGCTGGGTGGATTCGGGCAGCATATTGTATGGAGGACAGGACCTGGCCACCTTTACCACCGAAAAACAATGGCTTACCATCCGGGGGCGCGAAATCGCCATGATTTTGCAGGATCCCATGACCAGCCTAAACCCCTTAAAAACCATCGGCGCCCAGATTGGCGAAGCGCTGCGCTTGCACCAGGGCCTGCGCGGGCAGGCTGCCCAGCAGCGCATCATAGAAATTCTGCACGACGTGGGCATCCCTGACCCTGCACAGCGTGCCAAGCAATACCCGCATCAGTTTTCAGGCGGCATGCGCCAGCGCGTGGTCATTGCCATTGCCATTGCCTGCCAGCCGCGCATCATGATCTGTGACGAACCCACCACGGCGCTGGATGTCACCGTCCAGGCGCAGATACTGGGTTTAATCCGCAATCTGATTGGCAAGTACAACCTGACCACGGTATATATCACGCACGATTTGGGCGTGGTGGCCAACGTGGCCGACCGCATTGCTGTGATGTATGCGGGCGATATTATCGAGATTGGCACGGCCGAGGAGGTATTCTTCTCGCCGCAGCATCCATATACGTGGGCGTTGCTTTCGTCGCTGCCGCAGCTGGGCGTTAAGGGTGAAAAACTGTACGCCATCCGCGGCACGCCGCCCAATTTGTTCCATGAGGTTATTGGCGATGCGTTTGCGCCGCGCAGCGATTATGCGCTCAACATTGATTATGTGGAGCGCCCGCCCTACTTTGACGTCAGCCCCACGCACCGCGTGCGCTCGTGGCTGAAGGATCCGCGCGCGCCCAAGGCCGTGCCGCCGCCCACGCTGGCACGCATCAACCCCGAAGGAGGTAGCCTGTATGCCGACAAATAAACAGCCGCTTGTACAGGTAAAGGATCTGGTTGTGTCCTTTGGCGAGCGCCGGCGCAAGTTCCAGGCTGTCAAGGGCGTATCTTTCGATATCCATCGCGGCGAAACCTTTGGCCTGGTGGGGGAGTCGGGCTCCGGAAAAACCTCCATTGGCCGCGCCATCATCCGCGTGTATCCGGTGGCCTCCGGCGAGGTCATCTATAGCGGTCAGCGCATCAGCGGGCGCATCCCCAAGGCGCTGGACCACATGGTCACCCAGAAAATCCAGATGATTTTTCAGGATCCCATGGCGTCGCTTAACGAACGCGCAAAGGTGTCCTATATCGTGTCGGAAGGCTTGCTAAGCGGTGCCAGGCACTTAACGCGCGAACAGCGCGAGCAGATGGTGTCCAAGGCCCTGATGGACGTGGGCCTACTGCCGGAGTTTGCCAGCCGCTTCCCGCATGAATTTTCGGGCGGTCAGCGTCAGCGCATCGGCATTGCGCGCGCGCTGGTCATGCAGCCGGAGTTTATCATTGCCGATGAACCCATCTCGGCGCTTGATGTATCCATCCGCGCGCAGGTACTCAATCTGCTGACAGATCTACAGCGCGAGCATGGGCTGACCTATTTGTTTATATCGCACGATCTGTCCGTCATGCGCTTTATTTGCGACCGCATTGCGGTCATCCATAAGGGCGTGCTGGTCGAATTGGCCGAAACAGAGCAGCTGTTCCGCCACCCGCTGCACCCGTACACGCGTGCGCTGCTGTCGGCCGTGCCCATGCCCAACCCCGTATATGAGCGCAGCAAGTGCCCGGTGGTCTATGATGAATCGGTGCACGACTATGATAAGAATCCTCCCTCCTGGTACGAGGCTGAACCCGGGCACTTTGTACGCGCCAATGAGCGTGAGCTGGAAAGCTACCTGCGGTTGATCGCCGGATAGGCTCGCTTGTACGCCTTTGCGCCAGTGTGATAGAATGCCTATGCTGCCAAAATGCAGGATGGGAGGCGAAGGCTTTTTTCGGCTTGTGTGAACGCCGCAGGATGTTTGTATCCGACGATATACTGTCGCTGAAAATGGTGGAACGCCGCATGCGCGATACCGAATGCGGTATTGTAGACGGATATACGTTGGATATATATCCCAGGGGCGAAACCCGCCCGGCCGGGTATGTCAGCCTGCGCATCGGTGAAAGCCCTGAGCTGTACTATTTAGGGCACATCGGCTACCGTGTGTATAATGAGTTCCGGGGGCATGGATATGCCGCGCATGCGGTGCGTCTGCTGCTTCCGCTGATGCGGGAGCATGGCCTGCGCAGCGTGGTTATCACCACCAACCCCGAAAATGCCGCCTCCCGCGCCACTTGCCGCAACTTGGGGTGCGTGCTGGAAAACATTGTGCCGGTGCCCCAGGCCTATCGTGAGCTTTGCATGGGGGCTGCCCACAAGTGTCGGTACATTTTGTACCCCTTTGCGCCGGGAGAGGTTTGACGAACAATGATTACACAGGTACAGGGCATTGAAACCCATTATGAGCAAGCCGGTCAGGGGGAGCGCGTGCTGCTGCTGCATGGCTGGGGGCCGGGTGTTGTTACGCTCAATACACATTTGCGGCCCGTGATGAACTTGCTGGCCCGTGATTTCCATGTGACGGCGCTGGAGTTCCCGGCCCATGGCACCACCGCACAGCAGATGGGGGATTGGTCGGTCAGGGACTATGCGGCCTGGGTCAAGGCGTTTATTTTGGCGCAGGATCTGGCGCCGGTCACGCTGGTAGCGCACTCCTTTGGCGGGCGCATTGCGCTATGGCTGGCGGCCTATGAGCCGCAGCTTGTGCGGCGCATGGTGCTCACAGGCTGCGCAGGCATCAAGCGCAAGCAGACCGATGCCGAAAAAGAAAAGGCGCAGGCGTATCAGGCCAAGAAGCGCCGCCTGGAAAAGCTGGCCAAATGGCCGCTGGTGGGCGGCATCGCCCGGAAAACGCTGGAGGCGCTGCGCAAAAAGCACGGATCGGCGGATTATCTGGCGCTGCCGGACAGCCTGCGCGCAACGTTTGTCAACATTGTCAATGATGATTTGCGGCCACTGCTGCCCATGATCCGGCAGCCCACCATGCTGGTGTGGGGCGACAAGGATGACGCCACCCCGCTGTGGATGGCGCGCACCATGGAAGCCGAGATGGGCGACGCGGGGCTATATATTTTTGAAGGGCGCGGGCACTATGCCTATCTGGAGGAAGCCCCCCAGTTTGCGCGCATTGTGGCTGCCCTGATCAGAGAGGATCAAGATAAGTGAAATCCAGTTTTTTGTGGTGGCTTGTGTGGCTGGCCCCGGCGGTGGCCGGTGTGTTTGCTGCGCGCAGCCTCATCCATTATTTTCAACTAAGCAGCTATCAGGTGGGCGGCTATGCGCATACGCTGCGGCGGCAGATCAAAGTAGCCTGGCTGCCGGGGCTGTTGACGGCCGTGCTGTGCTTTGGCATTACCTATGCAGCCGATGCGGTGGTCTATCTGGCTCCCGTACCTATTCTTTTGTTGGCTTGTGTGCTGATGGTGTTGTCGGGGCTGGGGGTGGGCTTGGCATTTTGCGCCAAGCGCAAGCAAAGAAAACCCCTGCACATTACCGGGCGCGTCATACGGCTTTCGATATCATTGGGGGTTGTGCTGCTGCTCCTGGCCTGGGGGTTGCATTTTGTGCTGCCTGTGGTGGGAGGCAGCGCGCTGCTGCTGCCGCTGCTGCCGGTCTGGCTGGTGTTGGCGGCCTGGCTGGTGTGGCCGGTGGAAAAAACCATCAACAACATGTTTTTACGTGATGCTATCCGCATCTTGAACGCGCAGACCGGCCTGGTGCGCATCGGCATTACGGGCAGCTATGGCAAGACGAGCGTTAAGTTTATTCTGCGCACCATCCTCAACGAAAAATATCCCGTGCTGGCTACGCGCTTCAGCTTTAATACGCCCATGGGCATCACGCGTTCCATCCGCGAGGATTTGCGCCCTGAGCACCGCATATTCATCGCCGAGATGGGTGCCCGCCACCCCAAGGACATCAAAGAGCTGTGCAATTTTGTAAAGCCGGAAATCGGCATCCTGACCGCCGTGGGCGAGGTACACCTGCAAACGTTCCGCACCATTGAGCGCGTGCGCGAAACCAAGTACGACCTGATCCGCAGCCTGCCGCGTGACGGCCTGGCGGTGTTTTACGATGATGGCGGCATCTGCCGGGAGCTGTATGAACGCACCGACCGGCAGAAGGTGCTGGTGGGCTCCATCGGCAGCAATGCTTGGGCGGAGGACGTAGAACTGCACAACGATGGCAGCACGTTCACGCTGTGCCTGCGCCATGGCGACCGCGCGCGGTGCGAAACGCTGCTGCCCGGCGAACACAACATCCGCAACATCCTGTTGGCTGCGGCTACGGCCTATGAGCTGGGACTCAACATCGGGCAGATCCAGCGCGGCATCGCCGCCGTGCAGCCTGTAGAATCGCGCATCAAGCCTGAAAAACTGGCCGATGGCCGGGTGATTATCAACAACGGCTTCAATGCCAACCCGGACAGCAGCAAGGAATCGCTCGCGCTGCTGGCTGCTTATCCTGGCCGCCGCATCGTGGTGACGCCGGGCTATGTGGAAATGGGCAAGCAGCAGGATGAATTCCAGTTTGTTTTGGGTGAGCGCATTGCCAAAGTGGCCCACATGGCGCTGTTGATCGGCCCCAAACGCACCAAACCCATCGCCGATGGCCTGGAGCAGGCGGGCTTTGACATGGAGCAATGCCATGTGTTTGCCACCCTGCAGGAGGCCAACGACTATCTTGCTTCCATCCGGCAGCCGGAGGACGTTATCCTGTACGAAAACGACCTGCCGGACCAGTACACGGAAGCGTGACCAAGGGGAGTAGTATGTTCAGAATCCCGCAAATAGGCATTATTTATGGCAGCCGCAGCTGTGAGCACGAGGTAAGCGTCATCAGCGCGCTGCAGCTATACCGCCATGTGGACCGCCGCAAGTATGATGTCCTGCTTATCTATATTTCCCAGCAGGGCGAATGGTTTGTCGGCGAGCCGCTGGCCAACATCAACACCTACCGCCCGGCATTCAAGCCGGACACCCGCGGCTTGACCCGCGTGGTGCCCGACCTGACCGCGCGCTCCGGCGCGCTGCTGGCGTTCAAGCACAATGGCCTGTACCGGGGGGACCGGGTGGAAATTGTAGCGCGGCTGGATTGCGCCATCCCTGTCATGCACGGTCTGCACGGCGAGGATGGCACGCTGCAGGGCGTGCTGGAGATGATGGATATCCCCTATACCTCCACCGGCGTGGCCGGTTCATCGGTGGGCATGGACAAAATTCTGATGAAAAAGATATTCAAGGGCTTCGGTTTCCCGGTGTTGCCCGGCTGCGCGGTGACGCGCGGCGCATGGCGCGCAAGGCCCGAAGAAATCATGGACGATATCGAGAAGGAACTGCCCTACCCGGTGTTTGTAAAGCCTGCCAACCTGGGCAGCTCCATTGGGGTCAGCCGTGCTGCAACGCGCGATGAATTGCGTGAAGCGCTGACGCTGGCCTGCACCTATGACCGGCGCGTGCTGGTAGAGCAGGGCTTGAACGAACCGCTGGAGGTCAACTGCTCGGTGCGCGGCTTTGACGAGGAAGCCGTTGCTTCCGTGGTGGAAATGCCTGTTACCTTTGGCCGGTTGCTGGATTTTCACAAAAAATACTTGGAGGCTGGCGGGGCCAAGGGCATGGCATCCCTGCGGCGCGTGGTGCCCGCTCCCATCGGCGAGGAACTGACCCAGCGCGTTCAGAAACTGTCCGTTGACATCTTCCGCGCCTTGGACTGCAAGGGCGTGGTGCGTGTGGACTACATGCTGGTGCCCGACACAGAGGAGCTGTACATCACCGAAATCAACACCATCCCGGGCTCTCTGTCCTTTTACCTGTGGAATCAAAGCGATCCCGCCATTTCCTACCCCGAGCTGATTGACCGCATGATCCGCTCGGCGCTGGAAGCACACGATCAGAAAAACGAAAACAACTACGCGTATCGTTCCGATATTTTCCGCAACACATCGGTGGGTACCAAGGGAACAAAAGGCATCAAGGGCACCAAGGAGTAACCTGCGAATATTTCTGCCATGCAAACGCCCCGGAGCCATGATCTGCGCCGGGGCGTTTTGTGATTTTATAGCCGTTACTGCCGCGCGGCCTGTGCAGGCTTGCCGATCAGCTTAAGCGCCTCGTCATACGCGGCTTTGAGTTGCGGGTCACTTAAGTCGCCAACGGCGAAGTAGTGCCCGGCCAAGTCCTCGGGCATGGGCACTTCAATATCGGGCGTGACGCCAATTTCATGCACCTGATTGCCCAGGGGGGAGAAGTATTGCGCGTTGGTAAACTGGAACCCCGAAACGCCGTCAGACAGCCCCACCACCTGCTGGGTAATGCCTTTGCCAAAGGTTTTGGTACCCACCAGCACAGCGCGGTCGTAGTCCTTCATCGCTGCGGTAAAGATCTCCGATGTGGAGGCGGAGTGGTCGTTGACAATGACCACCAGCGGGATGTCGGTCTTGCCATCGGTGGTGTAGGTGTAGAAGCGTTCGCCGGAGCGCTTTTCGGTGTAAAACAGCACCTCGCGGTCCAAAAACAGGTCGGCAATGGCGACACCGTCATCCACCCAGCCGCCGGGGTTGTCGCGCAGGTCAATGATCAACGCTTTGGCGCCTTCGTTGGTCAGGGCTTGAAGCGATGCTGCAAAGGCCGGCCCCACATCGCCTGCAAAGTCATACAGCGTGATTAAGCCTACCTGGTTTTCCAGCATCGTATGTTCCACGCGGTTGACGATGATTTCGGCTTTGACCAGGTCAAACTTGACCACATCGCCGTTGCGCAGCATTTCCACATGCACCTTTTCGCCGGGTACGCCGCGCATCATATCCACGGCCTCGCTCATGGTCTGTGTGGTGACGGCCAAATCCTCCACCATGAAGAGCATATCGCCCTTGAGGATGCCCGCTTCCTCGGCCGGGGTGTTTTTGAACACTCGCGTCACCGTTACGCTGGAATCGCGATAGTCACCCAGCATCTGTATGCCGATACCGGCATACTTGCCTTCGTCCTCTTCCCAGAACTTTTTCCATACCTCAGCTGGGTAATAAAACGTGTAGGGATCCTCAAGGCCCGCCAGCATGCCGTTGACAGCGCCGTCCAACATGGCCTGCTCGTCTATTTCCCACAGGTAGTCCCGTTCCACATAGGAGCGCACCTCGTTGAGCAGCTCGTATTGCTTCAGCCGCTCATACTCCGCGCGGGTGATGGTCACCGTATCGCGGGTGAGCAGCACGTTGACCGGCTCCTGCCCCCAGGCGGGCAGGACAGCGCTCAAAAGAATCAGCGCAATGGCTAAGCAAAGGACTGCAATGTGCCGTTTGTTCATCATTAGTTGTTTCCTTCCACTGTCGGCGGCGTCTGGCCGCGCAGGCATTTTTTCATGTGATAGAGCATTTTGAAGGTCATAGCGTCGTCAAAATGGCGCAAATCCAGGCCGATTGTGCGCTGCACCTTGTCCAGCCGGTACACCAGCGTGTTGCGGTGGATGTACAGCTGCCGCGCAGTGTCGGACAGGTTTAGGTCCTTATCCAAAAACATGTTGATGGTGTCCAGCATTTCATCGGTGAACAGCGGCGCGGTGTCCGCGTTAAACAGCAGCCGGTGGTAGTGGGATGCGGTTTCAGGCGGGATGGCGGCCAAAAACCGTTCCAGCATCAGCTGGCTGTAAAAGTGTACGTTTTCACCTTCACGGAACAGAAGCCCCACATCCACAGCCTGCTGCGCATGGAGGAAAGCCGTATGCAGCTGCGTCAACGTGGCAACGGGCTCGCTTACGCCAATGGTGACGCGGAATGCACTTTCGCTAAACAGCGTTTCGTGCAGCGCATTGGCAAATTCGTGCAATTCTTCATCATCGCAGCTTGACATATCCTTTATCAGCGCGGCTGTAAAACGGTCAAACTGCACCAGCAGGTCATGCTCATCCAGCGGCACCAGGTCGCGCAGCGCGTCATCGGCTTGGCCGGGTCCGGTGCGCACCATGTGCAGCAGCAGCACCACGCGCGGCATATCCATCGACAAATGATGTTCTGCCGCCAGCGCCTGGACATCGGCAGGGGAAAGGCCCTTGGACAGCAGCATGCGCAGCGCATTGTCCAGGCTGTCGGTATCGGCATTTTTTTGCAGCAGAGCTTCCACCAGCGCGCGCGCCAGCAGCAATGTATCGCTGGCCGCAGCGGATCGCCTGACGGTCAGCACATGGCCGCTGCTAGCAATGGCCGCAAACAGATAGCCGGACTGTTCTACATATCCTGTTTCAGGCAAATACTCCGGCACATAAAAAGCTTCACCATCTGCAGGCAGCAGGCTTTGCCCTGATCGGGCCAGCAGGCGCACCGGCGTGTGAAGCGATGCAAAAACGTCCTGTATCGTACGCAATGTTGCGGCGTCCATCATGTCCTCCTTCCCGGATGTCTTGCCTAAGATGCTTTATTATATGGGCAAAACGAGCTGAAAACAAGGCTTGCATTGATGGGTGCGCGATGCTATCATCTACTGTAGTGTTCCTGTGCCCTGGCACAGGCGCACAATTGTATCTGTACTGTTAGGAGGATCCCCATGGCGTACACCGCTACCCGGCTGACCAGCAACAAAGTAAAACTCACCTTTGACGTGCCTGCCGAAACCTTAGAGGCAGCAATTCAAAGCGCGTACCTCAAAAACCGCGGCCGCATCAACGTGCCCGGCTTCCGCAAGGGCAAGGCCCCCCGTCGCCTGATTGAAAACATGTATGGCGCGGGCATCTTCTTTGATGATGCTTTTGAAGCGATTTTTCCGGACGTCTATCAGGAAGCAGTCGAGGCCGAAGGCCTTGAGCCCGTTGGTCGCCCGGAAATTGACATTGAACAAATGAACGCCGGCGAGAACCTCAAGTTTTCGGCCGAGGTGTTTGTACGCCCCGAGGTAACCTTGGGCACCTATAAGGGCATCAAGGCCACCAAGTACCGCCCGCCGGTCAGCGAGGAAGAGATTGACCGGCGCATCGAGCAGGATGTGCGCCGGGCTACCATCCAGCAGGAGGTAACCGACCGCCCCGTTCAGGAGGGCGACACGGTGGACATGGACTATTTGGGCAGCGTAGACGGCGTGCCCTTTGAAGGCGGCCAGGACGAGCATGCCAGCCTCAAGATTGGTTCCAACCAATTTATCCCCGGCTTTGAGGAGCAGATGGTGGGCATGAACGCGGGCGAGGAAAAGGACATCACCGTCACCTTCCCCGAGCAGTACCATGCCGAGAACCTGGCCGGCAAGGAAGCCGTGTTCCATGTGAAGGTGCACGCCATTCAGCAGGATTTGCGTCCGGAGCTGGATGATGAATTTGCCGCAGACGTCAGCGAATTTACCACCTTTGCCGAGTACCGCGAAGCCATCGTGAAGGAACTGGACGAGCGCCGCGACAAGGAAGCCGACGGCCGCCTGGAAGACAACCTGATTGAGCAGGCTGTGGACGCTGCGGATATGGACATTCCCGATGTGATGGTGGATGACGAAATCAACCGCATGCTGCGCAGCCTGCAGCAGCGCCTGGCCTACAGCGGCATGACCTTGGATGACTTTATCAACAATTCCGGCATGGATGTTCAGCAGATGGTCGACATGTACCGCCCTGGTGCCCAGCAGAACGTCAAGCGCGCTTTGGTGCTGGATGCCATCCGCAAAGCGGAGGATATCACCGCCACCAAGGAAGAGGTTGATCAGGAAATCGCTGATTATGCCGCCTCCATTGGCATGGACGCCGAATCCTTTGCCCAATCCGTTACCCACGAGCAGTGGCATATGTTTGAAGATCAAACCATCATGCGCAAGGTGGTCAACCTGATAAAGGACAGCGCTGATGTTACCCTGGAGGAAAAAGAAGAGCCTTCCCTGAACATGGACAGCGTAGTGGAAGGCATTGAAGCCGCCGCTGAAATTACAGACGCGCAGGAAGAAGAGCAGCAGGAAGCGCCGGAGGAGCAGCCCGCGCCCAAAAAGCTGGCCAAGCCCAAAGCCACCCGCAAAAAGAAAGAACCCGCCGACGAAGCCGGCAAGTGAAAGGACAAGATTAGTGGAACATAACAACCTCGTTTCCAATCGTTCAGATTATACAATCCCTTACGTAGTAGAGCGCACCGGAAGCGGCGAACGCTCCTACGATATATATTCCCGCTTATTGAAGGACAGGATTGTATTCCTGTCCGGGCCCATCGATGACGGCATGGCCAACACCGTGGTGGCACAGCTGCTCTTTTTGGAGATGGAAAAGCCCAATGCCGACATTTCCTTGTACATCAACAGCCCCGGCGGTTCCGTCACTGCAGGCATGGCGATCTATGACACCATGCAGTACATCAAGTCGCCGGTGCGTACGGTGTGCATTGGCATGGCGGCGTCCATGGGTGCCTTCCTGCTGATGGCCGGCGAAAAGGGCAAGCGCATGGCGTTGCCCAACAGCGAAGTGATGATTCACCAGCCCTCCGGCGGCGCATACGGCCAGTCCACGGATGTTTCCATCCGCGCCGAATGGCTGCTGCGCACCAAACAGAAAATGACGGCGATGATTGCGGACATGACCGGCCAGGAGGAAGAGCGTGTAGCCCGCGATCTGGAGCGTGATTATTTCATGACCGCCCAGGAAGCGTTGACCTATGGCATCATTGATGAGATTTACACGCCGCGAGAGGTGAAGGATGCCTAAGGAGCCATACGACCCGCGCAAGCCCCGCCGCTGCAGCTTTTGCGGCAAACCGCAATCCCAGGTGGATCGCCTGATCGCCGGTGAGAACGCCTCCATTTGCAATGAATGCGTGTCACTGTGCGCAACGGTGCTGGGCGAAGCTGCGCCAACCAAGGCGGGCAAGTCTTCCACCTCCCGTATAATGACCCCGGCGGAGATTAAGTCCACGCTGGATGAATACGTCATCGGGCAGGAGCGTGCCAAGCGCGCGCTGTGCGTGGCGGTGTACAATCATTACAAGCGCGTGCGCTCCCGGCTTAAAAATGACGATGTGGAGCTGCAAAAATCCAACATCCTGCTGCTGGGCCCTACAGGTACGGGCAAGACCTATTTGGCGCAGACGCTGGCGCGCATCCTGAATGTACCCTTTGCTATCGCCGATGCCACCTCGCTGACCGAGGCGGGGTATGTAGGCGAGGACGTGGAAAACATCCTGCTGCGCTTGATTCAGGCCGCCGATGGTGATATCCAGGCCGCTCAGCAGGGGATTATCTATGTAGACGAAATCGACAAGATTGCCCGCAAGAGCGAGAACGTATCCATCACCCGCGATGTCAGCGGCGAGGGCGTGCAGCAGGCGTTGCTCAAAATCGTCGAGGGCACGGTGGCCAACGTGCCGCCGCAGGGCGGGCGCAAGCATCCGCAGCAGGAATGCTTGCAGATTGACACCACCAACATCCTGTTCATCTGCGGGGGTGCCTTCGATGGGCTGGAGTCCATCATCGCTACCCGGATGGGCAGCCGCATCCTGGGCTTTGGCGCCAATCTGGAAACCCACGATGACACGCAAACCAGCCGGACGCTGCAGCATGTGCAGCCGGAGGATCTGGTCAAGTACGGCCTCATCCCGGAGCTGGTGGGCCGCCTGCCTGTCGTGATGGCGCTGGACAGCCTGGACAAGGACGCGCTGGTGCGCATTCTGACCCAGCCCAAGAACGCGCTGGTCAAGCAGTATCACCGGCTGTTCGAGATGGACGGCGCGGAGTTGGTGTTTACCCCGGAGGCGCTGGAAGCGGTGGCCGACGAGGCCATCCGGCGCAAAACCGGTGCGCGTGGCCTGCGTGCGATCATCGAAAGTGCGCTGATGGATGTTATGTTTGACCTGCCTGCGCAAGAGGATGTAACGCACGTAGAAGTAACCAAGGAAACCATCACGTCTGCCGCTGCGCCCAACATGATAAAAAAAGCGCCAGCTCGCAGCAAGGCCAAAAAAACGGGTGCTGAGCCTGCGGCGGAAGCTGTTGTATCCGAGGATGCTTCATAAGCATCCGCTAACCCAACCATTGTCGGCCTCTTCCGGCCCAGTGCCGGGAGAGGCGCTTTTTCCAGGAGGATTCCATGGATCAAATCCCTGAAACTGTAAAATTGCCATTGCTGCCGCTGCGCGGGATGATCATGTTCCCGCATACGGTGCTGCACTTCGACGTGGGGCGCACCAGCAGCGTGGCTGCGGTGGAACGCGCCATGCTGACCGACCAGCTCATCTTTGTGGCGACACAAAAGGACATTGAGGTGGAGGAGCCTGGGGCCGATGACCTGTACAGCGTGGGCACCATCGCGCGTGTGCGTCAGGTGCTGCATCTGCCGGGCAATAACCTGCGCGTGCTGGCCGAGGGCCAGCGCCGTGCGACGCTTGTGTCGCTAACGCGCGAGGACGAGGCCTGGGTGGCTCAGGTGCAGCCCGTTGCCGACCAGCAGGTGGACGGCGCATCGCCGGAGATAACGGCGCTGGTGCGCATGACGCTGGATTACTTTGAAAAATATGCGGAGATCAGCAACCGTATTTCCGGGGAGCTGCTGCGCACGGTCAAGGGCGTAACCGACCCGGACGAGCTAGCCGATATGATTGCCGTCAATGCGCTTACCCAGATGGAAGACCGCCGTACGCTGCTGGAAACCATCCCCATCAAGGAGCGCTTGGAGGCGCTGTGCGTGTGCCTGGCGCGGGAAATCAAGCTGGCTGCCGTTGAGAAAACCGTGCAGATGCGCATCAAGTCCCAGATTGACAAAAACCAGAAGGACTATTACCTGCGCGAGCAATTAAAGGCCATCCAGGAGGAACTGGGCGAGGACGAAGGCGACGACATCGAGGAATATCGCCAGCGTCTGGCCAAAACGCCGCTGAATGAAGAAGCACGTGAAAAGGCCGAAAAGGAAATTGAGCGCCTGTCGCGCATGATGCCCGGAACGCCTGAAGTGACGGTGTCGGAAACCTATCTGGACTGGATACTGGACATGCCCTGGGGCAAGTACACCAGGGATCAGATTTCGCTGACGCGTGCGCGCAAAATCCTGGATGAAGACCACTATGGCATGAAACAGGTGAAGGAGCGCATCACAGAACACTTAGCCGTGTTGGGCATGCGCCTCAAGCAGGATCCCAAGGCCTCCATGCGCGGCCCCATTCTGTGCTTTGTGGGCCCGCCCGGTGTGGGCAAGACGTCCATCGTGAAGGCTGTTGCTCGCGCGATGGGACGCGAGTTCATCCAGATGTCGTTGGGCGGTGTGCGGGATGAAGCCGAAATCTTTGGCCACCGCCGCACCTACATCGGCGCCATTCCCGGTCGCATCATATCCGGTATCAAGCGCGCGGGCACCATGAACCCGGTGTTCCTGTTTGACGAGATTGACAAGATGGGCAACGATTACCGGGGCGATCCGGCCAGCGCCATGTTAGAAGTGCTGGACAGCGAGCAGAACAGCCATTTCCGCGACCATTATTTGGACATACCGTTTGACCTGTCGCGCGTGTTGTTTGTCACCACGGCCAACACCATGGAGTCCATCCCGCCTCCCCTGCGCGACCGCATGGAAATCATCGAGGTGCCCAGCTACACCGAGGAGGAAAAGCTGCAAATCGCCAAGCGCCATTTGGTGCGCAAGCAGATTGAGGAAACCGGCCTGCCGCCGCGCAGCGTGCGTATTTCAGAAGACACGATTAAGTTTATTATCGAGGGTTATACCCGCGAGGCCGGTGTGCGCACCTTGGCGCGCACCTTGGCCAAGGTGGTGCGCAAGGCAGCGGTGGACATGCTGGATCTGGAAAAGGATGTCATCACGGTGAACCGTGCAGCAGCCCGCCGCTATCTGGGTGCGGAGCGCTTTTTGCGCGACAGCCTGCTGCGCGAGCCATATGTGGGCATCGCTAATGGCCTGGCCTACACCGAGGTAGGCGGCGAAATGTTAGCGGTGGAGTGCATTGCGATGCCCGGCACCGGCAAGTTGACGTTAACCGGCCACTTGGGCGATGTGATGAAGGAAAGCGGCCAGGCCGCGCTCAGCTGGGTGCGTGCGCATAGTGATGAGTTCCAACTGGATAAGGAATTCCATCAAAAACAGGACATCCACATCCATGTGCCTGAGGGTGCAGTGCCCAAGGACGGCCCCTCGGCCGGCATTACGATGGCCACGGCGCTTGTGTCGGCGTTGACCGGCATTCCAGTGCGCCCTGATGTTGCGATGACAGGCGAAATCACGCTGGGTGGCCGTGTGCTGCCCATTGGCGGCGTCAAGGAAAAGATGCTGGCCGCCTACCGCAGTGACATCAAAACGCTGATTCTGCCCCGGGAAAATAAAAAAGATGTGGAAGAAATCCCGCAGCATATTCAGGAAAAGTTTGATATCCAATACGTCGACCGGATTGGCCAGGTGATCGACCTGGCGCTGCTGCGCTCATGAAGATACAAAGCGCTAAATTTATCACCAGTCTGGCGCAATACGGGCTCTTCCCCGGCCGGGGGCTGCCGCAGATTGCTGTGGTAGGCCGCAGCAATGTGGGAAAAAGCACCATGATCAACACGCTGTGCGGCCAGAAGAACCTGGCCAAAACCAGCGGCACGCCGGGCAAAACGCGGCTGATCAACGTGTTTTTGCTCAACGACGCGTTTCACTTGATTGACCTGCCCGGCTATGGGTATGCCAAGGTAAGCAAGCAGGAAATCCTGCGCTGGGGCGACATGATGCAGCAGTATTTTACGCAGGCCGATACCCTGCGCGCCGTTATCCATCTGACGGATATACGGCATGATCCCACCCGGGATGACCAGGACATGGCGCAGTTTCTGCGCGATAGCGGTATTCCGTTCATTTCGGTTGTGACCAAGGCGGACAAGATCTCCCGCGCGCAGCGCCAGGCGCGTTTGTTTGCCACAGGCATGAAACTGGCGGTGCAACCCTTTGACCTGATTGCGTTTTCGTCTGTCACAGGGGAGGGGCGCGATAAGTTGCTGGAGCGGTTGGAAGCAGCATTGTCTACCTAAAGTTAAAGCAAAAAGTGCGGTGAACGCACAACGGATTGACATTATCCATCGCCGATACTATCATTAGTATCGGCGACAATCATATGGAGGAATAATATGGGTAACGGAAAAAAACTGGTGCTGGGAGTCATCGGCGCGGATGTCCATGCAGTGGGCAATCAGATACTCAACCATGCATTCCGGGAGGCCGGATTTGACGTGGTCAACTTGGGCGTCATGGTATCGCAGGAGGAGTTTATCGAGGCTGCCATCGAATCGGCCGCTGATGCCATTTTGGTGTCCAGCCTGTACGGCCATGGTGAACTGGACTGCCAGGGCTTGCGTGAAAAATGCGATGAAGCCGGATTGACCGGCATATTGCTGTACGTGGGCGGCAACATCGTGGTGGGCAAGCAGCCCTTTGAGGAAGTGGAAAAGCGCTTCCACGCCATGGGCTTCAACCGTGTGTTCGGGCCGGGCACGCCGCCTGAAACCACCATCAAGGCGTTGCGCGAAGATTTGCTCGGACAGTGATATGCGTCCTGTACTGACCATTGACTTTGGCTCCACTTACACCAAGGTGGTGGCGGTGGATGCGGATGCACCGCGTATCCTGGCCACGGCGCAGGATTTTACCACCGCCGCGACCGACCTTTCGAGTGGGTTGGACAAGGCGCTGGCTAAGCTGCATGCAAAGACCGGCCCCATGGACTATGTGGCCAAGCTGGCGTGTTCCAGCGCGGCGGGCGGTTTGCGCATGGTGGCCGTGGGGCTGGTGCCTGCGCTGACGGCGAAAGCTGCGCGCTTTGCAGCTTATGGTGCAGGTGCAAAAGTCATTGCTACCTATTCGTATGAATTGACCCGTGCCGATGCTGAAGCCATCCGGGCGCATCGCCCGGATATTGTGCTGCTGTCCGGTGGTACCGATGGCGGCAACAAGGAAGTCATCCTCAAAAATGCGCGCATGCTGGCGGGCATCGAGGCTGGCTTTCCCGTCATTGTGGCGGGCAACCGCGCCGCGCAGGACGAATGTGCGGACATCATCGCCGCCTCGGGCAAGCCTGTGTATGGTGCGGATAATGTGATGCCCAGCCTGAACATGCTCAACGTGCGCCCGGCGCAGGACATCATCCGCCGCGTGTTTTTGGAGCGCATTGTGCTGGCCAAGGGGCTGTCCACAGCGCAGGAACTCATCGATGGCATATTGATGCCCACCCCGGCTGCGGTGCTCAATGCCCTGACGCTGCTGGCCGAAGGCACGTCCAACAGGCCTGGCTTAGGGGATTTGATGGCTGTGGATGTGGGCGGTGCCACCACGGACGTGTATTCCATTGCCAGGGGCTTACCCACCTCCCCGGCTACCATGCTGCATGGCCTGCGCGAGCCGCGCGTCAAGCGCACGGTGGAGGGCGATATCGGCATGCGCTATGGCGCGTCCGGCGTGGCCGAAGCGGCGGGCATGGACGCGCTGAGCGAGGTGAGTGGGCTGCCTGCAGATACCATCACCTGCCTGTTGCGCCAAATACAAGAGGATCCTTCGCTGCTGCCGCAAGGCGATGAACTGTCCGCGCTGGATTATGCGCTGGCGGTGCTGGCGGTGCGCACAGGGCTCATCCGGCATGCCGGTACGCTGACGCAGGTGTACACGCCCATGGGTGCGGTATACCGTCAGGAGGGCAAGGATCTGACCGAAATCAGCCGCATGGTGGTGACCGGCGGCACGCTCATCTATTCCGGGCGCAGCCAGGACATCGTCAAAACCGCGCTTCAGGGCAATGATCCCAGCGCGCTGTTGCCCAGGGATCCGGTGATTACCGTAGACCATCAGTATATTTTAGCTTCCATGGGCTTGCTGGCCGGCTATGATCAGGCAGCGGCCTTAGATATTCTCTTACAACAATTTGGAAAGGATGTTGACAATGCAGCTGGCCAATAAGAAATGGACCCAGGAGGAATTTGCACAGCAGCGCAAAGAGGTGCTGGCAACGTGGCCTACCGGTGAGCAGGTAGATTTGGAGGAAGCGCTGGCATACCAGAAAACCATCGCGCCTGAAAAACGCTTTGTGCAAAAACTGAACGATGCCATGGAAAAGGGCATCACGCTGATTCAGCCGCGCGCGGGCGTACCGCTGATTGAGGATCACATTAAGCTGCTCAGACACTTGGAAACCGAGGGTGAGGCAGATCTGCTGCCCACCACCATTGACAGCTATACAAGGCTTAACCGCTACACCGATGCCGAGCGCGGCATCAAGGAATCGTTTGCCTCCGGCAAGGCCATGCTCAATGGCTTCCCGGCGGTCAACCATGGCGTGCAGGGATGCCGCCAGGTCACCAGCGCCGTGCAGGCGCCGGTGCAAATCCGCCATGGCACGCCTGATGCGCGCTTGCTGTGCGAGATTTCGCTGGCCGGCGGGTTTACCAGCTTTGAAGGTGGCGGTATTTCCTATAATATTCCCTACGCAAAAAACGTATCCATCGAGCATACCCTGCTTACCTGGCAGTATTGCGACCGGCTGGTGGGCCTGTATGAGGAAAACGGTGTATCTATCAACCGCGAGCCCTTTGGCCCGCTGACAGGCACGCTGGTGCCGCCCAGCATTTCCAACGCCGTGGCCATCATTGAAGCGCTGCTGGCTGCCGAACAGGGCGTGCGCAATATCACGGTGGGCTATGGCCAGCTGGGCAACCTGCTGCAGGACGTGGCGGCCATTCGCGCGCTGGAAAAGCAGACCAACGAATATTTAGAGCGCTTTGACTACAAGGATTGCCAGGTCAGCACCGTGCTGCACCAGTGGATGGGCGGCTTCCCGCAGGATGAGGCCAAGGCATTTGGCGTCATTTGCTGGGGCAGCGCCGCGGCGGCCTTGTCCAAGGCCACCAAGGTCATTGTCAAATCCCCGCACGAGGCCATGGGCGTGCCCACCAAGGAGGCTAACGCCGCGGGGCTGCGCGCCACACGGCAGGTCATTTCCATGCTGGCTGATCAGCAATTGACCGATGACTCGGCACTGCAGGAGGAAATTCAGGTTATTCTGGATGAAACGCGCTGCATCGTTGATAAAACGCTGGAGCTGGGCGATGGCGATATCGCAGTAGGCACCGTGCGCGCATTTGAAGCGGGCGTTATTGACGTGCCGTTTGCCCCCAGCCGTTTTAACGCTGGTAAAATCCTGCCCGCGCGCGATGACCAGGGCGCTGTGCGCCTGCTGGACGTGGGCAAGCTGCCCTTTGATGAACGGCTCAAGGCTTTCCACAAAGAAAAAATCGCCCAGCGCGGCAAGCATGAGAAGCGCGAGGTTTCCTTCCAGATGGTTATTGATGATATTTATGCAATCAGCAAGGGCCGCTTAGTGGGCAGGCCGCGCGGATAAGAAGGAGGAACATATGAAGATTACACAGGTTATCTGCTCTGCAGGGCGTACGGGTTTTTACTTTGACGATCAAAAAGCCATCAAGGCCGGCGCTAAGTCCGATGGTTCGCTGTATGTAGGTGAGCCCAAAACACCGGGCTTTACCCGTATCCGTCAGGCTGGCGAGTCCATTAGCGTGCAGATCGTGCTGGAAAATGGACAGATTGGCTGGGGCGATTGCGCGGCCGTTCAGTATTCCGGCGCTGGCGGGCGCGACCCCTTGTTTCTGGCCGATACCTTTATCCCAGTTATCGAAAAGGATGTGGCGGAGCACCTGGTCGGACAACAGGCCGACAGTTTCCGCCGCCTGGCCGAGGACATCGACCACATGCAGGTAGACGGCAAGCGCCTGCATACGGCCATCCGCTATGGCGTCAGCCAGGCCATTTTAGACGCCGTGGCCAAGGCGCAGGGCCTGACCATGGCTGATGTGGTGGCCAAGGAGTATGGCACCACCGTGCGCACCGAGCCCATCCATGTGTTCACACAGTCTGGCGATAGCCGCTATGACAACGCCGATAAAATGATCATGAAGGGTGCGGACGTGCTGCCGCACGGGCTGTTTAACTCCGTCGAAAAAACGGGGGAAAAGGGCGAAGGCCTGCTGAACTACGTCATCTGGCTGCGTGAGCGCGTGCTGGCGCATCCGCCGTATGAGGGCTACAATCCCATCATCCACATCGACGTATACGGCACCATTGGGCAGATTTTTGGCTGTGACAACTATGTGGGCATGGCCGATTATCTGAAAACCCTGGCCGATGCCGCACAGCCTTTCCAGCTGCGCATTGAAGGGCCGATGGATTCCGACGGCCGTGAAGAGCAGATGCGCGACCTGCGCGGCCTGCGGCTGGAGCTGGATAAGCGCAACATTCCGGTTGAAATCGTGGCTGACGAATGGTGCAACACGCTGGATGATGTCAAATATTTTGCCGACAACAAGGCCGGGCACATGATCCAGATCAAGACCCCCGACTTAGGCAGCATTCATAACACCTGTGAAGCAGTGATGTACTGCAAGCAGCAGGGTGTGGGCGCTTATCAGGGCGGCACCTGTAACGAGACGGACCGCTCTTCCCAGGTGTGTGTGCAGTGCGCCATGGCCACTGGCCCTGACCAGATTCTGGCCAAGCCCGGCATGGGTGTGGACGAAGGATACATGATTGTGGTCAATGAAATGAACCGTCTCTTGGCGTTGCGTGCCAAGGGGGTGGGAGTAGCGAAATGATGCTGGCGCAGGGCATTAGCCCGCTATACAGCGTATATTTTGCGCCGCGTGGTTACGCGCGCATGTTGCAGATGGGCATGCAGGTTGCACAGAACCACCTGACGGCCTTTGACCGCCTGGTGGGCGTCATTGGCGAGGCCGGCAGCGGCAAAAGCCTGCTGATTAAGGGTATGTTTCCGGGCCTGGAGCTGACCAACGATGATGATGGCGTCAACGTGCGCCCGTTGCCCCTGCTGGATATTCACGATGATACTGGCTTCTATCAGGCGCATACCTATCACCTGGATGTGCGCTTTGAGGCCGCGTTTACGCAGATGCACGTGCTGGCCGATCATATCCGCATTGCCATTGAAAAGGGCAAGCGCGTGGTGGTGGAGCACTTTGACCTGATTTACTCTGCGCTGGGCATGAACGCGGCGCTGCTGGTGGGCGTGGGCGAGGAAGTTATTGTCTCCCGCCCCACGCCCTTCGGGCCCGAGCCGGATGAGGTTGCGCGCGTGGTGTTTGCCTCCAACAAATACCGGCGCATGGCACACACCGCGGAAGACCTAACCGAGCGGTATTTGGCAATGCAAGGCATTACGACGTTTGCGCATGGCGATGTGCGCCATGGCTTTTTACTGCGTTTCCGCGAAAAGCCGGACATTGACACCGCAGACTTAGAGCAGTTTGTGCGCAGTTATATCCAAAAGGATGTGTCGGTCAGCTATGGCGATGACCAGCATGTGGTCATCGGCGGGGAGCCGCACCTGTGCACAGGGCCGCGCATGCACGTCACCTCAACGGGTGAAATCAAAAACTTCCATGTTTTGAAGGACATGCCGTATGATCCGCTGAGTGAAAGCTATATTTTGATAGGCCTGGTGGGCGAAGAATCGGCAGATGTCAACATCCGCGACCTGAACCGCATTATGTGGTAATTAGACTAGGGCTTTCTCCAGCCACTTATTGCCCCGGAAGCGCAGCATAAACAGCGCCCCGCGGGTGATCCAATCCATGTACATGGCCAGCCAGATGCCATGCACGCCCAGACCAAATTGTACCAACACAAACGAAAACACCGTGCGCACCAAAAAGACTGAAGCAATAGAGATGTACATGGTGTTTTTTGTGTCTCCTGCGGCGCGCAGGGCGCACGGCAAGCCAAAGGACAGGGGTTCAAACACCACCGACATCAAGCAGTACAAGCGCAGGATGCGGGTGGTTTCCATATGAGCCTGGCTGCTTAAGCTAAGCAAACCGGTAATGGGGTGGACACCGATAAACATCAGCAGGCACATGACGAATTTTAGCAGCATGCTTAGCCTCAGCAGGCGCTTTGTGCTGCTGCGCGCTTCCTGTGTCCGCCCTGCGCCCACGGCCTGCCCGACAATTGTCATCATGGCCAGATTGATGGCGCTGCTGGGGATGTTGATAAAGCCGGAGAGCGTATTGGCCGCGGCGTTGGCTGCAATCATCGCGCCGGGGAAAGTAGCAATGATGGTACCGATAACCAACTTGGCCAGCAAAAACAGCAAGTTTTCTACCCCCGAGGGTACAGCCACACGCAGGATACGCCGCCCGGTAGCGACATCCAGGGGTATCAACGGCCAGGAATAATGAAGCGGCCGGCGTTTATCGCACAGCAACACGGTGACCAATATTGCCCCGACCGCGCGCGAAAGCAGCGTAGCTGCGCCTGCGCCCACTACGGCCAGCCCCATGTTGCTGATCAGCACCTGATTGCCCAGGATTTTGACCGCGTTGACGGCAAGAGTTACATACATCGAGGCCCGGCTGCTGCCCTCGGCGTACAGAAGGCCTACGCCGGCGGAGTGTAGCGCCATCAGCGGAAAGGACGCTGCAGTCCACAACAAATACTGCGCGCAGTAGGTCATGGTGATGCCGGTCACGCTGGGATATATTGTGTGCAGTAATGGCATATGGAACAGACAAGTTACCGCTGCGATGACAACAGATGCACCCAACACCATGATTGCGGTCAGGTTGGCTGTGCGGCGCGCGCCGATCTTGTCCTTGCTGCCCAGATATTGTGCAGCCAAGATACCGCCACCGGCCCCAATGGCCGTGAACAACTGCACCAGCACCAGCGTGATCGTATCCACCAGCGAAATCGCCGACAGCGCTGTTTCGCCCACACCGGATACCATGATGGCATTGATAAAGGCCACTACAACGTTGGCTATCTGCTCTACAATCATGGGTACCAGCAGCGACCAAACGCGCTTGTTTTGCCTTTTTTGGGTTGTTTGGAAGCTTTCTTTGGACATTCTACTTGCTCCTATGTTCCAGCAGCAGGATATTTTCCACATCTGCTGTCTGGCAAAACAAATCCACCGGCTGGCAGGCGGTGGCCTGATAGGATAGTTCAGTTAATATTTTTGCGTCCCGCGCCTGGGTGGCGGGGTTGCAGCTGATATACACGATGCGCCGGGGCGCGGCTTGGGCGATGGCGTGTAGCACGCTGGCGTCTGCCCCTTTGCGCGGGGGATCCAACACCACGATGTCGGGTCGGAACCCCTCTTTTACCAGCTGCGGCAGCGCGCGCTCGGCCAGGTCATTGATGAAACGCACATTGGCAATGCCGTTGCGCATTGCATTGTCCAAGGCATCTCTTGTGGCATCGGGCGAAGCTTCAATGCCGACAGCATGCCGTGCGTGCTGCGCCAGCAGCAGCGTGATGGTGCCCGCGCCGCTGTACAGATCGGCCACCAGGTCTTGTTGGGTGGGGGCAGCCATTTCTAATGCCAACCGGTATAGATTTTCGGCTTGCGAGGTATTGACCTGGAAAAAGGAGAGCGGGGATAGCGTGCACGAAATACCGCAGATGTTTTGCGCCAAGCGTGGCAGGCCCCACAGCGTGCGATAGGTATCGCCCAGGATAACGTTATCGGGATTGTCCTGCACACTGTGACATATGGATACCAACCCCGGCACCTGCGCGCGCAGCGCATCTACCAGCTGTGCCTGTTTGGGCACTTCCTGCCGGGCGGTGATCAGCACCACCATACGCTCGTCTATATGGTTGTTGCGCACCATTACATGACGCACCAGCCCGGTGTGTGTCTCTTCGTCATAGGCAGGAACATTATATTGTTGCATCCAGGCAAGCACCGTGCGCACAGCCTGGTTGCTGCCCTCGTCCGATAAAAGGCAATCCTCGACCGGCACCACGCGATGGCTTCTGCGCGCAAAAAAACCAGCCACGGGCTGGCCATCGCGCATTGTTACGGGCATGGTGGTCTTATTGCGGTAGCGCCAGGGGGTTTTCATGGCTACCGGCAGCGGTACAGGCAGCGTGATCCCGCCAATACGGGATAGACAATTTTGAACTTGATCCTGCTTAAAGCGCAGCGATGCTTCGTAGGTCATATGCTGGCAGGAGCAGCCGCCGCAGCGCCCATGCGCGGGGCAGGGGGGTGTAACCCGTTCGGGGCTGGTGGTATGGTTTTTGAGTAACTTGCCAAAGGCATAGCCTTTCATGGGCTTTACAATCAGCGCGTCAATGTCTTCCCCCGGCAGCGCGCCGGGTACAAACACCACTTGCCCATTATAACGGCCAACACCCTGGGCGTCGGAGCCCAGGCTGTCTATCGTAATGCGCACAATGTCGTTGCGGCGCATCAGTATTCCAGCCCTTCAAATCGCCTGCACAGCGTGTATTTGCTGATGGCGCTGCGGCACGCCCACCCGACTGATTGTGAAAGAACATCGGAAATATAGGGGGGCAGCACGCGGTCAAATTTGACTTCTAAAATAACCTGATCAGAGCCTATAGGCGGCACCGTAGGCAGATGCGGATTAAACAAATCGTGGGAATACAGGCCGCTGCGTAGCTGCTTATCAAACGTGATGCGCACGTTTTCCACCGGGTGCAAATACGCTTCGCGCACATAATCCACGATGACCACAGGCTTTAGCAGGCGCAGCCGCATCTCGCGGAACACATCGCGCAGCAGCCCATAAGGGGTATTTTCAAGGCCTGACGGATCACCGATCATCAGCTGCTCGCACAGGTCGCGTGTGATGAGGGCTGAGCGCTTGGAAATCAGGTCGCCCACCTTGCTTTTGCATTCAAAGTTGATGCGGCTGTCGGAATAATTGTAGATGCGGATGCGGTACTTGTCACGGTTGGCCACACCGCTGATTTTTTCGTACAGCGCGTCATTAAATACCGTGTCAAAGTACAGCGACCGGATATGATATTCGTTGTTTTCGTCCGAGTGGGGGTCAGGGTGCAGCACCTGGCTCAGCACGCGGGAAAGCACCTGATATTGTGAGGTGCTGATAAAATATTTAAGCTCATGCCGCGCGCGCAAAGCCACAGTAAACCTGCCTTACCCTCAAACGGCTGTTTCGCTTTGAACGGAAACCAGCGTGGCGTCGTGCACGCCTTCCACGTCCAGCAGCCTGCCTACGATGTCGGAGCGGTAGCGCATGCGCAGGTCGGCGGTCATTTCAGCGCCCGCGCGCGTCACGGTTTTGGAACGGACACGATAGTTACGCACGTTGTGCCGCAGCTCGGATTCAATGGCCAGCTCAGCAGAAGGGTCGTAGTGCACCACCAGCAGATAGTTTTCGCTGGAGCGCAGCTTGATAAACGAAAGCACCAGCATGATGACCGATATCCCGGCCACCACCACCAGCGAAATCATAAACGAACCGGAACCAATCAGGATGCCCATGGTAATGGCCCAGAACATGTAGGCCGTATCGATGGGATCTTTGACCGCCGTACGGAAACGCACGATGGACAGGGCACCCACCATGCCCATGGACAAGCCAATGTCGGAGCCAATGGCCATAACCACAGGCGCGGTCACCAAGGTCAGCATAATCAGCGTGGTGCCAAACGATGGGTTATATAGCACGCCGCGATAGGTTTTTCGGTAGACCAGCGAAACGATTACACCGGCTATCAGCGCAAACAGCAACACCAGTACCGTATTGCCGGGGGTAAAGTTGGCAAACTGCTGCGACCACCAATCGCTGGTCAGCAGGTCAGACTTGGTGATGACGGGTTGGTCCGTTAGCAGCGCGAGTGTCATGTACGGTTCCTCCACAAGGTTTCTAATACCGCACCATTATACATCAATGGACAGGGTTGTCCAACCGGGCGTGGTATACTATTGTACGGGAATACCACAAGGAGGATGTTATGCAGCAGACCGACAGGCTGACCGAATCCATGGAGCACGCGCTGACCACACGCTGGCGAAAAACCATCTGGCGGCCCTTTCTGTCCGCCATGCAGCGCTATCAGATGACGCAGCCGCATGATCGCATTGCGGTGTGCATATCCGGCGGCAAGGATTCGTGGTTACTGGCCGTTTGCCTGCGCCTGTTGCAGAAGCATTCCAACATCCCGTTTGAACTGGTGTTTTTAACCATGGACCCGGGCTTCACCCCCGAAAAACGCACGAAATTGCTGGAGACCGCGCGGCGGCTGGAGCTGCCGCTTCATATGTTTGAAACGGACATATTCCGCATTATTCAAGATGTGAAATCGCCCTGCCATGTGTGTGCGTCCATGCGGCGCGGGAACCTGTACCATGAAGCACAGAAACTGGGATGTAATAAAATAGCGCTGGGGCACCACATGGATGATGCGGCCGAAACGGTGCTGCTGGGCTTGCTCTATGGCGGGGAGTTCCAGGCCATGCTGCCCAAACTATACAGCCGCAATTTTCCCGGCATGCAGTTGATAAGGCCTTTGTATCAGGTGCGGGAAGCGCGTATTATCTCGTGGCAGCGGGCATATGCGCTGCCTGTCATGGCCTGTGCCTGCCGCGTTACCCAGCGTGAGGATGGGGGAAAACGCCGGGAAATGAAAACCTTGCTGGCACAAATTGAACGGACAAATCCCCATGCGGTCAGCAACATTGTGCAGTCCACCACGCGGGTGAATCTCATGACCGTGCTGGGCTGGCGCGAAACGCGCACATCCCCCTTGCGTTCCTGTATGCAAGATGTCTTGTTTTCCCAAAACATGGATGATAATGCGCAGGAAATGATTGACAGCGGGGATGCGTCAGACTAATATATTGAAAACCCTAGGAGGATGCTTATGAACCCACAGAAAACCGCAATCCTGGTCGATTCCTGCATGGATGTCCCCCAGGCCTACATAGATCGCTTCAATATGTATGTGATCCCTGTCCGCGTGATTTATCAAGACCGCGAGTACGCCGATCGTGTCGATATCACCCCGCAGGAGGTGTATGATCGCCTGCCCGTTGAAGTACCCAAAACCTCGCTGCCGGATACCGGCTCGGTAGTGGCGGCTTTTGACGATATTGTGGCGGCAGGCTATGAGCGCGTGCTGTGCATTACCATTTCCAGCGGGCTGTCGGGCACCAACAACTTAATCAATCTGGTGGCGCGCGATTATCCTCAGCTGGATATCCGTGTTATCGATACGTTAAATATTGGTATCGCAGCCGGTTTCCAAGCCATATTGGCTGCGACCCTGCTGGATGCAGGGGAGAAGCTTAGCGCCATCGCGGAAAAGGTGGAACAAAGCGTTAAGGAGTCCAAGGTGTTCTTCTGCCTGTCTACGCTGGAATATCTGCGCCGCGGCGGCCGCATTGGCAAGGTGGCGGCTATGCTGGGCACGCTGCTTCATATTAAGCCCATTATTACCTGCAATGAGGAAGGCTATTATGTGGTGGCCTCCAAGGTGCGCGGACGTGCGCAGGCCATTGCTGAAACCATTGCATTGGCTGTCAATGAGGCCAAAAAACACGTTAAATACCGTTTGGCTATTGCCAGCGGTGATGCAAATGAAGAAGCCCGCCGCGTGATGGCGGAGTTAAAGCGTCTGCTGCCCGATTGTGGCGAAATTATCTTCAGCGATGTGAGCCCCGCGTTGGTGGTGCATACCGGCCCCGGCCTGATCGGTATCGGCGTACAGGCGCTGCCTGTTTAGGTTTAATAAAACACTTGCATAAACGGCTTGGCCGTGTTACGATGCACGTATACGGGTATCGTACAAAGTATGCGTACATTATTGTTTTTCTTTCAGCCCGCCCTTTCATAAACGATTCACACACGAAGGACGTCTAAGAAAACCTGTTGTACCAGCCTGTATCCCGTTTTGCGCACGCTGCACACAGTGTGTGTATTGTGTCGCGTCCACAGAATGTCAAAAAGGAGCAAAACATGACCAATCCTGAAGCGCTTCAGGCGATGACCGTTGTCCAGTTGCGCAAATTTGCCAAGGACAGTGGAATTACTCTGGGCACAGTTACGTCCAAGGCCGATATTATTGATCGTATCAGCCAGGCTTTGCGTCAGTTGGCTGCCGAGCGGGGCATCGAACCGCCTCAGCCCAAGCAGCCCGAGCAGGAGCAGAAGCCGCCGGTGCGCCGTGCTGTAATTATCACGGATACTGGCGAGGAACCGCCCCAACCAATCACCCCGCCCAGGCCGCGGCCGGTGCCGGCAGCCAAAGCCCCGGCGTCCGGAACGTCTGCCGCGCCCAAAGGCAACAAGCCGGCATTTACCCTGCAGGGTGCGCGTGCCTGGCACAATCCGCAGCCCTTTGCCGCACCGCAGCCACCGGCACCCAAGTATGCGCCGCAGCCGGGTCAGGCCATTAACACTTATCCTGCGGGGCAGCTGGCCGCTGACGGACAAAGCTTGATTACTCCTATACGACAGGTGCCAACAGCAGTATCGCGTTTTGGCCCCAGCGCTGTGCGTACAGAGGAACCCGTCCGCGAGGATAGCCCGCCACGCCCGCAGTCCTTTACGGCGCAGGGTATGCGCCGCTATCCCATCCGTCGGCAGGAATATCAGCGGGGGGCGCTTACACCGCCTGCTTTCCAGTCTCAGGATGCTGGCTATCAGCCTGTGCGACAGCCTGCTTATCCGGGAGTATACCAGCGTCCTGTTAGCGATGTGCCGGAGCCCGAGGAACAGGGCTACACGCCCTCGCCGCTGCGTCAGCGCGAAGCCGGGGTCAGCCCGGCGGTACCCGAAATGCTGGCTACCGGTGATTGTGGCGACGGTGCCGGCGTGCTGGAAATCCATGCGGATGGCTATGGCTTTTTGCGGGCGGGCAACTATCTGCCTGGCAAAAATGACGTGTATGTATCCAACGCGCAAATCCGCCGTTTCCGCCTGCGCGACGGCGACTATGTGGAGGGAAAAACCCGCCCGCAGCGCGATAACGACCGGTATGCGGCCATGCTGTATATCACCCGCATTAATGGCGTGGAAGCCGAGGAACTAGGCGAGCGCAAGGACTTTGACGAGTTGACCCCGATATACCCCGACCGCAAGCTGCAGCTGTCCTCAGCCGAAGAAAACGACATGGTGCTGCGCCTGATCGATATGTTTGCGCCCATCGGCTATGGCCAGCGCGCCATGATCGTGGCGGCCCCCAAAGCGGGCAAGACCACCATCCTCAAAAAAATTGCCCTGGCTATCCGTCGCCAGCACCCGGATATTCACCTGATGATGCTGCTGGTGGATGAACGCCCCGAGGAAGTGACCGATCTAAAAGAAACCATCGGCGGAGATGTGCTGCACTCCACGTTTGATGAACCGGCTGAAAGCCATGTGCGCGTCAGCGAGCTGGTGCTGGAGCGTGCCATGCGCCTGGTGGAGCAGGGCAAGGACGTGGTGGTGCTGATGGACAGCCTGACGCGCCTGTCGCGTGCCTATAACACGCTGGCACCGTCCTCGGCGCGCGTTATGTCCGGCGGCCTGGCAGCTGGTGTGCTCAACAAGCCCAAGCGCTTTTTCGGCGCTGCACGCAACATCCGCGAGGGCGGCAGCCTGACCATCATTGCCACTGCGTTGGTATCTACCGGCAGCCGCATGGATGAAGTTATCTTTGAGGAATTCAAAGGCACCGGCAACATGGAGCTGACGCTGGATCGCGGCTTGTCCGAGATGCGCGTGTTCCCGGCGGTCAGTATCGCGCGCAGCGGCACCCGCCATGATGAACTGCTGCTCACCCCGGAAGAATTACAGGTAACCAATAAAGTGCGCGCACTGGTCTCGGGCTCCTCTGAGCAGGATGGTATTTCGCTCATCCTGTCCATGATGGAAAAAACCAAGGACAATGAGGATTTTGTTGCCCGTTATGACGACTGGATTGCGCTGATGAAAGGCGGAAGCAGATGAGCATTAAGGTTGCTCCCTTTGGAGCATTGCCCAACGGGCAGGCAGTGCACATCATTTCCCTGATCCGCGGGGATGCGTATGTTAAGGTGCTGGATTTTGGTGCCCACCTGCACAGCGTGGTGGTGCCCGACCGGCATGGAAAATATCAGGATGTCTGCTTGGGCTTTGATGAATTAAGCAACTATATAAAGCATGGCAACGGCAGCGTCGGGGCCACGGTGGGCCGTGTGGCCAACCGCATCGGCGGCGCGTGCTTTACCTTGAACGGGCGTGAATACCGCTTGTATGCCAACAACAATGGCAACACGCTGCACGGCGGCAAGGACGGCTTTGACAAAAAACTGTGGAGCTTTCAAACCGAGGAAATGCAGGGGGCCGATCGCGTTACGCTGTCCTATATCTCGCGCGATGGCGAGGAGGGCTTCCCCGGTACGCTGCGCACACAGGTCAGCTATCAGTTTGATGATATGGGGCGTCTGACCATTGGTTACACTGCCGAATCCGATGCCGATACCCCGGTCAACCTCACCAACCATGCCTACTTTAATCTGGCAGGCAGCGGTGATGCGTTGGGTCACCTGATCAAAATGGACGCGGATGCGGTTGTGGAAACCGACAGCGCATTGATCCCTACCGGCCGCATTGTACCGGTACGGGGTACGCTGTATGATCTGCGCGATATACGCTGCATAGGTGATTTGATTGCCCGCAGGCATGAGAATGCCGCCATGGAGTCTGCAGGCGGCTTTGACATCAACTATGTGCTCAACGGCACAGGCTTCCGTCCCTGCGCCTGGGTGCGCGAGCCTGTTTCCGGCCGCGAGATGACGGTGTTTACCGATCAGCCCGGCTTGCAGTTCTACTCCGGGCAGGGCTTGAACATCATGGGTAAGGGCGGCGTCAAGTACGGCCCCTATACCGGCATTGCGCTGGAAACCCAGCACTACCCGGACAGTGTGAACCAGCCAACTTTCCCCAACACCATCTTGAAGGCAGGCGATGTATATCGCACCAAGACGGTCTATCAATTCGGCTTGTATAAATAAGATATAAATATAAAAAACAGCAAGAGCCCTGCCGCACAGCGTGACAGGGCTCTTGCTTTGCATATAGTTTACAGCAGCACAATACCCGCTTTCTGGCAGGCGGCCAGCGTGTCCTTGTCCCAGTAGGAGGATTGTACCTCGCCAATGTGTGCCTTGCCCAACAGCAGCATGCACAGGCGGCTTTGCCCGATGCCGCCGCCCATGGTGTAGGGCAATTCTCCATTGAGCAGCGCCTTGTGGAAGGGCAGTTCCCGGCGGTAATCGCAGTTGGCCTCGGTCAGCTGTGCGTCTAAGCTTTCAGGCGATACCCGTATGCCCATGGACGAAATTTCCATTGCGCATTCCAGTACATCATCCCAGAACAGGATGTCGCCGTTCATCGTCCAGTCATCATAGTCCGGCGCGCGCCCATCATGCGGCTGGCCGGAATGGAGCTTGCCGCCGATTTGTAAAATGCCTGCAGTGCGGTGCACTTTCAGAAAGGCGTGCTCGCGCTCTTTGGGAGTTAGCCCAGGGTATAGGTCTTCCAGCTCCTGGGTGGTGATGAACGTAACTTCGCGCTCCAGTGAGATGGGCAGCGAAGCATATTTCCAGCGCAGCAAGTCCTGTGTGGCTACAATGGCGGTCACGATACGCTGCATGGCATCCTTCAGGGTAGCCATGGTGCGCATTTCCTTGGTAATCACCTTTTCCCAGTCCCATTGGTCCACATACACGCTGTGCAAATTATCCAGTATTTCATCGCGCCTGATGGCGTTCATGTCGGTGTACAGGCCTTCTCCCACCGGGAAATCGTATTGCTTCAAGGCCATGCGCTTCCACTTGGCCAGCGACTGCACCACCTGCACGCAGGTACCAGTGTCCTTGATGTCAAAGGATACCGGTCGCTCCACGCCGCTTAGATCATCATTCAGACCCGATGCGCCCTCCACAAACAGCGGGGCGGATACGCGCTTCAGGTTCAGCGCCCTGCACAAAAAATCCTCAAAGGTTTTCTTGATAATGGAAATGGCTTCCTGGGTTTCATACAATGTCAGGTACGACCGATAGTTCTCTGGCACCAGGATACGGGACATGAGCGCACTCCTTTCGTGTAAAGCGTGCAGCGAGTATAGGCAAACAACACGTGAAGGTCAAGAATCTGCCCGTGTTTTCCATGTTTCTTGGTTACTGTTCAGCCTATACCCGCTTGGCACAATACTTTTCGTCCTTTGAGTACAGAGAGTATGGCAGACAGCAGGGGCAGTTGCCGGCGCTTACATGTTTCAATGAAGCTCAGGATGCGGCAGTACATCTGCGCACCATCCAGCGTGCGAAAGCCTCCGGACATTTTCTGGCGATTCTTGCATTTGCGCAGGTCACGTTCACTCAGATTGTTGTCAAACGCTACTGCTGTATCGTACAGGAACAGCAAATAGTTCGACTTGTGTGTCCTTAACCGGCGCAGCAACGCCTGCTCTTTTTGTTTTGCCCATCTCGGCTTGCAGTCAAGGTTCTCCGTCTCTCCTTGCGTGCACAGAGCATCATACGCTTCACTGTATGTTTGTTTCTCCGTTTCCGGTACGCCCGCAGAATCCGCGCGTTTTCGTGCTTCATTCGCGCTGCACAACAGTGCGCGCATCGCATCGCTCCATGCATGACCGGTATCTTCTGTGTTCTTGGTTAGATGACGCAACAGATGCACGTTGCATTCGCCATGTCTTGTGCCAAACTGATATATCGCTGCCTCATGATCGTGAACCAGCGTACCCGCAAACGCCGACAGCACAGGCATCTGACGCAGGTTGTCCAGGTTTTTGCGCGGCATACACGTATACAGCACGGCATCTGCTGTGCTCAGGTTCCGGATAAACGCAGGATGACCATCTATGCTGATGTTTGTATTGTCAGTATAGATTACACGTTGATTCAGCAAACCGTTCTGGACATTTTCCAGTTCATCCGATAGTGCATGTGAAAATCCGCTCAGCATGCCATATATGCTGCCTGCTGATGGCTGGATAATTCCGTCTGTCATGCTTCCTATAAATTCCCGGATGCGATCATTGGATACGACACCTACACTATACAGGTAGATTGCCTGCGCTCGGAGCACATCGCCATAGATCACATCGCTGTTGTAGCCACGGGGTATCTCATACTGTCCTGCGCTGTTGGGGTAAAAGCGATGCTCCGTGGCATAGGGCACAATCTCTATATCCAATACATACTTGATGATGGGACGGCCACAGCCCGAACCATGGACTATCACCTTATGTTGCAGTTTGCCAGTGGCTATCTGTTCTTCTACTTGCGCACGAGTCAATGTCTTCCCCGGATGACCTGTTTGTGCTCCTTTGTGCCGCCCGCTTTTTTCTCGACCGTTGTATGTGTTCGTCCGTTTCCCTTTTTGATCCGTGGAGGGCGGCTGCGAGGAATTGCCACTATTGTTGTTCAATATGCTGCGCAGACGGTCGTTCTCTTCACGAAGCAATTGTATCTCTTTGCCCATCTGAACCATTTGTTTGGTCTGGACTTCAATCACCTGCCGAAGTTGAGCGGTTTTCTAGTAGCCTGCTTCTCGCTTCCTCCAGCCGAGCAATTGTTTCCTGTAGCTGTTGGAACAAGCCTTTCTCATAATGTCCACCTGCCACAGTAAACACCTCCCCAAATCCTCAATATCTGCTATATTCGACATGCATGAGCAATAATCCTTTTGGTTTTTATAATTTTTTGTGAAAATTTTTCCAGCCGCACTTGGAGGCTGAATAGTAACGTTTCTTGTGCAATTGTGTGTGGTACTATAGGTTTGCTGCACGTGACATCCTAAACATGGCTATGCTATACTCGTGCGCGGGAGTTCGGTAAGAACCCCTTTTAAGGAGTATCATGCGCAAACTGAACCGTCAGGCATTGAGTAAAGCTCTGAATGCCCTGTTTATTGTCGGCACTTTTGCAGCCGTTGTTTATTTTGCGTTCCAATCGGGCGATGTTACGCAAATCGGAGAGGCTCTGCGCTCGGTCAGCCCCTGGTGGCTGCTGGGTGCGCTGGGCTGCTTTGCGCTGCACGCTTTTTTGAGGGTGCCATTGTACATGCTTTTTTTCCGGTTTCAGCAGGTACATGCACGCTTGAGCTCCAGTATTTTAGTGGGATTGATCGGCATGTACTATTCAGCCATTACGCCTGCTGCCACCGGCGGCCAGCCTATGCAGGTATATGCATTCAAAAAACGGGGTGTACCTCCGGGCATCGCCTCCTCCGCCCTCGCGGTTAAGTTTTTCTGCTGGCAAAGTGCGCTGCTGCTGATGGGCGGCCTGCTGTGGGCAATTTTCCCGGAGGTGGTAGCTGATACGCTCAAGCAGGGCGTTTGGTTTTTAGGGGTAGGCTTTTTTGCTAATGGCGTGGCGGTTGTGCTGGTTATCCTGCTGGCCGTCAGCCGCAATGTTGTGCGCGCTATCCTGATTTTTATGGTCAAGCTTGCGCACAAGGTGCGCATTGTAAAGGATGTAGCGCAAACATCATCCAAATGGGATGCTGCGCTGATGGACTTTCATGCCAGCGTTGATTTACTAACTGGGCACCCGTTTCAGTTTTTGGTGTTGTTTTTGATGTCCGCCCTGCAGGTGACATCATTGATGAGCGCAGTGTACTTTGTATATCGGGGCTTTGGGCTGTCGCAGGCACCGTATATCCACTTGCTTACCATCCAGCTGATGCTGCACATTGCGGCTTCTTTTACGCCGCTGCCCGGTGCCTCCGGTGCGCAGGAAGGCGGTTTTTACCTGTTCTTCGGCAATTTCTTCCCATCCGATATCATTTTTGCCGCGCTGCTGGTCTGGCGTTTTGTTACATACTATGCCTCCATTTTGGCGGGCTTTGCCGCTGTGTTGATGGATGGTGCGTATGGCTTGACGGGCAAAAAGGCTGTCCAGGCCGCATTGGAAGCCGCGCGTGCCAAGCAAGAGGAGCAGGGGGAATTGCCGCCTTCTCAGTCTGACGATGCCGACGAATCCATTTGAATGCCAGCTTGCTTCAGCACGCCGCTGCGATTGGACAGGAAATACTTTAAAAACTGTATGCTTTCTAAATGATCATAAGAAACTTCTGATATGTTGCCATGCTCCACCGACAGCAGCTGCGCGCCGGGGAAAGCGCACAGCACAGGGGAGTGCGTAGCCATAATGACTTGGCAGTTCATTTGTACCGCCTGATCAATCAAGGCCAACAGACTTAATTGGTTTCCGTAAGATAACGCACCCTCCGGCTCGTCCAGCAGGTACAGGCCGTCCGGTGCAAGCCGCGCACTGAAGAAACTTAAGAATCCTTCGCCGTGCGAGGATTCCAGCAGGTTGCGGCTGTACTGCCCGTCCATATCGCTCAGTGTGGACATCGGTGCCATTGCGGCCTGGTTTTTTGCAAATTGGCTGCGTCCAGCATAGGTGTTTTCAATTTCATTCAGCATTTGCTCGGCTTCCCTGCGCATGTCGTGACGCTCGTCCAAGTAGCGCACAAAATCCTCGGCAGTAAAGTAAAAACTGCGCATAGGCTGCTTGTTGAATGTATAGCGCATCTTGCGCGCAGCCTCTTTAAATAATAGGGTTTTATTGCGGCGGTTGCCGCTTGCCCCAATGGTATGCGCTTTGGCACCCGCTGCGGCTAACTCCATCAGCGTGGTTTTTCCACTGCCGTTTTCACCGCATAGTATGGTAACAGGCTGGGTAAAGGAAAGACGATCAAATGTTTCCATAACCTGTGCGGAAAAAGGATACCGCGTGCGGTTGATGGGCGGCCGCAAGGTCATATCCCGCAAAAATATCATGAATCCCTCCGCAATTGCTCCAGATGCTGAGCATCCTCTATTTCCAGATCACGCTCGCCTGCCTGGGACTCCAGATGGTGTGTCAACTCGTGTTTAAGCACGCGATCAATCTCACGGCGCAAATCCTCCTCAGGCAGTGCGCCATATACCTGAACAAAGGAGCCGTAGTACAGCACAATGCCCCGCCCCATCACCCCGTGCCTGTGGTATTCCCCCAGAATATACAGATGGGGCAACGTCGGGTTGCGCTTTGCATGCTCCACCACACCAATACCTAAGTTCAACCCGGCATAGATTTCCTGCGGGAGTTGCGCGGTCTGTTCTTCTAACAAGCGGGTGAAGGTGTCGATATCTATCATGCGTTTCCTTTCGGTACCATTTGCTGTCGCTCAAATGAAATAATCTGTAGGTCACAGATAGTGTAACAAAAAATACAACCAACGGGTAGGAAGCCGCTGGTTGTGGCAATATCATTTCACAGGATGAACTGTTTTGCGCGATGTTTAGCCTAACTTATACCGAGCAAATATTCTCCAGGCGCAATCTAACCCAATGGATACCTTCATAGGCATGCTGCTCACCGGCTTCATACAGGCACCCGATACGCCCATCGGGCAGCGCAACCAGATCGCTGTAGGCGCTGTGCGTTGCATGAATCTGCGCACCTGCGTTCCAGCTTTTGCCTTCGTCCCAGCTGACGCGCAGCCGGAGGTTCAGGCGCTTTTCGCTGTGAGCAGGATTGCAAAAGAGAATGGCTGGTCGGGCCTGCGGCCCAAAGGCATCCAGCGTCAGCACGCTGCCCTGGCACACGGGTTCCATCAGCTGTTCATCCAAGCGGACATCCTGCCAGCTTTGCCCTTGATTGTGTGAGCGCGCTACCGCCCGGCACCCCTGGCCGCGGTAGCTGCGCATGTTGATATATACATCGCCGCCGGGCAATTCGCCCAGCGTGCATTCGTTGGTGTATTCGCCCACATCCTCGCCCATGTACCAGCTTTGCCCGCCATCGTCAGAGAAAATGGCGTGGCTGATATAGGGGCCGGATGCCGCTTCACCATCTTTCAGCACTGCGTGGTTGCAGGGGATGAGCAAGCGTCCGCTTTTCAATTGCACCCCGTGGCAAGGCCCGCAGGCATACCATGTCCAGTTATCCCGCTTGGTCTGGGCGGTGATATCCGATGGTGATGACCATGTTTCTCCCAAGTCGTCGCTATGGATGTGCAGCACGGTGCGCGGTGCCTTGCCCTGCAGGATGAGCGGCTCACCCCCGTCATAACGATTGCCGTTGAACACAAGGTGTAAACGCCCACGGGTAACATCATACACCGGACAAGGGTTGCCCACAGTATGCTTGCCATCGCTGACGACGACCCGCAGCGGCCCAAAGCTTTCGCCGCCGTCCATGCTGATCCTGGCCACGATGCGAATTGTTCCATAGTCGCTCATGCTGTTCAGGCGTCCCTCACAAAAAGCGATCACCCGCCCACCAGGCAGCGCAATCACGCTGGGGATGCGAAAGGACGCATACCCCTCCATCCCCTCATAAAACAGTGTTTGCTTGTCCATGTCGTCCTCCTTGCCTTCGCAACGGTTTTGCAA
>JAXGRA010000011.1:0-82415 GCA_040766135.1 Christensenellales bacterium
CACAGCGTGCCGATGTGCTGCTGCACCGGCAGGGGCTGGCCGATAGCCGCGAAAAAGCGCGTGCGTTGATCATGGCCGGGCGCGTGTACATGGACGAAGTGCGCATAGAAAAGCCCGCGCAGCTGCTGCCTGAGGAGCAGCAGCTTACCCTGCGCGGCGAAACAGACCCCTTTGTCAGCCGGGGCGCACAGAAAATTGAAAAAGCGCTGGCGGAGTTTGACGTGCCCGTTCAGGGCGTGGTGGCCATGGACATTGGCGCGGCTGCCGGGGGCTTTACCGATGCGCTGCTGCGGCGCGGGGCGGCGCATGTGTATGCCATCGACGTGGGCTATGGCCAGATGGACTGGCGCTTGCGGCAGGACGCGCGGGTGACCGTCATGGAGCGTACCAACGCGCGCTATATCACGGCCGATCAGTTCCCCTTGCATCCCACGCTGACGGTCATGGACGTGTCGTTTATTTCCATCAAACTGATACTGCCTGTGGTGTGTGGCATCATGGGCAAAACAGGGCGCGTGGTCACGCTGATCAAGCCGCAGTTTGAAGCCGGGCGCGAGCATGTGGGCAAACATGGCGTGGTGCGCGACAGTGCCGTGCACGAGCGCGTGCTGACGGACATCCGCGATTTTGCACAAAACATGGGCTGGGGCGTGCGGCGCATAACCTGGTCGCCCGTCACCGGCCCCAAGGGCAATATAGAGTTTCTGGCCGAGCTGCTGCCCGGCCGCGGCACCGTGACGGATGAGGACATCCATCTGCTGGTTTTGGAGGCGCACCGGGTGCTTTCATAGGTTGAATATGGTATACTGAATATAAATAGGTGCGCGCTGCGCAATAAAGGGGGAATGCCGTTTGCACACAGACATCCGGGAACTCATGTGCGATTTGTGCTATAAAATGTGGCAAAAGGACTGGGTCGCTGCCAATGACGGCAACCTGTCCGCGCTGCTGCCTGACGGTACGCTGCTGTGCACGCCCACGGGGTTTTCCAAATCGTTGATGAAGCCCCACATGCTGGTGCGCATCGACCGGGAGGGTAACGTGCTGGAAGCCGCCAGTGGCTACCGCCCGTCCAGCGAGATCAAGCTGCACCTGCGCTGCTATCAGGCGCGGCCGGATGTGGCCGGTGTGGTACATGCGCACTCGCCCTATGCCACGGCCTATGCGGCGGCGGGCATTGCGCTGACCGACTACAGCATGACCGAAACGGTGGCCACCCTGGGGCAGGTGCCGCTGGCGCCCTACGCCACGCCCTCCACCCGTGAAGTGCCGGATTCGGTGGCACCGTATCTGCAAAACCACGATGCGGTGCTGCTCAAAAACCATGGCGCGCTGGCCGTAGGTGTAGATCTTACATCGGCTTTCTACCGCATGGAAACGGTGGAACACTATGCCAAGGTCAGCCTGTTTGTGCGTCTGCTGGGCGGCCCGGATGAAATTTCCCCCCAAAACGTGCGCGATTTGATTCAACTGCGCACCACTACCTATCACGCAACCGGGCGGCATCCCGGTTACGATACCAACCACATACATCAAGAGAAGGAGTGACACGAATGTTATACCCAAAGATCGGCATCCGTCCTATCATTGACGGCCGCTGGGGCGGTGTCCGGGAAAGCTTGGAAGAGCAGACCATGGGCATGGCCAAGGCTGCCAAGGAATTGATTGAAACGCTGCGCTACCCCGACGGCACCCCCGTGCAATGCGTCATCAGCAACACCACCATCGGCGGCGGCGCTGAAGCGGCCGCCTGCCACAACCAGTTTGCCTCCGAAAACGTGGTCGCCACGCTGTCGGTGACGCCCTGCTGGTGCTATGGCAGCGAAACCTTTGACATGGATCCCAACACCATCAAGGCTGTGTGGGGCTTTAACGCCACCGAGCGCCCGGGCGCTGTGTATTTGGCCGCAGTGCTGGCCGCGCACGCCCAGCGCGGGCTGCCTGCGTTTGGCATTTACGGCAAGGATGTATTGGATCGCGACGACACCAATTTGCCCGAGGACGTCAGGGAAAAAATCCTGCGCTTTGCCAAGGGCGCTGTGGCCGTGGGCTGGATGAAGAATAAATCCTATGTCAACTTAGGCGGCGTGTCCATGGGCATCATGGGCAGCTACTGCGATGCTTCGGTGTTCCAGAAATACTTCGGCATCCGCGCGGAATGGGTAGACCTGACCGACGTGCTGCGCCGCATCCACTTAGGCATCTATGACCATGAGGAGTATGAAAAGGCGCTCAAATGGATCAAGGCCAACTGCGTGGAGGGCTGGGATGTCAACGCTGGCAAAGACCTGCCCGAGATCATCACCCGGTCCAAAGTGGTGCCCCCGGATGAGGACTGGGACTTTATCGCCAAGTTCTCCTGCGTGGTGCGCGACATACTGTTTGGCAACAAAAAGCTGGCCGAAATGGGCTGGCACGAGGAATCGCTGGGCAAAAACGCTGTGGCCGGCGGCTTCCAGGGCCAGCGCAACTGGACGGACTGGCTGCCCAACGCCGACTTCACCGAGGCCATCATGGCCAGCACCTTTGACTGGAATGGCCCGCGTCAGCCCACAGCCTTTGCTACTGAGAATGACACCCTGAACGGCATTTCCATGCTGCTGGGCACGCTGATTACCAATACGGCGCCTGCCTTCCATGACGTGCGCACGTACTGGAGCCCCGATGCCGTCAAGCGCGTGACGGGCTGGACGCCTGAAGGCGAAGCCGCCAAGGGCTTTATCCACCTGCTCAACTCCGGCGCCACGGCGCTGGACGCCACCGGCGAATGCCGCGATGAGAACGGCAATCCCGTCATGAAGCCCTTCTGGGAAATGACGCAGCAGGACATCGACGCCTGCCTCAAGGCCACCGACTGGCGGCGCGCCAACTATGAATACTTCCGCGGCGGCGGCTTCAGCAGCCACTTCATCAACCGCGCGGAAATGCCTGTAACCATGCTGCGCGTCAACATCGTGGACGGCATCGGCCCGGTCATCCAGATCGCCGAAGGCACCACCGTGCACCTGCCCGAGGAAGTGTCCGAAACCATCATGCAGCGCACCGATCCTTGCTGGCCGTGCGTATGGTTCGTGCCGCGCCTGACCGGCACCGGCTCGTTTACCGATGTGTACTCGGTGATGAAAAACTGGGGCGCCAACCACGGCGTTACGGTGTACGGCCATGTAGGGGCCGATCTCATCACGCTGTGCAGCATGCTGCGCATCCCTGTCACCATGCACAATGTGCCTGAAGAAAAGGTGTACCGCCCGCATGCCTGGGCATCCTTCGGCACGGAAAACTTGGAAGCTGCAGACTTTGCTGCCTGCAAGCACTACGGCCCGATGTACGGCTAATACGGCACCGCCTCCGTGGCCCAGGGCCACGGAGGCTTTTTTGTACTATTTTTGAGAGGAACCCGCATGGCACAAATCTGGACAGTGGAAGATGAAGAGGCTATCAGCACGCTGCTGGTGGATATTATTGAGTCCATGGGGCACGAGGCGGTGCACTGCTATGACGCAGACGAGCTGGAAAAGCGCCTGCGCCACGGCACGCCCGACCTGATGCTGCTGGACTTGATGCTGCGCGGACAGAATGGATTCCAGATCCTTCGCCAGTGGAAGGACAGCCCGCAGACGCGGCACATCCCCATTATCATCCTGTCGGCGCGCTCCACCGAAACCGACAAGGTGCGCGGGCTGGATCTGGGTGCGGAAGACTATGTGACCAAGCCTTTCCACGTGCGCGAGCTAAAGGCGCGCATCAACACCGCGCTGCGCCGCATCACGCCGCAGGCGCTGCGCCTGGAGATTGGCGGCCTGGTGCTGGAGCCGGACAACCGCGCCGCCTTTGTGGATGGGCAATCTGTAACGCTCACCCAGCAGGAATATGAGGTGCTCTATTATCTGGCCCAGCGCGCAGGCACGCTGGTCACCCGTGCACAGCTGCTGCAGGATGTATGGGGTTTTCCCGATGAAACCGACACCTCCCGCACGGTGGACTACCATATCCGCTCGCTGCGTAAGAAATTGCAGGACGATGCGCAAAACCCGCGCTTCATCCAAACCGTGCACGGCAGCGGCTACCGCCTGCTGACGGAGGCATAGCGTGCGCAGGCTGCTACGGCGCTCCTACTGGCTGGGCAACAGCATCACCATGCTGTTTGTGGTGGCATTTGTTGCGTTTCTGGTGCAGACCGATCTGCGCAACGACCGTAACAGCCTGAACGCTATATTGAGCACAGCCTCGGCCTGGACAACCGAAGCCAGCAGCAACCTGCAGCAGCTGGCCGATAAAATCGCCGACAGCGCGCCGCCCATGCGCGTGACGTTTTTGATGCCCAACGGCATCATATTGGCCGACAGCGGCCTGGACGACCAGGATGGCAAGGCGCTGCTGGCGCGCCCTGAGGTGCAGGATGCACTGACCCAGGGCGCAGGGGAGGGCATGCAATGGGATGCCGGGTTGTTCCACCCTTCGCTGACGGCGGCAGCCAAGTTAAACGACCGCCTGCTGCTGCATCTGAACATGCCCATCAATGAAATCCGGCATCTGCTGGTGTACTATATCCCCGGCATGGTGCTGCTGTTTGGGCTGCTTAACCTTATCTCCCGTCTGATGCTGTACCCGGCGACCAACAAATTGGTGGCGCAGCTTACCCAGGTGCAGCACCTGCTGGAGGGCACGGTGGCGCGCGCCGCCATCAACCCGGACGATTACTTCCCGGAAATCCGGCAAGTCATGGTGACCATCGGCTTTTTGTCCGACCGTCTGCGCCGCGATCTGGAGCAGGTGCAGCAATCCCGCGACATGCAGCGCGACTTTGTGGATAACACCTCGCACGAGCTCAAAAGCCCGCTGACCAGCATCGTGGGCTTTGCCGAAATGCTGGCCGAGGGCGACCTGTCCGACCAAAAGCAGCAGGAGTATCTGGGCTATATCATTAGGGAAAGCACGCGCATGATCGCCGTTATCAACGACATCCTGATGCTGGAGCACGCCGAGGCTCCCGCCGACGACTTGGAGCAGGTGGACATGCATCACGTGGCGCAGGAGGTGCGCTCCTCCCTGCAGCCGCAGGCTGCTGAAAAGGACATCACAGTGTCTGTTGCCGGTGAGCTGACGGTTACGGCGGTGGAGCAGGACATGTGGGAGCTGATCCGCAACCTGGTCAGCAATGCCATCCGCTATGGCAATCCCGGCGGCTGGGTGCGCGTGACGTTCTCACCGGGCCGCATGACGGTGGCGGACAATGGCATCGGCATTGAAGAGGAGCACTTGCCCCGCGTGTTTGAAAAGTTTTACCGTGCCGACAAATCCCGCAGCCGCAATGAAGGCGGCACGGGGCTGGGGCTGTCCATCGTGGCCAATATCGTGCTGCGCTATGGCGCCAGCATCCATGTGGACAGCCAGCCTGGGCAGGGCACCACCTTTACGGTGGACTTTGTAAGAAATTTGTAAGGAAATGCGCAGTATGCTTGGTATGGAAAACAGGCCTCATTATACTGACTGTGCGGGAAAAGACTTGCCGGAGGGAACATGATGAAAAAAGCGCTGATCTACTGTCTGGTCTGTGTGTTGCTGCTGGGGTGGAGCAACGTGCAGGCTGATACCGTGAGCCTGGCCTGGCGCACGGCAGCGCTGTACGTACCGGCCTCCGCCATGCCCGAAAGCCTGCAGGAAACAGATGAAGGGTTGCTCATCCTGTTTGTGGATGCCCAAAAAGGACGCCGTCACGAGGTGCTGATCAACCGCGACCCGGTGGCGCTGATACGCCTGACCGTGGTGATGGAGGATGTGCACGGCGCTGATACTGTGGCCTACCAGCCGCAGCTGATTGTCGATCAGGTGGTACGCGAATATCCGGGCACTTCGCTGGAGACTGTGTTTATAGGCGAAGAAGAGGGAAAGTATTTCTATGTAGCAGTATTTGAGGATGCCGAAAAAGGACATTTCTACCGCGCGTGGTTTAATGCAGGTACCGGCATCATGATGCGCAGCACCATGACCGTGGCACCCCCGGGCGAGGGACTAAGCCTTGGTCAGGCAGTGGCTGCCGCACTGGCCCAGGTGCCGGGCGGACAATTATATGACGTGCACTACCAACAGATTGGCGCAGGTTTTTTGTATCTGGTCAATGTTATAGCAAATGGCCAGGACATCACCGTCACGGTTAATGCCACAACGGGCACGGTGCTGGGCACGGTGGCGGCCGCCACCACGCTGACACCGGCGACACAAGGCCAGCCTGTGGTAGCGGCGCGCACCGCGCAGCCTGAAGCAACAACGTCTAACCAGGATTTACCTCAGTCGGATAACCCAAAGCCTGAAACGCCTGAATCTACCTTGGCCCCTGTCAAACCTGTAACCCCTCCGCCCACGCAGGAAGCGGCCGTTACCCCTGTCCCCACCCGTCCGCCTACCGCCACGCCGTATGACGACGACGATGATGACGATGATGACGACGACGATGATGACGATGATGACGATGATGACGACGACGATGACTGACTGATTTCATGTTTGACAACGCTCTCCGGTGGGGAGCGTTTTTATTATGATTCATGTCAAATTACGGGGGGATATCGGCTCGTCATACTGTTTGGAATCAGTATCAACACTGTAAAAACACCCTACCTACCCGAAAAGGCAGGTAGGAAAAACTGGAGCCTCATGCTATGTTAATACTGCCATATAGTCTATACAGAAGACACAGGCGACGCGATGATTCCGTGGCATCCGTGAGACAGCATATACGAACCCATCGCACGCTGACTGATAATGTGCAATGGGTACGTTCCCGTCCCTCCTGAAAGTTCCGCTCAAACCACGCTCTCTGTTGTTCTCTGTTTGTTCTGATTTATTCTTTACATTAACAAGGAGGTACCATCATGAAACCTAGCTATCGTACCCTGCTTGCTGCGTTATGCGCTGCACTCCTGCTAACCCTGATGCTTCCGGCGCTGCCTGCAGCCGCTGATTTCAATGCGACACTCACAGTGAGTGTAGACAAAACCACGGTCACAGCAGGGGAAAGCGTCACCGTGACGCTTACTCCCGCAGGCACGCCTGAGCCCATCGGATACCACTACCTCATTACGATTATCGAAAACAAGACGGAACACGAACTGGATACCTCCATGGTCAATGATACGACCTATACGTTTGTCGTTCCGTTTGGAGACCTTTGTTGCATTGTGGGATGCACCTGGTATGATGACCCGGATATTGGCACGGAGTTGCTGGCGTGGGATGAGGTGGTCATTGAGGTGACCGGCTCGGTGGAAGCCCCCATGCAGGTGAATGCGGATATCTCGCCCGATCCCCAGGCCGGTGCTGCAACCAACTTCAACCTGACGGCCACCGGTGGGAAGGCGCCATATACCTATTGGCATAAGGTTGAGATCATGGGCAGCGATTATATGAAGAAGGAGTACCAGACACCAGATAAAACCAGCGAAACGCCGCAGTTGACGCTGACCATGCCGCCCTATGGTGAGGAAGGTTGCTGGAGCTACACTGTCCGCGATGCGGATGGCAGAGTGTTCACACAATTTGTGCCTTTCAAATTGGCTGGTGGTGACACCAGTCCGATGTCGCCAACCATCACGCTCAGCGCTGAGTTGATTGGAATCAACCGTTACCGGGTGACCGCTCATGCAGAGGTGCAGACCCCCTACCAGCCCGTCAAGTATGACTACATGTGGTGGATCGGCACACCGGATACGGTAGGCGACCCATTCTCCGCCGAAGAGGTCTTTACAACCAACAATGAAGCTGCGAATAGTGTTGAGGCTCAAGGAGGATCGGTTGTTGAAATATCAATGAGCTGCGAGGATGCTCAAGGGCGCAGCACTTGGTATGTAACCGCGCAGATTACGCTGGACGCTGAGCCACGCATAGAGCTCATCCTTGATCTTGATAAGATCCTGAACCCAAGGGCCAGGCTGCAATATGAAAGGTTTTCGGACCCCAGAATCAGGGAAGCCCTTGAGCGCTTCAATGACCTGCCAGAGAAAGACCCCATCCCCGACGTAATAGGCCCCATCACCTTAAGGGAAACCCTCCGTCAGCGTATCCCAAAAACTGAAAGGCTTCAGACAGCGCCGAACCTTACGCAGATTGCACCCAGTGTGAAAGCGCCTATTGTACAGCCCCGTGTTCTCCAGCAACTATCATCGCCAACCGAGGCGCCTGTTCAGGCAACTCCTCCGATCAGCAACATTACGCTGCCCAAAACCATTGTTAACCCAGGCACAAAATTCCCGTAAGAGGTGTTTGCCTCGGGCGTGACCATGGTCACGGGTGATGTCCTTTCCCCGCCGAATAAAGAAAGGGAAGAAAGAAAAGAGTATGAAGCGATTGCAGATAATTCGGTTAATAGCTGCTGTACTGCTGCTTGTGTTGATTATGCCGGCGGCACAGGCTGGTGGGGCGCCGCCCAAGATTACGACCACTGGGCTGCCGCGTGCGGTGGTGGGCGTCCCATATTCGGCACGGATCAGCAGCGTAGATGATCCGTCCACACCCACAGCGTTTAATATTTACTACAACCCCGGCGGGAAAAATGATTTTCCCACCACGCTTACGCTGACCAGCAAAGGGGTCATCCAGGGCACGCCCAATAAGGCCGGCACTTTTACCTTTTCCGTACAGGCTGCCAATGGCTGGGGCGAGGATTATAAAGTGTTGACCCTGCGGGTGATTGATGTCAACGACCTGCGCGAGGGAGGAGAGAACACCTCTATCGTGGGCATGGGCGATGACCCGCTCACCGGGGTAGCCAACGCGGTGAATGGCGGGATGGTGGTGGTGCACGCGGATATCGCCTATTTTCTGGATGCAAAGGGCTATCTGTACCAGGCGCCTGCGGCCACCGGGAAGGGAACCCTGGCGTACAAAGCGCGCGAATATGCCTGGCTGGATAACTTAGGCGACACACTGTACTATTATCACCGCTACTTAAGTGAGCGCGGAAAGAGCAAAGTAAGCCTGACCCACAAATCCCCGACGGGAAAAACATCCAATGTGTATGTCACGCGCATTGCACGCGACCCCATCGGGCGCAAGGGGCGTGCCACAGAGGTGACGCTAAAGAAAGCCGGAATCTCCGACCTGTCTGTAACGGACAAGATTGTGCTGTACATACAAAATGATGTGCTCGTGCGCTCGCGGCTGGGAACGGACAAGCCCGTTACCCTGTATGCCTATGAGGGCACCAGCCAGCGCAAAGCAGACCATGTATTCCCATATAACGGATATGCTTATTTCCGCGACAAGGCCAACGGCTGCCTGTACCGCGTGGCGCTGGATGGCGAGATAGCACAGAAGCTGACCGATGAGAAGGTGGTCGCGTATACTGCTGCAGACCTGCAAGGGCAGGCGGTATTGTATTATGTCAATACAAGCAAGCAGGTGTTCTGGCTGCCGCTGGAGGGCGGAACGCCACAGATGGTAGCGGGCATACAGGCTACAGCGCTCAATGCCGACCAGCACCATGTGTACTTTGTGAATGCTGCGGACGGCCATTCTCCAAGCCGTTTTGTCCCTGGTGAGGAAATCCCTGAAAAACTGGTGGATGCAAAAGCCGACAGCATCTATGTGTTTGACGAATATATTGCCTTTGGATGGCGCGGGGCGCTGTACCTTGCACCCAAAGAAGGCGGAGAAGCGGTAAGGCTGCGCAAATAGCCCCAATCGGGTACACTCTTTTTCCTGCCAGACTGTTATATGCAGCCTGGCGGATTTTATGCTATGATAATTGGACAGATGGCCACCTTATTTCCGAGAGGAGGACGGTGTGAGCAAGCAGTGCAACCCGGATACTGACAACGCACAAGGTCAGAATGGCTTCTGGCCGACGTTTTTTGCGCGCATCCGACAGAACATCCGCAAGGACAAGCTGCCCTACATGCTGATGTTTACGCTGGCCCCCATCTTTCCAGGCATGAAGAACAGCCTGATGCTCAACGCCCACCCGCTGTGGGGTGTGAACGCTATATTTATCATGGGCATCGGCTACAGCATCGGCATCGGGTTGCTGTTTGCCTTTGCCCGGCTTGAGCGCATCGCGCAATATGCCCGCTGGGTGGCGTTGTCCATGCTGGCTGCGTTTGCGCTGTGGATAAGCTTGCCCAAGAGTACAGCGGCCACTCTGGTTGGGCTTGTTTTTTCGCTGCTGCTGGGCGGATGCGGCGGGTTTCAACTGTTTGGTTTTTCATATGCGCTTAACGATAATGAACGCTTGATGGGCGCGTCCCTTACCTCACTGTTTTGCTTGTCCTTTCAGGCGCTGCTTGTTCTGCTGCCATTGGGTGATTTCGGCGGGATTATCTATGTTGGGTTGCAAGTGTTGGTCAGCGCCTTGTGCCTGATGCGGTACAAAAATGAGGATGTTAGCCATCTGTGCGAAAAATGCAGGCCGGCTGCAAGTAAAGCATTGGCTCTGACGCTGTTCTTTTTCATTTCACACCGCGCCATTACATTCTTTCACAGCTACCTGTCGCACGGTGCGAATCAGATCATCAATGGACTGGCGGGGCTGCTGGTCTTTTTTCTGAGCCTTTCTATCTATTTCTTGTTTGAGTTTAATATCTGGCACATGTGCAACATGTTTTTCGCAGGGTTGGCGCTGTCCGCCACCCTGCATTTGCTGTTGCCAGATCAACAGGGGGGAGATGTTTCTAAGTTCCTGGACGGTTTTTCCCACATGGGGTTTATTGCCTCGTATTTTATGTTGGGGCATGCGCTGGGCAGCAACGCAAACCTCAGGCTGTTTAAGAAAACGCTGGCCCTTGTGTTTGGGGCATCGTTGCTGCTGCATATTATTCCGGGAACATTGTCACGCCTGATGCCAGAGGCATTCCCGCTGATCAATGCCATGGTGGCCGTAGGGCTGTTTGTGATCTTTACGCTGTTGATGCCCATTATGTCCCGGCGGTTGTTCATTAAGGTGGCGGTGCAGGAAACGGCGGAGGAGCGTTGGCAACGCCATATACAGGCCTATGATTTTACCCCGCGGGAACAGGAGGTGGTGGCTTTGCTGCTCAAGGGCATGCTGTACAAACAATGCGCGGTGCAGATGCACATCTCTCAGGATACGGTCAAGTTTCATGCCAAAAACGCCTACCGAAAGGCAGGCGTTACCACGCGCAATGAGCTGATGTCACTATTTAATGAACATGCGCCTTCAACACCTGAGGGACAGCATGACACCATAAACTGATTACTAATCTTTGTGATAGGCTATTTACCGCGCCTTAGCAAAACAAAAGCGCGGGCCCCGCAGGCTACGCGCTACTGTTTGTCAGGGTTAGACGGGAAGCGTCAGGCACCCTCTTCTATCGTTATATCCTTTTCCCAGCGCGTGCGGTTGCGCTTGCACTTGCGCAGGTAAATTTCGGTAAACGTATCGGCGTCTATGTCGTAGCACAGCAATAAATCGCCCAGGTACATCAGCGCATCGGCCACTTCCTCGGCAAAATGCTCGCGTATGTCGGCATCGTCCATGATGGCTTCATCGCCTTCTTTTTTGATGACGTCGGCGGCTTCGCACAGCTCGCCAATGGCCCACAGCAGGCTGCTGCGCCCTTTTTCGGGCGACAACCCACCCCAGCGCACCTGGTTAAGCTCCTGCAGTGCGCGTTGCCGTTGCAGAATTTCGTGGATGGTCAGTTGCTCCATTGGGTCAAAACCTTTCTACAATATCGCGGAATCTGTCCAGAAAGGCGCCCTCGCCCCAGGTGTTGATTTTAAAGAACATCGCCTGGCTGCCGCCGGAGGTGATGCCGGTGATGAACAGATTGTTGCCATGCCCCACCAGCGTGACATTGAGGCTGACGCGGTTGGAGCCCAGCCAGCTGTAGCGTTCAAACACGCGCACGGCCACCTGCACATCGCCAACTTGATAGTTCTCGCTGTCCTCCAGCGAGGCGCTAACGCTGCCGCCTAAAATGCCCTGCTCGACCGCCAGCAGCAGCGCGCGGAAATCTCCGGTCAATCGCCGGGTATATTTTGCCATCATGTCCTCCTTATATCGCCAAATCCTTGGTTAAATAACGGATATAACCTACCAGCAGAAATACCAATGCCGTCAACCCGCCCACCTGCACAAAGTGCCAGGGGATGCTGCCGCCAATGATCTTGCCGGCTTCGGCGTAATAATGCGGCGTCACATAGCGCAGGAATTTCAGTTCAGTATTGAGGTTCAGCAGCACATTGAAAAAATAAAACATCAGCGGGATGCCGATGCCCAGCGCCGGGCTTTCACGCCGCAGCAGCGCCGATATCCCGAACATCATGCACCCGATTTGCAGCATCATCATGGTCATTGCCAGGTGCAGGTTCAACAGCTCCTGCATGTTGATGGGCCGTGCCACCAACGAAAATGCCACAAACGCAAACCCGAAGAATATCAGGTTGAGCAGTACAATTTGCAGCACCAGCGCCATCAACTTTTGCGTCACCACCCAGAAGCGGCTGACCGGATGGGACATCAAAAACTCCGACGTGTGGCGGCCTTCCTCCTTGGCCAGCAGCGATATGCCCGTAATCCCTGCAAACAGCGCGCCGCCCAAGCTGATGATGTTGCCGGCCTCCATGCCGTAAAAGCCCATCGGTGTGGCATATTCCAGCTTGTCAATGCCCAAAGCCATTGTTAGCAGTTCCAGCCCCGACAGCATCTGGGTGAATAAATTGGCTCGCCGCTCCACCCGGGGGAACAGCCCCATGATGATGACCACCACCGCCGATATGGACAGCCCCCACAGCAGCACGCTGCGCAGGCTGCTGCGCATTTCCCGCCTGAAAATCGTCATGTGCGCGCACCTGCTTTCTCATAAAAATGGAAGAAGATTTCCTCTAATTCCGGCTCCGTTATCGTGATATCGGTAAACGGAACCTCCTGCAGGCTGTTCATCAGCGCCTTCATATCGCCGGAATATAATATGCCCACTTCGTTTTGGCTGTGGTGCGTTTCCAGCACGCCGGGGGGCAACGCGGGCAATTCCTGCACGCCGCGCAGCGTCACGCGCCGCGCCGTGGTGCGCGAAAGCGATTCTACCGCATCGGATACCACAATGCGCCCTTCCCGGATGATGGCGGCATGGCGGCAGTGATGCTGCACCTCGCTTAGCACGTGCGAGGACAGGAAAATCGTGGTGCCTTCGTTGTTGCGCTGCGTGACCAGATCCCAGAAAGCCCTTTGTATCAGCGGATCCAGCCCGCTGGTCGGCTCGTCCAAAATTAGCAGCGTGGGGTTGTGCTGCAGCGCTGCCACGATGCTCACCTTCTTGCGGTTGCCAAAGGACAGCGCGCTGACCTGACGGTTCATGTCCAAATCAAACCAGTCACACAGGCGCTGCGCCTCTTTGGAACAATCCATGCGCCGCAGGTGGGCGGACAGGCGCAGCACGTCCTTTACCCGCATGCGCGGGTAGTAGGAAGCCTCCGACGGCATGTAGCCGATGCGCCGCAGTATTTCCTTTTTGTGCTTTAGTATGTCCAGACCGAACACCTGCGCCGAGCCGCCCGATGGCCGGATCAGCCCCAGCAGCGTGCGGATCAGCGTGCTTTTGCCCGCGCCATTGGGCCCGATAAAACCAAAAATATCGCCCTTTTGTACCACCAGGTCGACATTTTCGATGCCCCGCGCGCGGCCATACCGCTTGGTCAGCGCATCGGTGGAAATGACCGCATCCATCCGGAACCCCTCCTGTTGCAGCAAATGTGTATGTGCAGGATTATCATACCATATCAGCGATAAAAATGGGATGTAGCCTGCAAATTCGCTGGAAATTTATACCGATGCCGGCTCCTTCCACCCGCCGCTCCACAATTTGCGCTTCCAGGTGCGCCCGGTTTCGGTATCAGCCAGGCCACCCTGCGCCGTTTCGCGCAGCGCCAGCGGGATGCTTTGCCCCACCTTGTACAGCGCTTCAATGACTTCATCCCAGGGCACATAGCTTTCCACACCGGCCAGCGCCATCTCGCTGGCGGTCAGCGCGTTGGCGGCGCCTGCGGCATTGCGCTTGACGCAAGGCACCTCAACCAGCCCGGCCAGCGGATCGCACACCAGCCCTAACATGTTTTTCAGCGCCATGGCCATGGCGTGCGCGCACATGGCTGGCGTGCCGCCGCGCAACTGGGTCAAGGCCGCCGCGGCCATGGCGCTGGCCGTGCCCACCTCGGCCTGGCAGCCGCCGGCGGCACCGGAAATCATGGCGTTGTTAGCCACCACCAGGCCGATAGCGCCCGCGCAAAAAAGCGCCAGCACCACGTCCTCGTCGCTGCACTGCATGTGCTCCTGCGCAGCCAATAATACGCCGGGCAGCACGCCGCAGGAGCCCGCCGTGGGCGAGGCGCAGATGACGCCCATGGCGGCGTTGACCTCGTTGGTGGCCAGCGCATAGGTGATGCTGCGCAGGAATGTATCACCCGTCAACGCATGGCCGGACTGCAAATATTGATGCATTTTCTGCGCGTTGCCGCCCGTCATGCCGGAGTGCGATGTAACGCCTTCCATCCCTTTGTGCACGGCGGCGCGCATGACGTTCAGGCTTTCTTGCATGTCTGCCAGCGCCTGCTCCCGGCTGCTGTGCTCGGCTTCCCTGCGCAGCATAATCTCGCCGATGGTGGTACCCTCGGCCTGCGCAACCAGTTCCTTGATGCTTGTAAACATAACTTACCCCAGCTGGACAATTTTCAGGATGTGCTTTTGCTGCAAAATGTCGTGCACGGTATCAGGCGGCACCTGCTGGTCAGTCTCAATCACCATCAGGGCTTCGCGCCCTTTTTCAGTGCGCGATACCTCCATGTGGCTGATGTTAATGTTGCTTTGCGCCAGCAGCTGTGTGGCCGCTGCGATGGTGCCCGCCGCATCTTCATGGAAGATCAGCAGCGCCGGGTTTTCGCCGCTCAGGCGCAGCTCAAAGCCATCCACGCGCGTCAGCTGCACCAGCCCGCCGCCCAAGGACACGCCGGTCACGCTGATGCGCGCATCCTGCGCGGTTAACACAATGCGTGTTGTATTGGGGTGATCGGGCACGGCGGCCTCGGCGTGGAAGGCATAGGTCAGCCCGCTTTTTTGCGCCAGCGCAAATGCGCGCGGGATGTTCGGGTCATCCGTGTTCATGCCCAACACCCCGGCCAGCAGCGCCACGTCGGTGGCATGCCCGCGGTAGGTGTGCGCAAACGATCCATACAGGTGGATGTCGGCACGCTCCGGCGCGCGGCCAAACAGCCTGCGCGCCAGCAGCCCGATGCGCACCGCGCCTGCGGTGTGCGAGCTGGAGGGCCCCACCATCACAGGCCCAATGATGTCAAAAACGCTGCGGTATTTCATAACGCTCCTTTACCGGAACTATGATGCCTCCATCATGCCCGTTTTGGACGCGTTTGTCTACATTTTGTTTTATTTCTTGTGTTATTGCCCGTTGAGCAGCCCCGGCGCGCACAGGCGTGGGGCAGGCCAGCGGTTGCTGGGCGCAAGCTTGGGCAGCCAGGTGGCTGCAAAGGCGTTGCGCCCGGCGGCCCCGCGGGCCAGGCTGCGTGCCAGGCGGAACAGCGCCGTGCGTGCTGTACGCTTGAGCATCGCGGCTGGCGTGGCTGGCAGCAGGGTGTCGGACAGCGCCAGCCCCTGCCCCCAGGTAAAGCCCGCGCGCACTGCAAAGTGCTGCAGGCGCTCCAGCGCCAGCGCGCTGGCATCCTTGTTGCAGGCGCCGCATACCACCACGTACAACCGGCGGCCAGGGGCGCCCGGCGTGGCAGCCAGTTGGCGCAGATGCACCAGCATGTAGGCTGGGATCATGTCCTTGTACAATGAAAACCCAACGACCACTGCGTCCGCACATGCAAACGCCTCTGCATCGGTATCTGACAGCGGCTTGTCGCCGCACACCAGCGCATGCGTACCAGTCAGGCGTGACAGCCGCGACACCTCGCGCATGGCGCGTCCGGCGGCTGTTCCGTCCTGCCCGGAGGCGCCCAGCAGCCAGGCCACCTTTTTCGGCGCGGCCTGTGCGGGTGTCGGCAGGGGCAGCACGTCAAACTGATGGGTACGCAGGCTGACCACGCACTGGGCAAAGCCCATGTGCTGCGCCCAGGCCTGTGCCGTCCGGCGCGCGGTGGCGCCTTCTTCCTCGGTCATGTCGCCATGGAAGACGATGTGCAGTGCAGCCTGCGGGGGAATATCACCTGCGCGCAGCGTTTCCAGCGCGGCGCTGGTCACAGCGCCAAAACCGCCCAGCAGGTTGCGGCTGACCACAGTAAATTGCTCCACATGCGCCATATCCGGGAACAGCGTATCATCCGCCACATCCCGTGCGTTAATCACATACGCATCGCACAGCTCTTCCACCGTCAGCGTCCGGGCTAGCATGTCCTGTGCCAGGTCTGACAATATAAAATGCTTTTGCATAACAATCTCCATCGCGCACAAATCTACGCCTGCCGCCGGCGGCGGCACAGCCCGATTGCGCGTATCACATATCATAAATTTTATCTGTTCGCTGTTTCCTTGTTTACATCACGACAACGTCGTAGCCTGCTTCCACATACGGGCGAATGCCGGCGTGGCCGGACATATCGTTGAGCATGGTCAGGCCCAGGCGCTCGTTGTCCTCGTACACGCCCAGCTGTTTGGAGCACGCCAGGCACACCCCGGCCACCAACCCCGCCTTCAGGGCGCGGGCGTACAGGGCGTTGTTTTCCTCGGCAAGCATCTTGGGCAGCGTTACGGACTGTCCCTCAAAAACGATTTTCGCGGTATGTCCCGCAGCGTGCAGGTCCAGCGCATTGAGCAGCGCGTGCACAAAGCACATCTTGTCGCCGCGCATGGCATAGATCAAAACTTTCTTCATGTTTCCCTCCATGGGGCGGGCCGCGTTTCCAGGCTCGCCGGAGCAATTGTATCGAAAGTGTTACAAAATAGCAAGCCCGAAACATTGTCGGACGCAACGCATCCTTGTATAATGCAGGAAAACAGGCGGCGTGACCGCTGATGAGGAGGCACTATGCATCCACTGCGCCCCGCCCGGGCATGGGCGGCGACTCTACTGATTCTTTTTTTATGCCTGCCTGCCGTCTGCGCGCAGGAGGATGCCCCGATTACCGGATATTTTGAAACGATGACCACCATCTATGACAGAAGCCGGGGCTACAACGATGGCATCGGCCGCATCCCGAACTATACGCCGCTGGTGCTGGAACGGCCCACCGAGCCCGGTCACAAGGGATATGCGTTGGTGACCTATGGCGAAATTACGGGCTATGTGCGCCTGTACGGCCTGCTGCCGCTGCCCACCGACAGGCCCGATGAGCGTGCCGGACAGACCATGTATGCCAAGGACGTGCGCGTGCTGCGCGAGATGGGGCTGCACGGCGCCCAGGTGCTCAAGCGCCTGCCGCCCGAAACGCCGTTTGTCGTGCTGGCGCGCTCCAAACATATGATCAAGGTGCAGGTGGGCGACCTGGTCGGGTATATCTATGGCGGCGACTTGCAGCAGCTGGGCTCCGACCGGGACGTTGAGATGGTGCTGCACTATGCCACCCGCGAGCAGCATCTGCTGTCGATGCCCCTTGCCGGTGCCGATGCGCTGCTGAATATCGGGCAGGGGCAGCTGGTGACGGTGACCGGCCACAACCGCGGCTACCTGCGCGTGCTGGTGGGGGAGCAGACTGGCTATTTGCCCCGCGATGGAGCGGCGGCTATCAGCCAATTAAAGGATGATGTGATGCTGGTGCATGCCGACATGCAGCCCAAGGTATATGAAGGGCCGGACGCCGGGACGGCGCAGGTGGGCACGCTGCTGCCCGGGCAGCTGTACCGCGTGGAGGCGCAGGCGGGGGCCTACCTGCAGGTGCAGCCCTCCCATGGGTTCGTATCGGCGTCGGAGGTGCAGGCGCTGGTGCTGTCGGCCTTTGCCACCCCGCGCCTGGCCGGTGTGGAGCAGGATACCCCGCTGGCCCTGCTGCCCGATGGCGCTGCTGCGGATGGCATGGAATTAAAACCCCGGCGGCTGTACACATTTGTGGCGCAGTCCGGCAGCTGGTGGTACATTGACGATGGCCAGGTGACGGGCTTTGTGCCCGTGCGGCAGCTGCAGGCGCTGCCTGAAAAGGTGGACACTATGAACCGCACCTGGGCGGTCTATGTAGGCGACCAGGCGTTTTTGCCCGGCGCATCGCAGCCGCTGTCCGTTACGCCGGGGGCGCTGGTGACGCTGACGCGCATGTTGGGCGTATGGTTTTGCACGCAGGAGGGCGCGTACGTGCACCGTAGCCAGGTGCGCATCATCGGCTCGGACGCGCCCGTGACGCCGCACACCGTGGTGGCCGGTGCGGGGCTGCCCCTGTTGTCGCTGCCCGACAGCCAGCTGGGCGAAAAGTTGATGGATATCCCCGAAGGCGCAGCGCTGGAGGTTACCGGTTTTTCGCGCTGCTATTTGCTGGTGACGGTGGAGGGCGTGACGGGCTATGTGCCCGGCGCGACGCTCAAAACCCATGAGACGCGCTACTTGCCCGAAAAGGAGGACATGCCGCCCGTGGGCATCTTGGTGGACAAGTCCGATTTTTCGGTCAAGCTGTTTGCGCTGGATGAAAATGGCCAGCGCGTAGGCCTGCCGCTGGCTGCCGGCACCGCTGCGCTGGGCAAGCGCACCACGCCCACGCCCACCGGCAGGTATGTGCTGGGCCTGAAACAGCGCTGGGTGCGCTTTACGCATACGCAGGCGCCGCACGGCATTACGTACTTGCCCCGCCGGTACATCCATGGCATCCCCTGCTATGGCCGCGATGAAGCGCGCGCCGCCAGCTGGGGTGCCCGGGAGATAGGCACTGCGGCCTCCGGCGGCTGCGTGCGGCTGCCGTTTGACATGGCGGCATACCTGTATTTCAATTGTCCCAGCTACACGACCGTGATGGAGGTTATCAATGGCACACCCCAAACGCGCCCTGTTGTTCCTGCTGCTCCTGCTGCTCCCGCTAACAGCCCTGAGCCAACCAGCCCCCCTGCCCCTTGACGAAAACGACCTGGCGCTGTCGGTGGCGGGCGAGAACTATGCCCTCAACACCCCGGCCCAGCCGCTGCTGGACGCGCTTCAAAAGGCCGGTGTAAAGCTTACCAAAACCGAGGCCGAGAGCTGCCTGTTTGCAGGCAAAGACCGCGAGTATGCCAATGATGAACTGGTCATCGGCACGCTGCCCAAGGGCGACAAGGGCGCGGATATGATCGAAACCCTGATGGTGCTGGGCGGCGATTATGTCACCCTGCGCGGCATTTCCATAGGCGATACGCTGGACGATGTGCTGAAGGCCTATGGCGAGCCCCCGCTGTGGGAGCAGGACGAGATGATCTATACACTCACCGAGAATCCGTTCAGCCCCCGGCTGGTATTCGTGCTGGATGGGCAGGAGCTTGTGGTGACGACCTTTTACATGATTTTTAACACGGTGCAATAATGTCCTTTTCAGCGCCTGCCTATGTCAGCCTGTTTTTGCCGCTGGCGGTGACGCTGTCGGCGCTGTTGCGGCGCTCTCCCACATACAAGCCCTGGCACAGCCTGCTGGGGCTTGCGTTTTTGGGGCTGTCGGGCTGGCAGCAGCCGCTGGTGTTTTTGGCGCTGGTGGCAGGCAATGTGCTGGCAGGCCGCTTGCCCGGCCGTGCGCGCCGGGTGGCGGCGGTCATATGGAATGTGGGTGCGGTGGCGCTTTCCCGCCTGTCGCTGCCGGTAGCATTGCCGCAAGGGATTAGCTACGCGGCGTTCCAGGCGCTGTCCTGGCATCTGGACGATGAGCGTAGCGGCGCGATGGATTTCGCGTTCTATCTGCTGTTTTTCCCCAAGCAGCCCATGGGCCCGCTGGCGCGGTATCAGGAGCTGGCTGCACAAAAGCCCGATCGCGCTCATCTATGGGACGATGCGGAGCAAGGGCTGTCCCGGTTTGCATGGGGGCTGTTCAAAAAGGTACTCATCGCCGACCAACTGGCGCAGGTCACGCAGGCGGTGTACCACAGCCCGGCGGCCGACCGCAGCCCCGCGCTGGCGGCGCTGGGGCTTGCGGTGTTCCCGCTGCAGCTGTACATGGACTTTTCGGGCTATACCGACATGGCGTTGGGCGCGGCGCGTGCGGTGGGGTTTGCGCTGCCCGAAAACTTCCGCGCCCCGCTGCGCGCCGACAGCCTGCGCGATTTCTGGCGGCGCTGGCACATCACGCTGGGAGTCTGGCTGCGGGATTATGTGTACATCCCGCTGGGCGGCAGCAGGCATGGCGCATGGCGCACGGCGGTCAATACAGGGGTTGTGTATCTGTTGATGGCGCTGTGGCACGGCGCGGGCTGGGGCTTTGTGCTGTGGGGGCTGTGGAATGCGCTGATATTAACGCTGGAACGGCATGCATGGAAGCCGGAAACATGGCCGGTGGCCGTGTGCCGTCTGTATGTGCTGGCGGTCGTGGCGGTAGGCTTTGTGCCCTTTGCCGGCGCTGCCGATGTGGGTGCGGCGCTGGGGGCCTTTGCTGGTACAGGGGCGGCACCATGGGCGCTGGCGCAGCTGCGGCCCATGGTGCTGCTGGCGTTGCTGGCGGCGGTGGTCATCGTGGCGCTGGAGGGCCGGGGGCTGGCCGCCCGTTTGCCGGTGGGGGTGCGGCGCATGCTGGCGCTGGTGTTGTTGGGTGTTTCTCTGCTGGCCGTCTATGGCGCAGCGCACGTGCCCTTTTTGTATGCGGCATATTGAGGTCAGAATGAAAAAAGTGTTCGTATGCCTGATATTGCTGGCGCTGCTGGGCGGCTGGCTGCTGCAAGGGCCGCTGGTAACAGCCTGGGGCCATTTCAATCGCGCGCTGCACGATACCGGCCAGGCGCAGGTGGTGGCAGGGCGCAATGGCTGGCTGTACTTCCGCGAGGCGCTGGACAGCACGCTGGGTGCCCGGTGCATGAGCGATGCCGATATGGATGCGCTGGCGCAGGCGCTGTCTGATATAAACAGTGTGCTGAAGAAACAGGGCACGGCCTTTGTGCTGCTGGTGGCACCGGATAAGGCCGTGGTATATCCGCAGCACCTGCCCTGGTACATCCACCCATATGCGCCACAGGACAGCAACCGCACGCGGCTGCTGACGCGCTTGGATGCGCAGGGCGTAACAGCGCCCGACCTGACCCCTCTTTTGCGCGAGAACACATTGTCTACGTACCTGCCTACGGATACGCACTGGAGTGCCTACGGCGCGTGGCTGGCTGCGCGGGAGGCTTTGACAAGGGCAGGTTACACCCTGTCCGATTACACGGCTACTGATTTTACGCGCATAGAGGCTTTTCCCGGCGATCTGCACCGCATGATACTGCCCGGCGCGCCCGATGCACAAACTGATGCGTTCCCCGCACAACCCCCGGCTTATCGCGCCCTGCCGCCCATGCGCAGCGCGGACGACATGCGCATCACCACGCGCGGTGCCCCGGATGGCCCCACGCTGTACGTGGCGCGGGATTCCTTTGGCCGCGCGCTGCTGCCCTATCTGGCCAGCGCGGCCAGCAGCACGACCTTTGTGCGCACCTATGCTCATTTTGCCGATAATGCATGCGGCTGTGACGTGGCGCTGCTGGTGGTGGCCGAGCGTAGCTTGGATACGCTGCTGCAACTGCTGACCGAAGAAAACTGAAGGAGGAACCATGCCCTTTACCATCATCCAAGATGACATCACCCGCGTGCAGGCCGACGCCATTGTCAATGCTGCCAACACCGCGTTGCGCATGGGTGGCGGCGTATGCGGGGCCATCTTCCGTGCAGCGGGCGAGCATGCCATGCAAGCGGCCTGTGATGCGCTGGCACCCATTCAAACGGGGCAGGCCGTGGCCACGCCTGCCTTTGCTTTGCCTGCGCGCTATGTCATCCACGCGGCAGGCCCCATCTACAGCGCCTATTTCCCGCAGGAAAGCGAGCGCCTGCTGCATCAGACCTACACCAGCGCACTGACGCTGGCGCAGTCCCTAGGCTGTGAGCGCGTGACCTTCCCGCTGATATCCTCCGGCATCTATGGCTATCCCAAGGCCGAGGCGCTGGCGGTAGCGCACCGTGCCATCAAGGATTTCTTGCAGCAGCACGATATGGACGTTGTGCTGGTGGTGTTTGACCGCGAGGCCGTGGCCGTCAGCAAACAGTATATGGATACTATCCGCGACGAAAGATGAAAAATCTCTCTTAATTGTTACAAACTCTCAAGCACCCGCTTGGGAAGCTTCAAAACGCCATCCGCATCCAGCCTTTTTCATCGGTTTCGGGCAGGCCCAGCAGCTTGCGCGCGGTTTTGACATAGTAGCGGTAAGCTTCCAGCGGCGTGCCGTTGGGAATGCGGTGATCCAGCGCGAACACCATGCCGCCCTCCTGCATCAGGGGCTGCAGCTTGTATTCCAATTCGGCGTCGATATCCGCGCGGCTTTTGCGCAGCACATGCTTGTCAATGCCGCCCTTGAAAGCGCAGGCCGTGCCGTATTTTTTGCGCAATTCTACAATGTCCATGCCGGCGGCGGGTTCGCAGGGGTAGAACACATTGACGCCGCAGTCAATAAAGGCGTTTATCACGGCGTTCATGTTGCCGTCGCTGTCCTGGCTGAACAGCCGGGCGCCCAGGCCGTGCGCCAAATCCCACACCGCGCGGTAGTAGGGCTTGAGGAAGGTTTTTACTTGGCTGGGGCCCAGCAGCGGGCCGGACTTGCCCGCCATGTCCTCGTGGATGTGGATATGGTCGATGGTCACATACTTGCTGACCTCCTGGATGATCCTGGTAGACATATCGGCCAGCGTGGCTAACATGTCCTCCACCATTTCCGGCTCCTCAATAAAGGCTACGCAGGCCTCCTCATCGCCCATCAGCTCCCGGATGGTGTCATAGCCGCCGGGCACCCACAGGCCCACCATGGCGCCCTGGGCGCGGGCCTGCGCCGCTGCACGGGCCTGGTCGGCATCCACGCGTGCAGGGGTGTAGGCGTACTGGTGCTTTAATGCCTGCCAATCCTGCATGGTTTTGACAGGCCAGTCCATGGGCAGCGCGATGGTGGCATAGCCCTTGCGCAGCTTGGTGGTGCGCCCCATGCTGTCGCGCATGATGACTTGGCCGGGTGTTTCCTCCAGCACCTTTTCTTCCAATGGCTGGAGCCAGCCGATGTTGGTGCCGCAGCCTGTTATCATTACCTGGTCAAACCCGAAGGCTGTCATGCCGATTTCGTCTTCGGTTGCGCCCTGGGCGCGCCATTCCTCAGGCAAGCCCACCAGCGGGCCAAACAGCTCGGCAAAGAACTGACGGGGCTGTCCCTGAAACGTCATCAAATCCATGTATTGCGTGCCTGTCCAGATCATGGAGGCCTCCTTATGGGGGTGATTGAGCCCATGTTACGAGGCCGCCCCTTACAAGTCAAGAGCCCCCGGCAAAATACCGGGGGCTTGAGTGAAATCTTGGCTATTACGCTTTCTTTTCGCGGTTGAAGCACATGAACCAGTCTAAGCAATAGACGTCGTCGTCCTGGCTCTCCATGCGCTCCTTGGCGGTGCCGCAGGAACCGGCGGTGGGCACGATGGTATCATCGCCGGGGTGCCAGTTGGCGGGTGTGGCCACGTTGTCCTTGTCGGCCTTCTGCAGCGCCAGTATGATGCGCTTGATCTCGTTAAAGTTGCGGCCGGTGGTCATCGGGTAGTACAGCATGGTGCGGATCTTGCCCTTGGGGTCGATGATAAACACCGCGCGCACGGCCTGCGTGTTGGACTGCTCGGGCTGGATCATGCCGTATTTGTTGGCAACGTCCATGCGGATGTCCTCGATGAGCGGGAACTTGACCTCGACATTCTTCATGCCGTTCCAATCCAGCTCCTGGATCTTGCGCAGCCAGGCGATGTGGGCGTACAGCGAGTCGACCGACAGGCCGACCAGCTCGGTGTTGAGCGCCTTGAACTCGTCCGCCATGGTGGCAAAGGTCATGAACTCCGTGGTGCAAACGGGGGTGAAGTCCGCCGGGTGGGAGAACAGGATGACCCATTTGCCTTTGTAGTCTTCAGGGAAATTGATAACGCCCTGGGTGGTAACGGCCTGAAACGCCGGTGCGTCGTCGCCGATCAAGGGCATGCGGTTATATGTAGTGTTGTTATCCATTGTGATACCTTCCTTTCTTTATCTTTGCGGTAATTGGCTACATGATATACATACCCTGTTTGGAACGGTTTTAAACACCGCGCCGTAAAATGCGCGCGCATTTCTTTGCAAAGTTCAGCCAAACCGCAACAAAATGCCTTCGAAATATGGATTTCTATGGTATCATCAACAGAGGAACACATCTGAGGGAGGTACCTATGAAGGATAGATTATATGACCTGGCGTATGCGTTCAAGGAAAGCCGGCTGTGGCAAAAGCTATGGGACAGCCAGGCGTTTGCCGTGCAGCACGATGACGGCAGCATAGGCTACTGCTGCGTGATGGGGCGCGGCGGCATGCATGTGGCGCTGGCGGTGTATCCGGGGTTAGCGGGGCTGCATTCCCTGCAGGCCATGAGCGTAGGCGATGAAGAGACCGAGCGGGATGTCCGGGAGGTAGGCCTGCGGCAGGATTGCGTGATGCTGTCCTTTGTCAATAAAGAGCAGCTACTGCCGTATGAGCATCAGGAGGTGACGGACTACCTGGCTCGCCGCGGCAAGAAGGCGCGCGGCGCGCGCGCCTTTGCGCAGTTTGAGCGGTTTGTGCCGGGGCGTGTGCCCTGGGATGTGCACGACACCAAGGATTTAGAGTATATGGCGCAGGCGCTGCAAGCCGCGCTGGAGGTCAGCCGGCGGCTGGAGGGCAGCACGCCGGAAGCGCTGGGGCTCTATGAGGGGATCCTTATCAAGCGGGATATCCCGCTGCTGGTGCCTAAAAACGGCGGCTATGCATGGCGCACCACCGGGCTGCCGACGTTTAAGCCGCCCACGTATCCGGGCATGGACATGCCGCAGGATGATCTGCTGTACGCGCGCCTAACGCGTGCAAAAAAGACCAAGCTTACCTGGGCGCTGCAGACGATGTTTAGCCCCAGGGCATATGAGGATGAGGAAAGCGACCGCGCCCCCACCGGCCGCCCGGTCAAGGCACCGGCTTTTCCCATGCTGCTGCTCATCGTCAGCCATGACGACGGCATGATCCTGAACATCCTCATGTCCCCGCAGCCGGAGGATTATCCCCGCGAATTTGCCCGGCAGCTGGCCGACCTGATCCAGCAGCACGGCCGCCCCAAGGGCATGCTGGTGATGGATGACCGCACGCAGGCGCTGCTGGACAATTTTTGCAAGCGCATCCAAATCCCGCTGACGCGCTGGGAAAACATCGACGTGCTGGAGGACGGTGTAGAGGTTTTCCTGCAGCATTTTGAGCAGGACTGGGGAGAGGATGATATAGACGCAGCTGATCCGGACATGGCGGGCGTTCTTCAGGCCTATGAGCATGCGCTGCGGTCGGAATGCACGGATATCGAACTGGCTAAAATGGTGCGCAGCCTGCCCGATGAACGCATACCCGATGTCGTCCAGGAGATCATCCGCAAGGTGGCCAGGGAGCGGGGGCTTATTTAACGCACATTGCTATCTGTTGGCGGTATTGTTATAATCCGCAGTAACTTCATAAAAGGAAAGGAACTGTATTTTGCAACAAATTCGCAAGTGGTTCGCCCCGCGTGACATGACCAAGGGTACGCCGTGGAAGGTCATCGCGGCGTTTGCCGTGCCCATGCTGATCGGCAACTTTGCCCAGCAGCTGTACAACACCGTGGATTCCGCCGTGGTAGGCCAGTATGTGGGCGTGGAAGCCTTTGCTGCCGTCAACAGCGCCATGCCTGCCATGATGCTGTTGCTGGCGCTGTTCATGGGTATATCCACCGGGGCCGGCATCCGGGTTTCGCAGTATTTTGGCGCCAAGGATAGAGAGAACCTGTCCGTGGTCATCGGCAACTGCCTGACGCTGACCGCCCTTACATCGGCCATCATCATGGTGGTGGGCACGATCAGCATTGACCCGCTGCTGCGGCTGTTCAACACGCCGGAGGCCATCTTTGGCATGACTTCCTCCTACCTGCACGTGGTGTTTATCGGCATTGCCGGTTCGCTGTACTACAATATCCTGTCGGGCATATTGCGCGGCCTGGGCGATTCCTTAAGCGCGCTGGGTTTCCTTCTGTTAAGCGCCGCGCTCAATGTGGTGCTGGACTTGTGGTTTGTTATCAGCTTTGGATGGGGTGTGTTTGGCGTGGCGCTGGCCACCGTCATTTCGCAGGTGGTGTCGGCGGTGCTGGCCTATATCAAGCTCACCCGTATGAAGGAAAGCTTTGAGCTGACGCGCGATACATTCCGCCTGCGCAAGGATGTGGTGAAGGATATTATCAAACTGGGCGTGCCCGCCGGTGTTACGCAGATGATCTTCTCGCTGGCCATGATGATGGTGCTGCGGCTGGAAAACTCCTTCGGCGTGCACTTTGTGGCGACCGCCAGCCTTGTCAAGCGCGTGGACGGCTATGCCATGATGCCCAACTTCTCCTTCGGCATGGCCATGACCACCTACATCGGCCAAAACGTGGGCGCGCGCAAGTTTGATCGCCTCAAAACGGGCGCTCGCCAGGGCACCATCATGGCGGTGCTGGTAGCCACTGTGCTGACCGGTTTGATCCTCGTGTTTGGCCGCGGCATTATGCACATTTTTACCAATGAAGAACACATCATCGACCTGGCCATGGTCATGATGCGCATTCTGGCGCTGGGCTATATCGCCATGGCGGTGCTGCAGTGCATGGGCGGCGTGATGCGCGGCGCAGGCGATACCGTGACCCCCATGGCCATCTCCATTGCCACCTCGGTGTTTATCCGCGTAATATTGGCCTATGCGCTGGTGGAGATAAGCAAAACGCCTGAGCTGCCCAATGGGCGGCCTGAGATGATCTATGTATCGCTGCTGATTACCTGGCTGTCAGGTGCCTTTATTAACTACCTGGCATACCGCTATGGGCGCTGGCGCAGGAAATTGCCCCAGGCAGGGGAACATGCGCCCGAAGAACTTGTCATGGAGGGACAATAAATGAAAACATATTTGGCTGTTGACATCGGTGCATCCGGCGGCCGGCACATGCTGGGATGGGTGCAGGACGGACACATCCACACCGAAGAAATCTACCGCTTTGAAAACGGCATGCAGCAAAAGGACGGGCAGCTTCTCTGGGATGTGGAGCGCCTAGTAAAAGAAATCATCATCGGCATGCAGCGCGCGGGCCAGGCCGGGCATCGCCCGGTGTCCGTGGGCATTGACACCTGGGGCGTGGACTTTGCGCTGCTGGATGCGCAGGGCAACGTGGTGGGCGATACCGTGGCCTACCGCGACAGCCGCACCGATGGCATGGACACCAAGTTGGAGCAAACGCTGCCCTTCCGGGATTTATATGCGCGCACCGGCACGGCCAAGCAGCCCTTCAACACGCTGTATCAATTGATGGCTGTGCCCAGGGCCGATATCGAGAAGGCGCAGCGCTGCCTGCTGCTGCCGGAGTATTTTGCCTATCGCCTGTGCGGCGTAATGGGCAGCGAGTATACCATTGCTTCCACCACCGCGCTGCTCAACGCCCAAACGCGCGATTGGGACCGCGAGGTGCTGCGCGCGGCCGACATCCCGGACAGGCTGTTCCCGCAAAAACCCGTGCTGCCCGGCACCGTGCTGGGGCGGCTGACGCCCAAGGTGCAGGCGCAGGTGGGGTATGACTGCGATGTGGTGCTGCCCGCCGCGCATGACACCGGCAGCGCGTTTATCGCCATCCCCGCGCGGGATGATCACGCTGTATATCTGTCCAGCGGCACCTGGAGCCTGCTGGGCGTGGAGCTGGATCAGCCGCTCACCGATCCCAAGGCCAGCGATGCAGGCTTCACCAACGAGGGCGCATATTTAGGGCGCATCCGCTTCCTGAAAAATATCATGGGCATGTGGATTTTGCAGAGCATCCGTCGCGAAAACAACAAGGCCTTCTCCTATGATGAAATGGCCGACATGGCCCAGCGCGCCGGGCAAATAGACAATCCTTACCCCGGGCTGTTTGATGTGGCGGACAACCGCTTCATGGCGCCCGACAACATGACCGATGAGATCAAGCGCGCGCTGCAGGATGCGGGCTTTGCTGCCCCCCGGGATCTGTCCGGCCTGCTGCGTGCGGTGTACCGCAGCCTGGCCGAGGGTTACCGCGTGGCCATCCGCGACCTGGAAGCCGTCACGGGCACTGCGTTTACGTCCATCAATATTGTGGGCGGCGGCAGCCGGGATGTGGTGCTCAACCAGATGACCGCCGATGCGCTCAACCTGCCCGTATACGCAGGCCCGGCGGAGGGTACTGCGCTGGGCAACCTGATCTGCCAGATGATTGCCGCAGGCGATGTAGAAAGCCAGCAGCAGGCACGCGATATGCTGCGCAAGGGCGCCAATGTGAAGGAATATTTACCCCGTACTGACCGATAAAGGAGTATCATGTACCTGTATGAAACGCACCTGCACACCGTGCAGGCCAGCCTCTGCGGCAGAAGCTTCGGGCGCGAATATATCAAGCCATATCAGGATTTGGGCTATACCGGCATCTTTGTTACCGATCACTTTATGGGTGGCAACTGCGCAGTGGAACGTTCCCTGCCGTGGAAGGAGTTTGTATATCGCTTTTGCGCGGGCTTCGAGGACGCCCGCAATGAGGGCGCAAAGCACAATTTTCAGGTGTTCTTTGGCTGGGAGGAAACCTTTGACGGCGATGACTTTCTGGTATACGGCCTGACGCCGGAATGGCTGCTGGAGCATCCGGAGGTGCGCTACTGGACGCGAAAGGAACAGTATGACGCGGTGCACGCGCAGGGCGGCTGCGTGGTGCAGGCGCATCCCTTCCGCGAGCGCGACTATATCTCCACCGTGCACCTGTCGCCCAAGCTGTCCGATGCCTTTGAGGTGGTCAATATCGGCAACACCCCGCAGCAGGATGCCTCGGCGCGAAAGTATGCCCTAAAACATGGCCTGCGCATGACGGCGGGCACGGACATCCATTCCGTCACGCAGGTTACGCCGGAGCTGCTGTCCGGCATGGCATTTGAAAAACCCTTGCGAGACATTCAGGATTATGTGCGCGCGGTGCAGGGCCAGATGGAGTGCACCCTGATTGTTCCGCCCGGGCGTGAATTTGACGGTGAGCCGCCGTTCCCCTTTTTGCCGGTGGATGTGCGTGATGAAAACGACCGCAGCATCCCGGTGCCCAATCCGCTGTTTTAATGAATATCCCTTAAAAATGCAGTGCCCGCCTGGCCTGGCGGGCTTTTTGCTTTTCAGTAAAGCATGCCAATTGTAAGCGATTTGTAAGGAAAACCCACATTTCATTCACTTTTGCAAACGGGTTGGGGTAGAGTACACACAAGCGGAAAACACCGCAAAACGAACGAAGGAGTGAACCCAACCATGAAGAAACTGTTAGCCATCCTGGTGAGCATCGCGATGATGCTCTCAAGCGTAGCCGCTTTTGCCGCTGCGTCCCCCGAAGCCCTGAATGTGGCCGCCCCCCATGTGCCTGCCGGCGCAAAGGTTGTATCCACGGGCGAAAGCTCCAAGCACTATGAACTGACCTACCGTGACGAAGCCACCGGCGATGAGTACAAGGTGGTGCTGCACAAAAACCCCCTGTCCGTCAAGAAAGTGGACATCGACTACAAGGACAAGAAGGGCAGCAAGACGGTCGTTCTGACCGAAGCCCAGGTGGCTGCCCAGGTGCTGGGAGCATACCCCGGCGCTGCAATCAACGGAATTTTTGTGGAAAAAGACGACGGTCTGTTTGAGTATGTAGCCATTTTTGAGCGCGATGGCTACCTGTACCAGATGAAGTACAACGCCGAGGATGGCGTGAGCATCGATGGCAAGATCAAGGCGTCCGCCCCTGCTCAAGGCCCCGCCGGCGAGCAGTTCATCCTGATGATCCAGGCCAAGACCGCGGCGCTGGTCAAAGTAGGCGGCGGCATCGTGACCGACATCGACTTTGAGAAGATCAACAAGGGCTATGTCTATGAGATTGAAATCTACCTGGACGGCGTGGAGTACGAAGTGCTGGTGGATGCCCTGACCGGTGAAGTGCTGCGCGTAGAAAAAGAAGAGGTGCGCCGTGTAACAGGTGCCGCCTACACCCCGGACGATGACGATTGGCTGGATGAATGGGACGACCTGTATGATGACAGGGACGACGATGATGACATCGACGACCTGGATGATGATGATGACGACGATCGTGACGATGACGATGACGATCGTGACGATGACCGTGACGACGACGATGATGATGATGATGATGATCGCGACGATGACCGTGACGACGATGATGACGATGACGATCGTGACGATGACAAGCGCCCGTCCAGCAGCAGCCGTGACGACGACGATGATGACGATGATGACGACGACGATGATGACGATGATGACGACGACGATGATGACGACGATGATTGACCGATAATCGGTTGCCGCGCCGCCGCGCCCTGTTGGGCCGGCGGCGTTTTGCGCGATAGGCGTTGATTATTAAAAGAAAAACATATAAAACACTGTTTGAAAACTACAAATTTGTAGTGGCAGCATGCTATGATGTGCAAGTCGCATTATGAGGTTATTCTTTATCATGACAATGCAACGACCAGAGAGGATATGTCCATGATCAAACTATTTACAGATTCCACCATTGACCTGACGCCAGCGGAGTGTGACCGGCTGGGGGTGACCACCGTGCCGCTGACCATTCATTTTGGCGATCAAAGCTACCGGGAAGGCATCGACATGACGCATAAGGAGTTTTATCGCCGTCTGCGGGAGAGCGATGCCATGCCCACCACCTCCCAGATCAATCCTGCCCAATTTGCGGCAGCCTTTGCCCCGGCCCTTCAGGAAGGGCATGAGATTATCATGATTGTCGTCAGCAGCCGTGTGAGCGGCACCTGTCAGAGCGCGCAGATTGCCGCCAGCGCTGCCCCGGGCCGCGTGCATGTGGTGGATTCCTTGTCAGGCTCCTTTGGCGCGCAGCCGCTTGTGTATGAAGCCGCGCGCCTGCGTGATGAGGGCAAGCTCACCGCCGCGCAAATCGCTCAGGCACTGCGCGATCTGACGCCGCGGCTGCGGCTGTATGCGGTGCTGGATACGCTCAAATACTTGCGCAAGGGCGGCCGGTTGAGCGGTGGGGCCGCGCTGCTGGGCGGCCTGCTGGGCATTTTACCCCTGGTGGAGGCGCGCGATGGCAAAATAGGCCTTTTGGGCAAGGCGCGGGGCGACCGTGCCGGTATGCAGCAATTGTTGGCCCTGTTTCAGAAAGAGCCTGTAGATCCCCGCTTTGGCATATGCTTGGCCCATGCTGATGATGAAACGCGGCTGAACAAGTACATCAATTATCTGCGCCCGTATCTGGGCAACATAGCCATCCGCATCAGCGGCCTGGGCAGCGTTATTGGCACGCACGCCGGCCCGGGCGTGGTGGGGCTTTCATTTGTCGTAGCCAAATAAATGCTCAAACCAGCTTGTTGCAGGGCGCCTTCCGGGGCGCTCTTTTTGTTGCAAAAACTTTGTAAAATTTTTGCGCAAATGTGACATTTGCGTCATTTCTGTTGACGCGAGGGGTGGGATGCTGATAGCGTAAGGCCAGGCGGTTTAGCCGCCCGGAAGGAGTTTACAGGATGAAACGATTTGTATGGTTGCTGGCGCTCTGTCTGATACTCACAGCAAGCAGCGCGCTGGCCGAAAACCGGGATGTATTTCCCGTGGAAACTGAAGACCAGGTCTTCCATAGCGGCATGGCGCTGGTGGATGGCCAGCTGCTGCTTATGCGCAACGATGGCCTGTATGCCTATACCCCCGGCCAGCCTGAGGCGGAGTTGGTGATGCCGCAGGATATTGCCGCCATGGTCAATATGGAAGAGGAAACCAAGCGCTTTGATGTGCTGCTGGCCGATGCCGGCCAGGTCTATGCCTTTGACCTGATGGCGGGCAGGCTATACCCGGCCACTGTGGCGGAGGGGCAGGTGACGCTGGGTGAGCGCATTCAGCTTGATCTAAGCGACATGGTGGAGGAGCATGACAACTTCACTTTTATGTCCGAGCGCCCGGAGGGAATGCTGCTGCACAACGGGCGGCTGTACATGCTCACGCGCAACTACCGGGATGGCAGCGGCGCTTCGCAATTGATATGCTTTGACCTTGCAAGCGGCGAGCGCACCACCTTTCAAACCCCGCATATTGCGCATATCACTTCCTATAAGGACGGCAAGCTGCTGGCCGTACTCTTTGATGCGGAGAATGGATATGATGAACGTACCGGCAAGGTGCGGCCCGCCATGTTAGCGGTGTTTGACCCGGAAAGCGATACGGCCGCCGACGTAGGGCTTTTGACCGATTCCGAGGGGGCCGACGGCCTGCTGGGCTATGATGCGGAAAAGGACATTATCTATACGGCGCGCCACGGCAAGCTGTACCGCCGCACCGCGCAGGATATGACGCAGGATGAGCTGGTGGGCTATGTCCCCTCCAACCAATTCTGGGGCGTGGTATCGGGCAGCATCATCGCGCTGGAGGACGGCGTGGCGGTACTGACAGGAAACAACCTGTACATCCGGGATGCCGACCCGGCCAAGCTGCCCGCCCATACGCTGACGGTGTATGGCAACTATGGCGACACCGCGCACCGTGCAGCGCAGGCCCTGATGCCCGAAGTGCCCGTTTTGCTGCGCGACCGCGAATACTTCGGCAGCGCCCAGGAGCTGGGGCAGGCGCTGGTATCCGGCGAAAATACGATTGACGTGTATTTTTTGGACTATTCCTTTATTGATGTCATGAACCTGATGAAAAAGGGCTATGCCCATGACCTGTCGGGCAGCCAGCGCCTGCAGGAGCATGTGGATAAGCTGTATCCCATGTTTAAGGAAGCCGGTATGCTGGACGGCAAGCTGCTGATGGTGCCGGTGGAAACCAGCATTGGCAACACCCTGACGGCGTTTTCCTCCCGCTTTGAACAAACCGGTCTGACCATCCCGCAGACCTATGCGCAGCTGATCGAGCTGGTTGCTGCCTGGCCGGATACATATGCCGAGCAGTATCCGGACATGAAGCCGCTGCAAACCGAAGACTATCGCCGGGAACTGATGTATTTGGGGATGGAGCTGTACCAGAACCTGCGCGCCTATCAGGGGCAGGAGCTGCACTATGATGACCCGCTGTTCCGCAAAATGATGGCGGCGATGGATCAGCTGGACACGCGCGACCTGGATCAGGTGGTGGATTATTCCTCCATGGAGGATATGGAGGCGTTCTTTTCGCAGGAGCCGCTGCTTATGCAGAGCGGCGGCATGCAGCCCTCGTCTTTCCAATACGCCCCAAAGGAACAGCGCCTGGTGATGTTAGCCGCCGATGAGGGGGAGCCTGCGCCTGTGCCGGTGATGCTGCGTCTAGCGGCCATCAACCCCCGCAGCGCCAACATCGACCTGGCCCTTCAGTATCTGGAAAACTATGTGGCATCGCTGTCGGCTGAGATGCAGGTCATGCTGATGCCGGGCTGCAACGACCCCGTGCTCAACCCCCAATATGACCAAATCATGGAACAGATCAACGCCACTGTGCAGGCGTATGAAGACATGCTGCGCAAGGCCGAGGATGCCGCGCGCGCCGAGATGGAAAGCGTGCTCGCAGAAATCAAGAAAAGCCGCGACATGATGGCTGAAGAAAGCCGCTATCTGTTTGGCGAGCAGGCCATCCAGACCTATCGCGACCTGATGAACACCGCGTTCCTCAAGCCGTATGACCCCGCGAATTTTGGCGGAACGGGCGATATGTACAACCTGTATGACCGCTATCTGCAAAAACAGATCGATTTGGACACATTCATCCGCGAGGCCGATGGCAAGCTGCGCCTGATGCGGCTGGAAAACCAATAAACAAGCAATCCAGACGGCAAATATCTGGTAGAATAGGGATACGGGCAACCGTATCCCTGTTTTAATGGTGTTTTACATCCTGCAAGCAGGATGCAGAATGGAGGAACTTTATGCAATGGAAAGGCAAGCGCGTGGTGGTCAAGGTGGGCACCTCGACGCTGACATATCCCACCGGGCGCGCGCGCATCCGCGAGATGGAGGAGCTGGTGCGCGTGCTGTGCGAAATGATGAACAGCGGCATCCAGGTGGCGCTGGTGACCTCCGGCGCCATCGGCGTGGGCATGGGCAAAATGGGCCTGACCGAGCGCCCCAAGGACACCGCCAGCAAGCAGGCTGCCGCTACGATTGGTCAGTGTGAGCTGATGTATCTGTATGACCGCATGTTTTCGGAGTACAGCCACAAGGTAGGGCAGCTGCTCATCACCAAGGCCGACGTGGACGATGACGGGCGGCGCGCGAATTTGATCGCCACCTTTGACAAGCTGTTTGCCTGGGGCGTTATCCCCATCATCAACGAGAATGACGCCGTGGCGGTGGATGAGATCGTCTATGGCGACAACGACAGCCTAAGCGCCATCGTGGCGGCGCTGGTGCATGCCGATGCACTGATCATCCTGTCGGACATCGACGGCCTGTATGACGCCGACCCGCGGAAACATCCCGATGCGCGGCGTATTCCGGTGGTGCACGCTATTGATGACCGTGTGCGCGCGCTGGCCGGCGATAAAGGCAGCGCGCTGGGCACCGGCGGCATGGAGACCAAGATACGCGCGGCGGAGATTGCAGGCGCCGCAGGCATTCCTACCTGGGTATTAAACGGCACGCCGCCCACCAACATCTACCGGCTGATTGACGGGGAGGACGTGGGCACGCGCTTTGAGGCGGTGAAAGAACATGCTTAAACAGATGGGTGTACGTGCAAAGGAAGCTTCGCGCGTGCTGGCGCTTCAGGACGGCCGGGCGCGCGCGCAGGCGCTGACGCACATGGCCGATGCGCTGCTTAAAAACGAGCAGGCTATTTTAGCGGCCAATGCGCAGGACGTGGCAAACGGCCAGCAGGCCGGATTAACCAGCGCACTGATTGACCGGCTGACGCTGACGCCGCAGCGCGTGGCGGGCATGGCCGATGCGCTACGGCAGGTGGCCGCGCTGCCCGACCCTGTGGGCCTGGTGCAGCAGCGTATGACGCGCCCCAACGGCCTGCGCATCACGCGGATATCGGCCCCCATGGGCGTGATTGCGGTAATCTTTGAGGCGCGCCCCAACGTGACGGCGGATTCGGCTGCGCTGTGCATCAAAAGCGGCAGCGCGGTCATCCTGCGCGGCGGCAAGGAGGCCATTCAAAGCAACAAGGCCGTGGTATCCGCCCTGCGGGAGGGGCTGGCGTGCGCTGGCCTGCCGCAGGATTGCGTGCAGCTGGTTACCGATACCACGCGCCAAAGCGCCCAGGAGCTGATGTGTCTGAAAGGATATGTGGACTTGCTCATCCCGCGCGGCGGCCGGGGCCTGATCCAAAGCGTGATGGAGAACGCGCAGGTGCCGGTGCTGGAAACCGGCGAGGGCGTGTGCCACATCTATGTGGACAAAAGCGCCGATATCGACATGGCTACAGCCATTATCGACAACGCCAAAACCTCGCGCCCGTCGGTGTGCAACGCGGTGGAATGCCTGCTGGTGCACGAGGAGCTCATTGACAAACTACCCGCGCTGCTGGCCCCGGTGCTGGCCAAGGGCGTGGAAATCCGCGGCGATGAAACGGTGTGCGCAAACATCCCGCAGGCCGTGCCTGCCGCCCCGGAGGACTGGGGGCAGGAATACCTGGATTTGATACTGGCCGTGCGGGTGATAAAGGATATAGATGAGGCCATTGCGCACATCACGCGCTACGGCACCAGCCACAGCGAGGCCATTGTGGCCGATGACACCGGGGCCGCAGGCCAGTTCCTGGCGCAGGTGGATGCGGCGGCGGTATATCACAATGCCTCCACGCGCTTTACCGATGGCGGGGAGTTTGGCTTTGGCGCCGAGATCGGCATTTCCACCCAAAAGCTGCACGCGCGCGGCCCGGTGGGGCTGGAGCAGCTGACCACCTTCCGCTATCTGATTCACGGAGAAGGGCAGGTACGCACATGAAGTATGGATTTATCGGGCTGGGCAACATGGCCGGGGCCATTTTGCAGGGCATGCACCAAAGCGGCCGGTTTGGGCAGGACACCCTGATGGGCTATGACGTAGACCAGGGCAAGATGGACGCCCTGGCCCGCAGCGTGGGCCTGCAAGCCATGGCGTCCGAGGCCGCCGTGGCCCAGGCGTGCGATGTGCTGGTGCTGGCTGTGAAGCCGCAGATGGCGGACGGGGTGCTGGACAAGCTGAAGGATGCGCTGGACGAGAAAAAGCTGGTTATCACCGTGCTGGCAGGCAAGCCGCTGGTGTATTATGCATCACGTTTGACGCCGGGCGTGCCTGTTATCCGCGTGTTGCCCAACCTCAATGCATTGGCCGGGCGCTCCACCACGGGGCTGTGCGTCAATGAGCATGTGACGCAGCAGCAGCTGGCATTAACCACCGCGCTGTTTGAGGCGGTGGGCAGCGTGATGACGCTGCCCGAGGCGCAGGCCACGGCCTTTTCGGCGCTGACGGGCGCGGCACCGGCGTTTGTGTTTGCGTTTATCGATGCGCTGGCCTCCGCCGGGGTGAAGGCGGGCTTCCCGCGCGACACCGCGCAGGCGCTGGCCGCCGATATGCTGATGGGCAGCGCGGCCCTGACCCAGCAAAGCGGCCAACACCCCGCGCAGCTCATCGACCGCGTATGCTCCCCCGGCGGCACCACCATCGAGGGCATGCACGCGCTCAAGGCGCTGGGCTTTGAACATGCCGTGCATGCGGCGGTGGAGGCCGTGATGGAAAAAGACAGGAAGCTGGCGCAGGGCTGATGGGACAGGGTGCGCTTTCTGCCACACGGGTATTTTTTCTGCAACAAAAGCACGAGAAATGTTTCAGATAAAGTTTATTTCTGCAACAATATCTGATATAATGTTGCAGAAAATGCTGGGGTGTAGCAGAAAGGAGCGGCCATGCGTACATTTGATTATAGCCAGGTAGCAGCAACGCTGCTGACCCCGGAGCATGTCAACCTGCTGACCGCTATCCATGAATATCGCGGCAAACAGGCATTGTATTTAGATGCCCATGCGGATGTGCTGGACAGCATGCTGGAAATCGCCAAAATCCAAAGCACGGCCTCCTCTAACCGCATTGAGGGCATATACACCAGCGATGAGCGTTTGGCACAGTTGGTGCAGGATAAAACCATGCCCTGCAACCGCAGCGAGCAGGAGATTATGGGCTACCGCGATGTGCTGGCTACCATTCGTCAAAACTTTGAGCACATAACCCCCACCCCCAATATACTGTTGCAGCTGCACCGTGATTTATACCGCTACAGTGTACCGGGCATGGGTGGACGGTTCAAAACGACCGACAACACCATTGAAGAGGTGGACGCCTTGGGCAATCGCCGCGTCCGCTTTCGTCCGGTGACGGCCTTTGAAACGCCGCAGGCGGTGGATCGCCTGTGCCATGCCTGGGCGCAGGTCATGCGAAAAAGCGATGTGGATCAATTGATTGCGTTGCCGGCATTTATTCTGGACTTTTTATGTATTCATCCGTTCAATGATGGCAACGGACGTATGAGCCGCCTGCTGATGCTGCTGTTGCTTTATCGGGCTGGATATGTTGTGGGGCGCTATATCAGCCTGGAAGCCCTCACTGAGCAAACTAAGGAGGGCTACTATGAGGCATTGCAGCGCAGTTCCATCGGGTGGCATGAGGGAACCAATGACTACCGGCCCTTTACCGCCTACTGTTTGGGCATTATCCTGTCGGCATACGGCGCATTTGCTGAGCGCGCTGCCTACATCGCCAACCGGAAAATGACCGCCGCCGAGCGCGTGCTGGACATTGTGTGCAACAAGGTGGGGCAATTGAGCAAGCGCGATATTGTCGCCATGTGCCCCGACCTGCACGAAGGCACGGTGGAACGCGCCCTGACCGAGTTGGTGCAGCAGCAGCGCATCCTCAAGGTAGGAGCCGGCAGAAGCACGGGCTATGTCTATAATACTGTTTTACATCAGCATAACCACGATTCGGCCAGTGAAGTGGCCGATTAGCATTCATCAGGAGGTTTCATGCATACCCTGATTTCATTGCAGGAAAACCTGCGCGCCATGGGCATTGCGCCTGCTGACACCGTGCTGCTGCACAGTTCGATGAAGAAAATCGGCCCCGTGCAGGGCGGGGCGGACACGGTGCTGGATGCCTTGCAGGATTATTTGACACCTGGGCTGCTGGTGCTCCCGGCGCTCAACTGGGAGCTGGTCAACCAGCGGCCGCGGGTCTATGATGTGCTGCATACGCCGTCCATCGTGGGCATATTGCCCGAGCTGTTCCGCAAGCGCCCGGATGTGCACCGCAGCCTTAACCCCACGCATTCGGTGTGCGCCTATGGCGCTGATGCGCGAGACTTTGTGCAGGGCGGCGATGCGGACGGCACGCCGCTGGGGATGCACTCCCCCTGGCGCAAGCTGCTGGAGCGCAACGCCTGGATCCTGATGGTGGGGTGCGATTTAACCTCCTGCACGTTCATCCACGGCGTGGAGGAATGGTGCGAGGTTCCCCACCGCCTGACAGCGCCCATGGCGTTTGACATGGTGCTGCCCGACGGCAGCCGCCGCACAGTTCACTCCCGCGCGCACGAAGGCACGCCCAGCTTCAGCTTCTGGAAAGTACAGGCCGGGCTGGAGCAAGCCGGCCTGCTGCGCATCCTGCCCTTTGGCGATGCGCCCACCATGGTGATGCGCGCGCGGGATTTGTTCTGCTTTGTGGCCGGTGCACTCAGCCGAGATCCGCGTCTATTTGATTACGAAGTGAAAGAAGCGGAATAGGAGCGTCTCTTTATTTGCAAAATCATCCCTTTTTGCAAATAGCATTTTGTCTTATTCGCAAAAATGCGATATTTTGCGAATAAGGGAACTGTTTATTCGCAAAACTTCTGGTTTTTGCGAATAAGATTTCTGATAATCGCGACAAACACTAAAACTGCGATTACTGAAAAAATCGCATCATCAATGGAATACATAACACAATGCGTCTTTTGTCCCAACATCTGCCGGAGAGTATCCTCGTCTTTTGAAAACACATATCCCTTCGCCAGGCGATGCCACGTATCGGGCAGTATGTACCGGAGCTGCTTTCATGCCCAATCTATCCGCGCTTTGCGCGCAGGTTGGGCAGCAGCTCCAACAGGCTTTCATAGATGGGCGTGCAGTGCAGGGCCTCGGCAGTGAGGTACGCCCCTAGGCACACGATGCCCAGCGGCAGCATATAGGCAAAGCTGCCCGTCATTTCAGCGATGAGCAGCACGCCGGTCAAGGGAGAGCGCACAATGGCCGTAAAATGCGCCGCCATGGCCAGCAGCGACAGCGGCAGCACCATGTCCGGTGTGATCCATCCCAGCAGGCAGAGCGCCTGCGCCATCATATTGCCCAGCAGCGATCCCAGCACCAGCAGCGGGAAAAAGATGCCGCCGGCGATGCCGCTGCCAAAGGCTAACCACACTAATAATAGCTTCAACACATACAACAGCAGCACGCGCTGCGGCAGCAGGTTGCCGTGCGCGGGTAAAAAGATAAACTCCTCGCCGCTGCCGAACAACTCCGGGTCCATCAGCAGCACGATGCAGGTAAGCACAAACGGCACTACACCGCGCAGCCAGAACGGCAGGCGCATTTTTCCATATAGAGATTTGGCGTACAGGATGCCCTTGTTAAACAGCATGCCGCTCAGCCCGGCCAGCACGCCCACCAGCAGCAGCGCCCAATAGGCGTTGAGCGGAAGCAGCGGCACATGCTGAAACGACAGCACCGGCGCTGTGCCAAAGATGTGCGCTGACACATAATTGCTGACAAAGGACGCCGCCATGGCCGCGACCAGCACGCGGGGGCTGAAACGGCCGTGCAGCTCCTCCAGCGCAAACACCACGCCCGAGATGGGCGCGTTGAACCCTGCCGACAGGCCCGCCGCCGCGCCGCCGGAGATCATGGCATTGCGCTCATCCTCCGGGTGTTTCAACAGCTCCGAAACGCCCTGCCCGATGACGCCGCCTATCTGCACCGACGGCCCTTCGCGCCCCATTGTCAGGCCGCCGCCCAAGGAGCACAGCCCGCCCAAAAACTTCAGCGTCAGCACGCGGTACCATTTGGTATCCAACCGGCCGGACAGCTGCGCCATGATCTGCGGGATGCCGGAGCCGGAGATGTTCGGCTCCCATTTGAGCAGCAGGGAGGCCACAACGCCCATCCCCGCAAACGCAGCCAGCGCCAGCAGCGCATCGGGCCAGCTGGCATGCCCGCGCTCCACCAGCGGGCGGAAAACACCCGCCACGGCCTGTATGCCCAGCCGGTACAGGCTGATGATCACCCCTGCAACAAGGCCCACGATTACGCCGCCCCACAGCAGCCGGGCGCGTTGGTGGCGCGGTGTATGCAGTGCTTTAGCCGTAGCGGAAGTTGTATTGCCCATGGTCTTGCCTTTCTGTCTGTGCATTTCTTGATTTTCAGGGTATACACATAGTCATTTTGCGCGCCGCTGTTCTAACGTTTCATGCAAACGATCACACCAGCCAGCCCATTTTTGCCGATACTCATCGCCTGATAATATGCGCCCCTCAAAATCGGCTACAGTGCGCACATTTTGTTCAATACAAGCATCTGCGCACATTTGATAGGCTTCCCAGTCCAAATCATCCTCATCCCAAACAAAAGGCACGGTTTCCAAACCGGCGGTGTGCGCTACCCATGCGCGCGTATGCCCGTCGGTAAAGATAATGCGGCCGTTTAATTTTTTGACAGGAATGGGTTCAAAGTTGCTTAAATCGTCTTTATTGAACCACAAAAGAATGGCGCGAATCTTCTCCTCCGAGATGTAAAACTGCGAAGGCTGAATATCGCGCAAGTTCAATTGATCAATATCCATCAATGCACGCTATCTTACGGAAATAATCGCGGCTCAATCCACCAACCCATAATGCCGCAGCACGTACTGCGTCACGGCCAGCTGGTCGCTGATGCGCACCTCCATGGGGTCGGCGCGGTAGGTTTCCACCGTGATGACGGGGATGCCCAATTGGTTGGCGATGGTGTTGTTGACACTGCCGATGGGGCCGGGGGCAAAAAAGTCAAACGGCGTGCTGGTCAGCAGCCCCAGCTGCGTTTCCAGCAGCATGTCCAAATACATGTCCTCAATGCCGTTGAGCGTGGTGTAAATCAATGAGTGGCCAAGGAAATCCCGCCCCTCCTTGTTGGTGGCGGCTTCGTGCAGGTCAAACACAAACACGGGGTTTTTGTCCTGCACATCGGTGTAGATGGCATGCGCCACGCGCTGCGCTTCGTTGCCGTTGGGGTCGCCGGGGAAGGAACGGTTGAGGTCCTGCTTGTCCTTGACATAGCGCGAGCGCGGCTCCATCGCCGCCCCCCACGGGTTGGCGGGGGACAGGATGTACAGCGTGCCGGCCTTGATGCCAATCTTTTTCAATAGGTTGCCCGCCATCCAGGCCGCGATTTCGCCGCCGTGCACGCCGGCGATGACGTACAGTACGGGGCCTTCCTCCACACCCTGTAATACCGTGACGGTGTTTTCAAGCTCGGTGCCGGGCAGCAGCGGATACTCGCTGATGTCGGTGGGGTAATCGTTTTCGTAGTAGGGGCCAAACTCCCGCGGCAGCATGGTTTCGGGGTCAAAATCATACGGCGGGTCGAGCAGCACGTCCTGGTTGATGTCTGGCCGCCGCGCCATCTGGGCTTCGGCTAACACGGAGAAGGGCAGCACCAGCAGCACGCACAGCAGGTAGCACAAACGCTTCATGGGTCGCCCTCCTATATGGCAGGGGCGTTCAGGTAGGCGCCCACGCCGTTGTCCTGGATGTCGGTAAAGCTGGGCATATTGTCCACCGTGATGGTGCCCAGGCCTAAGTCGGTATAGGCCTGTGCAAACTGCAAAATGCCGGTCACATGCCGCGCCACGCGCTCGTTGAGCGGATGCCCGTCTTCATCAAAGGGCACATACAGCCGCCCATACTGCGCCGCGCGCACATAGAACTTGTCCTTGCCCTCCACCACCAGTGCTTCGTCGGTCTTGCCGCGCAGGCGGCCCTGGCTGGGGTTGGCGGTTTCCATCAGCACGGCATAGGTATCGGTAAAGTCGCCCAGCTCGCGGTGCGTCAGGCCGTGCAGGTTTTTGGGCGACGGCTCTAACATGATGTCCATGCCCTCCATCTGCATGTTCAGCAGCGCCCAGCTGCTTAATTCCATGGCGTCCTCGTGCGATACCACGGCGTTGATGGTGGGATATTCCGGCGAGGCCTCGTGCAGGTCGATGGTGATGTCGATGCCCTCGGCACGGATCAGTTCAGCCACAGCATAGCTGATGCGCTCGGTCAGCGTGCCGTCGGGGCGGCCGGGATAGGAGCGGTTGAGGTTGCGCGTTTCGGAACCGGACAGCCGCTGTCCGGACGAGGCGTGCACATAGATCTCCGGGTCGGGCCATTGGTGCACCGGGTTGGTGGCGCGCGAGCCGAAGCGGAACCAGCGCGCGCCGCCGGGGGTGTCGATGGTAAAGCGCATGGGCGCGCCCTCCTGCGGGTCGGTGCAGGTAAACGCGCTGTGGTTGGCGCGCGGGATGACATACAGCGTGCCCGCCGCCATGCGCGCGTTTTCAACCAGCAGTATGGCGGACATCTGCCCGGCCGGTTCGTTGGGGTGCGTGCCGCCTAATACCAGCATGCTGTCGCCGGGCTCCTCCCCCTTGAGGATATATACCTCGGTATCGCCCGCCGTGCCTTTCAGCGCCGGGAACCAGTCCGACAGCAGGCGCTGCCCGGTGACGCCGGGGCCGGGATAGATGGGCTCCGCCTCGTGCATGGACAAAAACTGCTGCGCCAGCAGCACGCACAAAACGGCGGTCACGGCAAGGAGGGCGACGGCCCATATCCGGTGATGCTTTGAGTGTAATTGCATGTCGCTCCCTCCTTACTTAATCAGCAGCAGGCGAAGGATGAGCGGCACCAGCACCAGCGCGGCGTCCACCTGCACCAACACGTCTTTTTCACGCAGCATGTTCCAGACGATGTTGATAATCAACAGCGCCACCAGCACCAAATAAATGTAGAGCATTTTTCCCCTCCTACACCAGGAATGCAAAGGCATTGGGCCACAGCAGCAGCACTAAGCCAAACAGCACCAGCAGCACAAACGGCGCAATGCAGTGCACCAGCACGCGGGAGTACTTTAGCTCCACAATGCGCGCTGCATAGTTGCCGGCCAGCGCCGTGGGCGGCATCAGGTCGCCCAAGCAGCAGATGAACGACAGCGCGGCTGCGATGACGATCTGGTTGCCGCTGGCCAGCAGCGCCAGCAAGAACGGCACGCCCAGCACCGACGCCGCGCCATAGGACGACACCGCGCCGAAGGCCGGCATGGCCAGGCAGATGGCTAAGTACAGCAGCACCGGCCCTAAGCTTAGGCAGTTGATGACGATGTAGCCGCGCACGCCCGTCAAGGTCATCACCTGGATGAACATGCCCACGCCCACCAGCTTGCCCAGCACCGGGATGGTGGTGTGGATGGCATCGCGCACGGTTTCCAGCGCCTTGAACTTGCGACCGGTAAACATGGCCGCCACAGAGCAAATTGCAAAAATCAGCGGCATGCCCAAGTTGGGCACGGTGCCGGGCAGCGCGCGGGTAAGAACCAGCAGCACCACCAGCAGCGCCAGCGGCAGATAGATCTTGACGCCGTATTGCTTGGCGATGTCGGTGTTGAGCGAGGATAATACCTTGTCGCGGTCCATCTTGCGCGCGTACTTGTAGCCCAGCGCCAGCACCACGCCGATGGCGCCGGGGATGGTTAGCAGCAGCAGCGGCCCTTCAAAGCCGATGTAGGGCATGTCCACGCCGCCTGCGATGAGCATGGCCGGGATGTTGACCGGCGGGGCCGCCATGCCCATGATGGCCCCCAGCGCCAAGATAGCGCCCACCTTGGCCTTGGGGATGCCCAGCATCAAAAACACCGGCGCCACCAGCGCGCCGGAGGACAACACCGCCGCGGTCGACGAGCCCGTCACCATGCCGGGGAACATCACCATCAGCATCAGCAGCACCAGCATCAATGCCGGCACCTTGTGAAAGCGGTGCACAATGGCGGCGTTGAGCGCCTCCAGCGCGCCGGACGCCTCGATCACCGTCATGAACACCATGGCCGACGCAATGATGAGGAACGTATCCACATAGACAAACGTGCCCTCAAACAGATGCCGCAGCGGGAAGCCCTGCCCCGCCACCAGCGCGCCGCCCACAGCGCCCAGCACCATGGACAGGCTGACCGGCAGCTTCAGCAGGAAATTCCCGGCCAGGAACACGCCTAACATGGTCAATAAAACAATCAGTTCAATTTCCATGGGTACCCCCATTCCAGTATGAAAAAAGAAGCCTCCGCCCCCTTTGGCCGGGGCGGAGGCATTACATTACTGCGCTACAGGCGCAAACAGGTCCTTGAGCACCTTCATGGCGTCGGCGATGGTGGCAAGCAGCGTGATGGGAATTTCGTTCTCGGCGGCATAGTCGGTGAACTTGCCGTCATCGTTGCCTTCCTCGACCACGATGATGTACTTGGACTGCGGCAGCACCATGTCGCTGAAGGTGTCGGACAGCGCGCCGCGGCGGCCGGGGCCGCCCAGATGCGCCAGGATGACGGTGATTTCATTTTCTTCAGCAGCCTTGAGGAGGGCTTCGGCGCGGGCGATTTCATCCTCCTTGGAGATGCCGGCAGCGCCCAGGCCCTTGCTGGAGGCGCCTGCGGCGATGATCACGGTTTTGTACTTGGCCACTTCGTCGGCTGCGGCGGTGGCGTTGAAGGTATAGGTCGCGCCCACTTTTTTCATCAGGGCGTCCAGCATGGATACGTCGGCGCTCTGCCCGATGGAGGTGATCAGCACGGGCTCGGCGACCATGTCGCGGGTAAACTCACCGTTTTCGGTGACGACGCGGTTTTCCTTGCTGGTGCGGAACGTATAGGCGGCTTCGGCGCTGACCAGCGCGGTCAGGGCGGTCAGGGCCAGCACCAGGGCCAGCAGTCGGGTCAATTTCTTCATGAGGTTTCCTCCTTAAATTGTTGGATTATTTCAGCGGCTTGAGGATGCCCTCAAAGCCGTTGGTCACAAGGTCGTTGAAGGTGGGCAGGCCGCTGATGGTGAGCGTCTTTTCGGGGTACAGTTCGCCCAGCGCGCCGATCAAATGCCGGCTCATCTCCATGTGATAGGCCGCGCGCAGCTCGATGGGGCTGCCGGCTTCGGTCAGCTCGCCGGAGTTAAGCAGGCCCAGCTCGGTGATTTTTACATAGTTGGGCGAGATGCCGTCCTTGACCAGCTTCTCGGTCACCTTGTCGTGGCAGAAGCCCATCACAGGGTTCAGGCTTTCAAACAGCGTGGCCATGGCGTTGGTGTTGTCGCCCAGCGCACGGTGCGACAGCCCCCAGCTGGTGGCGCCGCTGCGGTCCAGCTTAAACGGATACCCGTCCATGTTGCCTTCCATCATGGCGTCCAAGTTGGCGTTGAGGATGGCGGCGGAGCCCAAATCCATCGCGCGCTCGTGCGCAATCAGGAAGTTGACGGCGCGGAATTCCGGGCTGGCTTCATGCCCGTCAAACAGCAGATCCACGTTCTCGGTTTCTACCAGTTTGCGGATGCCGTAGCACACCATCTCCACCAGATAGCCTTCCTCCAGGCCGGGGTGGTTGCGGTTGAGGTTGCGGATTTCGGCAATCTCCCCGTGCTGCAGCATGCGGCCGGAGGTGTTCAGGCGGTAGTTGGGGTCGGGCCACTGGTGCACCGGGTTGGCCAGCCGGGTGCCGATGCGCACCTGGCGCGTGGAACCATCCGTCAGCTTGAAAGTCATGTGCCCGGTCTGTGCGCGCAGCGGCAGCGTGGCCGAAAAGGCGCTCAGATTGGCCTGCGGGATCACAAACAGCTTGCCCTGCGAGACCGACACGTTTTCGATGTAGGTGATGGCGCTCATCACGGCGGCCGTTTCGTTGGCATGCGTGCCGCCATACACCAGCGCCACGCCGCCGGGCACGCCGGAATCAAACACGTAGATATCGGTGTCGCCCGCGGTGCCCTTGAGGTTGGGGTTGTATTCGCTCAGCTTCGCGATGCGCGTCAGCGCGGGGTTGGCGGTGTAAAATTCGTCAGGCTGCTGCAAATCATAGAACTCCTGCCCGGCCAGAAAGGCCAGCGCCAGGGCGGCCAGCAGCACGACCACATTGCGCAGGATATGCTTTGTGTTCATATGGCTGTCCTCCCTTATTTAATCAGCAGCGTGCGCAGCAGCAGCGGCACAAACAGTATGGCATGGTTGAGGGCCTTTTCCAGGGACTTGGCGCGCAGGATGTTGACCAGCGCCACCAGCGCCAGGAGGCCGGCGATGACCCGATACAGGATAAAAAGTACGTCGATCATGCAAACCTCCTTATATCATCAGCATGTCCAGCGGCACCAGCGCGATGACCAGGGATAGAATCACCACGATCATCACCGGGACGCAGGAAGCAACGGGCAGCGCGAGGGATTCCTCATCGCCTTCCAAGCGTGCATGGATGGCAGAGGGGATGGTGGCCGTGCCCAGCAGCGAGCGGTACGAGGCCGCCGCCAAGATAATGCCCGCAGCCATCAGGCGCAGGGGGCTTAGCTGATAGCCCGCGCCGTTGATGAGCGTGGGGGCCAGCGCCGCCAGCGCCCAGCCAAAGGGCTGCCCCAGCACGCGCGCCAGCATAAAGATGGACGCCACGGGGATAATAAACAGCCACAGGTCAGGGGCCTGTACAAATATCGTGCTCAGGTTGCCGGTCACGCCGGTCAGCCAGAACACCTCGTTGAGCGAACCGGCGGCGAACATCAGCGCCGCAGGCAGCAGCACGGTTTGCGGCCCGTCCAGCGCAGCCGTCAACGGGTTGACGCGCCGGGGCGCTATCACCGCCGCCAGCAGGAAACCAATCAGGTAGATGACCGGATATCCCAGAAACGGCAAATACATAAACAGGAAGTTGTGCGCAATCACCAGCACAAACACCACGGCCAGCGGCAGCAGGCAGGCTGCGTTGCCAATGGGGGCTTCCTGGGTGTCGTGGCCCATTTCGCCCAGCAGGCGCTGCCCGCAGGTAAGGCCATACACGATCAGCGCCGGCAGGCCCGCGGCCAGCAGCGGCACAAAGTACCCTTCAAACGAGGGGTTGTAACTGCCCGCGCGGCCCAGCACCATCAGCATGGCCGGCGCGCACAGCGGCGGCAGCACCATGCCTAAGAAGCTTCCGGCGGCGGCTATTTCGACAGCCTTGGCGCGGGGCAGGCCCCGGCGCTTCAGCATGTGGGCGGCCAGCACGCCGGTGGTCGCCGCGCTGGCCAGCGCGCTGCCGGTGAGCATACCGGGCACGCCAATCCAGAACAGCAGCCCCATCAATTTCAGCTGGTTGGACAGCTTGCGGTTTAAGCATTTGTTAAGCAAGTATTCAAACGTGCCGTTCTGATACAGCAGGGCCACCAGCAGGCCGCCCATGAGCATCCACATCGCCACGTCCAAATAGGCAAAAGCACCCTCCACCACCTCGCGCGGGCGGAAGCCCTGGCCGGAGAGAAAGGGTGCAGCCAGCGCCACCAATATAATGACGGCGGGCATATATCCCTCGCGCTTGCGCAGCAGCAGCGCCGCAACGGCCAGCACCACGGCGGCCATTGCCAAAATCAGATAGGTTTCAGTCAAAGCATTGCGCTCCCTTCCGTGTCCCCGCAGGGCGGGAAGCCGTCCCCCGGTTGGTCGGGGGACGGCGATGGATCAGTACGCCAGGGCCTTGTAGTTACGCCGCGGGTCGCCGCCGGCGTAGAAGGTGTTGTTTTCACGGTCCAGGTAGATGGCTGCAATGCCGCCCACGGCGGAGCTGTAGTCGCCTACCGGTTTGAGGATGTAGCCATAGGCTTCCAGCGCCTTCAGGGTTTCCTCGTCAAAGCGCTTTTCTTCCACGGTGATCGTGGAATCAAAACGGCTGATGGCCAGCGCACGCGGCGCGTTGATGGCCTGCTGGATGTTCATGTCAAACAGCAGCACGTTGTTGATAACCGCCGCAATGGCCGGCGGGATGGCCAGGCTGCCGGGGGAGCCGATGGCCATGATGGGCTCGCCATCCTTCAGCACCAGTGTGGGGGAGATGGTGGAGCGCACGCGCTTGCCGGGCATGACGTAGTCGGGGCTGTCGGACTTGGCGGGGTCGTGCTCCATGTTGCTGATGTGGCTGTTGAAGAAGAAGCCCAGCCCGTCAATCATGAACTTGGCGCCCCAGCCTAAGCCTAAGGTGTTGGTGGTGGATACGATGTTGCCATACTGGTCAATGACCGCGATATGGCTGGTGTGCTTGCCGTCCTCACCCGTCGGGACGAGCTTGGTTACCGGCAGGTCGCCCGAGGGGGCGGGGCCTTCAAACACCTTCTCGGTGGGCATCAGCTTGACGCGCTCGGCGGCATATTCCTTGCTGACCATCTGGGCGATGGGCAGGTCGTAGAAGGCCGGGTCGCCGATGAAGGCATAGGAGTCGGACAGGCCCATACGGGACGCTTCGTTAAAGGTAAACAGGTATTCCGGGGTGTTAAAGCCCATGGCCTTCAGGTCATAGTGCTCCAGGATGTTGAGCATTTCCAGCAGCCAGTCGCCGCCGTTGGAGGGGGGCGGCACGGTGACCACTTCGTAGCCATGGTAGGTGGTGCGGATGGCTTCGCGCTCTGCGGTGGTGTAGATGGCCATGTCGTCCATGGTGATCAGGCTGCCGCCTGCCCGCAGGCCGTCCACAACCTCCTGGGCGAGGGAGCCGGTGTAGAACTCCTCAATGCCGCCCTTGGCAATGCGCTCCAGCACGTCGGCCAGCTGCTCGTTCTTGAACAGGTCGCCTTCGGCGTAGGGGATGCCCTCATCGGTGTACAGCTCGGTGAAGCCCTTGACGGCGGTCAGGATATCATAGTTGTCGGTGATCGCGCTGGCCAGACGGCTGTCCATGTTGAAGCCTTCGCGCGCCAGCTTGATGGCCGGGGCCATGACCTCTTCGCGGGACATGGTGCCGTATTTTTCCAGCGCCGTCAGCAGGCCATGCACCTGGCTGGGCACGGCCACGTTCTTGGCGGTGGCGGCGTCGGCCTTCTTGTCAAACCAGCCGGGCTCAACGGCGGCGGGCACGGTTTCCATGTATTCCAGCACCTTGTACTGGTTGCCTTCCTTGAGGTAGATGTTCATCATGCCGCAGCCGCCCACGCCGCTCAGGTTGGGCTCGACCACGCCGATGGCAAATGCGGTGGCTACCGCGGCGTCCACCGCGTTGCCGCCGGCCTTCAGGATATCAATGCCGATTTGGCTGGAATAGGGGTTGCAGCTGGACACGCCGCCATGGGTGCCCACCGCGCCGTTGCCAAACTCATCGCCTTCCATGGCGGGGGCGCTTTCGGTCAGTGCGGTGGCTGACAGGGACATCAGCATCACCAGGGACAGGAGAAGTGCCAAAAGTTTTCTTGATTTCATGAGGTACGCTCCTTCTTTTTATTATTACGCCCTACAGGCGTTGGGGTCAGTCAAACATACAACCAGCGTCAACATCAACAACAAGGATAAGCATTTTTCAGTGTTGCTGCCTGTAACCGCCCTCCTTTATGGTATGCGATTGGTCTTGCTGTGTTTCCAGCGCATGTTCTTGGCGGCGTCGCCACCCGGATTGCGCAGCGGCAATACGCACAGCTGCCTGTATATATTATACGGACTGTCCTGCTTGCAGTCAATGTGCATATCTATGAATCGCTGTAGTATAAACACAAAAAAAGCAGGCATTTACCCGCCTGCTTTGCGCAGCGTGTCGGTATGTTTATACGCCCGAAAGCTTGACCAGCTGCATCAGGTGCGCGTCCCATGCTAAGCGCGAGATGTCCGCAGGCGGTGGGGGCGGCGTATCGCCGCTGTCATCCTCATCGTGGCGCACATGCGCCACGGCGTCCAGCAGCATTTGTCCCTGCCCGGGGCCTGCCCCCTCGGCGTGCGCGTGCACCCCGGCATAGCCGTCGGGCAGCGCGCCATAGGCGTTGTACAGGTACATCACCCGCCGGGTGGGGTCAGCCTCGGCCAGCGCGCGCACAAACCAGGTGGCTAGCAGCGCGCGGTCATCCTCCTGCGCGGGCAGGTGCAGGTCGTTGAGCGCTACCGGTTCCCCCTTGTCCTGCAGCATATCGCGCGCGGCGTCCAGCCCGCGCAGCGCAGCCATGTGCAGCGCGGCATATCCTTCAAACAGCGTGGCCAGCCGCCCGGCGCGCTGGTCGCTGAGCGCATGAGCATCCAGGGCAATGCCTGTCCCGGCTTTGGTAATCAGCAGCTCCAATATTTCAACGGGCTGATCAATGGTGATGGTGCGGTATGTAAGCTTGCGCATGGCATTTCCTCCCAACATCGTTTGGTACAGGCGCAGGCCCTTTTCCAGGCCCTCCCGGGTAAAGGGCAGCAGCAAAAAACGAGGCTTGTTGTTTTTGAGAATAAGCACAGGGCCCTTTTCCTCACAGCGGCGCGCAACCAGCGAAAAATTCTGGTTGGCTTCGCTCATGCTCATCAGGTTGCTGACATCCATCCACATGCGGGTCACATCCTTTCGGGGAAATTATAGGATAAAAATATCCTAATTACAAGAAGTTGATAAACTTTTCATCTTGACAGAATTTACGCAATAAGGTATAAAAAATATAAGCGTTTTAAAGCTGTAAAGCTGTGTTGGCTTTATACAATTGTTTCTTAAGAGTTGTTTTGTGAATCCAAACGGTTGAGTATGTGGGCGTGTTTCCCATCACAAACCGTTTAGAGAAAATATTATTTAGGAGGATCGATCTGTGAGAACAAGGAAATTCCTTTCCCTGCTGCTGGCTGTTGTGATGCTGGTAGGTGTGTTCGCTGTTGTAGGCGCGGAGGGACAGAAACGCATCATTACGGTAGATGGCGGCGGCGACCAGAACAACTTCAACTCCACCAAATCCATGGAAAAAAGCGATGCCAACCCTTACCCGTACAATGAGCTGGAGCTACTGGCCCAGGAATACAATGCCCTGCACCCGGATGTTGAGGTGCAAATTTTGCCCAGCTCCAAGTCAACCAGCCGTGAGGCCGTTGTTGCGCTGATGACTGCGGGCGAAGCCCCGGATATCATCTATCAGAACATGGGCGTGTACAAGAATGCCGATTTAGGCACGGATTGGTTTGTGCCGCTCAACGAGTATTTTGAAAAGCCCAACCCCTATGAAGAGGGCAATACCCGCTGGGCCGATGTGTTCAACCCCATGTGGCTGGATGTGACCCGTTCGTCCAATGGCGACTATACGTTCTGCCCCATTGACGCAATCCCCGTGGGCATGATTTACAACATGGATCTGCTCAAGAAGGCGGGCGTTGAGCAGCCGCCGGAGACTTTTGTAGAGTTCATAGGCGTGTTGGAAAAACTGAACGGCATTGGCGTCATTCCCTATCTGCCGCTGTATCACTGGTACGACATCGTGCTGGAGGGACAAATGCTGTCCTCCAAGGTGGCCGAACTGGACGTGCTGCAGGTAGATGGCGTGCTGGATGCTCAGGAATTTGCCCGCGCGTTTACCAAAGGCCTGTTGAGCATTGAAGATGAAGGCTATCAGGAGTGGCTACGGATCATCAAGGAAAAGACCGTCTACTATCCTGAAAACTGGATGAACGCCGACGTGATGTCCATGTTCCTCAATGGCGAAATTGCCATCATCGAAGGTGTGGGCGTGCACATGCGCAAGATCCGCGATGACAAGGTGCATACGTTTGAAGTGGCCACCAGCCCCTACCCGGTGGTCACCAAGGAAACCAGCCCCATCGCCGACAAGGCAGTTATTCGCGGCAGCGCCGGTTACTCCACCACATGGCAGATTACCAATACCGCCGTGCGCAATGGCACCGTGGACGACTGCGTGGACTTCCTGATGTTCCTGACTGCTGCCGACAACAATGCGCGCATGGTCAACGCATTCTCCTCCACTACGCCGGCCAACATGAAGGCTGAGTGTGTGGATCTGTTCAAGCCCATGATGGATGCAGCCAATGAGGATATCGAAGCAGGGTTCCTGGATTGGCATGCCTGCGCGGTGTATGCTGCCTTTGATAACGAGCTGATGGATGCCTACGAAAACGATCTGTATGTGGGCTACATCCTTGGCGAGATTACAGCCGAAGAGTACACCGAGGAATATCAGGCCGAGGTTGAAGCGGCTATTGAGCGCGCCCGGAAGAAATCAAACTGGGACGAGTCCAAGTGGTAATCGTTTAAAACCATCGCTTCAAAGTGATGGAACAATGTAACGAGGTTATTATGCCGCCTCTGCATGATGCGGAGGCGGCCATTGCTTCACTTAGGAAAGGATGTGAGTGCCCGTGCTGGCCGCCATGAGGAAAAAGTGGAGATGCTACGCATTCCTCATCCCCGTGTTCATACCGCTGATTGTCTTTGGCTACCTGCCTGCCATCGAGGCATTTAAGCTTAGCTTCACGGACAGTGCAGGTGCGTTTGTCGGGTTGCAGCATATCCGGGACATGTTTGCAGACCGCAAACTGATCCGATCAGTATCGGTCATGCTCAAGCTGTTGGTGGCCGGCATGCTCACCGCCAACATTCCAGCGCTGCTGATGGCGGAGCTGCTGTATAACCTGCGCAGCAAACGGGCTTCAGCCAACTATCGGTTTTTGTTTATTATCCCTATGATGATTCCCACGCTGGTTATCTATTTGGTGTGGCAGTTCATGATATTTGAATCCAGCTACGGCCTGGCCAATGCTTTGCTCAAAGCGCTGGGCATGAAGCCGCTGGGATGGCTTAATGACAGCTCTACGGCCATCATGTCGTTGGTGCTGATTGGGTTCCCGTGGATTTCCGGCACCAACCTGTTGATCTATCTGGCAGGGCTGCAAAGCATCCCGCAAAGCGTGCTGGAAAGCTGTCAACTGGATGGCGCTAATTTCTGGCAGCGTTTTATCAAGATCGACCTGCCGCTGCTGGTGGGGCAATTAAAGCTGCTGCTCATTTTAGGCATCATCAACGGCATGCAGGCGTTCCAGCTGCAATTGATGACCACGCAGGGCGGCCCGCGCAATGCCACCATGGTGCCGGGCCTGTGGATGTACCGGCAGGCATTTGTATTCTCCAATTTCAACTATGCTTCTGCCATCGGCTTGAGCATGTTTCTTGTCATTCTGGTTCTGACCATCATCAGCAACTGGTTGATCAATACCGACGTATCGCAATAGGAGGCAGGGATGACGCAGCATTTGATAAAAAGAAAAACCTTCGAGTTTCTCAAGCATTTTGTCATCATCATCCTGCTGATTATTACGTTCTGTCCGCTGGTGGTGATGGTCATCAAGTCGTTCAAAAACATGGAGCAGAATATGTACACGCCGTTTCTGCCTTCATGGCCGATATACCCGGAAAACTATACAATCGCCTGGCTGCATGTGGGCCACAGCATTGCCAATTCAATGATTAACACCATTGTAAGCACGTTAATCATTCTGGCGCTGGCCGCCATGGGCGCGTATGTGTTTGGCGCCTTCAGGTTTCCCGGCAAGGATTTCCTGTATTTTATGGTGATTTCGCTGCTGATGATCCCCGGCATTCTCACGCTGGTGCCGATGTTTTTGCTGTCCAGCAGGATTGGTATCCTGAACACCAAGCTGGCCATCATCCTGCCGGGCATACGCGCGCAGCTGCCCTTTGGTGTATTCCTGCTGACAGCCTTTGTCAAAGGCCTTTCACGGGAGATATTTGAGGCCGCAGAAATAGACGGTGCAGGCATGGGCAGTATCTTTGTGCGCATTGTTGTGCCGCTGATCCGGCCCATGCTGGCCACGCTGGCCATATTGTGCGTGCTGTTTTTCTGGAACGACATCATCTGGCCCAACATCGCCCTGATGAAAGAAAGTGAGTATACCATTGCCGTAGCGCTTAAGCCCTTTACCGACGCCAATACCGATGATACCGTGCGCAACTATGGCCCGGTGATGGCGGCCTATGTCATCGTTTCCATCCCGCTGTTGGTGGCTTTCTTCTGCGCTTCCAACCAGTTTATTGAAGGCATGACGTCCGGCGCCCTCAAAATGTAAGCTGCACAATCAGCTTCAGACGATATTACCGGGGCGCTGTCCAAAGCAGGGGAGTGTCCCGCTTTGTTCTTCTGCTTTCTTGACAGCCCCCAACCCCCTATCTATACTACCCAGCATCGGCCTACCTTGCATTTGGCCTGAAGGAGAGGGGTTACCATGACACGGCAGGACATCATCCGCATCGTAGAGGAACAGGGCATTCGATTTATCCGCCTCCAGTTTACGGATATCTTTGGGCAACTCAAGAATGTGACCCTCACCTCCTCCCAGCTGGAGCGCGCGCTCACCAACCAGATGACCATCGACGGCAGCTCCATCGAAGGGTATGTGCGCATTGAGGAAAGCGACATGCGCCTGTTCCCGGATCTGTCGTCCTTTACCATATTGCCCTGGATCCCCCGGCATGAGGGCGTGGCGCGCCTGATTTGCGACGTGCATCTGCACGACGGCACGCCCTTTGTGGGCGACCCGCGCAATGTGTTGAAGCGCGCCATCCAGAAGGCCGAGGCCATGGGCTATTCGTTTAATGTGGGGCCGGAGTGCGAGTTTTTCCTGTTCCAGCTGACCGAGGACGGCAAGCCCACCACCCATACCGGGGATGAGGCCAGCTATTTTGACATGGCCCCCATCGACCGCGGCGAGGGCATCCGGCGCGACATCTGCCTGGCGCTGGAGGACATGGGCTTTGAGATTGAGGCCTCCCACCACGAGCTGGCCGGCGGTCAGCACGAGATTGATTTCAAATATGCCGATGCGCTCAAAACCGCCGATAACATCATGACCTTCCGCTTAGCCGTCAAAACGCTGGCGCGGCAGGCCGGCATGCATGCCACCTTTATGCCCAAGCCCATCTTTGGCGTGGCGGGTTCGGGCATGCACGTCAACATGAGCCTGTTTAAGGACGGGAAAAACATATTTGACGATCCCAGCGGCGAGCGCGGGCTGTCCCGCGAGGCGTACAACTTTATTGCAGGCCTGATGAAGCACGTGCGCGGCATGACGGCGGTGACCAACCCGCTGGTCAACTCCTACAAGCGGCTGGTGCCGGGCTATGAGGCGCCGTGCTATCTGGCCTGGTCGTCCAGCAACCGCAGCGTGCTGATCCGCGTGCCGGCCAGCCGCGGGCAAACCACCCGCCTGGAGCTGCGCAGCCCCGACCCCGCCGCCAACCCGTACCTGGCGCTGGCGGTGTGCCTGATGGCCGGCCTGGAGGGCATTGAGAAAGACCTCACCCCGCCCGAGGAAATCGCCGAAAACCTGTTTGATTTATCCGAGGAGCAGCGCGCCGCCCGCGGCATCGCCAGCCTGCCCGGCACGCTGCGCGAGGCGCTCACCGCCATGGAGGAGGACGAGCTGGTCATGCGCACGCTGGGCCCGCATGTGGCGGACAAGTACATCCACGGCAAAAAGACCGAGTGGGAGGAATACTCCACCCGCGTGAGCAGCTGGGAGGTAGACCGCTACCTGCTGTTATACTGACAGCGGCAGCCTGAACCCACCGGAAGCGGTGGGTTTTCTGTTTGCCGGGGATCATTGCAGTGCTATAATGAATGCGCTAACATGGTTAATACGACGAAAAAAGGAGCAGATTCATGGCCTATCAATGGAAAGAGCAACTCAACCGGCTGATGAAGGCGGGGGCGACGTATGCCGATGTGCGCTATTATCCCAAGGACGATTCCCTGTTTATGCTGATGCTCAACGGCAACATGCTGAGCTTTGGGCAGGGGCGGGAAAGCGGCTTTGGTGTCCGCGTGCTGGCGGACGGCGCATGGGGCTTTGCGGCCTCCAGCAACATGGCGGACATCACAGGCACCTTTGACAAGGCGCTGTCCAACGCGCGCGCCGCGGCCAGGCGATTGACCCGCCCCATCCGGCTGGCGGATAAGGAGGCGCTCTCCGGCAGCTTCACCTCGCCGGCGGATTTGGATACCCTCACCGTGCAGCGGGATGTCCAGGCGGATTTCCTGCAAAAAATGGACAGGGCGCTTCAGCAGACGGGCGTCAGCCAGCGCCTCTCCTATATCAGCGCGCAGTCCAAAACCATGGAGTATTATGACACCGAAGGCGCGCAGATCGTCAAAAACATCCGGGAGCTGTTCCCCACCATTCTGGTCAGGGGCAAGGATGTGGACGGCGAAACCCAGGAGCGCAAGTACAGCCCGCCCCGCCTTGGAAAGACCCGCGGCTATGAGATCATGCGGGAGGAGCACTGGCTGCCTGAGGCGGAGCGCATTGTGCGCGAGCTCAACCAGACCCTGGTTGCGCCCAAGTGCCCCCATGATGTGCGCAGCGTGATCCTGATGCCTGATCAGATGTTTTTGCAGGTGCATGAGACCATCGGCCACCCCCCTGGAGCTGGACCGCATCTTGGGCTATGAGTTGAGCTACGCCGGCGGCTCCTTTGTGCGGCTGTCGGACTTTGGCAATTTGCAGTATGGCTCCCCCAAATTAAATGTGCGCGCCGACGCGCTGCTGGAAAACAGCCCCGGCTCCTTTGGCTATGACGATGACGGCGTGAAAGCGCAGAACTACATGCTGATCGAAAGCGGCGTGCTGGTCGGCGCCATCACCTCCAGGCAGATGGTGACAGAGGCCAATGAGCGCGCGGGGAGAGAGATTTTTGCCTCCTCCGGCGGTACGGCGCGCGCCACCGCGTTTTACAGGACGCCGCTGGAGCGGATGACCAACATCTCCGTGGATCCGGGGACGGACGGGACGCTGGCCGATATCATCGCTTCCACCGAGAAGGGCATCGTGCTGTCCGGGGACAAGAGCTGGTCCATCGGCTCCAACCGCGAGCAGTTCCATTTTGCCAATGATTACGCCTATTTGGTGGAGGACGGGCAGGTGAAGGAGGTCGTGCGCAACGCGGCCTATTCGGGCGACACGCTGCCCTTCTACAATTCCTTAAGCGCCGTGGGCGATGAAAGCACCTGGCGGGTGGAGTATGTGCCCAACTGCGGCAAGGGCATGCCCTCCCAGGTGATGCAGCTGGGCCACGGGGTGCCCGTGTGCCGGTTTGACGATGTAAAGGTGGGTGAATAAGATGCAGTTGCAGCATGCTATCGATGCATTAAAGGCTTTAAGGGCGTACGCGATTTCACAGGATATAAAAGCCGCCCTGACCCTGCACCGGGAGGACAGCCACCTGGTGCGGCTGGCCAATTCCGGCGTTTCCCTGAACACCAGCGAGGCCCTGACCCGCGTGACGGTGACGGCCTATGCGGACAACAGGACGGCGGGCGTCCAGGTGATGTGCGACCTGGTGGATGAAGAAACCCTGCGCCGGGCGGTGAATCAGGCCGGGGAGATGCTCAAATTCGCAAGCCCCCTGAGCTACTGCCCCACCTTCCCGGCGATCTCAGAGAGCAGCGAGGACACGGCGGGGTATGACCAGGGCCTTGCGGGCATCTCCAATGAGGATATCCTGGCATACATCAACGCCGCCACAGAAGGGCTGGAGAGCGATGACGTAAAGCTGTCCGGCAATTTCTCGGTGGGCAGCACGGTAAGCATCGCCCTGTCGACCGCCACGGAGCATACCGTGACCTGGCGCGCTTCCGACGCGCAGATTACCCTGGTGCTGTCCTCCCTTGAGGACAAGTGGGAGATCAACGCAGAGCAAAGCGCGGCCAAGCTTTCCGACCTCAACCCGGGCGCAATGCACAGGAGGCTTTCCTTCCTGAAGGACAAGTACCAGGCCTGCCCCGCCCTGCAATTGCCCCTGGGCCCGTACCGCGTGGTCTTTGGCGCAGCGGCAACGGCGGAATACGTAAGCCTGCTTAGCTATTTGGGCGTTGACGGCGGCACCATGAAACGCGACAACAGCATCAACACCAAGGAGGACATCGGCAAAAAACGGCTGTCGGAGCAGGTAACCCTGGTTGAGGATCCTTCAAATCTGGATACCTTCGCCATCCCGGTGGACATGCACGGCAGAAAGCGCCAGGCAAAAGCCTGGTATAACAGGGGTGTTTTCACCGGTTTTATCTGGACGCAGGACGCGGCGGATGAGCACGGGGAAACGGCCACAGGGCATGATGTGCCCCACCTCAGCTTCTCCCTGCTGCCGGGGGATCAAAACGTCAACGAGCTGGAGGAGTTAAGCGCCCTTGCCAAGGAGGGCGACATCCTCTACGTTCCCTACCTGCACTACACCGGCATTGTCAACCCGACCGAAGGCCTGATCACCGGCACCTCCCGCTTTGGCGCGCTGATGTTCAAACAGGACGGAAGCATCGTCGTGCCCTACAATGTGCGCTTTACCGAAAAGTTAGGCGACCTGTTTGGGGAGAAGCTGCGCTGGCTGTCCTCTAAAACGACGGCCTACAACACCTCCTCCACCTATGACGCGCGGGATCCGGTGGCCTTCGTGGTGCCCAAGCTGATGTGTTGCGACGATGTGAAGGTGGAGATCAGCAACAAGAGTTATTGATTAACTCTGGTATAAAAACTCTGGTATAAAATGCCGCAGGCTACTCGCCCGGCACCTCTACGTTTTCGGATAATTTGAACTGGTTTTTCGTTGTTTCCAGCAGCCCCTCGCGGCGCATTTTGCCCAGCTCGTTGGACAGCGCGCTGCGGTCTACGCCTAAATAGTCCGCCAGCTGCTGGCGGTCATAGGGGATGGTAAACGTGCGGCTGCCTGCCTTGATGGCTTCAAGCGACAGGTAGCTCATCAGCCGTGCGCGGATGGTGCGGTGCGAGGTGTGGAAAACCCGCCGCATCAGATCAATGCTGCGCTGCGACATAATGCGCAGAAGGTTGCTGATCAGTTGGTTGTGGCAGGTGCAGGCCTGCCTGCATACCTGTGTTAATCTGCCGGCCTGCATGCGCAGCACCCGGCAGTTGCTGGCGGCCACCACGCTGACGGGCAGGGATTCATCGGGGATGAAGGCAAACACTTCAGAAAATGTTTTGCCCGTCCCCACGGGGGTCAGCAAAGAGCGCTTGCCCCAGGCGTCCTGATATTCCACCAGTATCGTGCCTTTGAGCACCAGCCCGATATAGTCGGTGGGCTGGCCCATTGGGCAGATGACCTCACCGCGCTGATAGCTGCGCGTATGAGCGTTCAGGCAGGCCAGCACCCGCCCGATCTCTTCCTGGTCGAGCCCCGAAAACAACTCCATCTGTGCCAGAACTGCTGTGTCCATGCGCCCCTCCTTTGGTGTCAGGGATATTGTATCCTGCCGGCGGAAAAGCGCAACCTTCCTGCCTTTCAGGCTTTTACTTTCTGCCTCTTTTTCCATCAAGCTTTGCCGGAAAGAGGTAAAAAACTGCCCTTGCAGGGGCCGCCGATGCTGTGGTAGGATGGGTTGGGCCGGATGCCCGGCCGCACAACCCCCCGGTGTGTCATTATCGTCATTTGCGTCATCTGCGTACACTGTGGGATTTGCGTACGTTGCGTACGTTGCGTACACAACCTGCAGGCTGATGACAGCCGGGAACAGAAGAACACCCAGGAATCCATGGTTCTCCCTACAATAAGAGAGATACCGTAGGTTTCCTTTTCCCTTTTTCAGGGCATATTTTATTTTTTTCCCTACAGGGAATGACGTTCATGACGCAGATGACGCAAATGACGCAACGTACGCAACGTACGCAACGTGCGCAATGTACGCAAATGACGCAGCGGGGGAATATCCCGCATCCCTTGCTCATAAACACCTTGTCCCGTATACTCAATACTGATGGAAAACAGTAATGCATCCAAAGGGGAGAGGATTTTGGTTTGCAGCAAGGAGCAGCCGAGGGAGCATAGCAGCGCTACGCTGACCGAGCAGCCGACACAGCTGCAAGACAAAAGACCCGACACGACGATGCAGTAATGTTTGGAATCAGTATCATAAGAAAGCGCCGGGAGTGTACCATGAAAAACCCCAACATCCTGTATGACATGAACAACCGCCACGGGCGGGACAAGGACATGCTTGCCCCCATGGATTGCGAGGTGCTGCGCTGATGCCGCCGCTGACGGTGTTGATCAAGCCTGCGTCCGGGCGCTGCAACATGCGCTGCCGGTACTGCTTTTATGTGGATGAAATGCAAAACCGCGATGCCGGCGTGCGCCCCAACATGACGGCGGCGGACGCCGATACCTTGGTGCGGCGCGCGTTTTTGTACGCCGAGGGGTTTGTCAGCTTCATGTTCCAGGGGGGCGAGCCCACGCTGGCGGGGCTTCCCTATTTTGAGGCCTTTGCGCAGTCCGTCCGGCGCTACAACACCCGCGGGCTGGAGGTGCGCTATGCGCTGCAAACCAACGGCTATGATATCAGCGATGAGCTGATTGCGTTTTTTAAGCAGCACAATTTTTTGCTGGGTGTGTCCATGGACGGCGACCAAGCGCTGCACGATGCGCTGCGCCCCGATGCGCACGGGCAGGGCACGCATGCGCGCGTTCAAAACACCATGAAGCGGCTGCAAAAAGCCGGCGTGGACGCCAATATTCTATGCGTGGTGTCCCAGCCCGTGGCCGAGCAGCCCGACCGCGTGTGGGATGCCCTGGCGCCGTATCAATATTTGCAGTTTATCGCGTGCTTGGACGGCCTGAACGGCGAAACCGGCCCCTGGTCGGTGAGCAATGAGGCGTTTTTGACGTTTTTGCGCGGCACCTTCCGGCGCTATGTGCAGGCCATAGACCGCGGGCAGTATGTGTCGGTGCGCTGGTATGACAACTGGGTGCGCATGCTGCGCGGCTTCGCGCCGGACACCTGCTCCATGCAGGGCCGCTGCGTGTGCGGCTTTACCGTGGAAAGCGACCTGAGCACCTACCCCTGCGATTTTTACGCGCTGGACGAGTGGAAGCTGGGCAGCCTGAAAACCGAATCCTTTGTGCGCCTGGTCAAAAGCCAAACCGCCCAACAGTTCATACAGGCCAGCCTGCCGGTGCCTGATGCCTGCCGGGCGTGCGAATGGTATGCGCTGTGCCGCAACGGCTGCCGCCGCGAGCGCGTGCAGGGCCTGCACCGCTTTTGCCAGGCATATCAAATATTTTTCCCCGAAGCGATGCCGGACTTGCAGCGCATCGCGCGCATGCAAAAAATTACATAAGAATAAACCGTTCTGCGGGCGGTTATCCCTTCAGCCGCGTGGCCTTTTCCATGGGCAGGCCGGTGCCGTAATCGCGCTGGCGGTACTCGCCCGGGTCGTTTTCGCGCTGGCGGGTGTAGCCGTCCACGTCCCAGCTGGGCTTTTTGTCCGGCCGCCAGGGCCGCATCTGCCATTGATAGCCCCGGAAGGGGTCGCGCGTTTGGTTCATCCAGTCTAAAATGCTGTCGTGCAGCTGGTTGCGGATGTCCGCGCAGGCGGGGTCGTTGATGCGGTTGTGCATGCAGTGCGGGTCGTCCTCCACGTTGTACAGCTCATCGGTGTCCAGCAGGTGCAGCGCCAGCCGCCAGGTATCGGTCACCACCGCGCGCATGGGCTGGAAGCCGCCAAAGCCGTCATGGTCAATTTCATAGCGCAAAAACTCCACAAAGGCCGGGCGCCCGGTGGGCAGCGCGATGTCCCAGGCCTGCTCAAGCAGGCTGCGCCCCTCAAACATAACCGGCCGCGCCAGCTTAAACCAATCCAGCACCGTGGCGGGCAGGTCGATGTGCGACACCGTGTGCGGGTACACCGTGCCCGCCGCAATGCCCGGCCCTTCCATCATCAGCGGCACGCGCGCGATTTCGTCATAGATGCAGGGCCCCTTGGCAAACAGCCGGTGTGCGCCCATGGCATCGCCATGGTCGGAGGTGAACAGCTTGAGCGCGCCGGGCGTCTGCGCGCGCGCGGCGGCCATCACGCGGCCGATCAGGTCATCGGCATAGCTGTTGCAGCCCAGCAGCCGCACGGGCTTTAAGGGCTGCTGCTCGGCCTCTTTGGTCATGTTGCGCTCGCCCCACAGCTTTTGCAGCAGCGGCTTGTTTTCCAGGGTGTCAAAGTGCGCGGCGTTCTTGGGCAGCTCCACATCCTGATACATGGAGGCATACGGCTCCGGGCACAGGCCGGGGTCGTGCGGCTCGTCATAGGACACGACCAGGAAAAAATCCTCGTCGCGGTGCGCTTGGATGAACTTCAGCGCCCGCTGCGTGACGCGCCAGCCAAAGGTAAACTCCTCGGCGATGGGCGTTACCCGGGGGTCGGCCTTGCGGGACAGCAGCTTGTCCTCGTCGCTCAGCTCATCCAGGTAGTTTTTCATGTCATACCAATAGTCCGGGTCCCAGCCGTCCGGGCAGATGCCGTTGCCGAAATAATCCCCGGCATCCAAATGCCACTTGCCGATGTACGCGCAGGCCACGCCGTCTGCGGACAGCCGCTGGCCCAGCGTTTTTACATCGGCACCCAGCGGCATGCTGTTGCCCCAGCTGCCGTTGCTGTGCGGGTACAGCCCGGTAAACAGCGCCGAGCGCGCCGGCCCGCACACGGGCTGGCAGGTATATGCCCGCTCAAACCGCACGCCGTGGCGGGCGATATCGTCCATGTGGGGGGTGTTCATCTGCGGGAAGCCATAGCACCCCACCATGTTGTAGGCTGTCGTATCGGTCATGATCCAAATCATCTGGCGCGGCATACGCACACCTGCCTTTGCTGGTTTATTTACCCTGGATAATAGGGGGGTTATGACGGGGTGTCAAGGGATGCAGGCCCTCAATGAAGCCCGAATGTCTTTTAATGAATGGCAACTATCTTTTGTTGCCAAGTTCATGGAGCAAAGCCACCGTAATGTCTTTTGCAATAAGGGAGGCTTGGACGCAGTTTTTCTCAAAATGATCCGTTCCATCATGCGCGGCGTTGTCCGTGACACACCGGATGGATATAAACGGTATGCCGTTCACATAGCATACATGGGCGATGCTTGCTGTTTCCATATCCACCGTTAAAGGCGCAAATTCATTTTCAATCGTTTCCCGGCCTTCATCGGTGATAAACGACTCCCCCGTAGCCATTCGCCCCCAATGTGTTTTCCCCGGCAGCTTCATTTTGCCAACGGCGGCTTTGGATAGTTCTGTCAACTCGCGGTCTGCTTTAAAAAATACCGATTTCATCCAGGGATGAAATTCCGTCAAAATGCTCGGCACAACATCGTGGTAGCAAACCTCCGTTGAAATGACCGCATCAAATATGTCAAGCTTAGGATCAATCCCGCCTGCTGTTCCGGAATTGATAATCGTGTGTACGCCAAATGCGTCTATTAAGATTTGGGCCGCTATGGCGGCATTCACCTTGCATATGCCGCAAAACAAAGCGACAACCTCTGTGCCGTGAATCCGTCCTTCATAGAACTTCAGCATGGATCTTTCGGTTGTTCTGCATTCTTCTATTGCAGGCAAAAAAGGGGCCAGTTCCCTGTCGAGTGCGCATATAATTCCAACCTTCATCGTCATACCCCACCTTTTGATTTGTCGATTGATTATAGTTTGTTTCCCGGCCGCAATCAATCCGCCGGCAAGGCGCACAACAGGGTACGCATGCGCCAAGGGTGGGCATTTAATCGCCCCCAGCAAGGAGTTTGTCTGTCGCGCGGCGAAAAGAAAAGAGAAAACCATTTATTGACTACGGGAGGACAGGCATGATCATCACCATCACCCGCCATGCACAGACAGACGGCAACGTAATGAAACAGTACGTAGGCTCCACCGATATGCCTATCAACCAACAGGGCGCGCAGCAAGCCGCGCAGGGAATTATCAACCCTGCGGTGCAGCGCGTATATGTCACGCCCCTGCAGCGCACCCAGCAGACCGCGCGCATACAATACCCCGCCGCCCAGCAGGTGGTGGTGCCCGGCCTGCAGGAGATGAACTTCGGCATCTTTGAAGGCTATACCCATGCCGAATTGGAACAGACCCCCGCCTATCAGCGCTGGCTGCTGGACGGCGGCATGCAGCCCATGCAGGACGGCGAAGGCCGCGCAGGCTTTGCGGTGCGCGTCAGCACGGCGCTGCAACAGCTGATTCACGAGGCGCACCAGCGGCATGAACAGCACCTGTACATCGTGTCGCACGGCGGCGCCATCATGGCGCTGATGGCCGCGCATGCCCTGCCCGAGCAAACCTACGACAAATGGTGGGTGGAAAACCTGCAGGGCTACCGCCTGCACCTGGACGCCGCCAGCTGGCACCCCGGCAGCAAATTTGCGCAGGTGGAACGGGTGGATCTGTCCCTGCCCGCGGGCTGAGGACGGCGGCTGGATGTTATAGGCAGGAAAATATAGATATTCGTTTGGGCAGCAGCATGCAGGCGATGGCCTTGGTTCAGAATGTGTAAAACTTACGCGAGATTCCCCCGCCGTCACCCAGGGTATGGTATAATTGTATGACTCGCATAAAGGAGGACAAGGATTTGCTTCAGGATATTGTTACCAAACACCGCTCGGGGTTTGCCGCGGGCGCGTCCACGGAGCTGCGCGCGCAGCGCAGCCTGCAGCGCCGGGTCGTGATGCTCAAGGGCAACCTGGCGGGCAACGCGCGCACCGATACCAAGGGCGTCAGCGCCCGCGTGTACAGGAACGGCGTATATGGCTTTGCCTCGGCGGCGGACATGAACGATGCGGCCGTCAAGGCCGTGCTGGACAACGCCACATCCAACGCTGCGTTTTTAGACAAGCACGCCGGCCAGGCGCGCGGGGCGCTGCCCACCATCGCGCGGGGCACGCTGCCCACGCAGCCCGATATGGCGGACCTGCCGCAGAAGGTATACATCGATTACCTCAAGGCGCTGGATGATTACATTCAGCAAAAGTACCCCGACCTGGCCAGCCGCACCGTGGTGAGCAGCAGCGACAGCATGGAAAAGATCATCTGCACGTCGGATGGCTGCACCGCGCACATCATCGCGCCGCGCAGCTATATCTACATCATCCTCAACAGCCAGACCAAGGACGGCGTGCCGGTGGAGCTGTTCAAGGCCGTGGGCGGACGGGGTACGTTTGACGCGCACTTTACCGACCCGGCGCTGGTGTACCCAACCATCGACACCCTGTACGAGCGGCTTATGCACAAGCGCGAGGGCGTGTACGCCAGCGCGGGCGTCAAAACCTGTATCTTAGGCGGCGAGCTGGCCGGCATGCTGGCGCATGAGGCCGTGGGCCACACCGTGGAGGCCGACTTGGTGCTGGGCGGCTCGGTGGCCGCGCATATGCTCAACAAGCGCGTGGCCAGCGACCTGGTGTCCATGACGGACTTTGCGCACACCGCCTTTGGCGAAACCGCGCCCCTGCCCGTGTATGTGGACGATGAGGGCGTCAAGGCCGAGGACGCCGTGCTGATCAAGGACGGCATGCTGACGGGCTACATGGTCAACCGCGACATGGGCGAGCGCCTGGGCATGAAGCCGCAGGGCAACGCGCGCGCCTGGGCGTTCAGCGATGAGCCGCTCATCCGCATGCGCAACACCGCCGTGCTGCCGGGCAAGGACAAGCTGGCCGATATGATCGCCAACACCGAGGACGGCTACTACCTCACCGATACCGGCAACGGCCAGGCCGACACCACGGGCGAGTTCATGTTTGGCATCAACATGGGCTATGAAATCAAAAACGGCAAGCTGGGCAAAGCCATCCTGGACACCACCATCTCCGGCGTGGCGTTTGACATGCTCAAAACTGTGGACATGGTCAGCGATACGGTGTCCTGGTCGTCCTCCGGCTTCTGCGGCAAAAAGCAGCCCATGCCGGTGGGCTTGGGCGGGCCGGAGCTGCGCTGCAAAGTGACCGTAGGAGGGAAATAACATGAACGAACTGCAACATATTGCCAATACCGGCCTGCAGGCGCTGAAAAACTTGGGTGCCGACAGCGCCGTCTGCCAGGCCGGGCGCTCCCAGCTGCGGGAGTTTAACGTGGACGCCGGCAAGTTCAGCCTGCTGCGCACCACGTTTGACAGCTCGCTTAACATGACCGCCATCAAGGACCATAAGCGCGGCGTGGTCAGCACCAACGACCTGTCCGACGCCGCCCTGCAGGCCACCGCGCAGGAGTGCTTGGCCGCAGCCGAAGCCTCCCAGCCCGACGAGGCCTGGACGCTGGCCACCGAAAAGCAGGATAAATCCTTCACCCTGGGCGCGCCCGAGGCCGACCTGGACAAGCTGTTCATGCGCAGCAAGGAGCTGCTGGATACCATCCACCGCGAGTATCCCAAGGTGATGATGGAGCAGATGATTGTCAGCCACCGCCGCAGCGAGCGCGTCTATGTCAACAGCAACGACATCACCTACCGCATGCTGTACGGGCAGTATGAGGTGTCGCTGATGTTCTCAGGCCATGAGGGCGATAAATCCAGCAGCTTCAACGGCAGCGGCGTGGTGGTTGACAACCTCGACCAGCCGCTGATTGAGCTGGGCGACATCCGCCAGGCCCTGCGCGACGCCGAGCTGCAAATCCACACCACCGCCACCGAGGGCAAGTTTGAGGGCACCGTCATCATGACGCCCATGTGCTTAGGCAATTTCCTGTTTATGCTGCTGGACAACTATACCGATGGCGGCGTCATCTTAGAGGGCACCAGCCAGTGGAAGGACAAATTGGGCCAGCAGGTGACCGACCCGCGCCTGACGGTGCGCATCGCCCCGCTGCATGACGCCGTGGTATGCGGCGAGCGCTACACGCAGGAGGGTTTCCTGTCGGAGGACTATGACGTGATCAAGGACGGCGTGCTCAAGCAGTTTGGGCTGTCCGCGTATATCGCCAACAAGGTGGGCGGCAAGCGCGCGCCCAACACAGCCGCCAACATGGTCGTCAGCCCCGGCGATACCACGCTGGAGGACATGATTGCCGGCACCAAAAAGGGCCTGCTGGTATCGCGCTTTTCGGGCGGCCAGCCCGGCACCAACGGGGATTTCAGCGGCGTGGCCAAAAACACGTTTTTGATTGAGGACGGCAAGATCGCCGGCGCCGTCAACGAAACCATGATTTCCGGCAACTTAGCCGATGTATTCAACAACATCGCAGGCATCTCTAAGCAGCGCAACAGCGACGGCATGTTCCTGCTGCCCTGGATGGCGTTTAACGGGATTACCATCTCCGGTAAGTAACTATTACGTAATACCGCAGCGGCCCGGGGGGAACTCCGGGCCGCTGTTGCGTTGACAGCCCCTATAAATGCTGATAAGTTTTGTCCGGTACGCAAGGCATATTTGAGAAAGGCATGCAGGAAGATGGACAGGGATCAACTTCAAGGGATATTGCCTGCCTTCGGCATCCGGGAAATTGCAGCCCTGGAACCCTTGCTGCATGTTGATGACCTGCACAAAGCCCCGCCGCAGTACAAGCTGGTTGCGCGCCTGCGTTTTCGGCAGTCGCCGACGCTGATCCTCCGCCTGCTTAAGGAGGAGCGCAGCCCGGCGGCCTATGTGCAGGAGCAGGGGGAGCTGGCGGCTTTCTTTGTGGAAAGGGGCATTCCCACCGTTGCCCCCATGAAGGTGTTGGACGGCAGGCGATATGCAAATGTTCCGTATCAGGGGCACACGCTGCTAGCAACCCTGGAGCGTGACTTAGGGCCGGAGATGACATCCGCCAGCCTTGAAACCTGCGCCCTGGCCGGGCAGCTGCTGGGGCGGATGCACGCTGTTGTCTTAGAAAATGATGTTCACATGCAGCACGGCAAAGCCATCTTTGATTTTGCCGCAGGCAGCGATGTGGATGGCGGGCCCATGCTGCGGGACGTATTGCAGCAGCATGGGCGCATAGCAGAAGCCGGGGAACTTTATCAACTGTATCAAAACAGACGGGAAGAGCTGCTGACGCACTGGCTGGATTTGCCGCATGGCGCTGTGCAGGGGGATTTGTCCATCAACAACCTCACCCAGGACAGTTTAGGCAGGCTGTTTGTGTTTGATTACAACTGCGCCGGGGAATGCGCGCTGATCAGCGACGCCGTCCTTCAGGGCATGCTCTTTGCCCGGGAAATGGATTACCCGCAGGAAGAAACACACGTCACATCCCGGCAGCGTTTCAGCACCTTCTTTGACGCCTATCAACAGCAGCGCCCCCTTTGCGCCACAGAGGCCGCCCTTTGGCCGTCCTTATACCAGGCGATGGATGCCTTTTGGTTTATGCGCGTGCGCTATGGGGCGGACAGCCTGGAAATGCAGCTGGCTCAAAAGCCCGACATGCCCCTGGATGCCTGGATGGAGGACGTTCAGGCCAGGCTGCATGATGTTTCTATTGTGGTATAGGTTTAGTGTGAATCAGCCATCCCCAGCACGGCTACGGCATCGCTGATGGTCTTTTCAAACGCCTCCCGGCCATATTTATCTACCTCGGCTTTGTCCTTCGTGCCGTGGGTCAGGCAGCCTGCGCCGCCGATACAGCCGCCGATACAGGCCATGCCCTCAATAAAGTTGGCGTCCAGCACGTTTCTGCTTTTTTTGAGCAAGGCCGTGCGGCATTCCTCAATCCCATCACAGACCACGGCCTTTACATCAAAATCAATGTTCTGCTCTTTCAGGGCCTGCACCACAGCATCCGAAAGGCCGCCGCTGCGGGCAAAGATGCGGCCATAGTAGGAGGCGTTGTCCAGCACGTCCTCGCCCAGCGCTGTGATGTCAATATCCTTGCTGTCAAACAGGGCTTGCAGCTCTTCAAAGGTCATCACGGCGTCCACATAGGGCTTTACGCTGTCCAGCTGCGCTTCGGCTTTTTTGGCCGTGCAGGGGCCGATGAATACCACCTTTGCACCTTCGTCTGTACTTTTTATAAATTTGGCCAGGGCCGCCATGGGCGAAAGGTTGTGCGACACAAAGGGCAGCAAATCCGGGAACGCGGACTTGATATACTGCACAAACGCAGGGCAGCAGGAGCTTGTCAGGAAACCCTTTTCCGCCAGCTCCTGCGATTCCAGCTGCGCCACCATATCGGCGCCCAGCGCCGCTTCGACCACGGTGAAGAAGCCCAGCTCTTTCAGCCCCGTAATGACCTGGCCCAGCTTGGCATAGGTAAACTGGCTGGAAATAGAGGGCGCCACAACGGCGTACACCTTATACCTGGTGTTGTTTTCGCTTTTCTTGATCAGGTCGATCACGTTGAGGATATAGGATTTTTCCATCATCGCGCCAAACGGGCACTGATACACGCACGCGCCGCACTGGATGCACTTGTCGTTTTCGATGGCGGCGGCGTTGTTCTCATTGATGGAAATAGCCTTTACCTTGCAGGCGATCTGGCAGGGGCGTTTGCGGTTGACAATCGCGGAATAGGGGCAAACCTTGGCGCACAGGCCGCACTCCACACATTTGGATTTATCAATGTGCGCCACGTGGTTGTGGTCAAAGGAAATGGCGCCTCTTCTGCACACATCCTCGCAGCGGTGTGCCAGGCAGCCGCGGCAGGAATCAGTAACTTCATATCCAGCTGCCGGGCATTCATCGCAGGCGATGTCAATCACCTCGATCACATTGGGGTTATCGGCATCGCCGCCCATGGCGATCTTGACGCGCTCGGCCAAAATGGCGCGCTCCTTATATACGCAGCAGCGCATGGTGGAGATATTTCCGGGCACGATGGTCTTGGGAATGTCCATCATATGCTGGAGCAGCGTATCATCCCAGGCCTGGCGCGCCACCTCGCGCAGAACCTTGTATTTTAAGTATTGAACCTTGGTATCAAATTTACGCATGGAATCCTCTCTTTAGAAATAACTTACTTTGATGCGCTTGCCCATTTTTTTGAGGCACTTGGAAAGCTCCTCCACCAAGTTCATTTTGATGTTAAAATTGATGGGCAGTTCTGGGTTTTGATGCGCAGGGTTGATGGCCTTGCCTACATAGAAGTTAATGTCGGTGGCTTCTTCAAACAGCAAACGGCAGATCAGGGATGCGCCGTCGCGCTGAATGCTCCAATGCTCGTAATGCTTGTTTTCGCCCAGGTAATCTCTGGCGTATTCCAGCACCTTGTTGATGGTGATGACGCCTTCGGTCACCAGATCCACGCCCTCGATTTTGGCAATCGGCGGGACATCGCTGGCCTCGAAAGAGAGGCTGACCTGCAGCGGCTTGCCCAAGAACTTTGCCGCGATGGACGAGGTTGATCCGCCGCAGACGATGTGCTTGCCCTCCTTGGAGAAGAAGAGCGCCATCATGCGGCTATCATCGTCGCGGTTGGAGGGCGGGCCAAAGAGCAAGTTCATCGGCTCCCTTTTGCGGATGCGCACCACGCAGGCCGTTGCGTCATCGCCGGGCTTGCCGCTGTACAGCTTGTTGCATTCATCCACCAGCATGGTGGACAATGTTTTGGCCGTGTAGCCAATGTGCGAAAGCGACTCCATAAACTCCGCGATGTCCTCATGCTTCCAGCCGAAGTTATACGCCGTGCCGATGCCCGCATGCGGGCAGCCGTCGCTCATGGCAACAAAAATATCGTTTTCCTGCAGCTTGATAACGGACTTCAGGATCTTTTTGCCGCCGATGTTCATTTCGGTCTTGGGATAGTCCCAAACCTGTTCGTTGCGGATGATAATCGTAGGCGGATTGTCATACTGGATAAGCTCGGCCACCTGGTTGCTTTTCAGGTGGATAATGGTGAATGTGGAATACGCCACGCCGCGCACCGAACAGACGGGCAGGGTGGCCGCAATGGTTTCCACGCATTCCTCCAGGTGCAGGCCCGCCGCTAACATCGTCGATATGATTTTGGACGTAAGCGTGGAGAGAACGCTGGCCTTCACGCCGCTGCCCAGCCCGTCCGACAGCACAATGACTGTTGAATCATCGCTGGGCTCCACCACATCCACATGGTCGCCGCACAGCTGCTCGCCGTAATGATTTATACTTTTGTATCCAATGTCCGCGCATAAATCATTCATTCTGGATGGACTCCTTCAGTTTTGAAAGCGCAATCTTGGTCTCGGCCGCGGTTTCGCCCAGCAGCGACGCGATCTCCTGCACAAGGCGCATCTGCTTATCGACCACCTTATCCGCCACCTCAATGGTCTGGCGGCTGAGGTTTTCCTTCTTTTCGCGCTCGTTTTGCTCATCGGTAATGTCGCGCATGATGGCAATCAGCAGGCGCGAATCCTTATCATATACAACGGATTGCTCCACAAAGCGCTTGTATTCGGCCAGGTATACGCGCTCGTCATGAACGTCCTGACCGGACGCCAACACGTTTATAAAAACCGTAGGATCAAGAATACGGACCACATGAGTGCCCAGAACATCGCTTTCGGAACGGATGTTCATCAGCTTCCTTGCGGTGGTATTGATCTGCTGAACCTCTAAGCTTTCATTGAGCACAATCACCCCGCTGGGCGAGCTGTTCACGATGGTATCCGAGAAGCTCTCGGCCTTGTCCTTCAGGAACGGCAGGCACATGGAAATCTCCGCTTTGCCCTGAATGATGGCAATTGCCTTTTCGCGGCAGGTATTGTACCCGCAGGAGCCGCAGTTCAGCTCCTGGGAGGGCTTGAATTTTCCCATCTGGCGCAGGACGCTCTGAATCTCCATGTCCGAAGGCTTCTGCAGCTGCTGCTCAATATACTCAAAGCTCTTGCGCAGCGCAGCAGCCTTGGGCTGGGCAACGTCAAAATCCTTTTCGCCGGCGTAGGCTGAAATGGCAATATAATCCTTCACCGTGGAGGAATGGTGATATTTTTCCATGATCGGCCCACCCACACAGCTGCCGATGCAGGCGGACATTTCGATAAAGCACTTGTGAATCTTGCCGTTGATGATGTCCTCCAGCGCGGCCATGCAGGTATCCACGCCATCCAGCGCCAGGTATGTATAGTCCGGGCTGTCCTGCAGCATGGTTTTCAGGATGCCGCCGGTTGTCGGGAAGAAGCGGGCGCGGGAGTTGATATCGCTATCCATTTCCTGCTCCAGCTCAATGCCCTCCGCCTCCAGCCATTCGGTCAGCTCCTCAAAGGTAAGCGCGGCATCCACAATGCCCTTGTAATGATCGGCCTCATCCTTTTTGGCCACGCAGGGGCCGATGAACACGGTCTTTGCATTGGGATACCGGTTCTTAATATCGATGCAGTGCGCCTGCATGGGCGACAGCACATCCGCTAAATATTGAAGCGCCTGGGGGTAATGCTTTTGAATCAGCAGGTTGATGGAATGGCAGCAGGAGGAAATCACCACATCCCGTTCATCCTCGCGCAGCATCCGGTCATATTCGGTTTTCACGATGGTGGCGCCAATCGCGGTTTCCTCCACGTCATAAAAGCCCAGCTGTTTTAATGCCTTGCGCATGGCGTTGATGCCCACATTTTCATAGTTGGCAATAAAGGCGGGGGCCAGGCTGACGATGACGGGATCACCGGTCTGGAGGAGCACTTTGGCTTTTTCGGTTTCATCCACAATCTGTTTTGCGTCCTGCGGGCACACCACAAAGCAGTGGCCGCACAGGATGCATTCGTTATCGATAATGTGTGCCTGGTTGCCCGAAAAGCGGATGGCCTTCACGGGACAATAACGAATGCACTTATAACAGTTTTTACAGTTTGATTTTTTCAGCGTCAAACAACTTGGCATGTCCCGTTACTTCCTTTCCAGTTTATCCAATACGTGCTCCCTGAGGAATTCTTTGAAGCCCTCTTTTGTGATGCCCACATGCACCTCATCATCCACCTGGATGGTAACACCCACGCGGTTGCACTTGCCAATGCAAAAGCTGCCGGCCAGCGTAATCTCGTCTTCCAGATGATATTCCTCCATGGCTTTTTGCAGAAGCCCCACGATGTCGTGGGATCCTTTCAGATGACAGGAACTGCCTACACAAACCTGAATAATCAATCCTTTATACCTTCGTTTTGATATGGTTTTCAAAGAACGCGTCTACCGTATCCGGGCTTACGGAATGGAAAGCGTCATCAACGGTTACGCAAACGCCCTGCTGGCACTTGCCCATGCAGAACACGCCGCCCAGCTCCACCTTGTCCCCCAGGTTGTTTTCACGGATCAGATATTGCAGCTGGACGATCACCTGGCGCGACCCTTTAATGTGGCAGGAACTGCCGATACAAACCGTAACTTTCATTGGTATATCTCCTTTATATCCTTATTTATAATCTACCACATGCACCCAGGAAAGCAAGAATTCGCGCTCTTTTTCATTGCCGCTGACCGACTGGGCAGCGGCCACGATGGGCATCCATGTTTGCACATACTGCAAAGAGGTATTGCTTTTTTGGCAGAACAAATCCAGGTACTTTTTGGCGCCGTCGATATCGCCGTTTAACCAGAACAACAGATACGTGCGCGCCGCATCGGCCGAAGCGTTGCCCTGCGTTGCGTGCGACCAGTCAAGGATATAGGGCGTGCCGTCCTCGGTGATGATGATGTTGGAGGGGTTAAAGTCCCCGTGGCACACCTTGTCGTGCTTGGGCATGCTGTCAAGCCGGGTGTGCAGGTCATAGCGGGTGGTGGCGTCCAAATCCGTTGCCGCAATCTTGCGGATCATTTTGTCCTTGAGCTTGTTGAGCAGCGGGCACTTCTTGGCATGGACTGAAAGCTGAATGTCCACAAAGGACGCCAGATATTCATCCTTCTTTTCGGGGTTTTCCTCCATCAGCTGCGCCATGGTCTTGCCCTTGATATATTCAGACACGATCGCCCACTGCCCCTTCACCATGGTGACTTCCAAAATCTTGGGGATATGCAGGCCGGTTTCTTCGATGCGCGCCTGATTCAGCGCCTCGTTCAAAATATCAGCCTTGTGGAAATCAGCGTTGAACACCTTGATGCATTTATCGCCGTCCCGGTAGATGGTCTTATTGTTTCTTACTGCAATCACTCGATCCAGTTTCATGGCTGGTTCCTCCTTTTATTGCGCTTTCTTACCCTATCCTGTCTTTGAGGTAGGCCGCCTTTACTTTGTCGGCTTCTGCGGCCTGGGTCAAGTCCGCAGCGGTGGGCTTTGCCGTTTCAACAAAGTGGTTGCCGTAATACGCGTTGAGGTACATCTGCTTGATTTCGCGCATCAGGGGATAGCGCGGGTTGGCGCCGGTGCACTGATCGTCAAACGCCTGCTCCACCATGTCGTCCAGGCGGTCTAAGAAATCCTTTTCATCAATGCCGTAATCCTTAATTGTTGATTTGATGCCCACCCTGGCCTTGAGGTCGTTGATGGCCTTGATCAGGTTTTCCAACTTTTCCTCATCGGTATGGCCGCCCAGGCCTAAGCAATCGGCCACTTCGGCATAGCGCGCCAGCGTGTGCGGATAGGCGTACTGGGAGAACGTTCCCATCTTATCCGGCGCTTCCGCGGCGTTAAAACGCAGCACCTCTTCAATCATCAGCGCGTTGGCCACGCCGTGGGGCAGGTGATGGAATGCGCCCAGCTTATGCGCCATGGAGTGGCATACGCCCAAGAACGCATTGGCAAAGGCCATGCCGGCCATGGTGGCGGCGTTGGCCATCTTTTCGCGGGCTTCCACATCGGTCTGGCCGTCCTCATAGGCACGGGGCAAGTACTTAAAGATCATTTTCAGCGCCTGCAAGGCCAAACCGTCGGTATAATCCGTGGCCAGCATGGCCGCATACGCTTCCAGGGCATGGGTGACAGCGTCGATACCGGACGCAGCCGTCAGGCCCTTGGGCGCGCTCATATGGAAATCGGTATCAATGATGGCCATGTTGGGCAGCAGCTCATAGTCTGCCAGGGGATACTTGACGCCGGTGGATTCATCGGTAATCACCGCAAAGGGCGTCACCTCCGAGCCCGTGCCCGCCGAGGTGGGCACCGCGATAAAGTACGCCTTTTCGCCCATCTTGGGGAATGTATACACGCGCTTGCGGATATCGATAAAGCGCATGGCCATATCCATAAAGTCCGCTTCGGGATGCTCATACAGCACCCACATGATCTTCGCCGCGTCCATGGCGGAGCCGCCGCCCAGCGCGATGATGGTATCGGGCTGGAAGGCCTGCATCTGCCTGGCGCCTTCCTTGGCGTTTTTCAGCGTGGGATCGGGCTGCACATCAAAGAACGTGGTGTGCGCAATGCCCATTTCATCTAACTTATCGGCGATGGGCTTGGTGTAGCCATGCTGATACAGGAAGGTGTCGGTCACGATAAAGGCTTTCTTAGCCCCGCGCACGCTGCGCAGCTCATCCAGCGCTACCGGCAGACATCCTTTCTTGACATAGATCTTTTCCGGTGCACGGAACCAAAGCATATTTTCCCTTCTTTCTGCTACTGTTTTGATGTTGAGCAGGTGCTTGACCCCTACGTTTTCGGATACGGAGTTGCCGCCCCACGTGCCGCAGCCCAGGGTAAGGGAGGGCGCAAGCTTAAAGTTGTACAGGTCGCCGATGCCGCCGTGAGAAGACGGCGTGTTCACAAGGACGCGGCAGGTTTTCATGCGGTGCATGAACCTGTTGAGTTTTTCAGCTTCAGTGACTTCATTCAGATAGATGGAAGAGGTATGGCCGAAGCCGCCGTCCTCAATCAGCCTTTCTGCCTTATCAAGTGCCTCGCCAAAGTCCTTTGCCTTGTACATGGCCAGCACGGGGCTGAGTTTTTCGTGGGCAAACTCTTCCGACAGCTCCACGCTCTCCACCTCGCCGATGAGGATCTTGGTGCCCTCGGGCACGGTTACATGGGCAAGCTCCGCAATCTTTGCGGCGGTCTGCCCCACAATCTTGGCATTCAGCGCGCCGTTGATGATGATGGTCTTGCGCACCTGTTCGGTTTCCACAGGGTCTAAAAAGTAGCAGCCGCGGGCGGCAAACTCCGTTTTGACGGCATCGTAAACGCTTTCCAGCACAATCACCGCCTGCTCGGAAGCGCAGATCATGCCGTTATCAAAGGTTTTGGAATGAATAATGGAGCTGACAGCCAGCAGAATATCCGCCGACTCATCAATGATGGCAGGGGTGTTGCCCGCGCCCACGCCTAAGGCGGGCTTGCCGCTGGAATATGCGGATTTGACCATGCCGGGGCCGCCGGTGGCCAAGATAATATCCGCTTCCTTCATGATGGTATTGGTCATTTCCAGCGACGGGATATCAATCCAACCGATGATGTGCTCCGGTGCGCCCGCTGCAACGGCAGCCTCCAGCGCCAGCCGGGCCGCGGCGATGGTGCTTTTCTTTGCCCGCGGATGGGGGGAGATGATAATGGCGTTTCTTGTCTTTAAAGCCAGCAGGCACTTAAAGATGGCGGTAGAGGTGGGGTTGGTGGTGGGAATCACCGCCGCGATAAGCCCCATGGGCTCCGCCATGATCTTGGTGCCAAAGGCCTTGTCTTCTTCAATCACACCGCAGGTTTTGGTGTTTTTATAGGCGTTATAGATATATTCGGAGGCATAGTTATTTTTAATAACTTTATCCTCTACAATGCCCATTCCGGTTTCTTCAACGGCCAATTTGGCCAGGGATAACCTGGCCTTGTTGGTAGCGGAAGCAGCCGCCAAGAAAATTTTGTCCACCTGCTCCTGGGTGTAGGTGGCAAATACCTTCTGTGCTTTTCTGGTGCGCGCGATGGCTTCTTCCAGCTTGTCCACGCTGTCTACAATGAAATCCTGTTTTGTCTCCATTTTGCATCCTCACAATGAAATTATTCCCTGAACCTTACGGGTTGTGGGCAGCTTCTGCACGGGTCAGGGACTTATCCGGCAGCAACCATTCAACCCTAAAAACCTGCCGAAAGCATCCCTTAAAACAGAAGCTTTCTCATCGTCTTGCCTCCCTCCACCGCAAGATAGTTAATATTTTAACAATGATCAGAGAAGCTGTCAACTGAAATTTGCAAAGGGTGTTTCATACGGATGTAAAATATACGTAAATCCAAAGGGGAGAGGGGCTTTGTTTGCAGATCTCACATCTTGTCATTGCCGGGTCATTATGCGAAAATAATCCATCGATTGTGCTTTAAGAGCAATGAGGAGCACGTAAGCGTTTGCTGGCCTGCGGGATTGTTTTCCAATCTGGGGAGGGGCAGGATTCATGCTGTGGAATGCGAAAAACGGAAGCGTACAAATGGGCCATACGAGGATGCACTATGTTTCCTTTGGATATGGCAGCAAGCCATTGGTTCTGCTGCCCGGCCTGGCGGATGGGCTGGCCAGCGTAAAAGGAAAAGCATTGCTGCTGGCAAGGCCGTATAGAATCTTTTTTCAAAAGTATACAGTCTATATGTTCAGCAGAAAGAACGACATGCCGGAGGGATACGCCATACGGGATATGGCACATGACCAAGCCCAGGCCATGGAAGCGCTGGGCATGGGCAAAGCCGCTGTGATGGGGGTATCCCAGGGCGGCATGATTGCGCAATATGTAGCCGTGGATTATGCGCAATTGCTGGATAAACTGGTCATCGCAGTTTCCGTACCACGAGCGAATGACATGATTCGCAGCTGTGTCAGTCAATGGATCAGCTTTGCAGAAAAAGGCAACTATAGGCAGCTGATGATCGACACCGCAGAAAAAAACTATTCAGCCGAGCGCCTGAAGAAAATCCGAAAACTGTATCCGCTAATCGGCGTCATAGGGAAGCGACTGGTCTATGACAGATTCCTGATCAATGCCAGGGCCATTCTTCAATTTGATGCCTCTCAGGACATAAAAAAGATTGCATGCCCCACGCTGATTATCGGCGCAGAGAAAGACAAAGTGGTCGGCGTACGCGCATCCTATGAAATGAATGAGCGGATTGCGGGCAGCGAGCTGTATGTATATAAAGGGCTGGGGCATGCAGCCTATGAGGAAGCAGGCGACTTCAACCAAAGGGTGTTCCATTTTTTGGAATCTATGCAGTAACATGCAGCATGATCGTGAGCAGAATTTCAGAGGTGTTCAGATGAAAAAAAGAACATACCAAACAGCTTCCGGCGCCATCCGTTATTGGATCAGCATGATCGATACGAACAGGATAACGCTGGTTTTTCTTCCGGGCCTGACAGCAGACCACAGATTGTTTGAAAAACAATTGGAATACTTTAAGGGCAAATACAATGTGTTCGTGTGGGATGCACCGGCGCATGCCGCGTCCTGGCCGTTCAAATTTGATTTTACGCTGATGGATAAAGCGAAATGGCTCAACGAAATACTGGAGCAGGAACAGGTAGCAAAACCGGTTATCGTAGGCCAATCGATGGGCGGATATATAGGACAAGCCTTTGCGGAATTATATCCGGAAAAATTACAAGCGTTTGTGTCCATTGATTCTGCTCCCCTGCAAAGGAAATACATGACAAGCGCAGAAATCTGGCTGTTGAAAAGGCTGGAACCAATCTATTTCTATTTTCCGTGGAAATGGCTGTTGAAAGCGGGCACAAGGGGCGTTGCGCAGTCTGAATACGGCCGAAAACTAATGCATGAAATGATGATGGTATATGATGGAAACAAAAAGAGATATGCTCAAATTATCGGCCATGGCTATCGCATCCTTGCCCAGGCCCTGGAGGAAGATTTGCCATATGCCATCCAATGCCCTGCGCTGCTTATCTGCGGTGAAAAGGACAAAGCGGGCTCCTGCATCCGGTACAACAAGGCATGGCACAGGAGCACCGGCATCCCTCTAAAATGGATAAAAGACGCTGGACACAATTCCAATACCGATAAGCCCGAGGTTGTCAACGGGCTGATCGAGGGTTTTATAAAAACCATTATTGACGGATAATTTTGCACGAACAGTAATTTTATTTTCTTTATCGATTGCTCCCCGCCCCGCCCAATGGTATGATGAATGCATTATATCAGGAGGTGGCTTGTGGCCGGACAGCTGTGGGTGCGGGAGATCAAGCGCAATAAAATCCGGCGGGATGTCGTGGTGCCCTGCGCGCTGGAGGCCTGGACGGACGCATTGGCGCAGGCCTGCCATGATTTGGATTTGCAGGTGCCGGTGATATTGCCCCGGCACGAGCGCGACTGGCAAGAGTTTCGCCAGGCGCGTTTTGTGGCGGAACATTTTTTGGAGGATATATCCTTTGACCGGCTGGAGGCCGAATATTTTGACCCGGACGAAAAGCGCAAAACGCAGGAGGCCTGGGGATGAGCAACTACATCATGGATTTGCGGAAAGTTGTCGGCCACCGCCCGCTGATGCTGGTGGGTGCCAGCGTGATCGTGGTGGACAGCGACAACCGCATCCTGTTGCAGCAGCGGCGGGACAACCGCTGCTGGGGATATGCCGGCGGCAGCGTGGAGCTGTACGAGTGCGTGGAGGATGCCGCGCGCCGTGAGCTGCAGGAGGAAACCGGCCTGATCGCGCATTCGCTTACGCTGTACGGCGTGTTTTCGGGGCCGGAGTCACGCTATGTGTACCCCAACGGCGATGAGGTATCCACGATCGATATCGTATATGTGTGCCGGGAGTATTCCGGCACATTGATGGTGCAGGAAGAGGAAGTCCTGGCGCTGCAGTTTTTTGCGCCTGACCAATTGCCCGAAAACCTATCCCCGCCCGTTGCGCGGGTTATCCGTCAATTTGCAAACGAACGATTACAACAAGCACAGGAGGACCTATGAAACAGATCGACTACAAAGGCATCTACCCCGCATTTTGCGCGTGCTATGACGATGTGGGCAACATCAGCGCCCCGCGCGCGCAGGCGCTGGCGCGGCACCTGCAGGCTGCCGGCGTGCAGGGCCTGTACGTCAATGGCTCCACCGGCGAATGCGTGTACCTTTCGGTGGAGGAGCGCATGCAGATGCTGGAGGCCGTGATGGACGCCGTGGGCGGCACATTGCCCATCATCGCGCATGTGGCCTGCAACAACACGCGGGATTCCGTGCGCTTGGCCGCGCATGCGGGCAAGCTGGGCGTGTCGGCCATCGCCGCCATCCCGCCCATTTATTTTAAGCTGCCGGAGTATGCCATCGCCGATTATTGGAATGCCATGTCCGACGCGGCACCCGAAACGGACTTTATGATCTATAACATCCCGCAAAATGCCGGCGTAGCGCTCACGCTGCCGCTGCTGGGCACGATGCTGAAAAACCCGCGCGTCAAGGCGCTCAAAAACAGCAGCCCCTCGGTGCAGGACATCCGCGCGTTTAAGGATGCGGGCGGCGGCAAACTGGCGGTGCTCAACGGCCCGGACGAGCAGTATTTGGCCGGCCGGCTGATGGGCGCGGACGGCGGCATTGGCAGCACCTATAACGCCATGCCCGCCCTGTTTTTGGCCATTGACCGCTTTCTGGCGGCCGGGCAGGCGGACAAAGCGCAGCAGGTGCAGCAGGATATTTTCCACATCATCATGATGATGCTGGGCGGCCATGGCAACTTGATGGCCGTTATCAAGGAACTGCTGCGCCGCAAGGGCGTGAATACCGGCCTGGTGCGCGCGCCGCTGCCCAACCTGATCGCATCGGACAGGGAGCGGGTGGACAAGTGCGAAGAGATGATTGCCGCCGCGGAGAAGAAGGTGCACAGCCTGTGAAGCCCATTATCCGGGTGGGCATCATCGGCTGCGGCGATGTGACGGAGGTCAAAAGCGGCCCGGCGTTTCAAAAGGCAGCCGGCAGCGAGCTGGCCATCGTGATGCGGCGCGATGCCGAAAAGGTGGCGGACTATGCCCGCCGCCACGGCGTGGCGCGCTGTACCACCGATGCCAATGATATCCTGAATGACCCCGCCATTGATCTGGTCTATGTGGCCACGCCGCCGCACATGCACGCGCACTACACGATAGAAGCCGCGCGCCATGGCAAGGCCGTGTATGTGGAAAAGCCCATGGCGCGCACCGTGGCGGAAGCCCGCGCCATGGCGGAGGCCTGCCGTGCGCACGATGTGCCCCTGTTTGTGGCGTACTATCGGCGCGGACAGCCGCGCTTCAACTACGCACGGGAGCTGGCGGCCTCGGGCGGCTTGGGCGAGATCCGCGCCTTTGATTATCTGTACACCAACCCCGTGCCCACCTACCCCAAGCACCGTGCTTGGCTGGGCGATCCTGAGCTGGCGGGCGGCGGGCAGCTGTTTGACATTGGCTCCCACATGATGGATGCCATTACGTTTATGCTGGGCGCACCCCAGCGCATGGAGACCATGACCGCCAACCGCAGCGGAGGCAACGCGCCGGACACGCACAGCGCCATTTTGAAACTGCAAAACGGCGTGCAGGGCAGCATCAATCTGTGCTTTTCGGCGGATGGCCGCCGCGATGCGCTGACCATATTGGGCAGCAAGGGCAGCCTGACCATGTCGCTGATGAATTACACCGATGTGGTGGTCAAGCGCGGCGACGCGGCGGAATCGCTGCCCTTCCCCATGCCGGAGCACGTGCAGCAGCCCTGGATCCAGCGCGTTATCGATACAATGCGCGGCTTGGACACGCTGGATATGACGGCCAGGGACGCGCTGCAAACGCAGGAGCTGCTGGAGGCCATGCATTTGGGCCGCTCCTGGCAGGCACAGAAAGGAAATTAACATGAGCATTGGTTTGCGTCTGCACGACGCGCAGGGCACAAATACGAAGGAACGCGCGGACAGCGCGCGGGTGCAGGGCTTTCTGTCAGCGCAGGTAGCGCTGGCGTACAACTATGGCCCCCAGGCCATAGAACCTGCTGCCCTGACGCCAGGGTTTGCCCACAAGGTGCGCCGTGACACTCAGGGGCTGGATGTATCGGTGCTGGGCTGTTACATGAATCTTGCGCACCCTGACCCTGCAACATATGAGCATCTGCTGGCCACCTATGTGGCGCATTTGCGGTTTTCGCGCTGGTTAGGGGCCGGCGTGGTGGGCACCGAAACCGGCAACCCCAACGCTGAATACCGCTATGAGCCGGGGCGCAGCCACACCCAGGAATCGCTGCAGCTGTTCATCGACCGCCTGCACCCCGTGATTGATGCGGCCGAAAAGTTAGGCGCAGTGCTGGCGCTGGAGCCGGTGTACACGCACATCGTTAGCGATGCCAAACGCCTGCGCTATGTGCTGGACACCGTGCGCTCGCCCAATTTGATGGTCATTTTGGATCCCGTCAACCTGCTGCACGGCGACAACATCGCGCGCCGCGATGCGGTCATCGACGAGGCGCTGGAGCTGCTGCTGTGTGATACGGCCGCGCTGCACATCAAAAGCTATTATATGGAGAACGGCCACGTGAAATCCGCGCCCGCAGGCCAGGGGGAAATGGACTATCTGCCCATTTTCAAGCGCGTCGTGCCCCGCAAACCGCACATCGACCTGCTGCTGGAAAACACCACCCCCGACACCGCCCCCGCAGCGCTGGCGTATGTGCGCCAGCAGTGGCTGGAGGCGGGGGGAACGCTGTAGATAAAAGTAACCGGTATATAACAAAACGGGGCACGGCCATCAAGCTGTGCCCCGTTTGCTAT
>JAXGRA010000012.1:0-75789 GCA_040766135.1 Christensenellales bacterium
GCCTTCGTCGTATTCGGCGCTTTTTCGTCACATTCGGTCATGCGTCTGTACAGGTACGTCCTTTCTTTAAGAGCGGATGTTGAAGAATATGGCCTGAACAAAAAATTCCGCAGTCATCAAAAACACTTCCATCAATGGATGTTATTTGGCATAATGTTCATGGCTATTTCTGTTGAAATCGGGAGGTAAACATGAGCAAACGAATACCGCGCATCCTGCTCACAGTGGTCATTGTTGCAGCCATCGTACTTGTCGCGCTGAACCTCGCTGGCGGGGCCATTCCCTACCCCATCAACCGCACCATGGAGGCCATCGCCTTTACCCTCGATGGCACGCTGGTAGGCCGCGGGCAGTTGCAGGCCAACGGCCAAGGCCGGTGGTTTATCGCGCATTCTGAGGATTTCCTGGGCACCCTGACGCTGACCATAGACGGCCAGGAACCCTGGCAGCGCCATGTGCAGATGGCGCTGGGCGAAGGTTGGCTACCGATGCTTACCGCTGATGCGGCCAGCGCAACTCACTCCTATGACGAAGGAATTTGGGCGCACAGCAACCGTTTGGTCAACAAAGTATTGCTGACGTTCCCGCAGGAGGACGGCCTGCTGTTAGTGTATGCACCGGCCAAAGCCGATACGGATCCCAACACCTTGCTGACAGCGTTTGAAGCACCCCTGCTGGTAGAGAGATAGCCGAAGCCATTTCCTGAACAAAAAGACAAAAACCCGCACCTGCCATTACAGCGGATGCGGGTTTTATTACGTTACGTTAAGTGCAGGTGTTTTTCAAACGTTCCTGTTTATGCCCAGTACATCTTGCCCGGCGCTTCAAACATCAGCACATCCTGCAGGAAGCGGATGGCTTTGTCCAAACCCTCCTGGATGCTCATCATGGCGTCCTCGTGCTCGATGGAGATGACATCGTCATAGCCCACGGCGCGCAGGGCGCTGATCAGCTGCTTCCAGTGCAGGGCGTCGTGACCATAGCCCACCGTGCGGAACACCCAGCTGCGGTTGGGATCGCTGTAGTGCTTGTAATCCAGCACGCCGTTGACGGCCACGTTGGCGCGATCCAGGTAGGTATCCTTGGCGTGGACAAAGAAAATGGCGTCGCCCAGTTCCTTGATGGCCTGCACGGGATCCATGCCCTGCCAGTACAGGTGGGAGGGGTCCAGGTTGGCGCCTACGTTTTTGCCGGTGGCCTCGCGCAGACGCAGCATCGTGTAGGGATTGTATACGCAGAAACCTGGATGCATCTCAAAAGCGATGCGCTGCACGCCATGGTCGGCGGCAAAGCGCGCGGTTTTCTGCCAATAGGGGATGAGCACCTCGTCCCACTGGTAGTCTAAGATTTTCAGGTTGTCATCCGGCCATGCGCAGGTGACCCAGTTGGGCATTCTGTCGTGCTTGCTGCCGCCGGGGCACCCCGAAAACGTCACCACGCGGTCAAGGCCCAGTTTTTCGGCCAGCAGTACGGCATTGACAAAATCATCGTGGAATACCTTGGCGATGTCCGGGTCAGGGTGCACGGGGTTGCCGTGGGTGGACAGCGCGGCTAATTCCAACTCATTGCGCTTCAATGTATCCTTGAACGCCTGCAGCGCAGTATTATCGTTGAGCAGCACCTCCGGATTGCAGTGCTTTTTGCCGGGAAAGCCGCCGCAGCCCACCTCAATGGCCTGGACGCCGCGCGCATGCAGGTATTTGCACGCGTCCTCAAAGCTCATGCCGTACAACGCCGGGTTCATTACAGATAATTTCATTGTCTCTCCTCTCCCGCCGGGCGGCGGATTCTTTTATTTGTATATATTATAATGGCTTGTGCGCACTTTGGAAAGGGCAACAGCCGGAATGGAACCCCTGACCAAAGATGATTTAATATATATGTGAAACACTTTCCGGTTCTCAAACGTTTCTATAATGACAGCTATTACTGCCAGAAAGGGGGTGCAAAGGGGTGGTCGGCATGCTATACGGCTGGTTCTACCAGGAAATCCTGGGGTATTTATACTCTCTTACCCGCAATCGTCCGCAGGCGGAAGACTTAACCCAGGACACCTTCCTGCGGGCCATGGCCCATGCTCACCAACTGTCAAAAATGGATAAACCAGCCTGCAAGGCATGGCTATACCGCACAGCCAAAAATTTATTTTTGGATAGCGTCCGCAGGCGGAAGCGGGAAACAAAGTTTCCCACCCTTACACAAACCTACCAGCAGGATTTCAGTGAATTTTTAGTAGAGCAAATACTATCCAGCTTAACAAAGGAGGATCGGCAGCTTTTCCGTATGCGTTATCTGGAAGGTTTTAATGCAAGTCAGGTTGGGGAACGCTATGGTCTTCCCCCGGCCACCGTGCGCACACGCCTGGCCAGAGCCAGGCAACAGCTCAAAGCTATGATGGAATATCAGGAAAGAGAACCAACTCCATGAAGCATCGCTCTGTTACATCAGCATAACAAAAGGCTGGCCGCTTTCCTTATCAGCCGATAAGGTATACAACCAATTGCCGCCGTTGGCAATAAAAATACAGGCAATCAACATGAAACAAAAGGAGAAAACCATGAAAAAGAAACTGATCATCAACGCAGCCGCTTGTGATATCAGCAAAGTTTCCGCTGAGACGTTAGAGGCTTACGAACAAATTACCGTGAATGCTGCCTTGCTGCTGTCCTCACCAAAGGCCAGGGAGCTCATGTCCGGCATCCGTTTTATTGCCAATACAGCAACAGTCAAAGATGTGATTGAAGGGGCTGTGTTCAGCATTAAAAATGGTGAATACACTCTTCAGGCTGGAGAAGCGCCCAACCCGCCAGTGATGCTTATTGTTAACGGCTGCCTTACAGTGGAATCCGGCACAGAAGAAGCGCTAAAAGGGTATGTTGACATCCAGGTAAACGGCAGGGCCATCTATCCTCAAAGCTTGACTTCCGCCCTTGCTCGGATGAAGGTAAACGGCTCCGTCCAGACCTACCCGGATGGGGCAATGCTGCTAACAGAGGACACAGAGATTGACGAATTGTTTGTGCTGCGTGCAACAAACCGGCTGTACTACTGCTTTGGCACCCTGAAGCTGATAGACCCGTCCCTGAATGTGGCAGCCTTGGAGCAAAAAGGCGCACGTCTTCACGCTGAAAAGGCTATTATCGCAGAAAGAATATTGCCCCAGGCGCTTCCTTTGCTCAATGAGGATGCCCAGGTATTGGTTGTAAAGGAAGGCTATGCCTATCTTCAGGGAAGTCGGCAGCTGGATGAACAACTTGTTTTTGAACATGGAGCTCACTTGCTTGTGGACGGGGATTTGGAGATCCCCCTCTCTAGTCGGGAAGTTCTAGAATCATTAAAGGGTTTGCAGGTGACAGGCCAGATCCTCCTCAATGAAAGCATGCGTGAACAGCTAAAGGACTTGAATCCTTCTTACCAAAGCCTCTTTTTGTACTGCGGGCATCTAATCAAAGGTGCGAACGATGTCCTGATAGACGATGCCTTGCTGTCCCTGCACCCTGAGGGAATCACTTGTTTTGATTGTACGAATATCTCCCTAACAGAGGAACTAAGCGCCCAACAGATTAAGGAAAAGCTGCGTTTTGTGGACTGCATAAACATATTCTGCACCCCAGAACAAAAGATTGCGGTAAACAACGTGGCAAAGGACGTTATCAACATACAGACACATTCTGAAAATGACGGCAAAACCGATCAGGAAAATGATAGCGAAACCGACGAGGAAGAGCTGGACCCGAACACCGATATTATTAATACTGCAATATATGTACTGTAATACTCTGACTCTGATCTCTCCTGCAAAACAATATAATGCCTCGCTGCATGGGATGCAAACAGCCGGAAGACCATTCTTCCGGCTGCTGTACTGATAGATTGGATATGTGCTTATTCTGCGGTATCAGCAGAAGAATTCTCCTCCTTTTCGCCGATGCTCAGCAGGGCGTTGAGGAGAATGCCGAAGATGGCGGCACCGGCCACGGCGGGGACGTTGAGGCCAAACACATTGATGTTGCCGCCGAAGGTGTAGTTAACGCCCAGGCCGATGGTCATGATGCAGGCGATAACCGCGATGTTCTTGGCATCAAACATGCTGGTTTTCTTGTCAATCAGGATGGCGATACCCTGAGCCGCGATGGCGCCGAACAGATAGATTTCCAGGCCGCCAATGACGGCTTGGGGGATGGCATAGATGATCGAAATCAGCGGTGTGAAGCAGGAAATGACCATAGCGATGATGCCAGCCGCAAACATAACGGGCACCGAGAACACCTTGGTGATGGCCATGGTGGAGATGTTCTCGCCGTAGTTGGTGCCGGCGGGGCCGCCGATGACACCGCTGATCATGTCGCACAGGCCATCGCCAATCAGGTTGCGGTCAAGCAGGCCTGCCAGGTCATAGCGTTTCTTGCCCCTGCGGCGCGCCAGATCGTTGACATAGATGTCCAATTGATACATATGCGCGGTGGATTCCGGGATGGTGGCAATGGCGATGGGCATCAGCGCTGCTACCGCCGCCCAGTTGGGCTTGGGCAGTGAGAAGGCCGGCAGCGCAAACAGCGAGCCATCACCCAGCTTCCAGGTGGAGGCCACCAGCGCATCGGCCGGGAAGGTTTGGAAGAAGTTGCCGCCGCCCAGCACATGCACCAGCAACGCAGTGACGCACCCGGTCAGCGCGCCCAGCAGCAGCGGCAGCTGCCCCAGGACACCCTTCAACCGCTTGGAATAAACAATGGTGGACAGCAGCGTCACCAGCGAGATGATCCACACCACCTGCGGCTGACCGGCAGCAGGTGCGGCATCAGCCATGGCATTGCCAGCCAGTGTCAAACCAATGATCATGGCCACCGGGCCGGTGACCGAAGCGGGCAGGATTTTTTCTACCCGATCCATGCCGCCCCAACGCACCAGCAAGCCTGCCGCGATGGACACCAAGCCCGACAGGATGATGCCAAACTGCGCCTGGGAAATCAGCTCCGTGGGCAGAATGAAGGTAGCGCCTGCAGCCTGCGCCGCTTCCATGGCGGCCAGCTGCTCCGGCGTGCCCTGCGTGGCCACCAGGCTAAGGATAGCCGTCAGGTACGCAAACGAGGAGCCATAATACATCGGGATTTTGCGCCCGGTAATCAGGATGAAGCACACGGTGGCCAGGCCCGAGGCGAAGATGGTGGTGGACACATGGAAACCGGTAATCAGCGCCACTGTGACCGTGGCCGGGAACATGACGATTACCTGCTGCAGGGCATACAGAAGCAGCTTGACAAAGGACGGGTGTTCATCTGGAAGGTAACCGACGACTCTCTCCTGTTGGGACATATCCTGCTCTCCTTTTCTGCTGCCGGCGCGGGTTGGGGCCTTTCCCCTGCCCGTGGGCCGGGTGATTTCGGCTTAAAAAAAAGCCGCTCAATGGCGGGCCGTGCTGAAGGTTGCGATCCATCCGTTGCTTGTCAGCACGTTTTGGAACCTGCGCCATCATAACACCGCCCCCCTGCGGCTGTCAACGTGTTTTTTACACAGTTTTCAAATAGATTTGGAATAGATTTAGAATTTAGGTGCGAAATCCGCATCACGCCCTATATACTGCGCTGTGCTGGTTAGCGCGCGAAAGGCATCTCGGTCAGCAGCACTTCGGCAAAACTGCCGTCCTCCTGCACGCGCAGGGTTTTGATTTCCATGGAGCGGAACGAAAGTTCCGCATGGAAGTTCAGCGCGGGCAGCTGCACTTGAGCCTGGGCTGTACGGCCGGCAATCTCCACCAGGCGCAAAATCCAGCCCGTGTTGTCCTCGGCACGCTTGAGCGTGGTCAGCAGCACGTTGGTCGCGCTGATCGTGACGCTTTCGGCGACAAGCGGCAGCGTGCCGTCATGATGGGTATCCAGCACCAAGTGGACGGGCTGGTTCAAGGCCTGCGCCGCCGTGACGGCGTCGGCCGCATCGTGCATCGAAAACGGCCGCAATGCATAAGTAAACGCCATTTCGTCCTGATCCTGATAGTGCACCTGCTCATCGCGCACGCCATAATGATCGGCATAGATGGCGCTGCGCGCAACAGCCATGCGCAGCTCGCTGCCCTGGGCGCTGAAGCTGTACTTGCTGTCGTTGAACAGCGCCAGCCCGGCGCCGCTGTCCTTGTCATACAGCGCCGTCCATTGCTGCCCGGGCTGCTCCACGCCATCGCAGAGCTTTTCGATATAGCCAAAGGGCATGGCCAGCAACAGGCCGGGATTTTCGGCTTGCACCGGGAAGGCCAGCTTGACGATGGCATGCTTGTGCCGCAGATGAATGCGGCAGCGCACCTCCAGCTGCGGGCTGCCAGCGGCCAGCAGAAACTCCTGCGTCAGCGTGGAAGCACCGTAGTGCGTCGACACCCAGATGCCCGCGCGCACCGGCCCTTCTTCTATGAGCTCCACCACAGCCTGGTCAAAGCGGCCCATTTCCTTGTCAAAGGTGAAGATACCGTGCGCCCAGGTATCGGCGGCGCTGTCATCTATCACCACCGCCCCAGCCATGGGCGCTGACGCGTAGTCGCGCGCCGTGCGCTTGTCCACAAACTGCACGATGTGTCCGGTGGTCTTGTCAAACCGCACGCGCAGGTGTTCATTTTCCAAATAGTCCGCACCGCAGCGCAGGTTACCCGCCGGTGCCGGGCGCGGCGTATCCTTGTCCAGGTAATACGTGGCATGGCCCAGAGCGGGCACGCTGGCGGTGAAGATCGTGTTGTGCTTGTCGGTGCCGTTGGTTTGCGGGCCGCGCACCTGCTGGCAGGCCACGGGCTGCCCCGCCGCGTCCATCACACCGGCAACGGTGATGTTGGCCTGCACCACGCAGCGCACTGGGAACGCATGCGGGTTGATAATAACCATGGGCGCGCCCTGCCCCTGCTGCTCCCACAGCACCCAGCCGTTTTTCTGCGCAGGCATATCCGCCACACGCGAGGTTTTCACGCGCCAGGCAATGCGCTGTGCCGACAGGCGCAGCACATCGGCAGCCACGGCACGGGCATAGCCCAGCTCATCCAGGGCATCCTGATATGCTTCCTTGATGGAGCAGCCTGTCAGGATGTCGTGAAACTGGTTAAACAGCACCTGCTGCCAGGCTATTTGCAGGCGGTTGGTGACCAGCCGCTCGCCGGTCAACAGGTGCGAGAGGGTATTGATGTTCTCCGCCGCAATCAGCGCGCATTCGGCCCGGCGGTTGGCAGCCTTGATGGCCGACAGCGCGGCATAGCACCCGCTGGCGTGGTGCTGCAGGTCGCTTTTCCATTGGGGCAGCTGATCCAGCAGGCTGCTCTCGCGCAGGTCATCAAACATTTGCTCCACACCTGCATAGCGGATGCCGGCGTTGCGCTCATGCAGCGGCTGCAGCGCGCGCAGCGCCTGAATGCTGGGGCCGCCGCCGTGGTTGCCGATGCCATAAAATGCCATGCGCGGCAGGCCGTCCTGTTGGGCGCGCCGCTGCAACACCTGGGCCTTGGCCGCCGCCACATGCTGGCCTTCGTAGGCCGCGCGCTCCTGCTCCGGCAGCGAAAAATCGCCATAGCCCAGCTGGATGCGCGCCGCCGTTACCTGGTTGCCGTCCGGCGATACCCACCGGAACAAGTCGGGCAGCGATGGGTTTTCGCGCGCATCGGGCCGCATGAACACATACGCCGACATGCCGGATTTTTGCAGCAGCTGCGGCAGCATGGCATTGTGCCCAAAGGAATCCACGCAGTAGCCCACGCGCGCTGTTTTGCCAAAGGTACGCTCAAAATACCCCTGTGAATACAGCGCATGCCGGGCAAAGGATTCCCCGCAGGGCAGGTTGCAGTCCGGCTGCACCCAGAACCCGCCGGCGATGCACCAGCGCCCCTCGTGCACACGCTGCCGGATTTCCTCTAACATGCCGGGATCCACCCTCTCCACCCACTGATAGTACGCTGCACAGGCGGAGGTAAATATATAGTCCGGGAACTCCTTCATCCGATCCAGCGCGGAGCGGAACGTGGCCAATATTTCCGACATGCCCTCGGTCTTGCGCCACAGCCAGACCGGGTCGATATGTGCATTGCCAATCAGATATACTTGCTGCATGGTATACCTCTTCCTATCGGTCATGATGTACGCATTGTACAGGCAGTGATACAATCAATCAACGTCTTTTCTGTTTTTTGAAAGATATTGTCGCCGCCCTGTGTCTAATAGGGCGAGCGGAGGTACAGACAGCTTGCAAGCAACACCCCAACCGCAGCCGGAGGCACCAGCGGCTCTGGACACCGGCGTACACACCCCGGCAGAAACGCTGCCACAAACCATCGAACGCATGATGAACGAGCATGGCGATGGTTTAATGAAGCTGTGCTTCATGATGTTGGGCGAGCACGCCTTGGCCGAGGACGCCGTGCAGGAAACCTTTTTGAAGGCCTACCGCGCGTACCCCAAGTTCCGGCATGAGGCCAGCGAGTACACATGGCTGACGCGCATTGCGGTCAACACCTGCAAAAGCCTGCGCGCCAGGGCGTGGTTCCGCTTGGAGGATCACCGCGCCAACCCCGAAGACATCCCCGGGTTACACGCGCGGGAGCAGTGGCCGGACGACACCGTTTTGAACGCCGTGATGGCCCTCAAACCCAGGTACAGGGATCCCATTTTGCTGCACTACTACCAGGGCTTGCCCGTCAAGGAGATTGCCCGCGCACTGGGCATTGCGGTATCCACCGTATCGGTGCGCATGTTACGGGCGCGCAACATGCTGAAGGACGCGCTGAAGGAGTGGTATTTTGATGAATAAGTCTTTCAAACAGCATGCCGATGAGCGCTTGGCCCACATCACGATGAGCGAGGGGCTGAAGCACCGCGTGCGCCAGGCCATACAGAAGGAACAGCGCACACCCCGCCGACGCACGCTGCACGTGGCGCTGGTGGCAGTGCTGCTGCTGGGCACGCTCACAGCCTTTGCCTTAAGCGGCGGCTTTGGCCTGTTTGAGCTGATGGGCACCGTGCTGCCGCATTTTGCCAATGTGCGCCCGGAGGCTGATACGCTGGTGCAGCGCAACTTAGCGCACTACCGCTTTGAGCACGTGGATGTGGACATCCGGGAGGCCGCCTATGACGGGCGCTACCTGCGCGTGGCCTATGCCATCACCGACCGCGCGGCCACAGCACCTTTGGACACGCCCGGCACCTCGCTGGTCGATGGCCGCATGGAAAATTATCCCTTCACCGCAGCCAATCAGGACGGCATCTGGTGGACGACATTGGACTGGGCCGAGATAGATGGCCAGCACGTGAACCCGCTGGGCATGACCATCTGCGTGGCCGGCCCCAACAACGGCGAGGCCATCACCTGGGTGCAGTTTGACGTGCAGGGGTTAGAGCTGCCCGGCACGTTCACCGTGCGCCTGCCCATCCGGGGCAGCGACACACCCCATGAATTGGACTTCGCCATGGACAAAAGCGGCATGGAGCATGTGTTCCCGCTGGCGCCGCCGCCGGACAAGCGCGTGGGCAACTATGTTATCAGCATTCAGGACATCACCGTCAGCCCCATCCGCACTTATATTACGCTGCACCTGATCATCGACCCCGGCGTTGATATGGAGGAAGCCTGGGACATTGCCGGGCAATGGGTGAACGATGCCACGCTGTCGGATGCCGACGGCAAAAACCCGCAGCAATGGGCGGACACCGGTTTCGGCCCCGTTGACAACACCGAATGGGTGCGCATTGACCTGCCCGGCGGCAAGTTTGACTATGAGGATCGCATTATCGACCCGGACAAACCTGTTACCATGATGGTCTTTTTCGAGTTTACGCCGCCGGAGCAGTACCCGGACGCATTCCGTTTAGGACACAGCGAGCAGGATTCTATCCTGATCCCCTTTACCAGATTACCGGCGCAGTAAGCGCTGTGCAGATCAATATGTAAGCCCGCCAGGCGGCAGGCTGGTTTGTCGATGCCACAATGAAAGGACATGCATATGAAACATGCAAGGAAAACTCTGGTTTGGATGCTTCTGCTGGCTCCGTCCGGCGTGGTGGCACAGGATGTGCCGCTGGTCGGCGTGCAGCACATGATAAGCACCTATGAAACCTTGATAAAAAACGGTCAGCTGCGCCGGGTGGATAGCGTACAGTTGGGGTATATCGGCTGGTACAACCGGCGCGACCCCGGCACGCTGACGCTGCTGCCCTGCTGGATGTTGGAAGGCCTGCTGTATAACAGCGCCGCGGACACCGGCCTGTTGGAGGGCACAGATTACCCCATACTGGACGATCACGTAAGCCAGGTGCTGGTATGCGCGCAGACCGGGCAATGCATCGACCCCTGGCGCGCCGATCAAGGCCGCCTGTACGACCTGCCTGTAAAACTGCCCAAACAATAAGGAGGAACCCCATGAACATGAGGAAACTGATGTGCCTGTTGCTGTTGCTTGCGCTGCTGCCGCTGACGGCAGGCGCGCAGCCCGCTGCGGCCTTTGCGCCGGGGATGAACCTGTCCGAACGCTTTGACCCGCCACACCGCAATTTAACGGCGCTGACCGCCTTTGACGGACAGGTGGTGTTTGCCGACAACAGCCAGCTGTATGTGGCAACGCCGGACGGGCAAACATACGTGAAGCCCCTCCACGATTTCTTGGGCCCCGTGCGCGAGGGCGGCTACCGCTCCCCTGCCTTTGCACAGGATGAAAAACGCTTGGCGCTGCTGGACACACAAAGCGGCGCGCTGGCGTGGTTAGACCCGTCCGGCGGCGCGCCCGCGCCCGGCGCCCGGTTGGCGCTGGACTGGCAGGACTATACCGCCGACATGGGCTACTATATGCAGGTAGAGCCGCCCGTGCAGTATGCGCTGGCCGGCGATACGCTGTACGCGCTGGACGCCCGGGGTGCCAACATCACCCGTTTTTCATTGGACACCGGCAAAAAACTGCCCGCACTGTCCGCCGCCGCACAGGCCATCGTATCCTACCGGGACGGCAAGCTGCTGCTGGTGCAGGCCTTGCCCAGCGCGGATGGGCAGGGGGCCGTGCCCTCGCTGATGGTATACGACCCGCAGGCAAATGCCGCCGCCCCGGTGCAAGCGCTGACCGGGCAGGTGGGCAGCGTCAGCTATGACCCCGTCAGCGATACGCTGCTGGCCGCGCAGGGCAATACGGTGTACGCCTATCCCGCCTTGGGGGAGGGAAAGCCCTGCGCCTCGCTGCCCCAGAACGATTTCTTTATGGAATATCTGCCCATTGCGGCGCTGCCCGGCCAGCTGTTGGCCGTGGGCACGCGCGACAGCATCTACCTGAAATCCGCCGATGCCGCCGCCTTTGCCGAGAAAACGCCGCTTAAGCTGCTGCTGGCCGCCTCCAGCAGCGATGGCCTCAACCAGGCCGCCAACGCCGTGGAAAACGTGGCGCTCACCGTGGTGCAGGATTCTCTGTCGCCGCTGGAATTTGCGCAGATGATCATCACCGGCGACACCGAGCACGACCTGTATTGGGTGAACCTCAGCGCGGTGGATTTTGTGAGCCTGATGAAAAAGGGCTATGCCGCCGACCTGTCCGGCAGCGCCAAGTTAGCGCAGGCGCACCGGGAGCTGTATCCGCAGGTGCAGCAGGCGGTATCCGATGGGGAGGGCATCTATGCCGTGCCCCTGTCCGCCACCGGCATCACACTGTTGGGCGAGAAAAGCTATGTGTTTGACGAAAACGGGCAGCCCACGCTGCACACGCTGGACGACCTGCTGCAATATATGCAGATGTGGCCGGACACCATGGCCGAGGAGCACCCGGACATGACGCCCTACCGGGGGTATGAGGTGAAGTACGGCGCGCATGAGCTGGTGCTGAAAACGTATATCGACAGCTGCATCGGCACCGGGCAGGAACTGTCCTTTGACACCCCGCAGCTGCGGCAGATGATGGAAAAGCTGGCCGCCATGGACTGGGATGTGCTGGAATGCGGGGACGAGGACTACACCGCCCCGGTGGTGTTCAGCGATGAATGGCTGATGTTTTTGCATCTGTTCAACGGCGATGGGCGGGACAGCCATGACTATTTCCCCTTTTTGCTGGCGCTGTCGCCCGATGTGCCCGCGGTGCTGCCGCTGGAGGTCAGCTGCGTGTTTATCAACCCGCGCAGCCCGCATCAGGACGCCGCGCTGCAATTGGTGGAGGCGCTGCTGGATGCCATGCCCGACGATGACCGCATCATGCTGCACGAGCAGGAGAACACCCCGGTGGAAAACCCATCCTATCAGCAAACGCTTGCCGAATATGAGGCCCTGCTGGCCCGCAAGCGCGCCCAGATGGACGCCGCCACCGGCGGCGAGCGCAACGAGCTGAAAGCCTGGCTTACGCGCGCCGAACAGCACTATGAGGAGTTAAAGGTTACCCAGCGCTGGCTCATCAGCGAGCAGAACATCCGCGATTACCGCGCGCTGGCCGCGCACGCCTATGTGCGGCAGTACAACGGCGAATTCTTAGGCGCGCGCACGGCGGTAGAAACGCTGAGCCAGTATACCGGCGGCAGCATCGACCTGGACAGATTTTTGAGTGACATCCAAAATCGTCTGAATCTGATCCGCAACGAAAGCCGGTAACCGGAGGGATTTGATGAAACGCTTGTTGATATGGCTCCTTGTTTGTTTGGGCGTATGGACGCCCGCAGCGCACGCTGATGAGTGGCAATCCGTGCAGCAGCTGCACCGGCAAGCTGCCGCCGGATGGCGTCAGACGATACAGGCGGGCCGCCGCACGGTGGTCATTGACATAGACATCGACGTGCCCGATGTGCAGGCTGTGCCCGTGCTGCGCATTGCCCGCGGCAGCACGGCATATACCCCGCAGGCGCAGCCGGACGAATTGCTCTATACATTCAATGGCGGCGGCATCCCCGACTACCCCGGTTGCTTCGCCCTGGTTCATAACGCCCCGGACGGCGAATACTTTTGGGACAAGGGCGGCCTGAACCGGCGGCAGCCCACGGAATGGAAAAACGCTTATACGCAGGTATATGTCTGGCTGCGCCCGTGGGACATGCAGCGCGCCTGCACGCAGGGCAACCCCTATCCCTTGGGCGATGCCGTGCGCGATGTGCAGGCGCTGCTGGATCGCGCAACGGACAGGCAATTGCAATTCTCACTGGACACCGTGGAGACCGTGGGCATTTACAGCGTCAAGGAATGGACAGGGCAAACCCCAATCTTGGGCGAACTGCTGGCACCGGAATATTACAGGCTGAAATGTACGCAGCACCTGCGCGGCCTGCCGCTGCTGCGCGCTATGGACATAGAGCTGATGAACAACGATGCCCCCAAAAATGTTCAGAAACATGCTGTGTTTGCCCCAGGCGATGCCGTGGTTAGAATCGCGTCCGCTTCTTCCTACAGCTTCGGCGTGCGGCCTGTGCATGAAACCGCCGTACTGCACGATGACATCCCGCTGTGCCCGCTTGCCACCATCCAGCAATCCATTGAAAAATTGATTTTCTCCGGCCATCTGCGCTCGGTGCACAGCCTGCGCTTTGGGCTGGTGGCCTATAACGACCCGGACAGCGCGGATGGCATCATCGCCATGCCCGCGTGGGTGGTCAGAGAAATTGAAATCAATGGCATTAAGGTTGAGGATCATCGCCATGCCCGCGTGGGTGGTCAAGGGCAACTACTACCGCAACCCGGCCGTGTCTGACAACCCCTGGAACAGCTTCACCCCGGACGGAAAGGCCTTTATCGGGGGTGCCAACAACTACCTGACCGATATCGTCATCAACGCACAGACCGGCCGGACGCTGATTGACCTGACCGATGTCCGTGACGTGCTGGCACCGGAGGTGGTGACAAAACAATGAAACCTGCAAAAATCCTTTTATTGGCATTTGTTTTGTGCTGTCTGACTTTCACGGGCATCACCGCTGAATCAGTAAGCAGTGAACAGATGCAAAGCATCGTTGAATTGAGGGCGAGCGCGCCAGCCACCTGGACAGCTGTATATGAAGCACATGGCCGTAAGGTTTCTGTAGATGTCCCGATTACGATTCCTGCGGTGCATACATTTCCCATCGTGCAGGCAACGGGCATGCCCGCTTCCTCCCTGTTGGATGTGAACCCGGAAGGGATCAACAGCCCATGGGGCCAGATTCTGGATGGTATCGGCGTTATTAACAGCCCGCTCTATTTCAGATGGGACAAGCCGGATATGAAGACAAGCAACGATCTGGCGGCAGCCCATCCCACCCCCAAAGGGCTTGTCGGTTCTCTGAAAATACTGACGGTGAATCACATCGATATGGATGCTTCCTATGCCTATAAGAACAGCGGTACGATGCGGCAGGCGGAGACATTTCTTAAAGAAGTCTGGGATACATATTTCCCTGGCGTGCCGTTGGATCTGCTGCCGTATCGAATCTATGCCGGCCAGGAGATGCGGAAACGCGTTGAGGGAAATAGCGCAGCCAAAGGAAAAATTTGGGAGGACTATGAGGGATATCTATACTGTGAGTTTCATCAAGTCATCAACAGCATACCATTCCTGGATGTGATTGAGCGCGCTTATACGACCTATGCAGGCGGGATGAACCTTCCTGTATCTGACGACTATTTCAACATGCCGTTTATCAAGCAGCCGCCGCGCTGCATGGCCATGCTCAATGGAGGGAAACATTACGGGGTGGATGGGTTGCGAACCGCGATTTTCTCCACCGTCACTGTACAGAAGACAATCGCCGACGATGTGCCGCTGTGCAGCTTTGATAAAGTGCTCTCCATCTTTGAAAGCCTTATCGAGCAAGGAAAACTTCGCAGCGTGGATGCCCTTCGTTTGGGGTATGTTGGGTGGTACAACAAAAGCGATTCTGGGACATTAACCCTTCTTCCTTTTTGGGTATTGGAGGGGGAGCTGTTTGAATCATCAACAAAAAACGCTCCGCTTTACGGCGATGGATATGATGATGCGGATGCTATTTACCCCCATAGCGCCGAATATGGAATGGTTATGGTAAACGCCCAGACAGGCGAGTTAATCGACTCCTGGAGGGCAGACAAGGAGCGCGTTTTTGACAGGCCTGACATCATTACGTGGAAGTAAGCGCATTTCTTGTCATCTTGATTGGCGACTATGATGCGGGATTACGCGAGGAGGCTTTATGAACAAATCGATTCTTTGCATGCTGTGCGCGCTGATGCTGGCCGCCTTGATGCCCTGCGCTGCGGCAGGGCAGGCGTATGTGCCGCTGCCCGTTTTGCGCGAGCAGGCACAGGCAGGCATGACCGGCACCTGGGACATCAAGGGCTGGACGGTAACGGTCAACATGCAGCCTGACCTGCCGCAGGCGGACACGTGCCCGCTGGTGCGCGTCAAGCTGCCCGGCGACCTGCGGCACCTGATCCCGAAAAATGCCAGCGATGCAACGTTGCCGTTGGAGCGCGACTACGACACGGCATTCCGCGCCCGCAGCGGCGCCGATGTGTTCTTTGTAGATACGCCGGGCAACATGGAATTTGCCTATGAGGCGCTGCCCGCAGGCAGCCCAGCCGAGGACAGCCCGCTGACCTGGGCCACCGCCATCGATGCCGTTGCGGCCATTGTGGACCCTTTTCTGAAAGAAACCGGGCCGTGCACAATGACCACAAGCAGGCGCATGACGGCCACCACACGCACATACCGCAACATGGCGGAGGGGATATACCGCTGGGACTTACCGGAGCTTGACCGGAGCACGCCGCTGACCCAGATGGGCTTTTATGACCTGCATTGCCTGCAAGCCTTCCACGGCATCCCGCTGCTGGGCATCACATCCGGCAGCTGGGCCGACAAAGCCACCCGCGATGTGCCGCTACCACGGGGCAGCATAGATGCCGCTATCGCCACCCCGGAGGACTATATGATTTCGCTCTCGCTTGCACGGTATGATGCCCTGCTGGCAGATGACCTGCCCCTTGCGCCCTTTGCGCGCATTGTGCAGGAGATTGAGCGCATCTTGGATGACGGCCTGGCCTGGAGCATCTCCGGCCTGCGCTTCGGCACGCTGTGCTTCCATGACCCGGACAATGTGGGCAGCGCCTATCTTTTGGTGCCCGTTTGGGAACTGCAGGGCAGGTTTGTGGAGCAATCCTCCTCCCCTTTCCCCGACCCCGCCGACCCTTTCCTGCCCATCTCTTTGCGCGATGCGAATTACCAAACCTGCTACATCCATGCCCAGACCGGTGCGTTCCTGAACCCCATGGAACAAACGCCCGGCCGCAGCCTGGCGGAGATTATTACATGGGAGCAGGTGGGGAAGTAAGAGCGCGCCTTAGATTTTATGACACTGCACTCGTATTCAGGAGGTTTTGAATTCGTTATTTATGGTACCACTAAAATAGCGTAAATCTGACCGTTTAAACGCTTTCTTATGGCGATAAAACCGATGCTTTCCCATATTCTTCAAAAACGCTCAAAAAATATTCCGCAAGTTCGTTGCACCAGGGAGTTTTCGGATTGCCGTCTACTTTAAAGTAAATGCTTTCTCCGCTTGCATATTCGGCTTTAAAAAACATTGATGAATGGGATTCCGGTAACTCCGGTATGTCCGTTTCGCTAAGCTCTGACAGCTTAAACTTTTCAATAAGCTTCTGAGCGCCGCTGAGCACTTCATCGCCAACCCTTGTGCTTACGCCGTAGCGGTATGCTTCGCTCAAGATAAGCTCGTTATTTTCGTTTCGTTCCAGTTTAAACCGGAGGCGCTCGCTGTCACTGCGGTTTATGTCTTTACCTGCATAAAAGAATTCGGCCTCCATTGATGTTAAATCTTTTGATTCAATCACCTTTGAAGCATCAACGCTTCTATCAACTTTTCCTCCAGGCTCAACATCCGGGGTTATATTGTTTCCTCCGTTATCAGTACAAGCGCTCAGCGCAAATGCTATGAGAATGATGAACGCCAATAATTTTATCGAGCTTTTCATGGTTTCCTCCTCCAACAATGGTCTGTTTTATAATGTTCATGCGAAAGATCAAATGTTCTTCATCATGCAAAGTATAACAGTATTTATACCGATATAAAACAGCCATACATCCAAAGAGGAGAGAGAATTTGGCCTGCAACAAGAAGCAGACAAGGTCAGCGTAGTGCCGCTCCGCTGACCAAGCAGCCAACACAGTTGCAGGCCAAATTCTCTGGCACGACGATGCGCTCATGTTTGGAGTCAGTGTTAGTTCCAGTGCCCCTCCAGCGCCTGGCTGTCGTTCTCAGCCACCAGGCCTTCCATCACCTCGTCCTGCATCAGGCCGTTGATGGTCTTGCCGGAGCGGGTGCGCAGCGATACCGTGCCGTTTTCAGCTTCCTGGTCGCCCAGCACCAGCATGTAGGGAATTTTCAGCATCTGCGCCTCGCGCACCTTGAAGCCGATCTTTTCATTGCGCAGGTCGGTCTCGACACGCAGGCCGGCAGCGGTCAGTTTTTGCTTGAGAGAGCGCGCGGCGTCATCGGCGCGGTCGGTGATCGTCAGGATCTTGGCCTGCACCGGCGCCAGCCACAGCGGGAACGCACCAGCAAAGTGCTCCACCAGCACCGCGATGAAGCGGTCAATGGAGCCGTACACCACGCGGTGAATCATCACCGGGCGATGCTTTTCGCCGTCCGGGCCAATATAGCTTAGGTCAAAGCGCTCGGGCAGGTTCATGTCCAGCTGGATGGTGCCGCACTGCCAGGTGCGGCCTAAGCTGTCGCGCAGGTGGAAGTCAATCTTGGGGCCGTAGAACGCGCCGTCGCCCTCGTTGACCTGATAGGGCACGCCGATTTCATCCAGCGCGCCGCGCAGGCCCTCGGTGGCCAATTCCCACATTTCATCGGTGCCGATGCTCTTTTCGGGGCGCGTGCTTAATTCCACCTTATAGCCCAGGCCAAACACCTTGTACACCTGATCGGTCAGGTTGAATACGCCGATAATTTCCTCTTTGATTTGCTCCGGCGTCATGAACAGGTGCGCATCGTCCTGGGTAAAACACCGCACGCGCATCAGGCCGTGCAGTGTGCCGCTTTTTTCGTGCCGGTGCACCAGGCCCAGTTCGCCCATGCGCACGGGCAGGTCGCGGTACGACCACATGCGCCGCTTGAACGCCAGCATGCCGCCGGGGCAGTTCATGGGCTTGATGGCAAAGTCCTGATCGTCTATCCGGGTTGTATACATATTTTCGCGGTAGTTTTCCCAGTGGCCGCTTTTCTCCCACAGCTCACGGGACAGGATCATGGGTGTCTTGACCTCCTGATACCCGGCCTGCACGTGCACCTTGCGCCAGTAATCCTCCAGCACATTGCGCAGCACCATGCCTTTGGGATAGAAGAACGGGAAGCCCGGCCCCTCATCCAGCACGTCAAACAGATCCAACTCGCGTCCTAACTTGCGGTGGTCGCGCTTTTTGGCCTCTTCAATCATGGCCAGATATTCGTCCAAATCTTCCTTGTTGGTAAACGCCGTGCCATAGATGCGCTGCAGCATTTTGTTCTTTTCGCTGCCGCGCCAGTAGGCGCCCGCGATGCTCAGCAGCTTGAACGCCTTGATGCGCCCCGTGCTGGGCAGGTGGGGGCCTGCGCACAGATCGACAAAATCATCGCCTTGCTTATAAAACGAGATCTCCTCGTCCTCAGGCAAGTCACGGATGAGCTCCACCTTGTAGGGTTCGCCGTGCTCCTCCATCAGGGCAATGGCCTCGTCACGCGGCAGCGTGAAGCGCACCTCGCGCTCGTTTTTCTTGATGATGCGCTTCATTTCCTTTTCAATCGCATCCAAGGCTTCCGGTGTGAAGGGCTCCTCCACATCAAAGTCGTAGTAAAAGCCCGTGTCAATGGCCGGCCCGATGGCCAGCTTGGCGTTGGGGTACAGTTTTTTCACCGCAGCCGCCAGCACGTGAGAGGCCGTGTGCCGCAGCACATGGCGTGCATCATCATCTTCAAAGGTAATGAATGTCAGCTCCCCGTCCTCATGAATGGGCGCGGCCAGTTCGATGACTTCGCCGTTCAGCTTGGCGGCCAGCGCGTTCTTTTTGATGTCCCCGTCCAGCCCTGCCAGGATGTCCAGCGCATTCTGTCCGTCCGGGTAGTTGCCCTTCTTGCCGTTGATAATCAGCTCCATAATGCCTCCTGTATGCTTGTAAAAATCCATAAAAAATGCGCCCGTCCGCTGGGACGAATGCGCGCCATCCGTGGTTCCACCCTGTTTGCCCATATGGGCCACTTGTGCGGCGCTGTATCGCTCGCCCTGCGCTATCGTCCGGGGGTGGTATCGGCCTTCGTCCTTGCCCGGATGCCCTTTCAGCCACGGGGCACCCTCTCTACAGGGGCGGTGCGAAGGGACGTGTCCCCCTTCTTCCGACAGTAAATACAGTATAGGACGCTTGTTCGCTTCGGTCAAGCGGTGTTTTTGCTCAAATCATGAAACGGGTGCTCTAACCCCGTGTCCATTTATCTTTATTTTTTGACAACGCTGGATTTTAAATACAGCGTACCAAAACCAGCCACTCTGCCTTGAATGTCATGTCCATTATAGGGCTCGTCCAGAATGCGAAGCGCCCGCACCTTGGTTCCCTGCTTGATGGTATCCTTGCCCAGCTTCAAATCCTGAGCAATGATTACATCGTCCCCATCCTCCAAAATATTGCCGTTTATATCCCTGGTAATCAAGGCTTCTTCAGCGGCAGCCTGCGCCATGGCATCCCAGGTATGGAAACACATGGGGCAAACAAACAGGTGGCCATCTTCGTAGGTTAAGTTTTCGTGACACTTGGGACATGCGGGTAAACCCATTGAGTTTTCCTCCCTTTAGTTTATATGCTCAGTTACTATTATACATGATTTTGAAAAATATTCTTCTCACAGCCCGCTTACCTCCACACGCAAAGAACTAACCTACACATATACGCAGGTTAGCTCTTTTAATTACAGGGAAATAAGGAAAAATAAGATTGGAATATTACTTCAGCGTGCCCTTGTGCTCCTTAAACAGCGCCTCGGCTTTGTCGTAATATTCAAGAACCTGGTCATAGTTGTGGATGGAGGTAGTCCCCGGCACTGCGCCCTGGATATAGTCACCTTCTGTTTTCTTTGAATAGGCCAGGTAGTAGTCCCCCCGGGAATAGGCATCCCTTGCGGCTTGGATTAGTTCCTCACTCAGGCCTGCATCCATGGCGGCAATGATAGCATCCCGCAGCTCTTTTTGCGTATCCCGTACCTGGAAGTAACGCTCGCTGGCGTCATTTTGCAGCTGCTTGGTATAGGCGATCAGGTCGTCTGTGGTTTTGATGGTCTCCGTGGTGTGGCAGGCCATGCACATGTTCATTGCCGCGCGGCTTTCAAAAACCGAGCCGGATGCATTGTGGCTTCTGTACTCGGTGCCGTCAGCAGCGATTTCCACCGGCATATGGCAGTCCACACACGACAGCCCCAGTTTTTGATGGATGCTGCCCTGGTACATCTCCACATCCAGGTAAGAACCCGTCCCATAGGTTTTTATTCCGGTTTCCTCGTCAAACACAACCGCATCCAGAAGGGCATCATTGCTTTGGTTGGGGTTTTTGTTGGTGCATTCCACCAGCGCGTTGTAGATGCTGTCCAAGTCGTAGCCATACTTATGAACATCGTAAACGCCTTCCAGATCAGATGTGAGCACCTCCAAGCCCGTAAACACTGTATGGCACTGGGCACAGACGGCTTCGCCCGGTGCAAATTTGGGAATATCGTCGGTAATCCTGCTGGAGTAAATGACATTGGTGGTCAGAACTTCCCCGGGCTTGTTGCCGTGGCACTGATAGCACGACCAGAAATCCATCCCGGGATGCTTCGCCTTTACATCCGACCATTTGATGTTCAGCACATCATCGCCATAGGTTTCATAGGCCCATTGATAACCGGAGGAATGGCAGGCCAGGCAGGCCACGGAAAAACTCTCCGGCGTATTGGGATAGGCTGCAAAAAATGTTTGCTCCAAGGTGGAGTGGCCATTTTGCGCAAAGATGCCGTACTTGTCGATATCCGCCTGGCTGGCTTCCCCACCCTTCCTGAACGATGCAACCACATGGGGATATACCTTTGACCAATCGTCAGCGTTCTTTACCTCTTCAAAGGTTGTCGCCCTTTCCTCCGGCGCAAACGTATGGGTAAGAGGCCGCGGGTTAGCCGCCAAAGGCAGTTCGGCCGTGTTTTCAGGGCCGATGACATAGGCTACGGAAAGCGCCACCACCCAACCCAGAATCAGGGTTAATCCGATAATCCTCTTCTTCATGTTTGATTAACCTCCGCTGTATCTTTGTTGACGCTATTGTACATATATTGGCTTTGTTGGACAAGGGCTGTTGCAAAGTCTATCAAAAGATAAAAAAAGAAGAGCCAGTTAAAAGTTGCGCGCTTTTTAGTACCTGAACAACCTGTGCTTCAATGCATCTAAGCCTTTGGGAATGATTGTATTAATGTACAGTCTAACTTTTTTACGATATATCAGTGGAATGGGCAAACGTCAGAAACTCATCAGAATTTTACCTTAATTATACCAAACCAGCACATAAAATTAGTATGCTATAATTGACATCAGAATAAAGAAAGGGGCTGTTTTTATGAAAGAAAAACAACTGAATGCCAGGCCAGGGATGCCGGTTTTGTTGATATCGGTTGTGCTCTACCTTGTTGCTATCGGGTTTGTTATATTGGGCGCTGTTTTGCTGGATCAGGAAAAAGGCATTGGTGCCCTGCCCTTGGTGCTGGGTATCCTTTGGCTGATTGTCGGCTTTATTCCGTTTATAGGGTTGAAGGTGCTTAAGCCCAACGAAGCGCTGGTGCTGACCCTGTTTGGGCAATACACGGGCACCTTGCGGGAGCCGGGCTTCTTCTTTGTCCATCCGTTTTCGGTGGCCGTCAATCCCGCCGCCAAAACCAAGTTGGGGCAAAGCGGTGATGTAGGCGAGGGCAAACAAGGCATTGTTATCTCCAGCGATGGCGGAAAGATCGATGTGGAATCCCTGGGCAAACGGGTTTCCCTCAAGGCTATGACGCTCAACAATGCCAAACAGAAGGTCAACGATTGCCTGGGCAACCCGGTGGAAATCGGCATCGCGGTTATCTGGCGCGTGGTGGACACCGCCAAGGCCGTGTTCAACGTGGACAACTACAAGGAATACCTGTCGCTGCAGTGCGACAGCGCACTGCGCAACATTGTGCGCATTTATCCCTATGATGTCGCCCCCAATGTGGATACCACCGGCGATGGCGAGCCGGACGAGGGCAGCCTGCGCGGCTCCAGCGAGGTGGTCGCCCAGCGTATCAAGGATGAAATCCAGGGCAAGGTAAACGATGCCGGGCTGGAGATTTTGGAAGCGCGCATTACCTATCTGGCCTATGCGCCGGAGATTGCCGCCGTGATGCTGCAGCGCCAGCAGGCCAGCGCCATTGTGGATGCCCGGAAGATGATTGTGGACGGCGCTGTGGGCATGGTGGAGATGGCGTTGGAAAAGCTTGCAAAAAACGAGACCGTGACCTTGGATGAGGAACGCAAGGCCGCCCTGGTATCCAATCTCCTGGTGGTGCTGTGCGGCAACCGCGATGCCCAGCCCGTAATCAACAGCGGAAGTATCTAACACCAATCGCTGATAAGGGGCTGTAACTGATTTTTGCTACAGCCCCTGTATGAATTATGAGGCCGCTTTCACAGCGGCCTTAAGTTATGTAGGTTTATACTGACTGCGGCTTCCCCAGCAGCCGGTGCGCCGCCCAGGCCGAGGCCAGCGAAACGCCTGCCATTACAAAGTACGATACCGACAGCCCCGACCAGCGGATGAGATACCCCATCAGCACGGGGCCGATGGTCATGCCGATGCCGTACACGGCTTGGTACAGGCCCATGCCCGCACTGCGCTTTTCGGGCGCAATGGTGCGCACGCATTGCCCCAGCAGGATGGAGAACGTAAAGGAAAAGCCCACGCCTGCCAGACTTTGCACCGCAAACAGCTGCGTCATGTTGACCGCCAGCGGTGCCAATACGCAATAGAGCGCCTCCAATAAAAAGCCTAGCGTGATGATGCCGCGTGCACCGATGCGCTGAAACAGCCATTTGGTGGCCACCAGATTGGCCAGCACCAGCGGCAGCATCAGCGCAATGTTGAGGAAACTCAGCTGCGCATCGGTAGCCTTCAGCTCCACGGCGAGGTTGACGGTAAACGTATAGAAGGTGCCAAAGGAAATGACCTGAATCAGCGCGCCCAGCAGCGAGGTAACCTGCAGGTTGCGATCCTGCGCCACCACTAAGAAATCCTTTATATCCATGGGCGTGCGCTTGCGCGGCACATCGCGGATAAACAAGCTCATCCCCAGCGACAGAACGGCGGTAACAAACCCCGCCCAGAACGCCGCGCGCACGGTGTACCACGTTACTAGCGCGCCCATGGCGACAAAGCACACCAGCCTGCCCAAATGGTTGGCGTTGCTTAGCTGCGAAATGCGGCGCGGGGCCTCGTCCACCGCAAAATAGCTGCCATACAGAACAGTGAACGACACCCAGGAGCCCGAACCAATACCCGCGATGCCGCGGAACACAAAAAAACCGGTGGGGTTATAAAACAGCAGCATACCGGCCGTGGACAGCACCGCCATCAGGCAGCCCATTACAATAAAAGGCTTTTGCCGGCCCATACGGTCGGCCCATATGCCGATAGGAATGCGCACCACCAGCTGCGTCAAGCCGTATATGCCTGCCACCAGCCCCATAAAATCGGGTGAAGCCCCCATCAGCTTCATCTCCGGGTTCAGGTACGGCGCGCAGGTGTACTGCGAAAACCAGAACCACCCCGTCAGCACAAAAAGCAGCGCTGCCGATGTGCGGTATGGGTTGGGTTGTGACTGCTGCATGGCTATGCCTCCTGTTCCCGGCCATTAACGGCCGCACGGCACTCAGCATACGCCCAATTGCCGCAAAAAGCCAGCGTTGGTAAAATCAGGGAGCAGGCTTGCGCGCGGATTTTCTGGTTGTCTTTTTAGCGTGCTTGGGAGGGATGGCCTCGCTGGGGTATGGCAAACCCACGCCACGGAATATCGCCAGGGCGATCAGCATATCCACCGCGCCCATCAGCGCAGTGCGCGTAGCGATGGAGCAGAATTCCTCCGGTGCGTTGGCAGCCGCATACTGTATAATCACATCACACACCTGCTCAGCCTCGGGCGTTGTGCGCCGGAGCATGGCAATCACCCGCGCGCCATTTTGGCGCGCACGCGCCGCACCGGCCACCAGTTCCTTGTGCTGATCAATGTCGGACAATACCATCAGCACATCATCCTGTCCCAAAGAGGACATGCGCTTGAGCTGCTCCTCCACATCCGCAGATAAATAGGGGTTCATACCCGCGCGCCCCAGCCCGCGATGGGCTGCCCGCACCGCTATCATGCCGGAGCCCAGGCCGCACAGGTCGATGCGCGGCGCCTTTCTCAGCAGCTGCACAGCATCCTCCACATGGTTGCTGTCTACATGCAATACAATATCTTCCAGCGCGGCAATTTCCCAGTACGCTACCGCCCTGCAGATGTCGTCCGCTGAGCTTTCAGGCGTCAGGGAGAAAAAATCCGGCCGGTTATCGTGCGCTGTGATGGCCTGCTCGGCGCTGAGCGTCGTCAAAAGCTCTTTATAGCCGCTAAAGCCCAGCTTTTTGCACAGGCGCACCACCGCCGGTTTGGACGTGTCGCAAGCCTTCGCAATATCCAGCATAGGCGTCCGCGGCAAATTGGCTGCATTATCGAAAAAATAATCTGCTAAGCGGCGTTCGGTCGGGGTAAGGGTAGCATACATCCCTTTCAAACAAAATAAAGTGTTGGTTTTCATTGCAATCCCTCCGAAAAACGAATACAGTAACAAAGCTGTGCGTACAATCGTTCAACCATCTATGGTGTTGATATTAGTTTACTATATTTGTCCTACCTTGACAAGTATCTGGGGCTTCCGTAAACTTTTAGAACAGGAAGGAAACAAGCAGCTACCCGCATGGAGGGAGCACACGATCAGGAGGTATAACCAATGAGCCATTCGCTGCGTCTTGGCATTGATCTGGGCGGCACCACAGCCAAGGTGGGTGTGGTGGATGAGCGTGCGCAGGTGCTGCACGCCATCAGCGTGCCCACGCCGATGGATTTTTCACAGGCTGCCGATGCCATGGCCGCCGCCGTGCATGAGGTTGCTGCGCTGTCGGGCTGCACGGTGCAGGATTTCCCCTTTGTCGGTGCCGGCGTGCCCAGCATGATCAACCCGCGCACCGGGCGCATGGTGTTTGCCAACAACACGGGCTGGCATGACGCGCCCATGCGCGAAGCGCTGGAACAGCGCCTTGGCATCCCCGTGCATTTGGCCAACGACGCGGACTGCGCGCTGCTGGCCGAGGCGCAGGCCGGTGCCGCGCAGGGCGCTGACCATGCGCTGATGATCACGCTGGGCACCGGAGTGGGCAGCGCCATCATCCTCAACGGACACCTGTTTACCGGCGGCGATGGCATGGGCATGGAGGCCGGGCACCTGCCGCTGGTGGCAGGCGGCTACCCGTGCACCTGCGGCGCGCGCGGCTGCTTGGAGGCCTATGCCTCGGCTACGGGCCTGGCTGCCCTTGCGCGTGAGGAACTGCAACAGGTGCAACACAGCGCGCTGCACGCCCCGGATACCAAGCTCACCGGCCGCACCATCTTTGCGGCCGCCAACCAGGGGGATGCTGCTGCCATCCGCATCATTGACCGGTACTGCGCACTGCTGTCACAGGGCCTAGGCGGGCTGATCACGGTGTTCCGTCCGCAGGTGGTGGTCGTGGGCGGCGGTATCAGCCATGCCGGGGCACCGCTGTTTGACCGGCTGCATACACTGGTGCCGCAGTTTGTATTTGCAAACGCACAAATCGGCACGCCGGATATCCGCCCCGCCGCGCTGGGCAACGAAGCCGGCATCGTCGGCGCGGCGTTCTTAGACCGCGCCTGAATACGCGCCTTTGCGCGAAAAGAAAGGATTATTATGCCAAACACACAGGATTTGTTGCTGCCGCTATCAAATGAAGGATATGTACCATGCTGGCTGGTCAGCGGGATGCAGCTGGCACCCTACACACCACCCAAGGAAGAAGGGCGCTGGGATGACCAGATCGCCTATGAAGTACACCTGCGCGAGCAGTTTTATCGCAAGCCGGATATTGCGCCCGAAGCCGCTGTAATCGGGCAGCCCTCGGCGCTGGGCTTGCCGTGGCGCTATGTGCCCATGCGCAGCCGTTTTGTGAACGAAAACCGGTTTTTTAACTCCCTGACCGATGTAAAGCTGCTGGCCGCCACCTGCCTGGTGTCGGAATGCGACCAGCAGGTCGATGCCGCGCTGTGGACATATATGGCAGCCGATGTCTATGTAAACGGCCAGCACGTATGCTGCAACAGGGTGCCGCGCTATAAGCCCATCCGGCGCATTGCCTGCACGCTGCCGCTCAAAAAAGGGCGCAATGAAGTCTTTCTGTACCTGCAAAACTTGGGCGTGCGCGATACGCGCAACATGGTGGCGCTGCAGCTGCCCGCAGCGCAGGGCGTACAGGCCAGCCTGCCCGATGAAGCGCAGGCGGCCGACTTTGTCGCCGCCGACCAATGGCTGCACGGCCTGACCGTTGCACAGGGGCATTTGCAGGTGCCCGATGCGCCCCCGGCCCCCGCGCGCCTGACCATCGCCGGGCAGGACACGCCGCTGGGCGCAGGCTCGCATGCCCTGCACGATGCCGAGAGCATCCAGATGCACGTTGACCTGCCGGGGCAGACACTCACGCGCACCATCGACATCCAAGAAAATATCCTCCCGCGCACAAAGCCGCTGCCCGCGGATGGCGACCATGTCATGGCGTACATGCAAATGCTGGCAGGCAAGCAAACGCAACTGCGCAGCGGCGCCATCCATTTTGCGGTGTTCTTTGTGCTGGCGCGGCTGTATGTGGGGCAGCGCCTGGCCGTTGACCGCGATCTGCTGCTGGATGACCTCGCCCACATCCGCAAGCGGGTGGACTGCAGCGATTTCCTGGTTACCGGTCTAATCCGCCTGGTGCGCGAGTACCCGGTGGACGATGATTTCGCCGCGCAGATGAAGGACACGCTGCTTACCTACCGCTACTGGATGGATGAAAACGGTGCAGACGGCATGTGCTTCTGGAGCGAGAACCACGCGCTGATGTTCCACTCTGCTCAAATGTTAGCCGGACAGATGTACCCCGACGAGGTGTTTGTGCGCAGCGGCCGCACCGGACGCCAGCAGTACGAAAAAGGCCTGGCCCGCGTGCGCGCGTGGCTTACTGACACCGAGCAATACGGCATGGAGGAGTTTAACAGTGCCGGCTACCTGCCCGTAACGGCGGCCGCGTTGCTCAACGTGGTGGACTATGGCCCGCCCGATGTATCCCAGCGCGCCGCCCGGCTGCTGGATGATATGTGCCGCCAGCTGTGCCGCCATGTGTTTGACGGCAGCTCCATCAGCCCGCAGGGCCGCGTGTACCGCGATGTCATCCGGCCGCACCGGCAGGCGGTGCAGGATTTGCTGCACTATATCCTCCCGGATGTTTCCTATGTCAACGGCGACAACATGTGGCTGTCGTGCTTTGCCACCAGCAGCTACCGCTTCCCGGAGGATTTGCGCGCCCTGGCGCAATCTGACTATGATGGTACCTATAAATCTGGGCATGCGCGCATCCGGCTGAGCAAAACGCAGGCCTATGCGCTGACCAGCGTGGACTGCCCGCGCGATAAAAACGACGCGCCGCAGTGGACCAACCTGTGCTTTGTGCCTGGCTCCGACCGCGACACCAACACCTGGACGCGCTCCATCAACGAGCGTTTTCACGGCACCAGCGTGTTTGAGCCCGGCGTGTACGGCTATCAGCAGCACCTGTGGTATGCGGCGCTGTCGGCTGCCTGCGTGGTGTTTGTCACGCTGCCCGGCAACGATTGCGACAACGGCGGCATGCGGCCAGACTACTGGTATGGCAACGGTGTGTTCCCGGCACTGCGCCAACACGGCAACGCGCTGGGGCTGATCTATGAAATCCCGGAGGATTACCCCATCCACTTCACCCACGCCCATTGGCCGCAGGCTGCCTTTGACCGCAGCGAGCACCGGGGGCAGTGGCTGTTTGGCCGCGCGCGCCAGGGCGCGGTGGCGCTGTGGTGCTCCGGCGCGCTCACGCCGCACAACGACCAGCTGATCAACAGCGAATACCGCTGCCCGGACAGCAAGGTAGCCTGGTACTGCGCCTGCGCCCCATGCGCCGATGATGCGGCGTTTGAGGCTTTTATGGAAAAGCATATGGCCAATGCGCCGCTCTATGACGCGCAGGCGCACACGCTGCACATGCCCGGCGGGCATGACCTGGTATACGAAGCGCACGAGAATATCACGCAGTTTATCTGATATTCTACCGGCTCCAACTTTGCTATCACCCTTCAAAAGCGTGATAGCAAATGTTTTTATGCCTCAATATTCATCTGGGAGGCGATGCTCTTCATATACTGTGTGGGGGTCGTTCCCCGGTATTTTTTGAACGCCTTGTAGAAAGCGGAAGCATTTTGAAACCCGCTGCGGTATGCAGCGTCCAACACGGTTATTTGTTCATGCTGCATCAGCTGAACCGCATGGTCTAACCGGAAATTTATCAAATACTGAAAAGGGGATATCCCTATATAGCGTTTAAAAATGCGGGAAAAATGTTCCGGCGTATAGGAGAAACGCGAGGCCATCTCCTCCAGGCTGATTCTTTCGCAAAAATGTTCGGACATGTAATTCAGGCTTTCAAAAATCTGATGCAGCGATGAATCTCCCTGCGTATTGTGGAGGCCAATCTCCCGCGAAAATGCAATGGCCAATAAATTCAGCGTGTGGGTGATGCTCTCAACATGATACGGTTTGTCTGCGGAAGCGATCATTTCTTCACGCAGCATGTCCAGGAGCGTTTGAATCGTGTTGCACCTGTCCGAATCAGAATACGGAATCCTATGCTGACTGGTAAAAAAGACTGTCCAAAGCTGGTTTTTGCTAAAAACATACGGGTAAAAAGCAAACATTTCATACTCCGTTTCGGACGAATAGATTTTATGGATGTTCCTTTTGCATGCATTGTTCAAAATCATCACATCGCCGGGGGCGATTTGCAAAATTTTTCCATCAACCATCCAGTCGCAAACGCCCTTAACGGAGCGAAGGATACGAAGATTCATCGAGACAAAATTTTTTATTTCACTTTTTTCCTTGCGGATGTAGGAGTAGCTGGCCAAGTTGCGATTTTCGTTGCTGCAAACCGTGCAGGTAAATAAATAGGAGTCGGAATGAAAATCTGCATCTGTAACGGAACGATTCTGCACAGGATCCCCCTTGTTTGCACAAATGGCTGATGAGCTGTTTTCTCTTGCATGCAACAGCTCCATTATAGCATGTGTTTGGTGCCTTTATGATAAACAATCAAAATAGTGGATAGTTTTGCGGCATTATTAGATAGCCGAACCAGGGTTCCAGGGCTATAATGAGCATACATGGTTATTTCCCATTTCTATATCCTTATAATGTTTTGTGGTTTGTGAAAGGAGGGGTTTTGTGGGAAACGGTTGCATTGATCCCAGAAATCTTAAAATCACGGATATGCGCTTTGTGGACATTGATGGTGCCCCCAAGCGCTGTACGCTGATGAAACTGTATACCAACCAGGGGTTGCTGGGGTACGGCGAAGTGCGCGATGCATCCAGCAAAACCTATGCACTGATGCTGAAAAGTCGTCTTTTAGGTGAAAACCCCTGTGATGTCGACCGCATTTTTCGTAAGATCAAGCAGTTTGGCGGGCACTCGCGCCAGGGCGGCGGCGTATCCGGCGTAGAAATTGCCTTGTGGGATCTTGCCGGGAAAGCCTACGGCGTGCCTGTGTACCAGCTTCTGGGGGGCAAATTCCGCGATTCCATCCGCGTATACTGCGACACGGATGTAGACGGCCATCATACGGGGCACGACATGGGGCTGGCGCTGAAAAGACGCATGGAAATGGGCTTTACCTTTTTAAAAATGGATTTGGGCATCGGCCTTCTGATGGACGAGCCTGGTACCATTAGCGCTCCGCTGGGGTTTATTGACGATATGAAGCAATATGCCCCGCATATTCTCAACGTGCAGGGCGGCTCGGTGACGGCCGATATGGTCAAGCATCAAAAGAGTTATTCCATCGTTCATACGGCGCATCCTTTTACAGGCATCCAGCTGACGGAAAAAGGCATAGACTTCCTTGAAAATTACGTCAAGGAGGTTCGGGAGATCATCGGCTACGAGGTACCGCTGGCGGTCGATCATTTCGGGCATGTGACGTTGGAGTCTTGTATTCGCTTTGCCCGCCGCATGGAAAAATACAACCTCGCCTGGATAGAGGATATGGCCCCCTGGTACTTGACCGATCACTACGTGCGCCTGCGCAATGCCACCACCATCCCCGTTTGTACGGGCGAGGATATCTATCTGAAGGAGGGCTTTGAGAAGCTCATCAAGGCCGGCGGCGTATCGGTTGTTCACCCGGATATTCTCACCTGCGGCGGCGCGCTTGAATTGAAAAAGATCAGCGACATCGCCGATGAAAATGGCGTGGCTGTGGCAGTGCACATGGCTGAAAGCCCGGTAGCCTGCATGGCGGCGGTGCACACTGCGGCGGCTATGCGCAATGTGCTGGCGATTGAATACCACTCGGTTGATGTGCCCTGGTGGAAGGACATGGTGTTCGGATTGCCGGATCCGCTGATAAAGGACGGCTTTATCCAGGTCCCGCAGGGCCCTGGTCTGGGCATTGAAGGGTTAAATGATGAACTGCTCAGGAAGCACATTCATCCCGACATTCCCGGCATGTGGGAAGAAACCACGGCTTGGGATCGCGAATTTTCCAATGACCGTATCTGGAGCTAAGAAAGGATGTGAGTTTAGATGCGTTTCAGCGCAAAGGAAGACATTATCCAGTTGACCACGCAATGGAAAGGGCCGCGCATGAGCGATGGCCGCCCTTACGTGGAGGACAAATATTTAGTCGCCTTACAAAAGATGACGCTCGAAGAAGTCTGGAAGCCCATCTATCTGCTGGGATATGAAAATCAGTTTGAGGGCGATTTCAAGCTATTGCATGATGATGGCAGAAAGCTCATCGGCCGTGCCGTAACCTGTACCTTTGCGCCCACCCGCCCAGACCTGCACGAGGTGTTGTTTGGCATAGGTGCACAAGAAGGCCGCAAGGGCAATTATAACCAATGGGTCATTGATGCGCTGGTGGAGCGCGATGTGGTCGTGTGTGACATGTATGACAAAATCTATAAGGGAACCTTCATTGGCGGCAATCTGACCACGGCCATTAAGGCGCGCACCAAAAACGGCGGGGCGGTGGTGTGGGGCGGTGTCCGCGATGTGGAGCAGATGCTCACCGTGCCGGATGTGCAGGTCTATTATCGCGGCGTTGATCCAACCCCGATCCGCGAGGTGGTCATGACCGGATACAATTCGGCCACGCGCATTGGCCGTGCCATCGTTCTTCCCGGCGATATCGTGTTCGGTGCGCCGGGCGGGGTTCTCTTTATTCCCAGCCATTTGGTTGCAGATGTGGTGGACGGCGCTGCCAAGACCCATGTAAAGGACGATTTTGGCTTTGAAATGATTAGCCAGAATCGTTTTACGACCGCCCAGATTGACCGTGCCACATGGACGGAGGAAATGCTGGATTTGCTGATGGAGTTCATCCGTACCGATCCGCGCGGCGAACCCTATCGCGATCTGGACTGGAGCAGGGAATACCAGCTTGCCCGCGAAGGAGATTCGGACGATACGCAAACCACCCTGTAGCAAGGTCAGCGCCTATGCTTTTTGAGCTGTGCGCGTTTTCGTGATAATAATGGCACAACACCAACAGGAATCAGGAGGTATGATGATGTCTAATCGTCGCAAGGAAATCCTCAAACCGTTCCAGGCCGCCCAGGAGTACATGGACGACCGGGTCAAAAACGGCATTGAATCACACCGGAAAGGGTTCGCCACGCTTTCGTTTGTCGATAAGGAAGGGAAACCCGTCGAGCAGGTACACGTGGAGCTAAAGCAGAAGACCCATGACTTCCGCTTTGGCGCGAACTGCTTTATGTTAGATAGCTTAGAATCCGAGGAAAAGGATACAGAATACAAGCGCTTGTTTGCGAAGCTGTTCAATCTGGCCACCCTTCCCTTTTACTGGAACGATCTGGAGCCGGAAGAAGGGAAGCCGCGCTTTGCAAAAAATAGCCCCAAGGTGTACCGCCGTCCAGCGCCTGATTTGTGCATTGAATTTTGCAATGAGCATGGCATTGAGCCGAAAGTGCATTGCTTGAATTATGACCATTTTTCCCCGGCGTGGCTTTCTCCTGACGCGGATGTGCAAACTGTAAAAAAATATCTTGACAAACGTTTCTTCGAGATTGCCAAGCGTTATCGTGACGTGATTCCAAGTATGGAGGTGACCAACGAAACGCTATGCGACAAAGTTCAGCCGTCGCGTTGTATCGCAGAGCATCGACACAATTCCTGCTTCTTCCATGAACCCGACATTGTAGAGTGGAGTTTTGAACATGCGCGTACATATCTGCCCTACACCCGGCTTATCATCAACGAAGCGACGGATCTTATCTGGGGCGAAGCATATCATTGGAACCGCAGCGCCTACTATATGCAAATTGAACGCGCGCTGAGCAGGGGCGCTTCTATCGATTCTATCGGCATGCAGTACCATATGTTTTATCCGGCTGAGGAGGAAGCAGAAAGAACGCGGCTGCATTATGATCCACACACGCTCTATCGTGTGATGGATCAGTACGCCGACTTTGGAAAGCCCCTGCAGGTGACCGAAATCACAATCCCTGCCTACTCATGCCGCATGGAGGACGAGGAACTGCAGGCGGAAATCATCAGGAATTTGTACAGCATCTGGTTTAGTCATCGCAACATGGAAGCAGTTGTTTACTGGAATATGGTCGATGGCTATGCAGCCTTTGCCCCGCAGGGCGATATGACCAGCGGAGAAAATTACTTCCATGGCGCGCTGGTACGCTATGACATGACCCCCAAGCCTGCCTACAGGATGCTGGACGATCTGATAAACCGTCAGTGGCGTACAAACGGCGGATATGACGGCGCAGATCAGGTCACATTCAAGGGCTTTTACGGGGAGTATGAGGCGCAGGTGACCGTCAGCGGCAATACGTTCCCCATTTCCTTCCATGTGAAGAAAATCCAGGAAAACCGCTTTGTCTTTACCGTCTGATATACAGGAGACATTTAGGATGTTTGATCTCACGGGAAAACGCGCTTTGGTCACAGGCTCCACCCAAGGAATTGGCAAAGCAATTGCCGCGTGCCTTGCATCGCATGGTGCGGAGGTTATTGTTCATGGCTCTTCCAGCCGTACAAAGTGCGAAGATAGTGCCGCTGCTATGAAAGGAAAGATCCGCACCGCCGTACAGGATCTTTCACAACCTGCCTGCGCTGAAAATCTGTACAAGCAGACCGGGGACATCGACATACTGGTGCTGAACGCCTCTGTGCAATTTCGCAAGGCATGGAACGAAATCACCGCCGATGAATTTGACGCGCAGATGCATACCAATCTACGCGCCTCGCTCCTGCTTGCCCAGAAGTATGCGCCGCATATGATTGCGCAGAAATGGGGCCGGATTGTAACGGTCGGTAGTGTGCAACAGTATAAGCCGCATAAGGATATGGCTGTTTATGCCGCAAGCAAGTGCGCACAGATGAGCCTTGTAATAAACCTTGCAAAGCAGCTTGCGCCCCACGGTATTACGGTCAACAACATGAGCCCCGGTGTTATTGATACCCCGCGCAATGCCCGTGCGCTTTCGGATCCCGATTACAGCAAGCAGGTTGTTGCCCGCATCCCCGCAGGATATGCCGGTCAGGCGGAGGACTGCGCAGGCGCTGTGCTTCTGCTTTGTTCCGAGGAAGGCCGCTATATCACAGGGACGGATTTGATTGTAGATGGCGGCATGCATCTGTGATTTCATGACATCCCATCCGCTGTAGCAGCGAAAAGGGGAGCCGTGCTCAAACGGCTCTCTTTTTATTGTTTTGTATTTCAAATTTTTCCCAAATAGATACTTGACGCCCACGCAAACATGTGTATACTGTATATATGTTTCATGAACAGCGAGGTGAGGTTGGTGCGTATCGTGCTGTCCAATGACAGCAAGCAGGCCATCTGGGAACAGATTGCCGAGCAAATCAAGGACGCCATCATGAAGGGGGAGATAAACCCCGGCGATCCGCTGCCCTCCATCCGCTCGCTGGCGCGGGAGCTGCGCATATCGGTGATCACCACCAAGCGCGCGTATGACGAGCTGGAGGCCGAGCGCTTTGTGGACTCGGTGCAGGGCAAGGGATCCTTTGTGGCCACGCAGGACACCGCGCTGATGCGCGAAAAGCGCCTGCACACCATCGAAGCCCGGCTGTCCGAGGCGCTCATCGAAGCGCGGCTGTTAGGGCTTACATATCCAGAATTGGAGCAGATGCTCCGCATTCTATGGGAGGAATAGCATGGACAACATACTGGACATCCGCGGCCTGTGCAAATCATTTAAAAGTTTTGCGCTGCAAGACCTTACGTTCAGCCTGCCCCGGGGGTACATCATGGGCTTCATCGGGCCCAATGGTTCGGGTAAAACCACCACGTTGAAATTAATCATGAACTTGCTGCGCCCGGACGCAGGCGAGATCTGCATATTCGGGCAGGATCACATCGCCTTTGAGCGTGAGGTCAAGCAGCGCATCGGCTTTGTGTATGATGAATCGGTGTTTTACGAGCAGCTGAGCATCGAACACATGACCAGCCTGATCCGCCCGTTTTACAGGCAGTGGAATCAGCCGCTGTACGAGGATTATATCCACCGGTTTGACCTGAACCCCAGGCAGAAGATCAAAACGCTGTCCAAGGGCATGCGCACCAAGTATGCGCTGGCGCTGGCGTTAAGCCACGGCGCCGAGCTGCTCATCATGGACGAGCCGACAGCCGGGCTGGATCCGGTGTTTCGCCGCGAAATGTTAGATATTTTGTTGGAGGTTATGCAGCGGGAGGAAAACAGCATCCTGTTCTCCACGCACATCACCTCCGATTTGGACCGCGTGGCGGACTATATCACCTTCATCCACAAGGGGCAGTTGGTGCTGTCCCAGGAAAAAGACGCCCTGTACGAGCAGTATACGCTGGTCAAGGGCGGGCGGGAGGAGCTGACCGACAGCCTGCACCGGGAGCTGGTGGGCGTATCGGTAAACGAGCACGGCTTTGAGGGCTTAGCCGATCACCCGGTGCGCAGCGATGGCCTGGTGCTGGAAAAGCCCACTTTAGAGGACATCATGTACTTTCATACAAAGGGGGAGCAGCATGGCCGTTAACGTAATGATCCGGGAGTGGAAAGCGCTGCTGTATGACCTGCGCATGATGCTGCTTACCTTTGGCGCGCCGTTCCTGTTTTGGTTTTTCCTGCCGGGGTTTAACGGCGGCGCGTTCCCAGCGGTGCTGGTGGCCTATGTGCTGCTGGGGCTGTTTAACTCCAGGAGCGATGCACGGGTCATCCGCGCAGGCTTGACCCAATTCCCCGTAACGGCCAAAGACCATGTGGCCGGGCTGTTTTTGTATCAGGCTGTGGCGGTGCTGTTTACCGGCGCGGTGGCCGTGGCATTTATGCAGCTGGTGGGGCCGGAGCGGTTTATGGCCGATGTGCTGCCCAAGGCGCTGGGGGTGGGGCTATTGTTGACAGGCATACTTACGGTGCTGGGCCTGTGGCTGCCGCCGCAGGCAGCGCGCCTTGCCAGCATTTTGCTGATTGTCCTGTTCATGAATTTTGCCATCTTTCAGGATGTTAGCCAAACTGTGTTTATGCCCTGGCTGAGCGTGCCGGCCACGCTGCTGCTGAGCGCAGGGGGCTGGGGTCTGTTTTTGCTGCTGGGGCTGCGTTTCCCGCCGCAGGTATGAAGGAGAAAAAAGATGCTGAATTTGCTGCGCAAGGAATGGATGGTTTCGCGCTGGGTGCATATCATCGCGCTGCTGGTAGGCTTAGGGCTGGTTTTTGTCGCGAAAGCAGAGCCGCAGGCCGCACTGTTCATGGCGCTATTCACCAACCTGATGTACACACACCTGATATCCAACATGACCCGCACATCAGCCATGAGCCGGCCGAACAACATGTTGCTCAACTCCCTGCCCGTAACACGCACGCAGATTGTCGTTGCAAAATACCTGTATGTTGTGCTGTGCGCCATACTGTTTGCACTGTATGTAAGCCTTTTGATGCTGGCGGCAACAGCCTTGGGCGTACCACTGGGCCTGCCGTTGTGGATGCTGTGGCTGATGTTGGCTGCCATGGGCATGCTGTACCATATGCTGCTGATGCCGCTATCCTACCTGGATGCCAAATACGGCGCCTGGGCCAGCATGGCTATTTACCTGGCCATCCTCATCCTGCCCTCCCGCCTGGGCAAGGGCAAAGCCGGCGAGGTGTTAGCCTCGTTCTTTACACGCATCATGCCGTTGCTAGGTAATTGGGGCATCCTTATCGCCCTGGTGCTAGGCATTGCGCTGCTGGTAGGGGCATCCATGCTCATCAGCATGCGCATCTACCGCCGGGCGGAGTTTTAAGAATAATCAATCCCCCACAATCAGCCGCCTGCGCACCAAATGCGTACAACACACAATGCACGCAGCTATTAACAGGCACATGGGTAGCAAGTCATGAACCGCAAAAGCAAAGCTGTGCGCCACAATGCGCGTAGAACGGGTAATTACACCATCCGTTGAGGTGACCAGCAAATAGCGTTCGCCCATTGCCTTTGCAACGGCTCGCAAGAGGTACTCCACACCGCTGATAACCGCAAACCATGCCAGTGTATACCGCACGGGATAGCGCCCGCCGGATATCAGATAAGCCATTGTCACGCTGGCCGATACCTTAACACATGTCAGCAACATAGAAAACGCCATCATGCCCCATATCAGGAGTCGATTGCCCCAGGAGATTTGCGCCAGCAGTTGACCCATGCTTTGCCCCTGCCATGCAACCATGCCCAACACGGTAAATGTGCTTAGCAACCCCCATAGCACCATGGCGCTGTAGCGTATCCCCATGTGCTGTTCCGGTGACAAGCTCGTTGAAAACGTCAGCCCAGCCTCCGCGCCATGCATGCTGCGCGCATAGCGGTATACCAGGATGCCGATCGCACCAAAGAACATTACATATACAAACGGCATATCTGTCAGCAGTAATACCTGCAGCCTGGCCAGCAGCACCCACATCAACCCCAGAGCCACCCACCCTGCAAACAGGCGGCCAGTTTCTTTCATTTCATGATTCCACAATGAACGAAGCATTACAGCACCTCCCGGATGATTTGTTCCAACGGCTTGCCATGTTGTGCCCGCAACACATCCGTTTGACCCTGGAGCACCACGCGCCCTTGTGCAAACACAATCACCTCATCCAACAGCGTTTCCATGTCCACCAGCTCGTGCGTAGCAATCAAAAACGTACGCTGCGGGGTCATCATATCAATCAAAAGTTCACGCATCAGATGGCGTGTTTTGATGTCAATGCCGCTAAACGGCTCGTCCAGCAAATACACGCGGGCATCACGTGCCAACGTCAGCACAAACAGCGCCAGCGCACGCTTGCCGCGCGACAACCGCCCCAACACATCACCCTGTGATAAGCCCAGCGCTGGCAACTGCTGCAGAGCACCCGCTGTGTTATATCCGGGATAAAATCCTTCAAACAGTTGGGCTGTGCGGGCAATCGTCCAGCCCGGATTGTGCCACGGATTGCTGGATAGCAGGCATACATTGTGTTTTGATTTCCAGGTATCGGTCTGGCCGCAGATGGCAATTCGGCCTGTATACCCCTGCAGCATTCCTGCCGCAATTTTAAGCAGCGTGGTCTTGCCGCTGCCATTGGCGCCCAAAATGCCTACGGCCGTACCTGGTTGGATGGCGATATCCACCTGGTTGAGCGCTGCCTTGCCCCGATAGGCCATGCACAGGGCTTGTGTCTGTACCGAATACTCATTCCTCATGGGATGTCAGTTCCTTTCTGATGGCGGCCTCAATCTCGGCTTGGGTGAAACGTTTGCCCAGCATGTCATGAAACAGGGTGCGCACGCTGTCGGCAAGGATGTCCTGCCGCAGTTGAGCCAAGCGGTCTGCCTGGGGAGTAACGTATTTGCCGGCTGTGCGTTCGGTATATATCAATCCCTCTTCCTCCAACTGCTGCAGCGCACGCTGCAAGGTGTTGGGCGTTACCGAAAAAGCCACCGCCAGATCGCGAATGGAAGGCAGACGGTCACCCGCCTGATAGGTACCATCCACCAACTGCAGTTTAATGGCGTTGACCAGCTGGATGTAAAGCGGAATGTCCTGCCGGAACGGATAGGTCATAATCGCTGCCTTTCTTGTATCACTGTATCAATCTATTGATACAATATGAGTATATTGATGTAGGCAGAAAAAGTCAAGTTTTGCCGTTGGGGCGTTCCTCTTATCAGGCTTCCAGACAAGAAAAGCAAGGAATATCAATGGTTTTCATCAACATGTAAGGGATTTGTAAGGAAAGGGACAAAATCCTTACAGTTTTCAAGGGTGCTTCCTATAATGCATTCAGAGCTTGCAATGCAAGCAATTCACGCAAGGAGAAGAACCCATGAAAAAGTATTTTGCCACCATGTTGCTTGTAAGCATGCTGCTTGCCGCCCTCGTTCCCACTGTAGCCCTTGGCTCAGCGCCTGCTTCCGGCAGGCTGATGCTGTACTCTTCCCTGCCTGCCCCGCAGTTGGATCTGATGGTTGATATGTTCAACGAGAAGTATCCCAACATTACAGTGGACGTTTTTTCCGCCAGCAGCGCGGATGTGTTTGCCCGTGCACAGGCAGAGGCCGGCGCATCCGGCGGCCTGGTGCTGGGCGGCAGTTTAGAGTCGTTCCAATCGTTACAGCATCTGTTCACCGCATATACAACGGCCAACGCCCAGGATTTCCATGACCGGTATGCTGCTGAAAGCGCTGTTTTCACCCCCATCCGGCTGCATGTAAGCACGTTGATTGTCAACAGGGATTTGACCAATCAACTCGGCGTAAATATTACAGGTTGGGAATCGCTGAAGGATGAGCGGCTGTCCGGCCGGGTGGCGTACATGGATCCCGCTGCGAGCTCTCCGGTGAGCGAGCAGACCGCCTTTGTGACCAACTTTGCCGGAGCTATCAACATCACATCCCCATCCGCCCCTTCGTTTGTATTGAACGCGGTAATCGCAGGCCAGTACGCTGCAGGAATCGTCCATGAGGAGAAAGCAATTGAATGTCAGATGTCCGGAGCTAATATTGATGTGGTCTACTCCACAGAAGGCGCGGCAATGGGCGCATCCTATGCCGGTATTCTGACCGGCACGCAGAATGAGGAAAACGCCAAGCTGTTCCTGGATTTCATCACCGGCAAGGAGTATCAGCAGGCCGCCGCAGATATCCTATACCAGCGTTCCGTGCGTTGCGATGTTGACTTTTGCCTGACAAAAATTGCACCGACAAAGAGCCTGAAAGCGCTGGACGCTAAGAGCATGGCGCTGCTGACCGGGTTGCAGACAGCCGCCAGGTGAAAGGCTATATCGAATAGACTATAACAGATACCGGACGCTGCGATTGGTTCGCCACGTCCGGTTTTGTATATCACAGAGTTTAATGGAGCGTTGGCACCATCAAAACTTTGTTTTGCTTCGTTTTTATATATGCATCCACTTGTAATTACTATTCCTGCACAAACACTAACTTTTCCTCCGCCGGGCCGGTCAAAGCAAGTGCGTTGCCCTGGCGCACGGGAGCATATCCATTTTGGCGCAGCAGCGCTTCGGTGGCGGCGGCGTCCTTAATATGAAACACTAGGTTGTCCAGCGTGCCGCGGCCAGGGGCCATGTCCTCCATCTCGATCACATCATCGCCCAGCCGGAATCTGCGGTCATTTTCCCGTACAAAGCCCAGCTCCTGCACAAAAATGCGCGCGGTATCGGCTTGATGGTCGGCCGGGACGCACACGGTGATGTGGTCCAGTTTCTGAAAGGCCTCGGTGGCAAACGGCGTGCGGCGGATGTCCTCGGTGCGCTCCACCAGTTCCAGCGTCAGGCCCGCGCCATTGTCAAAAAACGCCAGGCGGCCGTTGCCCGTGCCCGCCAGCTTGGGCGCCATGCTGAACGCATAGCCCTGCCCTAACAGTTTTTCGTACATGGCATCCAAATCCTTGCCCTTGAGCAAAAATGCCAGATGCGCATAGCCTTGGGCGGCGGCGTCCCGTGTTAAAATCAGCTCGATCACGGTGTTGCCCATCTGTACATAGATAATGTGTCCCTTGCCGTCCAGCGACAGGGCATTCAAGATAACCTGCCCGCCCAGCGTGTCGCGGTACAGATGCAGCCCCTTGTCCAAATCCAGCATGCGCAGGCCCACGTGGTTGAGTTCCTTGATCATTGTATGTTCCCCCATGATGTTTTTTATTATTGTAGCATAAAATGTTGTTTTTCTGCGCACAACGCGCCAAATATATCGTATAATAGGATATATAATCCCGTCATGCGCGGGCTACAGGGAGAACATAGTATGAAAAAAACACGCTTCATGGTTGCAGTGGATTGTGAGGGTGTGGCCTGCGCGGTGGGCAAGCCGGGCGGCACGCTGAACGACAGCGACAACTACGCCTTTGTGCAGCAGCAGGCCACGCGCGAGGCGGACGCCGCGGCGCGCGCGCTGTTTAACGCCGGGGCCACGCAGGTCATCGTATGTGACTATCATCACAGCGGCATCAACTTGGACTATATGCAGCTGGACATCCGCTGCGACATCCTGCTGGGCTCCGGGCACCGGGAGCGCCTGCCAACGGTAGACGATTCCTTCGGCGGCGTGCTGTTCATCGGCTATCACAGCCGCGACAACACGGCCAAAGCCGTGATGGCGCACACCTATTCCAGCATGACATACCAAAGCTACACCATCAACGGCGTGGAAGTGGGCGAGATGGAGATCGACGCCGCCTATGCCGGGCAGTACGGTGTGCCCGTTATCTTTGCCGCCTCCGATGATATCACGGTGTCGCAGGCCAAGGCCGCCTTCCCCTGGGCTGAAACGGTCATCACCAAGCGCAGCCTGTCGCACAACTCCGCCCTGTCCAAGCATCCCAAGCGCGTGTGCGATGACATCTACAAGGGCGTCACCGCGGCCTGCGAGCGGCTGGACACCATGCAGCCATTTACGTTTGCGGAGCCGCTGGAGGTGGCCATCCGCTTCAAGCGCATAGATGCCGCACAAAACGCGCGCCTGTTTGACCGGCATGGCGAGCCGTTTGCATTAAGCGACCCCTTTACCCGCAGCGGCACCATTGCATCCATCCGCAATCTGTTGTAGGCTACCTATACAATACATACATGAAAGGAACTGCCATGAAACAACTCAACGTTGCCATCTTAGGCCAGGGCCGCAGCGGCCGCAGCATCCACGGGGACTATCTGATAACCGTACCGCACAAGTACAAGGTTACCCACGTGGTAGAGCCCATCCCCGAGCGCCGGGACATCGCCAAGAACATGTTCGGCTGCGCGGTGCATGCCGATTATACCGAGCTGTTTGGCGCAACGGACATTGACTTTGTGGTCAACGCCACGCCCAGCCACCTGCACGTGCCCATCACGACCGACCTCATCCGCCACGGTTTCCACGTGCTGACCGAAAAGCCCTTCGCGCAGACCGCGCAGCAGGTGGACGACATGATCGCGCTGGCCGAAAAGCACGGCCGCATGTTAGCCATCTTCCAGCAATCGCGCTTTGCCCCGTACTTTGAGCAGGTCAAATCCGTCATCGCGTCCGGCGTGCTGGGGCGGCTGGTGCAAATCAGCGTTCAGTTTAACGGCTTTGCCCGCCGGTGGGATTGGCAGTGCTGCCAGGAATATGGCGGCGGCAACCTGTACAACACCGGCCCGCACCCGGTGGATCAGGCGCTGGACCTGATGAACTTGGGCGATGTGGAGCCGCAGGTATTTTGCAAAATGGACCGCGCCAACACCTTTGGCGACGCCGAGGACTATGTCAAGCTCATCCTCACCGCACCCGACCGCCCGGTGACCGATGTGGAAATTTCCTCCTGCGATGCGTATCCCACGTTCACCTACCGGCTGATGGGCACACAGGGCGGCCTGAAGGGCAACATGACGCAGATTGACTGGCGCTATTTCTTGCCTGCCGATGCACCCCAGCAGAAGCTGATCCGCACACCGCTGCGGGATGAGGCTTTCACCCCGCTGTATTGCTCCGAGAAGCTGTTCTGGTATGAGCAATCCTGGCACATTGGCGATGCGTCCACCTTCACGCTGGCCACCGGCCGCCTGTATGACACCGTGTATAACCACCTGACGCAGGGCACCCCGCTGGTGGTCACGCCGCAGCAGGTGCGCCGTCAAATCGCCGTCATGGAAGAAGCGCACCGGCAGAATCCGTTGTCTAGGTTGGGGTAAAGTTCTTCGTTTTGCTTCCACCATATGCCATGTATTTACCTCCTTGGGTTGTACAGCAATGTCAATCAGAAAGGGGGTAAATATTATGTGCACCGCAGGATGGTGCAGGCTGCTCATGAATTAGCATCCTGTATGTGTAGCAACAGTCGGCTGCATGTCCCCCAGGCAACGGAGTACTGAAAACTTCTCCAATCATTTTACAAAACGTGTGAGAAAAATTATGGTTTAACAATCAGGTTAATTGACCAAGAGAAAACACTTAAAACATGTCTCAACAGCTGTCCGCTTGTCATTAAGCATCACCAGTATCTTGCAGGCTGCTATTGCATTTTCTCGATCAATCTTGGTAACCGGAATGTCTACATTTCCATTGATTATTAGTTCCGTTTTCATCTACCGCAAATCATTTATGATGGTCTCATGCAGGATGTCCTTTATCATCTTTTGGTTTCCACGGGGTATTTCCTCTCTACCACGTATATTTCGCGTGTTACAACTGCGGTCGAATATCCTTGGAAGTGCCATATGTTTGGTGATGAGGTATTTGCTTGTTGGACTCTAACAACACAAACCGAAAATCATATTCGTTAATGACCAATCGAAAAAAATCTTTAAAAGTTCCAACAACTCGCCTGTTTGGGAACATGAAATTTGCAAAAAATTTTGTTATCATTATTATGTAGCAAAAGCTACCACGAGGGGCATTCAGCCAGTATTTCGGCGGCAGCCGTAATATCATCTTTTGTTAAGTTGCTCGATACACCTCTCTGCATTATGGGGCACATATTTCTGCCGTAATGTATGATGCCGAAAGGAGGTGTTTTCGTGAAACGTGTAAAATCGGCGTGTATCTTTCAAACTCTGGTTTTTTCTCAGAAGCCCGAATGTGGGTTCAACAAAGAAGAGGTGCTTAAAAATAATCGCGATGAGTTCGAGTATTACAAGGCTACTCTCGAACGCTCAAAAATCAAACATCAGATTGATGATGTAGCCGAGCAGGAAGACGGTTCTCTCGTTGTCCGCGTTAGAAAGCAATACAACGTAAAAACCGATGTTTCTGAATACTTCAATTAAAAAAAGGTCGCCCGATTGAATTTTTTCGGGCGACTTTTGTTTTTGAAATACAGGAGATATTGATCATGACTGCTGTGAATGAAATTAAGCGCAGAATTCAAAGGCTTTTCCACATGAATCCGACAATTCATATAGATGTTTCTATAAACCGCCCAAAAGTAAGGATTACAAATCAAGAAGCAGTATTAAAAGGAGTTTATTCAAATGTTTTTCAAATAGAAACACAAGGAAAACTCTATACCATACAATACGTAGATGTCCTAACAAAAAACATCAAGATAGCCGAAATTCAAAAAGAAACTCTTATTTGAAGACCTTATAATTATTTTACTTAAGCAATAAATAGATACTCCAGTTTTAAAAGTTGGAAACACCGTCAGGATGATAGCATCCGTTATACCACTGGTCAAACAGTACCTAAGTGAGTGAAAGAAAGAACACGCAAAGGTCAGTTTGCCACAATCAATATACCATTCTTAAAAACACTTCGGAATCGCTGGGCTTCTGATGGGATGCGTTGGTAAGATCTGTGGGCGCACAACATTCGCATCGTTGAGGTCAGCCATTTGAATCCGCTATGCTGCACAGGTGCGCCTGTGCAGGGGATTTCCTTTCGTCCTGCACAGTCCCCCCCTGCCTTATCCTTGCAATTTCCCCCACTCTATGCTATCCTACCTGTAAGACAGCCTTACACCTAAGGCAAAACAAACAGAGAGGAGGGAACGCATGGCGAAGTTTCATATGGCCGATGAGGCCGCGTTTCAAGAGGTAGATCCGGGCGTGTTCCGGCGGGTGCGCACCCACACGGACAACCTGATGATGGTAGAGATCAAATTCAACAAAGATGCTGTGGGCAGCGAGCATACGCACCCGCACGAGCAGCAAACCTATATTCTGGAGGGGCGCTTCCGTTTCTCCAACGATGGAGAGACGCGCGAAGTGGGCCCCGGCGATACCATTTGCTTTGCGCCCAATGTGAAGCATGGCACGGTGTGCTTGGAAGCGGGACGCCTGATAGACGTATTCAGCCCTGCGCGCAAGGATTTCCTGTGATGAAAGGATTTCCCATGCCCACGGCGCTGGAAGGCGCGCACCTGTATGAGCAGGTGGCCGACCGCTTAGAACAGCAGATTTTGAGCCACCCGGACACAGTGGGCACCAAGCTGCCCTCCGAGCAGGAGTTGGCCCACGGTTTTTCGGTCAGCCGCCCGGTGGTACGCGAGGCGCTCAAGCTGCTCAAGGAGCGGCAATTGGTCACTGTGCGCAACGGCGAGGGCGTCTTTGTGGAAAAGCCCGGCGCCCAATCGCTGGCCAAGATGCTCTCCCGCGTGATGACGATGGAGCGCGTTGACCCCCGGCAGGTGTACGAGCTGCGCCTGATCTTGGAGCCTGCGGCCTGCCAGATGGCGGCCGAGCGCGTCACGCAGGAGGATTTGGACGGCCTGCGCGCGCTGCTGGAGGACACGCAGCGGGACAAGGCCGACCATGCCGCGCGCGTGGAAAACGACTTTGCCTTCCATCTGGCCATCGCCAACCTGTCGGGCAACCGGCTGATTGCCTACATCCTGACCGCCATCAAGGATTTGTTCTGCGCGTTGATTGAGCCTGCAATACTGTCCCCCCAGGGCAGCGCACGGGGCATTCAATTCCACGGGCGCATCATTGAAGCGCTGGCCAGCGGCGACGGCGAAGCCGCGCGCGAAACCATGCGCACACACCTGACCGCCTGCAAAGGCGATTACAAACTGTCACCCAAGAAAACCAAAATATAAGGAGGAACATCATGGACATTCGCTATTCCTGCCACCCGAACGATTTCAAGCGCTACACCACCGAGGAAACCCGCAAGGAATTCCTGATTGAAACGCTGTTTACCCCGGATACGCTGCACTGCGTATACAGCCATGTGGACCGCATGGTGACGCTGGGCGCTATGCCTGTCAAGGGCAAGGTGTCCATCGACCAGGGCATTGACGTATGGGCCAACTTTGGCACCGATTACTTCCTGGAGCGTCGCGAAGTGGGCATCTTCAACGTGGGCGGCCCCGGCACCATCACGGTGGACGGCACCGAATATCCTCTGGATTTCAAGGATTGCCTGTACATCACCCGCGGCGCCAAGGACGTGCAGTTTGCAAGCCTTCACGCCGACAACCCGGCCAAGTACTACATGGTATCCGCACCTGCGCACCGCAGCTACGAGACCAAGCTGCTCAAGATCGAAGACGCCGCCAAGAAGCCGATGGGCAGCCTGGAAACCAGCAACAAGCGCGTCATCAACCAGTTCATCCATCCCGACGTGCTGGAAACCTGCCAGCTGTCCATGGGCATGACGGTGCTGGAGCCCGGCAGCGTATGGAACACCATGCCCGCCCACACGCATGAGCGCCGCATGGAAGTGTACTTCTACTTTGAGGTGCCCAAGGACAACGTGGTGTTCCACATGATGGGCCAGCCGCAGGAAACCCGCCATGTCGTGATGCAGAACGAGCAGGCCATCATCGGCCCCAGCTGGTCCATCCACGCCGGCGCCGGCACGGGCAGCTACACCTTCATCTGGGCCATGGGCGGCGAAAACCAGGCCTTTGATGACATGGACGTTATCGCCACGACGGACTTGAAATAAGGAGCGGCACATGTTTGATATGAATGCATTTTCCCTGACCGGCAAGGTAGCGCTGGTCACCGGCGGCAGCTATGGCATCGGGTATGCCATGGCCACCGCCCTGCACAAGGCAGGGGCCACCATCGTGTTTAACGACCTGAACCAGGAGCTGGTGGACAAAGGCCTGGCCAGCTACAAGCAGGACGGCATCCCCGCCCGCGGCTATGTATGCGACGTCACCGATGAAAAAGCGGTGCAGGCGCTGGTAGCCCAGATTGAAAAGGACGTAGGCGTCATTGACATTCTGGTCAACAACGCCGGCATCATCAAGCGCATCCCCATGCACGAGATGAGCGCCGAGGACTTCCGCAAGGTCATTGATGTAGACCTGAACGGCCCGTTCATCTGCGCCAAGGCCGTCATCCCCGCGATGATCAAAAAGGGCGCAGGCAAGATCATCAACGTATGCTCCATGATGAGCGAGCTGGGCCGTGAGACGGTGTCGGCGTATGCAGCGGCCAAGGGCGGCCTGAAGATGCTTACGCGCAACATCTGCTCGGAATATGGCGAGCACAACATCCAGTGCAACGGCATCGGCCCGGGCTACATCGAAACGCCACAGACCGCGCCGCTGCGCGAAAAGCAGGCCGATGGCAGCCGCCATCCGTTTGACCAGTTCATCATCTCCAAGACGCCGGCCGCGCGCTGGGGCACCACTCAGGACCTGATGGGGCCCACGGTGTTTTTGGCCAGCCGCGCCAGCGACTTTGTCAACGGCCACATCCTGTATGTGGACGGCGGCATCTTAGCCTACATCGGCAAGCAGCCGTAACGGGGAGGGCTTCACATGTTGGATCAATTGGCACTGGCCGGGCTGATACCGGTCATTAAAGTCAATGATGCCCAGGACGCCGTGCCGCTGTGCAAGGTGCTGCAGGACGGCGGGCTGCCGGTGGCGGAAATCACATTCCGCACCGCAGCCGCCGAGGAAGCCATCCGGCTGGTGCACGAGCAGGTGCCCGACGTATTGTTGGGCGCCGGCACCGTGCTCACCCCGGAACAGGCCGACCGCGCCTGGGCCGCGGGCGCGCGATATATCGTATCGCCAGGATTTAACCCGCGCGTGGTCAGGCACTGCTTAGATAAGGGCTATCCCATTTTGCCCGGCTGTTCGTCGCCCAGCGACATCGAGCAGGCGCTAGAAATGGGCCTGTCCGCCGTTAAAATATTCCCCGCCGGTGCGCTGGGCGGCATTGCCACCATCAAGGCGCTGGCCGGCCCCTACCCGCAGATGCACTATGTGCCCACCGGCGGCGTGAACGCCAACAACCTGATGGATTACCTGAACTTTCCCAAGGTACTGGCCTGCGGGGGCAGCTGGATGGTGCCGCAGGATGCGGTGGGCGCAAAGGACTGGGGCAAAATCCAGGCATTGGCCGCCCAGGCCGTTGACCTGATGTTAGGCTTCAACATCGTGCACATCGGCATCAACAACCCCGATGCGCAGGCAGCGAAAACGGCGGCCGACCGCCTGTCGCAGCTGTTCCACTGGCCCATCAAGGAGGGCACCAACTACTTTGTGGGCACCGGGATTGAACTGATGAAAGCGCCAGGCCGCGGTACCCACGGGCATGTAGCCATCGGCACCCCCAACGTGGAACGCGCCAAATGGCACCTGGAAAAACGCGGGTTTGTCTTTGACGACAGCACCGCGCGCAGAGGAGCGGACGACAAGCTGACGTTTATCTATGTACAGGATGAGATGGCAGGCTTCGCATTTCATCTGATCCAGAAGTAAGGAGGCATACGCTTGAAACAAGTAGTCACCTTTGGCGAGGTCATGCTGCGCCTCAAATCCCCCGGCGTGGAGCGTCTGCTGCAGACGCCCACCTTGGAAGCCACCTTTGGCGGAGGCGAGGCCAACGTGGCCGTATCGCTGGCCAACTATGGGGTGGACAGCGCGTTTGTCACGCTGCTGCCCGACAATGTGTTGACCGATGCCTGCCTGCGCGAGCTGCGCGGCTTGGGCGTGGACACGCGCCACGTTCAGCGTGCACCCGGTCGCATGGGCATCTATTTCTTAGAAACCGGCGCCGTGCAGCGCCCCAGCAAGGTGGTGTATGACCGTGAAGGCAGCGCCATTTCGCAGGCCAAGCCCGGCGACATCCCCTGGGACAAGGTGTTTGAAAACGCCGGATGGTTCCACATCACCGGCATCACGCCGGCCATCTCCCAAAGCGCCGCCGATGTAGCCATTGAGGCCGTAAAGGCCGCGCAAAAGCACGGCGTTACCGTCAGTTGCGACCTGAACTTCCGCAAAAACCTGTGGAAATACGGCAAAACCGCACAGCAGGTGATGCCGGAGCTGGTCAAGCACACCGATGTCATCGTCGCCAACGAGGAGGACTGCCAGAAATCGCTGGGGCTGCACGCCGACAGCGTGCACGCCGTGGAAAAGGGTGAGCTGGACGCCGCGCAATATCAGCGCACGGCTAAGTTGTTGATGAACACCTACCCCAATGTATCCAAGGTAGCCATCACCATGCGCGAAAGCTACTCCGCCGATCACAATGGCTGGAGCGCCTGCCTGACCACGCGCGACGGCTTCTACGTCAGCCGCCGGTATGACATCACCGACATCGTAGACCGCGTGGGCGGCGGCGACAGCTTCGCCGGCGGCCTGATCTACGGCCTGAACCACCTGGACGGTCCGCAGCAAGCGCTGGAGTTTGCCGTGGCGGCCTCGTGCCTGAAGCACACCATCCACGGCGACTACAACCGCGTGACGGTAGCCGAAGTGCAGGCGCTGGCCAAGGGATCGGGTTCCGGGCGGGTGGAGAGGTAAGAGGAACATCGGTTAGCAACCAAGCACATAAACAGGCATTATGCCTGGCAGACTGCAAACAAAGTCCCGGCGATGAAAGCTGGGCTTTGTTTTATGTGCGATTGACATGCCGCAGCATGGGCATTACGATAGGTCAAGCTACGGGAAAGGGGTGTTTTACATGAGGCAGATTCAATCAATGGAACACATTATCACAGGGAGGATGACCTCAGCCTGATATAGGCTGTTTTGCCATCAGGCGGGTGTGTCCTCTCACACGAAAACGGAGGACATATGTCATACAACTGGATAAGTCCCGAAAACTATACCATGGACACCCTGCTGTACTTTGACCGATGGGTGTTGCGCTATCTGTTCAACAACCAGCCAAACGAAAAGGATCACATGGCCTATCAGTCTTTGGTGGGCAGGGCTCTGTGGCGCTATCCTTATGTGGCGGATTTCTGCCGCCACAAAGCGCCGGAGTGCGCTTCCTATGTGGATGCAGCGCTGGCGCTGGTGCCGCACGACCTGGACGACCAGGCCGCCCGTCAGGCGGAAACCGACTTTCTTGGATACCACGAAACCTTTGTCGTCTATGCCTGGCCAGAGGTGATGGAGCAGGTAAACTACATCGCCGATTGGGATCGCAAATGGCTGGATGAGTTGATTGACCTCACCGGCATGGTGGTGCTGGATGTGGGCGCGGGCACCGGCCGCCTGGCCTTTGCCGCCGCCCGGGACGCCTTGCGCGTGTACGCCAGCGAACCCTGTGACCGCCTGCGCGAGTATATGCGCGACCAGATTGTTTACAACATCACAAACATGAAGGTGCTGGACGGCACCGTCACCTGCCTGCCCTATGAGGACGCAACCTTTGACGCCGTGCTGTCAGGCCATGTGGTGGGAGATGACTATGAGAGTGAGCTGGCCGAGATGCGCCGTGTAACCAAACCCGGCGGCTGGCTGATCATCTGCAACGGCGATGATGAGTTCCAGCGCAAGCGTCCGGATCCCGAACTGACCCGCCGCGGATTCGAGGCTTTCTGCCACGAAAGCCCCTCCGGCGGCATCATCTACAACTACCGTCTGCGCGTGTAGCACAGAAACGTACCGGGGCCGCTTGTTTGAGCGTCCCCGGTGTTTTGTATTCATATAGCGTAGTTATAAAATCAGCAACACGGACAAAAACTTCTGTATGTTCATACTGTTTCTCTTTGCTCCACAGCCTGACGCACCACGCGCCAGGCCTCTGTCAGCCTGTCCGCATCCCAGGCCGCATTGGCCGGGCTGGTGGACGGCAGCACGGTAAACGGAAGCCCCGCCCGTTCGGCCTGCGGCTGGGCATACCGCGCCGCAGTGCGGCCATTCAAAAACACATGCCCGATGCGGCTGTTTTCTATCAACGGTGTCAAATCCTGCGGCACCGCCTGCCGGATGGCGGCATCGGCCGAACCGCGAATTTCGCAGGCCTGCAGTGCATCCCACAGCGCAATGTGATGCGCCAGCAGCCACTGCTTTCGTCCCGCAATATCGTCCGGCACATCCTCCCCCCACACCCTGCCCAGCACCTGCCAGAAACGGTTGCGTGGGTTGCCATAATAAAAGGCATTCTGGCGGGACAGCACCGAAGGAAAACTGCCCAGCACCAGCACCCGGCAATGCCTGTCCCACACCGGTTCAAAGGGATGTACGTGCGCCGCATGCTGTGCCAATGTGTTCCTCCTGTGTTTTTCTATACACCATTATATCAGAATTGCACCAGAACAAGCCAAGGCATACCATGTCAACAACAACACCTCCCCAAGTACGTGTCTGGGGAGGTGTCGATTATGTTTCAGTGATCAGCGCTTCAACTGTACTTCCTTCTCGTAGCGGCGCACATCGTCCAGCCAGGTCAGGCCCACGCCCTTGCCGGTGGTCAGGCACAGATAATCCCACACCGCGTTGCTGGGCAAATCACGGAATTCGTCCATCATGGCCAGGCGACCGGTTTTGTCATCGTTTTCCTCCGCTTGTTTGAGCAGATGGCTGGGCTCTAAGATGGCGGCCAGCATGGTCTTGCCCAGCGCACGCAGACCGATAATCCACGCCGCCGTGCGGTTGATGGTGGCGTCAAAGAAGTCGAGACCAATGCCGATGTTCTTGCCCAGCAGGTCGGCGCGCTTGATTTCCAGCAGCATGTCGCGCAGCGGGTCATCCTGGATGAGCACATGGTCGCTGTCCCAGCGCACGCCGCGCGTTAAGTGCAGCAGCACATAATCCAAGAATGGGTACACCGCCGTGATTTTGTCCGCCGCGCTTTCCTGCGGGTGGTAGTGGCCGGTATCGATGGTAACGCCCACGCCGTTTTTGATGGCATAGGCCAAGTAGTAATCGTGCGAACCCACCACGAACGCCTCGGAGCCGATGCCAAACACCTTGCCCTCTAACGTGTCGCACATATGCTTGCGGTCATAGGGCTTTTCTAAGATGATATTCAGCGATTCGGTCAGCCGCGCACGCCAGGCTGCGCGGTCAGCGGGCAGGTCCTTGGTGCCATCGGGCACCCAAGTGTTGTTGACGCACAGCTGCCCCAGTTCGCGCCCCATATCAGCGGCGATTTTACGGCCCCCGATGCCGCACTTGATCCAGTAATCGCGCACGGCCTTGTCCGGCGAGGCCAGCGAGCAGCCGTCCTTCATCATGCGGTGGGTAAAGTAGGACACGTTGAAGTCCATGCCGTAGCCGTTTGCCTTGCACCAGTCAATCCATGTGCGGAAGTCCTCGGTGTCCAGGTCGCAGCGCTCCTTGGCGTGTTTGGGCTCTGCATACATGCAGTGCAGGTTGACTTTATGCTTGGCCGGCGAGTATTTAAAGGCCATCTCATAGTCCTGGCGCATCTGATCGCCATTGGTGGCGCGCCCGGGATAATTGCCCGTCACCACATTTTCGCTGTGGATACCCTCGGAACCCTCAAACCCCCGCACATCGTCGGCCTGCCAGTTGTGCAGCGATACCGGAATGGTCTGGAAGAACGCCATGGCCTTTTCGGTGTCCACACCCAGCCCGGCGTACACATCCTTCGCGCGCTCATAGCTTGCCAATATAGCTTTGTCTTTCATGATAAGCCCTCCCTTGTCACATTTTGCTTGATCACATTACTGGAATTATACCGTGCCAGCCGCGCAATGGCAAGGAACGAGCAGCGTTTAATGGCTGCGGCGTCTCTAAGGAATGGATATCCTGAAATTAGCAACCGCCATGCCGTTTTAAGCAGCATGGCGGTTGGCGTTTCCGGCATCTCTTTATGGGGTTTGCGGACCAAAATAGTACGGATCCCAGGGGAAATTTTCCCAGACTTCATCGCGCGCAGGGACGCTTTCCATGTCCGTCTTGTACATTGTAAAGGTTACGTCCACACCGGCCTCTCCCCGATGCTGCCCGGCGTATTTCACATGGATTGCATCCTTACCCACATAGTACAGGACGGCCGTGATGCCTAATTCTACCCGGCCGGCATAGATGGCGTTTCCAGCATACTGGCTGATTACACCCGGGTCCGCTGTGATGCTGCCTCCCTGGTTTGAGGTAATAATGCGCCCGTCCTTAATGCCGATATAAACGGGCGGTTTCAGCCCCAATTCCGCCAGCTCAATCTCCATCGACATAGGCGGTTCGGCCAGCGTCACAATCCCTCCGGTCATTTCCCAGACGCCGTCAAAGGCGCTCCTTGGCGCAAACTGCGCCGGTTCATAGGGCTCCAAAAACACAATATCCGGCACGCCTCGGTCGAATTTGCGCCCGTCTGAGCTTTCCAGCACGCCATCTTTGAAGAACATGATATCGAGAACCGTCATCTGTCCATCGCCAAAATCAGCTTTTATTTCGATTTCGATGCCCATGTCCGGGGCCAGGAAATGAGCTTCCCAGGTCAGGGGAATTTCCTGATGCGGGTTGCGCATGGTGCCGGTGCCGTCCGCGTTGAGCTCAATTTCCCAGGCTTCTCCCTGGTAATCCGTCTGATACCATGTCCCGGCAAAACTCTCCTTGGCCGCTTGGGCATCCACGACGCCCTGAGGAGTTTGGGAAGCCAAACCCGTCAGGGGCTGGGTTACAAACAGCAATGACAGAAAGAAAATCAACAAACGTTTCATGCCACTCTCCCCTCTTATTCTTTTCATTTATTCCTCACAGCCCGGGAATTCAACCGCATCCGCGCTCAAGAAACCAAGGCCTGCGTTTTCGACCCACCTGGGGTTATACAGCATCGCCCATACCGTATCGCCAAACACAAGGAACATGCCGTAATCCATCCTGTCATCAAGCCCTACCCAGTCCATGATGGGGCCATTGTAGGCCGGGAAAGCATATACCGGCACCTTCGTGCCTTCGTCAATGCCGCAAATCAAGGCATTGGTAAGCCAGGTGGTGCCTGCAATCAACTGGTCGCTGGGGGGCGGGATTTCGGGCAGCGGCTCCGTACCAATCTCAAAAGGCCAGGTCAGCACACGCCCATCGGGCAGTGTTTCCTGGGGCAGGAAGCTGCTTCCGCCCGATTGTGCCGACTGCCAGTTGGCGATCATCAGGCAGTTCATCACCCGCGGGTTATCCGGATAATAGTCAAAGGGCTTGCTCAAATCCCAAATATATGACCGCCCGTCATGGACGATGTTTCCGTTGCCGGCATCGGTGAACAGCACACTCCACCCCAGGAAGACGGATTCCGCCCGGAAAGGTTTTACAAGCATCTCCCCTTCCAGGCCATTGATGGGCATGGACTGTCCGGTTGGGGCGGTGATGGTGTGGGGCGACAGGGCCAGCCCATCGGGCCAGGAGCCGCCCCTCAGGTCATGGCTGACATGCACTGTCCAGACATCAATGACCGGCTTGGCCGCCACACGCCAGCGGGCGGTCATCCGGCAGTTCATCACCAGGGGGTTGCCGGTATAATAGTCAAAAGGATGGTTTAATCCCAGACCTCGTCCCCACCGTCATAAATCACCTTTCCGTCCGCAGCGCTGGTAAACAGCACGCTCCAGCCCCGGAAATCAGCGCCCGCCTTCACGGGGATGATGCTCCGCTCTGGCTCCAACGCAGAGGGAGACATGGATTCCTTTGGTTTTGCCTCTATGGTGCGGGGATAGATGCTTTTGCCGGCCGGCCACTGCCCGCCGTTCAAATCATGGCTTATATTGACCTTCCAGCGCACATTGGCCCAGGGATCCCCCGCCAGGGCGCTCCAGGGCAGGACGAGCAGCGCCACCAGCAGCAGCGCAAGCAACCTTGTTGTGTTTTTGTTCATGGTTCCTCCTTCATATTATCGAACGTTTCCTTATTACCGATTAAGCCGCGCTTCGCTCCCACCTTCTTTGGGCAGAATGATTACGGCGCTGCCGCTTTGCGGCTCAAAGGCGATGTGAGTTTCAAATACATAGATGTTTTTGGCAGGCGATTCACTCAGCGGCACCGCCACCCCGCTGTCCGGCTCCAAGCGGTACACCCTGTTGTTGTCCAATGCATTGGTAAAATAGACATAGGTGTTATCCGCATTGAGCGCGCCCGCTTTCAGCCCCTCCAGCGCCTGGGGAGAGGTTCCGTCCAGCCCTGCGTGGAAAAGCTGCTGCGATGCGTCTGCATAGAACAGGGTTGGCGCGCCCTGAAAGAGCGCCGTTGTATAGGCGGTTACCCGGCCGGGGCTCAGCGGCTCCGCCACCTGTCCGTCCAGGGGCATGCGGTAGAGACCCGTCATTTTGCCCGGTGAAATAGGCATAGCCGTTATAGGGAAACGCGCTGGCCGCCTGTATCTCCCCTCCGCCCGCATAGGCCCGCATGCTGCTTTCCTTGCCGTTTGCAAGGGCTGCCCGCTTTAGGAGCCCGTCCTGGATATACAGGACAATCTCATTGGTTACCGACAGGTTGCTGATCCTTTTCTTCAGCGTCACCAGGGTGTTACGGCCTTTTTGATTGATGGAATCCTGCACAATCCGGGTGACATACTGTTTTTTGGGGGTGGTTTTATGGGTTAGCGGGGTCGACTTCTGCTTTACCGTTTCCAGATAATGATGAAAATAGTATAGGTCATTTCCCAAGGTGTCCAGACAGTCGTATTCCACCGCACCGTACGACCTTTCCGCCTTTCGGAAAGGGTCTGTGGACTGCATCAGATAGCCTTTGCTGTCAACAAAAAACAGGAATCCTTTCCCCATGGCTGCCTTCCCGCCGTTTGGCGCGTTGGCAACGCCTGTCAGGTCATCTGCGCCTGAGCCAATTACTTGGGCATTGGTGCCGCCTGCTTTCAGCGCGTTTTCGTCAAAGGGCTTGACCGTCAGGTAGAAGATGCTGGTGGTATGCGCAGGGAAAGCCTTGTCTTCCGCCTTCACCACAAATGAGTAGTTGCCCGCTTTTTGCGGCGTACCATAGATCAGCCCTTCCTTGTCCATGGTGAGCCCCTGGGGAAAGCTATGGGCTGTATAGTCGCCCGGCTCAAAGGAAAGGGTGATGGGGTTGGAACCGCTGGCCTTGATTCTTGTGGAATAGTATACGCCCTGCATGGCGTCCGGCAGATGTTTGTCGGATACAAATTCCGGCGCGACATAGGTAAGGCCGGGCAGAGGGAGCACGATCAGGACAGCAATCAGGATAAGCACCAGTTTTTTCATGGAACAGCCTCCTCTTTGGGGTTTGTGATGTGGCAGTGCAGTATTGTTTCGGGCACAAAGGAATATGATGATGTAACCATATAAAATATACCATTTTTGGCTGTTGAATCAACCTACACTTATGGGTAGGTTGGGTGATTTTGAGTAATATTGATGTAAAACAGTATCATCTTACGATTTCTCGTAGCATGAATTGACGCTCTCCCGCCTGCATGCTACCATAAAGCATCAATATGCGGGGGGCTTCCTGTGAAAATCGCCATTGCCAATGACCATACCGGGTTGGAGCTAAAGCGTGAGCTTGTCGCGCTGCTGGAGGGACTTGGACATGAGGTGGCCGACTTGGGCACCCAGACGCCGGACAGCGTGGACTACCCCATCTATGGCGTGCGCGCGGCGCGCGCGGTGGCCAGGGGGGAGTATGACTTGGGCATTGTTATCTGCGGCACCGGCGTGGGCATCGGCATGTCCGCCAACAAGGTAAAGGGCATCCGCTGCGCCACATGCTCGGAGCCGTATTCCGCGATGATGGCGCGGCGGCACAACAACGCCAACATGCTGGCCATGGGGGCGCGGGTGGTGGGCGTGGAGCTGGCCAAGATGATCGTGCTGGCTTTCCTGCAAAATGAGTTTGAGGGCGGGCGGCACACACGCCGTGTGGAGCAGATTGTATCCGTTGAAAACGACGGACAGATCGAATGAAGCGCACGAATTACCCTTGGGCATACGGGTTGTTTATTGCAGCCTATTATGCCACCAACGCGGTGTTCCAGGGCTACTTGCCCAAGTATTACCAGTTGATGGGCATGGACGGCATGCGCATGATGACGCTGCTGGCTGCAGCGCCTGCCATCGCCATCGTGGCGCAGCCTGTTTGGGGCCGCATTGGCGACCGTATGCGCACCCGCAACCAGGCGCTGACGGTGATGATTGTTGCATCCACCGTGTTGATTTTGCTTATCCTTGTCAACCCAATCTATGCCTGGCTGCTGCTGATCACCTGCCTGTATGCAGCATTTTATACACCGATACAGCCCATGGGCGATTCCATCATATTGGAAAACCTGGAAAGACAGCGTGCACCCTTTGGCCCTATCCGGCTGTTTGGCAGTTTTTCTTTTGCACTAAATAACCTGCTGGTGGGGCATCTGTTTGAAGGGCGCTTCCACATCGTGCCATGGGTAACCGCACTGTTCCTTTTGATCATGCTGCTGTCCTCCCGTGTGCTGCCGCCCACCCGCGGGCATCAGCGCGGCAAAACCAAGGTGCCGCTGCGCGCCATCCTGCGCATTCCATATCTGAAGCCGCTGATGGCGCTGGTCATCGTGCTGCAACTGGGCATGGGCTATTATTACAGCTATTTTGTGCTGCATTTTACATCGCTGCCCGGCGGCACCTCAGGGTTGGTGGGGCTGGCGTTCTTTATCTCCGCGACGAGCGAGACGCCGTTTTTAATTTTCTCCGATCGCCTGTTTCAGCGTTTTGGCACCGGCAAGCTGATGGTCATGTCCGCGCTGCTCATCAGCATCCGCTTTCTGGTGCTGGGGCTATCGCAGAACATCACGCTGCTGCTCCTCAACCAGATCACGCACGGCGCCGGCTTTATCGTCATCACCGTGACCATGGCCAAGTACATCAGCCTCATGGTGCCTGATGAACTCAAAGCCGGGGGGCAAATGCTGTTAGCCGTGGTGGGCTACGGCCTGGCGCGCGTGTTCGGCGTGCTGTGCGGCGGATACGTCCAACAAATCACCGGCGGCCCTGCCGGTGGTTTCCTCGCCATGGGCACGCTGGCCGTGGTGGCCTTTTTGCTGTCTGCGTGGTACTTCCTCCCCCGCCCGCCGCTGAATGGCGAACCGATAGGGATGGACAAAGCGAAAATAAAGAGGTAGAATAAAAATACGCTGCTGGGCATAATGTCCGATAAAGCATAAAAGTAAAAAGGAGGATCCCCTATGCGCAAGTTTCTTTCTCTGGTGGCAGTAATCGCCATGTTGGTCGCTGCGCTGAGCGGCGCTGTGGCCGAAACGGCGGAGCGTGAAACCCTTACCTATGGTTCCACCATGAACATGAACACCGACAAACCCTTCTACCCGACCAAGTTCATCACCTATCTGGAAGACATGATCGATGCCAACATCGAGTTTATCCAGTATGACAACGACACATTGAAGCTCACCCTGGCCAGCGGCGACATGCCCGACCTGATGATGGTCAACACCGCCAGCAATATCTTAGACGGCAGGCTGGCTGTGGCCATGGATGACTATCTGGAAGAATATGGCCCCAACATCCTGAAGTTTGAAAAGCGTAACGCTGTCATGCGCGAGCTGGTCTCCGGCGGGGATGGCAAGCTGTATTTCCACACCCCCAATACTGGCCCCGAAGCGTTGACCGGCAGCACCACCACCTGGAACGGCTACTTGGTACGCTGGGATCTGTACAAGCAACTGGGCGCACCCGCCATCAACAGCGATGATGAGTATATTGATGTACTCAAAAAGATGGTAGAGATTGCTCCCAAGCCCGCCAATGGCGCGCCGGTGTACGGCATGGGTCTGCATGGCTCCCAGCAGTGGGCATGGAATATCCGCGCTATGGCCAATGAGGGCTATTCCAACTCCACCACTTGGGCGTATGCCATCAGCACCACCACCACCGAGGTTATGCAGAACTACATGGATCTAAACTCCCCATTCTGGAGCAACATGCGCTTCTATTTCAAGCTTAACCAGGAAGGGCTGCTGGATCCGGACAGCTACACCATGAACGGTGACCAGGTACAGGAAAAAGCCGCCAACGGCCAGTACGTAGGCAGCTATTGCACATGGTACACCAGCGACCTGTACAACACCGCGCGCCTGGCCGACCCTGACACGCTGACAGGTATGATCGCCGTATACGGCGAGGGTATGAGCGGCTGGTACGGTTCCAACCACACCGTGGGCTGGGGCGACAAGCTGACGTTCATCACCACCAGTTGCAAAAATATCCCGCTGGCGGTCAAGTTCCTCAACGCTATGGACTCTGATGAGCTCAACCGTGTCCACTATTCCGGCATCCAAGGTGAAGAATGGGATTATGTAGACGGCGTACCCACACTCTTCCCCGAAACCGTCGCCCTGCGCGCTACCGGCGGTGAGGAGTGGCAGCACCTGGGGATTGGCAGCTTCAGCAACACCATTGGCGCATCGGAATTTGGCACGGCTGAAGATGGTGGATTCTACTCCCTGTGGGACGACCCGGACCTGAAGTATTCTGGCCTCAACCCGCTGGAGAAGGACTATGCCGACTTCTACGGTGTCAAATACCCCGCGCAGGTGCACTTCGACATGGTCCAGGCCGGCAAAGCCATCAACCAGGCCGGCAACCAGACGCAGGCCGTGCAGTTGGGCCTGTCCGTGCGCCCGGATAACATCATCCGCATTGACTCCCGCATGGAGGAGATTGTCAACCGCACCATCCCCACGCTGGTCAGCGCCGCTGATCAGGCTGCCTTTGACGCTGCGCAAGCCAGCCTGCTGGATGAGCTTAAGGCTGCCGGCGCAGAGGAATCCTGGGCCTGGTGGAACGAAAACTGGAACGGCACCCTGGAAAAAATCCAGAACATCCAATAACAACAGCTTCATTCTATGCCCGCCCGCAACAGCCTCGGCCTTTGCGGGCGGGCACTTTCACAGATGCATCGACATCGTTCCATAAATGAGGTGATTCCATGAGCACAGTAAACCCTAACATCCAGTTTAAGCCGCGCAAAAAGAAATATCAGTTGCTGCTGATGGCCGCGCCCTTCCTGCTGCTGGTATTGATGTTTAACTATGTGCCGCTGTTTGGCTGGTCTTTTTCCTTGTTCAACTATCGGCCCGGCGTTCCCCTGTTGGAAAGCAAATTCGTTGGGCTCAAGTATTTCCAGATGTTCCTGACCGACAAGTACGACATGTACCGCGTGATGAAGAACACCGTCATCTTCGCGCTGATTGGATATCTGGTCTCCCCGCTGCCGATGATCTTTGCCATCATGCTCAATGAAGTAAAGCACGTACGGTACCAAAAAGCGGTACAGACCATCTCCACCATGCCTAACTTTGTCAGCTGGGTCATCGTGTACTCCTTGATGTTTACAATTTTCTCCACCGATGGCGTATTCAACGAAGTCATGATGCGCCTGGGGATTATCTCATCACCCACCAATGTGCTGGCAGACAAGAATGCGGTGTACTGGTTCCAGACGCTGCTAGGACAATGGAAAAACTTAGGCTGGTCGTCCATCATCTACCTGGCCGCCATTGCAGGCATTGACCAGGAAATGTACGAAGCCGCCAACATTGACGGCGCCAACCGGTTCCAGTCCATCATCCATATTACGGTGCCCAGCCTGATGCCTACCTTCATCGTGCTGCTGCTGTTATCCATCGGCAATTTCGTCAACGTAGGCTTTGACCAATACTTTGTGTTCAAAAACAACGTGACCGCCGCCAACATCGAGGTGCTGGATTTGTATGTGTACCGCATCGGCTTGATGAACAGCGACTACTCCTATGGTGTGGCCATTGGCATTATGAAATCCTTTGTGTCCATCGCATTGCTGGTCATCGCCAACACCCTGTCCAAAAAGGTGCGCGGCACCTCGATCGTGTAAGGAGGCGATATCATGATTCACAAGAAAACGCCCGGCGCGATTGCGGCAGATGTAATAATCTATATTCTACTGGGATTTTTCGCGCTGCTTTGCCTGTATCCGTTCTGGTACCTGGTGATCTATACATTCTCCGACCCTGGCGAGGCCTTGAAGGGCGTTTCGTTCTGGTTTCGCGGGTTCAGCCTGTACAACGTGGAGCAAGTGCTGCGCTTGCAAGGCATCGACCGTGCACTGTTGAACAGCGTGCTGCGCACGGTGCTGGGCACCGGCATCACGGTGTTTTCCTGCACCTTCCTGGGGTACCTGTTTACCAAGGATGAAATGCCTGCCCGCAGTTTTTTCTATCGTGCGGTAATTATCACCATGTATGTATCCGGCGGCCTTATCCCGACCTACCTCATTTACCGTATGTACGGGCTGACCAACAATTTCCTGGTGTATATACTGCCCAGCGCTGTGTCGGCGTACAACATGATTCTGGTCAAAACATTCATTGAGCAGTTGCCCGCCGCACTGGAGGAGGCCGCTATGATCGACGGTGCATCCTACATGCGGGTATTCTTCCAAGTTATCTTCCCGCTGAGCATCCCGATCGTGGCCACCATCGCCATCTTTGCTGCGGTGGGGCAATGGAACAGCTGGTTTGACAACCACATCTACAACACCAACAGCGCCCATTTGATGACGCTGCAATATCAGCTGTACAAGTTCCTGAACGAGGCCCAGCGTCTGGCAGAGCTGCTAAAGCAGGGCAACATCAAGGACGTAGAAGCCGCTGTCACCCAACAGCTGACGCCCAAGGGCGTGCGGGTAACCGTCACGCTGTTTGCGGCGGTGCCTATCTTCCTGGTGTATCCGTTTATGCAGCGGTACTTCATCAAGGGCATCATGATTGGTGCCGTGAAAGGCTAAACAATGGACGAAAGCATCTTCCTGGCGCGGCCTACCAAGGCGCAGCTGGCCTGGCAGGACATGGAGCTGGGCCTGTTTATCCACTGGTTTCCTACAGGTTGGTACCACGAGATAGACGAAAACCGCTTGCAAGACCAAGGCTATCAGAAAGAGCTGCTTGCACGCGTGACCTGTGAGGAGTTAGACACCGACCAGTGGGCGCAAAGCGCGCTGGACATGGGTGCTAAGTACATTGTGTTTGTGGCCAAGCATGGCCTGGGATTGTGCCTGTGGCAGAGCGATGTGGGCGACTTTAACATGAAGAACGCACCATACCGCAACGGCCAGGGCGACCCAGTGGCCATGCTGGCCGCATCCTGCCGCAAGTATGGTTTAAAACTCGGATTATACTTGCAGGCCTCCACCTTTACACACGGGGCCGCCACCGGCGGCCTGCTGCCCACGCGGGAGGAGCAAAAGACGTATAACCAGATATACCGCGCCTGGCTGACAGAGCTGTTGTCCTGCTATGGCGAGGTCGTTGAAATATGGTTTGACGGCTCGCTGCAAATAGAGGTGGGCGATATCCTTCAAAAATACGCGCCGGACGCCATGGTGTTCCAAAGTAAGTATGCCACCATCCGCTGGGTGGGACAGGAACAAGGATACGCCTCCGATCCTGCATGGAACAGCGTCAAGCGATATGATGCTCTCAGCGGGGTGGCCACGCAGCGACATGGTAACCCTGACGGCGAATGCTGGATGCCGCTGGAGTGCGACGCCCGCATCCGCGCTGACTGGGGCTGGCACGATGACCTGGCCTCCAATCCGCTGAAATCTGTGGATGAGTTGATGGACATGTACTATCACTCCGTCGGACACGGCGCTGTGCTGCTGCTCAACCAGGCTCCCAACCCGGCAGGCCGCATCATTGACGAAGATATGGCGCGCATGAAGGAATTCGGCAACGAAATCCGCCGCCGCTTTGGGCAACCGCTGGCCGTTACGCAAGGCGAAGGCACGGAACTGAACCTTAACCTGGATGCCGCACAGCTGGTTGACCACATCGTTCTGATGGAAGACATCCGCTATGGGGAGCGCATCCGTGCCTATGTGGTGGAAGGCTTTGACGGGCATAAGTGGCGCAGGTTATGCGCAGGCTCAGCCATTGGGCACAAGAAAATTGATTACTTCCCCGCGCAGACGGTTTGCAGCCTGCGCCTGAGGGTGTTGCACCATGTGGGCGTACCCAAGGTGCGCAGCATGGCCGCCCATTATGTGGGTACCATCCCGCAAAAACGCAGCGATACCATACACGCCGCGCACGTTATCGGCGGATGGGGCACGGAGATGTATGACCTGAACACGTTTACCGCACACTTTAGCTACCAAATCGCGCCCTATGTGGACGATGCCGGGCAGTATCGTGTGCAGTTTGTGCCCGACAGCGCCAGCCGTACACCGCTAACGCTGGAGGACGCTTGGGTTGAAATCGACGGCGTGCGCATGCCGGACTATGTGCGCCCGGGCCAGGAACCGCTGACCTATGGGTATATATGGGCGGTACAGGCCAGGACATTACCTTCCATGCCGTCAGTCGATATACCAAAACACCCTTCCTGCGCGGCGAAGCGATCATTCAACGGATGGAGTAGTATGCACAACATTGTTAACATCATCAATTTTGTCCGCGGCGCCGAGCCGCGCGACCGCACCATCGACCTGGTAGAGCCTGTACGCGAGCAGATCGCCCTGATGCAGCGGCATCATCTGCCCGGCACCTTTCTGGTGCAGTATGATGCCATGATGCGCGCCGACCTGATGGCGTTGCTAACGCCGCTGGATCCGGAGCAATTCGAGATAGGCCTTTGGCTGGAAATGAACGAGCCGCACACCGATGCCGCCGGGCTGCCCTGGCGCGGCCGCCCCGGCTATGAATGGGACTGGCATGCCCATGTGGGCTTTTCAGTAGGATATACCCCCAAGGAGCGCGAGAAGCTGGTGGATGTCGCCATCGAAAAATTCCGCCAAGTGTTTGGCCGCCTGCCGCAATCAGTAGGCGCGTGGATGCTGGACGCGCACACCCTGGCCTACCTGCACGACAAGCATCGCATCATAGCCAGCTGCAACTGCAAAGACCAATGGGGCACCGATGGCTATACCATCTGGGGCGGTTACTGGAACCAGGGCTACTATCCCTCGCGCTGCAATGCGCTGTGCCCGGCACAGGATAGTGAGCAGCAAATTAACCTGCCCATTTTCCGCATGCTGGGCAGCGATCCGGTATCGCAGTATGACCTGGGCCTCAGCGTTGAACACGGCGCTACCCCGGTGCAAAAAGTAGAATCACTGGAACCCGTCTATACCAACGCAGGGGCCGATCCTATTTGGATTGACTGGTTTTTTGAGCAAAGCTTCGGCAACGAATCGCTGGCCTTTGCCTATGCCCAGGTAGGGCAGGAAAACAGCTTTGGCTGGCCTGCCATGCAAAAGGGGCTCGCCTATCAGATGGAACTGCTGGCCGCCCATCGCGGTCAATGGCGCATTGAACGCCTAGCCGACACCGGCCACTGGTACCGTGAAAACTTCCCGGTGACGCCTGCCACCGCCGTGTGCGCGCTGGCCCCCTACAAAACGCGGGACAAGCAATCCATCTGGTACAACTGCAAAAACTACCGTGTCAATGTATATGCCGATGAGCACGGCCTGCGGCTGCGCGACCTGTTCCTGTTTGATGACAGGATTGCTGAACGATACTTGGAAACACCCTGCATCACGGAATATCTGGTGTATGAAAACCTGCCCATCATTGACGGCAACCGCATGAGCGGCAACGGCATACGCGCAGGCGGATATATCCGGCACGCCGATGATACCCCCGCCCGCCTGGCCGTCAATGCCATTTCAGCACAGCAAAGCACGCTAAGTGTCCAGTTAGAGGGCGGCACCCTGCAGGCCAATGAACAAAGCGTCACGCTTACAGGCGATTTTGAGTTGTCCATTCGCTGGCTGCCTGAGCGCACCGCTTTTACGGGATTAAAAGATGATTGCATCCTATTTGCATATCATGGACATCCTTATGCACTGCGCATAGTCGGACACATTCGAGCCACCGATACTGGTATCAACATCACACCGCACAATGGGCGCATTGTGTTGATGCCGGAGCGAGTATAAATCGGATAGATCATGCCTGATACTGATGTAAAACATTATTGCATCCAAAGGGGAGAGGATTTTGGCTTGCGGCAAGGAGCAGCCGAGGGAAGCGTAGCAGCGCTACGCTGACCGAGCAGCCGACACAGCCGCAAGACAAAAGACCCGACACGACGATGCAATAATGCTTGGAATCAGTATAATTACAGGCAACAAAAAGCAGGCGGCTGGAGATATTTCCAGCCGCCCGCTTTTTGATTATGGTTTATTCCTCTGTTTTTTCCTTGGCCTGCGCGCTGCCGGTTTGCGCGTGGTTTTCGCCTTGGGGACGTCCTCTTTTTCCGCATCGGCTGGGGCAGCCTTGGCTGCGGGTTTTGCAGCAGGTTTCGCCGTGGCCGTGGTTTTGGCAGCAGGCTTCGCTGCCGCCTTGAGGCGGGCTTGTCAGCAGGTGCTTTCTTCGCCGGGGCTTTGCGCGCGGGCTTGGGGGCCGGCGCTTCGGGCGCGGGTTGCTCCTCCGCCGCAGGTTCGGCTTGCGCGGCAGGTTTTTCCGCAGCGGGTTTTTCCTCCGCTGCCGGGTTCAGCATGCTGTTGTACAGGGAGAGGTAGGTCTCCGCCGAGTGCGCCCAAGAGAAGTCGCCCGTCATGCCGCGCTGCATCAGCATGTGCCAGATGTCCTTGCGGTTCCAGTAGTAGTGCAGCGCACGCTGCAGGGTGTGCAGCATGTCGTGGGAGTTGTAGTTGAAGAACGTAAACCCGTTGCCTGCGTTGGTAAATTCGTTGTAGGACAGCACGGTATCGCGCAGGCCGCCCGTTTCACGCACCAGCGGCACGGTGCCGTAGCGCATTGCAATCATCTGGCTCAGGCCGCAGGGCTCAAACTGCGAGGGCATCAGGAAAATGTCGGCGCCGGCATAGATGCGGTGAGCCAGCTCATTGTCCATGGCAAAGCGCGCGGCCACGCGGCCGGGATAGCTTTGCTCGGCCCAGCTGAAGAGGTTGACATACCGCGCATCGCCCATGCCCAGCACCACCAGCTGCACGTCCTCACGCAGAATATCCACGATGACATAATCTACCAGATCCAGCCCCTTTTGGCTGGCTAAGCGGGAGATGATGCCGATGACGGGCACCTCAGGGCGCACCTGCAAGCCCAATTGCTCCTGCAGGGCGCGCTTGTTTTCAGCCTTGCCGGACATATCCTCAGCCGTGTAGGGCGCTGCAATCATGGGATCGCTGGCGGGGTTGTAGTCGTTGATGTCAATGCCGTTGAGGATACCGGTCAGGTGGTTGTTCTTGGCGCGCAGCAGGCCGTCTAAGCGCTCGCCATAATAGGCGGTCTGGATTTCTTCGGCATAACTGGGGCTGACGGTGGTCACCTCGTCACTGTATACAATGCCGGCCTTCAGGTAGTTGGCGCAGCCAAAGCACTCCAGCTTGTCATCGGTGAACACATTGTCCGGCAGGCCCAGCACCTCCTGCACATCCTTGATGCCAAAGATGCCCTGGTACTGCAGGTTGTGGATGGTCATGACCGTTTTGATGCGATCATAGCCGGGGATGCCGCCATACTGGATGCGCAGCAGCGCGGGCACCATGCCGGCCTGCCAGTCATGCGCATGCAGGATGTCGGGCATAAAGGGAATGAGTGTGAGCGAGTTGAGCACAGCGCGGGCGAAAAATGCAAAGCGCTCGTACTCATCCCCGCCTAAGCCGTACACATAGTTGCGGCCAAAGTAGTAGCGGTTGTCGACAAAGTAATACGTAACGCCATCCATCTCCAGCGCTTCGATGCCGCAGTACTGCCTGCGCCAGCCCAGCTGCACCTCAAAGTCCACCGCGTGGCGCATTTGGGATGCATACTGCTCCGGAATGTGGGCATACTTGGGCATCATCACGCGCACATCATGCCCCTTCTGGGCCAGCACGGGCGCGAGGGAACCCACCACATCGGCCAGGCCGCCGGTTTTGAGAAAGGGCACACATTCACTTGCAACGAATAAAATTTTCATAGTTACTCTCCTTGTGGTCGCGTCATAAAGCGATTTTTCGCACACGTTTTATCGCATGCGGTCAATTTGACGCTAACACGGGGTGCCTCAAATTGTCAAGTTCTTGCCCACAACGACCGGATACTCCCTGGGCGCTATCATGCGTGTGCCTTCCCGTACAGTGGTCTGTTTGTCCAGGATACAGCCATCGATTTCCGCATCGCGGTTGATCAATGCATCCTGCATGACAATGCAATTTCTGATTACCGCACCCGGCTTGACCACCACCGAGCGGAACAGAATGCTGTTTTCCACCGTGCCCTCAATAACGCAGCCATCGGCTACCAGCGAATTAACTACCTTGGCGGTGTCGGTATAGCGCGCGGGCATTTCATCGCGCAGCTTGGTCCAGATGGGCTGTTTATCGTTAAACAGCTGCGTGCGCACCTTGGTATCCAGAAAAGCCATGTTGGCCTGGTAGTAGGCCTGTATGGAATCAATGCTCCAGATATCGCCGGGGCATTCGTAGCCGCATATCTTATACAGCCGCTCCTGAAGCATTTGCACCAGCAACTCGCGCGTGAAGTGATGCATGCCGGCCGCCACCGCGCGGTCGAGCACATCGATGAGCAGTTCGCGCCGGATCAGGAAAGCGCCCATGTAGGTGTTGGGATAGTGCGGGATGATGGGGTCAAACTCCATGCTCTGCACGATGTTGTCCCCGTTAATGTCTAAATAGCGGCCCCAGCCATTGCGCCGCACGGTACGATCCTTGGTGTACAGCAGCGTAATGTCCGCCTTGCTTTCGATGTGCTGCTTGCATACATCATCATACTGCACCCGGTACAGCAGGTAGCTGTCGGTGACCAGAATGTAACGCTCGGTGCTGCGCCTTAAGAAATTTAAGTTCGCATACAGGGCGTCTAACATGCCCTCATACACGCCTCCGCGCACCGTGGATGTATGCGGCGGCAGGATGGTCAGGCCAGAGCGCTTGCCATGCAAGTCCCACTCGCGGCCCGAACCGATGTGGTCCATCAGGCTGTGATAATTGCCCTGCATGATGATGCCCACATTCTGCACGCCTGAATGGATCATGTTGGATAACAAAAAGTCAATCAGCCGATAGCGGCCTAACATGGGCAGCGCCGCCACCGAACGGATGCGGATCAGATCGCGCAAATCCTCAATGCGATCTCCGGTATATATCAAACCTACCACGTTGCTTTTCATGTTCTTCGCCTCCTCACTCGCCCACCTGCTGGCCGGCGGCTACAAACTCGCCCGCCTTTAGGCTTGTGTTGCTGCCTACCACAGCGATGTCGCCCTCTTCTTCGCCCACCACGCAGCCCTCGCCAATCACAGCATTTTCAGCCACGATGGCGCGCCGGATTACCGCGCCCTTGCCAATGCGCGCGCCGGGCATCAGCACGCTGTCTATCACAACGGCGCCTTCCTCCACGATGGCGTTGGTGGACAGCACGCTGTGCGTTACGCTGCCCATAATCTGGCAGCCTTCGGTGATCAGGCTGTCGATGACCGAGCCGCCCTCGGCCACATAGTGCGGCGGGCTGCCGACGTTGCGCGCATAGATGCGCCATTCCCTGTCGCGCAGGTCAACGGGCACGGGATCCTTGAGCAGATCCATGTTGGCATCCCACAGGCTTTCAATGGTGCCCACATCCTTCCAGTAGTCGTTGAAGGTGTAAGCTGTCATACACTCGCCTGCATTCAGCATGGCGGGGATGATGTTCTTGCCAAAGTCGTTGGAGGATTCAGGATCCTGCTCATCGGCCTCCAAATAGCTGCACAGCTTGTCAAAGCTGAACACATACACGCCCATGCTGGCGTTGTTGGACTTGGGATTGGCCGGCTTTTCCTCAAACTCGATGATGTTGTTGTTCTCATCGGTGTTCATGATGCCAAAGCGGCTGGCTTCCTCCCACGGCACCTGCCTGACAGCAATGGTGGCCGCGGCGTTGTGCTTTACGTGGTGGGCAATCATCTCCGCATAATCCATCTTATAAATGTGATCGCCCGACAAAACCAGCACATAGTCCGGATTGTACTGCTTGGCAAATTCCAGGTTCTGGTAGATGGAGTTGGCGGTACCGCGGTACCATTCGCCGGTTTTTCCGGTGTGATAGGGCGGCAGCACATACACCCCGCCGGAGTTTACGTCCAAATCCCACGGCGCGCCGGAGCCAATATAGGCATTGAGCTCCAACGGGCGGTACTGTGTCAGCACGCCGACCACATCGATGCCGGAGTTGACACAGTTGGACAGCGGAAAGTCAATAATGCGATACTTCCCGCCAAAGGGTACCGCTGGTTTAGCGACATGCCGGGTCAATATCCCCAACCGGCTGCCCTGGCCGCCCGCCAGCAGCATCGCCACACAGCTTTTTTTCCTGTACATAACGACCCCTCCCCTAATCATGTAACGTGTATTTTTAGGCCTTCTCGGTGCCCTGCGCGGGTGTTTCCTCTTTCTTTTCGCGCTTTTTCTTGGGTTCCTTGACGGCCTTTTCATCTTTCTTGCGCACAGCCTTGGCCGTTTCCTTTTCATTCGATTTTTTATCAGCCTTGGCTGCCTGTTTCTTAGTATCCTTGGCCGCCAACTTTTTGACAGCCTTGGGCGCGCGCTTGTAGTGGAAGTACATAAACGCCAGCGGCGGCACGCAGATTTTCACCGATTGCTCAAACCCTAAACAGGCGACTTCCTCGCTTTTCAGGGGCTGTGCGTTATACTGATTGGAGCCGCCGTATTTCGCCAGGTCGGAGTTGAACACCTCGGTAATCTCGCCTGGGTCGGGCAGCCCCAATTGATACTGCGCATGGAACGCCGGGGTGAAGTTCACAACGGCAATGATGCTGTTGCCCTTTCTATCGGTACGCATAAAAGCCACCAGGCTGTTGGCCTTATCATCGGGCACCAGCCACTGGAAACCCTCCCAGCTGTCCTCAATTTCATAAAATGGCGGGTTGCTGCGGTAAAAGGCGTTGAGATCCTTGACCATCTGGTGCAGTTCCGGGTGTTTTTCGTACAGCAGCAAAAACCAATCCAGCTGGTCATCGTCCTTCCACTCGATAAACTGCCCAAACTCGCTGCCCATGAACAGCAGCTTTTTGCCCGGATGCGCCATGGTATATCCATACAGCGCGCGCAAGCCTGCAAATTTGCGCCAGATGTCGCCGGGCTGTTTGTCTAACATGCTGTACTTGCCATGCACGACCTCATCATGTGAAAACGGCAGGATATAGTTTTCAGAAAACGCATAGAACAGCGAGAACGTCAGCTTGTCGTGATGCCACTGGCGGTATATGTGATCGAACTTGATGTAGCTTAGCATGTCGTTCATCCAGCCCATGTTCCACTTAAAGCCAAAGCCCAGCCCGCCCATGTACACCGGGCGCGTTATCATGGGGTAGGCGGTGGATTCCTCCGCAATGGTCATCACGCCGGGGAAGTCATGGTATACCGTCTGGTTCAGGCGCTGGAAAAAGGCAATGGCGTCCAAATTTTCGCGCCCGCCGTGCTTGTTGGGCAAATAGTTGCCCTCGCGCCCAAAGTCTAAGTACAGCATGCTGCTGACCGCATCGCACCGCAGGCCGTCCGCATGGAACTGCTCCAACCAGAAGCAGGCGTTGGACAGCAGGAAACTGCACACCTCGCCGCGCGCCAGGTCAAACATCATGGTGCCCCACTGCGCCATTTCGGAACGGCGGGTGTCCACATGCTCATAACAGGGCGTGCCGTCAAAGTTGCGCAAGCCGATTTCATCACGCGGGAAGTGCGCCGGCACCCAGTCCAAAATGACGCCTATGTTGGCCTGATGCAGCCGGTCAATCAGCGCCATCAGGTCTTTGGGCGCGCCGTGGCGCGCGGTGGCCGCATAATAACCCGTCACCTGATAGCCCCAGGACATATCCAGCGGATGCTCCATCACGGGCAGCAATTCCACATGCGTGTAGCCCATCTCCGTGATATACGGGATGAGCAGATCGGCGATTTCCAAATAGGACAGCATGCGCCCGTCCTCGCCGCGCCGCCAGCTGCCCAAGTGCAGCTCATAAATGTTGATGGGGCTGCGGTAGGGATTCCACTGGGCGCGCTGCTGCATCCATGCGCTGTCGCCCCATTCATAGCCCGACAGGTCGTACAGCACGCTGGCGGTGTTGGGCCGCAGCTCGGCACGGAAGGCATAGGGGTCGGCGCGCAGGTGCCAGTGGCCCTGCTTGGTCTGCACCGCAAATTTATATGTGCGCAGTTTTTGTGCGGCATCGGGGTAATTGTAGCGCTCCGGGTCGCTTTCGGGGCGGAACAGTGCATCGGGCAGGCGCAATTCCCATGTGCCGTCGTGCTGCTTGATCATGGGGTACTGTTCATACGCCCAGGCACAAAACTCCCCCGTTACGCTTACCTGGCGCGCGTTAGGCGCCCATACGGCAAAATGCCAATAGGGCGCGCCATCCTGCATAACCGGATGCGCACCCAACATGCGGTACGCATGGCGGCTGGTGCCCTGGTGAAAAGCCTGCCGGGCCTTTTCATCGGGAGGATGATACAACAAACACGCTTTCCCCCTCTCTGTCGGATAATGCTTCCTGATCGCTGTGAATTTCTATGCGAAGTATAGCACATGCATCATTGCTTGGCAATGTGGCAAAGCATTCTGGAGGGCATACCTATGTTTTTCAAATGTGCTCTAAGCATCCTTGCAAAAAGGCACAGGGAAACTCCTGTGCCTTTTTGTATAACAGTAAAAAACGATATCAGTCCCTTAAATATATCCTTCGGAACTCCTGCAGGCTCTTTACGCTGTCCATTGTAGGACGATACTCCAGTCCGCATGCGCCGGTGTAGCCCGCCTCGTCCACCTTTTGGAAGATCACCTTGTAATCATTTTCACCAAACTGCAGGTCAATGCGGCCGGGATGGCCGGCGCTGTGTAGGTGGGCGATGCAATCCAAGTGGTTGACGATGCTGGGGATGATGTTGCCCTCCATCACCTGCTGGTGATAAATATCGTACACCACCTTGACCAGCGGGTGATCCACTTCCCGGATGATGTCAAAGGCCTCCTTGGAGTGCCACAGGTAATAGCCGGGGTGGTTGACCAGCGTGTTGAGCGGCTCGATCATGATGGTGATGCCGCTGTCCTCTAAGATGGGCTTTGCGGCCTTGAGCGCCGCCACGATGCTGTCATGCTGCACCTGGCGTTCAGCGCCGGTATCGGCGCCCACCTGGGTGATCAGCTTGCTGGCGCCCACGCGCCACGCGGCGGCGCAGCTTTCACGCAGGCCGTCCAGCCAGTCCTGCCGTTTGTCCGGGTTGGTCATGTTAAACTCGGTGGTGCACATGCTCAGCAGTTCAACGCCCGCTTCTTCACAGGCCGCGCGCACTTTGTCCAAGTCTAACTTTTTCCAGTTGTAGGTTTCGGCGGCGTCAAAGCCTAAGGAGCCGATCTTTTTGATGGCCTCGGCAAAGTCCATGTCGCCAAAGAAGCATGGCACCGGGATACAAATCCTCATACAAATCCCCTTTCCTGTCAGAAGTGGATCACCTTGCCGGTGTCCATCGACTCATTGGCGGCAAAGGTCATCTTAAGCGATTTGAGCGCGTCGGCATACGGCGAGCGGATGCCGCTGGGGTCGCCGGTTTTGACGGCATCGATGAATGCACGGTCCAGGTCATATGTCTGGTCGTTGCCGCGCTTGACATCCACCATGCGCCGGTCGGTAAACATGATCAAATTATTGCGCAGGCGGTAATCAATGACCAGGTCACGCAGCTTGATTACAAGGCCGTTGTTGGGCCGGGCACCGGCCATATAGCATGCGCTTTCCAGCGTGGCGGTCACATTGTCCTTAAAGCGATAGATACACACGGAGTAGTCATCGGTGTCATACTCCGGGCTGGCGGTGACGCCGGGCTCAACAATGCCGCGGCTGCTGACGGCATACACCGACAGCGGCTCGCCAAACAAATAACGCAGGCCGTCGGCTAAGTGGATGTTCTGCTCCACCAACTGCCCGCCACAGGTGGAACGCTTCTGCCACCACCACACGCCGGGGATGCCGCCAATCCACGCGCCGTTGACCAGCCCGCCCTTGGGATGCTTGGGCAGCTCTTCCTTGATCATGTCCATCAGATCTAAGTACCTGTCCTGAAAGCCCACGGCAGTGATGAGCCCTGTTTCCTCAATGCGTTTGGCGATAAGGTCAGCCTGCTCCAAATCCAGCGTCATGGGTTTTTCCACCATGAAGGGCAGCCCCAGATCAATGGCGCGCATTTCGGTGTCGGTGTGCGCGGTGGGTTCAATGCTGATAAACACCGCATCCAGCATTTTTTTGCTTTCGCTGTCGTACAGTTCCTTGTGCGTTTCATAGGCGCGTGCGCCGGTCTTGGCAGCCGCGGCCTCGCGCCGCTCCTTCACAGGTTCGGCCAGCGCCACGATCTGCACATCGTCCATTTTCATCAGCGCATCGATATGCGCGCCCTGCCGCCCGCCGCAGCCAATCAGTCCTACCCGTACCTTGCTCATGCTTCTATCCCCTTTTTATCCGGCATAGCGCCGGTTTTTTCGCTTTATATTATACGATATTTTATGTAGTATGCACACACCTTTCGACATTATGGCCACTCCACCGCAGGATAAACGTCAAACGGTTCATCGTGAATGTCCAAATATGCCATGTACATGTGATGCGGGTCATCGCGCAGCGTCAGCGTGCGCTTTTCACCGCGCTGCGGCATGAACCATTGCTCCGGATGCTCAGGGTCAAACCGCAGCGTCAGCGGGTTGGGGGCCCCCAGCGCTGCGTACAGCAACGGCCCATGTGTAAGCGCCCAGCGCTCATGCGTTTTCAGTTCTTCCCCGCCGGTGTAGTGCACCGTTCGGAAGGTAAACGGAAACTCCATTTCAAACACCTGGCCGGCCTGCACATTTTCATGCGTGCGGTAGATGCCAATGCCCTCTGGCCGTGCCCATCCCGGGATACGCAGCTTGAGCGTGAAAGGCTTGGCCGCCTCCAGCACCGTCACCTTCACGCGCCCATCATCGGGCAACCCAGTGTCCACGCGCAGCGTTACACCATTGGGCAGCACGGCCTGACTGGGCGCATACAGGTCACAATACACGGTGTCCTCATTGTATGTGTACAGGAATTGCGGCAACAGGCCTGCCAGCCGCGTGCCCATGGCGGCGCAGCAGGTGGCGCGGTCTAAGTACCGCCAATCCTTGTTCTTTTGCAGGAAGTTCAGGTAGTGATATCCCTGATCGCCTACCTGGGCGGCCAGCAACACGTTGTACAGCGCGTTTTCCATCTGATCGGTATGCAGGGCATTGTCAGGCTCCAGCCGGTGCATGCGCTGATGCAGCAGCACCCAGAAATTGGTGGAGCACAGCTCGTTATACTTGTGCTTGGGCGACAGCCAGTTGCAGCCGGGGTAGTAGGTGTCAAACTCACACATCACAATGCCGCCGCCCACATGCTGCCACTTGTCCTGATACATGGCCAGCGCGCTGCGCACAGCATCCAGATACTTGTGCCAGCCCGTCACACGATACAAGTCCAGGTAGGCCTCCAGCGTGGTCAGCAGCGTGCTGTGCGGATGGTTGCCGGGGTGGTCGTAGATGGCCCTGTGGTCGCCGGCAATGAGTTGATCCAGCCACCATTCCTCCTGGTAATGGCGGATGGCTACGTCAATATCCTTGCGCACGCCTACGGGGGAGTCATACAGGCGGGTGTTGGCCAATATGCCCTGAAAGCCCAAGTTCATGTCCTTGACAAAGGGCAGCACATCGCTGTGGTTGAAATGGTCACCCATGCGCCGCACCATGTCAAACGCACCGTCAAACCCGGCATACCCTGCATCCAGCAGGCCAAAGGTAACCCAGGCGCGCGTGTAGTTGGGATATTCCTTGGTGCGGAACATATCCCGGTCAATGGGCAGCAAAAAGCCATCGGGCTGCTGATAGGCCGCCATCTCGCTGAGCAGCGCCTGTACCATGGCCTGCAGCGTATCGTCTTTGCGCCACAGCAGGCTGGTGCACGCGCCCATTAAAAACTCCCCGGCCGTCTGTCCATGAAGGTTGTTTTCAAAGTGCCCATCTCCGGCGGCATAGGGCGCGCCCGGCGCAGGCCGGCCGGCCTGGACGCGATACCAATACAGCATCCGGTCAACGTCAAAGCCCTGAAGGAAGCGCACATTGTTGTCAAACGCACGCAAAAACCTGCCTCCGGTCAGCGTGACGCCGCCGGTGGGCACCTGAAGCGCATAGTTCACCGCATATTTGGACATGGTTACCTCCTTGCTGTCGCCGCGTTAGGGCCGGATGATGACCTTGATGGCATCGCCGCTGCGCGCGGTATCAAATGCTTCACGCCATGCGGACAACGGAAATTCATGTGTGATTACTCCATCGGTCGGGATGGTACCGGACACAATGCCCTCAATAGTGGGCGCATAGCAATAAGGACTTAGCTGAGAGCCATATATGGTGATTTCCTTTGTATCGCCGATGATGGACCAATCCACCGTAGCAGGAGAACTGAACACCGATAGCTCGACAAACGTGCCGCCCTTGCATATCATCGCAAGTCCCTGCCCCACCGAGGGCGCGTGGCCAGTGGCATCAATATAGACATCACAACCTGCTCCATCGGTAAGCGCCATCACGCGTGCAGCGGCGTCCTCTTTCTTGGGGTTAATGGTCACATCCGCACCAAAGGATTGTGCCAGTGCCAGGCGCCGGTCATCCAGGTCAAGCACAATAAACTGTTTGGGGTTACGTTGCCGGATGGCGCCAACCATTCCCAGCCCCAAGGTGCCCGCACCGGCCAGCACCACGGCATGGTCCACTGTGATGCGCCCGCGCCGCACTGCATGCAGAGAACAGGCGAACGGCTCAATCAGCGCGGCACGGCGCAGCGGCAACTCCTCCGGAATGATATAGTTGCGCGAGTTTTTGGGCAGTATCATGTATTCAGCCATGCCGCCGGGCAAGCTGGCTTTGAAGCCATATACGTTGTGCGGATCGCACAGCCAGTATCGTCCATCGCGGCAATAGCGACATGCGCCGCAGGGCACAATCTGCTCGCTGACAACGCGGTCGCCAGGTTGAAACTCCCCTGCCAGCTCTCCGGCCCATACCACGTGGCCTACAATTTCGTGGCCGGGAATGAACGGGGGCTCGCAGTAACCGGGCATGCCATCCCCACCCCAAAAACGCGCTGCCTGTTGCTGCGCCTTGAGGTCGCCGGCACAGATGCCGCAAGCCTCCACGCGGATAAGCAAGTCATGCGGGCCGGGTGTCGGCACCGGCACCTGCATCAGGCGATAGTCATCCGGGCCGTGGGCTACCAACGCTTGCATGTGTTTAGGCATGTTCATGTGTACCTCCTTTGGTTGCAGTCTATACCGCGTGCTCG
>JAXGRA010000013.1:0-57897 GCA_040766135.1 Christensenellales bacterium
CAATAATAGGAGGGAACCCCCAACATGAAAAAATCAACCGGGATTTTGCTTGCGGTGCTGCTGGTAGCGGCATTGGTTGCAGGCGGCGTACTTTTGTCTCAAAAGACTGACCTGCAAAAGCAGGTGGATGACCTGACTGCGCAGGTGACTACACTGACCGCAGAACTGGAAACGGCCAAGAAGGATGCTGCCACCGCTGCTGAGGAAGCTGCTGCTGCTGCCGAGGAAGCCGAAGCGCTGAAAAAGCAGGCTGAAGAAGCTGCCAAGGCCGCCGAAGGCACCGCCGAAATCGCGATGGTCACCGACATCGGCACCATTGACGACAAGTCCTTTAACCAAGGCACCTGGGAGGGCATCAAGCAGTACGCCGAAGCCAACGGCAAGACTTTCCACTACTATCAGCCCACCGGGCAGAGCACCGAGATCTATCTGGACTACATCGAGCAGGCTGTCAACGGCGGCGCCAAAGTGGTTGTCACCCCCGGCTTCCTGTTTGAAGCCCCCATTTATTTCGCACAGGACATGTACCCGGACGTGCACTTTATCCTGATTGACGGCAACCCCAACGACGGCAACTGGGAGCAGGAGGGCGGCGCCAAGTACCGCACCGAGCAGAACGCTGTGGGCATCGTCTTTGCAGAGGAAGAAGCGGGCTTCCTGGCCGGCTATGCTGCTGTCAAGGATGGCTACAAAAAGTTAGGTTTCATGGGCGGCCTGGCCGTGCCTGCGGTCGTTCGCTTTGGCTATGGCTTTGTGCAGGGCATTGACTACGCTGCCAAGGAAATGGGCCTGACCGACCTGACGGTCAACTACCAGTATGTCAATTCCTTCCTGCCCACCCCCGAGGTGCAAAACGCTGCCGCCGCCTGGTATGCGGACGGCATCGAAGTGATCTTTGCCTGCGCGGGCGGTGCCGGCAACAGCGTCATGGCCGCCGCCCAGGCTGCCAACGGCAAGGTTATCGGCGTGGACGTTGATCAGTCCGGCGAGAGCGAGACTGTCATCACCTCTGCCACCAAGGGCCTGGCTGCAGCCGTTGTCAAGGCGCTGGGCGAGTACTATGAGGGCAAGTTCCCGGGCGGCCAGGCTGTGGTGATGGATGCCAAGCTGGACGGCGTGGGCCTGCCCATGGCCACCTCCCGCTTTACCACCTTCACACAGGCGGACTATGATGCCGTCTTCAAGAAGCTGGTGGACGGCGAAGTGAAGCTGCAAAAGGATTCCGACGTGGCAAGCGTCAACGAAATTACCGTAGAAAACGTCAAAGTGACGGAGTTCAAGTAATCAACCGTTCAGGGGCTACCCGCCGGGTAGCCCCTTTTTCATAAGGGATTATATCAAGGGGCATTATGAGCGAATACGTCATTGAGATGGTGGATATCACCAAGGATTTCCCCGGCATACGCGCCAATGACAACATCACCCTGCGCCTGCGGCGTGGGGAGATTCATGCGCTGCTGGGCGAAAACGGCGCTGGCAAAAGCACGCTGATGAGCATCCTGTTCGGGCTGTATCAGGCAGATGCCGGGCAGATATTCAAAAACGGGCAGGTGCAGCACATCAAAAACCCCAACGATGCCAACGCGCTGGGCATCGGCATGGTACACCAGCATTTCAAACTGGTGCATAACTTTACCGTGCTGGAAAACATCGTGCTGGGCGTGGAAAGCACGCGCCACGGCGTGCTGCGCATGGACGAGGCACGCAGCCGCGTGGTCAGCCTGTCGCAGCGCTACGGCTTGCAAATTGACCCGGACGCGCTGATTGAGGACATCACCGTGGGTATGCAGCAGCGGGTGGAGATCCTCAAAATGCTGTACCGCGACAACGAAATCCTCATCTTTGACGAGCCAACGGCGGTGCTCACCCCGCAGGAAATTGATGAACTGATGGGCATCATGAAAGGCCTGGCGCAGGAGGGCAAGTCCATCCTGTTTATCACGCATAAATTGAACGAAATCAAGCGCGTGGCCGACCGCTGCACCGTGCTGCGCAAGGGCGCGCTGGTGGGCACGGTGGACGTGCGCGATACCACCGTTGAGCACATGGCCGAAATGATGGTAGGGCGCAAAATCAGCTTTGAGGTGAACAAGGCCGCCGCCACGCCGGGGGAGGTTGTGCTGTCGGTGAAGGGGCTGACCGTGCCGGGCCGTCAGGGGCGCAAGGCCGTCAAAAACGTAACGTTTGACGTGCGCGCCGGTGAGATTGTCTGCATCGCGGGCATTGACGGCAACGGCCAAAGCGAGCTGGTCTATGCGCTGTCCGGCCTGCTGACGCCCGAGGCGGGCGCCATTGCGTTCAATGGCCGTGACATTACCGATGCCGACATCCGCACGCGCAATGACCTGGGGCTGGCGCACATCCCGGAGGACAGGCACCGCCATGGCCTGGTGCTGGATTATGATTTAAGCGAAAACTTAGCGCTCAAAACCTATCATACCGAGGCCTTGCAGGCGCATGGGTTTATCCGTTTTGACGCTGTGCGCAGCCAGGCCGAGCGCCTGATCGATACCTATGACATTCGCAGCGCGCAGGGGGCGGACACCACCGTGCGCAGCATGTCCGGCGGCAACCAGCAAAAGACCATCGTAGCGCGTGAGATTGACACCAACCCGGAGCTGCTGCTGGCCGTGCAGCCCACGCGCGGGCTGGACGTGGGCGCTATGATGTACATCCACGAGCAATTGGTGCGCGTGCGCGATGAGGGCAAGGCTGTGCTGCTGGTGTCGCTGGAGCTGGACGAGGTGTTCCAGCTGGCCGACCGCATTCTGGTCATCTTTGAAGGGCAGATAGTGGCGGAGCTGGCCGGGGCGACAGCCACCGCACAAGAACTGGGGCTGTATATGTCCGGCAGCCGGAAAGGAGAGCGCCATGACAAGGTTTAAAAAGGGCTTGTCCAACGCCTCGGCGTCGCTGCTGGCCATTGTGGCCGGGCTGCTGGCGGGGTTTATCATTCTGTTTATCAGCAACCCTGCCAACGCCTGGGCTGGGCTGCTGACCATATTGCGTGGCGGGTGGAACAACGGCATGAAAGGCGTGGGTCAGGTGCTGTACTATGCCACGCCCTTGATCCTGACCGGCTTGTCGGTGGGCTTTGCGTTTAAAACCGGCATGTTCAATATCGGTTCGGCCGGGCAGTTGATGGTGGGCGGATGCGCCGCCATCTATGTGGGCGTGACGTGGACATTCTTACCCGGCGCCCTGCATTGGATCGTGGCGCTGCTGGCGGGCATGGTGGCCGGCATGCTGTGGGGCGCCATTGTGGGCCTGTTCAAGGCCCTGGGCAATGTCAACGAGGTCATCACCGCTATCATGCTCAACTACATCGGCCTGTATGGCGTCAACTATATCGTCAAAAACAGCCATCTGTACGATTCGCTGCGCAACCAGACGGTGGACGTCGCCAGCAGCGCAATTATCCCCAAGGCCGGATTGGATCAGGTGTTCTATATCCTGAAAGGCCGGTACCATGATGCGTCCAGCGTCAATGCCGGGATATTGATCGCCATTGGTCTTGCCATCGTGGTGTATATTGTGCTGTCGCGCACTACTTTTGGGTATGAGTTGAAGGCCTGCGGCCTTAACCGCAACGCCAGCCGCTATGCCGGCATCAACGAAAAACGCGCCATTGTGCTGTCCATGGCCATTTCCGGCGCGCTGGCCGGCGCAGCGGGCGCGCTGATGTACTTAGCACCGTCCAGCGGCATGCACATCCATGTGGAGGAGGTGCTGGCCGCGCAGGGCTTTAACGGCATTGCCGTGGCGCTGCTGGCCATGTCCAACCCGCTGGGCATTATATTGACGGGCTTGTTCATCGGGCACATCACGGTGGGCGGCGGGCACCTGCAAACGCTGCGCTATATGAAGGAGATCATCGAGGTCATCATCGGCATGATCATCTACTTCTCGGCCTTCTCGCTGCTGGTGCGCGATTTGATTGCCCGCCTGCGCCGCGCGCGCGCCCAGCGCGCTGATACCGCCCAGGAGGAGGAACGCTGATGGATAGTATTTATTTCCTTGTACAGCAGATGATGTTTTTCTCCATCCCGCTGCTGATCGTGGCGCTGGGCGGCATGTTCTCTGAGCGCAGCGGGGTCATCAACATCGCGCTGGAGGGCATCATGGTGGCCGGCGCGTTCTGCTCCATGCTGTTTATCGCCAAAATGCAAAGCGGCATGAGCGGGCAGGGCCTGCTGCTGCTGGCCGTGCTGGTGGCGGTGGTGTCGGGCCTGCTGTTCTCGCTGCTGCATGCGTATGCGGCGGTGTCCCTGCGCTCCGACCAGACCATTTCGGGCACGGCGCTGAACATGATTGCGCCGGCCGCCGCCATATTCTTAGCGCGCACCATCCAGCCCAACGGCATCCAGCAGATTGAGTTTGTCAACACCTTCCGCATTGAAAAGGTGCCCTTGCTGGGCGATATCCCGGTGCTGGGCCCGCTGTTTTTCCAAAACTGCTACATCACCACGTACATCGGCTTTTTCATCTTAGCGCTTTCGGCCTTCGTGCTGTACCGCACGCGCTTTGGTCTGCGCCTGCGCGCCTGTGGGGAGCATCCGCAGGCCGCCGACAGCGTGGGCATCGACGTCATGCGCATGCGCTATATCGGCGTGATGATTTCCGGCGCGCTGGCCGGGCTGGGCGGCCTGGTGTATGTGGTGCCCACCTCCACCAATTTCAACGCCTCGGTGGGCGGCTATGGCTTTTTGGCGCTGGCAGTGCTGATCTTTGGCCAGTGGAAGCCCCTGCGCATCTTGCTGGCGGCGTTCTTCTTCGGCCTGATGAAAACCATCGCTTCGGCCTATTCGGGCATCCCGCTACTGCGCAGCCTGGGCATCCCCAATGACATCTACAAGATGGTGCCCTTTGTGGCCACCCTGGTGGTGCTGGCCTTCTCCAGCAAGCGCAGCCAGGCCCCCCGCGCCAGCGGCATACCGTATGATAAAGGTGCGAGATAGAATTGCCTGTAAAACAAAGCCCCGCACACGCGGGGTTTTTGCTTATATTGGAATGGTGGGTTTGTTATTCATAAGGCCCCGCCAAATCCGCCAGCGTAATGCTGCGCAGGTATTCGCTGATCACCTGATCCAGCCCTGCCCACAGCCGCTGGGTGCGGCATTCCGCCGCATGGGCGCAGGGTTTATCAGCAACACAATTGACCGGCGACAGGCTGACCTCGGTCAGCTCTAAGATATCGGCCACGGTATACGTTTGGGGCGCGCGGCTTAACCGATAGCCGCCGCCCTTGCCGTGCATGGCATCCACAAACCCAGCCTTGGACAGCGTGTTCATAATGGCTTCCAGATATTTGAGGGAGATGTCCTGCCGCTGTGCAATGGTGCGCAGCGGGGTGTATGTATCCCGCGGCTGCAGGCTTAACTCCACCATCACGCGCAGCGCATAGCGCCCGCGCGTGGACACCGTCATCGCCGGAGGGCGGGGCAATGCTCCGCCCTGATAAAATACAGCATGCTACGCATCGGCAAACATCGGCGTGGACAGATACCGGTCGCCGTTGTCTGGCAAGAGGGCCACGATGCGTTTGCTGGCGTTCTCGGGCCGCCGGGCCAGCTGCACCGCCGCCGCCAGCGCCGCGCCGGAGGAAATGCCGGCCGATACGCCCTCCAGCCGGATGAGGAGGCGGCCCATGGCCATGGCATCGTCATCGGCAATGGCGATGACCTCGTCCATCACCCCGGTGTCCATCACCTCGGGCACAAAGCCCGCGCCGATGCCCTGGATTTTATGCGGCCCGGCCTGGCCCCCGGACAGCACCGGGGAACCGGCTGGCTCCACTGCCACCACCTTGAGGCCGTGAATATGCTGCTTTAAGTATCGCCCCGCGCCTGTCAGCGTGCCGCCCGTACCCACGGTGGACACAAAAAAGTCAATCTGCCCATCGGTATCCATCAATATTTCCGGCCCCGTGGTGCGCACATGCGCGGCCGGGTTGGCCGGGTTGGTAAACTGCCCCGCGATGATGCTGCCCGGCGTTTGGGTGGCAATCTCCTGCGCGCGGTCAATCGCACCCTGCATGCCCTCGCTGCCCGGCGTTAATACCAGCTGCGCGCCATAGGCCGACATCATCAGGCGGCGCTCCTGGCTCATGGTATCGGGCATGACCAGAATCACCCTGTACCCGCGCGAGGCCCCCACCGCCGCCAGCCCGATGCCGGTGTTGCCGGAGGTGGGCTCGATGATGGTGCCGCCGTGCTTCAGCTCGCCCTTTGCCTCGGCCTCCTGAATCATGGCCAGCGCCACGCGGTCCTTGACCGACCCGGCGGGATTCATGCCCTCCAGCTTGGCAATCACCGTGGCATGCAGCGCTAACTCCTGCCGGATGCGGGTGAGCTCCATTAGCGGCGTGCGGCCGATCAACTCCCCAAATGAACGATAGATATTTGCCATCTATTTCCCTCCTGCACATACAGCACGATAACAATGTACGATTCAAACTAACACAACCAACCTACCACGTCAATGGGCAAATAACGATTGACAATGCACCGCCAGTGGCATATAATCCGTTTGCTGTTTCACCTGCGGTCGTGGCGGAATCGGCATACGCGCACGTTTGAGGGGCGTGTGGTTAACACCGTACGAGTTCAAGTCTCGTCGACCGCACCAAGCAAAAAGCCTTGTAAACATTTGTTGCAAGGCTTTTTATATTCCATATACTTTTGAGTTTGCCCCAAAGATATACCTGATGCTTAACTCGTCAGGGCAACATGCTTGCTGATTTCATCGGCAGCCTGCTTTACATCCGTGATGATGGAGGCTGCGTTGTCGGGCATGCTGCTGGCGTGCAGGGCGACGGAGATGGCGGCCAGCAGGCTGCCGTCCTTGGCAAAGATAGGGGAGCCAAAGCAAAACAAGCCTTTGCTGGATTCCGACCGGTCAAGGGCGTAGCCTTGTTTGCGCACGCGTTGCAACTCCTCCAGCAATTCTTCCTCATCGGTGATGCTGTTGGGGGTTATGGCGCGGTAGGTAATGCTCTTTAACAGACCTTCCAGCACTTGTGGAGAGGAAAAAGCCAGGAGACACTTCCCCAAACTGGTTACCTGCAATTCGTGCTGTTCGCCCCGGGCGGGGGTATCGATTTTTACAAAGGGAGATTCCACCCTTCCCACGCAAAGCAGGCGCCCGTTGCGCAGGGTAGCAACGTGGGAGGTGGCCTGGTATTTGCTGGCCAGTTCCGCAATGCGGGGCAGCGCCGCATCCACCATGACATTGATGCTCACCACATTGCTGCCCAGCACAAAGGCCGACACCCCCAGCAGATATTTGCCGTTGCTGGGGTTCTGGCGGATATAATCCCGCTTTTCCAGCGTGCGCAAAATCCGGTGGGTGGTGCTGACCGGCATGTTTAGCAGATTCGCAATCTCGGACAGGCGATATTCCACGTTGTCCTTGCTGAACAGGTCCAGCACATCCAGCGCTTTTAAAAGGGACAGATTCTCCTGGCTCATGTACGCAAATTACCGAATCAACAGGGACACAGAACCCAGACGATCGAATTTTACCTGGATATGGTCGCCTGCCTGCATGTCAAACACAGGGGTAAGCGAGCCGGACAGCAGCAATTCGCCTTTCTTAAATTCCAGGCCATAGCTGAGCATTTTGTTTACCAGCCAGATGATGGCGTTGATGGGGTTGCCCATCACGGCGGCGCTGCAGCTGGCCTGCACCAGCTCGCCGTTTTTGTAGGCGGCCATGCCGATGATATCCAGATCCAGGTCTTTCAGCGGGGTCAGGCGGCTGCCCGTGACAATGGCTGCATAGGAGGCGGCATCGCTGATGGTATCCTGTATTTTAATTCTCCAATCCTGAATACGGCTATCCACAATTTCAAGCGCCGGGGCCACGCCCAGCGTGCAGTCGATGATGTCGCTGGCTTTGACCGGGTACATGTCCTTGGTGATGTCCTTGCCCAGCACGAAAACGATTTCGGATTCAATGCGGGGCGCGATGAAATCGCTCATGTACAGTTCGCCGCCGTCCGTCAGCAGGCCTTCAGAGGTGATAATGCCATAGTCCGGCTCAAAAACGCCGATCTGCTTGCGGATTTCCTTGCTGGTCAGGCCGATTTTCTTGCCGATAATCTTGTGGCCGTCGGCCAATTTCATCTGGACGACTTCCTGCTGAATCTCATAGGCGTCTTCGATGGTCAGGTCATCGCGCTGGTCGGTCAGCGGGGGGATGGGGGTTTTGGTCTTTTGTGCGTTGTATAGGGCAACGGCGAGTTCATGTAGGTTCTTTGTCTGGCTCATGGTGGCGCATCCTTTCTGGTGGTTTTTTGTAGTACGTACATTATATCATATCGAATGCAACGAAAGTAGGGGAAAGTTGCTTTGTCGGCAGAAAGCCCCCTAAACACTCCAAAATGCGGAAAATGTCCCACAAAAGAGCGTTTTGTTTCCACCATGCAGAAAAATGCAAAATATACGGATTTCGATTGATGAAATGGCAAAGAAATGATAAGATAATCACAGTTTCTTGCATATTGTTACACATGAGGAGGAGGGGTTAAATGGCAGGCAAGAAGGTAAAAGTTGCCATTGTTGGCCCGGGCAACATCGGTACCGACCTAATGTACAAGGTGTTCCGCAGCCAATACTTGGAGATGTCTCTGGTGCTCGGCGTGGTAGAGTCCGAGGGCATCAAGCGCGCCCGCAGCAAGGGCGTTGAAGTATCTACGGAGGGCATCAACTATTTGGTGCAGCATCCGGAAAAGGCGGACATCGTCTTTGACGCCACCACCGCCAAGGCGCACATAAACTTTAACGCGCCGGCGTGTGAAAAGATGGGCAAGGTCATCATCGACCTGACGCCCGCAGCCATCGGCAAGATTGTCACCCCCATGGTGAACATCGACGAGGCGCTCAAGGTGAAAAACGTCAACCTCATCACCTGCGGCGGCCAGGCGACCACGCCTATTATTCACGCCATCGCGCGCGTTGTTCCCCTGGAATACGCCGAGGTTGTAACCTCTGTGGCCAGCAAATCGGCAGGTCCCGGCACCCGCAACAACATTGACGAATATACCCAGACGACGGCCAAAGCGATCCTTCAGCTTACCGACACCGATCGCGCCAAGGTCATGACGGTGTTCAACCCCGCCGTACCGGAGCCGCCCATGCGCAACACCATCTTTGGCATTCCCAAGGGCAAGTACGACATCAAGGAAGTGGCCGAATCCGTAGAAGCCATGGCAAAGAGCATTCAGGAATATGTGCCCGGCTATGAGCTGACGCTAAGCCCCATCATAGAGCGGGACATCATCACCACCATCGTCTCCATCTATGGCCAGGGGGATTTCCTGCCCCCGTACGCAGGCAACCTGGACATTGAAACGGCCTCCGCCATCAAAATTGGCGAACTGTATGCCCAGCACATGATGGAAAAAGGAGGGAATTAAGCGTGAAAATAAATATCATTGATACCACATTGCGCGACGGCAGCCATGCGGTAGAACACCAGTTTACCCCCCAGCAGGTTCAGGCCGTGGTAAAAGGCCTGGACGAGGCCGGCGTTTACTGCGCCGAGGTGGGCCATGGCGCCGGCATTGGCGGCTCCGTGCTCCAGTATGGCCTGGGCAAGCATGACACGGTGGAGCTGATCCGGGCCGCCAAGGACGTCAGCAAAAACATGAAGATCGGCACCCTGCTGGTGCCCGGCCTGGGCACCATGGAAGACCTGAAGGCCGGCAAGGATGCGGGCCTGGACCTGGTCCGCGTGGCCGTTCACTGCACCGAGGGCGACGTAGGCGCGCAGCACGTGAAGCTGGGCAAATCCTTAGGGCTGGAAAGCATCATGTTTTTCATGATGACCCACATGACCTCGCCCGAAGAGCTGGCGGAGCAGGCCGTCATGGCCGAGGATTACGGCGCAGACGTCATCTACTTTGCAGACTCCGCCGGCTTTATGTCCCCCAACCAGTTTGCTGATCGCATCATTGCCGCCCGCAAGCGCATCAGCGTCCCCATCGGGGTGCACACCCACAACAACATCGGCCTGGGCGTGGGCAACGCCATTGCAGGCGTAGAGGCCGGGGCCACCTATGTGGATGGCGCCACCGAAGGCTTAGGTGCCGGCAGCGGCAACGGCAACACGGCTGCTATCGTAGTTGTGCTGGATAAGATGGGCTATCATACCGGCTGCGACTGGTATAAATTGGTCGAGAACGGCCAGAAAAATGTGCGGCCTCTGGTGCGGCACTCGCTGGAAATCACCGGGGACAGCATTACCCTGGGCGCGGCAGGCATCTATTCCAGCTTCCTGCTGCATGTCAAGGAATCTTCCGAAAAATACAACATCGACCCCCGGCTCATCTTTGACGAACTGGCCCGCCGCAAGGTGGTAGGCGGTCAGGAAGACCAGATCATCGATATTTGCCAGGAAATCTTGGCGGAAAGGGAGAACAAATGAGAAGCAATCAGGTAAAAGTAGGGTTTGAACGTTCCACCCAACGTTCCCTGCTCAAGGCCACCGGCCTGTCCGATGCCGACCTGGCAAAGCCGTTAATCGGCGTTGTCAACTCCTTTAACGAAATCAACCCCGGGCATGTGCACCTGCGGGATTTGGCCCAGGAGGTAAAGCTGGGCGTATCCTCAGCCGGCGGCACCCCGCTGGAGTTCCCCGCCATTGCGCTGTGCGACGGCATCGCCATGGGGCATACCGGCATGCGCTACCCCCTGGCCTCCCGCGAGCTGATTGCGGACTCCATCGAAGCCATGACCGAGGGCCATCAGCTGGATGCATTGGTGCTGATCACCAACTGCGACAAGATCACCCCCGGCATGCTCATTGCAGCGGCCCGCCTCAACATTCCTGCCATCATGATCGCCGGCGGCGTCATGGAGCCTGGCGTGTTCCGCGGCAAGAAGACCGACGGCTCCCGCCTGTTTGAAACCTCCGGCATGGTGGCCACCGGCGCCATGACCGAAGAAGACGTAAAAGAATACGAAGAAGAAGCGTCCCCCGGCTGCGGCGCTTGCTCCCTGATGGGCACGGCCAACTCCATGAACTGCATGGCCGAAGCGCTGGGCATGACGCTGCCCTACAACGCCGTGCTGCCCGCCTACCTGGCCAAGCGCAAGGCGCTGGCCCGCGCCACCGGCAAGCAGATCATGTACCTGCTCAACAACAACATTAAACCGCGGGATATCATGACCCGTCAGGCCTTCCTGAACGCCGTGGCTGTGGACATGGCCATCGGCGGCTCCAGCAACACCGTGCTGCACTTGGTGGCCATCGCCAAGGAAGCGGGTGTGGAGCTGAACCTGGAGGACTTTGAGAACATCTCCAAGAAAATCCCCAAGCTTTGCGCCCTCTCCCCGGGCGGCGAGCACCGCCTGGACGACATGTACCGCGCCGGCGGCCTGCAGGTGGTCATCAAGGAAGTGGCAAAGAACAAAGACGTCGTGGATCTGAACGTTCTCACCGTCACCGGCAAAACCATGGCGGAAAACGTGAAGGATACCGTCAACAAGGATCCCGAAGTCATCCGTCCCTTTGAAAACCCCTACTATCAGGAGGGCGGTATCGCCATCCTGTACGGCAACCTCTGCCCCGAAGGCGCAGTCATCAAGCAAAGCGCCTGCGACCCGTCCATGTACAAGTTCTCCGGCCGTGCCCGCGTGTTTGACATGGAGGAAGACAGCGTTGCCGCCATCCTCAACAATGAAATCAAAGAAGGCGACTTTGTGGTCATCCGCTACGAAGGCCCCAAGGGCGGCCCCGGCATGCGGGAAATGCTCACCCCCACCTCCGCCTTGGTAGGCGCAGGCCTGGGCTTGAAGGTAGCGTTGGTGACCGACGGCCGTTTCTCCGGCGCAACGCGTGGCGCCTGCATTGGTCATGTCTCTCCTGAGGCCCAGGAGGGTGGCAATATTGCACTGATTGAGGAGGGTGATATCATCGATTTGGACGTGGTCAACCGGCAACTGAACATCCGAGTCAGCGATGAGGAATTGGCCAAGCGCCGCGCTGCCTGGAAGGTGCCGGAACCCAAGGTAAAGTCTGGCTACCTGTCCCGGTATGCCAAAACTGTCCAGTCTGCCAGCAACGGCGCTGTGGTGGGCTGAGCCTGAAAAGGCGAACAAGGTTTTCCCATTGATAAAATACAGGAGGAACCATTTATGCCAGTACTGTTAAGTCTGTTTATTACCATCGTATTGATCATCGTGCTGATCATGAAGGCAAGGATGAACGCCGCGGTGGCCATGTTCTTAGGCGCCCTGTTCATGGGCATTTCCACCGGCCTGGGTGCTGTGGAAACCGTCAGCACCCTGACCAAGGGCTTTGGCAACACCATGGCTGCCCTGGGCTACTCCGTTGGCTTTGGCGTTATGATGGGCCAGATGATCGCCGCCACCGGCTGCGTGCAGTCCATCGCCAACACGTTGATCAAAGTCTTCAGCAAGGATAAGGCGGACTATGCCCTGGGCACCACCGGCTTCATCGTGTCCATCCCGGTGTTCTACGATGTGGGCTACGTCGTGCTGATGCCCCTGGCCAAAACCCTGTCCAAGATGAGCGATAAGAGCATCGCTTTCTTTGCCGGCGCTCTGACGCTCGGCCTGGGCCTGACCCATACCTTTGTGCCGCCCACGCCCGGCCCCATGACCGGCGCTGAGCTGCTGGGCATCGACATCGGTATGATGATCCTGTGGGGCCTGATTATTGGCATTCCCACGTTCCTGATCGCCATGCTTGTTAACCGCAAATTGCTGACCATCCCCGGCTACTTTGACCCTGAGAAGCACATGGAAGTTGACGAGGAATACCAGAAGCAGCAAAAGGCCATGGAGGAGGAGTTCATCAAGGACGAGAAGACGCTGCCTCCTTTTGGCCTGGCCGTTCTGCCCATCCTGACCCCCATTATTCTGATTCTTCTGGGTACGGTTGCCAAGGCCATTTCTGGCGATCAGCCCATCCCCGCAGTGATTGCGTTCCTGTCCGACAAATCCATCGCCATGCTGGCCGGCCTGCTGGTGTCCGTCGCCATCGCCCTGCCGCGCATGAAACTGAAAGAGGTTGAAGGCGAAATCAACAAGGCCCTGACCTCGGTGGGTACCGTGCTGTTCATCACCGGCACCGGTGCCGCGCTGGGTGCAGTCATCCAGGCCTGCGGCGTGGGCGATGCCCTGCTCAAAGTGGTGGAAGGCGTCAACATGCCCCCCATCCTCTTTGCCTGGCTGGTGGCGGCGCTGCTCAAGGTGGCGCAGGGCTCCGGCACGGTGGCCATGATTACCACCGTGGGCATGATGGTGCCCATGATGGCTAACCTTGCTGTTAACCCCGTGCTCATCGCGCTGGCCGCGTTCTCCGGCACCCTGATGGGCGCGCACGTGAACGACTCCGCTTTCTGGATTACCGCCAAGATGTCCAACATGAACACCGCCGGTGGTTTCCGGGCGTACACCATCCCGTGCGCTATCAACGCGGTGGTCAGCCTGGCGCTGATCTTCATTGCCAGTCTCTTTATCTAATGCACTGCCTGGCAGCCCTGCCCCAAGCGGCAGGGCTGCCGTTTTTCGGAGGGAAGTATGAAAGTGCTTATCATCGGCGGCGTAGCGGCAGGCATGAGCGCCGCCAGCAAAATAAAGCGTGAAAACAAGGATGTAGAAGTCATCGTGTTGGAGCGCGGCGGCGAGGTGTCCTACGGTGCCTGCGGCCTGCCCTACTATGTATCCGGGGTGAACCCCCATGAAGACCTGCTGCGCATCCGCAAGGCGGAGGCGTTCATTGCCTCCGGCATCGACCTGCGCCTGTACCACGAGGCCGTCAAGGTGGATGCGGACAACAAGCGGGTGCTGGTAAAAGACTTGAAACAAAACACCGAGTATGAGCAGACCTATGACCAGCTGGTCATTGCCACCGGCGCGGACGCCATCAAGCCCAACCTGCCCGGCATCAACCTGACCGGGGTGATGACCCTGAAATCCATCCCCGAAGCGCGGGCCATGAAGGAAGCCTTAGCTGCCGCCGGGGATACCGTGGCGGTCATTGGCGGGGGCTACATCGGCCTTGAAATGGTCGAAGCCCTGCTGCATTTGGGCAAAAAAGTAGTGTTGTTTGAAATGATGGACCGCTTGCTGGTCAATTTTGACATAGAAATATCCACCTTAGTGTATGATCACCTGATAGAAAAAGGCGTGGAAATCCACTTGGGCGAAGGCGTGGAAAGTTTCATTGGGGAGGAGCGCGTGCAGGCGGTGAAAACCGGCAAGGGCGAATACCCGGTGGACTTGGCCGTGCTGTCCATTGGCGTGCGCCCCAACACCGCCTTTGTGCGCGATACCGGCATCAACATGCTGCGCAACGGCGCTATTGTAACCGATGAATACATGCGCACGTCGCTTAAGGATGTGTACGCCGCGGGGGATTGCGCCACCGTGCGCCACCGCCTGACAGGCAAGGACGTGTTCATCGCCCTGGGCACCAACGCCAACAAGCAGGGCAAGTACGTGGCGCAAACCATCCTGGGCAAGCCCACGGCCTTCAACCACTGCTTAGGCACCGCCATGATCAAGGTGTGCGATGTGGAATTAGGCCGCACCGGCCTGAGCGAAGCCGAGGCCCAGGCCGAAGGCATCCCGTATGGCACCAGCCTGGTTACCAGCGCCAACCATGCCCCGTACTATCCAGACCCGCAGAAGATCACCATCAAACTTGTATACGAAAAAGAGTCCAAGCGCCTGTTGGGGGCACAGCTGGTGGGCGGTCCTGGGGCTGCATTGCGCACCAACGTGTATGCCGCGTGGATTACCCTGGGCGGCCGCGCAGATGAGATGGAAGAGGTAGACTTTGGCTATGCGCCGCCCTTTGCCATGCCCTGGGATGTGATGCACATCGCTGCAGGCCGTGTGAAGTGAGGGAGAGTATGAGCAAAATTACGCAATTACATACCGTTCTGGAGCAAATCCAGGACGGCAGCATGATTGCCCTGGGGGGCAACGTGATGTACAGAAGCCCGGTGGGCGTGGCCACCGCGCTGGCAAAGGCCGGCAAAAAGAACCTGCACCTTGTCAAAACAGCCATGGCCATGGAGGCGGATCTGCTGTGCGGCACGGGCAGCGTGTCCACCGTATCCGCCGGGTTTGTAGGCTATGAAACGCAGTACGGCCTGTGCGCGTTCTACCGCAAAGGGGTGGAAAGCGGGGCTGTCCGGGCGCAGGAGCATGCCTGCTACAGCGTGATTACCGCGCTGCGCGCAGCCTCCTATGGCGTGCCATTTTTGCCCATCCGGGGCTTCAACGGCAGTGACCTGGTGGAAACCATTGGCTTTAAAACGGTGAAAGACCCCTACACGGGGGAGGAGCTGCTTGCCATTGCCGCCCTGCGGCCGGATGTAGGCGTCCTGCACGTGCAAAAGGCAGACTGTTTCGGAAACTGCGAGATCATCGGCTCCCACTATGAGGATCAGATCATCGCCCGGGCAGCCAAAAAGCTGCTGATTACCTGCGAGGAAATTGTGCCGGATGATTATTTCGGCGCCCACAAAAAGGCGGATTTGTCCGGCGTGACGGTCACCTGGGTGGTGCAGCTGAAGAACGGCGCTGCCCCCGGCGCCTGCCCCGGATATTACGACATCGACCATGAAACCATGCAGCGCTTCAAAACCCTGAAGACGCCGGAGCAGCTCAAGGCGTATCTGGAGGAGGGTGAATCATGAGCCAGTACAAATCAAGCGATCTGTTGACCATATCCATTGCCCGTGCCCTGAAGGGCGCGGAAAACTGCTTCCACGGCGTGGCCTCCGGCATCCCCTGCATTGCCATCATGCTGTCCCGGCGTCTGCACAACCCGGATTTGGTATACCTGAACATCACCGGCGGCGTGAACGTTGACCGCAGCATCCGCGAGGTATCCACAGACGGCAACGATTTATTTAAGGACAGCGCCAGCGCATTTGGCCTGGCGGATATCTTTGACCTGGCGGCCCGCGGCGGGCTGGATGTGGCCTTCCTCTCCGGCGGGCAGGTCGACCAGGGGGGCAGGGTCAATAACTCCGTCATCGGCCCCTTCCGGCAGCCCAAGGTAAAGCTGCCCGGCGGTGCCGGCAGCGCCGTATTGATCCCCAACACCAAGCGCGCCTTTGTCTGGAAATCCAAGCATGAAAAGCGCGGCCTGGTAGAGAGGGTAGACTTCATCACCAGCCAGGGCAATGTCAAATATGTGTTTACCCCCCTGTGCACCTTTGAAATGGTGGACGGCAGCCTGCAGCTGAAAGAGCGCATGCCCGGCGTAAGCTTTGACACCATCCAGGAAAACACCGGCTTTACCGTAGAAAACAACGGCGCGCCCGAAATGGCCCCGCCCACCCCGCAGGAGATGGAAGCGCTGAACGACATCGACCCCCTGCGCTTCCGGGATCTGGAAACCGGTGAAAGCTGAGACAGGATTGTGATACACAAGAAACGGTAAGCAACGAATCCATGTCTTGTTGACCGCGCCAAGCAAAAAGCCTTGAGGCTGTTGAAATCTCAAGGCTTTTTGGTACTTCACTAGACAGACAAAAGCTGCTGGATGTAACTATCCTGCGATTATTCGTGCCTCAATGCCAGCACGGGCAGCAGCTTGGAGGCTTTGTTCGCCGGGTACAGGCCAAACACGATACCAATTGTAAGCGAGAATACCACCGCCACCGCAGCAATAAAGGGTGAAATAGTAAGCGTCATCCCCAACACCGGCGATAGCAAATGGGTGGCAAGGACGCTGATGCCCAGGCCCAGCAACCCGCCAATCAGGCTGACCACCAATGCTTCCACCAGAAACTGGCTGAGAATATTGCCCCGGGTAGCGCCAATCGCTTTGCGGATACCGATCTCACGGGTACGCTCGGAAACCGATACCAGCATGATATTCATAATGCCAATGCCGCCCACCAGCAGGGAGATGGCCGCGATGCCGCCCAACATCAGCGTCAGGGTGTTTGTGGCCGAGGTAAGCGTTTCCAAAGCGGTGGTCTGATTGTATATACGATAGGTGGTGGAGGAAGAAGCCCCTACCATCAGCGCATCCATGTAGGAGGTCAGGCTTTCCTGCGCCACATCCACGTCCTCTGCCGATGTGGCGGACACATACACGCTGTTGATCCCCTTGCGCTGAAACAGCCGTTCCCCGACGGTATACGGGATAAGGATCAGGTTGTCCCCGGAGCCGGCCATGCTTGTCCCAATCTCATTCAAAATGCCCACCACGGTAAAAGGATAGCCCTTCCAGGTGAATGTTTCCCCCACAGCGTGGATGCTTCCAAACAGCTCTTCGGCCGCCTCCTGTCCCAGCACTGCGACAAAGTTGCGGTTGTTTACATCGGGCTCCGTCAAAAAGCGCCCCAGCGCCAGGGAGTAGTTGCGGATGACATCATAGCCAGGGGTCGTTGCAATGATGGAGCCATCCTCATATTGCTGGAGGCCTGCCTTTAAGGTGCCGGAGCTCATGGAAAACGGGCTTGCCTGCGCCACGCCCTCCAGGGAGCGCATCTCATTCACGCGCTGCAATGTAATGGGGTTGTTGCGGCGCATGTTGATGTTGACGCTCAGCAGGTTGGTTCCCATCTTTTGAATGCTGTCGCTTACAGATTGATTGGCGCCCTGGCCAATGGATACCAGCACCACCACAGATGCAACCCCGATGATGATGCCCAGCATCGTTAAAAAGGAGCGCATTTTGTTGCCCAAGATGGACTTGAATGCCATTTGTATCGAGTTCATTTTATCCCTCTTCTGCCTGTTGGATTTTGCCATCCACGATGCGCAGCGCGCGCTGTGCGCGGGCGGCAATGCCCTGGTCATGGGTAATCAGCACAATGGTGTTGCCCTGATGGTGAAGCTGCTCAAACAGGCCCATAATCTCCGCCCCCGTGGCCGTATCCAGGTTGCCGGTGGGTTCATCCGCTAAGATGAGATGCGGCTTTGCAACCAATGCCCGCGCAATGGCTACCCGCTGTTGCTGGCCGCCCGAAAGCTGCGCGGGGCGGTGTTTCATGCGGTCACTTAGTCCCACGCTGTCTAATGCTTCCTCTGCCTGCCGCCGCCTTTGCCTGCGGCCAATGCCCTGATAGATCAGCGGAAGCTCCACATTCTCCAGTGCATTCAATCGCCCCAGCAGGTTGAAACCCTGGAAGATAAACCCGATGTGCGTGCTGCGCAGCCGGGCAAGCTGCCTGTTGGAATACTTGCTGGTATCCGTTCCCGCCAGCCGGTAGGTGCCGCTGTCCTGAACATCCAGGCAGCCAATTATGTTCATCAGGGTGGATTTTCCGCTGCCGCTGGGGCCGATGATCGCCACATACTCGCCATCGTCAATATCGAAACTGACCTGGTTAAGTGCGTGAACCTTCTCTCCGCCCAGTTGATAGCATTTGTTGATATCCTGCATATGGATCATGGGCGCTGCCCTCCGCCGGGCTGGAAATTGCCACCCGGCCCGCCTCCCGGCATCCGGGGGCGCTGATTGCTGTCTGTTTGCATGGCGTTGGCTCGCACCAGTATGATATCCCCTGCCTGAAGGCCGGAAGTGACCGCTGCATAATTGGCATCGGAAAGCCCCACCTGCACATAGGTTTTGATTCCGGTTTGGTCGGCATCGGCAGCCAGGGTATTGTCCTTAAGCAATACATAGTTGCCCTGCCTGTCGTTCATCAGGGCGGCCAGCGGCACCAGCACAGCGCCCGCTTCCTCGCCCACTGTCAAGGTCATCGTGCCGTTCATGCCGCTTAACAGGCGGCTGTCCTCGTGCACCGACAGCGTCACCGTGTAGTTGGTGATGCCGGATGTGGTGCTGCCCAAGCGGGAGATGCGCTCCACCCGGACAGGCAGCTGAACATCCGGCAGCGCATCCAGCGTGACCGTTCCCTCCTGCCCTTCCTGCACCGACAGGATATCCAGTTCATCCACCGCTACATCCATCACAAAGGCCTGATCAGGGTACAATTTCAGCAGGCAATCGCCCTCGTTGAGCGCCTGTCCTGTTTGTGCGCTCACCTCGGACACAATGCCGTTCATTGGGCTTCGGTATACAGGATCTTTCAGCAGCGCCTGCAAGTCCAGCAACTGCTGCGCCATGTCTTCACGCTCCGCTACTGCCTGCTGGTATTCTGCTGTTGGCTCTGCGTTTTTGACCTTTGCAATCGTGCTTTTTGAGGTAACAGAGGAATTTACCTTGACAGGGATGCTGTCCACCACCCCATCTATATCGGTATACAAGGCATAAGGTTGGCTGATTTGTGCGCTGCCCTCGCCCACGGTCACTCCATTGAGGGTAACCTGCACCGCTTGATCCACCCGTGCTAAGGTGTCCGGGAAAGTAATCAGCGCGGTTTTCTCATCCGTCAGGCGCGCCACACTGCCTGTTTGAGTTTGGGAGCCCACCTTTACGCGTACCGTCTGCCCCAGCGACAGCGTGGTGGTGGGCGTGATGTTTACCTGCATCAGGCCATTGGTTGAAAGGACAGCGGCCGGCTCACCTTGTAAAGATTGCTGCACCATTTGCCCGGCTTGCAGGTTAAGCACCTTTACAATACCGGCCATGGCGGGCTTGATGCTTTGGTCGCTCTTTTGCTGGCTGAGCAGTGTCAGCAGGGCTTCATCCTGCTCGTTCAGGGCGGTTTGTGCTGCGTCTATTGCGTCCTGAAGCGCCTGGGTATCATAGTGTGCCAGCACTTGCCCGGAGGTGACGGCCTCTCCTTGCGTGGCCTCAATGGCGCTTAGTGTGACAGCCTCCGGCAGTGTCAGGCTTTCTACTTTGTCAAAGCGCAAAGCCCCCGTGGCAATCACTGTTTTGGTTACACTGCCCAGGGTCAGTGTAATTTCTCTATACGCAGGCGTTGCTTCCGGGCTTGATGTGCTGGCAGCCGTTGCCATGACCGGTATCAGCCAAATCAGACAGAGAATAAGAGCGCTTTTTTGAATGAAAAGTTTGCGTGTCATGTTGCCTCCTTTTTGCAGGAAATTGCCCTGCGATGTGTATCCTATCAAAGCAAACTGAAATGATGCTGAAAAGTTGACGCCATTATTTTTCAGGTTCTTTTCAGAATGGTTGTATATCCTATAAAATAGAAAGGAAAGGAGAGCGGCTTGCGAATTTTAGTTGTTGAAGATGAAAAAAACCTGGCCAGCGCCCTGGTTAAATTGCTGGAGGGGCAGCAATACGCAGCCGAAGCGGTCTATGACGGTCAGTCCGGCCTGGACTATGCCCGCAGCGGGCAATATGATGCGCTGATTCTGGATGTAATGCTGCCCGGCCTTAGCGGGTTTCAGATTGCTTCTATCCTGCGCGAAGAGGGGATTGATGTGCCGATCTTGATGCTGACTGCGCGGGACAAAGTAAATGACAAAGTACGCGGCCTGGACAGCGGCGCGGATGATTACCTCACCAAACCCTTTACCACCGAGGAACTGCTGGCGCGGGTGCGTGCCTTGCTGCGGCGGCAGGGTACGGTGCAGATGGATGCAGTCATCTTCGGGGATATCACCTTATCCCTTGGTGCCAGCACCCTGTCCCGGCAGGACAAGCAGGTTCGCCTCAGCCGCAAAGAGCAGGAAGTGATGTACATTTTGATGTCGCTCCCTCCGGGGCACATTGTCAGCAAGGATGAACTGATTATGAAGGTGTGGGGGGCGGACAGCGAGGCGATGGACAACAATGTGGAAGCCTACATTTCCTTCCTGCGCAAGAAATTGCTTTATTTGAACAGCGCTGTGCAGATCATTGCCCAGCGCCGCCTGGGCTATCTATTGGAGTATTCGGCATGCTGAAAGCGCTACGCCGCAAATTTGTGCTGGTCAGCATGGTTTTAGTGGCTTTGATTTTGACCGTTGTGCTGCTGACGGGTATTATTTCCACGCGTATGCAGTTTACCCGGGATTATCGGGCGGCCGTGGAACTGGAGCTGTCCATTGATATAAAGCGGCCACGCAGGGATGCGTTCTGGACGTATCTGCCGCCGCCCGGCCAGCCTGCGCAGCCATCCGAGATTACCTTTACCGCTATTCAAAACAGCGGTGGCAACTGGGAGTTGATTACCCCCTGGGTGCAGATGGATTCGGACACGCTGCTGGCGCTTTGCCAGCGTGCCCAGGCTGCGTCATCGCCCACCGGTTTTTGGGCAGATGCGGGCATTGCCTATGCCCGGCAGGATGGGCGGGTTGCTTTTGCCAACCTGCAAAATGAATATGCGCAGCTGAAAAACAGCCAGTGGGCCTGGATACTGGTATATGTTGGCGCATTGGGGCTGTTTTTTCTGCTGGCTTTGCTGCTGTCCGGCCGTGCACTTAAGCCAGCCCAGGCCGCCTGGGCGCAACAGCAGCGCTTTGTTTCGGATGCATCCCACGAACTGAAGACCCCCCTGACGGTGATACTGGCCAACCTGGACATTTTAGAGAACGAACAGGGCGGCAGCCAGTGGCTGTCTGCTGCGCGGACAGAAGGGTTGATCATGAAAAAACTCATTGAAAACCTTTTGTTCCTTGCCCGCTCGGACGAAGAACGGGAACCGGCAGAGCATGAACTGATCAACCTGTCCAACCTCGCCGATGAAACCTCTTTGGCTTTTGAAGCACCTGCTTATGAGAGGGGATTGACACTTACCACCAGCATTGCGCCCCATCAAATGATGCGGGGCAATGAGGATCTGCTGAGGCAGCTGCTGTCCATCCTGCTGGATAATGCGGTGAAATACACCCCTGAAGGGGGCACCATTCAAGTAACATTAAAGAAAAACATGGATAAATTAGCGTTAACTGTCCACAATAGCGGGGCCTACATCCCCCCGGAACATGCAAGCCACCTTTTTGACCGCTTCTACCGCATCGATTCAGCCCGCAGTAAGGCCGAGGGGGGCCATGGGCTGGGCTTGTCCATTGCGGCCGAGATTGCGCGGCAGCATGGAGCCACGCTCAAGGTGTTCAGCCAGCCGGAGGAAGGAACCAGTTTTGTATTCATCGTGCAAAATTGATGCACAATCTAATACTGGTTCCAAACATTCATGCATCGACGTGTCGGGTCTTTTGACTTGCAGCTGTGTCGGCTGCTCGGTCAGCGTAGCGCTGCTACGCTTCCCTCGGCTGCTCCTTGCTGCAAGCCAAAATCCCTCTCCCCTTTGGATGCACTAATGTTTTACACCAGTACAAGGCGCTTATAATTTCTATTAAAATGCAGAGAAAATAAATTTTCCGGAGTTATTGACAAATGTCAGATTGCGTGTATAATGAAGATAAACCGACATATGTCGGAAACTAACTACGCGATGCTACGAAAGAAAGGAGCACAATATGCCAAGATTAGATGGAACAGGACCGATGGGTACAGGACGTATGCAAGGACGCCAGATGGGCAACTGCGAAGGGGCGCAGCCTGTGCAGGCCGGATTCGGCATGGGCCGTGGCGCTGGCATGGGTCGCGGCGTCGGCATGGGCCGTGGCGCTGGGCGCATGGGCGTAGGGCTGGGCAACCGGATGGGTTGGCGCTGCATGGGCTGGGGTGCTGGCCGCATGCGCGGCTGTTTCGCACCGTCTGTACCGATGGAGAACGAAAAGGACGTGCTGACCCAGCACAAGCAGAATCTCCAGGCACGCCTGGAAGCGATTGACAAGCGTCTGGAAACCCTGTAAAAAAGTGAAGGACGGCCCGGAACCGACACACCGTTCGTTCCGGGCTTTCTCCTTGCGGGGGCATCCCGCGCGCGCGGCTTGTTATGAAAAAGCAGCCGCGTACTATGAAAAACCGAGGTGATTTTGTTGCCCAGACCGATGAAGGGGCGCAGGGTATGCTGCGTGCCCCAAAATACCCGTTTTGGCCCGCTGGAGCATGGCGGCGATCAGGAAGCAGTTATCATGACGGTGGACGAATTTGAAACCATCCGCCTGATTGATTATATGCACATGACCCAGGAGGAATGCGCCGCGCAGATGGGCGTGGGCCGCACCACCGTGCAGGGGGTGTATGACCAGGCGCGCAAGAAGGTGGCGCGCGTGCTGGTGGAGTCCCGGCCGCTGACCATAGCCGGCGGGCGGTACATCCTGTATGGCCATGACTGGGAGGGCGAGGAATGCCGCGCAGGCGTCTGCCAGCGCCACCGGCGCGGACGGGGCCAGGGAGGCGGCCGCGGACGCAGGCAGGAAAATACATAAACAAAATCGAAAAATACGCAGGGCCGATTGTTTGTACAGGCACGGCCCAAACTTATTCAAAGGAGAACCATCATGAGCGAAACATGCAACAACAACTGCGAAAGTTGCAGCCAGGACTGCGATAGCCGCAGCGCCCCGCAGGATTTCCGGGCGCACCTGAATGCCCACAGCCGCGTGGGCAGCATCATTGGTGTGGTCAGCGGCAAGGGCGGCGTGGGCAAATCGCTGGTCACCAGCCTGCTGGCCGCCGGGGCCACCAGGCGCGGGCTCAAGGCCGCGATTCTGGATGCCGACATCACCGGGCCTTCCATTCCTCGCGCGTTTGGCATCACCGGCAAGGCCACCGGCACGCAGGAATACCTGCTGCCCCGCGTCAGCCGCGACGGCGTGCAGATCATGTCCATCAACATGCTGCTGGAAAGCGACACCGACCCGGTGGTATGGCGCGGCCCCATATTGGCCGGCACCGTCAAGCAGTTTTATTCGGACGTGCTGTGGCACGATGTGGACGTGATGTTCATCGATATGCCGCCGGGTACCGGCGATGTGCCGCTGACGGTGTTCCAGTCGCTGCCGCTGGACGGCATTGTGGTGGTCACCTCCCCGCAGGAACTGGTGGGCATGATCGTGGGCAAGGCCATGAACATGGCGCGCATGATGGATATCCTCATTTTGGGGCTGGTAGAAAACATGTCCTACTTCACCTGCCCGGACAACGGCAAAGACTATCATATCTTCGGCAAGGGCAAATCTGCCGCCGCAGCCCTGGAATACGGCGTGCCGCTGCTGGGCAGCATCCCGATTGATCCCGAAATCGCCGATGCCTGCGACGAAGGCCGCATTGAAGATATCACCGGCGATTGGTTAGCCCCTGCGCTGGACGTTGTGGAGAAAGTGACCGCAGCTAAAAACGGTTAATTCTGTTAATTCTATTTGCCTGCTACAACCCGCCGCCAACAGGCACCTGTGTGTTGGCGGCGGGTTTGTATAACCTACTATATAATTCGAATAAACAAATAGTTGTGCTTCTGTCGAATAAACAAATAGTTGTGCTTCAATATGGACAGGGGAGAGGATATACGGTATAATTAATACATCAGCGCAAATATTTGAAAACGTGAGGGAGGCTCAAATGGCCACGTTTTTAAAGGAACAGGTAGACTTTAAACGGCACAATGATGAAGTGCGCTGTGTATGGGAATCCTATCAAGCCGGTAAGCCTTTGCGCGTTCCTCTTCAAATATCAGGATCCATCACCAATTTCTTTTTTAACCCGGACCTGAACACGCATGGATATACATTTGAGCAGTTTTTTAAAGACCCTTCCGTTCAGATTGAAACACAGCTTCAATATGCTTATTGGCGCAAGCATCACTGGCGGATCGGGAAGAAGCTGAAAAAGCCGCAGCTGGAAATTGATGAGCAGGGCGTTCAGGCGCGCTTTCTGGCCGTCCGGGAGGCCGTTGGGGATATACTCGATGTGCGCCTGACGGGCTGCACCAACTTCAGCTTCCACATGATGCACATATACTGCGATTTTCGCGGCCTGTCCAACATGATGCTGGATTTGTACGATGAGCCGGAGATGGTACACGATGTGATCGCCTTCCTGACCGATGGGATGCAGGGGCTGCTGGATGAGCTGCGCCAATATAACCTGATTGACCTGAATACCGGCCCCCAGTACCACTACACGGGAGGCCTGGGCTATACGCATGACCTGCCGCAGCCGGACTTTGACCCCGCCCATGTGCGCACCGTGGACGTCTGGGGTGCGGCGGAGGCGCAGGAGTTTGCCCAGATATCGCCGGACATGCACGAGGAATTTATCCTGCAATATGAGCGCAAACTGCTGGAAAACTTCGGCCTGAATGGCTATGGTTGCTGCGATGACCTGACGCACAAGCTGGACAATGTGCTGAAAATCCGCAACCTGCGGCGTGTGGCCGTATGCCCCTGGGCCGATGTGGAGCAGTGCGCCAACCGCCTGGGGCGCGACTATATCATGACCTGGAAACCCCAGCCCGCCTACCTGGCAGGCGAGACCTATGACGCGGCCTTTGTCGAAGACTATCTAGCCCGCGAGTTGCAAAAAGGCGCGCACGGCCGCATGGAAATCATCCTGCGCGATACGCACACCTGTCACAACGATCCCCGACGCTTTACGCAATTTGTTGCTTCCGCTCGCAACGCCATCCAGCGCGTACACGGGATGTCGGAGCATTTGTGGGTATAGAAAGGTTGGTTTAATCATAGATGAATCTTTCAATAAACGACAAGGGACAATTTCGGATTCTGCATGTAACGGATATACAGGAGAGGGCTGATTTCAGCCCTTTGACCCGTGCCGCGATGGAATATCTGCTGGACACGCAAAAACCTGATTTGGTGATGCTGGGCGGGGACAATTGTTTCGGCCCGGATATACGCACAAAGGATGATGTTTCCGTATTCCTTGAAAAATTGGCTGCCCCCATGGAAGAACGCGGTATAAAATGGGCGCATATATTTGGCAACCATGATCATGATGTTTGCTGTGTGCCCCCATATGAGCTGCAGGCCATGTATGAGGCCTTTTCTCATTGTGTATCCAAACACAGTCAGGGTATCCACGGCATCACGAATTATTATCTGGATGTGACGGATGAAAACAATCACATTTTGTTTCGTATATGGTGCTTGGATACCAATGGCTCGCTTGCAGATTCAGCCCTGAATGAACGGTTTGGTCCAGGCGGCCTGCAGGAGAATATGATCCTTCCCAAAATGCCAGGGGGCAACAACAGATTTGATATGCTGTATTTTGACCAACTGGCTTGGTACGATGCCGAATCCCGCAAGCTGGAGCTGCAGGAAAAGCGAAAGGTGCCCGGGATTTTGTTCTGCCATGTTGCACCGGAAGAGTTTACCTTGGCCATGGAGAATCCAGAGCAATGTGGCCTTGCAGGAAGCGCGGTAGAGCGTCTGGCCCCCGCAGCAATGAATTCTGGCCTGTTCTCGCTCCTCGTGCAGCGCGGCGATGTGCGTGTAGTAGCCTGCGGTCATACGCACATGAACAGCTTTTCAGCTCATTACTGTGGCATCCAAATGTGCTTTAGCGCATGTACCGGGTATACCTGCTATGGACGGCAGGACATCCGCGGAGGACGAATCTTTGATTTTGACAGAAGCAACGGCAGCTTTACTACTGATATGGTCGTGACGACGGATGTAATTCCGATGGAGTAGGAGCACTATGAAGCATACATTTCAAACCATTACGCATGATGTTGATTTTTGCGTAGTCGGCGGGGGATTGGCGGGGCTATGCGCCGCTGTGGCCGCTGCGCGCCGGGGGGTCAAGACCGCCTTGGTGCAGGAGCGCCCCATGTTAGGCGGCAATGCATCCAGTGAAATTCGCATGTGGGTGTGCGGCGCGCGGGGCAAAAACATGCTGGAAACCGGGATTATTGAGGAATTGATGCTGGAAAACCTGTACCGCAACCCGGACAAGAACTATTCTGTATGGGATGGCATCCTGTACAGCCTGGCCAGGAAAGAGGAAAACATTCAGCTCCTGCTTAATTGTTCGGTCAATGATTGCACCATGGAGGACGGGCGCATTACCTCGGTCACCGGCTGGCAGATGACCACCCAGCAGTTTCATTGCGTCAACGCACGATTGTTTGCGGATTGTTCCGGCGACAGCATCCTTGCGCCGCTCAGTGGGGCGGCGTATCGCCTGGGCCGTGAAAGCGAAAGCGAGTTCGGGGAGAGCATCGGGCGGAACATCCCGCCTGGTGACCGGCAGACCATGGGCATGAGCTGCATGATCCAGGCGCGCGAGGAAAGCACCTCCAGCGAGTTTATCCCTCCGGACTGGGCGGCGCGCTTTACCAAGGAAGACCTTCCCCACCGCATTCCCGATATGACCTGCCCGACGGAAAACTTCTGGTATTTGGAGTTGGGAGGCGATAGGGATTCCATTCATGATACGGAAACTGTCCGCGATGAACTGCTCCAAATTGCCTATGGGCTGTGGGATTATGTCAAAAACTCGCCCGAATTGCGCGAACGCAACCGAAACTGGCGCTTGGACTGGGTAGGCATTTTGCCGGGCAAGCGCGAAAGCCGCCGCTATGTCGGCGACTATACCCTGACCCAGAATGATGTAGAAAGCCAAGGAAAGTTTGAAGACATCGTGGCATACGGCGGCTGGCCCATGGACGACCATGATCCGCGCGGCTTTTACAACACCGATACCCCCAATGTCAACTATCCTGCGCCCTCCCCATATGGCATCCCCTATCGCTGCCTGTATTCTAACAATGTGCCCAACTTGTTCTTCGCAGGGCGCAATATCTCTGTGACGCACTGGGCATTGAGTTCCTCGCGCGTGATGGGCACCTGCGCCCTTTTGGGTCAAGCGGTGGGAACGGCTGCCTCCATTGCCGTGCGCGAAGGCTGCCTGCCCAGGGATGTATATGCCCACCATCTGGCGGAGCTTCAGCAAATGCTGATGGACGATGACAGCTATTTGCCCTTTCACCGGCGCGCTATCCCTGCGCTGACGCAGCAGGCCGCGCTTATTGGCGGCAAAGGGGTCGAAGCGCTGAGGAATGGTCTGGATCGCCCCATCGGAGATGAAGACAATGGCTACACCTGTCAACCGGGAGATACCATCGAATATCGGTTTGCCAGCCCCATGCCCGTCCATGGCGTGCGCATCGTGTGGGACAGTGAATTGAACCGCACCAGCATGCCCCAAATTGGCGGCCGGCCATTTGTACACAACATGATGTGCAACAAGCCGCTGTCCATGACCGACTTTCATGTTCCCCACGCCATGACCAAGGCTTTCCGCATAGAAGGCGTGCGGGCAGACGGTTCGACGCAAGTGCTGTTTTTTACCCAGAACAACTACCAGCGCCTGAACAAGATTGCGCTGTCCGGCACGTGGTCGGCCATCCGGCTGATTCCCTGTGCCACCTGGGGGGCGGAGAATATTCACATCTTTTCCTTTGAGGTGTTTTGATGGAGATGCAATCCCCGGTTTGATATTTTTACGCCCCAAAAATCGAAGGATATATTTTCTGTGCACGGTGCCCGCCTTTACACCTTCGGGCGCATTGGCTATACTGACAGCCGATTGCTTGCCGAAGGAGGAACCATGAACAAACGGATGACGGCGCTTGTGCTGGCGCTTGTGCTGATGATGACAGGGCTGTCCTGGGCGATGGCTGAGGACTTGCAGGATATTGAGAGGCCGCCGGCCTTTACCGGATGGCCGCAGACCGATGAACAGGGCTATTTGCAGCCCGGCGTGGTTGCGGGCGATGAGTTTTTGCACGAGGATGCCGAGCAGGGCGTGTGGATTTATCTGTCGCCCACGCTCCGGGTGGAGGTCAACCGCCTCAAGGCCAAGACCAAGCACGGCAAGCTGATATGGTTAGAGGCGGAGGTCAAATCCCGCGAGGCTGTGTTCCGCGCGTATTCGGACAACCCTGACCGCCCGCGCGCCGGGCTGGAATATCCGCAGCTGATTGCACGCAAGCACCGCGTGGTGCTGGGCATAAGCGGGGATTATTTTAATTTCCGCATCGGCAGCAAAATCCCGCTGGGCGTGATTGTGCGCAATGGTAAAACCATCTCCTCGCATACCTATGCCCAGCGCGTGCAGGGGCAGCCGCCGCTGGACGAATTATCATTATACGCCGATGGGCGCATGGAGGTGCGTCATCCCCGCGAGATGTCCAGCCAGGAATATTTGGAACGCGGCGCGCTGGATGTGCTGGCCTTTGGCCCCATTTTGCTGCGCGATGGCGAGGTTGATGATCGCCTGTTCAAGCGCTTTCAGGGGCAGGAGCCGCGCGTATCGGTGGGTATGATAGAACCTGGTCATTACATAGCCATCACGGTGGAGGGCCGCCACAAGCGCAGCGTGGGCGCGGACTGCCTGTTCATGGCGCAGCGCATGAAAGCATTGGGCGCCACCACCGCGTTTACGCTGGACGGCGGGCAGACCACGTGCATGGTATTTATGGGCACGGTCATTAACGAGCCGGGCGAGTTTAACGGTGCCAAATTCGTGCGCAAGCAGCCCGATATTTTGGGCATCGGCCTGTCGGAGCTGGTGCGCACCGACAAGAAACGCTGAGGGGTATGATGATGAAAACGTTTTTGCGCCTGAGTGCGCTGCTGATGTGCCTGCTGCTGCTGGCCCCGCTGGTGGGCGCTGCGGACATGGTGGATATGTATTCCAACGTATCGGTGCCCAAGGATGCTGAAAGCGTGGACTTTGGCGACCTGAGCATTGTCAACATGAAGCGCCTGACCGATAACCTCAAGCAATTGCCCAACCTGAAGGAAGTGCGCATGTTTGGCAGCCGCCTGACGGTGCCGCAGTTGGAAGCGCTGATGACAGAATTTCCAGGCGTGCAGTTCCATACCAATCTGGCTGTGGTGCGCGGCACCCGGCGCACTGACGCCACCGCGCACAGCACCATGAACACGCCGGACGATAAGCGCAATCCTACCAGTGCGTTTCGTAGCCTTAAATATCTAAAAAATCTCAAATATCTGGATGTAGGTCACAATGCTATTGATGATCTAAGCTTTCTATATGATCTGCCGGAACTGCGCATATTGATTGTGGCCGATAATTACATTACGGATTTGACCCCTATTGCATCGCTAAAACACCTGCAATATCTGGAGGTGTTCACCAATAATATAACAGACCTGTCACCGCTAAGCGGCCTAACCGAATTGCTGGATTTAAACATTTGTTATAATAAAATCCGGGATGTTACGCCGCTGTTTCCTCTGAAACAACTGGAACGGTTGTGGCTACGGGATGTGTACCTGACCGCAGAACAAAAGGCAGAACTGGAAGCCGCGCTGCCAGACACTGAAATCGTGTATGAGTGGCAGGGGCCAACGGCTCATGGCTGGCGGCGGCATCCGCGTTATAAAATAATCCGAAGGATCTATGATTCGCAGGAATACATTCCTTTTTCCGAGGCAACCCCTTAAGCGATTGCTCGTTGCCGTTGTTCCTGTTTGTCAATAAAGCGCATGCGCCATGCAGAATGTGCGCCCGTCCACCGCGAAACTCGTTTTCGCGGTGTTTTTTATGGTATACTGATGGAAAATATGCCCCGCACGCGATGCGGGAGAGGGAGTATATCGGTGCTATTTGGTTGCTGTGTTGGTGTCGTGGGGGAGGGCGGTAAGCTTAATACCGAGCGTTTGGATGTTATCAAGAATTTAGGTTTTGACTTTGTTGAATTGGGCGCTGCTCAGGTGGCGGCGTTGGAGGATGAGGACTTTGCCCAATTGAAAAACAAGCTACAGGCCCTGTCGCTGCGTTGCCTGTGCATGAATGGTTTCCTGCCCGGCAGTGTGCGGCTGACCGGCCCACAGGCCGACTTGGATGCCGCGATCGTGTATGTACGCAAGGCTGCGCAGCGCATGGTGGCGCTGGGCACCCAAACCGTGGTGATGGGCTCCTCCGTGGCGCGCAACGTGCCAGCGGGTACCAGCATGGGGCAGGCCATGGATCAACTGGCGGTTTTCTTAGATAAAGCGGCCGATGTGCTGGAGCCTTTGGGCATCACGCTGGCGCTGGAGCCGCTCAACCGTCAGGAAAGCAATATATTAAACCGCGTGTCCGAAGGCGTGGCGCTGGCGCGGCGTGTTAACCGCAAGGGCATACAGGTGCTGGCGGATACCTTCCACCTCAATCTGTCCTATGAGCCGCTGACCAACATTTTGGATGCTGCGCCGTATCTCAGGCACGTACACATCGCCAACGTGCTGGGCCGCAGCATGCCCTCGCTGGACGCACAGGAGAACTTGCCCGAGATCTTTGCCTGCCTCAAGCGCATTGGCTACGACGGCACAATCAGCCTGGAAGCCTCGGTGAAGGGCGATTTGTCGCAGGAAGCCGCAGCCGCGCTGCATTGCCTGCGTACATTGCACGCGGCGTCCTAACCGGACGCCCTATCGAAAAGGAGGAATATCATGAAGGTAACGAATTTGCGATGTGACCACCTGCGCGAGCCGCTGGGCTTTGCACTGGATCAGCCCACGTTCACTTGGACGGTGGATGGGGCGCGCGGCAAAAAGCAGGCCTGGGCGCGGCTGGAAGTCGGCGCTGACCCTGCATTTGCCGAGCTTTTGTACGACAGCGGCGAGGACGCAACGCTAAGCAGCGTGGGTGTTACGCCCGAAATCACGCTGGCCCCGCGCACGCGCTATTATGTGCGCGTAACCGTCCACAGCGATGCGGGTGAGACCGCGCAGGCTGCCAGCTGGTTTGAAACGGGCAAGCGCAACGAGCGCTGGCAGGCCCAATGGATCAAGGCCCCTTATGATCAGGATGTGCACCCCGTGCTGGGCACCACGTTTGAGGTGCAGGGCCAGGTGCAGTCCGCACGGCTGTATGCCACCGCGCTGGGTGTGTACGAGGCCAGCATCAACGGCACCAAGGCCGGGGATGAGGTGCTGGCGCCGTTTTTCAATTCCTACCATCACTGGCTGCAGGTGCAAACGTATGACGTAACGGCATTGCTAAAACCTGGCAAGAACACGCTGTCTGCCATGCTGGGCAACGGCTGGTACCGCGGCCGCTTTGGCTTTGGCAAGGAAATTGACAAAATATACGGCGATACCATGCAATTCTTGGCCGAGCTGCACATCACCTTAGCGGACGGCACAACCCAGGTGGTGGCCACCGACGATACCTGGCTGTGCGCCCAGGGGCCGGCGCAGGACAGCAATATCTATGACGGCGAAAAATGGGACGCCCGCAAGGAGGGCGCGAGCCTCACGGACAAGGCCGTCCGGGGTGAAGAACCCAAGGGCAAGTTAAGCGACCGCTTAAGCCCGCCGGTGCGCATCATTGAAACGCTGCACAACCCCCAGGTGCTCACCACGCCCGCCGGTGAAACTGTGCTGGACTTTGGCCAGGTGGTAACGGGCTGGGTGGAGTTTGATGTGGACATCCCCTGCGGGCAGCAGGTGATGCTGCAATACGGCGAGCTGCTGCAGCACGATAATTTCTACAACGAAAATCTGCGCACCGCCAAGCAGGAATATCACTATATCTCCGCCGGGAAACCCGCGCATGTGCGCCCGCACTTTACGTTCTATGGCTTCCGATATGTGAAGTTAACCGGCTTTGACACGGTAGATGCCCAGGCGTTCACGGCCTGTGTCATTCATTCCGATCTGGACGAAATTGGGCAGCTGGAAACCTCCAACAGCAAGGTCAACCGCCTGATTGCCAACGCACGCTGGGGCCAGAAGGGCAATTTCCTGGATGTGCCCACCGATTGCCCGCAGCGCGATGAGCGCATGGGCTGGACGGGCGATGCGCAGGTGTTTGCGCCCACGGCGTCCTACAACATGTACACCCCGGCGTTCTTCAAGAAATTTATGCACGACATGCTGATGGATCAAAAGGCCGCCGATGGCTGCGTGCCGCATGTGGTGCCCGATGTGCTGGGCGAAATTCACCGCAAACGCAATACACCCAATGCCGTGACCGGCGGCTCCTGCGCATGGAGCGATGCGGCCACCATGATCCCGTGGACGGTGTACCAGTTTTACGGCGACAAAGCGCTGCTGGCCCGCAACTACGACAACATGAAGGCCTGGACGGAGTGGATCATCAAGCAGGACGAAACGCACTGCAACGGCGAGCGCCTGTGGCGCTGCGGCTTCCACTTTGCGGACTGGCTGGCGCTGGACAACCCGGTGCAGGGCTCGTCCTTTGGCGGCACCGACCCCTATTATGTGGCCAGCGCATACTATTACTACTCCGTCATGCTCACTGCCCAGGCTGCGAAGATACTGGGCTATGAAGAAGACGCCCAGCGCTACACGAAGCTGCAGGGCGAGATCCGCGATGCCTTCCGGCGGGAGTTTTTCACGCCCAATGGGCGCGTGGCCGAACCCACGCAGACCGCCATGGCCATCGCATTGAAGCTTGATTTAGTCCCGCCCGAACACCGCGAGCGCCTGATTGGCGACCTGAAGAAGCGCCTTGAAGCGCGCAATATGCATCTGGATACCGGCTTTGTGGGCACGTACTTTTTGCCCTCGGTGCTAAGCGAAAACGGCCTGAACGACATTGCCTACACCCTGCTGCTCAACGAGGACTACCCCAGCTGGCTGTACGAGGTCAACATGGGCGCCACCACCATCTGGGAGCGCTGGAACAGCGTGCTGCCCAACGGCCTGGTATCGGACACCGGCATGAACAGCATGAACCACTATGCCTACGGTTCCGTTGTGGAGTGGATGTACTGCTACATGGTGGGCCTGCAGCCCGACCCCAGCGCGCCGGGCTTCAAGCGCGCGCTCATCCAGCCCATGCCTGACCCGCGCATGCGCTCGGTCAAGGCCACATATCAAAGCGCGGCAGGCACCTATGAGGTGTCCTGGGCATATGAGGGCGATGCCATTCAGATGGACATTGCCGTGCCCTTCGATGCCTGCGCCACCTTCCGCGCGCCGGAAGGCACCGCCAGCCTGATTATCAACGGCAGCAAAGCCAGCCCGCAATCCGCGCATGAATTGGCGGCGGGTAAACACACCATTATATTTGCTTCATAAACATAACTGTTTTCTTGTGAAAAGCGCCCGGTTTTCCGGGCGCTTTAGCTATGATGCAGGCAATTCGTCTGGATGAATGACCGAAATACTGCCATCACGAACCAATGTTACAAACAAATCAACCAATTTCGAATCAAACTGCGTACCGCTATTCTTTTGAAGGCGCGACAGCGCTTCATCTACGGAGACGCCTTGTTTGTAAGGGCGCGAGGATAGCATGGCATCAAAGGCATCTGCGACGGTGAGAATGCGTGCCGGCAGGGGAATCTCTTCTCCTTTAAGCCCCGCGGGATACCCTTTTCCATCGTATCGCTCATGATGCCCCAGCACTGCCGGGATGACATAATCAAGCGATGGCAGATGGCTGATGATGCTGACCGATTTATTGACGTGTTCCCTCATTTGCGCGATTTCCTCGTCGGTCAGCGGTCCGGCTTTATTTAGAATCCTTTCGTCAACGCCGATTTTGCCAATATCATGCAACAATCCCGCTTCGCGGACAATTTCAGCCGACTCAGGGCTCATGCCCAAAGCCAGCGCCAGCTCCGAAGCATAGTAGGCAACATTGTTGGAGTGGTTGAATGTATAATGATCCTTGGTGTCGATGGCAGCAGTGAGCGCATGAATGGTGGAGGCATAGCTGGAGTATATTTCGTGCTTGTGATCCAGATACTGTGATCCTCCGGGCGAATCTTCAATGCGCCCGCCGGTGCTGATTTGGATAGCGTTGCGCCCGCTTCGCTTTACCTGGAAGATTGCCATATCAACATTATTAAGCAATTCACGCGGAGTAGAGGAACCATAGGGAATGGCGCAGATACCGCCGCTGACGGTAATGGCTCGCTTCTTTATGTTGTTTGCATCAGGCTGAGCATTGATTTGTTTTAGCTGCGTCCGGATATTCTGTGCCAGTGATCGAGCGGAATGCAAATCATAGCCGGGCAACAGAATAGCGAATTCCTTGCCGCTATATCGCGCCACAGCGCCATTCTCGCCCACGCTTCCCTGAATGATGTTTGCCACCTGTATCAGCGCCAAGTCGCCTTCTCGGTTGCCGTATAATTGGTTATAAAGCTTGAAATTATCAATGTTTAGAATAATCAACGCTAACGAGCGTCCAGCTAACTCAGCGTATGTGGTATCCACCAATTGCAGAAAATGTTTACGGTTCAGCAAACCGGTCAGGTCATCGCTGCGTGCTTCCAGCCGGGCGTTTTCGTATAATTGCGCATTCTTGACTGCAATGGAAGCGATGGCAGCCACAGAAGACAAGAAACTGGTATCGTCCAGCGTATAGCGCGCGTTGCGTTCCTTGGATCCCAGCAGTGCGATGCTTGTCATAGGCCCTTCACCCAATAGCATGATGCAGGCAATATCCAGCTCCTGAAGTTCCTTTTTTTCTTCATCCCACATGGATCGATAAGCTGGTGTGCGGCGGTATTCCTCCATCAGCAGACAATCACCCTGGCTGTTCTGAGCCAATTGTGCAAATACGGGTGAACTGGTACGCAATTTGGTCACGCGGTTGTCCAGTGGGTTGGCGCTGTCCACAATGCGCAGATACTCGTCCTTTGGATTGGCCACGCATACATATACTTTCCGCACAGGCAAAGATTTGAGAATTACCTGTACCAGGTGCCTGGAAACCTGCGCGAACTCCAGCGATTTGGCGGCTGATGTGCTAAAGGCGCGCAACGCTTCGGCGCGCAGATTTGTCTCTTTGACAAACACGCTGTCAATAAAGCGCTTCATAATGGTATAGATAATGATGGTAACTGCAAAGAACGCTAACGATACCAGCAGCAGGTCGTTCCCGTTTCCCAGCAGCGGGTTGTTGCGGATGAAGCGCTCGACATCCCTTAACAACAGCGCAAAAAGCCCGGTGGAAAATATCGCGGCCGTAAAGTAAACGGTGCCGCGCGATACCAGCAGATCAAGTCGCAACAGACGCCGTCTGTATAGACCATAGTATAAAAACAAAACAAACACCACGCCGGACAGTACATCTATCGGAAAGCCTTCAAAGGGGGGCAATAGCAGCAATATATGTCCCACCATCAGGGCAAGCAGCCCGAAGGCTACGGGCCGGAAAGCGCGTGAACGCACCTCATCCGTTCCATGCATGCGCCAAATGATAATAATCATGTGTGTCACAATAGACAATAGCAGTACAGCCAACACCGCTACCGGGCATGTAATGGTATAGACAAATCGGCTGCCCGTTTCATCCGATATAAAACGCGGCGCGGCAAGCAATAATCCCGTTTTTGTATTGACAATGAATGCCGCAATCAGCAATACGCCCCAAATATGTGTTAGCAGACTGGCTTTGATGCCGGCAAACTCCTGTATAAAATGGAGCAATGCATAGGGCAACAGCAGCAACCCGAAAAGGGATATATCATACCAGAACTTGATGCCAGGCGTGACATGCTGACGCATCAGGAAAGCCCCGCCTGTCCACAGCACACAGCTAATCAACACCCATATGAATGCGATGATCAGGCGCGTCTTGCGGCTGGCCATCAATGCCAACAGCAGGAACAGGTAGCAGCTTACTGCGATGACAGGGACTACACTGGCCAAACTCATACGGCATCCCCCCCGTTGGCTGTTACGCGCTGTTGGGATGCAAGCAGCGCCTGTACCTGGATCGGGGAAGGATTCATTCTGCGCGGAACATTTCCTGTGCGCGAACAGGAAGCAAAGGTGCCGCAGCGCAGAATGGTAATCTTCAAGGGATCATACCCCATGATTTTCATCAGGTACTTGTAATCCTCATCAATATAGCGGAAATAAATGCTCATCTGCTCACGAAGAATTTCCTGTGATATGGCATGATTTGCCAGCGAATCAGCGTTCAATTCCGCATACAGATGCAAAAAGGGCTTTCCCGCCGATGTATGTTCCTTGGCTGCAACCCAGTGACAAATAGGCAAGCCCGACAGACGGATGACATTGTTGATGGAGTTTTCAGATATACGCGTAAAGCCCGCTATATCGATGATATCTGCCGTGCGGTCAATATAGGAAAACCGGGGCAGGTGGGCACCGCCGGCATCCGGGCTGGGCCCCAGACAGCGATAGACATCGCCCACCCGATATCGCATAAACGCCCCGCCTTTGAACACCGAGATGACCAATTCATATTTTTCGCCGGTTTGCACCTGATCCATCAGGCAGGTCTGAGGTATATAGGAAGGATCAAGGGCGCTGCGTTCAAACTCGCTTTCCGGGATAAACTCATAGAAGCAGGCGTCCGGGAAAAAATACAGACCATCCCTTGCCCAGGTTTCAACACCGATACAGGTGGGTTCAGTGCCCGCAAACACTTCTACCGGGCGCACGCCCCACAACGTTTCCAAATCGTCTTTATAGCAATTGTTGTCCGTCCCGGCCACCATAAATCCCCGCAGGTGAAACACATCCTTGGGCATCATGGGACGGTTTTCACGCCGGCTTTGCCTGCGGGCCCGCAGGTACCGGTATATCATCTTCGGCGACATCTGGAACAATGATTTGAGCCCGCCCTGCCCCTTGCCGGCCACCTCTCCAAAGCTGTGGCTTACAAACGTAGCCACGCTGCCCAGCGCAAAAAAGTAGTCTATGCCTTTTTGAAGGCCCATCCGGAATCCCTGGCGGTTGCGCTCAGAAAAAGACATGCGTTCGGCTTCGGTTACTGGAGGCAGAAAGCGTATATCAATGTTCTGGTGGAGTGCACGCGGCAACAGTCCCGTGGCATAAGGAAGGGGCGCCAGACCGTACAGGAAGTTGTAGTTGGGAACGATGTCAAACTTGCCCTTGCCCGTGCTGGTGGCAAGCATCATGCACGCCATAATGTTGCTGCCAAAGGTGTTGAGCATGCTGCGTGTATAGGGGGCCAGCTTGATGGGGTGTTTTCCACCCTCCCAGGCGGTCTGAATCCAAACCACAGGCTCATCGGGCAGCAAGTCGCCGCGTTTCAACAGCAGGACATCGGCATAATCGGCGTAGGTGGTCAGAGGAAAGTGATTACGAAAATCCTCAATGTTGGAAAAAACGCGTCCCCGAGACAATCTTTTGCCTAATTCACAGTTGCTCCACAGGTGTATCTGCTCCAGGAGCAATTGTTCCTGGATAAGCATATATTCTGGAAGCGTATAATCCAGAAAACCACAATACTCTTCCCACAATTCTTCGCGTGGGGTGGTCTTCAACCGATCTTGAAAACGCATTTACGACCCCTTCTTTAAGCGTGGCAGGAGGAACGGAATACATTGGCGGTAGTCATCATAATCCGAAAAGATATGGGGGAAAGTCCATACATCCTGGAACCCAACGTACAGAAGATTGAGGGCAGAAACCAGCCCCACAAACAACCACATCCGTGATGTGGACATAGCAAGGGCCAGAAAAAACATTGAAAATGCTAAAAACCATACGCCGGGATGCCGGCACATACCATACAGACCTGTGCGCGTGACCGTGCGCGGACCTACATTAAGCGAATCCGTGTACGATGCTGAAAAAGGGATGGCAAAAAACAGCGCGTACACTAGCAAAATAGCATGAATCGCAGAAAAAGCAAGCCATACAAAATCGATGCCGTCCAGCGGCGCTGTTTGTTGGAAAGCAGTGCATGCCTCCGTCCAAGTTGCTATCAGCAAGCATAACGCCCCCAAAGGGAACAGGATTTGCAATGCTCTCAAGCGTAGACGCACAGAGTTCACATCGAAAAGAAAGAAAGCTATGAATGCAAGAACAGCGAAAGTCATTGCGAGTCTTCTCCCTCCTACTTTGTGAACTTTTCGTTGCCATTCTAACACAACTGTTTATTATTTTGCAACATATTTTAACAAATTTTTGTAATTTTTCCAGATATTTTTCTTGGGTGCCCATTTTCCCCATAGTATGATATGATGCATGTGCGTTTTTTGACTATAATGACCATTGTTGATTCCATCATAGGCTGCACATGATGGCCATACAGCGGAGGAGCACTATGCAAAACATCAGGCAGGACTTGGCCGAAGTCATCGGCCGCGCGCAGGCGTTTCACCAATCCGATGCCCCTGGGCAGGCGCTGATCAAAATACGCGGCATTGCGGCGCATCGCGTGCCGCAGCCCAAGCTGACGGACTATGTTTTTCCGCAGGATACGCACCGGTATCTGGATGATTGCTATGCAGCGCAGGTGGCAGTGTGGAAACCCCGGCTGGCGCTTCCGGATGATCAGATTGCCTATTTGGGGCCGTGGTACGGCATTGCCGAGCACAGCGCCTTTTTGGGCGGCGAGGTCAGCTATGCTGAGGACACCAGCTGGCATCATCAGCTGATGGACGACCCGGGGGAGCTGGATAAAATCAGTCTGGACGAAAACAACGACATCTACCGCATGGTGGTGGGCGGCATTGCCTATATCAAAGAGCGCTATGGCGATACCTTCCTCCCGCGCGTGCGCGGCATTTCGGGGCCGCTGGATGTCATCAACATGCTGCGCGGTAATGATTTCTTCTATGACCTGATGGACGAGCCCGAGGCCGTGGATGCGCTGTTGGAGCGCTGCACGGATTTGATCATCGAATATTATAACAGGCAGCTGGATGCCGCAGGTTTGGTCATGGGCGGCAGCCTTACCGGCTTTGGCGAGTGGCTGCCCGGGCGCAGCGTGGGGCACATGTCCGAGGACGCTACCACCATGCTGTCGGTGGCTCAGTTTGAGCGCTTTGGCCGCCCGCACACCGCGCGCATCTGTCAGGCGTTTGACCATGCCATGATGCACACCCATGCGCTGGGCGAGCGGTGTCTGCCGTCCATCGCGTCCATTCCGCATCTGACGCTGATGGAAATCTCCAACGATCCCAACGCCGACCGCGCCATAGAGGTCTATCGGCGCACGAAGGACAACCTCTCGGATGTCGTGCCCATCCTGCCGCTGAATGCGCAGGAAATACGGGATAATCTGGAACTGCTCAAACAAATCAAAAGCGTGCTGTGGTATGAGGCCCAAACGCTGGAGGAAGCGCAGGAAATCTGCGCGTTTGTGCGTCGGGAGCTGCCTGTAACATAAAGGAAATACCTTTACGGAATGCCCGAAACAGGGTATGCTATATATGTACAAATACGACATTCATGCGGAGGGACTATGCAGGTACGGCCCATCACGCAGGCCGAACATGAACGCGCACAACACGTCAAAAGCACGGCCTTTCTTCGTGTAAGCCAGGACATCAGCCCCGAGGATACGTCCTGGCGGCAGATTCGGGCGGCATTTGACGATGATGGCACCATGATGTCCTGTGTGCATGATATGCCGTTTGTATCGCAGCTCAACGGGCGCATGGTGGGCATGTGCGGCATTGGCGGGGTGGCCTCCCTGCCCGAATACCGCAGGCGGGGGAGCATCCGCGCCATCATGCAGCATATTTTAGACGACGCCTATGCCCGTGGCGATGTGCTGTCCACGCTGTATCCGTTCAGCTTTGCGTACTATCGCAAGTTTGGCTACGAGGTGGCGCAGGCAATTAACGCAGTCACCATCCCCATGTCGCAGATGGCGCACTATGCGCCCTTTGGCACCGCCCGGGCGTTTACAGCCGGCGATGATCTGACGCCCTTTCAGGCCGTGTATGCGCAGTTTATCAAGGGACGCAACTTAGCCTGCGACCGCAACGACGCGCAGACCGGCCGCCCCTTGTGGCACAGTTGGCTGGGCCCCAAGTTCGTTCCCGGCAAAATACGGGAGTATGCCTACCTGTGGCGCGATACCGATGGCACGCCCGGTGCGTATGCGCTGGTGTGTCCGCAGGGGCAGGGCGATGACACAGCCTTTGAGGTGTACGATTACGCCTTTGTGTCGCCGCGCGCGTTCCGGGGGCTGATGGGCTTTTTGCGCCTGCTGGATGGGCAGGCGTCCAGCATCCGTATCCGGCTGCCCGAGGACATGGCCCCGCACACGCTGTTCCCGCAGCCGTATGACATCACCGTATCCGGCCAGCCGCGCGGCATGGTGCGCCTGGTTCATGTGGAGAAGGCGCTGCTCACGCTGGCCGCGCCCGGCCTGACCGGCGAAGCGGTGCTGGGTGTGCAGGACGACATGCTGCCGCAAAACAGCGGCGCATGGCTGCTTTCGCTGGAGGACGGACATGCTTATGTCCAGAAAACAGACAAGGCCCCCGCGTTCAACCTGAACATCGGCCTGCTGTCGCAATTGGTATGCGGCACATTGTCCTTCGAGCAGGCCATCTATCTGCACGATTTCTCGCTGGATGAGAAATTAATGGCATTCCTGACCCGCGTTTTTCCCAAACGGAAACAGCTACTGATCGAGCGGTTTTAGTATTTTTAGATGATAGAAAAGGAGGGTATTCACATGACCAAAAAGTATCAACTGATAACGGCCACCAGCATGGGTGTGCGCATCACACCGGTGAACCGTCAGCCCGTGGGCATCGGCAATCTGTACGCCATGCAGGCCACCAGCGCCGAGAGCAATGTGCTCAACATCTCCGCCTCGTTGGGGCTGAAAACCAAGGTGCTCACCGCCTTTGTCAAGGACAGCCCCATCGCTGCCTATATCAAGGGCGAGCTGCGCCGCCGCAACATTGAATATGAAGGCCCGGAAGTGCCGCAGGGCGGCCCCTGGGGCTACCGCCACCAGTTTAACATCGCTGATTCGGGCTTTGGCGTGCGCGCGCCGCGCGTGCACAACGACCGCGCCGGTGAGGTAGGCCGCACGCTCAAGGTAGAGGACTTTGACGTAGAGCGCATCTTCAACCAGGACGGGGCGGAGATGATGCACATTTCCGGCCTGTTTGCGGCGCTGTCGCCCGAGACCGGCCAACTGTGCCTCAAGCTGTCGGAGTATGCCCGCGCATCGGGTACGCGCATTTCTTTCGACCTGAACCACCGCGCTTCTTTCTGGAAAAACCGGGAGGCCGAACTGCTGGAGATCTTCACCGCCATTGCTGAGCGTTCCGACGTGCTCATCGGCAACGAGGAGGACTATCAGCTGGCGCTGGGCCTGCACGGCCCCGAGGCCGGCGGCAAGGACATTGACGCCAAGATTCACGGCTTCAAGGAAATGATTCACATCGCGCAAAAGCGCTTCCCCAACGCCCAGGTGTTTGCCAACACCCTGCGCGAGGTGGAGAGCGCCAACGAGCACCTGTGGGGCGCGCTGCTGCTGTCCAAGGACGGCTGGCACTATGCCGAGCCGCGCAGCATTCAGATACTGGATCGCATCGGCGGCGGCGATGGCTTTGTGGGCGGGCTGCTGTACGGCCTGCTCAAGGGCTGGGAAAGCGAAAAGTGTTTACAGTTTGCCTGGGCCACCGGCGCCATGGCCACCACCATGTTAGAGGACTATGCCACCCCGCAAAACGAGGATCAGGTGTGGAGCGTTTGGGAAGGCAATGCCCGCGTAGTGCGGTAAACCAACAAAAATATGAGGAGAGAATTATGAAAAAAGCAGATATCGGCCTGGTCGGGTTGGCCGTCATGGGCGAAAACCTGGTCATGAACATGGAAAGCAAGGGCTTCAGCGTGGCGGTGTTCAACCGCACCGTCCAGAAAGTGACGGACTTTGTGGAAGGCCGCGCCAAGGGCAAGAACATCATCGGCACCTATTCGCTGGAGGAGTTGGCCAACAGCCTCAAAACCCCGCGCAAAATCATGCTGATGGTCAAGGCCGGGCAGCCGGTGGATGACTTTATTGAAGCGCTGCTGCCCTATCTGGACAAGGGCGACATCATCATTGACGGTGGCAACAGCCACTTCCCGGACACCGCGCGCCGCACCGAATATGTGGAAAGCAAAGGCCTCTTGTACATCGGCACCGGTGTGAGCGGCGGCGAAGAAGGCGCGCTCAAGGGCCCCAGCATCATGCCCGGCGGCAGCCCCGCGGCCTGGCCGCATGTCAAGCCCATCTTGCAGGCCATTGCCGCGCAGGTGGACGGCCAGCCCTGCTGTGACTGGGTGGGCGAAGGCGGTGCCGGTCACTTTGTCAAAATGGTGCACAACGGCATTGAATACGGCGACATGCAGCTCATCTGCGAGGCGTACTTCCTGATGCGCGATGTGCTGGGCATGAGCGCGGATGAAATGCACGAAGTGTTTGCCGAGTGGAACAAGGGCGAGCTGGACAGCTATCTGATTGAAATCACCCGCGATATCCTGGCCAAGAAGGACGAGGACGGCCAGCCGCTGGTGGACAAAATCTTGGACACCGCCGGGCAGAAAGGCACCGGCAAGTGGACGGCCATTGCCGCGCTGGACGAGGGCATACCGCTGACGCTGATTGCCGAGGCCGTGTTTGCGCGCAGCCTGTCGGCCAACAAAAACGGCCGCGTCAATGCATCCAAGGTGTTGAAAGGCCCCGGCAAGAAGTTTACCGGCGACCGCAAGGCGTTCGTCGAAAGCATCCGCAAGGCGCTGTACGCCAGCAAGATCGTATCCTACACGCAAGGGTATCTGCTGATGAAGGCCGCCGCCGAGACCTATGGCTGGCACCTGAACATGGGCGGCATTGCGCTGATGTGGCGCGGCGGGTGCATCATCCGCAGCGTGTTTTTAGGCAAGATCAAGGAAGCCTTTGACAAGGATCCGGAGCTGGAAAACCTGCTGCTGGCCCCGTACTTTACCCAGGCCATTGACGAAGCGCAGGACAGCTGGCGCGAGGTATGCGCGCAGGCCATGCTGCTGGGCGCCCCGGCCCCGGCCATGACCAGCGCACTGGCGTACTACGACGGCCTGCGCACCGCGCGCTCGGCCGCCAACCTGCTGCAGGCGCAGCGCGACTACTTCGGCGCCCACACCTATGAGCGCGTGGACAAGCCGCGCGGCGAATTTTTCCATACCGACTGGACGGGCGAGGGCGGTGCCACGGCATCCACCCAGTACAACGTATAAAAAGGGAGAACACCATGAAATCGCTGACGCTGTATGAGCGCACGCACGAAGGCTTAAGCGCCCGGGACATCCGTCAGGCGCTGGAAAATGCGCTTCAGGACAGGCTGCCGAAGCTTAAAAAAGTGTTGCTGCTGCCGCCGGATTATACGCGCTTCCACTCCTATGCCGGGCCCATTACCGAGATGTTGTACAACATGCTCAAGGACACCTGCACGGTGGACATCCTGCCCGCGCTGGGCACCCACGTGCCCGTCACCCAATCGGAATGGGAGAGCATGTTTGGCAGCATCCCCTTTGACCGCATGATTGTGCACAACTGGCGCAACGATGTGGTGCAGGTGGGCGAGGTGCCCGCAGCCTTCCTGACCGAAGTTTCCGAAGGGCTGGTCAACGAGGCCGTGCCGGTGGAGGTCAACAAGCGCATCCTTGATCCCTCGTACGATCTCATCCTGTCCATCGGCCAGGTGGTGCCGCACGAGGTGGTGGGCATGGCCAACCGCAACAAAAACGTGCTGGTGGGATGCGGCGGCTCGCGCATGATCAACGCCAGCCATATGTTGGGCGCGTTCTATGGCATGGAGCGCATCATGGGCCGCGACCATACGCCGGTGCGCAAGGTGTTTGACTATGCCGAGGACAACTTCCTGATGCATGTGCCCATCACCTACATCCTGACCGTTACCACCGCCCCGCAGGGCAACATCCACGTGCACGGCCTGTTTGTGGGCCGTGAGCGCGCCCGCTTTGAGGAAGCCGTGGCGCTGGCCCAGCAAAAGAACCTGATACTGATGGACCGGCCCATCCGCAAGGCCGTGGTGCTTCTGGACGGCACGGAGTTTAAGAGCACCTGGCTGGGCAACAAGGCTGTCTACCGCACGCGCATGGCCATCATGGACGGCGGCGAGCTGGTGGTGCTGGCCCCCGGTGTGGACAAGTTTGGCGAGGACAAGGACATTGACCTGCTCATCCGCAAGTATGGCTACAAGGGCCGCGAATATGTGCTGGACATGGTCAAGCAGCATGAGAAATTGAGAAACAACCTGTCCGCCGCCGCGCACCTGATCCACGGCAGCAGCGATGACCGCTTCAAGATCACCTACTGCACCAGGCACCTCACCCGTGAAGAAGTGGAGGGCGTGGGCTATGGGTACATCCCCTATGAGGAAGCCATCCGGCGCTACAACCCTGAGGTGCTGGAGGATGGTTTCCAGATTATGCCCGACGGCGAGGAAATCTTCTACGTCTCCAACCCCGCGCTGGGCCTGTGGGCGGAGCGCGGGAAGTTTGAGTAGTGATACTGATTCCAAACATGATTGCATCGTCGGCTGCTCGGTCAGCGTAGCGCTGCTACGCTTCCTCTCGACTGCTCCTTGCTGCAAGCCAAAATCCCTCTCCCCTTTGGATGCAATAATGTTTTCATCAGTATAATCCCTTGATCGCTTTGTATTGCAAAACCGGGTAGCGTGCGCTGCCCGGTTTTGCATATTAAAGCAGGTAAGAGCTTCACTCACTACGAGCCGTATTTTTCCAGCAGCATGTCATAGTTGCGGCGGATGTTGGCAGGGTCATCATAATGCCGCCACCACAGCTCATACATAAAGCATCCCTCGTACCCCACCGTGCGCAGCGCCTGCAGGATGACGCGCCAATCCAGCACCCCTTTGCCGGGGAACCAGTGGCGTTCGTCCATGCCGTCATCATCCGCGATATGCACCGTCAGCAGCCGGTCACCCACGGCGGTAATGACATCCTGCGGCTTGTCCTTCTGGCAGTGGTTGACATCCACGCAGCAGCCGGCTATGCCCTGCAGCGCATCCAGATACGCTATCGTTTCGGCCACCGTGTTGCATAGGTCGGTGCGCGGCATCGTTTCAACCGCAATGTGCAGATCGCTGCGGTACAGCTTGCGCACGCTGTCCAGCGAGGTTTGGAGGCGCAGGGCGCGCTCCTCCGGTGCGATGGGGCCAAAGCTGGGGTGCAGCACAACCTTGTCTATCCCCATGCGTGCACATGCTTCCATGTATCCGCCCACCAGGTCAATGCCGGCCTGCGCATATGTGGGGTTGGATATGTCAATCGCTCGCCCGGCCGGCAAATGCACGCTCCATACCTCAATGCCGCCATCCTGCCAGGTGCCAATCAGGCGCTTCAGGGCCTCATCGTGCAGCGTGTAATGCTCTGCCTCCCATTCCCACAGGATGGCCGTTTCCACGCAGTCAATCCGCGCATCACGGTAATGCGGGATCATCGCCCGCAGGCTGTAAAAATCCCGCTCCGCATCCCATGCGGTAGAGAAACCCAGTTTCCATGCTGATGCCATGCTATTGATCCTCCATATACATGTGTGGCAAGATGATACTGGTTTACGGAGGGTGTTACAAGCCCTGAGTAAGGTGTTTTTAGACACCATATATGCAAGAAAAATCAAGAAATATTAACCATGGCACCCTATCAAAACGCTTGACTAACCTACAAATATGTGATATTAATGAACAAGATAGTTATATTAATGCAACACTGTACGACCAATACTAACCAGTGAATTTGGCCATGACAATCAGATATAGGATTGGTTCAAGGAGATGAGCTGTTGTGACGAAAAGCAACACTAAAAAGAAAGTTACTCTAAAGACGCAAAATGCCATTGCTGGGTATCTATTGGTTTCTCCTATTTTAATCGGGATTTTGCTTTTTACTGTGATACCTGTCATTTTTTCACTTTATATCAGTTTTACTGATTGGAATATGCTTCATGATTATAATTGGGTTGGTTTGAAAAACTATGTCGATGTTCTTGGCAGTAAAATGCTGAAAACTGTAAGTAGTAATACACTGGTATATTGCGTGATCGCCATTCCTGGCTCAATAATCGTTGGATTGCTTCTCGCTTTGGCACTTAATTCATCAATAAAAGGAAAGGCGTTTTATAGGAGTGCTTTTTTTCTACCCAACATAACAACGACTGTTGCGGTGGCCATCGTTTGGACATGGCTTTACAATGACAGTTATGGCCTTATCAATGCTTTGTTAAATTCACTAGGTCTGCCTAGTGTAAAATGGATCTCATCACGAGCGTGGGCAATGCCTTCAGTAGCAATCATGTCAATTTGGCAGGCCATGGGATATGATATGATCATTTTAACTGCAGGACTTAAAAACATAGATCCCACATACTATGAGGCGGCTAAGATAGATGGGGCTAATGGATTTTCAGCTTTTAGGAAAATCACTCTCCCATTGCTGTCACCTACTTTATTCTTCTTGATAGTTACACATTTTATTGGATATATGCAAATGTTTGACGCTGCTTACATTATGACCAAAGGAGGTCCTGGCCACGCTACGAGAACCATTGTCATGCAGATTTACTATACTGCTTTTGAGTTCTTTAGGATGGGAGAGGCGGCTTCTTACGCATGGTTGTTATTCATTGTTGTAATGGCAATCACTTTGGTACAATTTAAGCTGCAGGATAAGTGGGTGAATTATGATGTCTAGCATAAAAGTAAAGCGTATTTCTATAGGAATGACAGCAAATGGAAAATTGAAAAGGCTGTTATTGCATCTTGTTCTGATTACTTTATGTGTGACCTGTTTCTTCCCGTTTATTTGGATGATATCATCGTCTCTTAAAAGTAATGAATTGATATTTAGCTATCCTCCTCAATTCATCCCAGATCCGGTTTCATATGCAAATTATCCTCTTGCATGGGAAGAGACCAAAATGGGTGCAGCTATGTTGAACAGTCTTCTGATAGCTGTCCTAGCCACGGTAGGAAACTGCGGAGTCAGCTCTTTGGTTGCATACGGCTTTGCTAAAGTGGATTTTCCTGGTCGCAGCGCGTTGTTCCTTTTCGTAATCAGCACCATGATGATTCCATATCAAGTAATACTCATTCCGCTTTTTATCATTTTTAAGCAATTTGGGTGGATCAATACTTACTATCCTCTCATTGTACCGTCTTTGTTTGGCACTGCAAGCAACGTATTCCTGATGCGTCAATATATCAAAGGTATTCCTGACGCGTATAGCGAAAGTGCTTTTATTGATGGGGCCGGGCACCTGCGAATCTGGTCACAAATTATTTTACCAATGTCGGTACCTATGCTTGTTTCATTGGGTGTATTAACTTTTATGCGTCATTGGAACGATTATCTTGGGCCGATGTTATATATCAGCAGCAGAGAGAAAATGACAGTACCCTTGGTGTTGCGTATGTTTCAAAGCAGTTACACAACGCAATGGCACTTGCTTATGGCAGCAGCCTGTATAGCGCTCATGCCTGTCATACTACTCTATATTGCTGCTCAACGTTACATTATCAGCGGTATCATGTTAGGTGGAATAAAAGGCTGAAGCCTTTTAAATATGAAGGAGGTCACCAAAATGAAAAGAAGACTTACTCTGCTACTAGTTGTCGTGTTACTCATGTCTTTACTTTCTTTCCCCGCTCTGTCATCTGATGAAGTAACTGTTGTCAAAATTCTTGCGGCGGCACACACACAAAAGATTCATGACGAGCTTGCAGCGAAGTTCAACGAAACGCATGATCACATTAAGATCGAAGTGGATGGAAGCGCAAGCGGATGGGATGGCGTTTCCACAAAGCTGATTACCTTGCTTGCGGGCGGAGAAGAGGTGGACATCGCTACCGTCTCAACCTCTTATTATCCGCAGTTTGCTGCCCTTGGTCAATTGCTGGATATTACCGAACACGCGGAGGCTACCTACTCTAAGGATGAATACTACTGGTCTGTATTTGATGGCTTGAGGGTAGACGGCAAGCTATATGGAGTTCCGCTGTCTGTATATACCTTGCTCAACTATGTAAACAAAACGATGTATGACGCAGCTGGCCAACCTTATCCATCTACAAAATGGGGAAAAGAGGCCTGGACGTATGAAGACTGGAAAAAAGCTGCGTATGATTTGAGCTATGGTGAGGGACTCGACCGTGTCTATGGCGCGTTTATTGAATATCAATTAGAACGCACGGCGGCATTTTTATTCCCGGAAGGATTAAATTACTGGGGAGAGGATTTAGAGCCGCAATTTGATAATGAACGCATCAGAGATATCCATAAGGAAGTTTACAAAATGCTACATGAGGATAAGGTCATCCCTGATCCCTCCATGGTAGACACGGCGGGAATCGTACAGCTGTTTGCCGATGGAAAGGTGGCTAACTTCATTACCGGTACTTGGAACCATTCCAGCATTTATAAGTCAGGTGTGGAATTTGGTGTATCTGCTACGCCCGGCGGGGTCACGGTCGGATATGTTGATGTGTACATTCCTTTAAAAGCGACAAAGCATCCTGAAGCGACTTTGGAAGTTCTGGATTATCTTATTAGCTACGACGCGACAATGTATAAATACGCCAACAATGAACTTGGTCCGCAGGTAAATAAAAAGGCTACTATTGACAGTGCTGAGAACAGCTTTGCCGGATTGACGCAGGAAGAGCGTGAATGCGTGTTTGCAGCCTTGGAGAATAGCCGTCCCCTTACGGTGTTCCCAGAGTGGGCAGAGTTCCTTTCCAACTCTTTACTGCCCATCTCAAACTTGATGAGATATGCTGAGTATACTGTGGATGAAGGCTTTGATCAGTTGCAGGAGGAAGCACTGGCAATACTTGGCAAGTAAAATGATGGAAACATATTAGAGTTTCGGGTTGATTTATGCGGGTGATGAGGGCTGGCCTAATGCGCCAGCCCTCATCGAAAGGAGAAAGTATTGTGATTGCAAAAAATAAATTCCGTATGTTTAGCCGTGGGGAAATAAAGCCGGAGGGGTGGCTAAAAACGCAGCTCAGAATTCAGGCGGAGGGCCTTGCGGGAAATCTGGACAAGGTTTGGCCTGATGTTCGGGACAGCAAATGGATTGGTGGGGATAGGGAAGGGTGGGAGCGTGTTCCATATTGGCTGGATGGTTTCATTCCGCTCGCCTATCTTCTGGATGACGCGGATTTAAAAAAACGAGCAGATAAGTATGTTACAGCGATCATCAGCCGACAGGAAAGTGACGGTTGGATATGTCCCTGCACATTAGAGGAACGACGCAGTTACGATCTATGGCCCGGGATATTGATAGCGAAGGTCTTATCGATGTATGCTGACTTGAGTGGCAGTGTTGAGGCGGAAGAGTCGCTATATCGCCTATTGAAAAACCTATGGGAATTCACACGCCATTGCACGCTGCATAATTGGGCTGCCATGAGATGGTTTGAAGCTTTGATTCCCATTTACTGGATGTATGAACGCAAGCCTGAGGAATGGCTGATTCGGTTGGCTCTTCGTTTTCAGCAAATGGGATACGATTATAACGGCTTATTCGGTCCATTTAGGGATCAAAAACCGGAACGGGTTTGGACCTATAGCACGCACGTGGTAAATCTGTCAATGGCAATCAAACAGGATGCATTGATGAGCAGAATCAGTGGCTCTGATCCAAACGATTTTGCAGAAAGAATGCTTAAAGAGCTTTTTGAGCACCATGGAATGGCTGTCGGGCATTTCACCGGTGATGAATGCTTGATGGGGGATAGCCCGGTACAGGGAAGTGAATTCTGCGGCGTTGTAGAGGCCATGTATTCCTATGAGTGGTTGCTTGCCATTACCGGCAATCCGAAGTGGGGAGACTATTTGGAGAGATTGGCCTTTAATGCTTTGCCGGCTACGGCCAGTCAGGATATGTGGTCACATCAATATGATCAACTTACAAACCAAGTGCGTTGCGAACGCTTACCGGAAGGACATGTTATTTTCGGTACCAACGGCCCGGAAAGTCACTTGTTTGGATTAGAACCTAACTATGGCTGTTGCACTGCTAACTTTGGCCAGGGTTGGCCGAAATTTGCAATGTCTACATTCATGAAAAGTGAAAGCGGGATTGTTTCTTCCGTTATTGCGCCAAGCCGTATCGAGACGAAAGTGAATGGGAAACCCGTTCAGTGTGATCTGAAAACAGATTATCCATTTGGCAGCAAACTGGAGTACACAATACACGCCGACAGCCCGGTAGAATTCGAACTGTTAATCAGAATTCCTTCTTGCGCTAAAAGTGCCAAAGTTAATGGACAAGCTGTAGAACCCGGCAAATTCCATAACGAGAAGAGATCGTGGTCGGGCACTGAAAAAGTTGTGATAGAGCTGGAATTTGCTGCGGAGATTGTTTCTAGGCCAAGGCAGATGGGAGTACTTTGGCATGGTCCTTTGCTGTACAGTGTACCGATTGCGGAAGAGTGGATCAAGCATGAGTATACAAAAAATGACGTAGAAAGAAAGTACCCATATTGTGATTATGAAATACTGCCCAAATCCAAGTGGAACTATGGATTCTCAGCGAATGATTTTAAGTTTGTCCAAGGTAAAACAGGTGAAACTCCTTTTGCGAATGACCCCGCTCCGGTAGAGATCATGGCGCAGCTTGTGGAAATCCCCTGGGAGGAGGAGCATGGGATATGCACGGCTGAACCATCATCCCGTGTACCGATATCTGATCCGCATCCGGTAAAGATGATACCGTATGGCTGTGCCAAGCTTAGAATGACTGAAATGCCTATATTGTTCTAGATGTCGTAGATACAAGATATTCATATCTCCGAATAAATGGAGATGTGGATTTGCATATCCCCGTTTGACCTGCACGCGCTGATGCAAGTACAATACAGTCAATCAACATAGCAGGAGGCCGCCATGAAGTTTGCCAACTGGACGCCGGTCAGCTTTGAGCGGGTGACGGGCATCAACGGGTTCTGGAAGGATCGTATGGATGCGGTGCGCGAGACCACCGTGCGCGTATGCTTAGACTATTGCAAGTCCACCGGCCGCATTGCCAATTTCCGCAAGGCTGCGGGCTGGGAACAGGGCGCGCATCAGGGCATCTACTTTGATGACAGCGATGTGTACAAGGTGCTGGAGGGCGTGGCTTACCTGCTGATGGACGGGCGATGCCCGGCGCTGGAGCAGGAGGCCGACGAAATCATTGACGCTATCTGCGCTGCGCAGTGGGACGAGGGATACATCAACACCTACTACACCCTGACCGACCGAGAAAAACGCTGGACGGACATGGCGCGGCACGAGGCATACTGCATCGGCCACATGGTGGAGGGTGCCATCGCCTACGCGCAGGCCACCGGCAAAACCAAGTGGCTGGATACCGCCATCCGCGCTGTGGAGCACATGATGGATGTTTTTGGCCCCGGCAAGCGGACCTGGATTACCTGTCATCAGGAGTTGGAGCTGGCGCTCGTCCGCCTGTGGCGGCACACCGGGCGGCAGGATTTCCTGGCTTTTGCGCAGTTTCTGGTGGAGCAGCGCGGGCACGGGCATCTGAAAAGCGAACTGTTTGAGAAATACGGCTTTGGCCCGGATTATTGCCAGGATGATGTGCCCGCGCGGGAGCTTACCCGCGTCACCGGCCACGCCGTGCGCGCCATGTATTATTACAGCGCTTTGGCCGACATTGCCGCCATCACCGCCGATCAGGGGCTGTATGCCGCGCTGCTTCGGCTGTGGGCTGATGTGGTGCCCGGCAACCTGTACCTGACCGGCGGCATCGGGCAGGACGCCGCCAACGAGGGCTTCACGCGCCCCTTCCACAAGCCCAATCTGACGGCCTACTGCGAAACCTGCGCAGCCATCGGCATGGCGCTGTGGAACCAGCGCATGAACCTGCTCACCGGCGAGGCGAAGTATGCCGACCTTGTCGAGACCGAGCTGTACAACGGCGTGCTGGCCGGGCTGCAGCTGGACGGCAGCAAATTCTTCTATGAAAACCCGCTGTCCTCGGTGGGCAAGCATCACCGCAAACCGTGGTATGGCTGCAGCTGCTGCCCCACCAATCTGGTGCGCTTTGTGCCGTCGGTGGGCGGGTATGCCTATGCTGTGCAGGACAGCATGCTGGTGGTCAATCAGTTCGTGCCCGGCACGGCGCGCGTGCCGATGGCGCAGGGCGAGGCTGTGCTGACCGTGGACACGCGCTATCCGCTGGACGGGCAGGTACATCTGCATGTAACAGGCTCTGTTCAAATTTTGCGCCTGCGCAAGCCGGGCTGGTGCACAAGCTGGACGCTTACAGCAAATGGCAAGAACATACAGCCGGAACTGCAAAATGGGTATCTGGATGTACCCGTGCAGTCCGGCGATCGCATTGTATTTTCCATGGATATGCCGGTGCGCGTGGTGCACGATGACCCGCGCGTGCTGGAAAACCAGGGCCGTGTGGCGGTGTGCCACGGGCCGCTCGTCTATTGTGCCGAAGAGTGCGACAACCCTGGCTTTGTGCGCGAGTATTTCCATGCCGAACTGCCCGTGGGCACCGGCGCATGGTATACGCAGCATGCTGATATGCTGGGCGGCATTGTGCTGCTCAAAAATGACCAGCGCACGCTGATTCCCTACTATGCCTGGGACAACCGTGAACCAGGCGCCATGACGGTATGGATGCGGGAATATCCTGTTTGTTTGTTAACGGATTAAGAGGAGTCAAAAAAATCCTTGCCTCAGGTGTTGCCTGTGTGGTAACCTTTTCACATCATATGCTGCACAAGCGGAGGAGGAAATGGGATGAGAAAATGGACCAAACTATTACTGGTACTGGTGCTAGTTATTTGCCTGCCGGCCTGGGCTGCGCCCGCTGATGGTGAATATGTGGGTACTGGCAATGGCTACGGTGGCGAGATGGAAGTCAAAGTCACCATGAAAGACGGACAGATAACCGCTGTTGAAGTGCTGAAGCATGGTGAAACGGCTGGTATTTCCGACCCGGCGTTGGAACAGATGCCCAAAACTATTGTGGACAAGCAATCGCTCAATGATGTGGATGTGGTTGCGGGTGCCAGCCGTACCTCACAGGGGATTTTGGCTGCTGTACAAGATGCGTTGAATCAGGCCTCGGGCGTTGTGGCAGAGGAGCCTCTGGTATGCACCATTGATAATCCGGATGTTCTGGTGATTGGCGGCGGCATAGCGGGTATGCGCTCGGCTATTGCAGCGTTAGAAAAGGGTGCGAAAGTTGTTATTCTGGAAAAAACAGATGTACTGGGCGGTACCATTGGTGGCGGTACGCTGATTGGCGTCAACAGCATTCTTCAAAAAGAAGAGGGAATCACCGATGATCCTGAGTTGCTGATCGGCGACTACGAGCGCCTGAACCAGGGTTATATTGATCGTAATCCTGGTGTTGAATATGAGTGGAACAAGTCGCTGGGCGAATACTTCGCTTATCACTGTGGTGAGGAACTGGACTGGGTAACCAACTTGGGAATTGAGTTTACCAATCGCACCCCTTCGCAACCCACTTTGTATGAGCCGCTGAGTGTGCCGCGGGTATCCAGCTGCAAACGTTCGTCCTTAACCGATGTGGTGTTGGGCCAATTGCAACCATACATTGATCAAGGTCAGTGCTGCGTGATGTTTGAAACTCCGGCTACTGATTTGATTCTCAAAGATGGTGTGGTGGTAGGAGCTACTACAGCCAATGGCGAATACCGTGCCAAAGCCACCATTTTGGCTACCGGCGGATATGGATATTCTGAAGAGTTGGTTAAACGCTTCAATCTGAAAAACTTTACAACCACCTCCAGTTGGTTTACCACTGGCGACGGAATGTTGATGGCTGAACGTGCCGGTGGTGTACTGACCAACATGGACTTTTTGACCGTTTATGCTGGCGGTCTGAAAACGCCGGAGGGTGGTTTGACGCGTACAATGTCCATCCGTATCAAGGATTTTCCTTTCCTGGTTTTTGTAAACGCTGAGGGTAATCGCTTTGTGGATGAATTGGGCCGCGAAGATGGATCAAGCTATGATGAAATTACTTCCTGGTGGAAGGTAGGCGATAACAAGGTTTACATCCTGTTGGATCAGGACATGGTGGATGAACTGAAAGCCATGGAAAAACCTGTTATTACTGGCGACAAGGACTGGAGCAAGTTTGAAGATCAGCTGCAAAAGGGCAATATCTTGTTCGGCGGTGCTACCATTGAAGAAGTGGCTCAGAAGGCTGGTATCAATGCTGAAAATCTGGCCCAAACCATTGAAAGGTACAATGGCTTTGCACGCGCTGGCAAAGACGAGGATTTTGGGCGCACGCGCCTGATGAAGGAGTTCTCGGGTAGCACGTACTATATCTTTGAAACAACGCCTTATATCATGATTACAGCCGGTGGCCCGGCCATGAACGACAAAGGCGAGGTGACCGACAAAAACGGCAACCCCATTAAAGGGTTGTATCAGGCTGGCGAGATCGTCGGCATGGCTAACGCGTTTGGCCGCACTACCATTGGTGGTGTAGGCAATTCTGGTACCTTGGTATGGGGCAAACTGGCTGGCAGCAGTGCAGCAGATTATGCGCTTAGCAAGTAAATTATAAGTACCGATAGCCGCCGGACGTCTGTCCGGCGGCGTTTCTTATATACTTCTATTCGAGAAGCTATCATACAAATCCAGAATAGAAAACTACAAGTGCTTCCCTTGTGTGGATAATCTGATATAGTGACTATTATAACGAAAGAATCAGCAGTTGCTTTACCTGTGGGGGCATTATCACAGATAGATGCCTGATAAACACAAAACAGTGATCATTGAGGAAGCATGCAATCATGAAGCACACATATAGTGCAGAACAAAGAAACCTGCGATTTTACCTGGCATCTCATATTTTTTACTATGCCGCCGCTGGTCTCGTGTCGGAGAACTATGTACAAACGTATCTTTTGCGATTAGGGGTGACAGAGGGAAATATCAGTGTTTACGGTTATGCAGCGCAAATTGCTGCGATGGTTGCCTATGCGCTATTTTCTGGGGTATCTATCAGCAAACCTGGCGTGTGGAAGAGGATTATGGGTTTGGCGTTTGCAATGGGCGTTCTGCCTGCGGCTTTGCTGCTGGCGGCAGGGCAAGCGCAAGGCCTGGCCGCGCTGGGCGTTGCTGTAGTCGGAGTGGTGGTTTACAGCTTTTCCGATGCGTATAAAGCATCAGGCAGCTATGCTATCATGCCCTACTTGTTCCGGCGGGAACAATATGCCAGGGTGTCCGGGTTGTCGGGGATGTTTGGCGGTGCTGCCGCAGCGCTTATTAGCCTGACGGCCAGCGTGATGCTGCGCGGCGGCGCCAGCTATGCTCCTTTGTTTAGTGTGAGTCTGGTACTCATGCTAACATCCGCTTTGCTGTATGCGCGGATGCGGCCAGCCATCCCGAAGCCTTCTGCTACAGAGGAGAAGACAGGCGGACGCCAGGTGCTTGCAAAGATCATCATGCCGGCCTACAGGAAGATTATGCTGCCGCATTTTTTTCGTGGCATTGCTACGGCCGCCATGTACTACTTTGTATTAACGGGGCATCGAAATGTTCCGCTTAACGATGCGCAGTCTACATTTTTGATAACGGCCAGTGTGCTGACCAATATGACGGGCTGCTTTGTTTTTATCCGTGCGGTGCGCCGCATTCGGTCGGGTGTACTGGTGGTTATTGCTTACAGCGTGTGCGCGGCAGGTATGTTGACGGTACCCTGGGTGCGGACAGTGGGCGCTTTTTTTGCTCTGTACATCATTTATATGATTGCGTTGGTTATTACACAATACAGCATTCCCTATGGCGTATTGCGCAGCACAAAGAATGAGGACTTAGCGCTGATTTCAGCCTCGCGTATGTTTATCCATAATGTCGCAGCCGCATTGTTTATCTTCCTTTTTGGCATCATCATGAACCGCGTTTCCCCTGTTTTGGTCATGGCGTGCGGCGCTGCTGCAGGCCTTGCTGCCGGGGTGTTGTATATGGCGCAATTCCATGATGAATTGCGATGATAGAACACTCCAACAATCCAATAATTCTATAATAAAATTGAAATACCCTGCGCATTCATGGTATCATTCCTTGTATTATTACGCGAAGGGCGTTGTTTGCCTGCTCGCAGGAAGTGGTGGCTATGGACGCAGACAAGTTGTTTTTTGCCGTGGTGGACAGGGGTAAGGCCAATCGTCTGCTGCACACGGCGCAGGCATGCGGCGCAAAGGGCGGCACGATTTTTTTAGGTGAAGGCACCATGCACTCGCCGCTGTTGGATATCCTGGGCCTGAACGAAGTGCGCAAGGAAATTTTGATGACAGCCGTGCCCAAGGGCATCAGCGAAAAACTGTATGAAACATTGACGCGGGAGTTTAAGCTCCACAAAAAATACAAGGGCATCGCGTTTACCACGCCGTTCCGGCGCTGGTCGCCGGAGGCGCACACGCTCCCGGCGCTGGATCGTGCCGAGGATGCGCCCTGGCGCTGCCTGATGGTGGTGGTGGATAAGGGGCGCGGGCATGATTGTATGAAGGTGGCCCGTGCGGCAGGAGCTGGCGGCGGCACCATCATCCATGCGCATGGTGCTGGCGTGCCCAAGGATTTTTACTTCCCTTTGATGGTGGAGCCGCAAAAGGATGTGGTGATGATGGTGGTGCCCGCTGACCGGGCCGAGGGTATCCGTAACGCCATCTACACCGGCATGGAGTTGGCCAAGCCCGGTGCCGGTATTATTTTTACGCTGCCGGTGATTAATACCGTAGGCCTGTATGAGAGCAACCGCAAGGAGGGCACAAAATGAGCGTTCTTCGACAAAAGTTCGGTGAAGTTGTTCGCTCGATGCTGCCCATTGTGGCGCTGGTACTGCTGCTTAGTTTCACACTGGTGGATGTTAGCACCGATGTGACCATCCGCTTTTTGCTGGGCAGTGCACTGGTTATGTTAGGTCTGGGTATTTTCTTATGGGGTGTCGACCTGGCCATGAACCCCATCGGGCACCACATGGCCGAGGAGGTGGCGACCTCCCGCTCCGGTATCGGGGTGGCGGTGTTAAGTTTTCTGCTGGGCTTTTTGGTTACTGTGGCGGAGCCGGATTTGCTCATCCTTGGCCACCAGGTGGAAAATGCCTCCGGCGGCACGCTGGGTGCAATGCTTATCGTTTACGCGGTGTCCATTGGCGTGGGTGTGTTGGTATCCTTTGGCACGTTCCGCCTGTTGCGCAGCCGCAGCTACCCGCTGTTTATGGGCCTGGCCTATGCCATTAACTTTTTTCTGGCTATCTTTGTGGGCGAAGGTTTCATGGCCATTGCCTTTGACGCTTCCGGCGCTACCACCGGTGCGCTGACCACGCCGTTTGTGCTGGCGCTATCCATGGGGCTGGCGCGCATCAAGGGCGGAAAGACAGCGGAGGAGGACTCCTTTGGCATGGTCGGTGCGATGAGCGCCGGCCCCATCATGGCGGTCATGCTGCTGAGCA
>JAXGRA010000014.1:0-54072 GCA_040766135.1 Christensenellales bacterium
CACACCGCGATGGTAGATTGCCATTGCTGACAGGGTGGCAGAGACGTGTTATGATGGGTGACACAGAGTTGACAGAGCCCTAACGAACAAGTTGAATGAAATGGAGACGTTATGCGTTTTCCCTTCAAAATCCTGCTGGTGGGTGCGCTGTTGTGCTTGCTGGGCACGGCTACGGCGCAGGCCAAGGAGATTACCCGCAAATGCCGCGTGACGGTGCCGGGCACCAAGGCAGCCTGGGCGGAGGCGGTGGATGGCCGGTATAAAAGCGCCTGGACACACAGGCGCTCCAAGGATTGTATCCTCACTGTGCAGCTTCCGAGCGGCACGCAGGAGGGCGGCCTGTATGTGTGTTTTAAGACCGAGCCGGAGGAGATGGTGGTCAAATCAAGCGAGCGGGAGATATACCGCCGGCAGGGGGCCGGGCTGGCGCACCGCTATGTGCCGTTTACTGGGGATGAACCGCTTACCCTTGAACTGTACGGCGGGGAGCATGGCGTATCCATCAACGAGTTCAAGGTGTTTTCCGGTGCCCAGCCGCCGGACTGGGTGCAGCAGTGGCAGCCGCCACTTACGTGCGCCGATTTGCTTGTTATCGTAGCGCACCCGGATGATGAATTGCTGTGGCTGGGGGGCGCCATCCCTTATTACGCCCTGGAACGCGGCAAGCGCGTGGCGGTGGCTTATATGACCTGCGCCAACCACCTGCGCCGCAGCGAGCTGCTCAACGGTCTGTGGACGGCCGGTGTTCAAAATTATCCGTTCATCGGCAGCTTTTGTGACACGAGCAAGGGCGGCGTGAAAGGTGTACAGGCGGCTTGGGGCGGAGAGGACAAGGTGGTGGCGCATGTCACCCGGCTGATCCGTCAGCTGCAGCCACAGGTGGTGCTTACCCATGACCTGCGCGGCGAGTATGGACATCCGGCGCATATTATTACCGCGCACGCAGTGTTGAAGGCGCTGGAGGCGTCCGGTGATGCCCGTCAGTTTCCCGACAGCGCGGCCGAGCATGGCACATGGGATGTGCCGAAAACGTATATACACCTGTACAAGGAAAATCCCATCGTGATGCAGTGGCAGCAGCCCATCGCCGCGCGTGACGGCAAAACCGCGCTGCAGGTGTGCGCAGATGCGTTTAAACAGCATCGTTCAGCCGACTCCAAGTACAAGGTGGATGCTCATGGCAAGTACAGCCCCACCAGGTTCGGGCTGTACCGCACGCTGGTGGGGCCGGATGTGCAATGTGATGATTTCTTTGAGCATTTGGACGAGGAACCCTGACCAGCTGCCCCCGACTGGCTAAATGTGTTTATGAAACACCCGGCCGCACGATCTTGTAATAGGTCTGTGCGGTTTTCATATAGACCAGCAGATAGAACACCGCAAACACCAGGAAGGTGCCGATGGATGTCCAGGCGTACAGGTAGGTGTCCTGCAGCGCCATGATGTACAGCACGTAGCGCACGATGTTGAAGGCCATCAGCGTGTGCAGGCCGGCCACGGCCAGCGGCAGCAGAAACACCAGCACCACCTGGCTGCGGATGCTGCGGCGGATTTCCTGATCGCTCATGCCCACCTGGCGCAGGATGGCAAAGCGCTGCTGATCTTCATATCCCTCAGACACCTGCTTGTAGTAGATGATCAGCACCATGGCCATGATAAACACCAGCCCTAAGAACACCGCCACAAACAGCAGCCCGCCGTACACCGCGTTAAAGTCCGCCTTGGTCAGCGTCAGGTGATCCATGGACAGCGCCACGGGTCTATCGGGATATGCGGCCTGAAATGCATTGGCTATGCGCGATTGCACGGCCTGCGTGAAGGCATAGACGGTCTCGGTGTCCATGTCGCCGGTGTCAAAGGCATAGTTGAACCGGTAAGTATCGCGCACCGGCTGGTTGGGCAATTCCGGCACGTCGGCATAAAAGGCGCGGTGCAGCGCGCGGGTATCTTCCCGGGGCATCACCAGCAGCGCGCGCAGCGCGCCATAGGTGGCAAAGTGGCGCACCGGCCAGGCGCTGTCCAGCCATTCCACCACATGCACATTCAGGCCGTACAGCGGGAAGGTATTGGGCAACTCAAATTTCTGTGCGGAAACCGGCACAGCCAGCGCTTCGCCGGAGGCCAGCGCCCGCGTATGTCCGGTGAGGCGCGTAAAATCCTCAGCGTCCGCCAACGTAAACTGCACGTTGAGGGCGGGCACAAAATCATCGCCGGGGTACAGTGAAATGCCCGGAGGGTAGGAGCGCGTCATGCCCTCATCAAACGTTGCCCAGACTTCCTGAGTGCGGTAAATGATGGGGTCGCTGACCGGGATGCCCTGCTCTGTCGCCACGTCCCGGATGGTTTGGATGGCCAAGTTTTCCTGCGCTTCGTCCTGCGTATGGATCAGCGTAAACACCGCCTCCCGCCCCAGCTGGCGGCGCAGCGCGCCCTCCTTGCCGATAAACATGCTGGCTGTGGCCGATATCATCACCAACACCATGGTGGACAGTATGCAGATGCTGGCCAGCCCCGTGGCGTTGCGCTTCATGCGGTGTATCAGGCCCGCCACCACATGGAAATGCCGGGGATGATAATAGAAGCGCTTGTTGCGCCGCAGCCCCTTGAGGATGCTGACCGAACCGGCCAGGAACAGCGCATAGGTGCCCAAGATAACCAGCAGCACGGCTAAGAAAAACCGATAAGCAGCAGACGTCATATCGTGGGTGGTCAGCGACAGCGCATACCCGCCCAGCAGGCAGATGGCGCCGATGATGGCCAGCCACACGCGGGCGGGCGGGTCTTTCTCGCCCAAGTTGCCGCTGCGCAGCATGTCCACCGGGCGGGAGGTGGCCACCTGCCGGACGCTGTTGAGCAGCGTCAGCGTGTGGATAACGCCAAACAAAAGGATGGTTTGAACAAAGGCCCCGGTGGGCAAATGCAGCTGCGGCATCAGCCCTGTGCCTAATAATCGCAGCAAAATCAGGTACATCAACTTGCTGAACACCACGCCCAGCCCGATGCCCAGCGCGGTGGTAACCAGCATAATCAATATCGTTTCCCACGCCATGATGCGCGCAATGTGCTTCTTTTCCAGGCCCAACACATAGAACACGCCAAACTCTTTGGTGCGCTGCTTCACGACAAAACTGTGCGTGTAAAACAACGTAATGACCGCAAAAATCTGGATGATGACGGTGCCGAACTCCAAGGTGCGCCGCAGCGTGCGCGCGCCGTACACCTCCGTCAGCGAATCCGTCCCCGCCAGCACCTGCATCAAAAACGCCATCATCACAATGCCGGTGCAGCTGAGCATATAGGGCAGCGTGGCGCGGCGGTTGCGGAGAATGCCCTGCACGGCCAAACGGCCAAACAAACCGCGCTTCATGGCGTGTCTCCTGTCTGCGCGGGGGACAGCGCCGTCAAGGTATCGGCAATGCGCTGGTACAGGTTGGCGCCCTCTTCCTCCCGGTACAGCTGGTGGAAAATGACGCCGTCCTTGATGAACAGCACGCGCCCGGCGTGGCTGGCCGCCTTCAGGGAGTGCGTGACCATCAGGATGGTCTGCCCCTGGCGGTTGACCTCGGTCAGCAGCGAAAGCAAGCTGTCCGACGCGCGTGAATCCAGCGCGCCGGTGGGCTCATCGGCCAGCAGCAGCCGTGGGCCGGGGATCAGTGCGCGCGCGATGGCGGCGCGCTGCTTTTCGCCGCCGGACACCTCATAGGGAAATTTGTCCAGCAGGTCTAAGATGCCCAGGCGCTCGGCCAATGGGCGCACGCGCTGCTCCATCTCCTGCGGCGTGGCATGGCCCGCCAGCACCAGCGGCAGCAGGATATTATCGCGGATGGAAAATGTGTCCAGCAGGTTAAACTCCTGGAACACAAAGCCCAAGTTCTCGCGGCGGAATTTGGCCAAGTCGCCGTCCGGGATGTCGGCCATGGGCTTGCCGTCCAGCAGCACCTGCCCCGAGGTGGGCTTGTCCAGCGCGGCCAAGATGTTCAGCAGCGTGGTCTTGCCCGAGCCGCTTTCGCCCATGATGGCGACAAACTCGCGCGCGTCCACGCTGAACGTAACATCCCGCAGCGCCTCCACGCGGTTGGTGCCAAAGCGGGTGGTATAGGTTTTCTTTAAGTTGCGTACATCAAGGACTGCCATGTTGTCCCTCCTTTGCGTGTCAGTGTACGGCTTTATGTTAGCGCATGGCGCGCAAACGTGCTGGACAAAACCCTTACAATGGGAGGGCGCAAACGAACATTTTTGTCACATTGCAATATATCCGTATCAATCTTTGGGCTGCGGGGTGAGGGGGAACGCTAACTGCGCGCGGGTGCCCTGCCCGGGCTGCGAAGCAAGCGTAAGCGTGATGTCCAAGCGCTCGCACGCGCGGCGGCACAGGTACAGCCCGATGCCCGTGGCATTGGTGTCCTGATGGCCGGTGGTGCCGGTAAAGCCGTGCTCGGTCACGCGCGGCAAATCCTGGGCCGCAATGCCAATGCCGGTGTCCTGCACGGTCAGGGTGCGGCTGTGCGCTGTCCAGGCGATGGTGATACCGCCCTCCTGCGTGTACTTAATAGCATTGCTAATCAGCTGATCCAGCGCAAAGCCCAACAGCTTGCCGTCGGTCACCACCTGCACATCCTCCGGCACGGTCACCGTCAGGCGCAGGTGCTTTAGCACAAACAGCCGCGCATGGCGGCGCACGGCCTCCGCCACCACGGGCTTGAGCGCGGTGGGCGCAAACAGAAAATCATCTGCCCCGGCGTCCAATTTAAATTAGTTCAGCAGCATATCCACCTGGCGGGAGATTTTATTTAGTTCATCCTGCAAGGGCATGCGCTGCGCGCTGTCCACGCGCTGGAGCAGCAGCTGCTGTGCGGAGATCGGCGTTTTGATCTGATGGCTCCAGCGCGTGATGGTGCTGACCAGCCGCTGATAGCGCGCATCCTGGCCGGTCACGGCCTGCGCGTGCAGCTGCGCTAACTGCGTGAGCAGCTGCTGATAATCCTGCTCCAACAGCCCGTTTGCTGCGGGCAGGTGCGTAAGCGATTCGGGCAATGCCTGCATCAGGCGCTGAAGCGCGCGGTGCCGCGCCAGATAGCGCGCATAGTCCGCGCCGCCCGCCAGGCACAGCAGCACCAGGCATATCAGCCCAGCATACAGCGCGGCCTGCACCGGCGCACGGTACAGATGCAGCACCAGCGCAAAGATACAGGCCGCCAGCGCCAGCCACACCAGCGCCGTAAGGCGCGCACGCAGCCAACGCAAAAACACCCGCCTGGTCACAGCAAATAGCCCTGCCTCTTGCGGGTTTCGATCAAGTCCACCAGGCCAATATCGGCCAACTTGCGCCGCAGCCGGGCCACATTGACGGTCAATGTGTTTTCGTCCACATAGGTATCATCCTCCCACAGCGCAGTCATCAGCGCCTCGCGGGATACAATGCTGCCCCGGTTGTCCAGCAGCGTCTGCAAAATGCGGTTTTCATTGCGCGTCAGCTCCACCTCCTGCGTGCCATGGGCGGCGGTGGCGCGCGCGGCGTCATACACAAGCCCCCGGTGCGCAATCACCGGTGCGGGCGCCGCATAGCCATAGGTGCGCCGCAGCAGCGCCTCAATGCGCGCGGTCAGCACGCCCAAGTCAAAGGGCTTGGCAATCAGGTCGTCCGCCCCCTGTGCCATGGCGGTGATGGCGTTCAAATTATCGGCCGCTGAGGTCAAAAACAGGATGGGCACCTGCGATACCCGGCGGATGAGCCTGCACCAGTGGTAGCCGTTGCGCCCGGGCAGCATCAGGTCCAACAGCACCAAATGCGGCGACAACTGCGCCCATTCGGCGTCAAAATCGTCAAAGCCATCCCGCACCATCACCTCATAGCCCCAGCCCGTCAGGTGATGCTGCACCTCGCCTGCGATAACGGGGTCGTCCTCAACCAGCGGGATACGGTAGGTCAAGCTTATATCCTGCTTACTCCGCTGTCGCGCGCGGCCTGCGCCACGGCCCCGGCCACGGCATCGCGCACGCGCGGGTCAAACGGGGCGGGGATGATGCATTCCTCGTTGAGCGCGCCCTCATCCACCAGCCCGGCCAGCGCCTGGGCGGCGGCCACCTTCATGGCGTCGTTGATGTCGCTTGCGCGCACGTCAAATGCGCCGCGGAACACGCCGGGGAAGGCCAGCACGTTGTTGATCTGATTGGGGTAATCGCTGCGCCCGGTGGCAATCACGCGCGCGCCGCCGGCCTTGGCTTCGTCCGGGAAAATCTCCGGCACCGGGTTGGCGCAAGCAAACACGATGGCGTCCTTCGCCATGCTACGCACCATGTCGGTGGTGACGGTGCCGGGCGCCGATACGCCGATAAACACGTCCGCGCCTTTCAGCGCGTCGGCCAGCGTGCCCTGCTCTTTGTTCAGGTTGGTCACTTTGGCCATCTCGTCCTTGATGGCGTTCATGCCGCCCTCGCGCCCCTCATAGATCAGCCCCCGGCGGTCGCACAGCCGGATGTCCTGAAAGCCATAGGACAGCATCAGCTTGGTAATCGCAATGGCGGCGGCACCCGCGCCGCTGATCACCACGCGCACCTTGTCCGGCGCCTTGCCCACCACCTTGAGCGCGTTGATCAGCCCCGCCAGCGTCACGATGGCCGTGCCGTGCTGGTCATCATGGAAAATGGGAATGTCGGTGACTTCCTTTAGCTTGCGCTCAATTTCAAAGCAGCGGGGGGAGGCGATGTCCTCCAAGTTGACCCCGCCAAAGGAGCCGGATATCAGGCGGATGGTCTCCACGATGGTGTCCACATCGGTGGATTTGATGCACATCGGGAAGGCATCCACGCCGCCAAAGGCCTTGAACAGCACGCACTTGCCCTCCATCACCGGCATACCGGCCTCCGGGCCGATATCGCCCAGGCCCAGCACCGCCGTGCCGTCGGTCACCACTAAGCACAGGTTCCACCGGCGCGTCAGGTCATAGCTTTTGCTCACATCCTTTTGGATTTCTAAGCACGGCGCGGCCACGCCCGGCGTGTAGGCCAGCGACAAATCTTCCTTGGTGGTCACCGGCGCTACGGGTACAACCTCGATCTTCCCGCGCCACTGCGCATGTTTTTTCAGGGATTCCTTTGCATAGTCCATGTCCGTTCCTCCATCAGCCCTCCAGGTCATCGGCCTGGCGCTGCATATTTTCGATAATGATGTCATAGATATCGCCCAGCGAGGCGCAGTATTTCAGGGTGTCCCACGGCTCGTTGGTGTGAAAGTGCACCTTAAGCAACTCCTCATCGCCCACCACCAGCAGCGAATCGCCGTCAAAGTGCTCGGTGATATAGGCAGCCACCTTGTTCTCATCCAGGTCGGTGCCTTCGATGAGCATTTGTACGTCAAAGCGGTATTCCAACATTGTTTCCACCTCCTGATTCTGTAACTATCATACCCCAACGGCAGGGCGCGCGTAAATACCGGCCTGTTCTGTGCAGGGGTGCTGTTGGGTGATACCGTATGCCCTGCCTGCGTCCTCCGGTGCCCCCTCTTTGCTGTATTTCCATTATAAATGCCGTTGCCGGTAATGCAAAGGGGCCGCTGATGGTGCAGCAGCCCCCGGCGGCAGGGTGGGGTATTTGTTATTGCAGAGGAATCGCTTCGCCCGGCGCTTCTCCATCCCGGTAGACAGGGCGCAGGGTCAGGGGCTGGCCGGATGCCGGGGCATCAAAGTCTAAGCCGATGACGATATCGCCATTATTCGCAAGGGAGATGCTGCCGCCACGGTTGGCATAGGGCTGTTCCCCGGCATAGAGCACATAGTCATAGATGCGGTCTACCGTGGTGGCCCCATCCTGCATCTCGAAAGCAGCCTGCCAGGAATCTACCCAGACCTGGGAGCCTTTGATGGTCACAGCGCCTATGACATTCACCGGCGACAGGAATACCTGGGCCTGGGCGGTGTAGCTGTCCTCCGGGCTATTGGCTTCATGGGTAAGTGCGCCGGACAGGGAGGTGGTTTTGCCGCTGCGCGCGATGGTAAAGTGGATGCGCTTCATGCCCTTGTCGGCGGGGTTGCTTACAATGGCCGTTTTGTGCCCCGTCTCCTCCTGACAGATCACCATGGAGCCGTAGCCAATGATAAGCTCCACCTCAAGAGGCTTGTCGGCGGACACACCGTCCGGTATGCGGCAGGTCATGTAACCTTGCACCGAGCCATCCTCCAGGATTTTGATCTGGCTGTCCCGGATGGGCAGGTCTGTGCCATCGGTCAGGGACGCGCCATCGCCCACGCCCGCGCTTTGTGTAACGATGTAGTGACTGCCGGGCTGGTTCAGGTGCGTGGCTACTTTCCGGTTGAGTTCCGCATCGTCCGTGTTGAGCATATGCGTGTCAGCCCAGCGGCCGTTGTCCTCATGCAGCCATTCAAAGTTGCCCGAGGGCACGCCCTCGTGGTAACTTACTTTGTGTGCAGCGTCTTTCAACGTATAGGACAGGGAGATGCTCTTGTCGTCGGCATACGCCTGCTGCAAGGTAAACTCAATCGTTTGCGCCTGCTGCAGGGCAATCAGCCGTTGATATTCATCCTGCGGGGCTTCTTTTTCCGGAGTTTTTTCTTCCTGGGCGGGGAATGTGGTGGTCTGGGCGTAGGTTTGGGCCACTTCGGACAGCTGCTCCAACTGCTTGCCCCTGACCTCATCCTTTTTGAAAAGGCCAAATACATCCAGCCCGGCGGCTAAGGCAACGCCGGCCAGTATCAGCGCCAGCGTTGCGGCCAGCGCAAAGGACAGTTTCTTTTTTATGGGTTTCTCCTTTTGTTGTGCTGCCAGCAGCACCTGCCAAGCGGTGTTCTGGCCGGCCTGGATGCCGGAAAGCCGGGCGTCCAGGCTGCGCTTGATGTTATCTTGCCGCATTCTTTCATGCTCCTTTCAGCGTGCTGCGCAGTTTTTCATAGGCTTTTTTCAGCCGTGCGGACACGGACGGCGCGGTGATGCCCAGCGCCTGGGCGGTTTCATACACCGTCATGCCCTGATAATGGTAGAGAAGTACCGCCTCCAACTGCTTGCGGGGCAGCTTCATCACCTCGATGGTGAGCAGGCTGTCGTCCTCCGTGCAGGGCTGGGCGGGTTCGGGCAACATGTCCAAGGTAATGGTTCGCTCCACATACCGGAACCAGGTGCCCCGGCGCATGTCCTTGCAGGTGTTGATGGCGATGCGCATCAGCCAGGTTTGCTCACTGCTCTCCCGGCGGAAGGTATCGGCGGCCTGATAGGCCTTCAGGAAGGTTTCCTGCACCGCATCCTCCGCCAGGGACAGATCCCGGAGGTACAGAAAGCATATGCGTTTGAGCGGCGTTTCGTATCGTTTAACGATGTCCTCCAGCCATTGGACTTTGGTGCTATCCTGGCCACAAATAGCGCCCATGTGTTTCTCACCTCCTTCACCTGTTAGACGATGGATTACCCGGATTTGTTAGATGGGTTTTTATTTTCCGTTCAGGATTATACACGGTTGGCAAAAATGGAATGCAGATTGCCCTTTCCTGCCGTGAACTTTATTTTCCCGGTTTCATAGCATATAATTGAATAGAAATCAAGTTTTCTTGATATTTCAAGTATAGGTGAAATATGTTACTACTCAGCCCCTATACCGCGCCCAAGGCCGCGATTGCATTCGAGGAACGGATATGGTATAACGTTTATAAATCACTTCGTTAAGAAGAATTGGTAAAAAAGAGGAGGAAAATCTCAAGATGAAAAGAATCATCTCTGTGATCACAGCCATGCTGCTGGTGTTCTCGAAGCCTTTCCGCATTGGCGCGGTTAACGTTTGATGTGCCGGCCGCGACGTGAAGATCCTGGTGAGCGTACATTCAATGCTGGTGAAGTCACCACCGTGAAGACCGAAGGCGCGGGTTCTATGGCGAGGTGACCACCGATGTCTATGCAGGCGAAGCCGGCAAAGACCACACCGATGAAAAGGTGTACACCTACAATACTGCCAGCGACCGCCATGGGTGGCGGCCTGGACTGAACCCCCATACCTGGAGACCAGTGACGATCGCATTATCCTGGACTACACCTCCACGGGTTTCGCGTACCGTGGTTAACTCCGCTATGACGGCTATTCAGTTGTTCCGGAAATGGCCGCCGACTTCCCGCTGGATGTAACGGCGGAACATGTTGGCCAGTACGGCGTTGCCGAGGGCGATGCCAACAAGGCATGGCGCATTGCGCTCAATCAGGATGCCGTGTGGGAAAACGGTGAGAAAATCACTGGTGATTATTTACATCTATTCCATGCAGCAGCAGTTCAACCTCAAGATGCTCAACCGCTGCGCGGACTCTGCTCTACGATGGCGATTTTGACATTGTCAATGCCATGAACTATCTCTATGCTGGTAAGATGAGCGAGTGCTCCCCCTGGGCGATGTCAAAGATGATCTGCTGGCAGATGGCCAGGAAGCGGTATGTGGACATGCACGGTTTCTGGGCCTGGCAGGCGCATTGGATGCCGAGGGCAACGAAGCAGCCCAGTACATCAGCGTCGCCGACGATGTGATGTACCGTGACGCAGGCGTGGAAGACGAGAAAGCCGATGAGGCATGGGTCTCCGCCAAGTATCTGTACGACAATTATCTGGCAGCGGGCCAGAAGTACGAAGCCTATGCCGGCAAGTATCTAGTAACCGGCTCGGTTGCTCCCGAGACCCCATGGGATTCTGTGGGCCTGAAGAAGGTAGACGACTACACCATCGATATTATCCTGAACAAGCCCGTGGAAGAAGCCAGCTTCTACATGCCTTATAACCTGAGCAGCACCTGGCTGGTATACAAGCCTCTGTATGAAGAGTGCAAGACGTTCTATGATGCCAGCGGCGCTGAAGTGGACTCCGAAGACAAGGCTGACAAGGTCACCACCGACTACTGCACCACGCTGGAAAAGAGCATTGGCTACGGCCCCTACAAGCTGACTTATTTCGAGCTGGACAAGCAGTTCACGATGGAGCGCAACGACACCTGGTTTGGCTATAAGTCTGACAAGTATGCTGGCCAGTACCAGACCGACCGCATCGTTTATACTGTGATTGCGGAGCAGGCTACCCGCCTGTTGGCCTTCCTGAAGGGCGAGCTGGATTCTGTGGGCCTGGTGGCAGCTGACATGGAGAAGTACGCTTCCAGCAAGTACATCAGCTACGAGCCGCAAAGCTACACCACCAAGATTTCTTTCAACACCGATTACGAAAAGCTGTTAGAGCATGGCACCAACAGCCAGGTTGTGGTGATTGATGAGTTCCGCGAGGCGTTTGCCCTGGCGCTGGACCGCGAGGAGTTCGCCACTGCCTATACAGCCGCTGGTTCTGCCGGCTACGGTATACTCAACTACATGTATGCTTACAATCCCTTCACCGGCGCCCTGTACCGTGACAGCGCACCTGCCAAGCAGGCGCTGGTAGAGCTGTACGGCGTAGAATACGGCGAAGGCAAGGACTATGCCACGCTGGACGATGCCTATGCCGCGATGACCGGTTATGACATGGCTGCCGCGCAGGAACTGATGAAGGTCGCCTATGACAAGGCCGTTGCCGCCGGTATCTACGACGGCGTCAGCCCGGTAGAGATCGACTTCCGTGTGTACAACTCTGACACTGTCTATGTGCAGATGTTCACCTATCTGGACACCCAGGTTAAGGAAGCGGTCAAGGGTTCCGGCTTTGAAGGCAAGCTGAGCCTTAAGATGACGGTTGACCCCGACTATTACGAAACCATGTACTCCGGCGGTGCGGACATGATCTTCACCACCTGGGGCGGTGCAGCCCTGGCGCCGTTTGGCATGATGGCCCAAGTATACACTGATGCTTCGGACGGTTCTGGCAACCAGATGGAAATCGGCTTTGACGCCACCAAGGTCATGCTGACCTACACCGTGGACGGCAAGGAAGTCACCGACTCCCTGCGCAACTGGACGCTGTGGGCCAACAACAGCGCCGATCCGACCACCATCATCGATGCACTGGGTGACTTTGCGGACTATGACTACGAAACCCGCAATGCATTCTATGCCAAGATGGAGCATGCCCACCTGTCCTACTATGTAACCACGCCGGTATACTACCGCAACGTGGCCTCCCTGGATTCCCAGAAGGTGAACCTCCCTGTGGACACCTATCTGCAGCTGGTAGGCTTTGGCGGCCTCCGTTTCATGACATACAACTATGATGATGCAGCGTGGGCAGATTACATTGCCAACAACACGCTGGAATACTAATCCTTTAGCGGCCTAGGGGCTGCAAGGATAGCGTGGGCATGGGCGGTTTTTACCGCCCGTGCCCATTGCGCGCCAAGGTTGCGCACAGGGCGGTGGAAACCCCCCGCCCTGTGTGCAGCCGGTGGGCAAGCGTTTTTAGTTAGGGAGAGTGGACCAATGCGCACAATGGGCAAATACATTGTAAAGCGTATTTTGCTGATGTTCCTTACCATGTTCATCATCATGACGATATGCTTTATTCTAATCAAAATGCTCCCGCTGCCGGCCATACGGGAAATGGGGCGGGACGTCAATCTGATTCTGGCAAAACGAGAAGCGATGGGGTACAACAAGCCGCTGCTTGTGCAGTACTTTCTTCTGCTGAAAAATGTGTTCCTCCACTGGGACTGGGGCGTGGGAGAGCAGATGTACGAAGCGCTCAACGTGTGGGATGTTTTGGTGCAAAAACTGCCCTACACGGTGCTGGTGAACCTCTACTCCATCCTTCTGGCTATCCCGTTGGGGCTTGGGTTTGGAATTTATGCTGCACTGAAAAAAAACCGCTGGCAGGATCATGTGGTATCCACGCTGGTTGTTGTGTTTATTTCAGTGCCCAGCTATGTATATGCTTTTATTGTTCAATACCTTTTCTGCTATAAACTGGGTTGGTTTCCGCTGACCATTGAATCGCTGGAGAATACGGCGTTTTTCAGTGGGCGGATGCTGGTAAGTATGATGCCGGCCATTCTCTCCCTGGGCTTTGGCGTCACGGCCGGACTGACCCGCTATACCCGTGCGGAGCTGAGCGAAGTATTGACCAGCGAGTTTATGCTGCTGGCACGTACCAAGGGCCTGACCAAGGCGCAGGCCACCTCACGGCATGCGTTGCGCAATGCCATGGTGGTCATTCTGCCCATGATCATTGGTGAGTTCATCGGCATTTTGGGCGGCTCACTGATCATTGAGAAGATCTTTGCTATCCCGGGGGTAGGAAGCCTGTACGTTTCTGCCGTCAATGTTCGCGACTATAACTTCTTTATGGCGTTGACGGTGTTCTATACGTTCATCGGCCTGGCGTCCGGCATTGTGATCGATATCAGCTACGGCATCATTGATCCGCGAATCAGAATGGGGTCCAAAAAATGAGCAACAGAAACGAAATGCCCGCCATCCCGCGCGAAAAGCTGCGTTTTGCGCACAAGGATGAGCGCCTCCACGATGTCAAGTTTGAAACCAAGCCCATTGGCTATTTTAAGGATGCATGGCTTAGGTTCCGCAAGAATGAAAGCGCGGTGGTCGCAGCAATACTCATTGTGCTGCTGCTGCTGTTTGCATTGATTGTACCGATGATCTCTGACTATGATGTAAACTTCCGCGATGGGTTCTACAAGACGGTATTGCCCAAAAACCCGGCGCTGTCCGGCTTGGGCATCTGGGATGGCTTTAAGAACCAGCGCGAAACGCAGGCCGGTTATGATTATTTCACCAGCATAGGCATTGAAACGGGCCGTGAGGTGGTGCGCAACATCTCCGAACCCACCGTGGATGCCAACGGCCTGACCTACTACAGCATGGAAGTGGACTCCTACGGCAAAGTAGGCTATATCTATGCCAACCTGACGGCCGATGAATACCGCGCATTGCAACAGTATCAGGATGAAACAGGCATTCAGGTCATCTATCCGCTGCAGCAGACATACCTGACCAACTATGTGATGGGCAACATGGGCGCCAACCTGTGGTACAAGCTGGCCAATCCCTCGCCCACGTCGGACGGGCGTGCGCTGTATGACGAAAATGGCAAGCACATCCCCAACTATATGCTCACCGCCAATGCCAGCCAGGCCGATTACAACAGCCTTCGCGTTGTCGGCGATGACGGCGGTGCAGATGGGCAAAGCTGGTATGTCTATGCGCAGAAAAACCAATCCGGCTACAAAGTACGCGTGGATTATTATGAGTTTTTCAAGTTCAAAAACGGCTTTGAGCCGGTGTTCCTGTTTGGCACCAACATCTACGGCCAGGATATCTTCACCTGCTTGGCCTCCGGGGCGCGCCTGTCCTTTTTGCTGGCGTTCAGCGTGTCGTTTATTAACTTTTTCATCGGCGCTATGTACGGCGCAGTGGAAGGCTACTTTGGCGGCACGATTGACATTATCTTGGAGCGCATTTCGGACGTATTGTCGGCCGTTCCGTTTTTGGTGGTGGTCACGCTGTTTAAGATGCACTTAGCCGCCAAGGTAGGGGCGCTGATATCCCTGCTGTTTGCCTATGTCATGACAGGATGGGTGGGCATGGCATCGCGTGTGCGCATGCAGTTCTATCGCTTCAAGCGGCAGGAGTATATCCTGGCTGCCCGTACGCTGGGCGCCAAGGACATGCGGCTGATATTCAAGCACATCTTCCCCAACGCCATCGGCACCATCATTACGGGCTCGGTATTATCCATCCCCGGCGTAATTTTCTCGGAGTCCACACTGTCCTATTTAGGCATTATCAGCCTGGAAACCTCGTCCATGACCAGCATTGGCACCATGCTCGCCAACGGGCAGGGCTATCTGAGCACATTCCCGCATATCATTTTGTTCCCCTCGCTGTTTATCTCGATCCTGATGATTTCGTTTAACCTCTTCGGGAACGGGCTACGCGATGCGTTCAACCCTTCGCTGAGAGGAGCTGACGAATAATGCCGAAGTTAGAGGTCAAAAACCTTCAAATATCCTTCCGTACCAACAACGGCGCGGTGCGTGCCGTGCGCGATATCTCCTTCCGCCTGAACGAGGGTGAAACGCTGGCCATCGTGGGCGAATCCGGCTCCGGCAAGTCGGTGACGGCGCGTGCCATCATGGGCATCTTAGCCGGCAACGCGATGGTGGATAATGGAGAGATCATTTACGATGGGCAGGATTTGCTCAAAATCAGCGAGGATGATTTCCACACCCTGCGCGGGCACAAGCTGGCCATGATATTCCAGGATCCGCTGTCGGCACTCAACCCCATCATGCGCGTGGGTAAGCAGCTGACCGAGGCCATGATCCTGAACAACAAGGAACGTCGGCGCGACGGCAAGCGGCGTTTCAAGCGCATGGTGGCGCTGCTTGAAAAGAACGCCATCGCTGCCTATGCAGCCGAGGGGTTGGATCGTAAGGACGCCACACGGGAGAAGATCGGCCGGTTCAAAAAATATGTAGAACATGGTGTACGGCTGCAAAACGTATACAATGCTGCCCGCGAGGCACTGATTGAAAGCAGTGACTTGGCTCATGAAGTTCGCCTGGAAATAAAGCGCAACTCCGAACGCACCGCCCGCGAAGCGTTGGGGCGTTTGGGCAAGGCCCTGAAAACGGGGTATCACCACTATTTGATAGCTCAAAGTGAAGCGGAGTATCAGGCCAGTGTAGGCCGTATTGCTGCGCGCGCAGCGGGCTTCAAGTTGCGGGACGCAGAACCTGTACTGCAACTGCTGGAGCAGTTGGAGGGCAAGATTAATGCGGCGCTGGACACGCCGGAACCGGCGTTCTATGCGCTGGCCTTTGGCCTGGAAAACGCTGCGCCGCTGCCGCAAGGTAGGGATATACTGTCCATCAATCAAGAGGCCAACGACCGCCTGCAGCGGGATTTCCTGGATGATTTCCTGGTGGATGTGCAGCACGCGCTGACCTATTCCTACGAGCAATCGCTGGCGCAAAAGGCGGCTGCCCTTCAAGTGCTGAAGGACGCGCTGCCCGTGTTTGAAAAAGACCCGCTGGTGGAGAGCGAGTGCCGTGCGGCCTTTACCAAAACGGCCGCTGCGGTGGATCAGGCCATCGATCCCATGCGCCTGAACAAAGATAATTTAAGCTATGTCTTCCGCACCAGTATGAAGACCAACATTGACCGCTATTTCCGCGGCTTGACCAGCAACCCTCGAGAGGAGGCGCGCTTCCTTCGTGACACCCAAAAGCGGGAAAAGCTGCTCAAACGCAACAAAATGGTATCTTCTGTGGTGCCGAAGAACTTGATTGATCTGGCAACTGCCCGAGCAAATCTGGGGCGTGATGTGCGCGCGCTGATTGACCAGTATCAGGAGACAAGCGCATCGTCCGTTGCCCCGACTGTGGATGATGCCCAAGCGCTGGTGAATTACCTGATGGATCGCGCTTCGGAATATGGCTACAAGCTAACCATGGCCATGGCCAAGCATCGCTCCATTGAGTTAATGGACGAAGTAGGCATCCCGGAGCCGCACAAGCGCTTCAAGCAATATCCGTTTGAGTTTTCAGGCGGCATGCGGCAGCGTGTGGTCATCGCCATCGCCTTGTCGGCCAACCCCGACATCCTGATCTGCGACGAGCCCACCACTGCGCTGGACGTGACCATCCAGGCCCAAATCCTGGAGCTGATCAACAATCTAAAAAAACAGCGCAATCTGTCCGTCATTTTTATCACGCACGACCTGGGCGTGGTGGCCAACATGGCCGACAGCATTGCGGTCATGTATGCGGGCAAGATTGTGGAACACGGCACCGCGGACGATGTGTTTTACAACCCACAGCATCCGTACACATGGGCGCTGCTCTCCTCGGTGCCTGACTTGGAAACGCGTGAAAAATTGGATGCCATTCCCGGTACACCGCCTAATATGATCATCCCGCCCAAGGGCGATGCCTTTGCCGCCCGCAATCATTATGCCTTGGAAATTGATTTTGAGGAGCAACCGCCCATGTTCCGTGTATCTGACACCCATTATGCTGCCACCTGGCTGCTGCATCCCGAGGCTCCCAAGGTGGAGCCGCCTGCCATTGTGCGGGAGCGCATTGCGCGCATGCAGCAGCGGGCCAAGGCTAATGTACAGGAAGGGGGCGCTGCGCTGTGAGGCAGGTTAAAAAATTCTCTGACATCCTGCGAAGTGTGGGCGTTGTGCTGTTGTTGTTGGGCCTGGTGCTGACCATCTACGCGACAGCAACGGGAGGCGCAGCATGGAAAACGTTCAGCACGGGGTTGAGCGCATCAGGTATGAAGCCCAACCTGGTTGAGCGTATACGCTTTAACGATGCATACTTTTCCGCCATGGCTGGCGCCCGGCGGGATATGGAGGAGTTAGCCTCCGTGCGCACGGCCAATGCAATCGGCTGTTTTGAAGGGTTCAGCAAGCGTGCAGCCGCAGCCGAGCAAAAGTTGGACGCGCAAAATGCCCAGGAGTTGGAAACATACTTTGATACGGAGTTGGACATTGAGCCGTTGGTTGCCCGCTTTGAACAGCGGGACAGCCTCAAGGAATTAACTGAAATCCGCGAGACTTTCGAGTATCTGGACATGCTGGGCATGCCCGCACTCAAATCTGGCAAAGTGCTGCCCAAGTTAAAGCCCGCCAGCACGCGCCCCTGGTTTGAACAGCGGCATGCCCAATGGCTGGCTGAGCATGGCGAAGAAGCAACGGGCAGCTTCCTGTCCTTTCTACATACCTTTGAACGCCTGATCCGTGATCAGGGCGATGTCAAGGATGCCCGTACCTTTGCCGAAGCAATAACCTTTGAAGAATATCAGAAGGAACTGGAAATCACCCTTGCCCAGGAGCGCGAGGTGGCGGCCAGTTTCTTAGACGTGTTCATGGATATGGTGGAGGCTAGGCAAGAGGGTACCCCACTTCAATTAAGTGCCTTCCTGCGCGACCAGTATGAGGGCATGGACGCACACTTTGCCGATGGCAAAACACCGCCGTATGGCGTTTTCCTGGCCGCTGTGCGCGGGGCGTTTGATGACCCGGCCTATGACGGCAGCTACAGCGCGCTGGTCAACCGCATGCGCACATTGCAGCCTGTGCAGTCCGGCACGCAGTTTGACAGCTTTATGCGCGGCTTTGGCCGCGACCTTACTGCAGACAGCGACAGCCGCAAGGATGTGCCGATGTCGGTGCCCGTCTGGTGGCTGGCGGCCAAGACGCTGTGGTTCTGGATGGCTGGTGTTGCGCTGATTATTCTGTCCTATGTGTTGGCACGGGTGGCCACCACGGCCATCCTCAAACGCCGGGAGTATAAGGGTGTGCAGGACGACCCGGACGTGCTGCTGCGCGTGCACAACCTGCGGCAGTATTTTAAGTCCGGCGATTATGTCAACAAAGCGGTGGATGGTGTTAGCTTTTATATCAAAAAGGGCGAGGTCTTTGGCCTGGTAGGCGAATCGGGCTGCGGAAAAACCACCACTGGCCGCACCATTATCAACCTATATGACCCCACCGATGGCGATGTATACTTCCAAGGCTTGCGCATCTCCTCCACCAAGAATGGTGCGCCGGTCATGCTGTACCAGATGCGCAAGGAGCTGGAGCAGAAAATCGCAGCCCTCAAGGCCCGTTACAGCGAGCAGAAAAAACAGCAGCCCGACAACGCCTCGGCGCTGGAGGAGGCGTGCAGCAAGGAAATTGCCGATCTGCGGCAGCAGCACGAACAGGACGTGGAGCGCGTGCATGCGCATGCGTTTGAATCCGAGGAAGAAAAGCGCAAATGCGTGATGCTCTACCGTGAGCAGCGCAAGGCTGAATTGACCCAAGCTTATGAGGCCGACAAGGCCAAGCTGACCGGCGAGGCGCTGGCCGAGCGCACGCGCCGCTACCAGATGGAGATGGCTGTCGCTGCCCGCGACAACATCATGACCAAGATGCAGATGATCTTTCAGGATCCCATTGCGTCCATCAACCCGCGCATGACGGTGCGCGAGATCATCGCCGAAGGCCTGCACATCCGCGGCGTGAAGGACAAGGATCTAATTAACGAAAAAGTTTACGAAATGCTGGATCTTGTTGGCCTGGTGCCCGAGCACGCAGACCGCTATCCGCATGAGTTTTCGGGCGGCCAGCGGCAGCGCATCGGCATTGCGCGCGCCATCGTGCTGGAGCCTGATTTAATCATTGCTGACGAACCCATTTCCGCCCTGGACGTATCCATCCAGGCGCAGATTATCAACCTGCTCAACGACCTGCGCAAGCGTATGGGGCTGACCATCATGTTCATTGCGCACAACCTGTCCGTAGTGAAGTACTTCTCCGACCGCATCGCGGTGATGTACTTTGGGCACATTGTGGAAATGGCCCCCTCGGAGGAATTGTTCCGCCACCCGCTGCACCCGTACACCAAATCCTTGCTGTCGGCCATCCCGTACCCTGACCCGCACTACGAAAAACAGCGCAAGCGCATTGAGTATGAGCCTGTGCTGGCACACGATTACAGCGTGGACAAGCCCGAGATGCATGAAATTACCCCTGGTCACTTTGTGCGTGCCAACCAGGCAGAGCTGGCCAAATACCGCAAGGAATTGGGCCTGTGACCAACAAAGGCCGCCGCAGGCAGTACCTCATCCCGCTGCTGGTGGGGGTGGGTTTTGCGGCGGTCTTTTTATGGTCGCGCGGCACGCTGGGCAAAACCGACGCGCAGGAGCTGCTGCGTGATGTCAGCGATGCCTTCTTTATACCCGGCGTGCTGCTGGTATGTGTGGGTGGGTTGCTGTTTGTGGCGGGCAATGGCATCTTTGATATGCTCAACTTCGGCGTGATGAAGGTGCTGTCGCTGGTGCGCAGCGATAAGTACCGCGCCAAACAGCCGCGTACATACTATGATTATGTGTCGGCCAGAAATGCCAACCGTCGCGGTGGATATTCGGGGCTATTGTGGGTGGGGCTGATCTTTTTGTTGCTGGCAGCGGTGTTTGTTGCCCTGTACATGACGGTATAATCTATCCCGTGCTTTTCCTGCGCCCGGTGCTGTTGCCCCGGGCGCTTTTGTACCGTACAATGATTTTATAGCATGAAGGAAAGGAAAGACCATGGACAACCGCTTCAAGCTGGTAGCACCCTATACGCCCAAGGGCGATCAGCCGCAGGCCATCCAAATGCTGGCGGATGGCTTTTTGTCCGGCATGCCCGCGCAGACGCTGCTGGGCGTGACGGGCTCGGGCAAAACGTTTACCATGGCTTCGGTCATCGAGCGCGTGCAGCGCCCCACGCTGGTCATTGCGCACAACAAAACGCTGGCCGCGCAGCTATGCGCGGAGTTCCGCGCGTTTTTCCCGGACAGCGCGGTGGAATACTTTGTCAGCTACTATGATTATTATCAGCCCGAGGCATACATCGCCTCCAGCGATACCTATATCGAAAAGGAAACCTCGGTCAACGATGAAATTGACCGCCTGCGCCACAGCGCCACCGCCGCGCTGCGCGAGCGGCGGGATGTAATTATCGTGGCGTCCGTCAGCTGCATCTACTCCATGGGCGACCCCACCGAGTACGAGGGGCAGATGGTGTCGCTGCGCCCGGGTATGCGCATGTCGCCGGAGCAATTGGCCGACGATTTGGTAGCCATCCAGTATGACCGCAACGACATTGCCCTTGGGCGCGGCATGTTCCGCATCCGCGGCGATGTGGTGGAGATTATCCCCGTGGGCTCGCGCGAGGACGGCATCCGCGTGGAGTTCTTTGGCGATGAAATTGAGCGCGTCAGCGAGTTTCAGGTAACCACCGGCCGCGCCATCCGGCAGGTGATGCACACGGCGGTGTTTCCGGCCTCGCACTACATTACCTCCGAGGAAGGCCGCGAGGAGCGCATTCGGCACATTCAGCGCGATTTGGAGCAGCAGGTGGCTTTTTTTGAAAATGAAAACCGGCTGATTGAGGCGCAGCGCATCGCACAGCGCACGCACTATGATATTGAAATGATGCGGGAGATAGGCTATTGTTCGGGCATTGAAAATTACAGCCGCTACTTTGACGGCCGTCAGCCCGGCGACCCGCCGTATTCGCTGCTGGATTATTTCCCCAAGGATTTTATCTGCTTTATTGATGAAAGCCATGTCACCATCCCGCAGATACGCGGCATGTATGCAGGCGACCGCGCGCGCAAGATTCAGCTGGTGGATTATGGCTTCCGCCTGCCCAGCGCGTTTGACAACCGCCCGCTTACGTTTGATGAGTTTGAGCAGCGCATTGGGCAGGTGTGCTTTGTATCGGCCACGCCGGGGGAATACGAGGCCAAGCACGCCCGGCAGACGGTGGAACAGCTCATCCGCCCCACCGGGCTTCTGGATCCCAAAATCATCGTGCGCCCGGCCACCGGGCAGGTGGACGACCTGCTGGGCGAGATCCACGAGGTAGTGGAGCAGGGGCACCGTGTGCTGGTCACCACGCTGACCAAAAACATGGCGGAGCGCCTGTCCGAGTTTTTGCGGGAGGACGGCGTGCGCGTGCGCTATTTGCACAGCGATATTAAAACCATGGAGCGCATGGAACTGCTGCGCGATTTGCGCTTGGGCGAATATGACGTTCTGGTGGGGATTAATCTCTTAAGAGAGGGGTTGGACTTGCCGGAAGTGGCGCTCGTGGCCATTTTGGACGCAGATAAAGAGGGTTTCTTGCGGTCGGAGACCAGTTTGATCCAAACGGTGGGGCGCGCCGCCCGCAACACCGAGGGGCGGGTGATTATGTATGCCGACCAGCCCACCGACAGCATGATGCGCGCTATTGGCGAAACCGCGCGCCGCCGCGACATCCAGAAGGCCTACAATGATGCGCACGGCATCACGCCCGAAACCATCCGCAATGCCATCCGTGATTTGATTGAAATCACCGCGCAGGAGGAAAGCCGCGGCGAGCAGCGCATGACCGAGGAGGAGCGCGCGGCGTTTATTTCTTCTTTGGAAGATCAGATGCTGACTGCAGCCGGCAACCTTGATTTTGAGCGTGCCGCCAAGCTGCGTGACGAGCTGTTCAAGCTGAAAGGCGAAAAGCCCATCGAAAAAGCGCAGCCGCAGCCCGTGCGCCGCCGCCGTGCGCGCCGCAAGTAAGCAAACAACAGGAGGGGAAAGGCATGAAAGTTGTACTGTTAAACGGCAGCCCGCACCGGGAAGGGTGCACCTATACTGCGCTGAATGAAGTGCGCACCACGCTGGAAAGCGAGGGCATTGCAACGGATATGCTGTGGGTAGGCAATGGGCCGGTGGCTGGATGCACGGCTTGCGGCTATTGCGACCGGCACGATCGCTGCGTGGTGGATGATCAGGTAAACACCCTGTTGGATATGCCCTTTGATGCCCTGGTGGTGGGTTCGCCGGTATATTATGGGGCTGCGTCCGGGCAAGTGACATGCTTCCTCAACCGCCTGTTCTTTGCCGGCAGCGCGCGGATGGCCGGGCGCTTTGGCGCGGCGGTGGTGTCCTGCCGCCGGGGCGGGGCCACCGCAACCTTTGACCAGTTGAATAAATACTTTACCATTGCCAACATGCCCGTGGTGCCCAGCCAGTATTGGAACCAGGTGCACGGCAACACGCCGGAGCAGGTAAAGCAGGATTTGGAAGGCCTGCAAACCATGCGCACGCTGGCCCGCAACCTGGCTTGGCTGCTGCGCCTGAAACAGGCCGGCCAGGACGCAGGCGTTGTGCTGCCCGCGCGCGAGCCGCGTGTGAGCACCAACTTCATCCGATAATAACGTTTATACCATTGTCGAATGATGCACAAAATGGTAGACTATACAAAGACAACTACATCACCAAGGAAGCGAGGCTCAGGATGAAAGCAATTGTTAACGGCACGATTTTGACCCCCCAGGGCGAGGTGAAAGGCACGCTCCTGTTTGATGAGCGCATTCAGGCCATCACCACGGACCCTGACGTACAGGCAGATGAAGTCATTGACGCCAAGGGCATGTATGTGGCCCCCGGCCTGGTTGACCTGCATATCCACGGCTATCTGGGCGAGGATGCGTCCGATGGCTCCGAGGAAGGCATTCGCATCATGGCCAAAGGCCTGCTCAAGAACGGCGTCACCTCTTTTTTGCCCACCACCATGACGGTGTCCTGGCCGGAGATTGAGGCTGCGCTGGACAATATCCGCAAGCTCAAGCCCGAAAGCCAGCAGGCTTCCTTTGACGGCAGCGAAATCTTAGGCTGTCATGCCGAGGGCCCGTTCATCAATCCGGAGCGCAAGGGTGCGCAGGCTGCGGATAACATCCTGGCCCCAGATGCGGACAAGGTTATCCCGCACAAGGACATTATCAAGCTTTTGACCATGGCACCCGAAATGCCCGGCGGCATGGAGTTCATCAAAAAAGTGACGGCAGAAACGGACATCGTGATCTCCATCGGCCACACCAGCGCCACCTATGAGCAGGCCATGGCGGCCATCGAAGCTGGGGCCAGCCACATCACGCACACGTTCAATGCCATGACGCCGCTGACGCACCGTGCGCCCGGCGTGGTGGGCGCAGCGCTGATGAGCGATGCCACCTGCGAGCTGATTGCCGATAATTTCCACATCCACCCCGCGCTGTTCAACCTGCTGCATCGCATGAAGGGCGATAAGTTGGTGCTGATTACCGACTGTACGCGCGCAGGCGGCCTGGAGGATGGCGAGTATACGCTGGGCGGCCAGCCCATCTTCGTCAAGGGCATTGAGTGCCGTTTGGCGGATGGCACCATTGCGGGCAGCGTGCTGAAGCTGAACAACGCCGTCAAAAACTATCGTGACGGTACAGGCATCCCGCTGTATGAGGCGGTCAACGCCGCTACGCTCAACGCCGCGCGCGACATTGGTGTAGACGACATTAAAGGCTCGCTGGAGCAGGGCAAAGATGCCGATATTATATTGATGGATAAGGACTGTCAGGTGCACGCTACCATTGTGCGCGGCACGGTCAAATATAAAAAGGAGGCATAAAAAATATGCATGGTTTGATTCGCCCGGCGCTGGATCCCAACTTCCAGCCCATGGCAGTGGTGTACAGGGAGTATTTGAAGGACGTTGAGAAAAGCGGCCAGGCCGCACGGCTGGTGGTGGCCATTGAGCGCAGCGCCGGCCAGATCTCGGTATGGGAGACCAAGGTATTTAAGGACGGCCACGAGGACAAGCGCACCATCGCAGTGATGGACCGCGTGGTCAAAACGCTGCTGTGGGCGCGCGGCGGCTTCCGCATCAAAATCAGCGGGCACAAGGGGCTGTATCAGCACCTCAAGGCCGCGTATGCGCCCGATGGCGCGCGCGCCTTTGACGAAGATTTTATGGCCAATGTATACGAGAAGCCCTTTGAGGTACTATACGCAGAAAACCCCGATGACATCGCCACCGCGGTGGAAAAATCCGCTTCTGTGGGCCGTCACTTGGATGGCTGCCGCATTGGCTTTGACGCAGGCGGCAGTGACCGCAAGGTAAGTGCCGTGATCGACGGTGAGGCCGTGTACAGCGAGGAAGTGGTATGGCATCCTAAAATTACGGCTGACCCCAAATATCACTACGAGGGCATTTTAAGCGCCATGAAAACCGCGGCCAGCCATATGCCGCGCGTGGACGCCATTGGTGTGAGCAGCGCCGGTGTATACATCGACAACCGCATCATGGTGGCTTCGCTGTTCCTCAGTGTCAACAAAGAGGACTTTGCCAAGCACGTGAAGACCATGTACATTGATATCGCCAAGGAAATCGGCGATGTGCCGCTGGAAGTGGCCAACGATGGCGATGTCACCGCATTGGCTGGTGCCATGAGCTTGGAGGAAGGCAACCTGCTGGGCATCGCGATGGGCACCAGCGAAGCCGGCGGCTACGTGGATGAGCACATGAACATCACCGGCTGGCTGAACGAACTGGCCTTTGCGCCGGTGGACTTTAACCCCGAGGCCATGGTGGACGAATGGTCGGGCGATTACGGCTGCGGCGTCAAGTATTTCTCGCAGGACGGCGTTATCAAGCTGGCGCCCGCTGCGGGCATTGCGCTGGACGAAAAAGCTTCCCCCGCTGAGAAGCTGAAGGTCGTGCAGGGCGAGCTGGAAAAGGGCAACCGCAACGCCGAAAAGATCTTTGAAAGCATCGGTACCTACTTTGGCTATAGCGTGGCGTACTATTCGCTGTTCTACGACATCAACCACGTGCTGGTGATGGGCCGCGTGACGTCCGGCAAGGGCGGCTCGCTGTTGATCAAGTGCGCGCAGGAAGTGCTGGACAAGGACTTCCCCGAGCTGGCCAAGAAAATCACCCTGCATCTGCCGGATGAGAAGAGCCGCCGCGTGGGCCAGTCCATCGCCGCTGCCAGCCTTCCCGAAATCCCCAAGAAGTAGGAGGACACCATGCTCAAAGGCATTCCTGCCATCCTGCCGCCGGAGCTGCTGATGGTGCTGGCCGAAATGGGCCACGGCGATGAGCTGACCATCGGAGATGGCAACTTCCCCGGCAACACGTTTGGCCGCCGCGTCATCCGCATGGACGGCCATGGCGTGCCCGAAATCTTGGACGCTATCTTGACGCTGATGCCGCTGGACACATATGTGGACAAGCCCGTGATGCTGATGCAGGTGGTGCCCGGCGATCCGGTCAAAACCCCGATCTGGGACACCTACAAAGAAATCGTTGCCAAGCATGACCCGCGCGGCGCCGACGCTGTGGACAACATCGAGCGTTTTGCCTTCTACGACCGTGTCAAGGAACAAAGCACCGTGGTCATCATGTCCGGCGAAAAGGCCGTGTACGCGAATGTGATCCTGAAAAAAGGCGTGATTTAAGGTTTATTGGCCCAAAGGCACCCTGCAATGCGCAGGGTGCCTTTGTGGTTGCCGGTTTCAGCGCTGTTCCCGCCTGCGGTATACCCATCCAACAATAAACCAGGCCACGACGCCCAGCAGGATAATCAGCAGGTATGTAAATTGACTGATCCTTGTGTTGAAATTGCGCTGTTCTGCTATCTGTTGCATATCATCGTGCGTATATACGGTAACAGGCAGACCGTCCGGGCTTTTATCGTTCCATTCGATGGTATACACGTTTATATTGCGTATGCGGTATGTATATACTGCAGCTGGCTTAGACGGATTGTCAGGGTCGCTGCCCAGCTCGACCGTTTCTTCCGGGTAAAAGTCATCCGTGTGCACTTCCCCGGAAGGATCGTCCACGTATTCCAAGAAAGCGTCCAACGTATCAAATGATGTGCCCATGCCCTTGGCATCCTCCAGGTAGGAGCGGTTGCTGGACACGATGTCCGGTATCAGCACTGCCAGCAAAATGACCAGCGTAACCGGTACCACCAGCAGCTGTTTGCGCCGGATGGGGGTCAGCGATTGGGCAGACCAGACTTGCTGAAGCATGCCGCGGCGGTGCAGGAAATGCGTTATCAACTGGTACCCCGCTGCCACCACGGCCAGCGCAAGCAGGCCGTACCACAAGGCGCTCACCAGCCAGTTGCCGAGCATTAGCCCCTGATAGGGATCGTAGGTTTGGGTTACCAGCGGCAGCGTCATGGCAAAAAGGATCAGCACCGCGCCCATCGCTTTGAGGGATAACTTGATCACATGGTCGCGCGTGGGTTGTGTGATTTCTGTATCCATCCCGCTCAGGGCGGACAGCGATTGCATCCATACCACGGCCTGCCATGCCAGCGCGCCCACAAAGAACACCAGCGCCAGCAAAAATCCTACCCGCGCGCGCAGGAAACCAAAGTTAAGCGTCATGGCTGCCACCACGCCTAACACCGCCATCGCCAGGGTGTAGACCGTGCGCATGTTGGTGCGGTTGCGCTGCAGCAGCAAAAGGCGCTGCCATTGCTCCTGGGCGCGCTCCTGCGTGCGGCGGCTGTCCTCCTCGCGGCGCTGCTCGGTCACGCGCTCGCCGCGCAGCAGTTCGTCGCAGGTAACGTCAAATAGGTCGGCAATGATGGGCAGCAGCGACAGGTCGGGCGCGTTGATGTCCCGCTCCCACCGGCTGACCGTCTTGTCCGATACATTGAGTTTGTCCGCTAGATCCCGTTGTGTCATGCCCGCGGCGGTGCGCAGCGCGGCGATGAAGGCCCCCATAGATTTTGCCATTTTTGTCCCCTCCTTTTGTGGTTTGCCGCGTTCATCATAGGCGCAGGACAGAAAAAACGACACACCGCAGTGCGCGGATTGCTCGCGCAAAGCGAGAATTGGCCATGATATATAGAAAGTCAGCCGTTTAATTACAGCCCGGTCTGTTCTCTAATATACTGCCTGGCCTTGATGGCATAGGCAAACGGGTTGGCTTTGGCCGGATCCTGCTCAGCCTCCACCACCATCCAGCCGCGATAATCGGCTTCTTTCAGCATAGCAAACAGCGGCGCAAAGTCAATGCTGCCATCGCCCGGCACGGTGAACATGCCTTCCCGCACCGCGTGTAGGAAACTCCAGCCTTCCTGTTGCGCCTGGGCCAGCACCTGGGCGCGCACATCTTTTAAGTGCACATGCCGGGTGCGTTGCACATACTTTTGAAGCACGGCTGCGGGATCCTCGCCTGCGCACACCAGATGCCCGGTGTCAAACAGCAAGTACACCAGGTCAGGGTCGGTCATGTCCATCAGCGTGTCAATTTCTTTTAGCGTCTGGATGCCCGTGCCCATGTGATGATGGATGGTCAGCGTCATACCCTTGTCGCGTGCCAATTTGCCCAGCCGGTTGTAGCCCTCGGCCACGGTGCGCCACTGCGCCGGGGTAAACACCGGTTTGTCCGGGCCAAACACGTTGAGGGGCTTGCCCTGGATGGAATTGCCCTGCTCGCTGGCACCGATCACCTTGGCGCCCAGCGCGTGCAGCCGGTCGCGGTGCGCGATGAAGGCCTGCTCAGTGACCTCATAGGGCTGGGAGGTAAACAGGCTGGAAAACCATGCGTTGCAGATGGTCAGCCCCCGAATGTCTAAATAGGGCTTGAGCACGGCGGGATCCTTGGGGTATTTGTTGCCGATTTCGCAGCCTGCATAGCCCGCCAGCGCCATCTCGCTGATGCATTGCTCAAACGTGTTTTCCCCGCCCAGGTCGGGCAGGTCGTCGTTCGTCCAGCCGATAGGCGCAATGCCTAATTGTACATGTTCCTTGGACAGCATAAGCCCTCCTATATATCGCGTGTGTGTTTGATCTGTTCCTGCATGGCGGCGTACGCAGCCTGCACCTCGGGCTGGGTGGATACCTCGGCCACGCCCACGCGCCACCAGCTGTCAAAGCCTGGCGTCATGGTGCCGGGCAGCACCTTGATGTCGTACAGCACAGGCCCGTTGGCGCTGCGCCCTTTTTCCAGCGCCTCGCGCAGCTCCTGCACCGTGCGCACGGTGTAGGCCGTCAGCCCGTAAGCCGCGGCGTTGGCGGCATAGTCGATGGGTAGTGGATCGCCGTCCAGCAGCCCGGTTTCCGCGTTGCGCTTGCGGAACACCGTGCCATAGGTGTCGTTGCCCTGGCTGTTCTGCAGGCTTTCGATGCAGCCCCAGCCCGCATTGTCAAACAGGCAGAAATGCACGCGCAGGTTTTCCTGCACCGCCGTCACCATCTCGCTGTGCGCCATCAAATAGGTGCCATCGCCAAAGAAGGCATACACTTCCTGCTCCGGACAGGCTAACTTCACGCCCACCGCGCCGTTGATTTCATACCCCATGTTGGAAAAGCCATATTCCATGTGGTAGGCATCGCGCTGCCGCGTGCGCCACAGGCGCTGCATGTCGCCGGGCAGGCTGCCTGCCGAACCTACTGCAATGTCGCCGGGCTGCATGAAAGCGTTGATCTCGCCCAGTGCGCGCGTTTGCGGCAGGCCGCCTTTTTCCTCCAGTGTGTAGAAAGCATCCACCTGCTTGTCCCACGCGGCCTTGGCCTGTGCAGGGGCATCGCCCCAGGCGGTATGATAGCCATCCAACGTCCCGGTCAGGGCTGTCAATGCCTCGCGCGCATCGGCGATGATGGGCGTGCCCAGCATCTTAATGGCGTCAAACGCGCAGATGTTGATAGACAGCACCTGGGCGTCCTTGTGGAACAGCCACTTGGAGCACGTGGTAAAGTCCGTCAGCCGCGTGCCCACGGCGATGATCAGGTCGGCCTCCTTGGCGATAATATTGGCGGCCTGCCCGCCGGTGACGCCGATGCCGCCCAAGTTGTGCGCATGATCCCACGGCAGCGTGCCCTTGCCGGCCTGCGTTTCGGAAAAGGGGATGCCCGTTTGCCGACAGAAGGCGTCCAGTGCGTCCCCGGCGTGGCTGTAGCGCACGCCGCCGCCGCAGATGAGCAGCGGTTTTTTGGCCGCGCGTATAATGTCCGCCGCGCGCATTAACTGCCCCTGGCTTAACGGCCTGCGGTCAATGTGCCACACGCGTTTTTCAAAGAACGCAACGGGGTAACCATATGCCTCGCCCTCCACATCCTGCGGCAGCGCTAAACACACTGCGCCGGTGTCGGCCGGGTCGGTCAGCACGCGCATGGCGTGCATCGCGGCGGTCATCAATTGCTCCGGCCGCTGGATGCGGTCCCAGTAGTGGCACACGTGCCGGAAAGCATCGGTCACCGTGGTGGAGAAGCTGTCAAAAAACTCCGCCTGCTGCAGCACCGGGTCGGGCTGGCGCGAGGCAAACGTATCGCCGGGCAGCAGCAGCAGCGGGATGCGGTTGGCGGTGGCGCAGGCGGCGGCCGTCACCATGTTCATGGCGCCCGGGCCGATGCTGCTGACACATGGGATAATCTCCAGCCTGTTTTTCTGCTTGGCATAGGCCATGGCCGCCAGCGCCATGTTTTGCTCGTTCTTGCCCTGCAAAAACGTTAGGTTATGGTCGCCCTGCGCCAGCGCCTGCCCCACGCCCACCACACAGCCATGGCCAAACACGCCAAAGATATGCTGGACAAATTTATGCTCCGCGCCGTCCAGCGCCACAAATTGATTGTCTAAAAACTTGACCAGCGCCTGCGCCATGGTCAGTCGGATGCGCTTCATGGTTCCTTCCTTTCGGGCCAGTACACGGCCCCCGGCTCGGCCACCCAGGTGTGCTCAGGCACAAACGTGGGCGTGCCATAGGGGTTGTCGGGCAGGTGGCGGATGACCCACAAATACCACAGCGCATATCCCGGCGGCGTCACGTGTGGATGCGTCATGCCGCCGCGCAGCAGCAGCGTGTCATTGTGCCGTATTTTGTGGATATCCTCGCCGCACTCGGCATAGGCAAAGCCCTGCTGCGGGTTCATCTTGTAGTAGTAGATCTCCGGCTGCGGGTGGTGGTGCGGGGGATAGCTCGACCATTTACCCGGAAAGCCGATGACCTCGCCCACCACCAAATTGGCATACGGCGCATTGGTTTTGTCAAACACCGTGCGCACAATGCGCGTGGAGGTTTCCTGCATCAGCCCCTTGCCGCGGTACTCGTCGGGCGTGTCTTCAGGCAGGTAGATGCGGTAGCCAAAGGCGTTGTCGTTGTCCGTGCGCATCAGGCATACCTCGCTATCCGGGCACAGGCCCGTGATGGTCACGGGGTGCTCCCGGTCGGCGTGGATGACGATAGGCGCCACGTCAAAGCAGTTTTTGCGCTCCAGGGTAACGTCCTGGTCGCCCACCTGCACGCTCACCCGGCCGTACACCAGCAGATGGGCCTTTTCCAGCGCCGCGTTGTCCTTAAACACATGCCCCTGATTGAGCCGCAGGATGCCGTAGTCCATCAGCATGTCGGCGTTGGCGCCGTCCATGGATGTGATGGCCGTGTATTGGTAGGGATGTGAGATGTTGCCTCGGATCAAATCAGACATGGTGTTCCTCCCGTATTTCCTGCACGCTTACGCGGCGTCCTTTGGCCATGGATTTCTGCGCGGCCAGCGCCAGCAGCACCGGTGTGAGCGCATCATCTATCGTAACCGGCGTGGGCGTACCATCCCGCACCGCTGTCACAAAGGCCTTCATCTCCTTGATAAAGCTGCCCATGTACCGCTCCAAGAAGAAATACTGCGGCTTATCCGTTGTTACGCCCTGTGCGGTGGCCACGCGCACGGTGGTGTCGCAGTCGTTCTCATTGGCGGCCATGCCCTTTTCGCCAAACACCTCCACGCGCTGGTCATAGCCATAGGCCGCGCGGCGGCTGTTGTCAATCACGCCCAGCGCGCCGTTTTCAAACGTCAGCGTCACGATGGCGGTGTCGATGTCGCCTGCCGCGCCAATGGCCGGGTCGACCAGCACGGCACCCTGCGCGTACACATCCTTGACCGCGCTGCCTGCTAAGAAACCGGCCATGTCAAAGTCATGGATCATCATGTCCATGAACAGCCCGCCGCTGGCCGCGGCATATTCGGGCGGCGGCGGCGCGGGATCGCGCGAGGTGATTTTGACAATCTCCACCTTGCCCAGCGCGCCGCTGGCGGCGATGTCGCGCACCTTCTCATGGTTGTGGTCAAACCGGCGGTTGAAGCCAATCTGCATCTGCACGCCGTTTGCTTCCACGGCGGCCTTGGCGGCTAAGATTTTTTCCACCGTCAGGTCTACCGGCTTTTCGCAAAAAATATGCTTTTTGGCCTGCGCCGCTTCAATGGAAATATCCGCATGCGTGTTGGTAGGGGAGCATACCAGCACGGCGTCAATGTCCGGGTGGTTGATGATATCGCGGTAATCCGCCGACCATTGCGGGATGGACAGGCGCTGCGCCAGCGCGCGGGCCTTATTTTCGTCCACATCGCTGACCATCACGATGTGCGCTTCCGGGATGTGATAGGTGATGGATTCGGCGTGTACATTGCCGATGCGCCCCGCGCCGATGATGCCGATGTTGAGCTTTTTCATATGCTTTCTCCTATTATTCGTTGTCCGGGCCCGTTACGTGCTCGCCATATTGGGCCTTTTTTTCCTTAATAAAGGCGTCCAGCTGCGCCCTGTCCGGCATGTCCTGGGAGCATGCATGGCTGGCCACCAACATCGAAGCTGACGCTGTGCCCAGTTCCAGCGCTTGCTTGACGCTTAGCCCGGTCAGCAGCCCGTGCAAAAACGCCGAGCCATAGCCGTCGCCGCCGCCAAAGCTTTTGAGCGCCTCCACCGAGAAGGGCTTCACCTGGTACACGCCCTTGGGCGTATACGCAGCCGAGCCGCGCTTGCCATGCTTGATGATGAGCATTCTGGCCCCGCGCCCCAACCAATACTGCGCCGAGGCTTCGTCGGTGCCATCCAACCCCGCTAACGCTTCCATGCGGTCAAACTCGCCGCGCGAGCCCATCAGGATGTCCGCCCCCTGCGCACACAGGTGCATGTACAGCGCAGCCTCCTCATCATTCACCCACGTATAGGCCCGGTAATCCGCGTCAAATACGATGGGCGTGCCGGTCTTGTGCGCCAGCACCTTGGCCTTGAGCGTGGCCTCCCGTGAAGGGGACTGTGCCAGCGCCGTGCCGGACAGCAGCAGCATCTTGGCCGAAGCGATATAGTCTTCGTCCACATCCGCAGGGCATAGCTTTAGGTCTGCCGCCCCCTCGCGGTACATCAGGATGCTGGAGGTATCGCGCGATAGAATCTCGGTAAACGTAAGCCCTAACGATGCGCCGCTTTGGTCGCGCGTGACATGGCTTACGTCAATGCCCTCGCTTTCAAAAAAGTTTTGTACATAATCGCCAAACCGGTCATCGGATATCTTGCCGATGAAGCCCACCTTGTGCCCCAAGCGCGCCATGCCCACCGCAATGTTGGCCGGGCTGCCGCCTAAATACTTGCGGAAAGTCGTCGATTCGGCCAGCGTGTGGAAATAATCCACCGGGTTAAAATCAATGGCAATGCGGCCCAGCAGCACAATGTCCAACGGGCGTTTGGCATCCCAGGTAAACAGCCCCATATGTCCTCCCCGTGCAGGCCGTCCCTTGCTATACGCAAACAACGTACCTGCTTATATTTTGCTTCATCATAGCACGAAGCCCGCCTGCGGTAAAGGTTACAGGCGGGTCCAAACGGATGGGATGAAGGGCTGTATCAGCTGCTGGCGAACCCCTCATGCTCCTCGATGGCAAAATGAGATGTGATCATCTGTGCAACCTCTTCTGGGGGCAGAGCAGTGTTGTCGATTTTTAAGAAATGCTCAAAGGGAAGGGACTCCCCTTCATGGGAATTGAGGCGGTATTTTTCGCTCGTCGCCCTCATTTCCGCTTCGCTCCATTCTAGGTTGCGTTTGGATTCCTTGTGCAGCAATCGGTTTTCGCTTTTATTGCGCAGGAGACGCTCATCAAAATCCGCGCAAAGCTCCACAACATAGCAGTTAGCCCCGTTTGATTGAAAAAGGTCAATTATCTTTTGCAAAAAATCAAACTCGCTTTGCATATCGAAAGCGCACATATATGTGAAGATCAGGCCGGGGAAATCCCCCTTGGCAAACAGCTCAAACACCGTTTGCCGAATGGTGCTGTTTAAAAGGCCCCATTCTTTTTCTGAGTGAGCAAAGAGTTTTCGCGTCAGCTCAATGGACATATGGTTATGGAACAAGCGCAGCCCCGTGATCTTTGCAAGCTCCTGTCCAACGGTCATCTTGCCGACAGCATGCGGCCCCAAAATGATAACAAGCGTTTTCGACATCTGCATCCCTTTCCTGTGGAAATGTAACCTCCATTTGATGCTCATCTTCAAATGAATTATAAGAGACAAACAAATGAAATGTAAAGGATGCTGTGCTTACTCGAAAATTCATCTCTCAGTCTCTCTATGCTTCTTTATGTGCAAAGCAAACGCGCCGCACAGGACGGCGCGCAGGCAACGTTCATTTCAAGCGTTTTCTTATTCGTTCCCCTGAGATTCCAGCACCTTGATTGTTTTTTCTAACACAGCCTTGATGGCAACGCTGGCGGGGCAGTCCACGCTGGCGAGGCTGTGGCCTGCGTTGATGGCGGCGGAGGCCTGTTTGTCATAGGGGATTTTCCCCACAAAGGGGATGCTATGCTCCTGACAATAGGCTTCAATGGCCTGTGTATGCTGCGCGCAGGTATCGTGCTTGTTGATGCACACGCATGCTTTTGCGCCTAAGATGGCGGTGGTTTCTAATATTCTCTCCATATCGTGCATGCCGGACAGGGAGGGCTCTGCAACGATGAGCACCAGAGTCCACCCCGGTGACCGATGCGATGACCGGGCAACCAATGCCGGGCGAGCCGTCAATGATGGCCAGCTTGGCATCCTGCGCGTATTTGGTAAGCGTGGCCTTGACTTCGGTGACCAGCTTGCCGGAATTGCCGCGCCCCATTTTGAGCTTCGCCGTGGAAAACACCTGGCCGTTTTGATAGAGTATCTGCTCCCCGGCGATATCATCCACCATGGTCACGGCCTCATGCGGGCACACAAAATGGCACACGCTGCAGCCTTCGCAGGCATATTCATCCACTTGATACTTCTCATCGCATGGCGTGATGGCGCCAAAGCGGCAGGTGTCAAAGCAGGTGCCGCAGCCCACGCATTTGTCCATATCAATGATGGCCTTTTGGGAACCGTAGTAGTCCTTGCGCTCCGGAACAGCGTCCAGATTGGCCACGATGTGCAGGTTGGGCGCATCCACGTCACAGTCCGCAAAGGCGTTGGCTTGCAGCATATCGATGAAGGCAGCGGCGACGGTGGTCTTGCCTGTGCCGCCCTTGCCGCTGAGGATCAACAGCTTTTTCATGCGCGCGCCTCCTTTTTGATGTCGGTCAGGAGGTCGCGGAACAGCTTGGCATATTTGTCATCTGCGCATACGGCGATGTCCCCGCTGGCCCCAAGCGTTGCCAGCTCCTCGCTGTACGGGATGCGGCACAGGATGGGAATGCCGTGCTCGGCGCAGAAATCCTCCAGCGCAGGATATTCTCCATCCGCTTTGTTGATCACCACGCCGCAAGGCTTGCCCAGCAGGGTGGCCAGTTCATAGACCATCTTGAAATTGTGCAGCCCAAAGGCCGTGGGTTCGGCCACCAGCAGGCAGTAATCGGCCCCGCGCACGCTGTCCATCACGGTGCAGGAGCTGCCCGGCGGGCAGTCGATTACGGTCAGCTCATCTGCGCCCCCAATATAGGCCAGCGCTGTCTCAATGACGGGGGTGCCGGAGGGCATGCCCAAGTTGAGGCACCCCGTAACAACATCGATGTCGCTGCGCACGCCGCGCTCGACCGTGCCCACGGGCTTGTCGATTTCGGTGATGGCGCCTGCGGAGCATACCAGCGCACAGCCGCCGCAGGAATGGCATATCTCTGCAAACACCATGGGTTTGTCCTTGATATAGACCAGCGCATTAAAGCGGCAAAAGTCCACACACTTGCGGCAGCCGATGCATTTTTCACCGTCAAAGGCGGGCATCTTTGTGGCGACCGTCTGGGTGGTCAGTTTTTCAGGCTTTAAGAAGAGCCTTCCGTTGGGCTCCTCCACATCGCAGTCGATGTAGGTGGATGTGCCGGCAGCCACCGCTAAATTTACAGCGACAAAGGTTTTGCCCGTGCCTCCTTTGCCGCTTAAAATAGCTAACTTCATGAATGCTTGTGAAAGCCGGGATGAATGTCCGTCAAAAGGTTGAGCTTGCCCTCCTGAAAGGCTGCGAGGTTTTCGTCTGCTTTATCAAACGCCGTTTGATAGATTTTCACCCCGGCGGCATTTAATACATTGGCGGCATTCTGCCCGCAGCGGACGGTCAGCACGGCCTCGGCCCCGCTGTCAATGATGAACTGGGCCGCCCGCAGGCCCGCGCCCCCCTGCGACTGGGCAGCAGCGTTGGCTAAGTATTCTGTCTGCTTGCTTTCGGTGTCATGCAGCATGTAGTAGGGCGCCCGGCCAAACGACGGGCATATGTCCGTTCCTGGCTTGTTCTCGTTTACGGGTATGGCTATTTTCATTGTGTTTCTCCTTTCGTTTTTCAGCGTGTTTGCTATTGTTTTTACGGTAAATAGCATATGCTACTTACATGCTTAGTGTAATATAGTTTCCGGCATATGTCAATATAAAAAATTGTTTTGTGCCTTTCAAGCCTTCCTGATGTACGATATACAAACAACCTGCCTTTCGGAACACATCGCTGGGCAGCGTTGCTGTACTCTTTTAGCAGGTTGTCTATTTGAAAAAAGAAAACCGTGTCAGAACATCTTTTTACGCCACAGGAAGATAAACGCCACGATGGCTGCCAGGATGCTGAACCCCACCACAATATAAAAGCCATACGGGTTATCGCCAAAGGGTACTTTGACGTTCATGCCCCATAGCGAGGAAAAAATGGTGGGGATGGACATGACCACCGTCAGGCTGGTCAACACCTTCATTACAATGTTCAGATTGTTGCTGATGACCGAAGCATATGCATCCATAATACCTGCCAAAATGTCGCGGTAGATGGTACACATTTCCATGGCCTGTCTGTTTTCAATCATGACATCTTCCAGCAGTTCGCTGGCATCCGGCGCCGAGGTCATCAGCGGCATGCGCATCATTTTTTCCAGCACCACATCGTTGCCCTTGAGCGATGTGCTGAAGAACACCAGCGATTTTTGCAGCTGCATCATCTGCAGCAGCTCGCGGTTGCGCAGGGATTTCTCCAATTGCTTCTGTACGCGTTCGCTGGCCTTGTCCACCTGCTTTAAGTAGGAGAGGAACAGCGATGCATTGCGGTACAGCAGCTGCAATATAAACCGCTGCCGCTTGTCGGTGGAAAAGCCGCGCAGGCGTTCCTCCATAAAGGCGGTAATCACCGAGGTTTCCTGCGTGGTGATGGTGATGATGACATCCTCTACCAGCACAATGCCCACAGGCACCGTGCTGTATACATAGCTGCTGCCATCGGCCTCTACAAAGGGCGTGTCCACGATGATCAGCGTCTGGCCGTCGTCCTGCTCAATGCGCGCGCTTTCCTCCACGTCCAGCGCGGCTGTCAGGTAAGTGGGGTTCAGGTTGAACCGCGCGTTCATGCCGTCCAGCTCTTCTTTGGTGGGGTTTTGCAGGTGGATCCAGGTGCCCTTCTCCATCGTGGATACTTCGCTCAGGTGCCCGTCCACCGTTTTATAGATGCGCTTCATTCAAAAACCTGCCTTTCCGCGCGCGGTGTGGGCAGGTCTACAGGTCTTATTTACACCCTGCAGGACAATGGCTGCTCAGCCGCGTGTGTCATGATATAAAAGGTACTGCCGTAAGGGTCAGCTTCCACAGCCACGTCTCCTTTCTCTTTGCATGGGTGCCCGAAATGAGCATGCCCATTGTATGAATAACGTGGCGCGATGTCAACAAAAAAGATGTCGGCTGCTGTACTTGTATGGTAAAATATCAGCATCAGTTATACTCCATCCATGGGAGGAAGAATGATGAACAGCAATACATCATTGATTGAGCGGCTATCTACTCAAAAGGAACAATACGACCGCGCTGTTCAGGCGCAGGAAGCGTTATGGATGGGGCGGGGAGGCGCGCCGCTGCTGCTGCATTGTGCCTTGAACGAGCAGGAGCAGCAGGCATATCCTGCCTATCATTACCTGGAAATCCATCACAATATGGACAAGATGCTGGCCAACGGCCTGCGTGAGGCCGTGACCAGCATGAAGGGCGGGCGCGAGGCTGTGCCCTCTGTTCGCGCCAACATGGGCTGCGGCATTGTGGCGGCGTGGTTTGGCATCGTGCCGGAGCTGTTCGAGGACAAGCAGCCCTGGGTGACTCAGCACCTGCCCAAAGGCTTGCTGATGGACATGAGCGCCGATGATTTGGTCATCACGCCGGAGTTTCGCATGGCGCTGGATCATATGGCGTTCATTGCCAGGCAGCTGCAGGGCTCCGGCGTGCGGGTGTTCCCGGTGGATATCCAGGGCGCGTTTGACACCGCACATTTGGTATACGGCGATGATATCTTTTATCAGCTCTATGATGATCCGGAGTTTGTGCATCATTTGATGGACCTAAGCTGCACCGCCACCGAGCGCGCGTTTGACGCGTGCCTGGAACTGATCCCGGACAGCGACAAAACCATCGCGCACTACAACAGCTATGCCATGCCGCGTGCAAAGGGCGGGCTGAAACTGGTCCGGAGGATACCTCCACCGCTGTTAAGCCGCGCACATATTGAGGAATTTGTGGCGCCCTACATCCACAGATGCTGCGGCACCAGCGGCGGCGGATATATCCACTATTGCGGCCGCTGACCATCTATATCGAATGACCGTTATCCTAAAAGTGAAGAAGAAGCACAGCGGCTGTTGCAGGTGGCAGGACACTTCTTACAATCTTTACCGCAGCCTACACTGCTGCAAACGAACGAAAAGGGAAAGTTGCCCGTGTTTTCTGGACCACAGAGTAGTAGTTTTCGGGCAGCAAATAAGAAAGCTACGGTCTCTCTTGCTGGAGACGTTTTCGGTTATGGCACGAAAAACGGTTGGGTGATGATTGAATACGCGATTCAGCCTGGAAAAAACCGTGTAGGATGGATCCAATCCTCAGACATACAGGGCAGCTTGCCTGATATTGTGCTGCAAAATGTTTCTGCACTGACTGTGCAGGACACCTTTCTCACCGATGATCCGCATGTCGGTCAAGCCGTGCTTGTTTCTGTTGATGCAGGCACACAGGTAAGGGTGCAATCCATATTGAAACCTTGGTGGGCTTATGTCGCAGTTCACATCGGATCGACCCTCTATTACGGCATGATTCCGCTCGCCGCGCTCAACATTGGGGAATAGGCAAAACAATCGAACAAAACGAATATAACGGGTCGTGTGTGTTGGTCAACGCTTTGTGATTGTTGCTTTTTGCAAATGCCATTTTGTTAAGAAAGGAAAATAAGCAACGCCCCTGCCAGGACAAATCCTGGTAGGGGTGTTGCTTTTCTTCGTGCTATGCTTTACCCAATCTGCGTCTTGAACCCCATGTAGGGCTGTAGTGCTTCAGGGATGCGCACGGTGCCGTCGGCGTTCAGGTTGTTTTCAAGGAATACAATCAGCATGCGCGGCGGCGCTACCACGGTGTTGTTGAGCGTATGGGCAAAATACTTGCGGTTGTCGACATCGCGCACGCGGATGCCCAAACGGCGCGCCTGCGCATCGCCTAAGTTGGAGCAGCTGCCTACCTCAAAGTATTTCTGCTGCCGGGGCGACCAGCCCTCCACGTCGCAGCTTTTCACCTTCAGGTCGGCCAAATCGCCGGAGCAGCATTCTAACGTACGCACCGGGATGTCCAGCGTGCGGAAAAAGTCCACGGTATTTTGCCACAGCTTATCATACCAATGGGCGCTGTCTTCGGGGCGGCATACCACCACCATCTCCTGCTTTTCAAACTGGTGCACGCGGTACACGCCGCGCTCCTCCATGCCGTGGGCACCCACTTCCTTGCGGAAACAGGGGGAATAGCTGGTCAGCGTCTGGGGCAGGTCCGCTTCATCGGTGAAGGTGTCGATAAACTTGCCGATCATGCTGTGCTCGCTGGTACCGATCAAATACAGATCCTCGCCCTCGATTTTGTACATCATGTTTTCCATCTCGGCAAAGCTCATCACGCCGGTGACCACCTCGCTGCGGATCATGAACGGCGGGATATAGTAGGTGAATCCCCGGTCGATCATAAAATCCCGCGCATAGGTCAATATGGCCGAATGCAGGCGGGCGATGTCGCCCTTTAGGTAATAGAAGCCGTTGCCGCTGGTCTTGCGCGCGCTGTCCAGGTCAATGCCGTCCAGGCGCTCCATGATGTCCATGTGGTAGGGCACGTCAAAGTCCGGCACGCGCGGCTCACCAAAGCGCTCGATCTCCACGTTTTCCTGGTCGTTGCGGCCGAGGGGAACGCTGGGGTCAATGATCTGCGGAATCTGCATCATTTTCTCGCGGATGACCTGCGCGTATTCGCTTTCCTTGGTTTCCAACTGCTGCAGCTCATCCTGCATGTCCTTTACCTGCTGGCGGATAGCGCCGGCTTCCTCGCGTTGTCCCTTGGCTAGCAGGCCGCCGATTTGCTTGCTCAATGCGTTGCGCTGGCTGCGCAGGTAGTCCGCGCGCTGGATGGCCTCGCGGTTTAATTTGTCCAGCTCAATGACTTCATCCACCAAAGGCAGCTTATGCTCCTGGAACTTGCGGCGCATGTTCTCGCGCACGGCGTCGGGGTCGTTGCGGATCAGGTTGATATCAATCATGGGGCGTACCTCCTTAAGTTCATGCGTTTATATGAGTTGCAGCAAACTTTCCGTGACCAGCACAGCCAGTGCGCCGGCCAGCGCCACCTGGATCATGGGCTTGTTGCGGGCGGCCAGCCACAGCGCGGTGACAAACCCTGCCACCGCCCCCCATACCGTGCGCGTGGAATAAAAGATGGCCGGGATGGTCAGGCTGGTTAATACAACATAGGGCACATAGCGGAAAAACGCAAGCAGAAAAGGGCTTTTGATGCGCTTGCCCACCAAAAGCAGCGGCAGCACGCGCGGCAGATAGGTAAACACAAACATCACCGCCACGGCCGTCCACAGGTAGGTGTTGTTCATACCGCGGTACCTCCTGCGCGGGTATCGCGCCAGGCCAGTCCGGCGGGCACCGCCAGCGCCAGCAATATCACGCGCCACCCGGCGGACAGCGCGCTGATGCCCGGCAGATAGGCCAGCATCAGCGACAGCGTGGCCGTGAGCAGCACCGCGCGCAGGATGCTTTTGTCCTTGCGCGCGGGCGGCACCACCAGTGCGATGAACATGCAGTACAGCGCAATGCCCAGCGCGTTGACCACATCCTGTGGCAGCAAGGCCCCTAAGCTCGCGCCCAGCAGCGTGCCCATCGTCCAGCCCAGCACGGGCAGCAGCATCAACCCCACATAATAATCGCGCGTGACATCCTTGTCCCGGCCGATGGCGGCGGCGTATATCTCGTCCGTCACCGCATAGCCGATGATCAGCTTATGCCACAGCGGCATGGGCGCTAACTTTTGCGTTAAGGACAGGCTCATCAGGATGTAGCGCAGGTTGATGGTCAGCACCGCCAGCGCCAATTCCACATACGAGCCCGCCGCCGCCATGATGCCCACGCCCGCAAACTGCCCGGACGAGGACAGGCTGGTCAGCGAAATAATGGTGGACATAATGGGCGACAGGCCGGTGGCCGTGGCATGGATGCCAAAGGCAAAGCTGACCGCTAAATATCCCAGCGCGATGGGGATGCTGGTGATCAGCCCTTCGCGAAACTCTTCCCTGCGCAACTTAGTGGATGGCCTTTTCATAGGCCTGGACAAGGGCGTCCACCTGCGGGGAGATCAGCAGCGCCACCTGCATGCCGTCGCGCCGCAGCACCGCGCGCTCCAGCACGGCATATTGTTCGGGCAGGTAATCGCGCATTTCGCGCTTGCGGTAGTCCAAATAATCGCTCAACTGTGCTTCGATGGACTGGGCGCTTTTTTCATCGCGCGCGGTAAACAGCATGACGGCGTCCACCACCAGCCCATCCTGCGCGGCATGGGCCTGTACGCTGCTGTATAGGGTATCGTCAATGCCGATGTAGTCGCTTAATTCGTCGGCGTCCAGCATGGTCATGGGCGGCAGTGAGGCGGCGCTTTCCAGCGCTGCATACACATCCGGCAAGGCAGGCGGCGTTTTTTGCCCGCAACCCGTCAATACCACAAGCATCAGAAGCAGCGCGCACAGCGCGCGGTTACGGCGTCCACTGGTCATGTAAATACCTCTCGTGTGCATTGTCGCGCAGTGCATTAACCCAGGCCAGCAACCCCTGCGCGCTCAGGTGCAGGCCGTCTTTGGAAGCATACTCGGGCTGCAAATAGCCCTCGGCATCCTTGAGCGGTGTGGCAATGTCCGCAAAGGCCACGCCCTCCTGTCGGCACAGCTCCTGCAGCTGCTGGTTGAAAGCATCCCACAGCGGGCGCATATCCTGCTTGGAGGAAAGAGAACGCGATACCGGGGGCAGCGCCTGCACCACGATGTCGGTATCCGGCGATACCTCCTTTACGCGCGTTATCAGCGTTTTGTACCAGTCGAGCGCTTTTTCTGCCCGCTGCGGTGCATAGTCGTTAGCGCCCAGCAGCACAAACAGCCGCGCGGGCTGCAGGCGCCGTACGGCTTGCAACAGCGATTGATCCTGTCCTTTGTATATCAAGTTAACCTTGCCCGGCTGAGGCTTGTACAGGCTGGCGGTATACAGCGAATAGTTAACTGCACATTGAAACTGCGCGTCAGACAGGAAGGCCCCTTCCTGCTTGCGCTGGGTGTAGGTGTACCGCCGCAGCTGGTTGGTGACCGAATCGCCTGCAAACACTGCGCCGGTAAAGTAGCTGTCCAGCGCGCCTTGCTGTATTTCTTCCGGCGTATAGGCCTGCCGCTCGCCCACTGCCCAGCTGCGCGGGTCCGAAGCCTGACCCGGCACGTACATCATCAAAAGAAAAACCGCCGCCAACAGCGCCCGTGTGTGCCGCACGCGGGCGCTGTCAAAGCCGTGGCATCCCCTACAAGTAAACATAGTTGGCATTATAGCCGTCCGCTTTTCGCCGTGCAAGCGTTGTCGCATCCTACTTTGCATGGTATGATTAAAGAAATGAATTTCAACAGGGGGGACAGATAATGAACATTGGCATACTGGGCGCAGAAAACTCGCACGCGAAGCATTTTTGTGAAACCATCAACCGGGGAAATCGCTTCCCCGGTTACCGCATCACGCATTTGTATGCGGCGGATGCACCCCAGGTGGGGGAAGAGCTGGCCAGGGACTATGGCCTGACCCTGACCGACAGCGAGGACGCGGTCATCGCGGCCTGTGATGCCGTGGTGGTCACCTACCGCAAGGGTTCGCTGCACGCGGCGCCCGTGCTGCGCGCGCTCAAGGCCGGCAAGGCGGTGTTTAACGACAAGCCGTTTTCCACCGATGTAGAGAAGGCGGCAGAAATCGTAGCCTATGCCCGTGAGCATCAATTGCTGGTATGCGGCGGCAGCAACCTGAAAGGCCTGCCCAATATTGCGGCGCTTAAGCCGCAGATTACGCCCGGTGCAACGGTGGTCATTACTTTTGCGGCCGATCCCAACAGCGAATATGATGGCTACTGGTTTTACGGCATTCATGCGGCGGAGCTGTGCCTGACGCTGTGCGGGACGGACTATCGCGATGTGGCGGCCTTCCGTACCGGCGATACGGTGGTGGCTACCGTGCGGTTTGATCAGGTTACCTGCGTGCTGGTCACCACGCCCGGCATTCAGGATTTGCACATTAGCATCAACGCTGATGGCAAAAACGTTGCACACAACGTGGAAATGGCCTATCAAAGCGTGGGCCCTGCCGAACTGGTCACCATGTTGAAAACCGGCCAGCCGCCGCGTGACGTGGGCTTTTACGAAGCCGCCACACGGCTGCTGACCGATATTATCAAGGCTGCCGGGCTGTAATTATCCCGTAATCTGCCCGTCACGCACCGCGTGACGCCCCATAGCAAACACGTGCCTGACGTCCCATGCCGGCGTCAGGCATGTGATATCTGCGTCCATGCCCACGGCCAGCGTGCCCTTGCGATTGTCCATGCCCAGCACGCGGCTGGGGTGCAGCGTCATCATGCGGATGGCGTCCTCCAGCGGCACATGGGCTTTTTCCACCATGGTTTTCACACACCGCACCGAGGACGCAACCGAGCCCGCAAAGCACGTAAAGTCCGGCATATAGGCCACGCCGTTTTCTACAATGGCCTTTTGCCCGGCGGTCAGGCTGCCTAAAATAATCTCGCTGCCATCAGGCAGGCCCATGCCGCGCGTGGAGTCAGTGACCAGGCAGATCTTGTCCCACGGCTTGCAGCGCACAATCAGCTGCAGCAGCTCCGGCGGCAGGTGCAGGCCGTCGGCGATGATTTCTACATCCAACTCATCCATCAGGTAGGCGCTTTCCACCACGCCCAGCACGCGCATGGCGCGCACGCGGTGCAGGGAAGACATGCCGCTGTACAGGTGCGTCACCAACTTGTAGCCGTGCCGGACGGCTTCCTGCACCTGCCCATAGTCCGCATCGGAATGCCCGATGGACATCAGCACACCCTGCGCGCTGAGCGTATCGCCCAGCTCTAGCGCGCAGGGCAGCTCGGGGGCCGCAGTGACGCGCGCCACGTCTTTGCTATGTTTGAGCAGCGCCTGGGTGGATCCCTCTGTCGGCACCAAAATATAGCGCGGGTCCTGCGCGCCGGCCTGCTTGGGGTTGATCCACGGGCCTTCGATGTGCAATCCGGGCATGTACGGCAGCGCATGCTGCGTTGCGCGCGTGGCGGTCAGCGCGGCAAAGATGCGCTCCAGCTCCTCCGGCGGGTTGCACACGGTGGTGGGCAGCAGCGTGGTGGTGCCGCGCAGCATATGCGCCTGCGCCGCGCCCACAAAGGCCTCCACCGTGGCGTCGGAAAAGTCATGCCCGCCGCCGCCGTGCACGTGCAGGTCAATGAACCCCGGCACGCACAGCAGACCGGCGGCATCCACCACCTGGCCCGGGTCATCGGGCAGGGCGGGCGACAGCGCCGCAATGACGCCATCCTTTATATGCAGCGCAAGGTTGTCCCGAAAGCCTTCGGGCGTCAGCACCCGTGCGCCGGTAATGGTGATGTTCATGCCTGCGCCTCCCATAGCGCGGCTGCATCCTGATCGATATACAGCACGCTGTCCGTATGCCCGCGCAGCACGGTGGCCGGCAGCTGGCTGGACGGCACCTGGGTAAGCATCTCGCGCACGGCCCAGGCCTTGCTTTTGCCGGGCACCGTGCAGATCATGTGCTTGGCCGCCACCATGGCCGGGATGGTCATGGTCAGCGCGTGGGTGGGCACCTGCGCCAGCGTTTCAAAGCAGCCGTCGTTGACCTGCTGGTTGCGGCAGACCTCGTCCAACTCCACCATCTTGACCAAATAGGGGTCGTCAAAGTCCGCCACGCCAGGATCGTTAAACGCGATGTGCCCGTTCTCTCCAATGCCCAAAAAACAGATATCAAGGGGATGATCCCGCAGCAGCTGCGCATAGGTTTCGGCATCGGCCGGGGTGTTGCCCATCAGGTGCACTGCGCCAAAGGGCAGCTTGTTAAACAGCCTGTCCTTTAAAAACGTGGAAAACTGTTGCGGCGCATCCTGCGGCAGGCCGATGTAGTTGTCCATATGGAACGCGTGCACGCGCCGCCAGTCAATGTCCTGGGCGGCGGTGAGCGTTTCCAGCATCTCGCTTTGCGAGGGAGCGGCCGCAAACACCACGTTGACCTGCTCCTTTTGCTTGAGCAGCGTGCGCAGCTTGGCCAGGCCATCCTGTGCAGCGGCCTGCCCCATGTCCAAACGCGTAGGGTATACGCGCACCGTTAATTGATCGACTTTCGTTTCCCGCATGTGTAAGCCCTCCTGCAATATATTCAATATATATTTATTATAGCAAGCAGGACGTTAACGGGCAATGTGCGGCGTATTTAGCTGTTACCTTCAAATGTGAACTGCGCGCTATGCTCCTCCTGTGCAGGCGATGTGCAGGTCATGCGCCACACGCTGCCGGGGTAGCTTTTGTTCATGCGGTCATCGGTGATGGTGATCTCCTCTACCTCCAGCGCCAGCTGCGGATCCATGTGCATGGTCACGCCTGCGATGCGCACCACGCCGGGCGATACTACCTGCGGGCAGTGCCGCGCCATGAACACCCAGGTGACCGTATCAGGGTTTTTCAGGCGAACATGATCGCTCAAGGTGATGCGGCCGTCCTGTGCATCCACGCGCCGCGCAAGTGCAATCACCCCGGCCTGCTTCGGGTAAGCCGAGGATATGTCCATGGAAATAGCGTGTTCGTCCGCCATCACATCCCGCGCGCGGTATGCTTTGCCGGGCAGCTGCTCCTGATCGCCAATCAGCGGCACGTTATGGTTGCGCGAGCGGATGTGCCACAGCGTATAGCGCTCCTCAGAGAAGGTTTTTGCGGTGTACACAACATTGCCCACATCCACCAGCACGGGCTCGCGCCGATGCATCAGGATAAAGCTGCCGACATCGTTGTGGTTGTGGCTTTCGTCGTTGTGCCCGCCCTTGATGGTGATGGACAGGCCGTCCGCTGTGCGCGTCCACCACTGCAACTGCGGCAAATCCATGTGCGCAACCGGCTCCGGCAAGGTGCCCGGCGCAATATCGCGCAGCGCCTGATGCAGCACGCGGTTCATCTGCGGGGTGTCGTTGGGGCGCAGGGGGCCCATCATGCCGATTCCCAGTTGCTTTAATGGTGCGCTGTCAATTAACTCGCCATAGCGATATACGCGCTCGCCGTTGAGCATCACGCGCGCATCGCAATCCGAGAAATTGGCAAACCATCCGTTGCCTAAGTGCACCAGCCACGGGAACAGCCCGATGCGCTGGATTTTGTCCTCCTGATACACGTCAATGGCCCCGGCGGTCATCTCGTGCAGGCTTTCTAAGCAGTCCAACAGCGCGCCGCCGGCCATGTTCCAATAGGCCGGGCCCTCATCGCAGCCGCCATCCTCCGGGAGGCAGTCTAAATACCGCATCAGCATCATGCTGGCGCGCGCCATCAGCTGGCTTAGCCGGATGTCATCGTCCATCAAATACTGCGCCGCCACCAAAATGCTGGACAGTATCCATGGCGTCCAGTTGTTTAACTCCTTGCGTGTAAAGCCCATCCACCAGAAATCATCGCGCGTCATAAACGGCGTAAAAATGCGCCGGTCCATTTCCTTTTCAATGCGCCGCACAATGACCGGTGCCACGTCGTTCAGCCGGTCGCGCAGCAAATAGGCCGTCAGCGCCAGGGTGGTGCCGGTCTGCGCGGCAAACAGATCCACATAGACATTGTCCGGGTCGGGCAGCGGGCGCTTGGCCGCTGGCAACGCGCCATCGTGAAAGGAGCCGTTGTGCGCGCTGATGCCCCAGAATGTTTCCTCCAGGATGCACCACACGCCGTCCACCACCGCGTCCAGCGTGGCGGGGGAGGGCTGCACGCACTCGGCCAGCACCGCGCCAATCAGGTTTTTGCGGCGGATAAAGTACGGATCCTCGTATGCCTTGCGGCTGCCCGTGCGCACAAAGGCCAAAAACTGCGTGGCCGTTAGCATCGGATAGCCCTCGTCCACGGCCTGCTTTGCCCAGGTCAGTATGTTCTCCTTTTTTTCCTGCAGCAGCAGCTGCCACCGCGGGTCATTGCACGCAGGGAAAAGCCTGCGCTTATCCCGCGGCTGCAGCACCGCGCGGATGTTTACATCGTCCAGCCATTTGGTGAGCATGGAAATCCCTCCTGTTGTTGCATGAGATTATTAAAAGTTGAGGAGTTGCGCGATTTATCCCTTAACGGAACCAATCATTACGCCGGTGACAAAGTATCGTTGTACAAACGGATATACTACCAGCACCGGTATCATGCTGACCATGATGAGCGCATACTTGATCACGCCCACCATTTCCTGTAGACGCTGTTGCATTTCAGGATCCTGTACGGTGCCTGGGTCAATTTGACTGGACATAAGGATTTGTCGCAGGAATAATGTTAACGGATAGAGCTCTTTGCGATGCAGGTAGATCATCGCACTGAAATAAGCATTCCAATGCCCTACGCCGTAAAATAGTACCATAACTGCAACGATGGCCTTGCTTAGCGGCAGTACCACACGCAGGAAGTATTTGATGTCCGAACACCCGTCAATCTGTGAAGCTTCCAGCAACTCCAGAGGGATGCTGTTACGGATGAAGGTGCGGGCTACAATCAGGTTGTACACGCCGATAGCCCCTGGTAACAACAGTACCCAACGCGTGTTAATCATGCCCAATTGACGGATGACTATGTATGTGGGAATCAGGCCGCCGCTGAAAAACATGGTAAATGTAAACAGCAGCATCAGTCCATTGCCACCGGGCAGATCGTTGCGCGACAGGCAATAGGCTGCCACCATGGTCATACAGACATTTATCAGTGTACCCACTACGGTATAGAAGATGGAGTTGGCATACCCTGTCCATACATCGGGTGTGTTCAGCACCGTGCGATAACCTTCCAGGCTTACATCTACCGGCCAAAGCACTACCTTGCCTGCTTGTACTGCAGTGCCTGAGGAAAACGAGGCGCTGACCACAAAGATACATGGATATAGTACGGCCAGGAAAAACAGAGACAGGATAACCAGGATAATGATGTAGAAGACTTTATCTCGATAACTTTGATTTTTGAATGCTTGCATACGGCACCTCCTTAAAATAGAGCGCTGCCGCTGAGTTTGCGGCTGACCAGATTGGCCGTGGTCAGCAGCGAGAAATTGATGACGGAGTTAAACATGCCAATGGCAGTTGAGAGGGAAAAGTCCGTAATGCCGCTGGATAGCCCTACCTTGTATACATAGGTGGATACAATCTCGCTGTAGTTCAAGTTCAGGTCATTTTGCATTAACAGTACTTTTTCACAGCCTATGTTCATGATATTGCCAATGACTGGGATCAGCATAATGCTGGCGGTGGGCAGGATGGAGGGAAATCTATATGCAGCAACCGTTGAAAACAGGTAGCACCGTCTATTGTGGCAGCTTCATGCAGCGCGCCGTCCACACTGGTGAGGGCGGCGATATAGATAATGGCGTTATAACCTGTACCTTGCCACACGCCTGACCATACATATAGATGTTTAAAATTGCTGCCTACTGTCAGGATGTTATGCCTGGCTGCCTGTTAGCAGGCGATATAGGGCACCGTACAGGCCGTTGCGTGAATCTAACACTTGGAACAACAAGCCTACCATGACTACAGTGGAAATGAAGTAGGGGACATAGGTGACGGTCTGGATGGTTTTCTGGTAGCGTTTCCAGGGGAGTGCATTGAGAAACATGGCAAAAATGATGGGAATGGGGAACGTTACTACCAGAGAATACAGAGAAAGTGTAATGGTGTTGCGAAGAACAGTGCGGAACTTGAAGGATGAGAAGAACTTGTTAAAGTTTGCCATCCCCACCCATGGGCTTTTCCACACGCCCAGGCCGGCATTATACTTCTTAAATGCCAGCACCAAGCCGCCCATAGGCGCATAGCGGAACACAAACAGCCAGATTAGAGGTAGCAGCAGCAACAGATATAATTGCCATCGCGCCAGAATGCGGCGTCTGGTTCTTTCACGGGCTATACTTTTTGCCGTTCGGAGCGTGTTTTCCATACAATTTATCTCCTCTTGTGTTGGTGCACATACTATATGCAGCGGACTGCCACATATAGGAGGGATTAAAGAGGGGGTTGAGCATGCGATAGCTATCGCATGCTCAACCTGGTTAAAAGAATTTGTGGTTATTTTATCCGGTCAAATGGCAATCTGCGCAATGCCAATCCAGTGCGACAGAACCCATGGACTCTATCTCGTTGAGATAATCGTTCCAGCCATTTTCAACGTTGCGCGCGCCGGTGACAAACTCCGCCAGCGACTGTTTGACAAATGCCGGGATGGTAGTCAACTGATCCTGAATAGCCTCGGCTTCTTCAACAGTGAACTTCAACTTCGGCAGCACATGCTCCGGATGCAGGGGATAGTACCATTCGTAGCATTTGGCATTGATTTGTGTGGGATCCTCTGGGTTGTATGGCCGTCCGGACGAGAAGTCAAACACCGTGTTGCCCATCAACATACTGGCATACCGAGGTCCGTGATTGCGCCAGGTCTGATTCTGATTTTCTGCCCATACTGTGGAAATGACCAGCATGGTTAATTCATCATACAGGCCGGCTTCGACATAGGCGTTGGTGTGTCCCTTGAGCAGCTCTGGGTCACGTGTCCAGTCCACACCTTCTTCACCGAAGCGCTCAATAAGGGATACATCATGGTCAAAGAACAAATCAGCAAACTGTAACGCCATGTCCAATTTCTGAGTGGACGCAAGGATCATCAATTCCTGTCCTGGCGTATAGGGGGTGAAGGGTGTGTATTGTACCCCATTGGAAGCCGATTAGGGGCTTGATAACTCCATCTGCAGGAAGTTGGGGGTTGCTGACAGCGCGAGCCAGTTGCTCAGCGAGCCGGCGGTCGTGAACCCTACGATGGGCGGATCCTGATTCAAGATGGCCTTGAACTGCTGGTCGTCATCTGTAAAGATATTAGCCGAGAGCACTTTTTCGTTGTACAGATCGTTCATATAGCGCAAGCCGTCACGCCAAGCCTCGGTGGTGTACGGTGCAATGACTGTCTGTCCGTCTTCGCTTAAAGCCAAGCCGCCGTTGGCGTTGTTGGCATTCAGAAGACGAAAGAGTTCATCAGCGCAGCGGACACATTTTGACCATAGCCGCCGCCCGAATAACCATATACGCCAATCTCATCCTGGACGCCATTGCCGTTGGGGTCGCCATCGCGCATAGCAATCAGCACGTCTTTGAGTTCCTCTGTAGTGGTAGGCACTTCTTTGCCCAGCTTGTCCAGCCAGGCCTTGTTGATGAACATGCGGAACGGTGTCATGTTCCAGGTTTCCGGCTCAAAAGCAGACAGACTGTAGATATGACCGTCCGCCTGGGTGGAAGTCAAGTTCATGGCTTGCCGGTCTTCTTCCGGGATGGCATTATAGTTGGGCATTTTTTCAGGGTCAGCTACATACTCGTCCAGCGCCAGGAAGAAGCCTTGACTGCCGTACTGCAGCAGCATTTCATCGGTGAGGTGTCCGTCTACTACCAGCACATCTGGATTATCTTCCCCACCGGTGGCCATCAGCGCTACTTTGGTGCGCGTCTCGGCACCATCGGCTGGCAGCATATAGAATTCCAGCTCAAAGCCTAATTTTTCTTCCAGATAGTTGGTGAAGTAGTTGTCTTCATAGTCGGTGACCATGCTGCTGGTCGTCAAGCCAACTTTAAGGGTTTTCTTTTCCCCGGCTACGGCGGCGGGTGCAACCCACAGCGATAGCAACAGTGCCAGCACCATCAGGGTAGCCAAGAACCGTGTACGTTGTTTCATGATATTCCTCCTTTACTTCAAGCTGCCGGAATACCGGCAGGTTGTGTCAAACCAAAAACGAGTATGTAAAACTATTAACATTGCGACAAAGTCATCAGTGATTATTAAATCATCATAAGTATACCATTCCGTGTTACAGACGGCAAGAAAAATTTTCATGGTTATGTTCCCGGCCTGCCATGCAGGAATTATGCACACACATCACGAATGAAACTATCTGATATCTTTTCCATTATTGTGGAGGCAACGTGAGCAAAAAGATTCAACATATGCGCAACGCATTGCGCGAACGGCCTGAACTGTATCTGTTTATGTTGTTGATTGTACTGGTTGCGCTGGGCAATGGCTTCAGCGATGCGGTGTACGGCAACTACTACAAGGAAGTATACAACGTCACGGCCCAGCAGCGCGCGTTTATTGAGTTCCCGCGTGAGCTGCCCGGCGTGCTGTGCTCGGTAATCATTGCGGCGCTGGCCATGCTGGGGGATTATCGGCTGTCCATCATCGCACAGGTGTTAGCGCTGTTTGGGCTTACGGTGATGGGCCTGTCTACGCCGCCCTATGCGCTGATGCTGGTGTTTTTGTTCATCAACTCGCTGGGTATGCACCTGTTTTTTCCGCTGCAGGATTCCATCGGCATGTCGCTGGCAGAGCCGGACAAGTTAGGCCGCCGCGTGGGGCAGTACGCCAGCATCCGCACTGCGTGCGCGTTTGTCTCCGGCATCATTATTTTTATTACCTTCCGCACCGGCGTGTTCACGTTCAAAAGCAATATCCGCCCGGTCTTTTTGGTGGGGTCGGCCTTCTTTTTGCTGGCCATGCTGGTGGCCATTCTGCTGCTGAAGGTCGTGGACAAGGATTCCGTGCGCCAGCCCCGGCAGCGTATCAAGCTGCTGTTTAAAAAAGAGTATAAGTATTACTATGTCCTGACAGCTTTGTCCGGCGTGCAAAAACAGCTGGCTTATGTGTACGGTTCCTGGGTTGTGATTGAGCTGCTGCTAAAGGGCACGGATGTCATGTCCATGCTGACCATCGTGGCCAGCTTTGTGGGCATCCTGTTTTATCGGCAGCTGGGCAAGTGGCTGGATCGGTTTGGTGTAAAACGGCTGATGACATTCAGCGCGCTGATGTTTATTACCATCTATATGTTATATGGCTTTGTGGTGTGGGCGGTAGTAGAACACCTGATTCCCGGCGACAGCTGGAAAGTGATGCTGGTATACCTGATGTTCATCCTGGACCGCATGTCCATGCAAACAGCCATTGTCAATTCCGTCTACCTCAAGTCCATCGCCCTTGTACCTGCGGATGTAACACCCGCGCTGTCGGCGGGCGTCAGCCTGGATCATGTGATGTCTATTATCGCCGCGCAGGTGTGTGGCCTGATCTGGGTGTACGCGGGGCCGCAATATGTGTTCTTCTTTGCTGCGGTTTTTTCACTGGGCAACCTGTATGTGGCGCGCAAAGTACGCATTGAACAGCCGTCTGTAGCCTCAGCTCAGACTGAACAAAATTAACCGCTCCGTATCCAGATTTTTTGCCGGCCTTTATACTGATTCCAAACATTCATGCATCGTCGTGTCGGGTCTTTTGTCTTGCAGCTGTGTCGGCTGCTCGGTCAGCGCAGCGCTGCTACGCTTCCCCCGGTTGCTCCTTGCTGCAATCCAAAATTGGGTGCATTGCTGTTTTAGATCAGCATTAGAGCCGATTTTTTTGCAGGGAAATATATGTTGACAACCAATACTATACGGCGTATGATATTGTGCGAGAGGAGGGGTTGCATGGACGTGCAGCTCAAGCGCGGGGTGATCGAGGCCTGCGTGCTCAAACTGCTAACGCGCGGCGATAGTTACGGCTATCTGTTGGCGCGCGAGGTGGACCGGGTAATTCCGCTGTCGGAATCTACGCTCTATCCAGTGTTAAGACGCCTGGAAAGCGCCGGGCAGGTAGACAGCTACCGGCAGGAGCATGGGGGAAGGCTGCGCAAGTACTACCGCATTACACCCAAGGGGGTGGACGCCATCAAGGACTTCCTGCGGGAGTGGGAAGCCATCAGCCGGGTGTATGAATTTGTCAGGGAGGGTGAATGATGAACCGGGATGAATTTCTGTTGCAACTGCGGCGCGCGCTGGACGGCCTGTCACAGGCCGATATCGAGGATGTCATCCAATACTATGAGGAGATGATCATCGACAAGGCTGCCGATCAAGGCATTGACGAGGAGGACGTCATCGCGGGTCTGGGGCCGGTGGCGGATATCGCCAAGGGCGTGCGCGCATCCGTGGCGCCCGAAGCTGCGGCGGAACTGGTGCCAGCCGATGATTTGGGCAGCAAGGTGCTCACCGCTCAGGCTGACCAGGTGCGCAGCCTGGTCATTGAGGCGGCCAACGCGCCGCTGGTGGTTAAATCAGGATCAATGGATACGGTGGAGCTGCGCTATACCGAGACCGCGCGCATACGCTACGATGTATCCCACAACGACAAGGAGCTGCGCCTGATTCAGCGCCCGTTGCCCAAGCTGCTGCCCATATTGTTTGGGCGCGTATATCCCATCGAGGTGCTGCTGCCTGCGGATTTTGCAGGCAAAGCCGATCTGAGCACCAGCAACGGCGCAATCACCTGGGAGGGTGTATCGCTGTGGGGGCAATTGACGCTGACCACTTCCAACGGCACCATCACCCTGCGCAACTGCCAGGCCAAGGGCATCACCCTGCGCAGCAGCAATGCTAGCCTGCGGGCTTACGCTGCCAGCGCGCAGGAGAGCATTGTCCTGCACACCAGCAATGGGCCCATCAAGGCGGAAGGGCTTTCCGGCACCGATATCACCCTGCATACCAGCAATGGCAGCATTCGATGTGCGGATATTGCAGCCCAGGACATTACCCTCAAAACCAGCAATGGCCCCATTGGCGGCGCGCTGCCCGGCCACGCCAGTGAGTACACCGCCACCAGCAGCACCAGCAACGCATCCAACTCGCTGCGCGACCACCGGCATGCAGGGCCAAAGCGCCTGAACGCCCACACTAGCAATGGCTCCATCCGCTTGCATTTTGCGCAGGGCGAATAACTATTGATTCTAAATGAATGCAGCGATAGGGTCTCCCATCGTTGTCTGTAAGTTGATGTATGATTTCATGGCACCGTGTTGCAGCTTTTCGCGATACGTTATATTCTCTGCAAGCGCGCACAGTGCATCCACTGCTTCGTATGGGGAATGGATGATATGTCCGCTTTCTCCTTCGAAAACGAGTCTTGATGCGCTGCCGGTGTTGGTTACAATGGGAACCAGTCCATGAGACATGGACTCAAAAAG
>JAXGRA010000015.1:0-53190 GCA_040766135.1 Christensenellales bacterium
GTAAATGGGCGAATAGAATAATCGCCATGCAGCATCCTGACGGAAGTTGGGGTTGCTTTCATACTCTGCGCGGAAAGAGTGATTCGCTCGATTTTGTACTGAGACATGAGGATAACATCTATTTATGTGTAATCTGTTTCTCAAGCCATGTTATTGTGGTCATGATTGCGCCAGGTGCGTTACCTATATCGCAACACAGACAAACGATGAAAACCTTCGGCAACGCTCCCAAAGATTCTATAAAGAGATGTTCGGGCTGGACATACCTCTTGATAAAATCAACTGCGAAGGTGGCAAGTCTGAGAGGGTGTTTGAACTTTGCACAGGTTGCCCCTTTGCAGCGTGTTGTAAAAAGTATGCTGTAGATTCCTGTGACGAATGTCCGGAATACCCATGCAAAAATATTTTGGATTATCAAACAAAGTATGTAAATAAGGTCAATCAGATATAAAGCGATTTTTACTACGCAACCTCTTTGCGTTTACGCTTTAGTACCCCGCGCAATGCACGGCGGCGCTTTTTCAGCGGCACTTTGGGCTCGCTGTATGTGTTGCCCTCGTCCCAGTATACGGTTTCAGGCGGCTCTTCCAGCAATTCCGGGTTGCTCAGGTATCGGATCATTTCGGTGACCATTTGGCTGTACACCATGCCGGCCACAATGCGCTCATCGGCTACCACACCGAAAGGCAGCCAGCGCTTGAGGTAAGGCTTGCCCTCGGGGGTCAGTTCCGTCGTACGTATGACATTGCCGATGGACACAAACTGGCTGGTAGTGCCAAAATTGTAGATGTGGTGGTTAACTGCCGGCATGCCGATGGAAGCCATGTTGGTGATGAACAATCCGGTATGGAAGGGGCTGGCGTCAATGATGAATCGAGGCAGCAGGCCATAGCGATCCAGCAGGCGCGCAACGGCGGCGATGAAAGTGGCTAAATAGGGGTTTGTCAGCATGCGTGCAATTTTCATGGTGCTGTTGTCGGCGTCTTCCTTGCGGCTTTCCTCTATGGCTTTGCTGACGCGCGCAGACACATCATAGATGGTGTCGTGCGGGTCGAACTTGCATTTGGTGGTGTTTTCAGCCACCGAGCCATCGCGCGTGTTTTGCAGCACCACAAAGGAGCATGTCAGCTCCGTGCGCGCGTAGGTGCGCTTGTTGGCGATGAAGCGGTTAAGTTCCGGAATTTGGGAGATCATGCGCACATAGGATGCAATCAGCAGTTCTGTAAGCGTGATTTTGACGCCTTCCCTGCCTTTTTTGACAATGTAGCGCGCCAGGCGCTCATAATCTACCCGGTAGTCCAGCATCACCTGCGCGTCGCAGCGCATGGGCATTAAATAAGGCGTGAGCGCGACGATGGGGTCCAACCCGCGCACCAGCTTACCATCACTTCTACGTCCGAACATGTTCTCTCCATTATTGTTTGTTGCAGTATCCGGGCCTATCTCTCGGTGGTGTTGATTATCGCACTCCGCCCCCGGAAATGTCAAACGTGCGGTTGCCCTTGGCAGGTTGAGATGTTATAATCAAAAGGATTTTTGATTGTTATTATCTACTGGGCGCAAGCCTTACATGTATGGATGCGGGAGAACAGTGATGGCAGTACAGCTTCTGGAACAAATCCGTCTGGCAGAAGAAGCCGCCGAACAGCTGCGCCAGCAGGCGCAACGCGAGGCGCGTGAAATTGTCAAGGCCAGCGAGGAAGCCAGCGCGCATGCGCGCCGCGACGCCGAACAGGGCGTGCGCACGCATTATCGTGAGCAAATGGATGCGCAAAAACTGCGCATCCAGGAGGAGCTGGCGCAGGCTGGCCATGCGCTGCAGGCCGCGCAGCAGGAGGAGATTGACAAGGCGCGCGCCCGCATCCCGCAGGCTGCGCAGCGTATTTCTGAAAGGATTTTGGCTCATGGCGATCGTTAGCATGCTCAAGGTAACGCTGCTGGCGCTGCGCGCGGATCGCGCGCAGCTGATGCAGGCGTTGCAGGACATGGGCTGCGTGGAGATCATCGAATCGCCCGCCGAAGCCGAGGCGTTTGCCTACCGCGGGCAGGACATGGTACAGGAGTATGCGCGCCACATGGCGGACATCCGCTGGGCGCTGATGGCGTTGGCGCGCTATGACAACGATCCCAAGCCCATCTTTGGCACCTACCCTGAAATTGACGCACATACCGCGCGCGATACCTGGGCGCGCGCCCAGGACATCCTGTCGGTAATCGATACATTAAACCAGATAGAGCGCACGCGAGGAGAGCTTCATGCAGAAGAGCTGCGGCTGACCGCCGCCATCCAGGCGCTGACGCCTTGGCAGGGCTGGGACGCCGATGAGCAGGACATGCAGCAGCTGAAAACCGTGCAGCATGTGTTGGGCGCAGTGCCCGCACGCAATCTGCCGGCGCTGGAGGATGCGCTGCGGCAATTGCCTGCCGCCCTGCAGGTCATCGGCCACCAGCGCGACCAGCAATTGCTGTACGTGGCCGGGCACCGGTCGGCCTTTGATCAGGTGCAGGCCGCGCTGGATCAGGCGGAATTTACCCGTGAAACGCTGGCCGAGGCCGAGGGGCGCGCGCCGCGCGACACCATCGCCCGGCATGAAAAGCGCTTGCAGGATATTGCACAACAGCGCGAACAGTTAACAGAACAAACTGCACAGCTGGCAGGCTCCATCCATGACCTCAAAGTGTTGCATGATCTCTATGAGATGGAGCAGAAAAAGGCCGGTGCCGCCGCGCTGTCGGCCGAAACTGAGCAGGTGTTTTTGCTGCGCGGCTGGGTGCCCAAGGTAGCCGGGGATCAATTGCGGCGGGTGGTGGCGCGCGCCGCGCCCGCCAGCGTAGTGGAGCTGACCGAGCCCGCGCCGGACGAGCAGCCCACCGTGCTGCTGCGCAACAAGCCCCTGGTGGCAGCCTTTGAACCCGTGGTAGAGGGCTTTGGCATGCCGGACTACCGCAGCATAGACCCCACCGCGCTGATGGCACCGTTTTATGCCATGCTCTTTGGCATGATGGTGTCGGATGCCGGTTACGGCCTGCTGATGGCTCTGGCCATTCCGATTTTTATCAAGGTCAAAAAAATCAAGTTCCAAAACGCCCGCATGCTGTGGCTGCTTATCTTTGGCGGCTTGGCCACGGTGGTGTGGGGCATTGCGTTTAATACCTTCTTTGGCTTTAATCCTGTGCCGCAGATTACCAGCTGGTTTCCGTTTGACACCGTCAACCGGCCGTTGGAGGTGATGGTGCTGTGCATGGCGGTGGGCGTGCTGCACCTGTTTGCAGGCTTGGGCATGGCCGCGTACATGAACTTCAAGCGCCGGGATCCCGTTGCCGCCATCTCCGATCAGTTCAGCTGGGCGCTGCTGCTCATTGGCTTAGGGCTGATGCTGCTGCCCCAGACAGCCTCGGCGGGCACTGTGCTGGCGCTGATAGGGGCGGGCATCATTTTGCTGATGACCAAGCGCGGCGAGAAAAACCCGATCAAGCGCATCTTGGGCGGGTTGGGCGCGCTGTATGGCGTCAGTAGCTGGGTGAGCGATATTTTAAGCTACATGCGCCTGTTTGGCATGGGGCTGGCCACAGGCGTCATTGGCATGGTGTTCAACACGCTGATTGCCATGGTCTGGGACGGCGGCATTTTGGCCAAGGTGCTGGCCATTGTCCTGTTTGTGGGCTGCCACCTGTTCAACTTGGGCATCAACGCGCTGGGCGCGTATGTGCACGCCTGCCGGCTGCAATACATTGAATTTTTCGGCAAGTTCTTCGAGGAAGGCGGCAAGCCTTTCAAGCCGCTGAACAACCACACACGCTATGTACGCATTGTGGGCGATGCATCGCCTGACAATGCCGCATAATATATCTCTAAGGGGGAACACACATGGAGCTTCAACTGGGCCAAATTCTTGCGCTGGTGGCTGCCGCCATCGCCATTATCCTGTCAGGTATCGGATCCAGCCGCGGCGTGGGCATGGCGGGTGAGACCGCCAGCGGCGTGGTGACCGAAAACCCGGACGTAGCAGGCAAACTGTTGGTGCTGCAGCTGCTGCCGGCTACGCAGGGTATTTACGGCTTTTTGATTGCCGTCATGGTCTTGCTCAACACCGGCGTGTTGGGTGGCCAGATGCTGCCCGTAAGCTTGGAACAGGGCCTCAAGTTTATCGTAGGCAGCCTGCCGGTGGGCATTATCGGCTGGGTATCGGCGATCCTGCAGGCGCGGGTGGCCTGTGCCGGCATGCTGCTGACCGGTCAGCGCCCGGATATGTCGGGCCGTGCGATCATGATGACCGTCATGGTAGAAACCTATGCCGTGTTTGCGCTGCTGGTTTCTTTCCTGATTGTCAACTCTGTAATGGGCTGAGGACATGCAGGCACAGCCCCTTTTTCAAAAAATTGAGGACGATGCCCGTCAGGCAGCAGCACAGATATTAGCCAATGCCCGTGAAAAGGCGCAGGCTGTGTCCAATGCGGCTGATCAGGACATCGCCGCCCTCCGGCAGCGCAATGCGCAGCGCATTGAACAGGACGCTGAGGAACTGCGTTTGCGCATGCAGCGCATGGATGAACTGGAAGGCCGCAAAGCGCTGCTGGCACATAAGCGCACCGTGCTGGACGAAGCCTTTGCCAGCGCATTGCAGCAGCTGCAGGCGTTGCAGCCTGCCGATATGCGCGCCTTTTTTCTGGACAAGCTAGTTGCCACTGCACAGGGCGGCGAAGCCGTGCTGTCCGGCGCGCAGGGCGGCATGGACAAGGGCATGGTGGACGAGGCCAACCAACTGCTGGCCAAACAGGGCAAGCCCGCCGGGCTGGTGCTGTCGCCGGACACCGTGCCGGGGATGGGCTTTGCGCTGTTGCGCGACGGCATCCAGGTGGTGTGCACGTTTGACCGGCTGGTCAGCGATGCCCGTATGGGCCTGGAAACCGAGATTGCCGCCATTTTGTTTGAGTAGTACATCGTAGGAGGGATACCGTGCCGCAAGGCAGCATCTATTATGCCGTGGGCCGCCTGAGCATGCTGGAAAAAACAGCGCTGGACGGCGCGCGTCTGGAACGCCTGTTGCAGGCCAAGGACATGGAGCAGGCGCTGCGCGTGGTCAGCGAAGTAGGCTGGCGTGAAGACCTGCACTTTGAGCAGGCCGCCGGTGAGCACATGCTTCAGGCCTGCACGCTGGTGCGCGAGTTGACCACCAACCAGGCGTTGGTGGATGCATTCCTTGTGCGCTACGATATTGCCAACCTGAAAATACTCTTGAAAGCGCGCGCGCTGCAGCAGGAGCCTGCCGCGCTGTCATCCTGCGGAGTGTTTGCCCCCGATGTGCTGCGCCATGCTGTCAATGAGCATCGATATGATGCGTTGGGCACGGTGCTCAAAACCGCGCTGGATGCGCTGGAAAAGCATTTGGCGGTGGACATGAACCCCATGGATATTGACGTCCACCTTGATCGTGCGCACTATGCCTATGCGTTTGACAAGCTGGGCAGCAAAGGCGGCACGGCGGTGAAATACTTCCGTGACAAGGTGGATTTGACCAACTATGCCATGGTGCTGCGTGCGATGCATCAGAACAAGCCGCTGGCCTTTATCAAGCCGCTGCTGATCCCCGGCGGGCGCATTGCGCCCGCCGCCTGGGAGAAGGACTACACGCGCCCTGAGAAGCTGCCGCTCCGCATGAATCACTTGGGCGCTGCGATCTATGCCTCGGCTGTGGCTGCGCACCTGAACCCGCAGAAGTTGGCTGCCTTTGAGCGCGATGCCGACAATCACCTGCTGGGGCTGTTTACGCCCTATCGCCGCACCATCAGCCGGGAAGAACGCCTGATTGGCCACCTGCTGATGCGCGAGCGTGAGGCTGTGGCCGTGCGGCTCATCCTGTCGGGCAAGGAAAATGGCTTTGCTGAGGAAACCATCCGCGAAAGGCTGCGTGCATTGTATGGCTGATAAACGGGCGCTGATAGGCGTAATTGGTGAAAGCGATGCAATTAAGGCCTTCCGCACGGTGGGCATGCAGGTGATGTCCGCCGCCACCCAGCAGGAGGCTGAGCGCGCGGTGCATCATATGCTGACAAACGGCGTCACGGTGATTTTTATCACCGAGGACGTAGCGCGCCAGATCCCCGATACATTGGCGCGCTATAACGGCAGCCCCGAGGTAACATTAATCCCCATCCCGGGCAGCCGGGGAAGCACGGGCTTTGGCATGCAGCGCGTGCAGGCCAATGTGGAAAAGGCCGTTGGGGCGAACATACTGTTGAACAACACGGAGGAATAATATGGCGCAGGGAACCATCATCAAAGTGGCAGGGCCGCTGATTGTCGCAGGCGGCATGGCCGACGCGCGTATGTATGACGTGGTGCGCGTCGGGCACGCTCGCCTGATTGGCGAGATTATTGAGCTGCGCGGCGACCGGGCCAGCATCCAGGTCTATGAGGAAACAGCCGGTATAGGGCCGGGCGAACCGGTAGAATCCACCGGCGCTCCCCTATCGGCAGAGCTGGGGCCAGGCCTGATTGAAGCCATTTTTGACGGCATCCAGCGCCCGCTGACGGCCATCCGTGAGCTGTCCGGCGATCGCATCCAGCGCGGCGTGGAGGTGCCCGCCCTCAACCGGGAGAAGGAGTGGGCCTTTGAACCCCGCGTGCGCGTGGGCGATCAGGTGCAGCCCGGCGATATTTTGGGCATCGTGCAGGAAAGCGCCGTGGTGGAGCATCGCATCATGGTGCCGCAGGGCATCAAGGGTGAGATTATTTCCATTCACGAAGGCAAGGCCGTGGTGACCGATACCGTATGCGTGCTGCGCGATGGTGAGAAGAAGCACGCCCTGACCATGATGCAGAAGTGGCCGGTGCGCCGCGGCCGCCCGTATCAGGAAAAGGTGTCCCCCACCAGCCCCATGGTAACGGGTCAGCGCGTGATTGATACGCTGTTCCCCATCGCGTCCGGCGGTGTGGCCGCCATCCCCGGGCCGTTTGGTTCGGGCAAGACGGTGGTGCAGCATCAGCTGGCCAAGTGGGCCGATGCCGACATTATCGTGTATGTAGGCTGTGGCGAGCGCGGCAATGAGATGACCGACGTGCTCAAGGAGTTCCCCGAACTGCACGACCCGCGCACCGGCGAGGCGCTGATGCGCCGCACTGTGCTGATTGCCAACACATCGGACATGCCGGTGGCCGCGCGCGAAGCTTCGATCTATACGGGCATTACCATTGCCGAATATTTCCGTGATATGGGCTACAAGGTGGCCATCATGGCGGACTCCACCAGCCGCTGGGCCGAGGCGCTGCGCGAAATGTCCGGGCGCTTAGAGGAAATGCCCGGCGAGGAAGGATATCCCGCGTACTTAAGCAGCCGCATTGCCGAGTTCTACGAGCGCGCCGGCGTGGTGCGCTGCCTGTCTGGGAAGGAGCGGTATGGCTCCGTCACCGCCATAGGCGCGGTGTCGCCCCCCGGCGGCGATATATCCGAGCCCGTTGCCCAGGCCACGCTACGCATTGTCAAGGTGTTCTGGGGGCTGTCGGCACAGCTGGCCTACAAGCGGCACTTCCCGGCCATTGACTGGCTGGCGTCGTATTCGCTGTATGTGGATACGCTGTCGGAATGGTTTGACGACCATGTTGCGCAGGATTGGAGCGCGCTGCGCACGCGCACCATGCAGCTTTTGCAGCGCGAAAGCGAGCTGGATGAAATTGTACGCCTGGTGGGCATGGATGCCCTAAGCTGGGAAGACCGGCTGACCATGGAAGTTGCGCGCTCCATCCGGGAGGACTATCTGCATCAAAATGCTTTTGATGATGTGGATACGTACACGTCGCCCAACAAGCAATATGAAATGCTGCGGTTGATCTTGGCCTATGCTGACCGCGCGCAGCAGGCTTTACAGGCCGGCGCCACGCTCAACGATGTGCTGACGCTGCCGGTGCTGGAGCGCATCAGCCGCGCCAAATATGTACCCGAAAACACGCTGCATGTGTTCCACGACTACGAGGCAGAGATGATGCAGCAAATCGCCGCGCTGACCGATGAGGGGGAGTTATAGGATGCTGAAGGAATATCGCACCATACGCGAGGTTGTAGGCCCGCTGATGATGGTAGAGGGCGTGTCCGGGGTTACCTATGACGAGCTGGTGGAAATCCGGCAGGCCAGCGGCGAAATGCGGCGCGGCCGGGTGCTGGAGGTCAACGGCGACCGCGCGCTGGTGCAGCTGTTTGAAAGCAGCAGCGGCCTGAAAATTGACGATAGCACCGTGCGCTTTTTGGGGCGCGGCATCGAGCTGTCGGTGTCCATGGATATGTTGGGCCGTGTGTTTGACGGCATGGGCGAGCCGCGCGATGGCGGCCCCGCCATCATCCCCGAAGCACGGCGCAACATCAACGGCACAGCGCTCAACCCCGCCGCGCGCGACTATCCCAGTGAGTTTATCCAGACCGGCGTATCGGCCATCGACGGCCTGAACACGCTGGTGCGCGGGCAGAAGCTGCCGGTGTTCTCAGGCTCCGGCCTGCCGCATGCGCAGCTGGCCACGCAGATTGCGCGCCAGGCCAGGGTGCTGGGCAAGGATGAAATGTTTGCCGTGGTATTCGGCGCCATCGGCATTACCTTTGAGGAAGCCGACTACTTTATCGGCGACTTCCGGCGCACCGGCGCTATCGAGCATGCTGTGTTGTTCATGAACTTAGCCAACGACCCGGCCATTGAGCGCATCGCCACCCCGCGCATGGCGTTGACGGCGGCAGAATATTTGGCCTATGAAAAGGACATGCACGTGCTGGTCATATTGACCGACATGACCAACTACGCCGAAGCGCTGCGCGAGGTGTCGGCCGCGCGCAAAGAAGTGCCCGGTCGCCGCGGCTACCCCGGCTATCTGTATACCGACCTGGCCAGCATGTACGAGCGCGCCGGCCGCGTTGTGGGGCGCAAGGGGTCCATTACCCAGTTGCCTATTTTAACCATGCCGGAGGACGACATCACGCACCCCATCCCCGACCTGACCGGATATATCACCGAAGGGCAGATTATTTTAAGCCGCGAGCTGCACCGCAAAGGCATTCAGCCGCCCATCAACGTGCTGCCCAGCCTGTCGCGCCTGAAGGACAAGGGCATAGGCGAAGGCAAAACGCGCAAGGATCACGCGCCTACCATGAACCAACTGTTCGCTGCTTATTCACGCGGCAAGGACGCCAAGGAACTGGCCGTCATTTTGGGCGATGCGGCGCTGACCGATGTGGACAAGCAATACGCCGCCTTTGCCGATGCCTTTGAGGCGGAGTATGTGTCGCAGGGATATCATGCCGATCGCAGCATTGAGGACACGCTGGACCTGGGCTGGAAGCTGCTGCGCATGCTGCCGCGCAACGAATTAAAGCGCATCCGTGATGATATGCTGGATGAGTACTATGGGGAGGAGCAAGCCTGATGGCCATGCTTCGCATCAACCCCACGCGCATGGAATTGACGCGCATCAAGCGCAGGTTGGCCACCGCCACGCGCGGCCACAAGCTGCTCAAAGATAAGCGCGATGAGCTGGTGCGCCGCTTTATCGGCCTTGCGCGCGAAAATGCGCGCCTGCGCACTAAGGTGGAAGCGCAGCTGAACGACGCCATGCGCGGCTTTGCGCTGGCGCGGGCCGTCATGGATGCGCAGGCCATGGAAACCGCGGTGATGTACCCTGCGCGCACAGCACGGGTAACCTTGGGGCGCAGCAACATACTGTCGGTGCGCGTGCCCACCATCCGCATGGCTCAGGGCGATGATGAAACCATCCAGCCCTATGGCTATGCGGAGACCTCGGCGGATTTGGACGATGCCATCCAGACGCTGGCTGACCTGCTGCCTGAACTGCTGCGCTTGGCTGAGTTGGAAAAGACCACCTCGCTGCTGGCCGATGAGATTGAAAAGACGCGCCGCCGCGTCAATGCGCTGGAATATGTCATGATCCCGCAGTTTGAGCAGACCATCCGTACGATTACCGCCAAGCTGGATGAGAATGAGCGCGGTGCCATCGTGCGGCTGATGAAGGTAAAGGACATGATTGCTGAGCGCACATAAACCGTGCAGGAGGAAACGTATATGAGCATTTCCGCCGGCGACCGCCAGCGCTTGCGCGCGCTGGCCGGACAGCAGGCGCAGCTGGCCGCCTCGGACGCCAACCAGAAGCTATACAAAGAATGGGTGCACCATGGGCAAAATGGCACGCTGGGCCGCCCCATGGTGCGCGTTGAATTATGGACATTTGAGCAGGACATATTGCCCGAGCGCATGCAGTGCGTGGGCGAAGAAGCGCGCGGTATCGAGCGCAAATTGCTGTCCAACATGGTCAACCACACGCTGTTTGGCGATGATACGCTGGTGCCGGACCATTATGCGGTGTCGGGCCGCGGGTGGTTCAAGCCCTTTGGGCTGACCGTCAAGCGTCAGGAAACCGATGGGGTGGGGCACCATTTTGTGTCGTATTTGTATGACCTGGAAAAGGACATGCATGTATTGGGCCCGTCGGAATACGGCTGGCACGACAACCAGGACGAGGCCGCGCGCGCACATGACCTGTTTGGCGATGTGCTGCCGGTGCGGGCCTCGGGCGGCACGCTCAACGCCGTCCCCATGCAGGATTTGGTGCACATCATGGACATGGAAGATTTGTACATGGCCATGATCGATACGCCCGAACTGTTTGTTGAGATGCTCAATCGCCTGACCGATGACTATGCCGCGTATTTCCGGTTTTTAGAGGGAAAGGGTGTGCTCAAAAGCTCTGCGCGCGGGCAGCACCTGGCGCAGGGCAGCTATTGCTTTACCGACCAGCTGCCAGACGGTAAGGAACAGGCCGCGCTTCAGGATATGTGGCTGTACATGGACTCGCAGGAAACATCGGGCATATCGCCGGACATGTATGCGCAGCTGGTGTTCCCCAGCTATGAAAAGTTAATGCTGCTGGCCGGGCGCGTGTCCTATGGCTGCTGCGAGGCCGTGCATGCGCTGTGGCAGCCCTGCCTGTCGCGCATCGGCAATTTGGGCAAGGTGTCCATCTCGCCCTGGTGCGATGAACCTTCCATGGGCGATGTGCTGCGCGGCACCGATATCGTCTACCTGCGCAAGCCCACGCCCAACCTGCTGGGGGTGGGGAAGGATTTGCCCGAGGACGAGGTACGCGCGCATTTGATGGCCACCGGCACCGCCGCACGCGGCTGCAAGCTGGAGGTCAGCCAGCGCGATGTATACCGCATCAACGGCTCGGCGGACAAAGTGCGCCGGTATGTGGAGATCATCCGCCAGGCGCTGGCAGATACCTGGTATTAAGACTTACAAAACAATCATATATAAAGGAGCAACAGGATGAGCATCAACACCAAATTTGAAGACATGGTATATCAGCGCCCGGACTTTGACGGCCTGTACGCCACCATGAAAGGCTGCCTTCAGGAGATGGAAAGCGCGCAAAGTGGGGACGAGCTGATTGCCGTCATGCTGAAGCTGGATAAGCTGTCCCGCAACCTGCGCACCATGCGCAGCCTGTGCCATGTGCGTTACACCATCAACACCAAGGATGAGTTCTATGCCGCTGAACACGATGTGTTTAATCAGGCGCTGCCGCGCTTTGGTGAGTTTGGAGCCGAAGCCGCGCGCATTGTGCTGGAAAGCCCGTACCGCCAGGACGTGGCGGCCAAGTACGGCGAGCATCTGTTGGAAAAGTATGAGATACAGCGCAAAACCTTCAAACCTGAAATCATTAACGACTTGCAGGAAGAAAACCGCCTGACCAGCGAATACCAGAAGCTGATGGCCTCCGCTGAGATCGATTTTGAGGGCGAAAAGCGCAACCTGTCGGGCATGACCCCCTTCATGCAATCCACAGACCGTGACATGCGCAAGCGCGCCAGCCTCGCTTCCTGGGGCTGGATTGCAGCCCAGCAGGACAAACTGGACGATATTTACAACCAATTGGTTCAGGTGCGCCACCGCATTGGGCAAAAATTGGGGTATAAAAACTTCATCCCCGTGGCTTACGCGCGCATGGGCCGCACGGACTGGAACCAGCAGGATGCCCAGGCCTACCGCGCACAGATTGTGGAAAGCGTGGTGCCGCTGGCGCAGAAGCTGTACAAGGAGCAGGCGGCGCGGCTGGGCATTGAGGACATGAAGTTCTACGATTACAGCCTGACGTTTACGACCGGCAACCCCACGCCCAAGGGCGAGGAAGCTTATTTGGTGGAGCAGGCGCGCATCATGTATGAGGAGCTTTCGCCTCAGACCGGCGAGTTTTTCAACACCATGATCGACCGCAACCTGATGGACCTGACCACCAAGCCCGGCAAGGCCAACGGCGGGTACATGACGTTCTTCCCCGACTATAAGGCGCCGTTTATCTTCAGCAATTTCAACGGCACCTCCGGCGATGTGGATGTGCTCACGCACGAGGCCGGGCACGCCTTTAATGGCTACCTGCAGCGTGATGTGGAACTGAGCGACCTGGCGGATTTTACCAGCGAGGTGGCCGAGATTCATTCCATGGCCATGGAGTTTTTTACCCATCCGTGGATGAAGCGCTTCTTTAAGGAAGACACCACCAAATACTACTATGATCATGTGGTCAGCGCCATTCAGTTTTTGCCCTATGGCGCTTCGGTGGATGAGCTGCAGGAGTGGGTGTATGAGCATCCCGATGCCACCCCGGCGGAGCGCCACGCGCAATACCGGCTGATTGAGAAAAAGTACATGCCGCACCTGGATTATGATGGCGTGGCGTATCTGGAACAGGGCGCGCGCTGGCAAAAGCAGCTGCACCTGTACCTGTATCCGTTCTATTATCTGGATTATACGCTGGCGCAGATGTGTTCCCTGCAGTATTTTACCTGGGACATGCAGGATCATGAAGCTGCGTGGGCGAGCTATCTGAACGTGTGCAAGCGCGCAGGCCGCGTGCCGTTCAAAAAGTTGGCGGTTGAAGCCGGGCTGAAGAACCCCTTTGAGCACGGCACCATCGCCAGCATCACCCCGGCGCTGGAAAAGTATCTGGATGGTTTAGATAAGACTACGATTAAATAACGCGTAATAACAATATAAAAATGGCGGCTGGACAGAAGTGTCCGGCCGCCGACTATTTGAAGTGCTCAGAGCTGCGCCAGCGCTTCTTGATACAGGTTGCTCATGCGCTGCGCCATATCCAGCCCTGCGGAGGAAAGGAAGGTAATGCGCCCAGGTGCAGCGGCGGGAGTAGCCAAATGCTGTGCGGTAAGCGCCTGCGCCAGCTGATCGGCTGTTTCGTTGCTGCCGTCTATCAGCATGGCATCGGGATAGAACGGCTGGATGACGTGCGCCAGCAGCGGGTAATGCGTGCAGCCCAGTACCACGACGTCTACCGCGTTGTCCCGGTAGCGCGCCAGCAAGTTCTTTAAAAACGCGTGCAGTTTTTCGCCGCTCAGCTCGCCGCGCTCTACAAAGTCCATCAGGCCCGGACAGGGTAAGTGGATGGTGCGCTCGCCGTACTGATGCGCCAAATTTTTATAGGTGGGGGTAGACAGCGTGGCCGGTGTGGCCATCACCAGCACCTGTCCGTCCTTGCGCAGCGTTTGCGCCAGCCTGAGCGCCGGTTGTATGCCCACCACCGGGATGGGCAGTTCGCGCTGCAGCGTGTCCAGCGCTGCGCCGGTGGCGGTGTTGCAGGCCACCACCAGGGCCTTGATGCCGATGCGGTGCATAGCCTGCGCACTGGCCAATGTCAGCGCTTTGATTTCATTGGGTGAGCGCACGCCGTACGGTGCGTGCGCGCTGTCGCCGAAGAACAGGAAATCCTCCTGTGGAAAACGCTGCGCCAGCACGCGCAGCACGCTGATGCCGCCAAAGCCGCTGTCAAACACGCCGATGGGCAGGCGTGCGGATGAGTGAGCCGATGCCATGTTACCTTCCTCCCCTTTACCTTTGTGTACATAAGTATACGCATTTATGTATGTTCTGTACAGCCTGGACACACTGAATGGCAAAAGAAAAAGTGAAGGAGCGGAAAACGAATGAATCGAATTTGTCCAAAAATACACAAGGGAAAATCGGATAAATGCAAGATTGGAAGCGTTGACATGCAAATAAGGTGATGGTATACTCGCTGTATACAACGAGTGAAGCGTTGGGCGGTGATGGGTATTGATACCACGCAATTCGTTTGTAATAATTCAAAGGGGGAATGGATTCATGAAAAAATGGTTGGCATTGTTACTGTGTGTGGTGATGGCGCTGTCGCTGACAACCGCCATGGCGAATCAAGTACTGACGATGGGCACTGGCGGCACATCCGGCACTTACTATGCCTTTGGCTCCGAGATTGCCCAGATGTGGAACAAGAACATCGAGGGCATCGAAGTTGTGCCGCAGGTGACAGGCGCTTCCAAGGTCAATATCGTCAGCGTATGCGATGGCGATTTTCAGCTGGGCTTCTCCCAGAACGACACCATCTTCTACGCCTACAACGGCGACAAGGACCAATTTGAAGGCGAAACCTTTGACAACTTCTATGCTATCGGCGCGTTGTATCCCGAAGCGGTGCAGCTGGTAGTGGCTGCGGACAGCGACATTAAGGGCATCACAGACCTGAAGGGCAAGAAAGTATCCATCGGCGCGCAAGGCTCCGGCACCTCCATCAACGCTATCCAAATCCTGGAACTGGCGGGGCTGACGCTGGATGATGTGGAGGAATCCTGGTATTCCTTCGCGGAAAGCGCCACCGCTTTCCAGAACAAGCAGATTGACGCGGCGTTTATTACTGCCGGTATCCCCAACCCGGCCATCATCGAAATGTCCACCAAGATGGCAGTGCGTTTGATTCCCCTGACGGACGAAGAGATGACGACCCTGAGTGCCAAGTATCCCTTCTATGTGCCCGTCACTGTGTCCAAGGATACCTATGGCGGCATGACCGAGGATACGACCATTTCGTCCATCACGGCGGTCATCATTGTATCCAAGGATCTGGATGAGGATCTGGTGTACAACCTGACCAAGACCCTGTTTGAGAAGAAGGGCGATATGACGCATGCCAAGGCACAGGAGCTTAATCCTGAGTTTGCTGTGGCGGGCATTCCCTGCCCCATCCATCCGGGCGCTGCCAAGTATTACGCGGAGATCAATGTAGCAATTCCCGAAGCGTCCCAGTTGCCCAAATAACAACCACCAGCAGGGGCTCGCCCGTGTGGCCAGCCCCTGTTTTTTTAAGTAATACAAGGAGGGGGAACCTTTGCCCGATAAAGAGAAAAACATTTTGAACCAGCAAAATGGTCTTGCCGGCTTGGAACGGGTGGCCGAGGAAGAAATCAATCAGATCATGAGCAAGTACGACCGCGAAAGCGCGTATCGTACGTTTTCGGATTTCCGGGCACAGGTGATTGCAGTTATCTGTGTGGCGTTTTCCGTTATTCAGCTATACCATGCCGTTTATGCCATTACGTATATGCGCGCGCTGCATCTGGCCATTGTGTTGCTGCTGGCGTTTATCCTGTACCCAGCCAAGCGTTCCATGCCCAAGAACACACTGCCCTGGTACGATGTGGTGCTGGCGCTGCTGGGCTTTGGCGTGTGCATGTATCAGGTGGTCAACCAGGGTGCGCTGGCTGCGCGCCTGCGGTTGAAACCGCACGAGATATACTTGGGTGTATTGGGGCTGGTGCTGCTGCTGGAGGCCACGCGCCGTGTAGTAGGGCTGCCCATTGTAGTTATTGCCATTGTCTTCATTGGCGTGGCGATATTTGGCAATTATATGCCGGGGTTCTTACGAAGCAATCTGTCCTTCCGCCGCATCATCGAGCACCTGTTTTATGACTACGAGGGTGTGTTTGGCCCAGCCATTGGCGCCTGCGCCAACTTCATCTTCCTGTTCATGCTCTTCGGCGCGTTCCTGGAGCGCACCGGCGTGGGCGAGTTCTTTATCGATTTGAGCAACGCCATCGCCGGGCACAAGCGCGGCGGGCCGGCCAAGGTGGCCGTTATCACCAGCGCGCTGGAGGGCACGGTATCCGGCTCCTCTGTGGCCAACACGGTGGGTTCGGGCAGCTTTACCATCCCGATGATGAAAAGCCTGGGTTACCGGCCGGAGTTTGCCGCTGCTGTGGAGGCTGCTGCATCCACCGGCGGGCAGATCATGCCGCCGGTCATGGGCGCTGCCGCCTTTTTGATGGTGGACGCGGTGGGTGTCAGCTATGCCACCATCATCAAGGCTGCCATCATCCCGGCGCTGCTGTATTTTGCTGGAATTTACATCATTATCGACCTGGAAAGCAAAAAGCGCGGGCTGGTGGGCATGGACAAGGACAAACTGCCGCGGCTGGCGCGCATCATGGCCGATCGCGGCTATCTCTTGCTGCCATTGCTGGCCATCATCTATGTGCTGACCGGCACCTCGCTGACCACGGCGTATGCTGCGCTCATCGGCATGCTGGTGGCGGTGATGGGCGGGTACATCAAAACCATCTTTGACGCGGTGATGGCCGCCACGCGCGGAAACAGTGTGAAGGAAGTTGTGCGCCAAAGTGAAATGATGCGCCTGACCGACCACTGGAAGGCGCTGGAGGCTGGCGCGCGCAACGTGCTGGCGGTAGCGCTGGCGTGCGCCACATCGGGTGTTGTGTCCGGCGTGATTACGCTGACCGGCATCGGCGCGCGCATCGGCGGCGGCTTGACAGCGCTGGCTGGTGACCATCTGTTGCTGCTGCTGTTCTTTACCATGATTGCTTCCATCGTGCTGGGCATGGGCGTGCCCACCACGGCCAACTACCTTATTACCTCCTCGGTGATGGCACCGGTGGTCATTAGCGCCATGCAGCGCGTGCTGCCGGATACCTTTGCCGCCCTGCAGGCCATAGGCCCCAACATGCAAAACCTGCCTGCGCATATGTTTACCTTCTACTTTGGCATTGTGGCGGATATCACGCCGCCGGTGGCGCTGGCAGCCATGGCAGGCGCCGCCATTGCCAAGTCCGACCCGTTGCGCACCGGCCTGGAGGCCACGCGCTTGGCCATTGCAGCATTTTTGATTCCGTACATGTTTATTTTCAACCCCAAGCTGCTGATGATAGGCGCCCAGTGGTGGGAAGTGCTGCAGATGTCCGTCACGGCCATGATTGGTATGTTCGGCGTGGCGATGTGCCTGCAGCGGTTCTATGTGCACAAGATGAACCTTGTGCAGCAATTGATGAGTCTGACTGGCGGTCTGCTGCTGATCGACCCCGGGATGCTGACAGACTTTATAGGCATCGGACTAATTCTTGGTGTGGTGTTATGGCAGCGTTATGACCACAAGCGCCTGCCGGTGCAGCCAGCATAGTTCATGTATTGTTTTCCCTGCTGCCGTGCAAACGGCAGCTTTTTGTATGGAAACGAATAAAAATGAGGGCTGCCAATCGCGGCAGCCCCCTGCAGGTTTTTCAGATTACGATGCCTTTTTAACTTCCTCCGCGCCGTACACTAAGTTATACAGCTCCTGCGCCGCATCCACCAGGCGCGGGCCCGGACGGTTGATCATATCGCTGTTCACGGTGTATACATGGCCCTGCTGAACGGCGGTGATGGCGTCCCAGCCGGGGCGGGCCGTGATTTCTTCTTCAGCGGGTCTGCCATCGCTGGTAAACATGTTGGTGGCGATGATGTAATCCGGGTTGCGCTTGATGACCTCCTCCTCGCTTACTTCGGTCCAACTTGTCATATCGCCAAAGACATTGTCCAGGTGCAGCATCTCGCCCAGCTCGTGCATAAATGTACCGCCGACGGCCGGCCACAGGCCGTACTGCAGCTCGGTGGTTTCAAAGTATACGCTGGCGCGGGGCTGATCCTTGACCAGTTCGGCAAACTGCGCCAACTGCTCCTGCATGCTGCCGGTCAACTGGGCGGCTTCTTCCTCGCGGCCGGTCAGCTTGCCCAGCAGATCAATGGCAGTATATACATCCTGGATGCTTTGCGCATCGCTGACAAACACCTGGATGCCGGCTTTTTCTAACTGTTCCACATGCTCTTGCGTTTGGCCCATCTTGGTCATGATAACCACTTCGGGGGTCAAGGCTACAACCTGTTCTACGTTCAGCTGGAAGCCCGATTCCACCGAGGGCACTTCAAGCACCTCTGCGGGGTAGTTGCACCATTCGCCGCGGCCTACCAGGGTGTCGCCCGCGCCGATGGCGTAGAGGATTTCACAGTCGCCGGGCATCAGCGCCACGATCTTGGTGGCGGCTTTTTCCAGCTTGATTTCGCGGCCGGTCATGTCTTGCAGCACAAGGCCGGCATCGTTTGCGGCCAGCATGGTGACCGGCAGCAGGGCAAGCAGCAGCGCAAGGAGTACGGGCAGGATACGTCTGGTCATTTGAATGACCTCCTTCAAATATTCAAATGAACCGTGAAACTTCCTTTCGGAGGAACCATACGCAGCCCGTTACGCCGGCACGGCATTCCTTTCACCAGAAGCAGCAGGGTAGCGCCCTGCCCACGCGCATCAGGTCTCCCGGCTTGGCCTCATCCTTGCAGGCGCCTTCCCACCCTTGGGGGCAGTGGCTTGTGCCTGTTCGTCCGCTTCACGGTTACTGGGATAGCCTGGAATTTTCATCCATGTTCCCTGACGTTTGCACGCCGCACATTTGTGCAGATGCGCGTGCCGATTCACTTGTATAGCCATCATACGCGCCCGGGATTATTGCGTCAAGCAAGCATCCATATTATGTATATGCGTCAGGCTATCCAGCCCCTTGACCACCATGTACTGATAGCTGGCCGGCGGCTCGCCGGGCGCGCGCACCAGCATGTGAGGGCGCGCCATCGCGCGCCACAGCATGCGCGGGTAGTAATCCGCCCCCAGCGCCAAAATACGGCGCAGGACGGTTAGTTCGCCTTCCTCAGGCGGCATATCGCCCCAAAAGGCGCGGTATTCGCTGACGATTTTGAACAGCATCACCCGCGCCGTTACGGCGGATTGTGCCACCGCCGAGCGTGTGACTGGCTGGTCGTCCATGGGGGCAAAGAGGGCGGTAAAAAACGCTTCCCTATCGGCACGCGGCAGCCCGACCGCCGCGCGCATCAACTGCACAAAAAAGCCGGACGCATCCCGCATGTTGCGCAGCGACAGCGTCAGCTGCAAAAATTCGTTAAAATACGCATCCTGAACGGCATCGCCATACCATATCGCACGCAGCGCATCGCTAGCCGCATGCTGCCATACCTGGCCGATATGGTACAGGGAGCCCACGCGCGGCGTCAGGTCATCGGCATTGGCCAGATGAAACAGGGGATAGCGGCTGTCCTCAATGCGCTCTAACGCAACCGAGGGCGAAGCAAACCCCAGCCCCAGCAGGTGCTGCGGCAGCACGCCTTGCTGAAGCAGATGATGGGCATACAGCTGCAACACCGCGCCGCCCTGGCTGTAGCCCGTCAGCAGCAGCCGGAAAGGGCTGTCGGGGCTTTTTAATGAATCCACCACCGTGGCCAGCGTCAGGCCAGGCTGCCCCACGGCACTGCCTGCTGCGGGCAGGTACACCCTGGAAGCTGATTGGGCAAAGGACTGCGCCAGCCGTAAAAAGCCGGTATGGAAGCCCTGGGTGGGCTGCCAGTCAAAGTTGACCTCCCACTCTCCCGTGGTGCCCCCGGTGCCCCGGAATACCACCGCAATCAGCTGCCGCCCTTGAGGCAGGGGGTGGGACAGCACCAGCGCCTTTTCAATGCCCTCTGATTGCGGCGCATCCTCCGCGCCGTTGCGCTTGTCCAGATACTGCCTGGCAACATTGCGCGGGTTGCGCACGGCTTGCAGGCGCTTTTCCCGGCGGTTGCTGATCAGCCGGATGGACAGCACATCGCCCCATCCCGCCTGCTGCCAGCGCGGCTGGTCAAAATCATAGGCCGTGGCGTTCAGCTCCAGCGCCAGCGGCCAGGCATGCCCCAGCAAGTGCGCGTCCAGCGTGCCAAAGGGCACGCGCTCCGGCGCAAGCAATGCCCCGGTATATAATCCTTTGATTGGCGTCATCGTCATTCCTCCCATCCTTATATATTATATCAAGGCAATGGCGCTGTTACATGAAAATTGGATGAGAGTTTTGTGCTCCATCCGTGTATGTCTCCATTCGTTCAATAAAAGCTTGGAGAAAAACAGGAAATGTTTGAAACACAATGCCCCTTTCCTGAATCTATTATCTGTGAAAGGAGGCGTATTATATGCCCAAGAAAATTGTCTCGCTGCTTGCGGTTGTTTTTGTTTTGATAGCAGCATCAGCATATGCCGAAACATACTACACCCTGCCGCAAGTGATTGAGCAGGCTAAAGCCGGATGGCATCAAACCTATCAGGCACATGGGCGCACGGTTGCGGTGGATATTGTGCCGCTGCTGCCGGAGGCGGAGCGATTCCCGGTGCTGTACTGCTCCTGGAAAACTGACTGGAACCTGGTGCCTCAGGATGGTCAGGAGCATCCGCTGGAGATAGGCGGCCACTCCTATATGGCAACAGACAGAACAGACGATTTCATGCTTGACACGAACGGCAGAAGTGACGACGAGTGGTTTATCAGCCATGAGGGCAAAAAAATCAATGCAAAGCCTTATCGCCAGTTCTATCCGCCGTATGCACCAAACACAGCCTATATCCCGTCCAACCCCGTCACATTGGAAGAAATAACGGCCAAGATAAAGAGCATCATGCAGGGGATGGGCCTGGATGTGCAAATGCTTGCCAAAGAACCCTGCGAATTTAGAACCCACAGCTTCTATATCGACAATACTGACAGGGAAAAATCATTGGCACCCGGCGTTGGCCTGCTTACATGGCAGCAGACATTTGGGGGCATCCCGATTATCAGTGATTTACAAAGCAACCGTGCGGAGCCTGAAATACACTGCCTGTATCGAAACGAGGAGTTTCATAATGCACATTTTTGCCTTTGGAATGTAGATTATGAAATGGCCCCGGACGTGCCGCTGTGCGGGTTTGACAAGGTGGTGAAAATCCTGGAACAGGAAATCGAAGCGGGCCGCCTGCGCAGGGTGTTTGAAATCCAGCTGGGGTATGGGCAGTTTCATGAGGACGGCGTACCGGACAGCTACCGCAAGGTGCCCAAGCTGGATCGGCACTATTACCTGAAGCCCGTCTGGCGTGTGCGCGGCATCTGGGTAAGGAGCGCAAGAAACCTGGCAGAGGATATTGTCTATGATGATGACGATCCGAACTACCGCGACGTGCGCAACAGCGTCCATCAGGCGTTCATCACCTTCGATGCGCAGACGGGCGAACTATTAATCAACTCCAACGAGGGCGGCCTGATTCCCATCGAGCGCACCTACTACCACGGCTACCTGTCGTGGGAAAATGCGGGCGGAAGGCCGGGAAAATGAAAAAATGAGAAGCGCATGCCGCGCTTTTGCCACCGTGTTGCCCACCGCGTGCCTGCATGGTACAATGCGGTGGAAATTCTATGAAAAGGACGGATGTAAGTTTGAAAAAACTAACTCGCGCCCTTGCAGTGCTGCTTATCTTGTTATGGCTGCTCCCAGGTCTGGCGCAGGAGCGCACGGTGTTTCTCTCCCAGGACAGCGTGCCCTTTGCCAAGGATACGCCTACCCTGGCGGTATATGTGTGCAACCTGGTGGGGGCCGACAGCATACTGCTGGAATGCGGCGGCCAAACCGTTTTGGTGGATTGCGGCACCAAGCATCATGTGCCGCAGATTACGGATATGCTCAAAAGCCGTAATATCTCTCATATCGATATTATATTCAACACCCATCCGCATTCCGACCATATAGGCGGGCTGGCTGGGCTGCTGGAGGAGTTTACCGTGGGCGCGTTTTATACGGTGTTCCCGCTGGAGTTTTATACCCCCGGTGCAGGCGAGCATCAGTACGCTGCAGTGCGCCGGCTGAATGCACATAATGTGCCCATTGTGCAGGTCACTCAGGATGATGAAGTGCCCTTGGGCGATGCAAAGGCCGTTGTGTACCATCAGCCCAATGCTCAGTCTGTCAATGAGCAGTCCGGCATGCTGCATGTGCGCTTTGGAGAGCGCACCATTCTTTTAGCCGCCGATGTAGATAGCCTGGCACAGACGCGCTTTGGTGAACGGTTTGACCTAAAGTCAGACGTTTTGAAATATCCGCACCACGGGCTTAATGTACTCAACCGTCCGTTTTTACAGTCGGTACAGCCGGAGATGGCGATTATCACTCATGGCATGCTGGGTTCGGAATGTGCGCAGGAACAGATGAAACAGCACGGCATCCCATACCGTTTCGCCTCCTGGGGCGTGATAGAGCTGGTCACGGACGGGAACACCTGGCAAATTGATCAGCCCATCACCGGTGTATATGTAAAACACGCAGTCAAGCATGGTATCCCCCACGAGGTGCCGGCAGAATAGATCGACATCTGTCAGCGACAGAGAAAGGAGATATATATGTCCGCTATCCGAGTTACCGTATGGAACGAGTACCTGCACGAACTCCAAAGCAAAGAAGTGGCTGCCATTTACCCGGAGGGCATCCATGGCTGCATCGCCGGGTTTTTGAAGGATGCCGGTTTTGCCACGCGCACTGCCACGCTGGCCGAGCCTGACAATGGCCTGCCCCAGCAGGTGCTGGATAAGACCGATGTGCTGTTCTGGTGGGGACACATTGCGCATGGCAAGGTATGCGATGAAACGGTGCAGCGCGTGTACAGCCGCGTGCAGGATGGCATGGGGCTGGTGGTGCTGCACTCCGGCCATGCGTCCAAAATATTTGAAAAGCTGATGGGCACGCGCACGGGCGACCTCAAATGGCGCGAGAACAATGAAAAGCAAATCCTGTGGTGTGTTGACCCGGCTCACCCCATTGTGGAAGGGCTGACCGACGATAAAATCGTGCTGCCCAAAGAGGAAACCTATGGCGAGCCGTTCCAGATCCCCGCGCCGGATGAGTTGGTGTTTGTCAGCTGGTTTGCAGGCGGCGATGTGTTCCGCAGCGGTTGCTGCTATCACCGCGGCAAGGGCAAGGTGTTCTACTTCCAGCCCGGACATGAAACATTCCCCACCTATCATGATAAGGCGGTGCAGCGCGTGCTCATCAACGCCGCGCGCTGGGCAGCGCCCAAGGCCGGCCCGCCTGCCATCACCGGCCATGTGCCGCAAGCCTGGGTATAGACTTAGCAAAAGGAGGCCCAAAAATTGCGCGTTCTGTTTATTGATATTGACACCCTGCGCCCCGACCACATGGGCTGCTATGGCTATGCCCGGAACACCACGCCCAATTTGGACGGCGTGGCGCGCGATGGCGTTATCATGGAGCAGATGTACTGTTCCGATGCGCCGTGCCTGCCCTCGCGCGCGGCGCTGATTTCCGGCGTGTTCGGCATCCGCAACGGCGCAGTGGGGCATGGCGGTACGGCGGCTGACCGCAGGCTGACCGGTGCCCTGCGCGAGTTTACCGACCAGTGGGATGAAGGCAATTTCAACATGATCTTCCGCAAGGCGGGGATGCACACGTGCTCCATCTCCACGTTTGGTGAGCGGCACTCATCCTGGTGGTTCCAGGCAGGGTTTAAGGAAGTGCACAACGTAGGCGGCCGGGGCGGCGAATCCGGCGAGGAGGTGCTGCCCATTGCGCTGGATTGGCTTAAACGCAATGAACAGCGCGATAACTGGTATCTGCACCTGCACCTATGGGATCCGCACACGCCGTACCGCGCGCCGGAAAGCTTCGGCAACCCGTTTAAAAACGAGCCCATCCCGGCCTGGCTGACGCCGGAGGTGTTTGAAAAGCACCTGTACATGGTCGGCCCGCACGGCCTACAGGAAATCGGCATGTTTACCGACAACACCAACCCGCGCTATCCGCGCCACCCCGGTTCGGTGTTAGAGTATGACAAGCTGCGCATGGTCATTAACGGCTATGACTGCGGCATTGCCTATGCCGACATGCTGCTGGGCCAGGTGTTTGATTTGCTCAAGCAGCAGGGCATCTATGATGATACCGCCATTATCATCACCGCCGACCATGGCGAAAACATGGGTGAGCTGGGCATTTATGCCGAGCATGGCACGGCGGATGACATTACCTGCCATATCCCCATGATAATTAAATGGCCGGGCGGCGCGCAGGGCCAAAGCGTGCCGGGCTTCCAGTATCTGCTGGATTTGGCGCCCACCATGGCGGAACTGCTGGATGTTGCGGCCAATCCTATCTGGGACGGGCAGTCCTTTGCCGAGGCCGTGCGCACGGGGACATCCACCGGGCGCGATCACCTGATTTTAAGCCAGATGGCGCACGTGTGCCAGCGCAGCGCGCGCTTTGGCGATTGGCTGTACATGCGCACTATTCACGATGGCTTCCGTCTGTTGCCGAGGGAAATGCTGTTCAACCTGAAGGACGACCCGCACGAGGAGCACAATGTGGCTGATCAGCACCCCGACCTGTGCGCCTATGGCGCGCGGCTGATCCTTAACTGGCAGGAGGAGCAGATGCTCAAATCGCCGTATGCTGTCGATCCCATGTGGACGGTCATGCGGGAAAACGGCCCGTACCACACATGGAACGAGCTGCCCGGCTACATAGAGCGCCTAAAAAAAACCGGCCGCGCCGAGGGGGCCCAGCGCCTGCAGGAGGCTTACAAGGACTGGTAACCATGCATTCGCAAAATCCCCGCACAAATTTTGCGGGGATTTTGCTGTGGTTTTACGTGGTTGACAACGGCCACGTTTCTCTTTATGATACTATTGATTAGGAAAACACACACCAACTTGGCAGAGAGGACACGCTATGGCGCAACTAGATCTGCGAAACCTGAAGGCGTTTAACCGCCGCAATCGAATTACCCGCAACTGGCAGTTATACGTGATGCTGATACCAGTCATCGCATATTTTGTTGTGATGTGCTATGGGCCTATGTATGGCGTGGTGCTGGCGTTTAAGGATTACCGCGTGCGCCGCGGCATCATGGGCAGCCCATGGGCAGACCCGCTGATGAAGCACTTCGTAAGGTTTTTTACCTCGCCCTATTGCGAGCGGGTTATCACCAACACCGTGGTGCTTAGCCTGCAAAGTTTGATATGGGGTTTCCCGGTGCCTATTTTGCTGGCGCTGTGCGTGAACGAGGTGCGTAACAGCAAATATCAGAAATTTGTGCAAAACGTTACCTACGCGCCGCACTTTCTGTCTACTGTGGTGCTGGTGGGCCTGATACGCAGCTTTACCAACACCGACTATGGCGTGGTCAATATTTTTATCCGCGCGCTGGGCGGGGAGGGGTACAACTGGATGCAGCGGGCGGATTTATTCCGGCCGCTGTACATCGGCTCCGGCATGTGGCAAAACGCGGGGTGGAACTCCATCATCTACATTGCCGCACTTGCGGGCATTGATCTGGAGCAGCACGAATCGGCCATGATTGACGGGGCCAATCGCTGGAAGCGTATCTGGCACATCAACCTGCCCGGCATCATGCCCACCATCGTCACGCTGCTTATTTTGAACAGCGGCTACATCATGAGCGTCGGGTTTGAAAAAGTATTCCTTATGCAAAACGACTTGAACCTTTCGGTGTCGGACGTTATTTCTACCTATTCCTACCGCATCGGTATTGAGTCGGCGCAGTACGAGATGGCCACAGCCATCGGGCTGTTCAACTCGGTCATCAACATGGTGCTGTTGGTGCTGGTCAACGCCGCGTCCAGGCGCCTGGGCGACACCAGCTTGTGGTAAGGGGGGGAGCAATATGACGCAGAAAATACGCCCCAGTATCAACAAAAACTCCCGCATGTCCAAGGGCGATGTGCGCTTTGAAACAGGCATTATCATCCTGCTGGGTATCCTGACGGTGCTGATCATCTACCCGCTGGTGTATGCAGTCAGTGCTTCTTTCAGCGATGCGCTGGATGTGGCGGCAGGCCATGTTATCCTGTGGCCGGTGAACTTCACCACCGATAACTACGCGCAGGTTTTCAAAAACCAAAGCCTAGTGACGGGCTTTCGCAATTCCATGCTCATCATGGGCATGGGCACGGCGCTTAACCTGGTGATGACCATCTTGGCGGCTTATCCGCTGTCGCGGCGTGATCTGTGGGGCCGCAATGTGCTGATGAAGTTGATTACGTTTACTATGTTCTTTTCGGGCGGTTTGATCCCCACGTACCTGATGGTGGGCAAAACATTGGGGCTGATGAACTCCTGGCTGGCGCTGATATTGCCGGGGGCTATCTCGGTGTACAATATGATTATCATGCGCACATATTTTACCTCCTCCATTCCCTACGAAATCCAGGAGGCGGCGAATATTGATGGTGCCAGCCATTTTGGTACGCTGCTGCGCATCATGCTGCCGCTGTCCGGCCCTGTCATTGCCGTCATTGGCCTGTATTACGCCGTGGGGCACTGGAACAGCTATTTCAGCGCACTGCTGTATATCAGCGAGGAAACCTTGCAGCCGCTGCAGCTGCACCTGCGCAAGATACTGATCCTCAACTCCTCCCAGACCATGATGGATATGGCCTCTGACGAAGCCGCGCGTCAAGCCATGCGGGCGGAGACCATCAAATATGCAGTAATTGTTGTTTCTTCAGTGCCTATGCTGATCATCTATCCGTTTGTACAGCGTTTCTTTGTTAAAGGTGTGATGATCGGCTCAGTCAAAGGATGATACGCGCACAAGCGCGATCATAATATTTAAGGAGGTTCTATCATGAACAAACGTTTCCTGGCACTTTTGGTGGTACTGGCACTGGCGCTCCCGTTGGTGGCGCTGGGCGAGGTAACCGTCAACAAGGAAGGATACCCCATCGTATCCGAACCCATCGTGATGACGGTCGTCAACATGCAGTCTCCGGTACAGATTGACTTTAACGATGTTGTTATCCTCAAAGACTTTGAGGAGGTCAGCGGCATTGACATGCAATACCGCAACATTCCCGCTTCGGACGTTGCCAGACAACTCAGCTTGCTGCTGGCCTCCGGTGAACTGCCGGATATTCTGTTCAAGATGAACGTATCGGCCACCGATCAGGCCAAGTATGCCGAGCAAGGCATGTTCCTGCCGCTGAGCGACTATGCGGAGTATACCCCCAATTTGGTCAAGTGGCTGGATCAGTTCCCCACCCAGCGCGATGCCATCACCCAGGCTGACGGCAAGTACTATGGCGCACCCTACATCCTGGCTGGCGATGCCATCCGCATGAGCACCAAGATGTTCTTCAACACCGAAGTGCTCGAGAAGTTGGGCTATGATGCCATCCCCACTACCACCGACGGCCTGCTGGAATACCTGCGCAAGGCCAAGGAACTGGACTACAATGGAAATGGCGAGGCGGACGAGATTCCGCTGACGGCCAGCGGCATTACTGCCATCGTCGGCCCATTAGCAGGTTCGTTTGGGCTGTACAACCGTGGCGGAAGCCATGGCAACATCGTGGCGCTGGAAGATGGCACGGTGGATTACGCCTATCGCTCCGAGAACTACCGCGAACTGCTGCGTTTCCTCAACACTCTGTATACTGAAAAACTGCTGGATCAGGATATCTTTACCATGGACTTTGCCCAGCTGATTGCCAAGGCGTCCACCGGCCGTGCGGTAACCTACTGCATGGTCAACAACTCCCCGGTAGCTGGCAGCCCGTATGAAGACTTCACCATCGGCATTACCGAGCCGTTTGAAGGCCCGCAGGGTCACAAGGTGTGGGGCACCTACAGCGTGCCTGCCAGCACAACGGCTCAGTTTGTCATTACCGATGCCTGCAAATACCCCGAAGCCGCCGCCCGCTGGGTGGATCACTGGTATTCGGATGAGGGCATCATCGCGTACTTCATGGGTGTGGAAGGCGTAACGTATGAAAAGGACGCCGATTCCCCCGGCGGCCTGAAGCTGACCGACTATGTGGTCAAGAACCCCGATGGCATCAACTTCGAGCAGGTGCTGGCCAAGTACGTCCCGTGGGCGGGCGGTGCCAACCCCTCGGTTGCCACCAACGAATTCTTCAAGGGCGGCGAGACCTGGCCGGCCTCGGTGCGCTGCGCAGACGGGCTGATTAACTACGTCCCCGAAGAAGTGTGGGCGCCTGTTTCCCGCTTCTATACGGTGGATGAAGCCAATGAAATGTCGCAGCTGAACAGTGAGATTAATAGCTACCATAACGAATGGCGTGCGTACTTCATCTCGGGCCAGAAGAGCCTGGATACGGACTGGGATGAATATGTCAAGGGCTATGACGGCATGCGCCTCGATCGTTATATGGAAATCTATAACAAGGCTCTCAAACAAGCAGGTTACGTAAAGTAATCCCGCAATAACCCGCAATAACCAGCGCCCCTGTCCTTGAAAAGAGGACAGGGGCGCGTTTCAATTTATAGGTTTATTCCTCGTATTCCTTGCCTGCAAACAGAGGATAGGTATAGCGCAGCATATTCTGTGCCATGACAATGGTGCCGTGATTACGCACCTGGGAGTTGCCGTTGGATGCAATGCATTTGCTTATAATTCCTTGTTTATTTGTTGTGGATGCCTGCCAGGCCGGGGAACGCAGGCAGCGCATATGGCCAGCCTATGCACGCAAGGACTGTACGCATTTGCTGCTTGCTTGTCAACATCTTAGCCGCAGGCTATAATGTAAAGGATTTTTCTTGTTGGGAGGGATGGGCTTGAGCCGTGTGCGGCCATGGGTGCTGGCGCTGATGCTGTCGGTGCTGGGCGTTGCTGTGGCGCTGGCTGAGCCCGCAGGACAGGAGATTGCGCCCCGTTACCCCGTGCCGGAGTATGTGGAAGCGCTGCTGGAAGTAGCCCGCGGGGAGTTGGGCTATCAGGAAATGTCCGGCGTGACCAAGTACGGGCAGTGGGCAGGCGACCCGAAGGCCGAATGGTGTGCGGAGTTTTTGTGCTGGAGCGTGGCCAAGGTGGACGAAAAGTTAGGTACCCAGCTTTTGCACAATGCTTTCCCGTATTATGGCGCCAGCAATACCGGGCGCGACTGGTTTTTAAAGCAGGGACGCTACATTGCGCGTACAGGCTTTATCAGCGGCTGGGGCACGCAATGGTATACGGACAACGGTCAAGCCATTGAGAAGAATGGCTACATCCCGCAGCCGGGGGATTGGATGTTTTTAGGCTACTTTGGCGATGGCAACACCTCGCACGTGGCGATGGTGGAAAAATGCACGCAGGAAAGCGGGCGTATCATGGTGCACGTGATTGAGGGCAACAACCCTGACCGCGTGCAGCGCGCGGCATACCCGCTGGACGACTGGCGAATCATGGGCTACGGTACCGTGCACGATGTGGCGGATCTGGTGTTGCGCATGGGCAATGCGGGGCTGAAGGTAAAGGCCCTGCAGGAGCGGCTGAGCCTGATCGGTCTGCTGGAGGAAGGCAGTGAAACTGCCATATACAACCAGCGCACCTCGGATGCCGTCAAGGCTTTCCAGCAGATGCAGGGGCTGACGGTAACGGGCATTGCCAACCACCAGACGCAGCGGGCGCTGCTGGACTATGTGGCCCAATGGCGCACCGATCATGCCGAATACTGGGTTGTGGATGGTTCGCTGTAAGGGCGCAGGGAGATAGAGCAATGAGAGACATGATCGCGGTAATGAATTTCGATGAGCGCTATGCCAGCGCCATCGCTATCAAGCTGCGCGCGGAAAAAATATACTGCCGCATTGTGGCGGGCGACACACCGGCCGAAGAGGTGTTTGCCCTAAACCCGCTGGGCATCGTGCTGGCGGGCGCGGTCAGCGGGGATATCCCGGCGCTGCTGGATGGCAACCTGCTGCGCGGGGGTATGCCCATATTGGCGCTGGGCGACGCAGCCGCCGCCGTGTGCGAGCTGCTGGCCGGCAGCTCGCAGGAGCCTGTGGTTGTGCAGGATGTGGAGACGGTAAGGCTGCTGCCTTCGCGCATCACCGAGGGCATCTCGCAAAGTGAGCGCATGCTGTGCGTGGTACGCCCGCTGACGCTGTCGGACGATATGGACGTGCTGGCGCAGTATAACGAAACGGTTATTGGCTTTATGCACCGCACGCTGCCCATCTTTGGCTTCCAGTTCCAGATCGAATCCAACGACATAGACGGCATTGGCATACTGACCCAGTTTGCCACCACCGTGTGCGGATGCTTCCCGTGGTGGAACGAAGGTGCGTTTATATCCGCCGCCAAGGCTGAGATTGCCGAGGCTGTAGGCGAGGGCACCGCGATATGTGCCATGACGGGCGGGCTGGACAGCGGTGTGGCAGCCGTGCTGGCTTATCGTGCCATTGGCGACCGCTTGCATTGCCTGTTTGTGGATAGCGGCTTACTGCGTCAAGGCGAGGCTGACAGGTTTATGGAATACTACGGCGCAACGCTGGGCTTGCGCATTACGCGCATCAATGCAGTGGAGCGTTTTGCCACTGCATTGGCCGGGCTGACCGATGCCGACGACAAGCGCGTTGCCATCTCCATGACCATGCAGGCCGTGCTGGACGAAGCCTCGGCCGGCATTGATTACAATGTGGTTATCCGTGGAACCAGCGCCAACGATGTGCTGCGCCGCCAGGATACGGTGGCATCCCCCTCGCTGCTGCAGGGCAAGAGAATGCTACAGCCGCTGCGCGAGCTGTTCAAGGAAGAAATCCGCCATGTGGGCGAGGCGCTGGGCATGCTGCCGGAGGTTTATTCGGCCCAGCCCTTCCCCGGCAGCGGGCTGGCGTTGCGCATTATAGGAGAAGCCACGCCCGAGCGTCTGGCCATGCTGCGTGAGGCGGATGCTATTTTGCGTGAGGAAATCCGCCAAGCCGGGCTGCATAAGCGGCTGTGGAAATATTTTGCGTTTATGTATCACTTCCCGCAGGACAATGACCCGGAGGCTGCTGTTATCGGCCTGCGCGCGGTGAGCGCCAGCAGCGCGTCCGGCGGCATGCGCGCCCTGCCCGCCCGCCTGCCCTATGACCTGCTGGAGCGCTGTGTGGAGCGTATCATGACGGGTTGTCCCCATGTGTTCAAGGTGTTCCAGGATATAACGCCAGGCAGCATCCTTTCGGATCTTGACTGGCAATAGCTACAACGACAGGAGCGTATCTATGCGTCTTTCTCACCCCTCAGCCCCTTTTCAGGGCATCCCGCCGGAGGATGTCTTTTTCGCGACCAATGATCGCTATGTGCAGATGGGCATGGGCCTGACCGTGCTGTCCATGCAGCCTGAGCTATACCCGGAAAAGCCGCTGCAAATCTATGTATATATCGATGCGCAGCCCTCTGCGCGTGATCTGCTGCTGGGCGCGCTGATCGGGCGCAGCGAGCAGCTGCGCGCCATGTACCCGCATCTGAAAGGCCGCATCTATACTGAGGTATCGCCCAACCAGTGGGAAATGCTCAACTTCTATAACCGCAACGGCTTTGCCAATACCGATGCGGAGGAGGAGTTTGTGTTCCAGCTGCCACAGGTGCCGCCGCAGCCGCCCATGGGCTGCCAGTTCGCCTCTGTGCCGCTGCAGACCGTGCAGGACCAGCAGGCGTTTTTGCAGCGCCTGAATGCCTACCGCATGACGCCCATCGGGCTGGACTATCTGACGCTGCAAATGCAGCAGCCCTACTTTATGGCGCTGGGGTATTACCGGGGCGACCAGCCCATGGCTGAGATGCTGGTGACGGGCGCCAGCCCCGAGACCGCCACGCTGGCCATGCTATATGTACGCCAGGAATATCGCCGCCGGGGCATTGCGCGCGCGCTGCTGGGCTCCTGTGCAGGCATTCTGCGTGAGCGCGGCACCGCTCAAATGATTACACACATCCATAGCCGCAACGAGCCGCAGGTGGGGCTGATGCGCTCCTTGGGCGGCGTGCGGCGCAGGATTGTCACGATATTGCCAGCGATAGAGATTACCTGATTATTATTCTGTTTCGTGGTGGTTGTCGTTTAAAAAATGGCGTTGCGGCTGCGCAGGGGGCAAATGCCTCCTTTTTTTGTTGCGAATATATAATGTCATGCCTGTATTGATGCTTTGCCCCAATGCGATAAGGACAAGCGGCACGGCCTTCAGGGTTTGCCATAGGCTGCCTAAGAAAAATACGCGCGCGCCCACATTGAGCCACGCAAACAGGCCGCACAGCGGCACCATCCAAAAGGCTGCGTACCTGCGGCTGCGCATCAGCAGTGAAAACGCGCCCAGCAGCACGCAGCCCAAGAGCACCAGCGGCGCTTCCAGCACCTCGATAAAGCGATGCTTAAACATCACATCCCACAGGCTGACGCCGCCCTCACGGGCCATGGACATCACGGTATAGCTGGCGCGCTGTATGGTGTCCCAACGGATGGACAGCTCATACCCCGCCCAGGCAATCAGCAGCAGCGCACCCCAGAAGGCCATGCGCCGTCCTGCAGCATCCAGCATGTTCACGGCGTCACCTCGTACAGTGATATGCGTTCAGTGTAAAACCGGGCACAGGCTTTGTCAAACGGCAGCTTGTTTTTGAGCTAAGTGACGTGCATACACAAACAGATATTGCTGGATGATTTCGGCATAGGGCGCATATGCTTCCAACGGGAAAGCGCCATTGTATTCCGAATGTATGACCCGTTCCATCCATACATCCACAGGGAACGCATTGAGCCGGTGGTAGCCAAACAGCATCACACAGGCGGATACCTTGATGCCTACACCAGGCAGCGTGCGCAGCGCTGCATCCAGTTGGTCATCAGGCAGAACGCTGAGCGCGTCCAAATCAACAGTGCCGGATGCCACCATCTGCGCAGTTTTAGCAATATAGGGCGCGCGGTATCCCAATGAGCATGCACGCAGCTCCTCCATGGAGGCCCCGGCCAGCGCCTGCGGTGTAGGGAAGGCAAACAAACCGCTGCCCAGCGGACGGCCGAAATGCCGGCACAGCTGCTCCACACAGTGACGGATGGCGGGGATGTTGCGGCGCTGGGACAAAATAAAGCTGATCAGCGCTTCCCAGGGGTGCTGACGCAGGATACGCACGCCGCGCGCGTAGTCCAGGGCGCGCTCTGCATAGGTATCCCCCGGCAGCGCGCGCAGCGACAGGTAGTCGGTATCCGTATCAAAGAAATGCGCCCAGGTGCGCAGGTATTGCGCTTCATCGCAGGCAAAACGGAACCTGTTATCGCCTAAGGTCGTTATCTGTACGTATTGGTCCTGTGCTACGACCATGCAAGTATCAGGCGATACCATGCGCATGCGGAAACATTGCCCGCTGTCAGCGGTCAGTTGAAGGTCAAAGGGAACAATAGTTGTTTCAAACATGGGTATATTATAGTGAACTTTGTATGTAGCGCAACATCCATTGACGGAGCTTTGCTGGGATTGGTATAATCCGTTTACGCCAACAAGGCAGGAGGTTTATGATGTCATACTGGATTGTCACGGATGCAGGCAGCGATTTACCGCTTAGTTATGTGCAGCAGCAAGAAAAACTCAAGGTCATTCCCATGCCCTACCGTTTGGATGATAAGGAATACCGCTTGGGGGCGGTAGAAGAGGCCAGCATCGCCAGCTTTTATAAGCGACTGAACGAAGGGGGCATGGCCACCACATCGCAGGTTACCACGGCAGATTATGTCACACTGTTTAAGGAACATGCCGCACGTGGGGAAAGCCTGTTGTGTCTCAGCTTGTCCAGCGGCATCAGCGGATCCTTCCAATCGGCCATGATTGCCAGACAAATGGTGATGGAGGAATATCCTACCGCGCAGATACAGGTGGTGGACACGTTGGGGGCGTCTTTGGGGCAGGGGTTGTTGGTGCATTATGCGCTGCAAGGCCGCAGCCAGGGCAAAACCCTGGACGAGTTGGCCCAGTGGGTGACGGACAATCGGCAAAAAATGATCAGCTGGTTTACTGTGGATGATCTGAACTTTCTGTTCCGCGGCGGGCGTGTTACGCGCACCTCGGCGCTGCTGGGCAGCATGCTGCGCATCAAGCCCGTGCTGCATGTAAACCCGGAGGGCAAGCTGATTCCCAAGGACAAGGTGCAGGGGCGCAAGCGCTCGCTGCGCGAGCTGGCGGATAAAGCCATCGAATATGCCAACCCCAAGAAGGGGCAGACCATGTTCATCAGCCATGGCGACTGTGAAGCGGATGCGCAGCTGGTGGCCAAGCATATCAAAGAAGCGCTGCCCGATACTGAATTTATGATTTCGCCCATTGGCGCGGTGATTGGCTCTCATTCGGGGCCGGGCACAGTGGCGCTGTTCTTTATGGGCGATCATCGCTAAGGTTGTAATGTATTGCACGGCGGGACGTTTCCCTAAGGGGTGGCGCCCGCCTTTTTTGATGGGGGTGCTATGGCTTATCTGACCACGCAGGGCATCGTGCTGCGGCGCTCGGACTACCGCGACAACGACCGGGTGCTGACCTTGCTGACCCCTGCACGCGGGCGCGTAGATGTCACGGCGCGCGGCTGCCGCAAGCCCAAGTCGCCGCTGCTGGCGGCCAGCGAGCTGTTTGCGATGGGGGAATATGTGCTGTACCGTGGCCGCGGGCACGAGATGGTGACGGCATGTGAGTTGCAGGATAGCTTTTACCCCCTGCGCAATGACATCGCGCTGCTGTCCCATGGCGCGCTGCTGCTTCAGGCTGCCGAAACCGTCGCGCAAAAGGAGGAGCCGGCGGAGCATCTGTACTTGCTGCTGGCGCGCTCCCTGGCCCGCCTGAGCTATGGCAGCCAGGACCCACGCGCGGTGACAGCGGCATTTTTGTTGCACCTGATGGGCTTGGCAGGGTACAAGCCCGTGCTGAACACCTGCGCAAAGTGTGGGCAGGTGCCTTCAAACGGCGGCGTGCGCCTGGTGCCGGAGCGCGGCGGAATTGTGTGCACGCGCTGCGGGGGCACAGGCCCCGTGTTTGATGCAGAAGGGTTGACCTGGCTAAAGGAAGTACAATCGCGCGGCATAGACAAGGCGCAAACGCCGCCCGCCGTGGATACCCTGCCCGCGCTGATTGTCTATGCCGAGCATTTTTTGGAACGCAGGCTGCCGGAGTTGATTGAGGCACCGCTTGAAATATAGAAAAATAACAACGCCGCAGGTTTCTGCGGCGTTGCTGGTTCATTGAATACTGTTTTAGAACAGTGGCTTTCCTTCCATCTCCTCAGGGATGGGCAGGCCCATGGCTTTGAGCATGGTGGGCGCGATGTCGGCCAGGCGGCCGTCATTGCGCAGGGGTTTGCCCACCAGCGCCGGGTCACAGGCGATGAAGGGCACGGGGTTGGTGGTGTGCGCGGTGAAGGGTTCGCCGGTTTCGTAGTTGATCATCTGGTCGGCGTTGCCATGGTCGGCGGTGACAAACGCGCGCCCGCCGCGCTGCAGGATTTCCTCTACCAATATGCCCACACCGCGGTCAACCTCGGCCACGGCCTTGACGGCGGCGCTCATCACGCCGGTGTGCCCCACCATGTCGCAGTTGGCATAGTTCAGGATCATCACGTCATACTTCCCGGAAGCGATGAGCTCCAGTGCGGCTTCGGTGATCTCCGGTGCCGACATTTCGGGCTTTAAGTCAAAGGTCTTGACCTGGCTGGAGGGGATAAGCACGCGATCCTCGCCGGGGTTGGGCGGTTCCACGCCGCCGTTGAAGAAGAACGTGACGTGCGCATATTTTTGCGTTTCGGCGATGTGCAGCTGTGTCAGGTTCATTTCTGCCAAGTATTCGCCCAGCGTGCGGGTCAGTCGGGTGGGCGGGTTGGCCACGCGCAGGTTGGTGAATGTTTCGTCATACTGCGTCATGGTCACAAACCGCACGGGGATATAGCCGTTGGCGCGCGGAAAATGATCAAAGTCCTGCTCAATAAACGCGCGGGTCAACTGCCGTGCGCGGTCGGGGCGGAAGTTGAAGAACACAACGCTATCCTGCGGCTGTACGGTGGCTACCGGCTTATCGCCGTCCATGATGACGGCGGGGATCATCATTTCATCGACTACGCCGGTATCATAGCTGTGCTGGATGGCTTCCAGCGCGCTGGAGGCGCGCACGCCCTGGCCCAACACAATGGCGTCATAGCCTAACTTGACGCGCTCCCAGATGTTGTCGCGGTCCATGCCGTAAAAGCGGCCCTGCACGGATGCAATTTTGCCCGCACCCATGGCGGTGAGCTGTTCTTCCAGCTCTTTCAGATACCCCAGCCCGCTGGTGGGCGGCACATCGCGGCCGTCCATCAGGCAGTGTATATAGATTTTGTCCAGCCCCTGGCGTTTAGCCATGTCTACCAGCGCATATAAGTGGGTGTTATGGCTGTGCACGCCTCCGTCGGACAGCAGCCCGATCAGGTGCAGCGCGGTGCCGGCTTCCCTGGCGCCGTCCATCGCCCACAGCAACGCTTCGTTTTTGTACAGCGCGCCGGTCTGGATGTCGTTGGTGATGCGCGGCAGCTCCTGAAACACCACGCGCCCGGCACCAATGTTCAGGTGCCCCACTTCGCTGTTGCCCATCTGACCATCCGGCAAGCCCACGTCCATGCCGCTGGCGCCCAGCTGCGTGTGGGGAAAGCGCGCCTTGAGCGCGTCTAAGTTTGGCGTGCCTGCGGTAGTGATGGCATTGCCTACGGGGTTATCGTTCAAGCCAAAACCGTCCATGATGATCAGGGCGGTCATTTTCTTGCCCATGCTATCTCCTTACTTGTCGAAGTTGACGACTTTGGCAAAGTCTTCGGCCTTGAGCGACGCGCCGCCGATCAGGCCGCCGTCGATCTCAGGCTGCGCCATCAGGCCCTTGACGTTGGAGGGCTTCATGCTGCCGCCGTACTGAATGCGCACGCGGTTGGCCACGGCCTTGCCGTACTTGGCCGCGATGGCCTTGCGGATGACGCCGATAGTTTCGTTGGCCTGTTCATCGCTGGCGGTCAGCCCCGTGCCGATGGCCCACACCGGCTCATAGGCGATGACGACCTTGCGCACCTCGGCCGGGGTCAGGCCGGTTAAGGCGATCAGGGTTTGATAGGTGACCAGCGCGTCGGTGTACCCGGCCTCGCGCTGCTCTTTCAGCTCGCCCACGCAGATGATGGGGGTGAGGCCGGCGGCTACGGCCGCGCGCGTGCGCTTGTTGACGGTTTCGTCGGTCTCGCCAAAGTATTGACGGCGCTCGCTATGGCCGATGATGACATAGGAAACGCCCGCTTCCTTGAGCATCTGGGCGGACAGTTCGCCTGTATAAGCGCCGGACTCCGCAAAGTGCACGTTCTGCGCGCCCAGCTTGATCTTGCTGCCGCGCAGCGCCTGCTTGGCGGCGGGGATGTCGATGGCAGGCACGCAAACCACCACGGTGGTCTTGGTGTCGCTCACCAAAGGCTTTAATTCCTCAATCAGCTGGGTGGCTTGCTTGGGGGTCATGTTCATTTTCCAGTTGCCGGCGATAATGGGTGTACGCATGTCTCTCTCCTTATTATCTATGGTGCCCTCCGGGGAATTAGCCCCCGGAGGGTGCAATATTACTTGTCGTTGAGCGCCGCCACGCCGGGCAGCTCCAGGCCTTCCAAGAACTCCAGCGATGCGCCGCCGCCGGTGGAAATGTGGGTTACCTTGTCGCCATAGCCCATCTGCACCACGGCCGCCGCGCTGTCGCCGCCGCCCACGATGGTGATGGCCTGGCTGTTGGCCATGGCCTCGGCCACGGCCTTGGTGCCTGCGGCAAAGGGTGCCAATTCAAACACGCCCATGGGGCCGTTCCACACCACGGTTTTGGCCTTTTTGATCTGCTCGGCATACGCCTCGCAGGCTTTGGGGCCGATATCCAGGCCCTGCCAGCCTTCGGGGATTTTGTTGGTATCCACAACCTGCGTCTTGGCATCCTCGCCGAAGCTGTCGGCCACAACGGTGTCCACCGGCAACAGCAGCTTGACGCCCTTTTCGCGCGCCTTGTTGATCATTTCCAGCGCGTAGTCTACCTTGTCGGCTTCCAGCAGGCTGGAGCCGATGTCGCCGCCCTGCGCCTTGACAAAGGTGTAGGCCATGGCGCCGCCGATGATCAGGACGTCAACCTTTTCCAGCAGGTTGTTGATGACGCCGATTTTGTCGGATACTTTTTTGCCGCCCAAGATGGCCACAAACGGACGCTCGGGGTTTTCCAGCGCGCCGCCTAAGAATTTCAGCTCTTTTTCAATCAGGAAACCGGACACGGCGGGCAGATAGTGCGCCACGCCCTCGGTGCTGGCATGCGCGCGGTGCGCGGTGCCAAAGGCATCATTGACGTAAATGTCGGCATAGGAGGCCAGCTTTTTGGCAAACTCAGCGTCGTTCTTTTCCTCTTCCTTATGGAAGCGCAGGTTTTCCAGCAGCGCCACTTCGCCGTCCTTGAGCGAGGCTACGACCTTGTCGGCATCCTCACCGATCACATCGGCGGCCATTTTGACATCCTGCCCCAGCAGTTCGCCTAAGCGTTTGGCCACGGGTTTTAGGGAAAACTCAGGCTTAAACTCGCCCTTGGGGCGGCCCATATGGCTGCACAGCACCACTTTGGCCTTGTTGTCCAGCAGGTAACGGATGGTGGGCAGCGCGCCCACGATGCGGTTTTCGTCGGTGATGTTGCCGTTGTCATCCATCGGCACGTTGAAGTCTACGCGTACCAGCACGCGCTTGCCCTGCACATTGATGTCCCGGACTGTCTTCTTGCTCATCTTTTTTCTCCTTTGTGTGGTCTATATGATGAAGGCACATGCCTTGATCGCTTAGGTTAAATGCTTGATCATCTGCCGGGCGGCTGCCTCGTCGATGACCAATGAATGCGGCGGTTGATGGCGCGCGGCAGCTAAGATGGCCATGGTCTTGCGCGAGCCTGCGGCCGCCCACAGTGTGCGCGCCCCGGGGTTGCGGGTGCGCAGCTCGGTGCTGACGGAGGGGTTGCTTTGCACGATGGCACCCTGCTCGTCAAAAAAATCGCCCAGCGCTTCGCCCTGCGCACCCAAGGCGGCCAGCTCTTCCTGCTGGCGGGCGGTCATGCCCCGGCGGCGCGACATTTCATCGGCGCGGCCTATGCCGTGCACCACGATATCAGCCGAGCGCATCAGGCGGATGGTTTCGGCGATGTCGGGCAGTTTTTGCATTTCCTCCAGCGCGTGTGCGTTGAGGCCGTCGGGCAGGTGACAAAGCTTGCAGGTGGCCTTCATGTTGCGGGCGAGCTCCTCGGCCACGCTGTCGGCCTGAATGGCAGTGGAGGTGCCAAAGCCGCCGCGTGCGGGCACCACCATCACGTTGGCTGGCCCGGGCGTCATCAGGCGGGCCAGCTCGTACATGGTGCTGCCGCCGGAAATGGCCACCGTCATGCCGCCCTTGACCATCTGGCGCAGGCGCTGGGCGGCGGCACGGCCGCATTCGCGCAGCACACCCCGGCTGGCGTCTGCATCGCCGGGCACCACCGTGACATGCTCAATGCCCAGCGCGCGGCTTAGCTGCGCCTCTAAGTCATTGGCACCGCTGAATGCGCGGCACAGCGCGCGTACCTGCGGCAGCATGGCCTGCCCCTCAGGGCTTAGCATCATGCCGGTGGGCTGGTAGATCAGCAGGCCTTCGTCCCTCAGGGCATCGGCTGCTGCACGCACCTCACGCTCCGGCAGGCCTAAGTACCCAGACAGCATGCGTCGGCCAATGGGCGCGGTGGTGCCCACATGGTCCATCACCATGGCGCGGCATACAATGTCGCGCACCTGATCCGGCGCTATCTGCTGTAAAGTTCCCCAGGGAAAATCGTTCACGCTTCCCTCCCGGTGGATTTCTGCCCTATGGGCGAAAATCATCCCGCTTGCTATTATACGACATGTGTGCCGCCGCTGCAATGCTTAGCATGCCGAAATGGATAAAGTTGAAGACAGAGTTCGACTGTTCATGAACCATTATTCAAACAAGCGCTACCCCGCAAATTACGGGACAGCGCTAAAAAGTGACTGCTTCTTCGTTTTTTGTTACTTTTCAGCTACTAATTCTATCATCTGCTCGGCAACCTGAGCCCAGTTGTGAATGCCATCCTGAGCGACGAGGCCATCGCTGAAGGGCTTGTTCTCATTGCCGCGGTAGTAGTTGCAGTCGGCACGCAAGGCGATGATGGCCAAGGGGCCGGAGACCGCCACAGGCTGACCGAAAGGCTGAGAGGCGGAGGTGAGAACAGAGACGCTGTCCGGGCCGCTATACAGCTGCCAGGCAAGATTCTTAAGCCATGTGGGCTCTGAGAGTTTGTCCACCCGCACGGTCAGGGTGCCGCCTGCCACGGTGATGGTGACCCAGCCGACTTGGTAGGCTTCCTCGGCGACCAGGGGGAAGCGGTAGGTGCCATCCACAGATGGATCCAGCACGATGAGACGCTGCGTGAGACCAGCCAGAGCAGGGCTTATTTGCCCGGCCATGGGGCCGTAGGCCTGGGCGACGGTATCATAGCGGAAGGCGCTGCTTTGTACATAGGTGCTGGTGCGAGCCACCTGACCGCAGACGGTGCAGTGGGTTACCTGCTCGCCCTTGCGGCGGGTGATAGCAGCGCGGGTGGCCTGCCATATGCCGTCGCTTTTATGGCCGGTTGCTTTCACGGCGCGGGTTTGCACAGTGCCGCATAGGGCGCAAGTGCGGCTTTCACTGCCTTTGGTGGTGCAGGTGGGCGCCAGGGTAGTGCTCCAGGGACCAAAGGCATGGGTGAAAGCTTTGAGCTTCATCTGTTGCTTGGCGTGGCAGATACTGCACTCGCGTTCGCTCAGGCCGGTAACGCCACAGGAAGCAGGCTTGAGGGTGATGTAAGGGCCCCAGTTGTGCTTCAGTGCGGGCACCACCTGGATTTCTTTGATGCCGCAGCGGTTGCAGGTGCGTTCATTGGTGCCGGGCACTTCGCAGGCGGGGGCCTTGGTGTTGCTCCAGCCACCCCAGTCATGCCCTAGGGCATTTAGTGTCTTGTATTCCACGCTGTTGCATACCGGGCACAGGCGCTGCTCATAGCCGGAATGGGTGCAGGTAGCGACGAGGCCTACGCCCCAGGCACCCCAGGCATGGCCGGTGGCGGCCACGCTGACGCGTTCCACCCGGCCACAAAGGCTGCAAGAGCGCTCGTTATAGCCGGGATAGGTGCAGGTGGGTATGAGAACGTGAGCCCATGCGCCCCAGTTATGACTTAGGGCAGGGATGACAGCAGTGGCAAGCTCAGTCCCGCAGCGCTTACAAATCTGGTGAGAAACCCCGGCCACGTCACAGGCGGCTGCGAATTTTACCTGCCATGCGCCCGGATCATGTCCCAGTGCGGGGATGGGCTTGCTGTCCAGTTCGATGCCGCAACGGTTACAGGGCTGGTGAGATACGCCGTTGGCGGTGCAGGAAGGTTGTGTTTTCACCTTCCATGCGCCGGGGTCATGGCCCAAGGCAGCTTCGGTGTGGGTTTTGGTGGCACCGCACAGGGTGCAGAGAAAAACCTCATAGCCGCCATCGGTGCAGGTAGCGGCCATCTTGGTGCCGGTGGACACCCAGTTGTGCACGCATGCTGCCAACGCAGGTGAAACGGCCAGCAGCAGGGCCAAGGTGAGCATGAAGATACGCCGCAGTTGTTTCATGGTGTTCCTCCTTTGGGTTATAAGACGGGTACCGGGCAATCCCGGTGCGACGATGAAATCGGTTCGTTGTGGTTCTTTTAAGCCACCGTGTTGCACAATTTTATAAACAATGCGGCGATATTGCAACCTTTTTCGCCGGTTTTGTCGAAACTATGAGGAATATTAGATTGCAGATTTGCATTCACTGCAACCTGGTGTATACTCCAGGTAGTAATCATCAGGAGGGCTTGTCTAATGAAAGAACCGATTCTTGTTGTGCTGGCGGCGGGCATTGGCAGCCGCTTTGGGGGCTTAAAGCAAATGACGCCGTTTGGCGCCCATGGCGAAAGCCTGATTGACTATTCGCTTTTTGATGCGCTGCGTGCCGGCTTTCAGCGTGTAGTGTTTATCGTTAACGGCAAAATCAAGGACGATTTCCGTGAAATCGTGGGAAAGAACGTAGAAAACCGCATGGAAGTACACTACGCCCTGCAGGAAATTGACAAGCTGCCCCAAGGTTTTACGGTTCCAGAGGGGCGCAGCAAGCCGTGGGGTACGGCGCATGCCGTGCTGTGCGCCAAGGATGTCATTGATGCGCCTTTCTGCGCGCTCAATGGCGATGACTTTTATGGCCGCCAGGCGCTGCAGCATATGTATACCTTCTTGAGCGCCAACCAGCAGCCCGGTTCCTACACGATGGTGGGCTATTCGCTGGCCAACACGCTGTCGGAATACGGCTATGTATCGCGCGGGCGCTGCCTGGTGGATGAAAACAACTACCTGCAGGATGTGGAGGAGTTGACTCACATCATCTCCACCACGGACGGCCCCCTGTACACCAAGGATGGGCAAACCTACTACAAGCTGCCCGGCGACACCACGGTATCCATGAACATCTGGGGCTTTACCACGGATTTCATCACCCATGCCGAAGCTGGCTTTGCCGATTTCCTGACGCAAGCCCAACAGACCAACCCGCTCAAGGCCGAATACTATCTGCCGGGCGTGGTCAGCGACATTCTGAACGCCGGAAAGGCCACCGTAAAAGTGGCATCCACCACCGATAGCTGGTTTGGCGTGACCAACCAGGCCGACCGCCCGCGCGTGGAATCCGCGCTGCGCGAGCTGACAGCCAGCGGACAGTATCCTGACGGGCTGTGGAAATAATATAAAAGCAAAAAAGGCAGGAAAATATACACAACTCAAAAAACATTTGCTTTTTCCGCTTATCCTGTGTATACTGCCACTTGCGTGCTGATGTAGCTCAGCCGGTAGAGCGCATCCTTGGTAAGGATGAGGTCACCAGTTCGATTCTGGTCATCAGCTCCACGCAATCTGGCAGGTGCCAGCCTGACCGCAGACATGTTCTGCGGTTTTGTTATTGTTTAATCAACACCCCGGTTTGCCTCATGTTTCCATAAGGCAAACCGGGGTGTTTGTTGCTTAGCTTCTATTGATTTCCTGCGTATGTGAAACGGTGCGGTGCCCTTTCCGCCCGTTTCACGTATAAACGCTTAAAAGCAGTAATTACTTGAGTTCGTAGGGAGCAGCCGCTGCCTTCGCAACGTCCCAGTTTGCAACACAGGCTTCTTCAAGCATCGCGATGCCCAGGCCTTCGCACTTTTCGCGCATGCCCTCAAAGATGCTCCAGAACTCTGCTTCGTCCTTGGCATAAACCATCTTCCAGGACTCGGCTACAACGACCTCGCCAACAGAGGTGCGAATCATCTGCATATCATCGTCCAGCGGAGGCATGAAGCGGGTTGCCAGCGCTCTATAGTTCAGCGTACCCTTATCCTTGTAAGCCTCGATGGGGAGCTGATAGCCCGAATAAGCACGCCACTCTTCGTAAACCTTGCTGCTGGTGTTGGCCAGCGCCGTGGTGGACCATTCACCCTGACGGACGGGTTCGCCATAGGAGGTCAGGGTATCATTCGTCCATCCCCAGGCAGACCAGAACTGGCCGTTTTCCAGCACTTCGCCACTCTCCAGTTTATGAGAACCGGTGGTACGCATGTTCTCAAAGCCTTCCAGAGAAACCAGTTTTCCGTCCACAACGTCCCACATCTCGCCCTGCGGGCCGTTGTACATGGTCAGCATGGTGTGCTCATCATACATCTCGTTGATAAAAGCCAGACAAGCATCCAATTTTTCAGTAGAAGCGCTGACCGCGATGATGGAGGTATTGCTGCCGCCGATCACCTGCGGGCCATTCACAACCGGCTTGATCCAGTCGTTGACCAAAGGCATATAGCCGTTTGCAGGATCGTCATCACCGTGGGCGCTGGTGTAGGAATCAACATAGTTGCCAGTCATGGCGACCATGATGGAACCCAACTTATACTTTGCCTGGGTGGCGTTGTACGTCTGGGTAACAGAGTCAGGATCCAGAACGCCTGCCTGCTGACAGTCGAACAGGAACTTGACGCCTTTGATGTATGTACTGTCCTTGTCGATCTGCTTGCGCAGCTCATCGTTGGGAATGTCATACTCCATCAGGGAGTTGCCGATGTTCATCTGAACGCCTGAAATGTCAGCAATCTTGCCGGTGGCAGACATCTGATTGGAGCCGTCCCACTCGGGGAAAGCAGCCAGCCCCCAGGTCTTGGTGCCGTCTTCGAGTTCGGGCATGTATTCCATCATCGCTTTCATCAAAGCAATCAGATCATCTGTATTGTTGACTTCCGGACAGCCGAGCGCCTTATAAACATCCCAGCGAACCTGACAGGCATAGGTGCCGGTATCAATCGGCATGCTGTTATAGGTGCCAATTTCCAACGGTACGCAGTACAGGCCTTCGCCCTGGCAAATCACGTTACGGGCAAAGTCAATGGCTTGGGGCCATTTTTCGGTTAGGTTCGGGAATTTATCAGTATAATCCGACAAATCCATAACCAGACCGGTTTGCACTACAGGAAAAAAACTATTGTTGACATAGTAGCGACCGATATCCGGTAAATCGCCACCAGCTAGCAGAGCCTGCGTCTTGTCATTATCCCACGGGATAACATTAACGCGAACACCGATCTTTTTCTCCAGATAGTCGTTCATAAAACCGTCCATGCTGGAGCGGTTGTTCTGCATGCCGTAATAATCGATGGTGACTACTCCCTTGGCTTCATCTGCAAAGGCGGTAAAACTTGCCATCATGGGAATGAGCATAAGGCAAACAACTACCAACGCAACGCTCTTCTTCAAAGTCTTACTCATTTGGAAGTCCTCCTTTTATTATTTCGCGCGATACATGACCGCGCTATCTTCATGTCGCCGGGCCTGCGACAAAAGATTCTCTTATCCTTTAACCGCGCCGATCATGATGCCACTGACAAAATACCGCTGTACGAACGGATATACGCAAAGAATCGGAACGGTTACAATTACAGTAATGGTCAGTCGGATGGTGGTGGGGCTCAAAGCCTGTGCAATGCTTTCGGCCGATGATATGCCGCTGGCGATCTGCTTGGAAATAACATCCGCCTGACGGAAATACATCTGGAGCAGATACTGCATGGTATATAGTTTATCATTTGTGATGTACAAAAGTGTATCCATAAAACTGTTCCACTGACCAACCGCTGAAAACAGCGTAACAGTCGCCAGGATCGGAATGCTCAATGGAATAATGATCTTGAACAATCTGGTCAGCACACCTGCCCCATCAATTTCGGCCGATTCTTCCATGGAAGCCGGGATTGACTCGATATAGGTCTTAATGAGCACCATGTTATACACACTCAAAAGGCCGGGGATAACATATACCCAGAAGGTGTTGAGCATGCCAAGGCTCTTAATATTAAGGTAACCGGGAATCAGACCGGCGCTGAAATACATCGTGGCAATAACGAAACGATACCAGAACTTATAGTGCCACATATCGCGTTTGGTAAAGAAATACGCCATATAGGCCGTTACAAACACACTACCGGCCGTGCCCACCACAGTACGTAGTACAGAAATAAGTGCAGAATTACCGAAATTAGGCAATGTTAGAATGTTCCGATAGTTTTCCAGAGAAAATCCGATCGGATAAAGCAGAACACGCCCCAAATCAACCATGGTGCCGTCACTGACTGAATTAATCAGCAGAAAATAGAACGGATACAGGCAAAGCAGGGTGAACAAAAGGAAGATTGTGTAGTTGATTGCCTGGAACACTTTTTCGCCCGTGCTCATCTTGATCGCATCAACTCTCTTTTTTGCCATGTTTTCACCCTCCCTTCTTAAAATACGCTTGTTCCGCGGATGGCCTTGCTAACCGTATTGGCTGCAATAAATAGTACCAATGCAACGATCGACTTCAGCATTCCAACCGCCGTTGCAAACGGAATGTTACCCTGGCCGATGCCCTGATTGTATACATATAGGTCAAGCACCTGAATGAACTCTTTATTCATAGCGTTTTGGAACACATAGTACTGCTCCATGCCGGTGTTTAGGAAGTTGCCAATCCCCATGATAAACAGAACAAAGAAAGTAGGCAAAAGGCCTGGGACTGTGATATGCCAAATTCGCTGAAAGCGATTTGCGCCATCAATCATGGCGGCCTCATATTGCTCCTGATCGATGCCCGCAAGGGCCGCCAGATACACAATCGCACTCCAGCCCAATCCCTTCCACGTTCCATATAAGAACATTTTAAGATAGGTATAATCGGCTGTCGCAAGGAAATTGATAGGCTGCTCAATCATCCCAAGATTTTTCAGGACTGTGTTGGCAAAGCCGCTGGTGGACAGCATGTAATAAACCATCGAATACATGATAACCCAGCTAATAAAGTGCGGCAGCGTTGTTATGGTCTGTACCAAGCGCTGACATCGCTTAGAATTCATTTCATTCAGAAAAATCGCAAATGCCATAGCCAATGGGCCAGTCAACTGTCCAAGACCCGCCATGGCAAATGTATTCACCATAACCTGAGCCACTTGTGCCCTCTGTGCCGGGTTGGCAAACATTCTGGTGAAATTCTTCAAACCAACAAAATCAATCCTGTCCCAGCTCATACCCGGCTTATAATTCGTAAAAGCATATACCCATCCGGCAATAGGCTTGTATGCAAACAGCATCACCAATATAAGACCAGGGATGATATACATGAAGTATTTAAATCCCTCTTTGTTTCTTTTCTTTAGCTTGAGGTTAATAGTTTGAGTCATTCCTGCATCACTATCTCCTTTATTAACATATATATCTAGAATTATAAACGGCAAGCCATAAACTATACAGTAACCTCAAACAAAGCCAATGCTGCTTCATAAATTGCTTAATAGCAATAAGTTTATTTTCAGAATAATTATACATGTATTGAAACAAATTGTCAAGTGCGGATAAACGCTCAACAACAGAGAATAGACAGAATGGTTTCTAGGAACTGTGTGGTGTTTTATGTCGTGTAAGTAATTGAAGATGTTGTGTCACTACTTTTTAAGTATTATATTCTTGTTTGTTGTATTTTTTGTTTTTTTCCCTCATTATGTTGGTGAGCACTTTGTCCAGTTATGTGCTGCGCCTGTCTATTATGATGCAAAGGAGAAACGCACCATGAAAGTATGTGTTTTCCAGCCGCCATATTCCACCGACTTTTCCCAATCGGATGCGTACTTTGATTTGGAGATGGAAGCGTTTGACCGCTGCGATCCCTCTGTGGACTTGATTGTATTCCCGGAATATGTGGACGTGCCCTGCATGGCGCATTCGGCGCAGGAGCTTGCCCAAAGCCGCAGCAAGTACTTTGACCGCGCCTTTGAAAAAGCTTGTGAAACGGCCAAGCGCTGCAACACGGTGGTTTTCTTCAATGCCCACGATCAAAATGAAAAGGGGCTGTACAATACAACGTTTGCTATTGATCGCAAAGGCAACCTTGTGGGCAAGTATTTCAAACAGCATCTGACACCCAGTGAGGTTTCGGTGTATGGCCTAGTCAATGATTATACCTTGGAGCACTCGGCCCCAACAGTCATTGAGATTGACGGTGTGCGCTACTGCTTCCTGACCTGCTACGATTTTTATTTCTATGAGGCGTTTCCCGCCATCGCCCGCCAGTATCCGGATATCATCATCGGCTGCAGCCATCAGCGCAGCGACAGGCAGAGCGCGCTGGAGGTGATTAACCGCTTCTGTGCCTATAACTGCAATGCGTATGTGGTGCGCTCCTCGGTAAGCATGGGTGAGGACACCGACCTGGGCGGGGGCAGCTGCGTCATCGCGCCCGATGGCGAAGTGCTGCTGGACATGAAAAGCCGCACCGGCCTGGAAACGGTAGAGATTGATCCCAACAAAAAGTATTACAAGCCCGCAGGCTTTGGTAACCCCGATGCCGCGCATCATGAGTATATCGACCTTGGCCGCCGCCCGTGGAAATATCGCCCCGCCGGCAGCAGCATCGTTCCGCCGGAGGAATGGATGGGCTATCCGCGCACCTGCGCGCATCGCGGCTTTATCAGCGTTGCCCCGGAAAACAGCATGCCGGCCTACGGCGCAGCCGTTGCGATGGGCGCGGAGGAAATTGAGTTTGACCTGTGGTGGACCAAGGATGGCGAAATTGTATCCATCCATGACGACCATCTGGAGCGCCTGTCTGATGGCGAAGGATATGTATACGATCATACCCTGGAGGAACTGCGCAAGTTAGACTTCGGCAGTAAATTTGCCCCGGAGTTTGCGGGCATGCAAATATTGACCTTTGAGGACATCCTCAAGAAATTTGCCTGCCAGACCATCATGAACATCCATATCAAAACCCTTAACAACAACGATTCATATGAGGATGCATATCTTGAAAAAATCATCGCTCTGATTGATAGATATGACTGCCGCAAGTGGGTATATCTGAGCACCGGCAACGTGCCGCTGCTCAAGCGCATTCAGGAAGTTGCGCCGGATATCGCCTGCTGTGTGCTGATTGGCGATGATCCCTGGGACCTTGTGGATCGGGCCATTGAGCTGGGCATCAAAAAGGTGCAATTGTTCAAGCCCTATTTCAATCAGGAAATGATCGACAAAGCGCATGCGCACGGCATCCGCTGCAATGTGTGCTGGTCGAACGATCCCGAGGAAACAGAACGTTTTCTCACCATGGGTATCGATACCATCCTGACGGACGACTATCACCGCATCGCCCAGATTGTCAAAGCTTTTGGGAAGAAACAGGTTATCAAAGGTGTTATGATTGGTGGTGTGAAAAGCTGATTTGTGAATCAAATATTGGAGGTAAGAATATGTTTTTAGATGATGTGCTGGCACGCAAGCTTCCCCCGACGATTCCACCGGACCTAAAAAAGGAAGACTGGGAAGCGTATCGCAATGAGACTATTCAACTGTTCATGCGTGAGGAATACGGCATTACACCGCCCGCTCCGGCCTGCGTGCGCGCCGAAAAAGGCCCGTATGAGAGCAACGCCTGGGCCGGCAAGGCGGACAGCTATCCTGTGAAGTTGAGCTTTGATACGCCGCGTGGTGAATTCTCTTTTACTGCAAACATTGTGTTGCCCTATGCGGATCATCCGCTGCCCATGTTCCTGTATATCTCCTTTCTGCCGTATCCCAATGGCCGTTACGGCCCCATTGAGGAGATTGTGGATGGCGGCTATGCCATGGCTACCTTCTGCTACGATGATGTAACGTTGGACAAGAATGATAACTTTGAAAGCGGCCTGGCGGCGCTGTACCCTCGCAACGATCCTGCCACGGACTGGGGCAAGATTGGCATGTGGGCGTTTGCTGCAAGCCGTGTGATGGACTATGTGCAGACCTTGCCGCAGGTCGATAAAAGCCGCATCTATGCCATCGGCCATTCCCGCCTGGGCAAAACGGCAATCTGGACTGCTGTGCAGGATGAACGTTTTGCTGCAGGCTGCTCCAACAACTCCGGCTGCTCCGGTGCGGCTGTTACCCGCGGCAAGCAAGGCGAGCATATTAAGGAAATTACCAAGAGTTTTCCGTACTGGTTTTGCGGCAATTATCAGAAGTATATTGACCGCGAGCATGAGATGCCCTTTGATCAGCACCAGTTGCTGGCGCTCATGGCTCCCCGGAAGCTGTATGTAGCAAGCGCAGAGGAGGATACATGGGCTGATCCGTACAGCGAATTTATGGCAGCCAAGCTGGCCTCGGATGCCTATGATCTGCTGGGTATGACTGGCCTGGTGAACCCGACAGGTGAAATGATCGGCGCAAACGAACATTTACACGAAGGAAATGTCGGCTACCATATGCGCTCCGGCAAGCATTTTATGAGCAGATATGACTGGCAGCAATACATGATGTACTTCGACAAGCGTTGTCCAGGCTGATTTATACCCCTCGGCAAAGAACGAGTGATTCCTTTACCAGAGGGAAAGGGCCTGATTTGGTGTGTTGCGTTGGTCAGGCAGGCTAGGTATCCTTTGCCTGGGTGGAGAAATGCGGTTCTTTGCATATCTATGCTTGCATGCATCCAACAATATCCCCTTGACAATGCGTCCGGATTCACCGTAAAATAAGAGTGTCCGGTGCTCAAGCGTCGCTGCGTGGGCAGAGGCGCACCGGTTTGGATATACGCCGAGTACTGATTTGAAGGGAACCGCATTCTGCGGATGCACTCTTTGCCTCATACAGTTACAAGCCCCTGCCACGCGTTCGGAACTTCCGCCGCGTTGCTGGTATATAACGCAAGCACATGACTGTTTGACCTGCGTCAGGGTGTACCCCGTTTCAGGATAACTTTATCCGTGTATAAACTGTTGAGCCGTACGGACATATTCCGGGCGGCTTTTTTATGGGACGCCGGAGAAAATGAAAATGAGAAACACCAAAGAAGGAGAGCGTGCATGCCCATTTATGTGACCATCCTGATTGCGTTGGCAACGGCTGTGGCCGGTGCAGGCATCGGTTTTGCATACCGCAAGCAGGTGACAGAAACCAAAATCGGCCGAACAGAACAGTATGCTAAGGAATTGTTGGACGATGCTACCCGCAAGGCCGAAGATCAGAAGAAAGAGAAAATCTTAGAAGCTAAGGAAGAAGTGCTGCGCCTGAAAAGCGAGCTGGACAAAGAAATTCTGGACCGCCGTGAAGAGCAAAAACGTGCCGAACGCCGTGTGGCGCAGCGCGAAGAAACGCTGGACAAAAAACTGGACAACTTAGAAAAGCGCGAGGAGCGCATGAACCAGCGCAGCGAGGAAATCCAGACGCGCCTGGACGAAGCTGAGGAGCTGCGTGACAAGCAGGCGTCGGAATTGGAGCGCGTTGCCGGCCTGACCAAGGATGAAGCCACCCAGGAAATCGTGGCGCGGGTACAAAGAGATGCGTATCATGATGCCGCTGCCTCGGTGCGCGAAATTGAAGCCAAGGCGCGTGAGGAAGGCGAGAAAAAAGCCCGGAATATTATTGCGCTGGCCATTCAAAAGTGCGCGGCGGATCATGTGGCCGAAACCACGGTATCGGTTATTGAATTGCCCAACGATGACATGAAAGGCCGCATCATTGGCCGTGAGGGCCGCAACATCCGCGCGCTGGAAACTGCAACCGGCGTGGATCTGATCATCGATGACACGCCGGAGGCCGTTATTGTATCGGCGTTTGACCCCATCCGCCGTGAGATTGCGCGCATCGCCATTGAAAAGTTGCTGGCAGATGGCCGCATCCATCCTGCGCGCATTGAAGAATCGGTAGAAAAAGCGCGCAAGGAAGTAGACGAAAAGATCAAGGAAGCTGGCGAGCAGGCTGTCTTTGAAACACAGCAGCATGGCCTGCATCCCGAACTGGTGAAATTGCTGGGCCGCATGCGTTATCGCACCAGCTATGGTCAGAATGTGCTGCGCCACTCCATTGAGGTATCCCATCTGGCCGGTGTAATGGCGGCTGAACTGGGCGCCGATGTACAGCTGGCAAAGCGCGCAGGGCTGCTGCATGACATTGGCAAGGCCGTGGACCATGAGCAGGAGGGCACCCATATCCAACTGGGCGGTGATTTGGCGCGCCGGTATCGTGAAAGCCCGGAGGTCATCAACGCCATCGTGGCCCACCATAACGATGTTGACCCGCAGACGGTGGAAGCCATTCTGGTGCAGGCTGCGGATGCCATCAGTGCAGCGCGCCCCGGTGCCCGCCGTGAATCGCTGGAGAATTACATCAAGCGCCTGACCAAGCTGGAGGAAATTGCAAACAGCTTCGCCGGGGTTGAGAAATGCTTTGCCGTTCAATCCGGGCGCGAGGTGCGCATCATGGTCAAGCCTGAGGATGTCAACGATGAAGGCACCCGTGTGCTGGCCAAGGAAATTGCCCGCCGCATCGAAAACGAAATGGAGTTCCCGGGACAGATTCGGGTGAACGTTATCCGAGAAACACGCAGTGTAGAGTTGGCGAAATAAATGCAGTTGCTGCAGCGGGCCGATCCGTACTGGGTCGGCCCGCTGCATATCACGAAAAGGGATATAACAGATACGTGGAGCAAGCAACGGTATCATCGCGGCTGACTACAGGGGGCATATATGAATTTCTTTGATTTACAGCATCAAATTCTCAAGGGCACGGCTAATGGCAAAACCATCTGGCAGCCGCGCATCAACTGCTGGTATGAAGACCGCGAATACACCAACCAACCTTTGCCTCCAGGCTATACCGGGTTGGATCGAAAAGGGCTGTACGAAAAACTGGGCGTCTCCGACAGATTGTATCAGTTCAACAATTGTTTCAAGGCGTTGCTGGATGATTCCATCCGCGTTACACGGAAGAAAATAGACGATCTGACCGAAGAAATTATCATGACCACGCCAGTGGGCGCGGTAAATCAGGTCGTGCGCGGCAATTTGTCCAACCCCGGACGCATGCCCGTCAAGTGGTTTGTGGAAACCGAGGAGGATTTGAAAACATACATTTATATCGAAGAACACACCACTTGGCGTTTTGATCAGGACACCTATGACCGCCTGTTTCGTGACCTGGGGCATTTGGGGCTGCCGGCCGCATACCTTTGCCGCACCAATATACAACACCTGATTGTATCGCTGGCTGGGGTGGAAAATACTTACTATTTGCTGGCGGACTGCCCCGATACCGTGGAAGCCTATTTTGACGCGCTGTCCAAATCCCAGGAGGGGTATCTGGCAGCGGTGCTGGCTTCCCCGCTTCAGTGGCTTAACTACGGCGATAACATCCATTGCAAAATATTGCCGCCCTCGCTGCTTAAAAAATATGTCATACCAGAGTATGAAAAGCGGCGTGATATTGTCAAAAAGGAGCGGGATGTTTTCCTGTATTCGCACTTTGACGGGGATTTCCGGGATTATTTGCCGCTGCTCAAGGATTGTGCGCTGGATGGCTTTGAGGCGCTTACGCCGCAGCCGCAGGGCGATGTAACTGTGGATGAAATGATAGAGGCTTTGGGCCCTGATCTGTACTTGGTGGATGGTGTGGCGGCGCTGCTGTTCTCCGATTTGTACCCGGTATCTATGTTGAAAGATCAGGTAAATCAACTGCTTAACCGGCTGGAAGGCAGGTTGATTTTAGGCATTTCGGATGAACTGCCGTCCGATGGTTTGCTGGAGCGTGTCTGCATCGTGCGAGACATGGTGGCTGATTTTAATGCAAGAAGGTGAGAAAATGAATGTATTAACCAAAGACTTTCTGCTTGTAAGCGATTTTTGTGACCGGTATGGCCGCTGGAAACCCAGTCATATGCTGGTGGCCATGCAGGAATTGGCGGGCGAGCATTCCGAACGCCTGGAGGTAGGGCGCGAACAGGTGCTGGTTTCCGGCGCCATTTGGGTGCTGACGCGCAGCGAACT
>JAXGRA010000016.1:0-52521 GCA_040766135.1 Christensenellales bacterium
TAATCCTTTTGGTTTTTATAATTTTTTGTGAAAATTTTTCCAGCCGCACTTGGAGGCTGAATAGTAACGGGCCAATCAACAAAAATCATCCGAACACTTGACAATTTCCGGCGTACCGCTTATTATGCTTCTCGCAGCGTAAAATACGCTGTTGCTGAAAGTTGATAGTGTAAGCTGCTATCAAACCGCAAGCCTACTTGGATGAGTTCCCGAGTGGCCAAAGGGAGCAGACTGTAAATCTGCCGTCACAGACTTCGGTGGTTCGAATCCACCCTCATCCACCAATGTAGAACGCAGCCGGTGATGCAATGCCCTGTATCAGCGGTTGTTTTCGTTTTGGGGCTGCTTGCTCTTTTGCCAAAGGGCTAAATCCCATCGTGGCTTCCAATGTGTTGATGGTTTTCACCGAGATTTTACTCAAACATCGTTTTAGATTTCATATGATGTTTTCATAGTAGGTTAGAGCGATTAGAAAGGAATTCTGATAATGCAGCAGACATTTTATGATTTTTCAGCGTTTGAACTATTCAAGGATGCAAAGCCGCTGTTGGTGTGTGATAATGCCTTTGATTCATTTGGCATTGAGTTTCCTTGCAAGGTTATCAGGTTTAACGAATTTACCTCTAACCCGCGGTATGAGGACATACAGGCGGGAGTAGAACTTTTCAAAAAATATAGATGTGATTTTATGATAGCAATTGGCGGTGGGAGCAGCATTGATACCGCAAAGGCTATAAAATATTACAGCCGTGCCGATCTGCCTCTGATGGCCGTTCCTACAACGTCCGGCACGGGCAGCGAAGCCACACATTTCGCCGTTATCTACAAAAACGGTGAAAAACAATCCATTGCCGATGAGAAACTTTTGCCGGATTATGTTGTGTTGCAGGCCGATTTGCTCCGAACGCTGCCTTTGTATCAGAAAAAATGCACCATGTTAGATGCGTTGTGCCAGGCGATGGAGTCCTGGTGGTCCCCAAAGGCAACGCCGGAAAGTATCCAGTATTCCAAAGAGGCCATCCACCTGATCCTCAGCAGCATGGAAAGCTACTTGCGCAACGAAGCTGATGGCAACCACAATATGCTGCTGGCGTCCAATTTGGCCGGAAAAGCAATCAACATCACCACCACAACCGCGCCCCACGCGATGAGCTACAAGCTAACCTCCCTGTATGGGCTGCCGCATGGCCATGCGGTTGCCATTTGCTTTCCCAAAGTATGGCGGTACATGAAAAACTTTGGTGACATTGCCCGCGCGCTGGGCCAGCAAAACCATGAGGCGGCCATATTGTTTTTTGAAGACATGCTGAAACGGCTGGAAATCCTGCCGCCCCACAACATACAGGCGGCGGATTTGGATGTTCTGACACATTCGGTCAATGCAGAAAGATTGAGCAACAATCCGGTTCCATTGAGCAAAGACACGATAAGAAATTTATATAAAGAAATTTTGGAGGTTTAACATGGCAAAGTCAGTTAAGGCAGTTATTTTTGATTGGGCGGGAACCACGATAGACTATGGATGCTTCGCGCCGGTGCAGGGCTTTTTGGACGGGTTCAAAAGCATCGGCATAGACATCACCAACGAGATGGCGCGCAAGCCCATGGGGTTATTAAAGATAGATCATACGCGGGCGATTGCTGCCATGCTGCCGGAGCCCATTTCTGAGGAGCAGATTTTAAAGGCATATGAGGTGTTTGAAACAACGCTTTTTGCCAACATCGAGCAGCACTGCGACATCAAGGACCATGTGATAGAAACCATCGCCGCGTTGCGTGAACGGGGCATCAAAATCGGCTCCACAACGGGGTATACATCCGCGATGATGGAGCGCGTCCTGAAAAAAGCGGAGGAGCAGGGATACTCGCCGGACTACTGCATCTCCTCTGACCGGGTGGTAAAAGGAAGGCCGCACCCGTACATGATCTGGAGCAATCTCATGCATTTTGGCATTTCAGATACGCGGGAAGCCGTAAAGGTGGGGGATACCGTTGCCGATATAGCGGAGGGGAAGAATGCCAACTGCTGGACGGTGGGCGTCATCATGGGCTCGTCAGAGTTGGGGCTTACACGCGATGAACTGGCCGCTTTGTCGGAGCATGAGTTAAACGAGCGCAAAGCGATTGTTCGCGCAACCTATTATCAAGCTGGCGCAGATTATATCATAGATGACATGAACGAGCTTTTGGATGTCGTCGATGACATCAACCGAAAGCTTGATCAAAATGCGGAACGCAAATTGTTGACGCCCGGCCCGCTGACTACGCGGCATGCTGTCAAACACGCCATGCTCACCGACCACTGCACATGGGATGACACCTATAAAGCGATTACCACTTCGGTGATGAACGACATTACGCATATGGCCGCTGACGATACGTATGCGACGGTTTTGCTGCAAGGCAGCGGCTCCTATGCGGTAGAATCCATGATCAATGGCCTGTGCGGGCAAAATGAAAAAATCCTGTTTTTAGTAAACGGAGCGTATGGAGAGCGCATGCTGACCATTGCTGAAAAATCGGGCAAGGCCTATGATCATTTGTCGTTTGATATGACCCAGCCCATCGATCTCAAGACCGTTGAAGAAACGCTGAAAGCAGACCCGGACATTGCCGTGGTTATGTTTGTCCATTGCGAAACCACAACCGGCCTCATCAATCCCCTGAAAGAACTGACAACACTTGCCAAGTCATACGGCAAAAAGGTGTTTGTCGATGCGATGTCAAGCTTTGCGGCGTATGATATCGATATGCCTGGCCTTGATATGGATGCGCTGGCGGCAAGCGCCAACAAGTGTCTGGAAGGATTGCCCGGATTGGCGTTTGTGATCGCCAAGAAAACGCTGATAGAGGAAAGCTGCGGCAATTCGCTATCCCACAGCCTTGACCTGTACGATCAATATCAAGGCCTGTACGCGAACGGCGGCAAGTTCCGTTTTACTTCGCCCACCAATGTGCTGCTGGCGCTGAGGCAGGCGATTGACGAGTATAACAAGGAGGGCGGACTACTTGCCCGCAGGAAGCGCTATATGGAAAACCATCAAACGCTGGTGCAAGGGCTTGAAAAGATCGGCATTCGCCCCATCATTGCGCCGGAAAACCAGTCGTATATTATTACGACATTTGAACTGGGCAACCTTGATTTTTCCAAATTGTATGAAACGCTGAAGTCCCGCGGATTTATTATCTATCCCGGCAAGTTGACATCCAAGCCGACGTTCAGGATCGGCCACATCGGCGATGTGTACCCTGCCGATATGCGTGCGCTTGTAGCGGCCATTCAGGAATGTATGTGAAGGACAGATTCCGATAAAGCTGAATGATCATGCCCTGCTCAAAATATTGCCGATGAGCGGCTGTAGACTGTGTGTGACAAGCCCCGTGCGTATGTGCTACAATAATACCGTTGCTGGGATAGCGCATGGGCGCAGAAAGGGGGCGGCAGGGCACCTGCCGGGGCTTGTTGGACGAACTTCGGGCAACCCGTCTTTGCGTTCATGTGGGCGCATACAGGCACAACATCGCAATGCTCAAAGCGGCCTGCGCCCCTTCAGCGCTGATGGCAGTGGTCAAGGCCAATGCCTATGGCCATGGCCTGATGCCCATGGCGCGCGCTGCGATAGAGGCTGGCGCGCAATGGTTGGGTGTGGCGATGGCGGAGGAAGGCGTGCTGCTGCGTCGGGCGCAATGCGATGTCCCCATTTTGGTGCTGGGCTTGGTCAATGCTAAGGGTGCGCAGGCGTGCGTCCAGCATGGGCTGACCATGACGGTTGCGGATGCAACCTGCATTGAGCGGGCACAGTATGCTGCTGAACAAGCGGGTACTGCGGCCTATATGCACCTGAAGCTCGACACCGGCATGGGCCGCATTGGCGCCCGTACACCAGCACAGGTAGCGGAATGCATGTCTGCCTTGCAGCGCTCGCCAAAGGTACAGTTGACCGGCGTATATACGCACCTAGCCGATGCGGATAACCCAGATCCAACCTACACAGATGCACAGCTTGCGCGCTTTGCGTTTTTGCGTGGGATGTTGCCCGACGGGCTGATAACCCATGCGGCAGCCAGCGCAGCGGCGCTGACAAGATCTGACACCCGGTTCGACATGGTGCGCATCGGCATTGCATCGTATGGGTGCGCGCCTGTGCCTACCGAGTTACCGTTGCAATCCTGCCTGTTCTGGACGGCGGAGGTGGCCTTTGTCAAAGACCTTGCGCCGGGGGATTCGGTCAGCTATGGCTGCACATTCACCGCAGGCCGCCCGATGCGCGTGGCCACGCTGGCTGTGGGCTATGGTGATGGCTACCCGCGTGCTTTGTCTGACCGGGGGCATGTGCTGCTCCACGGCCGTTCCTGTTCGATATTGGGGCGTGTGTGCATGGATCAAATGATGGTGGATGTGACCCATGTGCCGCAGACCAAGCCCGGCGACAGCGCAACGCTGCTGGGACGCGATGGGGAGGAAGCCATCGACGCCAACGAGTTGGCTCGCCTGCTGGATACCATCCCGTATGAAGTGCTGATGCTACCCAAACAGCGCGTGCCCATTATTTATGATGAGGAGTGAACCCTGATGCAAAAAAACAACCGCACCAAGAACCGGCCTTCGCTGATTTATAAGCCCTATCTGACCGGCAACTGGGCCTCCCCGTTGGCTACGCGCCGGGGGTTAAAGATCTTGGGATATCAGGCTATATTTGTGTTCTTTTATATTTTTGTGGGTCAGGCGTTGATGTTTGATAACTTTGTGCTGCGCCTGGTGACCAATGCGCTTATTTTGGGGGCAATGGGCGCGCTGCTGTATATGGACGGCATGAAAACGGGGGAAGAGGACGTTGCCTATGCTGAGATTGCCCATTCCCGGCAGCAGGACGGCCAGGATATCCCCAAGCAGGAGCGTGACCGCTGCTTTCATCCCCTCAAAGGCTTGTTTTCGGTGCTGGTTGGCATGTTGCCGCTGGTGCTGATTGCCCTGGCGCTGGCCTTGACCGCGCAGGTGCAGCGGTATCACTTGGGCGGCCTGCCGTCCTGGCTGGAAAGCTACCGCACCCGGCAGGACATTGGCATCGCGCTGGCCTATTACAACGAAACTGTCCCCATGGGTGTCACGGACGTTCTGCGCATCATTGTACGGTTGCTGCTGTTCCCGTATGTCAATATCGTGGGCACCGAAGTTCCCATGCACCTGCTGTGGCTGGAGCGCTTCAGCCCCCTGCTGGTGCTGCTGGTGCCCATGGCTTATGCCGGCGGCTATGCGCTGGGGCCCAAGGCCCGTGCTGCTGTGCATGGCAGCATCGCTGCCGACCATAAGCGCCGTGTGCGCCGCGATCGTAAGGAGCGCAAGCGCCGCCGCACCAAAGAACCCACCCAGCTGGTATAGCCATGCGCATCATCGGCGGGCAGTTCCGCTCCCGCCGCCTGCAGGCACCACGAGGGCAGGACACACGCCCCACGCTGGACGGCACGCGGGAATCGCTGTTTAACATCCTGGGGGCACGGGTTGAGGGTCAATTGGTGCTGGATTTGTTTGCGGGCTCCGGCGCCATGGGGTTGGAGGCGATAAGCCGCGGCGCATCGCAGGCGGTGTTCTGCGATATCAGCCCGCGGGCCTGCCGTACAGTGGAGGGAAATATCGCTTCCTTGGGTGTAGGGGAACGGTGCCAGGTGCTGTGCATGCCCTGGCAGCGCGCGCTGACCTGGCTGCGTACAGAGGGTGTTGTTCCCGGCCTGGTGTTTGTCGATCCGCCCTATGGGCTGGATGCATCGCCGGTGCTGGATGCATTGGCACAGCCCGGCATGCTGACAACGGATGCGCTCATCCTGTTGGAGCGTGACCGGCGCATGCAGCCCGTGATTCCCGGCGCACTGCGCCTTGTGCGCACCAAGGACTATGCTGATACGCGGGTGGACTTTCTGGTTTTGCAGGGAGGGACAACATGATCGCCATTTTTCCCGGCAGCTTTGACCCGGTAACGCTGGGGCACCAGGATATTATTGCCCGTGCCGCCCGTCTGTTTGACCGACTTTTTGTCGCAGTTTTGCACAATCCGCACAAGAATGGCCTGTTTACTATCCAGGAACGCGTGGATATGCTAAAATGTGTGTGCGCTGACCTGCCCAACGTGCAGGTTGATACGTTTCAGGATTTGCTGGTGGATTATGCCCGCACCCTAAATGCCCGCATCATTGTACGTGGCGTGCGCAACCTGGCGGAGTATGAGCACGAAACCGCCATGGCCCAGGCCAATGCGACCCTGTCGCCGGGGCTGGAAACGCTGTTTTTACCGGCTTCGCCGCACCTGACCGGCACCAGCTCCACGCTGGTGCGCGAAATTGCCGCCTTTGGCGGTGATGTTACCCCCTTTGTTGCCCCGTGTGTCGCGCAAGCGCTTCGCGACCACTTTCATTAAACGTATTGAAGGAGGACTATAACATGGCTCGTAACGAAGTATTTGCCTTGGTGGATGAGCTCACCCTGATGCTGCAGAACGCCAAGAAGGTGCCGCTGACCGATTCGGTGCTGATCAATCAAAAACAGGCGGTGGATATGCTCAAGCGTATCTTAGCCAGCTATGACCCCTCGCTGGAAAAAGCGGCCAAGATTATCGAGCAGCAGGAGGACATCCTGAACAAGGCGTCGGATACCGCGCAGAAAACCATGTCCTCTGCTCAGACTCAAGCCACCGGCATGGTCAACGAGGCCAACAGCTACGCTCAGACTACCAAGGCCAATGCTGATGCCTATGCTGCCGAGACCCATCAGGGTGCTGAAGAACAGGCTAAAGCCGTGGTGGCCGATGCCCAAACCCGTGCCCAGCACATGATTGAGGATGCCAAGGCCCAGGCCGATGAATTGGTCAGCCAGACTACTGTTTTGGCCCGCGCTGAGGCCCAGGCCCGCGAGCTGCTGGACAACGCCAACCAGCACGCCCAGGCCGTCCGCCAGCAAACGCAGTATGACCTGAACAACATGCTGGAGCATGTGGACGCCACGGTGTCCCAGCAGCTGAACGACCTGCGCATCATGAAGCAGAACCTGGCCAACGTACAAACCTACGATGAGGCGGAGGACAGCGAGGCCTAATACTGGTGCCTTATTCTGATAGTCTGTATGGGCTTCCGCGGAGGGAAGATCCCTCCGCGGAAGATTTGTGTTCACGTTGGCGTTGACAAATATGCCTTGGCATTGGTATGATATCCCGGCCTTGATGCCGGACGTGCAGGTTACCTGGAGAGATGGCCGAGCGGTTGAAGGCGCCAGTCTTGAAAACTGGTGATGTCGAAAGGCACCGGGGGTTCGAATCCCTCTCTCTCCGCCAGTTCCCCACATGGAGAAGTACCCAAGTGGCCGAAGGGGCTCCCCTGCTAAGGGAGTAGTACGTTAACGCGTAGCCCGGGTTCAAATCCCGGCTTCTCCGCCAAAGAATACCCAGTAGCTTCAACGCCGCTGGGTTTTCTTGTATACATCCTTGTTCTTGTTTTTTGCATGGGCAAAGACAAATTAAAATAAAGTAAGATGCAAAATTGTCTTTCTAGAATGCTATAACAAAAAAATACTTGTGGTTGCCTTCATTTTACCCCCTTATCATCGCCTATCAGATAAGGCAAAAGATCATAGCAAACGGTCGCCCGCCGCTGCTCGTCCTGGATAAACGCTTGCCAGTCCGTTACCAGGCAGGGGTGGGTTTTTTGCGCGTCATCACGCGCGCCGAAACGCCAGTTCTGCATCAAATGGAAGTTGCACCAGCGCCGATGCTCTGCGGCTGCAAGGTATTCGGTTACCGGATCATTGAGAATCGCTTCCGCTTTTTCAAGCAGGCTTTCTCCCTGCATGGTTTGTGCGCAGCGCGAATGAAGCGCTTTCGTTGTGCCAAACCCTTGGGCAGACAGCCTGTGCAGCAGTTCGATTTTCGTTTTATGGTGCAGCGCAAGCGCCAGGTTGGAGCGTTGCAGATGTTCGCTTAACGCTGACCAGCCGTCTGTTGTTTCCTGCTCCGTTTTTTTTGCACCCAACGAAATGTATGCGCGCCCTGCCTGCTCATACGAGCGATGGAAGGCGCGGGCCAAAACCATCATTTCATCCTTAAACACCCGATCGGGATGGTACACCGCGCGGTTTTCCCCAAAGGGACAGAAAACGCGGAAGCAGTCTGTGAAGGCATCCTTGTATAGCTGCGCATCTTCAGGACGCGAAGTATAAAAACCGACAACACATCCGGCAAGTGCCTGTTGATTGCGCAATAGCAACGCCATGCCGGCTTCTGCGTTTTCTTCGATGACGATCACATGTGTAAATGGCCGCTGGCTTTGCTGCTCCTCTACATAGCGTTGCGCTTCGGCGGAAGAAGAGGCGGCGTCGCAGACCTGTATGTCGAATACCTGCTCAGTGGCAGGGTGCGACAGGATAAAGGCCTCCACCTGCTCTTTTGCATCGGCTGCCAGCACGGAAACTGTGTTCAGGGTAAAGGGGTTGAACACGCCTACGTTTGCATATTCCTGGAGAAACTCCGCTCCCAGCGCACCAAAGCCGACCAGCAGCAGGTGCGCGGTTCCGATGGCATCAGCAATGGCCTTGGCACTGTCTGATTTATTTGCATTTTCTTCTGTCGGAATCTTTTCGGGTAAAAAATGAAAGCCTTCTTGGGTTAACAGGTCCTCCACCGCCAAGGCTGAACGGCTGAACCACCTAACGCGCAGGCGCGGCCAGCGGCAGCCGCGCTGCATATGTTCATGGAGTTGCGGGTTCTGATACGCTGCAAAGACGGCAAGGCTGCTTAACCCAAAACGCTCGGCCTGCTGATCCAAAAAACTCAACAGGGCATAGGCCCGCGGCTCTTCTTCCAGCAATACAATTCGATCGTATGCGCGCAGGCGACGGGCGGAAAGGCGCTTCCTATTGGGCAGCGTTTCCATGTCGGCAAGGAGGCACAGAACGCCTTCCCGGCCAAGCGCTTCGGTCAGCGCATCTTTGGCGCCTGCCGTACCGATGCACAGCATTTTTCCGCGATGGCCTGCCGCGCGCTGGGCGTGGACAAAGGCCATGGTCTGTTCATTCAGCCCGAAAATCAGCATGCCGCCGCCGAACAAAGACCGAAACAACAGCCGCGCGCGCCCAGACAGCGCACAGACAGCGGAGAAGGCTGCCGTCATGGTGGACAAAGGCGCCAGCCATATGGCGATATCGTACAGGAGGGGCTTGGGTTCATCTACGCCCAGCAGCGAGGAAAATGTATGCAGCTTGATAACATCGTAGGCAGTTACGGACAAAAAGCGCAGCGGCTGCCCGGAAAAACGCGGCCAATGCACAAGGCCTGCCCCGATGACGGCGGCCAGAACGCCCGCTGCGATCAGACAGCGGGTGAATACATTCCGATACCGAACAAAAAAACGTTTGAGCAATATGCTGTGCCCCTTTCCAGTTTATGGCAGCTCCACTGCCTGCGCATAGTCGCGCAGTTCCTCAGAGGATGTAAAGATATCCGCTGCCAGCGCCGAACCGTCCTGATACAGCAGGATGCCGTCCCCTGTCGCTTCATCAAAGCCCCAGTCCTGAACGGGCTTGGCGGCGTTCATGGCATAGAGCATCAGGCCGTTTGTCAGCGAATAAATGCGAAACTCTTTCAGTTGAAAGTCCGCTGCCATCACCAAGCTGCCTTCTTGGTTGAACTTAACGCCAAGCAGGGACTTTATGGTAAGCAAATCTTTCCAGGCGCGCTGCAGTTTCCCTGTTTCCAGTTCATACACCGCTATATTGCCCAGCCCGCCCGCAAATGCGACAAACCGGCTGTCCGCAGAAAAAGATGCGTCTGCCACATGGGTTATCCCACCCGATGAAAAACCGTACAGCCGATACAGCGGCTCGTTGCTCTTGTCCAAATCAAAGATTTTGATGTGTGAATCGTCGTTAATCAAAACGGCATACCGCCTGTTTGGGCTGATGAGCAGGCGAGAAGCATAGATGCGTGTGCCTTGGGGTTCACGGCCAAACGGATCGTTGAGCGCAAGAGGGCTTAAGGGCTCCGTCCAGTCGGGGATGTCGGTCAATGTTCCTGTATAGCACGCAATCTCTATTTGACTGCCTTTTCCCGGAGCAACTGCCCGATAGGCCTGCTTTTGTTCCGAGCGGTACAGCAGATGATGCCCGCTGGGGTCTGCCGCCAGCAGCGTCCCTGGTGTTGTACAGTAGAGTGTCCCATCCTCTACGGCGTACAGCCCTTTTTCGCCAAGGAAATACTGGCCATCCGCGCTGACACCAAGGCAGGAATCGTCCAGCGTGTACAGCGCCTGACCGGTTTCACTGTTGTAGACCTGCCCATTGATGAACAGACGATTGCCAGCCCAAACGCTAGTGGGCGCAGGGTCGGAATCGCTCTCGGCGGTTTCCGCGCTCCACAGCGTCTTTTTCTTCGCAAGGTCAATGACGCTGAGCTGATTAAACTGGCAAATGAACGTCCGTGTCCCATCGGGGGAAATGTTATAGTCAAACATTACCCTCATATCCGCTGACTGGTAGTCAAACACCTCAAACGTCTGGATATCCACGGCCAACAGTTTGCCGTCTTCCGCACAGGAGCTCCATAGCAGAAAGTCCCCGCTGCTGCTTACGCGGGAGGTATGATACGCATAACTACCGCCTGCCTGCGCAATCGGTTTGATCTCATTGCTTCTCAGATCCCACAGGTGAATGCCCTTGTCCAGACAGACCAAAACCTGTTCCCCACGGAATACCGCGTGCGAAGCGTAGGAAAAATCCGCCTTGTATTTTGTCGTTCCGTCCCGCGCGTCGAGAATATAGACGGCGCCGTCAACCGGCGCGGAAATCGCCAGCAGGCTTCCGTCCTCGTTCCACGAGAGGGCAGCTACTTCATTTTGGGACGGCGCTACGATCCAGCGCTGCTCGCCTGTTTCCGCGTCCATGCAAGCAATTTCAGAGAGTGAAATCGCCGCAGCAATACTTTGTCCATCCGGCGAGAACGTGTGAAATGCTTGGAAAATGCCGGGAAAGTCCAGCGCCGTTTCAATAAAGAAGTCCCCCGCGTAGCAAGAAGCGGCCAAGGCGTCCTTTGCACGCGCGGCGCCATAACCCTGCAAGGTTTCCGACACCTCAAAAGCTTGCAGCGCGTAGCGCCGGGCATCCTGCTTGCGATGGTCGCTGGTATGGTAGAGTGATTTTTCGATCAAAAGGTCGCATTGGTTTTGGGCTGCGGACGTACGCTCCGCCCGGATTCGGGCGTTCTGTGTAAGCGCATATGCCAAAAAGCTGCTTAGCAGCAGCACAGAAAAGCAGGCTGCCAGCAGGGCGTTACGCATCCTGCGGCGGCGCTGACGCTGCACAAGGCCGTCATAGGTCGTGCCCAGCATCGGCGCAAGGATGCGCAGTTTTTCCCTGCGCAGTTTCCGCAGGCTCTCCGTTACGCTGCCGCCCCGAACATCCGCAGCCAGCGGCTCAATTTCTATCGTACGTCCCTGCTCGTCCGTAGAAAAACGCAGCAAGGGCGGAAAACTATCCTCTGGTTCGCCTGCCGCCAACACCGCCAGCACCCTGTCCCGCCCGTTTTTTTGGATAAAGTATTCCAATTCACGCATGCACCAGCGGCTTTCAAGGTAGGCGGGCGTGCAAATAGCAATCAGCCATTCGCTGTTGTCTAAAGCTTCTTCGATATCTTTCCCAAGGTCGGCGGACAAGGGAAGCTCTTCCTGGTCGCGGAACACCTTTCCCATCCGTTTTTTGCCTGATTGCTGGCGGATGCCAGATGGTATTACATAGTTTTCAATCTGTTTATGCAGCCGCGCGGCGATCTCCATGTCCGGGCGTTGGTGCCGGTAGCTGATAAAGGCGCCATAGGTGTGCTGGCTCATACTCATGCCCCCTGTCCGCATTTGCGTGATGCGCGAATTTGTTCGCGGCAGTCGTTCGGTTGGATGAAAGGAATCCTGTTCTCTGCTCAAGCGTGAATCATGCTGCAAAAATTGATCTACTGGCCTTTGAGTGCTTGATGGTTATGCTCATGCTTCTTCAGGGACGTTTTTACTTGAATACACGCGTAAAAAATTCTTCGTTATTTAACAATTTCGGGATATAGTCACTCAATGCAACCATTAACATCTCTGCACATCTATGATATGCATCGAATTGTTCTTGTGTCCGGATTCCACCGGGGTAAAAGTAATACTGCTTTTCTGCTTGGGAAGCAATCTCATTTATTTCATCAATCATTTGACAATATAACCTTCCCCCTTTCTGTGCTGGGAATAGGTTAGGTAAATAGATATTCACCAAATCACAAGCAATTGATGGGCTCTTTTTGTCGTGGCTTGCTGAAATTGGGGCGAGAATCTGTACTTCACTAGAGTAACTTGTAGCTTCAATATGATCGCCCAGAAGATGAACGTAATAAAGCAAAGCACAGAAAGCATCAACCTGCTTTTGGTTTTCTGAACTGATCCCCTGATTCCAAGGAAGCCATGTAAAAGACAGAAAATCGCCGCCATTAGCGAACAGTTCCTTATTAACAGTCAGACGAACAATCTCTTGTCGTTTCTTCCAAAAATCCTTTAGTGGGTATTCGGGAAAGTCCCACCCCCTATGAGTATACTTCCTGTGTGTTTTGCCGGTAACATTACGGCCAAACTCATCTTTCTGTAGTTCAACCTCTTCAAAAGTGTATGGCAAGGAAACAGCCTGCCTTAGATCGTTGTAGAGTTTACTTTTGCTTCTTTGGGTTTCATTCGTCGAAAACTGATCGATACAGAATGCTATAGCGTCGGCAATATTCTGAAAGGCCTGTTCCTGATCAGGCGGAAGCTGTACGTATTGATTACCGAAGAGAACTAGCTTAAGCTCTTCATCGTGTTTTCTCTGATCTGGATGGGAGTATGTGTAGAGTGGAATCATCAAAGCCAGTATCAGAAAAAGGGAAATCTTTCTTCGCATTTTCACTTCACCCGTTCAAACACGACGCTGTTTTCCCATACCTTCAGGTAATCGTACCAGTTATTTTTCTGCCCTTCCCAGACTTTCAGGTAATCATACCACTCTTTTTTGGTGCCATGAGTTGTGTATTCATAATGATACGGCTCAGTGCCCTCTTCGCCATTTGGGAAGATGTCAATCATGATGGCGGCATCTGGTTCCCAAGCATGGCCTTTTGCAGCTTCGCTTACAAAGGCAGCCTGGAATGTGTTTAAATCACCCTCAGTTCCTCTGTTGAGTGTTTCCAGTTTCCAATCTGTAAACACTTCTTCAATGTCTGCCTTTGCTTCCTTTACCGAAACACGTAGCACGCTGTTGGTGGAGAGATAAGCCACGGGAACGATTATGGAAGTTCCGCCGTATTCAATTTCAAACTCCTCAATTTCCGGGGTGCTGAACCAGTATTTCTCGTCTAAGAATTTTGTCAGGAACAATGGGCCATTATTTGGATGAAGAATGGCTTCAATTTTTTCTTGCTCTGCTTTGGAAATACCCAGTTCATTGGCAAGAGCAAACAGCAGATCGCAGTTCAGCATAAGAGGTTCATTGATCGGGGCAAGTTCGGTTTTACGCGTTTCCTGAAGCATTTTATTGTACTGTTCGGCCTCTTGCTTCTGTTTGGATGTTAGATTATTCGTGTCCTTCAGGGTAATAGGAGATAGGTAAGATGCGTTAGCCCGTAACTGTTCGCCAACAAGATAATTTGCATTATCAAGAGTTATATTATAAGCTATCTTAAGATACTTCGGATCCTTCGTTTTACCATATAGTCCAATATAGGTCTGCGCTGCAAAATAACGAAGTGACCAGTTGCTGTGTTCCGTATTGTTGAGGATTGCCTGCGCATACTGTTCTGCAAACGGAATATAATCATTTGTGGTCTTAATCTCTTCCGCTGCGGTAATCACTAGTGGTAGGATAATTGCTAAGTCATAGTCTTTTCTGAAAATGCGTATACCTAAATCTTCATATGCGGCAATCGCGCCAAGACACTTCTGATAATCGCCATTCTGATAGTAACTCTCCGCCAAAGTCAGCCAATAACCGCCATACGCGCTGTATGTTTCTTGATTTGACTCAAGGAACTGAATCCGGCCTATAGCGTTGGTATTGTTCTTCCAATCCACGAATTCTGAAACTGCATTTTCTGTCAGTGTCAGATCTCCTGGAAGGCCATAATCACCAACCATTTTAATCATGTAGGCGAAGGTGCCTTTGCGACTTTCATGAAGCGTTTCTGCTTCTTTTTCATCCAAAGCCCATCCACTCTGCAGGAATTTAAGGTCGTTCTCCATATTATAAGTATTATAACTTGTAATAGAATCAACGGCCATATAAACAACGGACACCGCAATCTTCTTAATGTCAAAAGACTGCACAGTGCTCAGTAAGCCCAAGGGACTGGGAACGGCTGCCCGGATGGCAAGGGCTTTGTTTTGCTCATATATGTATTGTAGTCTTTCTCTTTTTACGTTGAGCATACGATAACTTTCCATTGTATCCAACAGAGAAGTAAGTTGACTGAGTGTACGGTTATCCACAGAATTCGGATATATATTGTTAACAAGGGAAGTGTATGCTTGTTCCATGAAAACACGGCTGTTCTTTGATGCGTTGATTTCCTGCGTTAGAACAGTAATGTGGTTTAGCATGGCGATAGCATTTGCCTGTAGATTAGTCAACTCAGCCGCGCCTAGTCCCGGAACCATTCCGAGCGCCAAGGTGATGATAAGAGCCAAGGACAAGATCTTTTTCATTAAGGTGCGCATGCGATGGCCTCCCAAACGTTTGCTTTTAATAGTTATAGCCTATTTTTCTGTTGATGTAAATGTTCTGCGACCCTTTATACGCGCTGTGCGGATTTTTTGTGAGACTGTGATTTGGTGAAAGAAGGAACATTAACTAAACTGATTTTAGGTATGATATGATACCCCTGTATCAAGGAGGAAATGCACATGGATATACCCGTTTTTATTGTTGCCGTCAGCGGGTTGGTGGTTCGGGGAAATCAGGTGCTGCTGGTGCGCTCGCCGCGGCGGGGATGGGAGTTCCCTGGCGGGCAGGTGGAGCAGGATGAATCGCCGCTGCAGGCACTAGAGCGTGAGATATGGGAGGAGTCGGGCATCATCGCTAAACCTCTTCGTTTTATTGGTGTATATGCCAATCTGGCGCGTAGGCCAGGGTATGGCAAATGGGAGGGCATCACGCTGCCACCTGTGCTGAACATGAGCTTTGTGTGCGAATATGTCAGCGGCGAGCCTACTACCAGCACAGAAAGCGTGGAAGTGGGCTGGTTTTCGCGCGAGGAAGCCCGGCAAATGGTTACGTATGTCAGCTTTGATAATCGCCTGGCTGATATGCTGGATGCGGCGGAGGGCGTTGTGTTTGCCGCATACAAGGCGCCGCGTTCCGGCCCGATGGAATGGATCAGCCGTGAGATGCTGCCCGCAGGTGCAGCTGTTGCAGAAATAGAAAAACCCTGACACCCTTTGGGGCGTCAGGGCAGGGGAATGGTTTTACCGCCACCCTATCGGTGTGGCTTTATTTGTGCACAAACATACGGAAATCCAGCTCATACGGCGGGGAATGCTGCGTGCGGTCGAAGGTCTGGCCTTTTTCCTTGGCTTTGCCTTCCTGGATGATGTACCAAAGCTCGCTTAGGGATACTTCACCTTCCTGGATGTCGGGCACCTCCAGCCACTGGTTGTTACGGTACAGCACATCCATCGCGGCATCGTACTGGCCCAGTGCGGCCAGCGCAAACGCACGGTACAGCCGCAGGCGGGGCAATTCCTGGATATGGGAGGGACGGCTGGCTGCAAAGGCATTTAGCGTCTCATAATCGCGGCAGGCATGCAGCATGCGGGCCGTCATCTTGGCCAGGTTGGCATCATCGGGGGCCAGGGCACAGGCCGCGCGCATGGTATGTGCGCCCTTGAGTGCATCGCCCTTCAGGCGTTGCAGCTCGGCCTGCGCGTACAGCCCCCAAGCCGTTATTTTGGCGTTCAGCGAGCGTGTGATGTAGTGCTCCGCCCGCATCAGGTCGGGCTGAGCCAGCCAGGTGCAACCAAGCTGCAGCAAGGTATACCAGTTTTCGCAGTCATCCTTGTTTGCGGCTTGCTCCATCAGCTCCGTCCATTCCTGTTGCCGCATCCAAGATAATGGGGCGTCTTGCGTGGCGTGGACGCCCATGCTGCCGTTGTTGAGCAACTCGGCCCAGGCGGCCTGTTCGGGGCCGATGTCACCAAAGTCTAAGTGGCTGCACATGGGCGGCAGGTCAGCCGAGGCCCTGCGCAGATCCTCCAGCGCTCCCCAACCTGCACCCCGCCATAGCAGTTTGTCTGCCTTGCGCAGCGCCATGCTGCGGGAGGCCTGTAAGTATGCATCTATATCCTCCTGCGGCAGGATGCCGTCAATGGCTTCCTCTACAGCGGCTTGTGCCTGTGCCCAGTCCTGCCCGTGTACGCGCGCGGGATCAGCCTGTAGCGCACCATATATTTCCACCCATTCCCATGCGGTAGCTGGCGGCATGGGCAGGCATTCGCCCTGCGTGTGGGCCAGGCCGCACTGAATTTCGCAATAGCCGCCGTCGTGTCCACGGCCGCTGAGATATTCCTGCCATTTGCGGCCGCCCGGCCCCTGCCCCCATACAAAGATTTTACGCCCCTGCAGGCGGCGGGTGGACGCCTCAAACAGGCCATAGCCGTCCCTATCCAGCTGACAGGTGTAGCCATTGCGGTCCTTGCGGGTTTTGAAAAAATAGTCCACCGATACCGGGTTGTTTTCAGGGTAGGTGACATCAATACCCTTGTACACCGGGATAGGTACGATGGAAATGGCACCGTTGACCGGCGTATAGGCTTCGTCAGCTGGCACAACCACGCGTGCGCCTTTTACATTGGGCACGGCGATGTTGCTCCACCAGTACATGGCGGTGTCGCGGAAGGAAGGGTTGACCACCCGCATGCGCGCGAGCAGCACCTTGGAGCCGCTGGGCAGCGAAAAATCCATTTGATACACTACGCCGCGGATGCGCTCATATTCGTACATGCGCAGGATGGGTTCGCCCTGGTCACCCGTCAGGGTGGCTGTAAACAGTGTGTCACAGGTCAGCGGTGTGTGGCCGCGGATGCCGCAGTTCCACTCTACGCCGCCCGAGCACCACGCATTGCGCACCGCCAGATAGGCCGGACGCGCCACAGGGTTGGCAAACAGCAGCTCACGGCTAGCCACTTTATCATACAGGCTCCACAGCTTGCCGCCCATGGTAGGCGCGAAGGAAGCGATTAGATATTCATTCTCCAGCACAACCCCGGGCAACTTGCCCTGGTTTAATTCCCTTGTATAGTTGTCCTGGGCCAGATAGGGAAAGGCGCTTTTGACAAACCGATACTCCAAATACAGTTCGTCATCCTCGCCCAGCACCGAGCGCGGGGGATCGGTACGGGTGTTGACTGTGTGCAGCAGCGGGATGGTCGAGCTCGCGCCCATGTCGACGCACAGCACATCAAGGTCCACCATGGTCAGTTTGGTCATGTTGCTGTCCTCCTGATATGAGTTTTCCGGCGGGTACAAACATCGCCAGAACGCTGCTTACGTTATAGCGTATAAATGCGTATAAGGCAACCTCAAAATACAAAAAACTCCCCTGCGCAAGCAAGGGAGAAAATATCCCGACCTTTTCAGGTGCGGAATGATTTGTCAGCGGTTGTTGTGCCGGGCGTAGCAATCGCGGCAGTATACCGGACGATCACCGCGGGGCTGGAAGGGTACCTGGGTGGTGGCACCGCACTCATCGCAGATCACGTCATACATCTGACGATCGCCACGGTTGTTGGCCATGCGGCGGTTGGCACGGCAGCCAGGGCAGCGGCCAGGCTCGTTCTGGAAGCCTTTTTCGGCGTAGAAGGCCTGTTCGGAGGAAGAGAAGACGAATTCTGCGCCACACTCGCGGCACACCAGGGTTTTGTCGGAATACATTATGATTGTATCCTCCTCTTTGATTTGTCCAAACCGGATCAATGTACAGTAGCTTCCATGGTTGCTGCACATCAGTTACCTGACGCTGGACGAAACCTTGAGGAATCCCTGAAGACCGGAGGCTTGGCTCTCGCGCAGTATACCACATGTGTAGATAATTGCAAAGATGAATATGAAAATAATTCCATAAAGGTATTTTCCTGTGGTATGCTGGGGAAGTAAACCCCAGCGAAAGGAACGGAACATGGATGTAGTAGCGGCGCTGATACAGCAAGAGGAATTTTTTCTGATTACCCGCAGGCCCGCTCATAAGGCGCGTGCGCTGATGTGGGAGTTTCCCGGCGGCAAGGTAGAGACTGGCGAAACGCATGCGCAGGCCCTGCGCCGCGAATGCCGGGAAGAGTTAGGCGTGGACATCTATGTGGGGCGGTTGTACCTGCAAGCAACGCATGATTATCCAGATGTAACAGTGCGCCTGTTTGTATATACCGCGCGGCTGATACAGGGTACGCCTACGCCGCTGGAAGGGCAGGGTATGGCATGGATTACCGCAGAACAGATACCAGAGTATGATTTTTGTCCGGCGGATGCCGATATCCTGGCGCGCCTGCAATGCGAGCAAGGACATTATGTCGATTTGCATTTGCACAGCCAGCATTCTGACGGCACGCTGACACCACAGGAAATTGTCGATCAGGCCCGGCGGCAAGGCATTGGTACACTGTCACTGACCGACCACAACAGCTTGGATGGTTTGTCCGCCATGCGTACGGCCTGCCGGGAGGCGGGCATTCGCTTTGTGCCCGGCGTTGAGTTAAACGCGATGGATAGGCACCATGATATTCATATTTTAGCCTATGGGTTTGATGAAAATGACGCTGCTTTCCGCACCTATGTGCGTGAAAACCGACGCCGCCTAGATAGCTTGAGCGACATGCTGATAGAGCGCATGCAGAAAGACGGATACCCGGTATCCATGCAGGGCTTGAACGACTTTCAACCGGACCTGCGTCAGGGCGGCTGGAAGGCGCTGCAATACCTGCGGCATATGAAACTGGGGCAGGGCATATGGGAGATACTGGCTTGGTACACGAAATACGGCTGCTCGTATGACGCAGGGCATTTTCCATCCATTCCAGATACCATTCGTGCCATTCATGCGGCGGGCGGAAAGGCCATCCTGGCCCACCCACAAGAAAGCTTAGAGCGCGGAAAGGGAAATAACCTGGCGCAATGGCTGCAGCGCATGCTGGCTTTCGGCTTTGACGGCATTGAGTGCTATCATCCCAGCCAGTCACAGGACAGCATCGATCGGTGTCTGGCGCTGTGCCGCCAGCGGGGCTTGTTGGTTACGGCAGGTTCTGATTCGCATGGCACGTTTGGCGCTACGCAGATAGGCGAATTGCGCACCGTGTGGGATGACCTGTACATGCCAGGCGTGCAGTTTTTATAAAAGGAAAACCCCACATGCGATTAGGCATGCGGGGCAAAATATTTCGTTGGCTGGTTAGGCGTTGACAGGACAATCTACGGGTGAGGGTGCAGGTTCTGCAGCCTGAGTGCGCTCAAAGCGCAACGTGTCATCGTGTACCCGGATTGTAACAGCATCGCCCTTTGAAAGGGTGCCGCTTACGATTTCTTCGCTTAAGGCATCCTCTACCTTTTTTTGAATGGCGCGGCGCAGCGGGCGCGCGCCGTACTGCGGGTCGTATCCGGCCTGTGCAATCAGCTCCACCACCTCGTCATCCCAGGTCAGCGTCATGCCATTAGTTTGCAGACGCTGGGCCACGGTGGTAAGCATCATTTCTGCAATGCGCATGATTTGCTCATGGCTCAACGCGTGGAACACGATGATCTCATCCACACGGTTGAGAAACTCCGGCCGGAAAATACGCTTGGTCTCGTCCATTACGCGGCTTTTCAGGTCATCGTAGGGAATCATCTCGCTGGAGGATGTACCAAAGCCCATCACCTTGCCGCCGGCAATGTTCTGCGCGCCGGCGTTGCTGGTCATCACGATGATGGTGTTCTGGAAGCTTGTTACCCGGCCGGTGTTGTCGGTCAGGCGGCCGTCCTCTAAGATTTGCAGCAGGATGTTGAACACATCCGGGTGCGCCTTTTCAATCTCATCAAACAGCACAACGCTGTACGGCTTGCGGCGCACCGCATCGGTCAGCTGTCCGCCCTCGTCAAAGCCGACATAGCCAGGGGGCGAGCCGATCATGCGGGATACCGAATGTTTTTCCATATATTCGCTCATATCAAAGCGAATCATAGCGTCTTCATTGCCAAACAGCGCTTCGGCCAGCGCACGGCACAACTCGGTCTTGCCCACGCCGGTAGGGCCTAAGAAGATGAACGAACCTACCGGACGCCGGGGATCCTGCAACCCCGCGCGGGAGCGCCGGATGGAGCGCGCCACCGCGCCCACGGCCTCCTCCTGGCCAATGACGCGGCTATGCAGCGTGTCCTCCAAATTGAGCAGCTTTGTACCCTCGTCCAGCGTCATGCGCTGCACGGGGATGCCCGTCCACATGTGCACCACCTGTGCAATGTCTTCATAGGTTACCTGCTCCTGCTCGGTTACGCGCATGCGGTTCCATTCGCCCTTGTGCTCGTCCAAGGAACGGCGTAGCGCGCGCTCGTCATCGCGCAGGCTGGCAGCCTTCTCATACTGCTGGTCGGCAATGGCCTCGCGCTTGTCGCGCAGCAGCTCTTCCAACTTTTCTTCCAGCACCTTGATCTCATTGGGCGCACCATAGGTGCGGATGCGCACACGGGATGCAGCCTCATCCATTAGGTCTACCGCCTTGTCGGGCAGGAAACGCTCGGTAATGTACCGGTCGGACAGGTGCACCGCCGCTTCCAGCGCCTCATCAGTGATGCACACGCGGTGGTGTTCCTCATATTTGTCGCGCAGGCCCAGCAGCATCTGATAGCTTTCCTCGACGGTGGGCTCGTTGACATGCACGGGTTGGAAGCGGCGCGACAGCGCGGCGTCCTTGTCAATGTGCTTGCGGTATTCGCTGGGCGTGGTGGCACCTACGCACTGCAGCTCACCCCGGGCCAGCGCGGGCTTCAGGATATCTGCCGCGTCCATGCTGCCTTCAGCACGCCCGGCACCCACGATGTTTTGCAGCTCATCAATGAACAGGATGACATTGCCGTCGGCACGCACCTCGTCCATCACCTTTTTCATGCGCTCCTCAAATTCCCCCCGGTACTTGGTGCCCGCAATCAGGCTGCCCACATCCAGGGAGATTAAACGCTTGTTGCGCAGGATATCCGGCAGCGTGCCATCCACAATGCGCTGCGCCAAGCCGTCAGCTACGGCGCTTTTGCCTACGCCGGGGTCGCCAATGAGCACAGGATTGTTTTTCGTGCGCCGTGCCAGGATTTGTACGATGCGGTCAATTTCGTTGCTGCGCCCAATGACCGGATCCAGCTCTCCATTGCGGGCCATCTCGGTCAGGTCGCGGCCATAGCGCACCAGCGCAGGGGCATTCTCGCCGCTTTGGGACTCGGCAGGGCCGCTTTTCAGCTGGTTCTTGACGCTCTCCAAAAGCTCATCAGCATCGCAGCCATAAATGTTGAGGATACGCATGGCCACTGATTCTTTTTCGGACAGCAAAGCCATCCACAGCTGGCCGGATGATACCGGCCCACCGCCAACCTGCGTATACCCTATGGCGGTTTCCAGCACAGTTTTCAGGCGTGGTGTCAACTCCAGGGATTTGGGCGTTTCCTGTCCGGGCGAGGTGAGCTGCACAATGGTTTCACGCACGCCTTTTAGTGTAAGGCGGTCGGGCAACGCCGGCGCATCATCGCGTGCCTCGTTGACCAGGCCCAACAGCAGATGCTCGGTGCCCAAGTAATAGTGCTTCATAGAAATGGCGGCCTGCTGGGCTGAATCCATGACCCGGCGGGCTTTATCGTTAAATCTTCCAAATATCGGCATCAGTGCCCTCCTGTAAGGCGTGCACGAACCATATCGGCACGCAGATAGTTCATTGCGCGTTCATCGGCTTGCCCCTGGGCGTTGAGCAGGAGCTGCGTGGGGCGCGCGTCCCAGAACAGCCGGTCAATGACCTGAAGATCTGTATCAATCAGCCCCACGCAGGCGCCCAGACGGATATTGCTCCAGTGGGCCATAAATTCTTTGTGCGGCAGCTTGCGCGCATAGCACAGAATGCCAAAGGAGCGCATGACCTGATCTTCATAATTTCGGTTGCGTATTTCTTTGAAAATCCCCTCGCGCAGCGTGATTTCACGCTGTATTAATGACTGGATGGTTTCGTCCATGTGCGCCACCATGTCATCGGTGGGCTGCTGGGCAAAGCGGTTGGTCAGCACATACAGCGCGCCTGCTTCATGCTGCTTGGTGCGCAGAGGGGAAAGCTCAAAGTGCCCGGCCTGCGCCAGTTCCTTGGCAAGGTTGGGAATCTGCTTTAACATATGCATCACCGGCAGGTGCAGCACACGTGCCACCTGAACGCCGGTGCCCGCATGGCGCAGCGAAACGGTGAGGTGTCCAAACTGCGGGTCGGTGGCATAGGCGTAACCGTCCGCCAATATCCGGGCGATGTCATCCAGTTCTTGGACGGCCGTCTTAGCATCCGATACCAACGGGAAGCGTACCGTCAGGTGATCGCTTTCGCCCACCGAAATGCTCACACGGTTGTCGTGTCGAATAAACAAGTTGGCTTCCGGCTTTTCCTTGATGGTAGGCGGTACCAGCCATTTATCCTCCATCTCATGCAGGAAACAGTCATCCAGATCTTTCACGGGGAATAAGTAATATTTGTCCTCCAATGCCTGGGATGCTTTCAGCGTGCGATTGACACACGCTGCTGCGTCCTCCGGCATTTTTAGGTGAAAAGGTAGGTCGTCAAAGTTGCGGTGCAGTGCGACGGTTGTGGCAAATACATGTTCAGACACTGCTCTCACCATCCTTGGGCCCATCGCGCAGTTTGTCGCGCAGGACAGCAGCCAGTTCATAGTTTTCATTGACTACCGCCTGATCAAGCTGCCGGCGGATTTCCTTTGTCGGATCCTTGGGCGGGTCAGCGGCTGCAGGGTCATCGGGCCGGATCAGCGCAGCGATGCGCTCTCGGAAGGCCTCATAGCACTGGGCACAGCCCATGCGCGAGGAACCGTCCAAATCGCGGATGGCATGCCCGCAGCTGGAACAAAGAGCCTCCGGCACCAACGGAGCGCTTTTTGCGCTTTGCTTTTGCTCTACTCGTTTTTTAAGGACATTCAATACCGTGCCTGCGCGGGCCAGGGACTTGGCAATCTCCATGTGCATCTGCTGGGCACAGGCGGGGCACAGGTGGCGGGAAAGCAACTGGCCGTTGACGGACATCTGTACGATGACCGCCGCTTCGTTTTTGTTGCAGTTATTGCACAGCATATTATCCCTCCCCTGATGTTGCTCTATGGCGGGCAACGGTGGTCAGCATGTTGCGCAGCATTTTCGCGCGCAGCCGGTCTTTGAGCGCTTCAGGAATGGGTACCGAGAAAGATTCCGGCGCCATGGCTGCGCACATCACTTGCGCAGTGCGTTGGCTGATGGCCCCTTGTTCGGCTAGCTTGCTGCACAGGATTTGCGCTGCACGCGGGGAAATAGCATCCCCGATGCGCTCTTCCAGCAAAAACTGCAGGAATTCACCGCTTTCACGCTCAATGCGGATAATGCGGATGCAGCCGCCGCCACCGCGCCTGCTCTCTGTGACATACCCGTGGTCGGGCGTAAAGCGCGTGGACAGCACATAGTTTATCTGTGAAGGGGCACAGCCAAAGTATTGAGCCAGGTCGTTGCGCTTAAGCTCAATCTCCGCTTCCTCTTGTTCCATCATTGTCTTGATAAATTCTTCAATAGCATCACTTAATCTCATGCTTAACGTACACCTCCTGTCAAAAGACGAGTTGACCATCTTTGACTATTAAATTATACCATGCCATGTCAACCTGTGCAACGGATGTGCTGCCCCTTGATACACGGGGTAAATATCCGTTATACTGCCTGATACAAAGAACAACGGAGGTACGATATGACCCTGTATGAAATTGCCCGCCCCGGCGACGAAGAGGAAATCCTTGATTTTGCCAATCTGGTATTCAGCCAGGCGTACCGGCCGCACGACTTTCGGGCGCTGCTGCCCAAGGTATATGCAAAAAAAGAGTTTGCGGATTATCATGTCGTTGCCCGGCAGAATGGTCGCATCTGTGCTTTGGTGGGCGTATGGCCCATGACTTTCCGGGTGATGGAGGGTATTGACTTAAAGCTGGGCTATGTGGGCACGGTGTCGGTGCATTCCTATCACCGCGGCGAAGGGCATATGCAAAAACTGATGCCCATGGCGATAGAACGTAGCCGCCAAGCTGGCATTGATCTGATGAGTTTGGGCGGCCAGCGTCAGCGCTATCGCTACTTTGGCTTTGAGCAGGGCGGTCAGCGCCTTAGCTTTGACGTAACCGCCACCAACATGCGGCATGATTTTCCGCATGTAGATACCAGCCGGTATACTTTTTCAAAACTAAGTGAAGAGGACGGTACCATGGACAAGGCGCGTACACTATATGCACGCGAGTGTTTGACCGGTCAGCGCGATGGCGCAGCCTTTGCAGAGGCCCTGACTAGCTGGGAGGGCAAGGCGATAGCCATCAAACAGGATGGCGAGTTTGTGGGCTACTTTTACACGGTGGGGGACAGTATAAGTGAATGGCTGCTGACGGATTTGGCGTTGCTGGGGCCTGTGCTTAAAGCCTACCTGAAGTGTAATGGGCTGGAGCAGGTGCGCATTTCTGTGCCTGGGCATGAGCCTGAGCGCATACGCGCACTGGATGCCTTTGCAGAGAGGTGTTCCTTGAGCAATGCGGGCATGTATCGGGTGCTGAACTGGCCGCGCGTGCTGTCAGCGCTTATGACGTTTAAAAAAGAACGGTTCGGGTTAAATCCCGGAACCGCCGACATGGCCATTGAAGGGGAAGGAGCCTACCGCATTACCGTTACGGATAAGGGCGTGGATGTAGTACAAATCGAAAATACCGAAGTGCCCGCGCTCACACCCATACAGGCGGTGGGGCTGGTGTTTTCACTGCCCAACCGCATGGGACGCGCCCAGGATGCGTGGAACGATTGGTTCCCGCTGCCGCTTAACGTTCCTCAGCCGGATTGCTTTTGACGTATCCCATGCTGCGGGAAACCAGCTCCTGTGCGATGGTGGATACCATATCAGGATGCTCGCGCATGCCGCCGTCCATCCACTTGCGGATGATGCCGGCAAACCCATGCACGATATAGTCATACACATACTCACGGCCAATGTCGCTTTCGGAGGGGAAAACATCCCAGACCTCCTGTTGCGTAGGACGATTGGCAATCAATATATGCCGTAAAAACGCCGTGCCGTCGGTGCGGAACAGCGCTTGACAGGGCTCCATGTTTTCCTGAATATAGCGCAGCACGGATTGCGTTACCTGGAATACCTGTGCCGAATCGTTCAGCGGCAGAAAGGGCTGTACCAGAGAGGTGATTTCTTCTACCACGCTGGTTTCAAGCGCCTGATACAGATCATTGATGTCCTTGTAATGCAGATAAAAAGTACCCCGGTTTATGTTTGCAGCCTCGGTCAACTCCCGTACCGTAATGTACGGGAGTTCTTGTTGCTGCAACTTGATAACCAGCTGCTTTTGCAGCAGGCGTCTGGTGCGCAAGGTACGCTTGTCTGTTTTCTGTGTTTGCACGGTGGTTTCGCCCCTTTCCTAATAGGCAGTATTCATCAAAATATTACAAAAGTCAATTGCATTTTAGACAGGTGTACATTATAATGCTGGAGTATAAGAAAGTGAACGCGTGTTCAGAACTTCGCCGGTCACTTCGGCTGAGAAAGGTTGTAGTATGGATCGATTCCGTGATGGCGTAATCAAACACCGCAAGGCGATTTTGTTAGGTGTGTTGGTCGTTTCCATAATCTGTGCGTATTTAATGACCTTTGTGAACATTGAGTACGATCTAAGCAGCTATTTGCCTAAAAATGCTCCTACCAGCCGTGCGCTGCTTGTGTTGGGCGATCAGCAGGTGCCCAACCTGCGCACGTACATTCCCAACATCACACCGCGCAAGGCCCTTGTGGTTAAACAGCAGCTATCGGATATAGATGGCGTGCAGGATGTGCTGTGGCTGGATGACATGCTGGACATACAGACGCTGCCGTGGGAGATGATTCCCGAAAGCGCGCGCGCGCCCTACTATCAGAATGGCGGTGCGCTGTACCAGATGACGGTGGCACAGGGTGAAGCTGAAGGCGTGCTGCAGCACATTCGTGATACCTGGCCTGGCACGCTGTTTCAGGGCGATGCCGCCAACAGTGCGCGGCTGTCTGGCGTTTCCATGGGGGAAATCGCCTCCATTATGTACTATGTGCTGCCATTGGTGCTGCTGATTTTGTTAGTATCTACCCGGCACTGGTTTGAACCCATCCTGTTTTTGATAACCATCGGGGTGGCCATCGTCATTAACGAGGGTACCAATATTTTCCTTGGCAGCGTGTCCTTTGTTACCCAGGCGTGCTCCGCCGTGCTGCAATTGGCCGTGTCCATTGACTATGCGGTGTTTTTGCTGCACAAGTTCGACCATCTGCGCGCGCAGGGGGTCGAACCTGAAACTGCCATGAAACAAACCATGAAAACCGAGGCCTCCACCATTGCCGCCAGCGCCATGACCACGGTGTTTGGTTTCCTGGTGCTGGTGTTCATGGACTTTACCATTGGCATGGATATGGGCATCGTGCTGGCCAAGGGTGTGCTGCTGAGCTACCTGTCGGTCATGATATTCCTTCCGGCGCTTGCTATTACCAGCATCAAAATCATCGATAAAACCGCTCACCGCAACCTGATGCCATCGTTTAAGCGCTTTGGCAAGGCTGTTATCAAGCGCGGCCTGCCGTTGGGTTTGGTTGTGCTGCTGTTGGTACCCATTGCCTTTATGGGACAGCAGCGCAATAATTTCCTGTATGGCACAGCCGCCATGCATGCCGAAGATTCCCCTGTTAAGCAGGAGGCGCGTGCCATTGATGAAGTGTTTGGCCGCAGCCTGCCCATGCTGTTGCTGGTGCCAGGGGGACAGCCTGGCACGCTCAACGAACTGACAAACACGCTGTCCGAGCTGCCCGGCATTACGGCGGTGATTTCCTATAGTACCATGGCGGGTTCGCAAATCCCGCGCGAGGTGCTGCCCGATGCTGCGACCAGTCAACTTTCGCAGGGTGAATATGACCGCATTATATTAAATGCCGATACCAATGATGAAGGCCCAGAGGCTTTTGCCTTGGTGGAAGCCGTGCGCAACGCTGCCCAGGCTGTCGTTGGTGATAACTATCATTTGATCGGTGAGAGCGTTGTCAATTATGACCTGAAAGAGAGCATCACCGGCGATTCGCTGGAGGTGCTGCTGCTGGGCATCCTGGCCATAGGCATGGTGTTGCTGCTTACGTTTAAAAATGCGTTGCTGCCATTCGTGCTGCTGATTGTGCTGGAAGGCGCCATATGGATCAATATGTCCATTCCATACTTCTTTGGCAGTGATTTAAACTACGTCGGTTACCAGATTGTCAGCTCCGTGCAGCTGGGTGCTACCATTGACTATGCCATATTGCTTACCCAGCGGTACATTGAGGCGCGGCGCGAGCTGCCCAAGCGCCAGGCTGCGGCACAGGCGCTGTCGCGCGCCACCGGCTCTATCCTGCCGCCGGCTTCCATCCTTACCATTGCCGGATATATGCTGAGCATCGTGGTAACCTCCAACGGCATCATCAGCCAGATGGGGGAAATCATCGGGCGCGGCGCGCTGATGTCAGCGATCATGGTGTTGCTGGTGCTGCCGCAGGTACTTACGTGGGTGGACAAACCCATCCAGAAAGCGTTCTTTGGGAAAACCAGGGAGGAATTTGTAAAATGAAAAAACAGGTATTTGTTTTTCTAATGTGTGTGTTGGTGCTGCTAGCTTTTACAGCCAGTGCCCAAACCTACAAGGATGAAGTGATCTATGCGCTGTTGACGCCCGCGGGCGAAGTGACCGGCGTATATGTGGTCAATGGCTTTGAGACGGATACCGCCCAAGAAGTGACGGACTACGGCGTGTATAAGCAGGTTGTCAATCTGACCGGATCGGCGGATATTCCTTACAAGGATGGCGTTATTGCCCTCAGCCTGCCTGCAGGACGCTTCTTTTACCAGGGTGACCGCGAAACCAACGACCTGCCCTGGACGTTTGATATTTCCTATACGCTGGATGGCGCTGCCATTGCACCGGAGGATTTATCCGGTGTTACGGGGCATTTGGTCATTACCTTTGCTGCCCAGTCTGTGGCCGGCATGGAGGCGTACACCGCAGGCACCACGCTGCAGGCGAGCATCACACTCAACGCCAGCAAATGCCTGAACATCCAAGCCGACAAGGCCACCATGGCCTGGGCTGGCAACAACCTGACGCTGGCGTATGTGGTGCTGCCCGGTGCCGCGGCCTCCTATCAAATCAGTGCCGATGTAACGGATTTTTCCATGCCCGGCATGCAAATTGCGGGCATCCGCATGGCCATGGACGCTGAGATGTATGAAAAGATGGCGCGTGAGCGCTTTGCCGATACGCCGCTGGCGGATGTGGCTGGCAATGCCATCAAAAGCTTTCTGGGCGAGATGCAGAATGCTACCATCACCTCCTTTGCTGACGCGCGTAACGAGGTGCGCAGCGTGCAGTTTGTGATGCTCACGCAGGAAATCAAAGAAAAACAGCCCGAACCTGCACCAACCGTGGCCCCCGAGGCCCAAACGCCCTGGACGCGGCTGGCTGCGTTGTTTGGAAGATAACCTCTTGCATGTTTAGCGCCTTCATCTGCGTTATATAGGCGGAACACCCAACGCGGAGGGCGGTGAGAAACTTTGGGAGAACTTCGGTCAAGCGCCGCTGCCTTTGAGCAGCTGGTCGCACCGTATGAAAAACAAGTATATTACCTATGCCTGCGCATGATGGGCAATACCCACGATGCGCAGGATTGCGCGCAGGATGCCATGCTGCGCGCTTTTCGTGCGTTCCATACTTTTCGGGGCGAGGCCAAGGTATCTACCTGGCTGTACACCATTGCGCACCGTGCATGTGTGGATGCGTTGCGCGCGCGCAAGCCGCAGGTTTCGCTGAACACCCTGCAGGAGCAGGGCTGGGATGCGGAGGATACTGCCCCCACCCCGTACGCGCAGCTGGAGCAGCAGGAGCGCAAACGGCTGCTGGAACAGGCGCTTACCCAGTTGAATGAGGAGCAGCGCGCCGCCATTGTGCTGGTCGACCTGCAGGGCCTGCTCTATGACGAGGCCGCCCAGGTGTTGGACATCCCCGTGGGCACCCTCAAAAGCCGCATCGCGCGCGGGCGACAGGCACTGGCGCAACTGCTAAAAAATTACCGGGAACTTTTTGCACCTTCTTCCCGACCCAATATCGAAAGGGAGGGTAAATGATGAACTGTACACAATGGCACGCCCTCCTGGACGCGCACCTAGCAGGCTCTCTGACCCCGGCGCAGCAAAAGGACTTTGAAGCCCATTTAAATGTCTGTGACGATTGTCAGCACCTGTACACCGTGCGCATGGATTGCCGGATGCTGGATGACGCAGCCGAGGTACCCGCGCTGTTTGCGTCCAGCTGGCGGCAACAAGTCAAACGGGAGGAAGAGATTATGCAGGAACCCAATCAACTACCCGTCCGCAGACGGAAATTCCTAAACCGCCCCTGGCTGCGTGTAGCATCCATTGCAGCCGCGCTGTTGGTAATGGTAGGCGGTTCGCTGACCTTGGGCCGCCAGCTGGGCATGCAGCAACGCGCTACTGATGCGAGCTATGACTATGCCGCCGGCTACAGCATGCCCTACCAGGAATGGGCTGGCACCCCGGGCCTGAACAGCAAGCAGGCGATGGCACCTGCCGAAATGGAAATGGCGGCCGACCGCAGCGCCCCGCAAAGCGTTGCGCGCGAAGAAGCGAGCGCAACGCCGCGCGCAGCCACGCGTATTATCCGTACTGCTTCCCTGACGCTGAGCACGCGCAGCTTTGATACCGACCTGGCTGCACTGGAAACAAAGCTGCTTGCGCTGGGCGGCTACGTGGAAAACATCGACCTGAGCACCCAAACCCGTGCCCGGCGCAATGCCGACATGCGGCTGCGCGTTCCGGTGGATGCGCTGGATGCCTTCTTAGAACAGCTCAAGGGCATGGGGCAGCTGTTGTCTTACAACGAATCGGCCCAGGATGTCAGCGAACAGTACGCCGATCTGGAAACCCGCCTGAAAACGCAGCAAAGCAAAATGCAGCGCCTGCAAGCGCTGCTGGAAAAAGCGGGATCGGTCAAAGACCTGCTGGAGATTGAGAACGAGGTAGCCAACACCCAGTATGAGTTGGATTCGCTGACCGGTGCGCTGCGCGGCTATGACAGCAAAATCAACTACGCTACACTGTGGCTGACGCTCCAGGAAGAAACCGTGCTTGAAGCCCAGGGACAGCCCGCACTGGGTGCGCGCATCCGCGCTGCGCTGGAGGATGTCTGGGCAGCAACCAAGGCCTTCTGCGAAGATGCTGCGGTGCTGGTGGTGGTATTGCTGCCCTTTGCGGCGGTGCTTGCTCTGGTAGTTTTCATCATCCGTATTTTTATCAAAAAACATGGGAGGAAAAACAAATGAAACGCACGATAATCCTGATTCTGATAGCAACCCTTATGCTAAGCCTGTCTTTGCCCGCATGGGCTGAGGATGCCCCTACGGTGGCGGTTACCGGTAATGCTACGGTGTCGCTGATGGCTGATACCGCAACCATCTGGATAGGTGCCTCCACGCGAAAAGATAGTGTGGCTCAGGCGCAAAGTGAAAATGACAGCATCATGACCGCTGTGCTGGCCGCGCTGCTGAAGGCTGGTATCCCGCAGGAGGACATTGCTACCAGCATGTACGACATCAATGTTATCCAGCCTGATCCCTATGGCTCGTGGGCGAAAGATAATCCCCAGTATGAAGTGTCCAATGTGTTGTTTGTTACCATCAGGGATTTAAAGGTATTAAGCGCTGCTATTGACGCAGCCAGCACTGCCGGTGCCAACAATATCTACGGCTTATCCTTTGCCAGCAGCAAAAATCAGGAAGCGTACGACCGGGCGTTGGAGCGTGCGGTGGAGGACGCCGCCCGCAAGGCCCATGTGCTGGCCAAGGCCACAGGCAAGGAATTGGGCGATGTCGTATCCATCGGCAACGAGCAGCTGTACGGCGGCGCTTACGGCATCATGAACAGCATGGATATGATGTCGCGGAAAGAATCAGGGGCGGTTATTGTGTCCGGCGATGTGTCGGTCAGTGCTAACATTACAATAACTTATAAACTCAAGTGGTAAGCAATCTGTAACACAAAGCAGCCCGCCGGAACTGGCGGGCTGTATGCTTTTTGGAGAGGGATATTATTTGCGTTGTGCAGCAGTTTTTACCAACCAGTCAAACAACCGCTGCGCATGAGGATCTTGCTTGGCCAGGTTTTCCGGGTGCCACTGTACGGCGATGCCGGGATAGCCGTTTTGATATTCTACCGCTTCAATCAACCCATCGGGTGCGGTGGCGGAAGCGATTAATCCCTTGCCCAGCGTTTTGACGGCCTGGTGATGACGGCTGTTGACGCTCAATTCCTGTGTACCGGATACTTTATGGATTAAGCTGCCTTCGGATAACTTTACGGTGTGGATGGGGCCGATGCTGACTGAAAACTGCGCATGATCAATATCAGTGGGGTATTCGCTGGCGATATCCTGATACAGCGGGCCGCCCTCATACACGTTGACCAGCTGAACGCCCCGGCAAATGGCCAAAAAAGGGATGCCGCGCTTGATCACTTCGCCATAGGTATATAGTTCCTGACGGTCACGCTCTGGGATAATCTCGCCGCATAAGGGGCGGGTTTCCTCGTTGTAATAGCTGGGTGCGATGTCTTCGCCGCCCGGGAAAATCATAGCGTCCACCAGATCTACCATAGCGTCCCAAGCCGGTTGCGAGTCCGTCAATGGGAAGAGTATCGGCAGCGCGCCTGCGCGCAGCACAGCGGTCATATAGTCGTTGGGGATGTTGACGCGCTTCTTTTCGGGGTCCCAGTTGGTGCCGATGCCAATGGTAAGCATGTGTGTGTCCTTTCATAAAGGCCAAAGGCCATTTTATACCAGTATATCACAGAAAAGGCAGAGAATGTGCTTAATAATTCTGTAACAACTATTTACAAATGAGAAATAGTTTGATACAATCGCACCATCAACACAAAGGGAGGGCGTCAGCGTGGCAAAACAACGCAAAATCAAAGGGCTTTGCCTGGTTCTGATTCTGCTGATGCTATGCGCGCAAACAGCGCAGGCCGCCTGGTATGCTACCATCAGACCGGGTGCCGTAGGGCCACAAGTGGTGTCTGTTCAGCAGGCGCTTAATAGTCTAGGGTATAAGCTGGTCGCGGATGGAAAATACGGCCTGCAAACTACCCAGGCAGTGCGAGCCTTTCAGTCGGCGCAGCGTCTCACTGCTGACGGTCTGGCCGGAAACCAGACCCTGACGGCGCTGTACGCACTTGCACCAGATTTTGCGCCCAAAGCGCCATCACCGACCGTATCGGCATCTTCACAGCGGCCTGCGGCTACCCAGCGCTATGAGATGGGCAGCTACGGCGAGGGCGTTGCGCAGTTGCAGGTGCGCCTGAACGCGCTGGGATATGACTGTCAGCGCACCGATGGTGTGTTTGATGATGTTACACGCCAGGCGGTGCTGCTTTTCCAACAAACCAACCGGCTAAGTGCCGATGGCATTGCAGGCAGCCAAACGCTTGCGCGCCTGTATGCCAACGATGCGCGGCGTTTTGCTGATGCGAAGGCTACGCAGCCACCGCAGCCCACTCAACAGCCTACTGCCGCCCCGCAAGCACCGGTGATTCCTGCCGCGCGCTTAGAAATGGGCAGCAGCGGCCAACAAGTCAGGCAACTGCAAAGCCGCTTGAAGGAGCTGGGCTATCTGAACGGCAGCGTAGACGGAAAGTTTGGCCGTGTGACCAGAGCCGCAGTCTCTGCTTTCCAACGGAAAAACAATTTGTACACGGATGGCATCGCAGGCAGCCAGACGCTGGCGCGCGTGTACGCGGCGGATTGTGTGCCTGCAAAGGCAACAAAAGCACCTGCCTCGCCAACACCTACCGCATCGCCTGCAACGGATGCGCCTACTGCCCAACAGGCACAGACGCGGTGGGCACAGGTGTATACCAGCAATGGCGGGACTCTTAATTTCCGCAGCAAACCGGCTACACGCAGCAACAATGTCATTGCCAGCCTGTCCGTGGGCACGCGTGTAGAAGTGCTTTCGGTGTCCGGTACATGGAGCAATATCCGGCATAATGGTCGCGAGGGCTATGTGATGTCGCGCTACCTGCGCGCTGCGGCGGATGCCCCTGCGCCCACATCGGAAGCCACCCCCGCGCCAACGTCAGCGCCTGAAACAGCTCCGCCCACAGCAGAACCTACTGCAGAGCCCACGGCTGAGCCAACGGTGAAGCCTACCGAGGCTCCCGAATATCCGCGGACATTGCGCAGCGGCGACAAGGGCGATGACGTGGCCAAAATGCAGCGGGCTCTCAAAAACTTGGGCTATGAAGTTGCCGTTACCGGCACCTACGATGCGGCCACGCTGGCGGCTGTGCAGCGTTTCCAAACCATGAACGCACTCAAAAGTGACGGCGTGTTTGGCAGCCAAAGCGCACAGGTGCTTTTGTCGGGTTCCGCTCGACGGGCCGATGACGCGCCGCTTACGTTTAAAACATTGCGCATTGACAACCGCGACACTCAGGACAACGCCATCGCTGCCATGCAGGAAAAGCTAAAGGAGCTGGGCTACCGCGTCTCGGTCAATGGCACCTATGATGTGCTAACGCACGAGGCTGTGGTGGCTTTCCAGCGGCGCAACAATTTGGTTGTCAGCGGCATTGCAGATCCCGTGATGCAGGCAAAGCTGTTTTCGCCGGGTGCCAAGGATCCATCGGTGCCCGTGGATGATCCTGCGCCTGACGCGGGCAAGGGCCAAGGCCCGGCCGCGACCAGCGTGCGCCTGCTGCATTGGTTTAAAGAAATCAAGCCCTCGGTGTCCGGTCGACAGACTGTTACCGTGCATGACCCGCGCAGCGGCATATCCTTCCGCATCCGGTTTTATGCGCTGGGCAACCATGCCGACAGCGAACCGGCCAGCCTGACCGATACGCTACTGATGAACCGCGCCTTTGGCCTGCCCAGCTGGGACATCCGTACGGTGTATGTGCAGTTGCCCAGCGGCGTGTGGACGCTGGCCAGCATGCACAACCGTCCGCATCTGTCAGGCTCCATCAATGACAATGGCTTTGGCGGCCACCTATGCGTTCATTTCCTGCGCGACATGGAGGAAGCGCAGCGCAACGATCCCAACTACGGCGTGGCCAACCAGCGCGCCATCCGTAGCGCGTGGAAGTCTCTGACCGGTGAGGAAGTGAAATAGTTTTCTATTCAGCGTGTAATAAATATGCTGAAACCAACCACCAGCGCCATGGCAAACAGGGTAAGTACAAAGGAGATCTGACGAAAACGGCTTTCGATGCAACGATAGGCGTTTACGATAAATTGTATTACGGACCGCCTGCTTGTTTGCATACGCATGTAAGTATCAGATAACCAATCAAAAATGGCTCTTATGCCCCGATACAGCGCGTGCGCAACACGGCGCGATGGGGGAATGATGCTTCGGCTGCGGTCAAATATCAATGCGATGACCTCGGCCGGGGCATCTACGACGTTATGGAGCACGTTACATGCAGCTCCTGTAGCCTTGGAAAGCACGCGCCACATACGCCCGTTCATCTGTAAATTTAGTGTGCTGGCTACAAACCCGCCCAGACGCATCAGTGCAGGCAGCAAGAATTTGTCCAGCAGGAGGTCAAGCGGCGTACAGATAAAAAAGCCCAATGTAGTCAGCATCTTCAGCGCCGGACGGTACAAGCGTTCTTCCATATCCAGCCATGCAGGCCATGGATTGATGTATTGATAGGTACCATCGGCCTGCCTGCGCCGCAACAGGGGACGCACCACCGCAAAATACAGCGCGATACCAATGGCCCATGATTTGGCGCTGCCCATCAGGTTGACGGGTGCCAAATAGATAACCGCATGCTCCGGCCGGTGCGCGTCAAGGAACGGTAAACTCCAGTTAGCCAGTGTGGTTAAAACACCTTCCGGATACAGCCCCAGCAAAAACAGCACCAGCGCCGAACCGCCCAGCGCCACGCGGGACAGCGGCGTCATGGCGTTGCCGTGCTGCGCATAGGTTTTTTGTTGCGTGGGATGCTTTTCGACAAACAGCACCACAAACAGCTTCAGCATATAGCAAAAGGTGATGCCGCCGGACACAATAAATACCCATTCTGCCATTTGGTAGTATATGGTACCTTGTTCCAAATGCTCTAAGTGCACGATGTATTCTACAATGCTTTCATGAAGCAGCGTTTTGGATGCATAGCCCGAAAAGAACGGCAGCCCGCTGATGGATGCTGCGCCCACTAGGAAACTAACCATCAGCAACGGACGGCCGCGTCCATAGCCCTGGATGTCATTCAGGTTGAGCTTATGCAGGTTCATGTACACCACACCGGCGGCCATAAACAGCACCAACTTGATCAGGCTGTGGTTTAGCATATGCAGCACTGTGCCCTGCGCAGCCAGCGCATCGTGAGTTCCCAGCAGGCTTTGCATGCCCACGCCCACCAAGATGAATCCAATCTGACTCATGGAGGAGCAGGCCAGCGTGCGCTTTAAATCGACCGACAGCAGCGCCAGCACCGCCCCTAACAGCATATTGATCAATCCCAGCGTCAGCAGCAAATTGCCCCAGCCTGTATCGCTGCGGAACAGGCGCGTCGAAATCACCAATATGCCAAATACGCCCACCTTGGTGAGCACGCCGGAAAGCAACGCGCTGGCAGGTGCCGGGGCAACCGGATGCGCCTTGGGCAGCCATACGTGTAAGGGGAACATGCCGGCCTTGGCACCAAAACCAGCCAATATCAGCCCGCCAGATAGATACAGCTGATGCGGTTCCATCTGTGCGGCCAGTTCGGTCATCAGGCTGTATCGCAACGTGCCGAACTGCCCATGCAGCATCATCAGCCCCATCAGCATAGCCATGCCGCCCAGCAAAGAAATGGCCAGATATGCTTGCCCCGCGCGCATGGCACCTGGCGTTTCCTCATGAATGACCCAGCAATAGCTGGTAAACGAAAGAATCTCAAAAAATAAAAACGCTGTGATCAGGTCATCTGACAGGAATACACCTATTGTTGCGCCCTGGGTGAGCAGTGTAAAGAACAAATACCGGGGCTGCTTGTGCCCGTGTGCCATATATTGCGGCAGCATCAGCCCCGTCATCAGCCACATGAAGCTGGCTACCCCTGCATACATCGTGCGAAAACCGTCCGAACGCGCATGCAGCCCCAAGCCCAGAACATAGGGGTCATCCATGCACAGTTCGGTAGGTGCCAACGCAATCAGAATGCATAAGAGCACCTGCACGGCGCCAACGGCAATGGTCAGCCCATAGGCACGTGCCAGATGCCGCTTGCCCAGTGAATAGGCCGGCACAGCCGACAGCATAGGCAAAAAGACCACCAGCAACAGCAGCTTGTCCATTTTATTTAGAAACCCTGACGCATGCCCTTAGAACAGCGCCTTGGCCAGGTCGGTAAAGGCGTTGATCATAAAGCCCGGGTAGATGCCCAGCACTGCAATGGCCGTTGTCAGGATGAGGACGGGCACCGTCATCATGCGTGTAGGTTCGGCAGAGGGCAACACGGGTACGGCTTCGCCGTCGGAAAAACCGCCAAAAAACGCGCGCACGGCAGGCGGCAGCAAATAGCCCGCAGTCAGCAGCGCCGATATCAGCAATATGGTGGGCACCAGCCAGGTAAACACCGGCACCAACATGGGGCTGACGATAGCCCCCTCGGCGATGTACCACTTGGAAATAAAACCGCCCAGCGGGGGAATACCGACTAATGAAATAGCGCAGATGGTAAAGCACCACATGATGATGGGCATGCGCCGTCCCAAGCCGGTCATATCATCCACGTTGGTAATGCCGGTTTGGATGATGATGGCGCCCGCGCACAGGAACAGCGCATCCTTGGTCAGCGCATGGAATACCATTTGCAGCAGCGTGCCGTCAAAGGCCGTATGATCTAGCAAGAAAAGACCGCACAGCACATAGCTGACCTGCGATACGCTGGAGTAGGCCAGGCGCTTTTTAAGCATCTTTTCGCGCAGGGCTAACATGGACCCCATGAACACCGTGATGGTCGCGCAGCACAGCAGCGCCGTCTGTACCCAGGTGCCGCGCAGGAAGTCCGCGCCCACCACATAAAAGATCATCCGAAAAATGGCCAGCACACCGGCCTTGGTAATAACGCCGGACAGCACCGCCGAAGCCGGGGCCGGAGCCACCGGGTGCGCGGTGGGCAGCCAGCCATGCATGGGGAACATACCGGCCTTGGTACCAAAGCCAATCAGCGTGACAAAGACGAAGCCTAACATCGCTTCGTGCGATATGCTCAGCGAGGGCAGCAAGCTGCCACCCTCCACAAAGTAGGTGCTGCCTAAGTTGGGCGTCAGGATAAAGATGCCCAGCAGCCCCATGGTGGCGCCTGCTACCGAGTAGATAAGGTATTTAATGCCGGCGGCCACGGCCTCTTTGGTGCGCGTGTGCAGCACCAAAGGCATGGAGATGAACGTCATGGCTTCAAAGAACAGATACATCGTGACCATCGTGCCCGACAGCGTCAGCCCCATCAGCGCGCCCAGCGTCAGCAGGTAGAAAGCATAGTAGCTGCGCTCGTTTTGTTCGTGCTGCATGTAGCTGAAGGAAAAAAATCCTGATATCGTCCACATTAGCGACATCACAAGCGAAAACACGCGGCTGGTGCCGTCCGACCTGAGCGCGATGGGCAACTGCTCCGTCATTTTAAACAATATGACCGAGCGCGTTTGATCCAGTGCAATGATGCTTACCAGCACACATTCCAATATCAGCACCACGCCCACAAACGCACAGCGGTTTTCACGCCGGTCATTGAGCCACGGCGCGCGCATCAAAAAAAGCCCCGACAGCACGGGCAGCAGGATGGCCGCTACTAGCAGGATACCTTCCATAAAAACTCATCCCCCTTGGCAATGTGATACATTGAATTGTTGTCCAATGAATGAAACAATTATAGCCTTGCAGTGGCAACCTCGTCAAACAGACGATCTGCATGCAAACAAGGCTGTGCTTCTTATGTTTATCTATAGGTATACCTTCGGGACATGTCATGTCTGTCGATTTCGCCACCATTATAAGGACTACCCAAAAGGCAAATAATGTGCCATAATTATACATGCCGATGACAATGAACGCCTAACGCTGTTGCCAGCGGCCGTTTCGTTGCGGGCGGTGTGCTTTTTCATCACATATAACAACAAAGGGGGCCAATTTTTTGCTGGTGACGATCATGGTTGCGTTGATCGCAGTAGTGATTAGTTTCCTGTTGTTCAGGCCGGTGGCTGCAGCGTTTGCAGCTGGGGAGCTCAACAACAGGGTGGCATTGCTGTTCTTTTTGCATGCCATCGGGGGCGCAGGTATTCTGTTAGGCACCTTTTTGTTGGTCAAAGCCAGGCAGGAGCCTATCTTCCTGCCGTTGCTGGCCGCCGCGGTGGGCTGGACAGCCCCGTCCATTGCCCTGGCATTTATAACCCGCCGTAAACTGAAACGCAACAAGACCGCAAAGAAGGAGGAGACAGGCGATGCATGAAAGTCATGCGCTGTTTTATATAGGCCCTCTGGGGGTGACAGGTGAAATAACCACCATGTGGGTCATTATGGCGCTGCTGGTGGTGTTCAGCTTTATTGCTACGCGCAATTTGAAGGAGCGTCCCGGAAAGCTGCAAAATGTAGCAGAAACCATCGTCGAGAAACTGGTCAACTACTACACCTCTATATTGGGCAGAAAGCATGCGCTGCGCTATTTCCCGCTGTTGGGCACGCTGTTTATCTTTATTATTGTATGCAACTTTTCCGGCCTGTTCCCCGGTGCCGGGGTCTTGCGGGGCTTTATGCCGCCCACATCTTCGCTGTCGGTGACGGCGGGCTTTTCCCTGGTGGTGTTCATTGGGCTGCAGATGGCTGCTTTCCGGGAACTGGGCGTTAAAGGCTTTTTTACCCGTTTTTTGAAACCCGTATTCTTTATGCTTCCCTTCTTGCTGATTGACGAGTTTGTACGCCCCATGTCGCTGGCGTTGCGTTTGTACGGCAACATATATGGCGAGGAAACTGTCACCGCGCAACTTTACGGCATTTTGCCTGTGGGTGCGCCGCTGCTGATGATGGTGCTTAGCCTGCTGTTCTGCACCATTCAGGCTGTGGTGTTTACCATGCTGACCAGCATCTACCTAGAAGAAGTAACCGCACACGATATCGAAGTACGCTGAAAAGCGACTTAACATTAAAGGAGGATTTCCACATGGATACCAATGCTATTTATGCCCTGGCCGCTGCGCTGACTATCACGCTGAGCACCATCGCCCCCGCCATTGCGCAGGGAGTGACCGCGCGCTCCGCCATGGAAGCCATTGCCCGCCAACCCGAAGCTGCAGGCGACGTCCGCTCCACGCTGATTATTGCGCTGGCCCTGATGGAAGCGCTGACCATTTACGGTCTGCTGATTGCCTTCATGCTGTTGGGCAAGATCGCCTGATTACGCCATGCAAATTGATCTGTCCACGGTGGTTTTGACCATCATCAACTTTGGCATCCTCATGGTGGTGCTCAATGTGCTGCTGTTTAAGCCTATCCTTAAACACATGGCTGAGCGTCAGGCGCGCGTGGACGCAGGCCTGCAGGCCCGTGCGCAGTCGGCTCAACAGTTGGAGCAGGCCCAAAAGGCACTGGAAGAGGATGAAAAACTATTGCGCACCCGCCTTCATGATGAGGCTGAAGCCCGTTTGCAAGAGGCGGCGGATGCCGCGCGCCTGCATAAGGAAACGGTTGAAATGGATCTGCGCCGTAGGCGGGACGAGGCGTTGGTCGAGATGAACGACGAGCAACAGCGTATGAAGCAGGAGTTGAGCCGTGAACTGCCCAAGGTAATCGATAAATTGGGTGACCGAATAGGCGCAACACCCAAAGTGGGGGCTTGACATGCGTTTTGAGTATCAGTTAATCAACTTCATCCTGCTGGCTCTGCTTTTATGGCTGGTTGGCCATAAAAGTGTCAAGAGCATCTTTGTAAAGCGCCGTCAGCGCATAGAAGACGAACTGACGGCTATGCAGGATGGACATCAGCAGGCCAAGCAACTATCGGAGCAGTTAAAGGAGTTGGCTGCCACTTCTCAGGAAAAACTTGCGGCTGTGGAGCAAACCGGACAGGAGCGCCTGCTGAAACGCCAGCAGGAGCTGGAAGCTGCGTCCCAGCGCGATGTACTGGAGCGTGAGAAACGGCTGAATGATAGCTTAAATAATGCGCGTCAGTTTATGCTCAACCGTGTCAAGCGCAGTGTGGTGGGGTTGGCCGGGGAATTGGCCCCCTTGCAGCTCAACATAGGGCCTGATTATACCAAAGGGCGTTTGGATAAGGTGTTGCCCAAGCTTGCGCCTACCCAGGCCGATCGCATGCTGGTGAAAGGCGGTGGCAAGCTGCCGGTGGAACTGCGCACCGCACAGGAACTGTCGGATGAGGATTTGCTTCGCGTGGCCGATGCGCTGCGCGCGGCCTACCCCGATGCGCGCTGGCCTGAGGGAGCGTTTGTCAGCCAGGTGATTGATCATGATCTGATGGGCGGGCTCAAGCTGACCATCCACGATACGGTGTATGATGGCACGCTCAAAACCGTGCTGGAAACGCTGGCTTCGGGTGCAATGCTGGAGCCTTCACGTGCCAATGAAACCACGGACGATATCCGCAACAGCCTGTATGATGCCATTGAGAAGCTGGAGCCTGACATCAACATCTATCAGATGGGTACAGTCCTCAGCGTATCGGACGGTATTTGTATCGTCAGTGGCCTGAGCGATGCGCTGTATGGCGAAATGCTGCTGTTCCCCGGCGATATCCGGGGTATGGTGATGAACCTGGAGCGCGACCGCATTGGCTGTGCTGTGTTTAGCGGGTTTGAGCGCATTGAGGTAGGCGACCAGGTGCGCCGCACAGGTACGGTGCTTGAAGTTCCTGTGGGGGAGGGGCTGTTGGGTCGCGTAGTGGATGGTCTTGGTCATCCCATTGATGGTTTGGGCGAACTGTCTGTCAAGGATCAGGCGCCTATTGAGTACCCTGCGCCCACCATTATTGAGCGCCGTGGCGTTAAAGTGCCGCTGCTGACTGGCATCAAGGCAGTGGATGCGCTGGTGCCCATTGGCCGGGGTCAGCGGGAGCTGATTATCGGCGACCGGCAGACGGGTAAGACCGCTATGGGCATTGATGCGATTTTAAACCAGCATGACCAGGATGTGATATGCATCTATGTGGCCATTGGTCAAAAGCAGACCACCGTAGCCTCTGTGGCACAGGTGCTGCGTGATCATGATGCGATGCGCTATACCATTATTGTGTGCGCGGATGCTTTCCATTCTGCTCCCATGCAGTACATCGCGCCCTATACTGCAACCGCCATGGGTGACTATTTCATGCGCCGGGGCCGTGATGTGCTGATTGTATACGATGACCTAAGCAAGCATGCTGTGGCCTACCGCGAATTGTCGCTGCTGCTGCACCGCCCATCCGGGCGCGAAGCTTATCCCGGCGACGTATTCTATTTGCATGCACGCCTGCTGGAGCGCAGCGCGCGTTTGACCGAGGAGGCCGGCGGCGGCTCCATGACGGCGCTGCCCATCATCGAAACCTATGAGGGCGATATCAGCGCCTACATTCCCACCAACGTTATTTCCATTACCGATGGTCAGATATTCTTGGAAAGCGATTTGTTCAACCAGGGACAGCGCCCGGCGGTCAACGTTGGGCTGTCGGTATCCCGCGTGGGCGGCTCCGCCCAGACCGGGCCTATGCGCCAGGTAGCTGGCCGTTTGCGCATGGAACTGGCACAATATCGTGAGTTGGCTTCGTTCGCTCAGTTTGGTGCCGATCTGGATACTTCCACAAAGGCCACTCTGGCCCGCGGTGACCGTATGATGGCCGCGTTGCGCCAGGCGCAGTATAAGCCCGTTCCGCTTGCGCATCAGGTGTTGCAGCTGCAAATTCTGACCCAGGGCTTGGCCGACAGTGTTGAACCCAGCGAAATTCCCGCTTTTTGCGAGCAGATGATTGATGATTTTGACCACCGGTATCCTGCGCTGATGAAGCGCTTGGGCGAACGGGACAGGCTGACGGATGATGAACTGAATGAGCTGAACGCTGCGCTGACCGATACCTGCGAGGCCTTGCAATGAAATCAGGTGCCCGCGCGCTGCAACGCAGGCTGCGCAGTGTGCGCAGCATTGCCCAACTGACGCGTGCCATGAAAACCGTGGCGGTGTCGAAGTACAACCGTGCCCTGGTGCAGTGGCGCAATATAAGGCCCTATCAGGAAGCGCTAAAGGGCATGGCTGCCATGGTGGGTACCAGCAGCCAATCTGGCGGCGGGGGCACGCACGTGCTGTATGTGCTGATTACCGCCAATCGTGGCATGTGCGGCGTATATAACAGCGACCTGTGGTCGTTTTTCCGTTCCACAAGCGCTGAACAGGATGCTCCCTGGCGTGTACTATTGCTGGGCAACTGGGGCGTGCAGCGTGCCAGGGAGCAGCTGCCCAAGGATACGGTGCTGGATGTGCTGTCCATGAATGATTTACCGCGTGCGGAGGATGCCTGGGCGCTGGCTGATCGTCTGGAGGATGAATGGGCTTCCGGGCAATATGGCTCTATCGTGCTGGTTGCACAGGCATATGAAAACGTACTGCGACAGGTGCCCACGGCCACCACGATATTTCCCCGACAAGGCCTGGATGCAAGTTCAAATGATGACCTGTTGGTATTGCCGGAGCGCGATGCGTTATCTGCTGAAATACGCAACCGCGACCTGCGCACCACATTGTATGAGCAAATGCTGGCCTCTATGACCGGCGCGCATGGGGCTATGCTGATGGCCATGCGCAGCGCCAATGACAACGCCGAAACCATGGGCGATGCCATTGAGCGCAGGATGAACCGCCTGCGGCAGACTGCCGTCACCACACAGGTGCTGGAACTGTCCCGCGGCGCACAGAGCAACACGTAAAAAGGAGCAGAACATGGGAACTGGCTGGATCACCCGTATCATCGGGCCCGTGATTGACGTTCGCTTCCCGGAGGGGGAGCGGTTGCCGGATATTTATAATGCATTGGAGGTACGCTTGCCTGATCGCAAGATCGTGATGGAGGTGCTTTCGCAATTGGGGGGCGGCCGCGTGCGCTGCATCAGTTTGTTTCCCACCGATGGCCTGGCACGCGGCACACAGGTGATTAATACCGGCACGCCGCTGAACATGCCGGTAGGCGATCATACGCTGGGCCGCATGCTGAATGTCGTCGGAGAGCCCATTGATGGCCTTGGCCCTGTAAAGGCCGAGGAATATTGGCCCATCCATCATAAATCCCCGTCCTTTACCAGCATTGTACCGTCCATGGAAATCCTGGAAACTGGCATCAAGGTGCTGGATTTGATGACCCCTTTCTGTAAGGGATCAAAAATTGGCCTGTTTGGCGGTGCCGGTGTGGGCAAAACTGTGCTGATTATGGAGCTTATCCGCAATATCGCCTATGAGCACCAAGGCTGTTCGGTATTTGCCGGTGTAGGAGAACGCTCCCGCGAAGGCAATGACCTGTGGAACGAAATGCACGATTCCGGCGTTATTGACAAAACCGCGCTGGTCTTTGGCCAGATGAACGAGCCGCCGGGTGCACGCCTGCGTGTGCCGCTGTCGGCGCTGACGCTGGCTGAGTATTTCCGCGAGGTAAGACATCAGGATGTGCTGCTGTTTGTGGATAATATTTTTCGCTTTTCGCAGGCAGGCTCTGAAGTATCGGCGCTGCTGGGCCGCCTGCCCTCGGCCGTAGGGTATCAGCCCACGCTCGCCACCGAGATGGGCAAGATGCAGGAGCGCATTGTATCCACTGAGAATGGCTCCATCACATCGGTGCAGGCCGTGTATGTACCCGCTGATGACCTGACTGACCCTGCTCCGGCCACCACATTTACGCACCTGGATGCGACCACGGTGCTGTCGCGCAGCATTGCCGAACTGGGTATTTATCCGGCGGTCGATCCGCTGGAGTCCAGCTCCCATATTCTTTCGCCCGAAAACGTCGGGAAAGAACACTATGAAACCGCGCAGTCGGTGCTAAAAATCCTGCAGCGGTATACTGAACTGCAGGATATCATCGCTATTTTGGGTATGGATGAGCTTTCTCCTGAGGATCGCCTGGTCGTTAACCGCGCGCGCAAGGTGCAACGCTTTATGAGCCAGCCGTTCTTTGTGGCGGAGCATTTTACCGGCATTCCCGGCGCTTATGTGCGCATCTCGGATACCATCAAGGCTTTCCGTGCCATCTTAGAAGGGGACTGCGACCACCTGCCTGAACATGCCTTCATGATGACCGGCACCATCGAGCAGGTCTTTGAGGCAGCCAAGTGAGCCTGGTGTTGAAGGTGGTTTCGCCCGAGGGCACGCTGCTGGATACCCAGGCCGACAGCGTGCAGCTGCCTGCGCTGGATGGCAGCTTGGGCATTATGCCCGGGCACCGGGACATGGTGCTGGCGCTAAGCGCAGGGGACATTCGCTATCGTCAGGGGGCCGATTGGCATACATTTCCCATTGCGGGCGGTCTGGCTCAGATGAACGCGAATTGCCTGACCGTGCTGGCAGATGCAGGAAATGTCTAAATTAATGTTATGTTTTTCGGCAATTTGCAGTTTCTGGCTGTTTGAAATGTGTAAACAACATTTTCAGGATTGACATCTTCCTGAATATTGTGCGCAGCGGCAAAGATATAACCGCCGTTTGGTGCAAGTGCATGGATTAATTTTTCTACCTCATCGCGGATGAGGTTTTTATCATTGTACAGAAGCACCTTTTGCGTATCCAATCCGCCATGAAAACAAATCTGGTTGCCATAGCTGCTTTTCAGGTTGCTTGGTGCCATTTCCAAACTGACAGGCTGTATGGGATTTAGTATCTCGTGCTGCAATGCCTTTTGAAAGTTCTTGCGTCTATTCATTATGATATCTTTATCGCCAATATAAAAAGGCTGAGAGTTGTTTTCTCAGCCCAGAGCAGACTTGGCCAACAGAGCCGCGCCAATCAACCCGCTGTCCGGGTACAAGGCAGGCGCACAGATATAGCTGTCCATATCATTCAGGCGCTCGTGCTCTAAGTATCCGCCCAGCAGATGGGTGACATGGTTGCGGATCAGGGGGAACAGCGCTTCTTGGTGCATGACGCCGCCGCCCAGCAAAATGCGGGAGGGCGATACCGTCATCATGGCTGTCAGGCACAGCTGCGCCAGATAGTATGCCTCCAAATCCCACGCGCGGTGGTCTTCAGGCAGCTCGGAGGCCGGCATGCCCCAGCGGGTTTGCATGCTGGGGCCGGAGGCAAAGCCTTCGGCGCAGTTGCTGTGATAGGGGCATACGCCGCGCGTTAAAGGGTCATCCTCATGACGTGCCAGCAGCACATGCCCCCATTCGGGATGGATCATGCCGTGCACTAGATTCCCTTCAGATAATAGTCCCGCACCAATGCCTGTCCCCACGGTAAAGTAGATGCAGTCCCGCAATCCCTTGGCTGCGCCCATTGTAGCTTCAGCCAGCGCCGCAGCGTTGACATCGGTATCAATCACTATGGGCACATTGAGCGCTTCGGACAGCGTTTTGAGCATCGGGAAATTGCGCCACGCCAGCTTGGGGGAGTTGGTGATGGAGCCATAGGTCTCCGAGGCGGGGTCCAGATTGACCGGGCCAAAGGACGCAATACCCAGCGCGTCAATGGGTTCCTTGGCGAAAAACGCAATGATGTCCTGCATGGTTTCTACAGGCAGACGCGTTGAGCAGGTGGTATTGCGCAGGATGTTCATGTTTTCATCGGCAATACCCATCACCATTTTGGTACCGCCGGCTTCCAGTGCACCTAATCGCATCAGAATAACTCCTGTTCGGTCTCAATGATTTCCTGCTGATCCTGAAGCAGGGATTGGAAACGCTGCTTGAAATCTGCGGCTTCTTTGCGCAGCCTGTCAATCTCATCGTTTAGACGGGCCTTTTCTTCCTCCAGCGAAGCGATCTCAGGATCAGGCACTCTGTCCTCGGCTTGCTTGATAATCTCATCAGCCCGCTTGTGTGCCTCGGCCAGCACTTCATCGCAGGCCAGCTGCGTTTTTTCCAGCAGCTTTTGTGCAGCTTCCAGATCGTGCGGGATGCCAGATTCCTCGCGCACAACGGGCAACGGTGCCAGGGGAGCAGGTGCAGGCACGGCGGGCGGCATGGGGGCAAAGCTGGGCACGTTCTGCTGTTGCTTTAATTGCTCCCGCAGGGATTGGATGGTGTTCTGCATGTTGATCATCTCATCGCAGATCTGATCCAGGAATTCATCCACTTCCACCTGGTCATAGCCGCGGAAATTGATCTTGAACTCCTTGTCCTCAATCATGGTAACGGTGATCGACATAATAAACTCCTTCGCGAAAAATGAATTGCTTATTGTGCCTGGGATTGTGGCGAATAGGCACCGTAATTGTAGGGGGTATTATACTGTGCCTGCTGGTTATCGGCAGGGCCGGGCTGATAAGCATAAGGATTGTTGCCCTGTGGTGCATAAGCGCCGGGTGCAGGCTGAACCGGGGCTTGTGGTATCGGCGGCTGATAGGGCTGCGGCTGCGCGGTGCGCATTTGCGGGTTGGCGCCGGTAATGGCCGGATCCATATACACCGTCATGCCCGCAGGCGCCAACACATAAAAGCCCACCTTTGTGCTTAAGCGGATGATGGAACCATTGAGTGCAAAGCACGCCCCCGTCAGAATGTCCACAAAGCGACGGATCTCAGATTTTTCAGTCAGCTGATCGGTCACCACCAGCGTGCAGTGCCCCTTGCGCAGCATGCCGATGGCCTGACGGCAGCTGGGCATGTTGAAAACATTGACAACATAGATATCCACCGGCTTTTGTTCCTGTGCAGGTGCCTGCGGGGTGCCGGGGAAGGGTACCACATTTTCGGGCTGCTGCGCGGCTTCTGTATGCTGGCGGCTGCGCGGATTGCGCTGCTGCTCGCGCGGGGGTTCGGGCGCCATCTGGGTTTGGTACGTGGGCTGCTCCGGCCGCTGATAAGCGTTGGAGGCGGGCTGTGCATAGGCATCCTGCTGCGGATAAAAAGGTTGAGTATCCTGCGTTGGGTAAGTGCCATACGATGGATTTTGCGGCGGATAAGGCTGCTGATAGTGAGGCTGCCCCTGCTGCGCATAGCGGGGCTCCTGCTCCTGATAGGGTTCGCGCGGCTCAGGCCGACGCTGCCGCCCATGCAGGTAGCGGTTGTCCCTGCCTATGACGAATATGTTTTTCATGCTGTCCAGCAGATCCCTGACGGCCATGTTTTCCTCCTTGGTGCTCAAGCACTCTGCACTATCCCGTTATTATAAACGCGTTCGGCTGTCAATGCAAATTTAGAATACCAGCACCGTCAGGCCTTCATACAAAAAACCACTATTCACTGGCAGCACATGTGCAAGATTTCCCTCAGTGGAAATAACGTTGACGGGCACAAGATAATCACCTTCGCGGAAGCGCACCACCACGCCCATGGTACCGCCCTGGCTGCGCAGCGCGGCCTGTGGGACGGCATAGGTGATGGTGGTGGTGCTCAGCTGCACCTGGCAGTTGCGCATGTACAGCACCGGGTCCACGGCGCTGGGTACGTGAAGGCGCACCAGTAGCTTGCCCTCTGCCTTGGTCACGCTTTCTACAATGGCAGATACCGTGGTGCTGGCAAAGCTCTCGATGATCATCTGGTATTCTTCGCCGGGGTTGGGGTTCCAATCCTCATTGTCCGACAGCAACAGCACCGCATAGTTGTATTGACGCACCAGACGGAAGATATCGGTATGGTTGGGCAGGCGCTGATAAGCCTCCGGCACACGACCGGCCAGCATATCGCTCACCTGCTGCGGAGTATAGTTGGCGTAGTTATTCATGTTCAGCGCAGCTTCAAAACCATCGGTGTAGAAGCTGACGAGGCCGTTGTCGCTGGCCGCGAATTGTTTGGCCCAGGTTTCAATGCGCTGCAACTGATTGTTTTCGTTGTCATACAGGCGCGACAGCTTAGTATCGTCCGGATATTTCTGCCGCAGGTAGGAATAGCGGGCAGCCATGGCTTCGCGCAGCAGCGCTTCCTGATTGATCATATTGCCTGCAGCTCCGCGCACCAGCGCCTGTGTTTCACCGGCGCGCTGCAGCACCAGCGTATCCGCACGTTGCAGGCGCGTATCCGGCGTGTCATTTTTGGCGTTGAGTATTTTCAAGTAGGATTTGATTTCCTTGCGATATTGTTGCAGCTTGGTAAGCTCTCGGTTGCTTAAGCCTGAAGTATACACCGTGCATACGGGGTCGCCACGCGAAACGGGCTGCCCTTCCTCGGCGGCATAGCGCACGGTCGATACGCTTTCCTGCGAATAAGCGCTTTCGTTGCGCACGATGATGGCCTTGCCGGCATAGGTTGACCCCTGGCGGCTGATGGCCACAATGGCGGTCTTTTCATTTTTGGTGCTGAGCATTTGGCTGAGCGCCATGCCGCCAAAGACAACCAACAGCAGAAGCAGCCCCAATCCCACATACATGCTGGTGCGGCGCGGTTTGATAGGGGCTTGATAGGGAATGCGCTCAGGCGGCTCTTCGCCCTCCGGCGCGGTATAACCTGCAGGGGCATACCCTGGGCCATAACCTGGGGCCGGGGTGCGCAAATCACCCTGATATGGTGGCGGCGCAGGGATAGAAGCTACAGGGGGCGCAGGCTGCTGAAGAGGGCGGGCAGGCGTAAAATAGCCGTCCTCCTCGTCCTCGCCATATGTGGGCAGAGGGGCAGAGGGGGGCTGTATCGGCGGCTGCGGTGAACGGCCATCGGTCTGAGCCGGCTGGCCCCATGGCTGCGCGCCGTAAGGGTCTTGATTGGGCGGGGGTGCGCCCCATTCATTGCGGGGGTAATCGGACACACGAACCTCCGTGAATAGTGGTGCCGCTTTGAAGCGGTGCCCATAGGATATGCTTACGCGCGCAAATTGTAAAGTTTAGGATAAATAAAGGTCTATAGCGTGGCAATCAGCGCTTGGGCAGAGCGCAGGCCGTCTACGGCGGCGCTCATGATGCCCCCGGCATATCCTGCGCCTTCACCGGTGGGGAATATGCCGGCTATGCTGCCCATGCGGTGCTCGTCGCGCAGGACGCGCACAGGGGAGGAGGAGCGCGTTTCCACACCGGTTAATACGGCGTCTGCCATCGCAAAGCCGCGCAGCTGGCGGTCGAAGTGTGCAATGCCATCGCGGATACCGTTTGCCACAAAGTCAGGCAGCAATGCCGCTACATCGCCAGGCACCACGCCGGGTAGATAGCTGGGCTTTACCTGTCCAAATGCAACGGATGGGCGTCCGGCCAGGAAGTCCTCCACCCGCTGCACTACAGCCCGATAGGTACTACCCCCGGCCAGGAAAGCGGCCTGTTCATACCGCCGCTGGTAGGCAAACCCATCCAACGCATGTCCATGATCGTAATCCTCCACACGCACATCCACCAGCAGTGCGCTGTTGGCGTTGCGCCCATCACGGGCAAAACGGCTCATGCCGTTGACACACAGATACCCAGGCTCGCTGGCTGCGCCCACCACGCGTCCGCCGGGGCACATGCAAAAGGTATATACCCCGCGCCCATCCCGTGTGCGGGCGCTCAGATGATACTCAGCAGGCGGCAGGTCAGGGTGGCCTGCTGAGGCTCCATATTGCGCACGGTCAATTAAGGCTTGCGGGTGTTCAATGCGCACGCCCATGGAGAAGGGTTTGGGCTGCATGACAACCCCTTGTTGATGCAGTTGCGCCTGTGTATCCCGGGCGCTATGCCCCAGCGCCAGCAGCACGCGCTGCGCGGGCAGCACATGCTGTGTGCTGTTTTGCAGGTAAGTAACCTGGGTGACGTGATTGTCTGCTGTTTCCAGCCCGGTAAATTGTGCATGGAAACGCACCTCACCGCCCAACGCTTCGATACGCTGTCGCAGCGAGGTGACCACCTGCGGCAATCGGTCGGTGCCGATGTGCGGGCGAGCTGCATAGAGGATGCTCTCCGGCGCGCCGTGCTCCACCATGGTTTGCAGCACCAGCGCACACAACGGATCCTTGATGCCGGTGGTCAGCTTGCCGTCCGAAAACGCGCCGGCACCGCCCTCGCCAAACTGTAAATTGCTTTGGGGGTTGAGCTGCCCTTCGCGCATGAACGCGCCAATGTCGCGCAAACGCTGCGCCACCGGCGCGCCACGCTCCAGTACGATAGGGCGCAATCCGGCCTGCGCCAGATACAACGCCGCGGCAATGCCGCATGGCCCGAATCCAACCACCACCGGTCGGTGCGGGGCAGATACCTTTGGAATGTTCCAAGCGGGCGTTTCGGGCACAGCCTGTGCCCATTTGCCTGCCCGTTTTAGCAGCGCCTGCTCATTGCCGGTATATTTCATATCCAGCGTATACACAAATTGAATATTCCTTTTGTCCCGTGCGTCCACGCTTTTGCGCGATACCCGCCAGGACGATACTTGCCCCTGGGATATGCCCAGACGGCGCAACGCAAGGGCCAGGGCTTGCTGCTCACCCTGGCCTAAGGGGACTTTCAGATTTGGTACACGAATCATTGTATGATTTCTTCCCCGTCAGTTGCCGCACTCAATGCTGATTTCATTGAACACCTTGAGAAGGTCGTCAATATGTGTATTATCCTTCTCCTGCCCGGATTTGTCCATCACAATGTTGCCCTGGTGCATCATGATCAGCCGCGTGCCGTGCTCTACTGCATAGCGCAGGTTGTGCGTGACCATGATGGCCGTCAGGCTTTTTTCTTTTACGATACGGTCGGTCATGGCCATGATGGTGTCGGCTGCGCGCGGATCCAGCGCCGCGGTATGTTCGTCTAGGATAAGATATTCCACCGGTGTCATGATGCTCATCACCAGCGCCAGCGCCTGCCGCTGCCCGCCGGAAAGCGCGTCTGCGCGCGTATTCAGCATGTTTTCCAGCCCCATGTCCAGTGGCCGCAGCAGTTCCCGGTAGGCTTCTATCCGTGCTTTGTCGGTGCCTGGCCGCAGCCCCATGCGCTTATCCTTGTTATCAGCTAACGACAGGTTTTCCAACAGCGTCATGCTGCCGCAGGTGCCGACAGCAGGATTTTGATGGATGCGTCCGATGTAACGCGCGCGCACAAATTCCTTCTCTTTGGTGATGTCCCGGTCATCAATGACCACCTGCCCCTGTTCAATGCCAATGGAGCCGCATATGATGTTGAGCAGTGAGGTCTTGCCTGAGCCATTGCTACCCACGATGGACACAAACTCACCCTTTTCAAACGCCACTGAGAAATTGTTAAACAGGCACATTTCCCGGATGGTGCCGGGGTTGTACGTTTTGGTTATATTCTTAAGCGCCAGCATGTTGTTTCCCGCCTTTCCGCAGCAGCCCGGCCGATAGCACACCCAAGAACAGCAGTGAGGTGACCAGCTTCAGGTCGCTGGGCTGCAGGCCACAGGAGATAGCAAACGCGTAGCAGATCTTATAGATGATGGCGCCCACAATGACGGCCGTGGTGTTTTTGACAAACTCCATGCGTTTGAACAGGTTGATGCCAATCATCACGCTGGCCAAGCCTAACACCATCATGCCAGTGCCCATGGATACCTCAAACAGCCGCTGCTGCTGGCAAAAAATGGCCCCCGCCATGGCTACCAGCGCGTTGGCCAGCATCAGGCCTGCGATCTTTATATTGCCTTCATCGCGCGCCAGCGCCGTGACCACGTTTTTGTTGTCGCCCGTTGCGCGCAGCAAATAGCCCGCGCGGGTCTTGAGGAATGCATCCAGCAGCAATTTGAGCGCCATCACGATAAACAGCGCGATGATGAGCACCGAAAGCTGCCGGGGCAGGGCATCGGCTACCGCGTTGTTGCGAAAGAGCGTGGGCGATTTACGATCCAGCGTTAGCAGGGACAGCCCGCCGGTGATGCGCAGGTTGATGGAGTACAGCGCCGTCATCATGATGATGCCGGAAAACAGGTCGCGCACCTTGAGCTTGACATGGATAAGCCCCGTGCACAGCCCGGCCAGCGCGCCGGCCAGCGCTGCCAGAAGCAGCGCTGGCAGCGGCTGCCAGCCATGGAGGATAAGGGTGGTGGAAATGGCACCGCCCAGCGGGAAGCTGCCATCCACCGTCAAATCAGGAAAG
>JAXGRA010000017.1:0-41707 GCA_040766135.1 Christensenellales bacterium
AAGTTGAGGATGGTATACGTAATCAGGATGCCCAGCGCCAGCACAGCGTAGATCAGGCCTTGCTCCAGCGTGCTGGGCAGCGCGGCGACGAATATGTCCAGGATGCGTTGCATGATTTATTTGCCCTCGGTCAGGATGGCGCGCGCAAGCAGGTCGTCCGGGATGGTGATGCCCAATACGTCGCAGGCTTCTTTGTTGATGTACAGTTCGCTGTCCACTATTTCCACAAACGGCAGGGTGGCAGCGTCTTCGCCTTTGAGCACGCGGGCGGCCAACTCACCGGTCATTTTGCCCAGCGCGATGTAGTCCAGCCCCTGGGAGGCGACACAGCCCTTGATGACCTGTTCCACCTCGCTGCCAAACACGGGAATACCTGCGATGTCCGACTGCTCCAGCACGATATCTAAGTACTGCACAACCGTGTTGTCCAGCAGCATGCTCATACAATCTACCTGGCTGATTAACGCGGGTACCGCTAATGCAACGTCAGGGCCGGCTGCGATGCCCTTGGATACAATGCTAAAGCCAAATTCACCGGCCAGCTCCTCATATTCGCTTAGCTGGCGCACGCTGTTGGCCTCGCTGAGGGTATATAGGATGCCGATGGTCTTGGCTTCGGGCAGCATAGCGCGGATGACTTCCAACTGCTTGCGCACGGGCAGCCGGTCGCTGGTGCCGGTAATATTGCCGGTGCCCAGGCCATTTTCCTGTGCAAACCCTTCGCCGATGGGGAAGGACACAGCGCTGTAGATTACCGGAATGCGGTCATCGGCCGTGTTGATGGCCACGGCCGCCATGGGGGTAGCGATGGCGCAGATCAGGTCGCTGCCTCCCTCTACCAGCACGCTGGCCACACTGGCGGCCAGGTCCATGGCCGCGTTGGCATTCTGATAATTGTAGACAACATTGATCCCTTCTTCAAAGCCGTGCTCCTTCATGCCTAAGATGAAGCCTTCGCGGCAGTTGTCCAGCGATCCATGCACCGCAAACTGTGCGATGCCTACGTTGTATACTTTGGTCGTTTCAGCCGAAGCAAGGGGGAGGACAGCCAGGGTAACCAACATCAGCACAATAATAAACCGTTTCATTTTGTGTTCTCCTTTAAAATTTGTAGTGGTACCGAGGGGTGAGGCGGCCATCCGGGCACCAGGTGCGCACAAGGCTTTGCTTGTACACGCTTATCATCTCCTCATATGTTTTGTTCGGTATCCCGCAAAAAACGCCCCAAAGCTTGATGCTTTGAGGCGGTAATCCGCGGTGCCACTCAAATTGGCGTAATGCCCACTTGACTCCGTATGCCGACACATACGCCGCCATGATAACGGGTGCGGATCCCGTCAGCCCCTACTGGGGTAACCGTTGGGGACTGCCCTCGGAAGCCCATTCAACAGGATCGTTCATACCGCACTCTCAGCAACGGCGGCTCTCTGAACTGACCGAATTCCTGCGTACTCCTCTTCCTCACAGGTGTTGAAAGTATTATCGGTCACAGTCGCGCGCCTGTCAAGCAGAAAGGCAGGATAAAAACATCCGCAAGCGAAGTAGTGAAGCGATATTTTTTCTGGTTGACATAATTGTCATGGTTGGGCCCTTTTGCTCAGTGCTGTCAGCCTGCCGCGGTGCCTCAAGTCAATATGAGCGCGAAAGTTGTAACGATGCCTCACATAAAATGAGCGCGAAAGTGAGGTAGGGAGCGCAGGAAATTTCTTCGGGGATGGATAGGGAGAGGCCGCCATGATAGGCTTTCTGCCGGGTCAGCCTACCGTAGGGCTGACCCCTTACGCTGACCGGCATGGCGGCAGAGGCTCCCTGTCCATCCGGAAAGAAGAAATTTCCGGCATACGCACACAACGTTCCCTTCACCTCCTGACCGTGTCTGCATATGTTATGGCACAATGCGTATCCCACCCATTTGTTTGTTCAGTCGTTTTTCTTTAGCGAGTTCTGCTGCCAGCACCAAATCATCGGTCTTGGATTTGGCTAAGTCTGACAAGATGCATTGCAGACGGACAATATCGCGTGTCAGTTCGGCGGGATTGATGGAATCTCTGTACGCGATAAGCTCCTGCGCCTGTTGGGGAGATAGTATCTGCGCATCCAGCAACCGCTCCAGGGGTGTTTTCGGTTCATCATAGATGCGCTTGCGCCTGCCGACTGCATCCGTTTTCCAGCCTATGGGTTTCCGGGTGGCGGTAAAGTAATTCGTTTTCAGGCAGACCAACCGCCACAACTCCGCCAATGTTTCGCGTTCCTCTTGGGTATCATAGCGGAAGTAGAAACCATATCGGCGCACGATGTGATTGTTCTTGGACTCCACATGCGCCTGATCATTTTTCCTGTAGGGACGAGCGCGAGTAAAAAAGATCCCTTTTTCTGCCGCCCAGTTGAGCACATCGTAGTTAATCAGTTCGCTTCCGTTATCACAATCCAACCCCTCCACCTGGTAAGGGATGGCGTCCAATGCTGCATCCAGTCCCTTGCGGATATGGACATGTGCGTTGTTACGCAGCACTTCCAGATGAACCCAACCAACGATTACATCTGTCATGACCAGAGATCGGGCAAACTCTCCTTTCAGCGTGGGCCCACAGTGCGCCACTGTATCTACCTCAAAGAACCCCGGTTCAGGCGGCATCTCATCTCCAGCCTTGCGAATCTGGATGCTGTTCCTGAGCAGAACACCCGGCTTGGTGGTACTGATTCCTTTCAAACGTAAACGTTCACGCTCTTCTTTCAGGTAGCGGTCTACGGTCGCCGCACTCATTTGGAGTAATTCCTGCTTCACCTCCTCAGACCATCCATGTTCGTTTAACACCAGTTCTCCATGTGCCTCCAGCGAAGCAATCCATTGCGGCAAATCGGCTACCAGATACTTCCCACAGGGCTGATACATGACGCGCCACAACCAGACCAGTTTCTCCTTGGCTGCTGGACTATATTTGGTTGCTCGGTTTCGTCTGCGATCCATGCGCGGCACATGCTTGTTGCCCAGTGTAGGCGAGGTGAGATACCGCCTGGCTGTCGACCTGCCTAAGTTTGTACTCTGGCAGAAAGTATCTAGGATGCTGCCTTTCTCCTTTTTGCTGCCTCGTTGATACGATCCCTTTAGTTGCTTGGTGACCTCAATTCTTGTCGCCATTGATACTTTCCCTTTCATTCAATCAGCATACTACTCTTTTCGCGCTCATTCTTATTTGAGGCACCACTGTCGCTTCGCGCTCATTTTATATAAGGTACGCCGCCTGCTTGACAAAAGGGCCTTGTTCGCGTTACGATACGCCACGCCATGCAGAGGTATCGAAGAGGTCATAACGGGGCTGACTCGAAATCAGTTTGGCTGAAAGGCCACGTGGGTTCGAATCCCACCCTCTGCGCCAATCCGGTAATCGTTGTACCATCGGCGATTGCCGGTTTTTTCTTTGTGTGGAATGATTCATGCCATTTTTATTGTGCGCAATGCCCGATGTTTTAGGCATGGTGCCCGGCCTGTATAGGGGTCAAATGCAACACGATGCTACACGGAATGCAACACGAAAGTCATTCAAAAAGCGCTTTAAGGCGGTCGTTGATAGTCTGGGTGCTGTCAAATCAAATTCGCAACTTTAGGTTGTTTAGTAAGTTAAGCTATATCGCTTTAGTGCCTGCGCAATCAGGATACGTGCAAGACAATGAACACAGGGCGCATAAATAATTAAGCCCATCACCATCATGCTTGCTTTTTGTGGCACATTTTTTATAGTCAATCAGTTCACTTCTGTGCACGTTCACATGCCAAGGCTGTCCTGTAATCAATCCATGCGGGCAAGCTTTCACACAGATGTCACATGCGTTGCACTTGCTGACAACTTCACCGGTAAAAACAGGCGTGTCAAAATCAATCAACAGGCAGGAGATTCTTACGCGCTGGGCGTATTTTTCGTGTACGAACACATCGTTTTTTCCGATAAAGCCCAGTCCGGCATGGATGGCCGCCCATTTATATGAAAACTCCGCAAGGTGCTCGCCATCGTCCTTAGGAGAAGCCGGAGGCGTTGCATACTTGACGGAGTTTTTATCAAGAAACTTTTTGAACTCGGCCATTTTATCACTATGCTCTTTGCGAAGCGATTCAGACATGTGAAAGAACTCAACAGGGTTGTACATATAGGTTAAATCAGGATATGGCATCAGCGAAACAACAGCACATTTGCACCCGGTTTTATCAGCCAAGCTGCTGTCAATAGCAGAAAAACCAAAAAGCGACTCATCCTTGAAAATCGCTTTCAAGCAGTCAAGAAGCGAGTTGACAGTCAATAGTTCATCCCTCCTTATATAGCACATCCCCCGGAAACTTACGCTTCCGGGGGACAATACTGTTATCTGTTTGTTACGGCTGAGCGGGCTCAGCGGTCATGCTCTGAATCATCATGGTAATAATGCCAGCTTCTTCGGGCAGGGCGACCTTCAGGTTTTCCAGCACTGCGGGCAGGCCTTGGGTCATCAGCACGCCAGTAAGTTGCTCTGCATCAGCGTCGGTGGTGTCTTCGGTGATGACAAAACTGTTGGTGCCGGCGGGCACGGCCGCAGGCTGCTCGTCAGTTTCGGTCAGCGCGAAGGTTACCGTCACCAGGGGAGCGGGGGAGAGCAGCGACAGCGTCAGCGTGCCGGACTGATCTACCTTGTCACCCAGGGCAGACTGTGCATCCATCGAGATGCCCAGGTATATCTGGCCCATGCCCTCCATCGGCGCGCGTACATCCATTGCGACCTTGCTACTCACAGCAGTTTCGCTGGCCTGAGAGTTGATCTTGAGGTTAATCAGCATAGCAGTCTGATCTTCACCATTGAGTACAGCGTTGTGCAGTGCGGCCCAGTCGGTGCCTTCGGAGGCAACGGGTGCCTCGCCTGTTGCAGGTGCCTCGGTAGCGGTGCCTTCGGGCGCCTTGGTGGACAACGAAACAGTCTCTTCCTGTACGGTAGCACCGGTATAATCGGATTCTGCCTTGACCAGGACAGCGATCGCAATGTCAACATTCTTTTCGTCACCCTTGATGACTACTGTGGCAAACATCGGCTGGTCGCCGCTCTCGGAGGTTTCAATTTCCAAGTATGCCGGAGCGGTCGTATCGGACGGCGAGGAATAATATTTAACCGTTGCGATATGGAAGTCAGCCGTTGCTTTCATGTTGGCAACAGCGGCCTCCATCTGGCTGATTAGATCAGCAACAGTGGGGATTTCTTCACTGCTGCCTGTGGCCGCATTGGTAGCCGCCGCGGTTTGCATATACTCCGTCAGCATTGCCTGTGCTTTGGTATCGGCCTTGAATACGGTGAGCACTTGGTTCAGGAACTCCGCCACGGCATGGCTGGTGACGGGAACGGTAGCCAGCGCTTCAAAAGTAGCTACACCTTCTACAGCATAGGAACCTTGCTCCATCTGGGCACCGGGCAGCACTTGCTCGGTGAAAAAGGTGCCGATGGCTTCCAGATAAGGGGCCACCATCGCCTGTGCTTCAGCGTCGGTGAGGCTTTGTGCTACGGAACCCTGTTGCATGCCGGCCATCACCTGTTGCAGCATAGCCTGATCCAGCGTCACAGTGGTATCGGGCAACAGGTTGGTAGCATAGCTGTTTTCCATGGTTTCGGGGTTGAGGGTACCCTGCAGGGTAATCACCTCGCCTGCGTCCGTGCCAATACGGGCGGACACTGCGGACTTGTTGTACACCACGCTGGTTTTCAGCTTGTTGATAGTGTCCAAAATAGCCGTTACCATGGTCTGGGTGCTTTCATCGCTACCTCCTCCCATGGCCATACCCATCAGGGACGCCGCAACGTCATTATTTAATGTGACGTCTAAATCCATCTTGATGGTGGCACCGCGCTCCAGGGCGCTTTGCACCGTTACCACGGGTTGTACTGCAGGGGCTTCGGCTTGGGCAAAGGCCACAACAGACAGGAACATGGCGGCCGCCATTACCATGGCGATTAGTTTTCTTGTCATCCTCATTAGTTTCCTCCTTCAGGCAGAGTTACTGCCAAATCTATGCTAATTATACTTGACCTTGTGCACTTAATCAACTTGTGAATAACCTGCACAGATGATTTTTTACAGTGCCTTATTGTAAAAAATGTGTGAAAGCGTGTGAAAGCACAGCCGTTACTGCTGTGCAGGCACCAGAAAACGGGCAGCCAAGCCGGCCAACGACTGTTGTAGTGTGAGGGAGAGTTGCTGCTGAAGGGCAGCTAACTGCGTGGCGGACAGGCTATCCGGCCGTGTGGCGTTGGTTACGTCAGGAGCCGGAATGTTCCAGGGTGCGGCTGATTTGCCCTTGAAAGACACGGTATAGCTGCCCTCGGTTTTTAAGTCTTCCCAGGTCAGCGTGCCCTCCACGGACGTAGCGGCGCGGTCATCAGACAAGCCGCTTAATACAGCATTCAGGTGGAAACTTTGCGGCCCCGCAGCATCATTGCTTTTCGGGGTGACCAGCAGCGTTACCTGATATTCCTTACGCCCGGCCATGCCGCGTTCACTTTGCTGATATACCTCAGGCGGCTGCTGGATGTCTAAGTTAAAATCATACACGCGGCTTGTACTGGGCGCAGCCTCGCCCACGGTAAAGGTTGTCTGATCGCTCCCATCCTGCAGGGTCAGCGTGCCTTTATATGCGGAAGCATCGGGGCTGTCAGCCTCGCTTCCGCCGGTATAGGTCAGCGTCCACACCGGGGCAGGCTGTTGTTCTGTCGTCAGGAACTTGAGGGTAATGGCCGTGGTGCCGTTGAGGGCGTCTATGGCCTGATAGGAAGCATCCAACACATCAATGCCCTGGTAGCCGCCCATCGGCAGCGATATCTTGCTGCTGCTGATGTTGCCGGTGGCGTCAAATACGCGCTCGATGGACACATCCTGGCTGAGTGTCAGCGCATCCAGCGAAGTAAAGAATGCGCTCATCATATTTTTGTCCAAATACGCAGCGGCTTCTTTGGCACTCAGGCGCTGCTGTAGCAGGGCGATGACCTCGGCATCCTGATACAGATCCGTCAGCAGCTGCTTGGCCTGCGCCTTGACTGCATTGGCTGGGATGACCACCGTGGTGCTGGTGACGGTTTTGCCCTGGGCATCCTTCTGCGTGCTTACGCGCGTGAAGCTTTGCATCCATACGCTGATTTTGGCGGAATAACGCTCCAGCGCTGCGTCGGCCCCCTTTTTCCAGTCGTTGTCAGCGCTGTTTAATACCAGCAGCAGCGGCTCCAACTGCGGCCAGGCCGTGCCCGGCTTCCCTAACAGGCCGCCCAGCGTGGCATCGCCTTTGCCATAGGCCAGCACGGCGTCACCCAACAACGTAGAGGTTAATGTGGCAACGGCGCTGTCGGCTACATACGTCAGCGAAGCTGCATCCTGCCCTGATTTTTGCAGCGTCAAGCGCAGCTCCTCACGGCCTTTGTTAGCGCCAAACAAGGCACGCAGGAAGCGTACATCCATGGTGCTACCGGGCAGCAGGGACGAGAGCATCGTGTTGGTGGCGGGATCCAGCGCCGACATTTGCGCCCCCTGTGATGCGTCAAAGGTAAGGGTGCCGGTAAGCCCAGAACCATTGCGCACCTGCAGCATCAGCTTTTGATCCAGCGGGGTGTACTCGACCGCCAGTGCCAGCGGGGTAAGCAGCACCAGGGCCAGTATCAGGGAAAACAGTCTTCTTTTCATGGTTACTCCTCCATGTCTACGACATAATCCTCCGCCTGTGCGGAGTCTGGGATGATAAGTTCGGGCAGATCCATAACGGGCACGGTTTCGCCCTGCGTACGCGTATCGCGCCCCAGGTCATGCAGAAAGCTGCGGCGCTGCGCATCCGGTAGCTGTGAGGCATACATCCACAATGGCATGGCGACAAGATTCGAAAGGGTGTTGCGTTCTTCCATCAGCTGCTTTTCCGTCAGCAAAGACAGGTCCACCGTACGCAGACTGGGAGGGGGCGTGGGCATATCAACAGGCTGCAGTGATACAGTCAGCAGCCCCGCAAAGGCTGTGCTTCCCTGTGCAGTCATCAGTACATCCAATGTGCCGTCCACCATGTTGTCATGGGCAATTAACTCAGGCTTAATGGTTAGCGAGGATTTTTGCTTTACCGTGCCGCCGGTGGAACTATCCCACACTACTTTGCCGGTCAGAGCTTGATTTTCTCCGCCGCGCTTCAGGTTTACTTTGATGTGTTCAGTTATGCTGTCCGGGCCGGTTACGGTTTTTAAATTAAAATCACCGGTCATGGTCGTGGTGCCCTTGCGCTCCTTCCAGGTAAAGGAGGCAACCAGCGATAGGTTCTCCCGACCGCTTATGGCGGGCAATTTAAGGCTCAGGTACAGCCCGCTGGCATCATTAATGCCGCCGTAGAGCGTTACTTTGCGCACATTGCTGCCCATGTGGCCTACTTGTCCAGTAAACTGCCATCCCATGTCTGCACCATCAGTGTCCAGAAACCGTTTGAGGGTGCATTTGCTTTCAAACGTAATGGTGCCCAGGAAATTGAGCACACGCTTGTGCAATGTGGTGCCTATTGACTGCGCAAATTCCGTAGACTGCTCCAGCTGATACAGCACCAGTGGCCATAGGGCATTCCATTCCTCAGCGGATAGGGTGTATTCTATCCGGCTGCGCGCGGTGCCCACGTTTTTGATGGAAATGCTTTGCTTGCGGTCAGTGCCGTAATCATCCAAGGGGAAAAGGATATTGGGCAGCGTACGCCGCACACCGATGAGCACAGCCAGCCACTCCGCGCCATTGAGCGGAGCAGAAACGCGCTCGCCTTCCTGCAGGAAGGCGTTGACCAGCTGCCCGGCATCGGCGATGTATGTCAGCCCGCCCGGCGTCAGTGTCAGGGCCTCACGCCCGTCTGCAAGGCTGTCCAAGAAAAGGCCGGCCAGCGCGGCATCTGCCTTGTGCAGCGTAGCCTGCACGGTCTGGTTGGATACAGTCATGTCTAATTTCGTGTCCTGCAGCACCTTTTGCACTACAGGCAGCGTTTGTGCGCTGACGGCAGGCCATTCCTGGATTTGCGCTGAAAGGGATAGGTGCAGTGCAAGTCCCTGATCCACTCGTCCCATCAGCGCTTCCAACTCAGGCATGATGGCAGCTTGCGCGCTGGTGGCTAACATCAGCATGCACAACACAAGGGATAACGTACGCTTTCTCATGGGTTCTCCTTACGTGGTGCTACAAACAATCAAACGTAGTAAGATACGGTTTTCATGCAGTAGGTTGATGGTTGGGCTGTTTTACTTCGGGATGCATGGCATCATATAGCGCCTGGGCGGCGTTGCGGGACATGCCCTTGACAGCCAGGAGTTCTTCCAGGGTTGCTTCGCTGATGCCCTTCATGGTGCGGAAAGTGGCCAGCAGCGCACGCCGCCGCGCAGGCCCAATGCCGGGGATGTCCTCTAAGCGCGAGTGCACAGCGGCTTTGCCCCGCAACCTACGGTGGTGCGTAATGGCAAAACGGTGCGCCTCATCGCGCAACCGCTGGATCAGGTGCAGCGCGGGGGAGTGGCGATCCAGCAGGATGGGTGTATGACGGTTGGGCAGCCATATTTCCTCCTGCTTTTCGGCTAAGCCGAACATGGGCACATCGAACCCTTCTTGCAGCATGGCTTCGCGCGCAAAACGCAGCTGCTCCGGCCCGCCGTCCACCAGCACCAGGTCGGGCAGCGGCCAGCGGTCGTTGGCGGCTTCGGCCTTTGCGCGCCGGAAACGCCGTGTGAGCACCTCATGCATGGAGGCAAAATCGTTAGCGCCCTCCACTGTTTTGATGCGGAAACGGCGGTAGGATTTTTTGTCCGGCACGCCATCCACAAACACCACCATGGATGCCACCGACTGTTGCCCCTGCGTGTTGCTGATGTCAAAGCCTTCGATGCGCTTAGGGTACACGGCCAGGCCCAGTGCTGCAGCCAGCTCCCGCGCGGCCCCGATGGTGCGCTCCTGCGTAATGTGATCGCGCGCATTGCGCTTACGCAGTGCGTCTTGAGCATTGCGCAGTGCATTATCTACCAATTCGCGCTTTTCACCGCGCTGGGGCACATGCAGCCGAACGGCACCTCCCCTGCGGCTGCGCAGCCATGCTTCGGTGATATCCGCATCACTGATGGCCTGCACCAGCACCTCGCGCGCAGGCACGCGGTTTTCATAAAATTGCAGCAGGAAAGCGCCCATCACTTCGTCGGCAGGCTCATTGCCCTCGCGGGGCAGCGCGAAGGACTCGCCCCCAATCATGCGCCCGTTGCGGATGTACAGCACCTGTGCCATGGCGTCCAGCCCATCCTGCGCCAGCGCCATGATATCCTGCTCGCAGCCTTGTGTGTTCAGGGCGTTTTGCTGCTGCATCAGGCCGTGCACATCGTGAATGGTGTCGCGCAGTTCGGCTGCGCGCTCGTATTGCAATGCCTGGGCGGCTGCAGCCATTTCGGCCTCCAGCCTTCGGACTACAGGCTGATACCGTCCCTTGAGGAACGTCATGACGCCGTCGGTCAGCTGTGCATATTCCTCTGGGGTGCATTTGTGTGCGCATGGCGCCAGGCATAGGCCGATCTCATGGTTGACGCAGGGGCGCAAGGGCTTGGCTGAGGGAAGCTTCAGGCTGCATGTGCGCATGGGAAACATCCGCCGAAGCAGTGCCTTGGTTTGCCGGATGGCACCGGTGCCCACATAGGGGCCAAAGTACCGTGCGCCATCGTTTTCCGCGCGGCGTGCAATTTCCAGCCGGGGGAAAGGCTCGGCCACATTGATGCGGATATAGGGATAATGCTTGTCATCTTTTAAAAGAATGTTAAAAAAAGGCTGATGCAACTTGATCAGGTTGCATTCCAACATCAGCGCCTCTAAGTTGCTGCTGCATAGAATGGTGTCAAAATCATCAATGCGCTCGACCAGTGCCGCCACCTTGGGCGTGTGTCCCTGCTCACGAAAATAGCTACGCACACGGTTTTGCAGGCTGACAGCTTTGCCTACATAAATAATCTCACCGGCCTGCTTCATTAAATAGCAGCCGGGGCTGTCGGGCAGCAAATCCAGTTTGCGGCGGAGGACGTCCTGCGGTGTTTCCTTAGGGCTGTTCATCCTCAAGTCCGATCAATTCTTCATCCTCGCGGTAGTCCGTAGCGGCCACGCGGATTAAGTCATCCATCAATTCTGGGCTGACAGGGACAAACTCCTCCCACTCTTCGCCGTCCTCATCGGTTATTACTTCTACCTGCATGACATATAAATCGGAAGTTTCCTTTTCCTGCTCATCTGCGGGTTTTAGCAGCACATATTCCTCGCCATTAAAAAAGAAATAACGCTCCACGCGTACCGACAGGATGTTGCCATCCTCGTCTCTGCCTTCTAAGATATCCTGATTCATATCTTCCTGCATCTTGGTCCTCCTTATGGTGGGGCGTAAGCCCAGCCAAATTATACCAATGCGATACAGGCTTTGGCAAACTGCTTGCAGGCTAGGAATATCCTTTTTATAATGCAATTTAGCATGATGCAGCGGAGGGCAGAGCGGTGAATCAGAGCATTCGGCACGTATTTGTGGTCAATCCTGCGGCGGGCAAGAAAAACGTTGCCCCTGAAATTGCAGGACATATACAGGCGCACGCCATGGAGCAGCAAGCCCATATGTATGTCACGCGCGGCCCTGGAGATGCCACCGATTATGTACGTGCTTGTGCAGCAACGACCAATGAACGCATTCGGTTTTATGCCTGCGGCGGGGATGGCACGCTGCATGAAGTGGTTAATGGTGCAGTGGGTTTTGCGCATGCCACGATTACAGCATGGCCGTCAGGCAGCGGAAATGACTATGTAAAATATTATGGGGATCCTTCTTGTTTTCTGGACTTTGGCGCCATCATTGCGGCGCAGGAACGCAAGGTGGATGTGATGCTGGTCAACGGCCAGCGATATGCTATCAACATGGTACATTTTGGTTTGGACAGCGCAGTGGCTGAAACCATGGAACGCGTCCGCCGATGGCCGCTGCTGGGCGGTAGCAACGCCTATTATACGGGCGCTGCCCGTACCATTATAACATCCGTGCGTAACGCAGGCGAAGTATCTGTAGATGGGCAGCCTATAAATGATGGTCAACTGCTGTTATGTACGGTGGCGTGCGGGCGCTATGTAGGCGGCGGATTTTTAACGGCCCCCAACAGCGACAATCAGGATGGCCTGCTGGACGTACTGCTGGTCAAGCCCATATCAAGGCTACGCATCCCCGGTTTGATTAACCTGTACAAAACTGGGCAGCATATGGAAAGTGAAAAGTTAATGAATGATTTTATCTATCGGCGGGGAAAAGAGGTGCACATTCGGACGCCCGAACGCACCTCACAGCTGCTGGACGGTGAAATTGTGCATATATCGGACATGCGGGTTGAGGCTGTGCCGGAAGCCATCCGGTTTGCTGTGCCCGGCGGATTGTAAACAGCCATTGTTTCTATTGCACAGGAGAGAAACTTCCTGTATGCTTGATGTAGGGAGGGATGCCCATGTCGGAGCATAGATCAGAATACGCCTTGCGCAGAGAGGAAGAACGCGCCGCCCGACGCGATCGGTTACGCTTTGCTGCTGGGATGTCGGATTTTGTGGGCGTAGTGCTTGGCTTTGCCTGTATATTACTATTATTACTACTGCTTTTTAGTCTGGTAAGCTGGCTTCGGCGTGATATCCTGGCCACGTTTACCATGCTGCGTTCCCGCTTTTAATGGCTATGCAAATCTCCTGGCAACAACTGACTGATGCCATACTGTCCTGTACGGCGTGCCCCCTGTGTCAGGGCATCCGTAATAAGGTGCCTGGGCAGGGCAATCCGCATGCGCGTTTGATGTTGATTGGCGAAGGTCCCGGCGCCCAGGAAGACGAGCAAGGGCTGGCCTTTGTGGGCGCGGCGGGGCAATTGCTTACGCGTATGCTAGCGGCTATTGATATAACGCGTGAGGAAGTGTTTATCGCCAATATTGTCAAGTGCCGGCCGCCCGGCAACCGGCAGCCCACCCCCCAGGAGGCGGAGCAATGCCTGCCCTACCTGCGCGGTCAGGTAGCGCTGATCCGTCCGCAGGTGATTATGCTGATGGGGGCTACGGCATTACGGCACACGATTTCGCCGGATGCGCGCATTACCTCCGCACGTGGCAAGTGGATTGAGCGGGCAGGCGTATGGATGATGCCCACCTATCACCCGGCCGCCTTGCTGCGAGACCCGGCAAAAAAGCGTGACGCATGGGAAGACCTTAAAATGGTGCGCGATAAGCTTCAGGAGCTTTCTGTATGAGCGCATTGATAGCGTTCAATCGCTCCCTGGCTGAAGCTGTTCAGCAGCACACCGGAAAAGCAGACGTACGCTTGGTTTTTGGAGAAGGACAGGCACACGCCCCCTTGCTTATGTGGGTTGGTGAAGCGCCGGGGGAACAGGAAGAGCGTCAGCTGCGTCCGTTTGTAGGCAAGGCCGGTGCCAATCTGGACGAGCTTCTGCGCGTGATGGGCATCAACAGAGACCAGATTTATATCACCAACGTGGTCAAGTATCGTCCATGCAACAAAGGTTCCACCGGCCGGTTACGCAACCGACCGCCAACCGCAGATGAAATCGCCCTGTTTTCGCCCTGGCTGTTTGAGGAGATTGCGTTGGTATCGCCCCGACACTTAGTGACGCTGGGCAACACGCCGCTGCAGGCGTTGCTGGGCAGGGAAGCGCGGGTGGGGGAGCTGCACGGGCAGTGGCAGCTGTGGCAAGGTATTCCCTTGTACCCGATGTACCATCCTGCTGCGGTTATCTACCGGCGGGAACTGGCCGAGGTGTGCCAGCAAGATGCTCAAGCGCTTGCTCGTTTTTTACAGAGACACAACGAATGCTAATGGAAGGAGGAACCCATGGATTTTATCATCAATAATTTGCCTATCGTGATATGCGCTGTGGTGGGCGTGGTGCTGCTTGTCATTGAAATGTTTATGCCGGGCTTTGGTATTCCGGGTGTGTCGGGTCTGATTCTGCTGGGGGCCAGCATCGTGATGACGTGGATGAGATACGGGCCCATTGCGGGCATTGGCGTATCCATTGTGGTGATTGCGCTGGCGGCACTGGTGATTACCTTGTCGCTTAAATCCGCGGAGTCGGGACGCCTTTCACGCTCGGCGCTGATATTGCGCGATACGTTAAAGCATGACGGCAGCGTGGCCAGCGGTATTGATGAAAGCGAACTGCTCAACCGCACCGGCCAGACATTGACCGTGTTGCGCCCTGCGGGCACTGTCAGCATCGACGGACAGCGCTACAATGTGGTTAGCAGCGGTGAGTTTATTCAAAAAGATCGCCCCATCATTGTCAGGCAGGTGGAAGGATCGCGTATTTTGGTAGAGGAAATTGAAAAACAAGGGTAAAGAGTACCTTAAACAAAAGGAGGAACCTATATGCCGGATATTCTGATGATTGTAGTATTGGTGGCCATTGTACTGCTTGTGATTGTTTTCTTCCGTTATGTGCCGGTGGGCCTGTGGATCCGTGCGCGTGCTTCGGGCGTACCGCTGACCATCCTGACGCTCATCGGTATGCGGCTGCGCAGGATTTCGCCGCATCTGCTGGTGGATGCGCTGATTACGGCTAACAAGGCTGGATTGGATGTATCCATCAACCAATTGGAAAAACATTTTTTAGCCGGTGGCAACATTGAGCGCGTGGTCAAGGCGCTGATTTCGGCGCAGCAGGCCGGCATTTCGCTTACGTTTGACCAGACCTGCGCCATCGACCTGGCCGGGCGCGATGTGCTGGAGGCCGTGCAGATGAGCGTCATCCCCAAGGTGATCGAAACGCCGCCTGTCGCAGCTATGGCGCGTGACGGCATTGAACTGCGCGCCAAGGCGCGCGTAACCGTGCGCACCAACATCCAGCAGCTGGTAGGCGGCGCTGGTGAGGAGACCGTCATCGCCCGTGTGGGCGAGGGCATTGTCACGACGATCGGCTCGTCGGATACGCACAAAGCTGTGCTGGAAAACCCTGACCGCATCAGTCATACTGTGCTGAGCAAGGGACTGGATGCAGGAACAGCATTTGAAATCCTGTCTATTGATATTGCGGACGTTGACGTAGGCCGTAACATCGGCGCTCAGCTACAGATGGATCAGGCCGAGGCTGACCGGCGCATTGCGCAGGCACGCGCGGAGGAGCGCCGCGCTATTGCCGTAGCTCGTGAGCAAGAAATGAAGGCGGAAACCCAGCAGATGCGCGCAAAGGTGGTTGCCGCGGAGGCCGAGGTGCCGCTGGCCATGGCGGAGGCGCTGCGCACCGGCAAACTGGGCGTGATGGATTATTATCAGATGCAGAATGTGAAGGCTGATACCTCCATGCGCGATGGCATTGCCCGCGCAGCCGGCACTCCGGCACAAGGCTCAGAATCAGGTTCCAATGCGAACAGGTAAGACTGTAGCTCCAATCATGCTGTGGGAGGTGAATCTCTGTGTATGATTTGGACGGTTTGCAAGATCTGATCAGCATAGTTATTTTCGCCTTGCTGGCTCTGGCGATATCCAAGCGTCGCCGTGCTGGCAAGGTAGGCGAAATCGTGGAGCGCATCAAACGGCAAGTACAGGATGCTGTAGCAACGGTGCAGAGCGATGTTCCGGCTACGAACACCATGTCCAGACAAAGATCAACACCAGTTTTGCAGCAACAACCTAAAAAAACAGAAGAGGCAAGCTATACGGAATGGCAGGGACTGGAGGGCACCGAGCGACAGGCGGTGCCAGAGAGTGTGCGCCCATCTGCTGACATCTCCAGCACCAACAACCCGTTGCCCGTAGTTTCTGACACCCCTATCGTGCAGGCTATGGCCATGGCCGAAGTGCTGGGACGCCCCAAGGGTGCAAGGCGTTGGAGGGAATAATATACAAATGCGCACAGAGCTACGCTCTGTGCGCAACTTGACAGCACGCCTATAGCAATGGTATTGTCCACATAAGCGTACGCCTCCCATAATTCATGTGCTTACGCGTGCGCTGAATGCCGTGAGAGCAAAAGTTTCGTGCGGAGGTGATGGTGGGATGAGTAAACAAGTATATACCCGTCAAGCGCGTTCTCGCATGTTAATTCTTATCATAGTTGACTTTTTGTGCATGCTCCTGCCGTACGGTTTCTTTTTGTATCGAGCAGAGTATGTACATGGGATTCGTGCGGATGCTTTGCTCGTAAGCTATGCTATTTTAACGGCGTGCGTGTATGCGTGTCGTTTTGTAGTGAAAGTTTATCAGCAAATGGTACGGTTTGCCAATGCGGGTAGTTTCCTGCGTATGATACTGGCCGATGCAGCAGGTGCGTTGCTCTATCTGTTGATAGATCGTTTGCTTCTGTCACACCACCTACCTATTGCTACAGTTACATCAGCTGCAGCGTGTGGCTTATTGTTGGTGCTGCTGTCCCGTTTTATTTATCAATGGTTGCGCAAGAATTCCATGCTGTTCAGTCATGCTGGCACCGCAACGGAACCACATGTAGCCAACAAAATCAATGTAGCAATTGTAGGCGCAGGGGAGCTGGGGGTGTTGCTGGCACGGGAACTGATGTCCAACCGTAACTCCCGCTATCATCCGTACTGTTTTTTTGATAACGGTCCGCGCAAGATTGGCAGCGTGGTGGAAGGGTTGCGCGTGTATGGGCCGGACAACGAAGCGATCGCTCTGGTGGCCAGCATGCCCATTCAGGAAATTATTATTGCTATCCCGGATATGACGCCAGCTGCACAAAAGAGCATTTTTAATCGCTACAAGCAGACGAAAGCCAAGGTTATGCTGTATGACTATCCGCATAATCGTTTAGAAAGAACGACCGACAAGCGTAGCATCCGGGATATTAACATTGAAGATTTGTTGTTTCGCAGTTCTGTAGCCTTGGAGGATAGCCGGGCAACCGAATATTACCGTGACCGTGTGGTTATGGTCACGGGTGCCGGCGGCTCCATCGGCAGTGAACTGTGCCGACAGATTGCCGCCTGTAATCCCAAGCAATTGGTCATGCTGGATATTTATGAAAACGGCGTATATGAGGTGCAACAGGAGCTGTGCAGGCATTTTCCACAGTTGGATTTGCGCACCAAAATCGCATCCGTGTGCGATGTCGAGCGCTTGGAGCAGGTATTTGACAAATACCGTCCGGAGATATTGTTTCATGCCGCTGCGCACAAGCATGTGCCGCTGATGGAGCACAATTGCGCGGAAGCTATTGTCAACAATGTGTTTGGTACCTGGAATACGGCCAACGCTGCTGAGAAGTTCGGCGTCAAGCGTTTTGTATTGGTTTCGACCGACAAAGCGGTGAACCCCACCAATATCATGGGGGCTACCAAGCGTGCATGTGAGATGATCATCCTAAGCCGCAGCGACAGCAAAACGACAGATTTTGTGGCAGTTCGGTTTGGCAATGTATTGGGTTCCAATGGCTCTGTAGTGCCGTTGTTCCGCCGCCAAATTGCGGAGGGCGGTCCGGTTACCATCACGGACAGGCGTGTGGTTCGGTATTTTATGACGATCCCAGAAGCATCTCAGTTGGTTTTGCGCACCGGCAGCCGTGCTGAAAAATCCGAGATTTTTGTACTGGATATGGGCGAGCCGGTGCGCATTCTCGACTTGGCCGAAAACTTGATTTCACTGTCCGGATTTACTCCCTATGTCGATATGGAAATTAAGGAGATCGGTCTGCGTCCGGGTGAAAAACTGTATGAGGAATTGTTATGCCGGACGGACTTGTGCACCAAGACCAGCGATGACCGTATTTTTATTGAACACGCCCAGACATTTACGCGTGCGCAGGTGGACCAAATGCTGGACGAAATGCGCAGAGGCATTGCAGCCCATGGCCAAAGCGATCAAGCTATGCGTGATATGATGATGCGCCTGATTCCCACATACCGGATGCCGGAGGTTGTCAATGCTACCGCAGAGGAAGCAGAGGAGATGCGAGGCTCTACATCGCGCACGCACATCGATATGCCCGCGCCTGCCGGTATCCCTAGTTAGACCTGGCTAAATAATTTATGATACCCTAAAAATGATGATAAAGAGGTACACAACACATGAAGAATGCCCTAAAAACCATCCTGATTTGTATGCTGCTGCTGTCGCTGACGCTTCCTGTCCTCGCGCAGGAGGTGCCTACCCTTACGCAGGAGCAGATTGATGAGATCAATGCTGCATTGGAGGATCCGGAAAAGGAGCTGCCGGTCAACGAGGCTTATCGTGTGACGGTGGATCCAAACGACCTGTCTGTGGCAGAAGGCCTGGATGCCGACTGGATGAATATTCTGCTACTGGGTACGGATACCGGCAGTATCAAGCTCAACTATGGACGCACCGATGCCATGATTGTTGCTTCGGTGAATGTAAAAACCGGCGAAGTTAAGCTGATGAGCTTGGTGCGCGATATGTGGATTGATGACATTCCGCTGCTGCACTGGAAAAACCGCATCAATACCGCCAATGCCTTTGGAGGACCTTTGCTGGCCATCAAGACCGTCAATGAAGTATTGGGTCTGAATATTGAGCGCTATATATCAGTAAATTTCCGGGGCTTCCGGGATGTTATTGACAGCTTGGGTGGCGTGACCGTGACGCTTTCAGGGGCTGAAGCGCACATCGTTGGCATTTCCGGTCGCGATGAACCGCTACACCTGAATGGGGAACAAGCACTTAATTATGTTCGGATTCGAGAACTGGACGACAACTTTGGGCGCAACAACCGCCAGCGCAAACTGTTGAATGCCCTGTTGATAAGCGCCAAAGAAAGCCCCGTTGACGAAGTGTTGGCGGCTGTGACGCAGGCTTTCCGCTCAATGGATACCAATATTACAATGCCGGAAGTTGTAAAACTTATCCCTGTTATCTTGAAGAACAAGGACGATGCTGCTATGCTGAGCCTGCCAAAGCCTGGCGAGTATTATGGCACGATGATGGATGAAACCATGAGCGTCATTGTATTCGATAAGGAGAAAACAAGGCAAAGTGCGCATGACTTCATCTATGGAGAATAATATGCGCATTGGAAAGGAAATGCACATGAAGAAACTGATTGCACTACTGCTGGTCGCCCTGTTGTTGGGGGCGATGACAACTGCTTCGGCTGCAACAGTAATTGATGCGGGTAGCAAACGCAACATCACGGTAAAAGGGGATCCCGCCCAGAACAACCCGCGCATACCTGGTGAGAGCATGACAACAGGGCTCCCCTTTGAAGGTGAGTATATTCCTATTCTGGTCAATATCGACAATGTACTGGGCGCGTGGCCGCAATGGGGCATTGGCGATGCTGATATTATCTACGAAATGCCCATCCATGGCCTGACCCTGACCCGCTTGGTGGCGTTGTTTGCCGACAAGCATCCGGAAAATGCTGGCCCTGTTCGTTCTGGACGCGTATTGCATGCTGAACTGCGTGAGGAATGGGATGCAGGGTGGACGTTTGCTGGCATCCAGCGCAAGGATGGTACCAATGTCAACGATGCGCTGCGCGAGTTTGGGGCTCGTAAAAAGACGCATGACCTGATTTACGATCTCAATGGCAACAAGTTTTCCAAGCACTACCACAACGTGAAGGATCATAAGCCGCCGCATCACCACAGCGTACATGTGCAGGAGTTGGTGGAGTACGCACGCGGTTACGAGTTCCCGGAGCGCCCTTTCCTATTTACAGATGAGCTGCCCACAGCGGGTGATGCTGCCACTTCAATTTCGTTGGTGTATGGCGGTAACAAGAAAAACTATACGAATTCCGCTTTCACTTATGATGCTGCGACCAATCTGTATGCCCGCACACGTCAGGACAAGCCTTACGTGGATCAAAACAATCCTGACCAGGCCCTTGCCTTTAGCAACGTAATTGTACAATGGACTGATCTTTCTTTTAATGGTGCGGCTAGTGCGCCCATTCTGCGCGAAGTTGGCACAGGCAATGCGGATATCTTTATGGGTGGCCGACACATTGCAGGCGTTTGGGTGCGTAAAGATGTCACCAGCCGTACTGTGTTCTATGATGAAAATGGCGAAGAGATTCGTCTGCAGCGGGGCAAAACTTGGATCAATGTTACCACGCAGCGCTCCACCGAAGTAACTTACGAATAATACATCCTTACAATAACCGCCCGCGTTGGATCCAACGCGGGCGATGTTTATATTATCAAAAGATGTAAAATAAAAAGAACCCCCGGGTTTTCCCAGGGTTCCAGCATTCGATAGGGGATTATGCTTTCCACAGCCCATGCAGGTTGCAATAGGCATATGCGGCGACCACAGCATCACCGTCTACCAGCGCGAAGGTAGCCTCCGGATCGCCGGTGTGATTGAGTTCTTTGCGTTGATTCCCTGCTTTGGTTTGCAGTGCAATCCAGCCAATGTAGTGTTCTTCTACCATCGGATGATCAGCCGACCCCACCCGCACGGTGACCTTGTTGCCGTCAACGGTGACAACGGGGACGTGCTTTTCCTTGGATGCATCCATCGTACCAGGAATCATCTCGTCCATCTTTTCGCCGCAGCAGACAATACGGGGACCGTGATCTTCTACATAGGCGACAATGTTGCCGCAGCGTTTGCAGTGGTAAAATTTCATAAGCATTACCTCCAATAAATAGTGTGTTTATATTATACCCTTTGAAATGACTGTCAAACAAGAGGTGTGTGAGATCGCATCATTTCTTGACAATAAAACGTGTTGTGGCTATCATCTGACCAAACGGACAGGGAGGGTTTTGTATGTCTCAGGTGGTTACCATGGACAAGCTGGTTGCGCTGTGCAAGGTGCGCGGGTTTATTTTTTCGGGCAGCGAAATCTATGGAGGGCTGGCCAATACCTGGGATTATGGCCCTCTGGGTGTAGAATTTAAGAACAATGTCAAGCGTGCCTGGTGGAAGAAGTTTGTGCAGGAATCGCGCTACAATGTGGGCCTGGACAGGGCCATTTTGATGAACCGCAATGTCTGGGTGGCATCGGGGCATGTGGGCAATTTTAATGACCCGCTGATGGATTGCCGTGCCTGCAAGGCACGCTTCCGTGCGGACAAACTGATAGAGGATTATGCCCGGTCTCAGGGCGAGAGTGTCCAGGCTGATGGCTGGAGCAATGACCAGATGCAGGGCTATATCGCTGAGCATAATATTGGATGCCCCGAATGCGGCAAGCACGATTTCACGTCCATTCGTAAGTTTAACATGATGTTTAAAACGCATCAGGGGGTTACCGAGGACAGCGCAGCGGAGATCTATTTGCGCCCCGAAACCGCGCAAGGCATCTTTGTAAACTTTAAAAACATTATGCGTTCTACACGGCGTCGCTTGCCCATGGGCGTGTGCCAGATTGGCAAGTCCTTCCGCAATGAGATTACGCCGGGTAACTTCATTTTCCGCACCCGCGAGTTTGAGCAGATGGAGTTGGAATTCTTCTGCAAGCCGGGGGAGGACATGGAGTGGTTCGATTACTGGCGCACATTCTGCCATGAGTGGCTGCTTCAGCTGGGCATGAAGCCCGAACATCTGCGTCTGCGTGATCACTCGGCAGAGGAACTGTCCCATTACTCTAAAGCCACCACTGACTTTGAGTTTTTGTTCCCGTTTGGCTGGGGTGAGCTATGGGGTGTGGCCAACCGTACAGATTTTGACCTGACCGCGCACCAGAACCAAAGCGGCGAAAACATGGAATACATTGACCCGGTAACAAACGAACGCTACATCCCCTACGTAGTTGAGCCCTCGCTGGGTGCAGACCGGGTGGCGCTGGCCTTCCTGTGCGATGCTTATGACGAGGAGCAGTTGGAGAACGATACCCGTGTGGTGCTGCGCCTGCACCCGGCGTTGGCGCCGTACAAAGCCGCCGTGCTGCCGCTGCAAAAGAACAAGCTGGGCCCTGCCGCACAGGAATTATATGCTGATCTTTCGCGTGATTTCATGATTGAGTATGATGAAACGGGTTCCATCGGCAAACGCTACCGCCGGCAGGATGAAATCGGTACGCCGTTCTGCATTACGGTAGACTTTGACACCGAAGAAACAAACAGCGTCACTGTGCGTGAGCGTGATTCCATGAAGCAGGAACGCGTTCAGATAAACGATTTGCGCGCCTATTTGGCCGAGCGCATCGCTTTTTGATTCATATACAGGGAGGGTCTCTATTGTCCAATCAGCCATATAACGAGCCGGAGAACAACATAAACTCGCCTGTGCGCAGACGGCGCTCTGACAGACATGCGCGTCCGGCGCAGCCACGCCGTGCTGAGTATGTGGAGGACATGCAGGAGGTACCGCCGCCGTCCGCATACAGCCGCGTTGCCCAACCCCAAGAGGATAATCTCTACCCTCCGCAGCAGGGGCAATATCCCTACGGCTACGATGCCTATGGGCAAAGCCCGTATGATGAGGAGGAGTATGCCCCTCGCCGTTGGCCGTGGGTTGTGTTTGGGTTGGTGCTTGCGCTGGCGCTGGCCTTTGCAGCCATCCAGATGCTGGTGCCGGACAATGCCACCGGGGTATTGGGTTCTGCGCGCAAGGTGACCAGCACGGTGGTGGATAGCGCCAAAGGCCTGCTGGGTATCGCGAAGCCTGCCTTGCCGGAGTTGATCAAGTTTGAAACGCCCGCTCAAGAAAGCCCAATGGGCACTAAAACGGTGTTCACCTTTACTGCTGATAAGGCCATCCAGGGTGTACGCATCGTGGATGAGGTGGGCAACGTGATAACCGGTTCGCTCACCAACATGAATGAGCCGGAAAATACATTGTGGACAATCAGCGTGGTGTTTGATAGCCCCGCTCAGCGCACGTTGCGCGCTGAGATTTTTTATAAGGACAAATGGTATGCTTCGGACAAGGTCATCACCATGACGGTGCTGGAGCCTACTTTAGTGCCTACCGCTCCGCCTACAATTTCTCCGACGCAGGAGATGGCAGGTGCAGATCCATACCCGCTGCAAAATGCGACCGATACCCCAGCGCCCGAGCCTGCATGGACGGTGCCGCCTACGCAGGCCGCAGCTTTGGTTATCGTATCCCAACAGCCGGAGGTTACTGAGCCGCCCATTGAGCCTACCGCCGAGATAGAGCCGATAGAACAACCCGAAACGGCTGTTCCCGAAATACCTACTGAGCCGCCTGCAGAAACAGTCCCGCCCGCACCTACGGCCACGCCCATGCCTATGTTGACGGTAGTTGTGGCGGACGAAGCAGCGCCGGGCAAACTCAACTACAAGGACAATGTGTATGTGGCAGGCAAAGCGGTTAAGGAACTGACGCGCACCACGCCTATCAATATGCCCGCGCCTGGTGATTACACCGGGTACGCCGGGGGTGTGTTTACATTCCGCAATGATTCTTTCCGCGGCAATGCAGCCTTTGGCACCGTAGAAGTAAATCAAGGCCAGCTGGCGGAGCTATGGAAAGTGCCGGTGGGCAGCCTGCGAGCTGACACAGGTACGGTGCATGGCATTGGCTGGACGGGCCAGCCGGCCATCGTCAAATGGATGATGGAAATTCGCGCCATGATGAACATCAAGCCCGAAAAGCGCGACGTGACTGCCCTTAAAGAGGTTATCATCGCCGCCCAGGACGGCAAGGTGTATTTCCTTGACTTAACGGATGGTATGGCTACGCGCGACCCCATTGATATCGGCTTCCCGCTCAAGGGCAGCGTGTCGGTGGATCCCAACGGCCGCCCGCTCATCGCCTTTGGTCAAGGGATTTCCAAGGTGGCAGGCAAGCAAGGTAATATTGGGTTATATGTATACAACCTGATTGACCAGAGCAAGGCTTTTTTCCTAAATGGCCGTAAAACCAAAAATCAATCGCAGTATTCTACCAACGGTGCCTTTGACGGCACGGCGCTGTTTGACCGCACCAGCGACAGCCTGATTGTGGCTGGTGAAAATGGGCTGCTGTATACCATCAAGCTCAACAGCACCTTTGATTACAAGGATAAAATGTCCATTGCCATCGACCCGGAAATTACATACCAGAAAAGCAAGGGCAAGCAGAACGACAACACCGTCAGCATGGAAAGCAGCGCGGCCATGTATGGCAAATACATCTTTGTTGCTGACAAACAGGGCTTTGTGCGCTGCGTTGATTCTGATACCATGACCACATTGTGGGCGGTGGACTGCGGCGACAACACCGATGCCACGCTGGCATTGGGGTTTGATGAGGATGGAAGTTTAGGCCTGTATACCGGCAACACCGCGCATGCGCGGCTGGGCAACAAGCGCAATGTTACGCTGCGCCGTCTGGATGCAATGACTGGCGCTCAGATATGGGCGTATGAAATCAAGGCCAAGTACAATAAAGAAGAGCGTTCGGGTGCCAAGGCCAGCCCTGTCGTAGGCGAGCACAGCATCCGTGATTTGGTTGTTTTTACGGTCAATCTGACGGAAAATGGCGGCTCCACCATCGTGGCGCTGAACAAACAAACCGGCACGGTGGTCTGGCAGCATGAGCTGGCTGCGCCTACCGTATCTTCACCGGTGGCGGTGTACAACAAAGCTGGCGATGCCTGGATTATTCAGGGCGATGAAAGCGGCAAGTTGACCATGCTGAAGGGCCTGTCCGGGCAAGTGGTAACTGAGTTAGCGCTGGAGGGTGCCATTGATGGCTCTCCGGCTGTGTATAATGATTATCTGGTGGTGGGCACCACGGGGCGCAACAGTTCCTATATTTATGGGGTGCGCATCCAATAGCCCCGGAGGGTACGCATGAGCAAACGGTATCTGGTGGCCTTGGATCAGGGCACGACCTCCTCTCGCGCTGTCGTGTTTACGCTGTCCGGCGCGCAAGTGGCGTCAGCGTCGCGTGAATTTCGGCAGATATATCCACAGCCTGGTTGGGTGGAGCACGATCCGAACGACATTTTGTCCTCACAGATAACTGCGCTGCGCGAGGCGGTGCAGAAGGCGGATATCGAACCTCGGCAAATTGCTGCTATCGGTATTACCAACCAGCGTGAGACCACGCTGCTGTGGGAGAAGGATACCGGCACCTGTGTGCACAACGCCATTGTATGGCAGTGCAGGCGCAGCGCCTCCTATGTGGAAAAACTACAGGCAGAGGGTTTATCATCCTTGGTGCGGGAACGCACGGGGCTGATACCCGATGCCTATTTTTCTGCCACCAAGTTGCAGTGGCTGCTGAACGAGCACGGTCAACGCACCCGTGCTGAAAAGGGCGAATTGCTGTTTGGCACGGTAGATAGCTTCCTGGCCTGGCATCTGGTGGAGGGGCATCCGCATGTAACCGATGCTACCAATGCAGCGCGCACCATGCTGTACAACCTGCACACACAGACCTGGGATGAGGAACTGCTTCAGCTGTTCGGTATCCCGCAGGCTGTTTTGCCTGCGGTTGTGGATACCGCGCAGGTTATCGGCGTGCTCAGGAAGGATATCTTGGGCTGCGAAATCCCGGTGGCGGCCCTGGCAGGGGATCAGCATGCGGCGCTGTATGGCCAGCGCTGCCTGCAGGTGGGGCAAGTGAAAAACACCTATGGCACGGGCTGCTTTATGCTGATGAACATTGGCAACAGTTTCCGTACCTCGGACAATGGACTGCTTACTACGTTGGCCTGGCGGCTGAGGGGCCAGCCCACCTACGCGCTGGAGGGCAGCGTGTTTGTTGCCGGTGCCGTGGTGCAATGGCTGCGCGATGAGTTGGGGCTGATAGCCACTGCTTCCGAGACAGAAGCACTGGCCCGGTCTGTGCCGGATACGAACGGCGTTATGCTGGTGCCCGCTTTTACAGGCATGGGCGCCCCGTACTGGGATATGCACGCGCGCGGCACGATGGTGGGTATTACGCGCGGTACCACGCGGGCGCACATTGTGCGTGCAGCGTTAGAAGCCATTGCCTATCAGTCCAACGATCTGATGCGTGCCATGGCTGCTGATGCCGGACGTGCGCCTGCGTCGTTGCGGGTGGATGGCGGTGCCAGTGCCAATGGCTTCTTGATGCAGTTCCAAGCGGATATCATGGGTATTCCCGTGGTGCGTCCGACGGTGCTTGAAAGTACAGCCTTAGGCGCTGCACTGTTGGCCGGCCTGGCAGTGAGAGAAACACTACCTGCAGCCGGGCAGGAGGATGCCCAAACTCAGGTGTTTGCTCCCTGCATGGATGAAGAAACCCGCCAGCAGCATCTGGCGGGGTGGGCGCGTGCGGTGGATGCCGCACGCCATTGGGCGGCTGCAGGACGGGCTTGATTATTTTCTTTTGACGTTGGCCTGCCCATCGTAATATATAATGCTGCCTTCAGGTACCGAGCGTGTCAGCCACACGTTGCCGCCAATCACGCTGTCGCTGCCGATCACAGTATCACCGCCTAAGATAACAGCATTGGCGTAGATAATAACGCGGTCCCCGATGTCCGGGTGTCGTTTGATGCCTTTGACGGGGTTGCCGTGCTCGTCCAGCGCAAAGCTGCGCGCGCCCAAGGTAACGCCCTGATACAGCTTCACATCATTGCCAATACATGCGGTTTCGCCGATGACGATGCCTGTGCCGTGATCGATGCAGAACCGCTCGCCGATTTGCGCGCCGGGGTGGATATCGATGCCGGTTTTGCTGTGCGTGTATTCGGACATGATGCGCGGGATAAGCGGCAGCTTCAGTTTATATAGTTCATGCGCAAACCGGTGGATGGATATGGCGTAAAATCCTGGATAGGAGATCAGCACCTCCTCACAGCTGTCTGCTGCAGGGTCGCCTAAAAATATGGCGCGAGCATCGTCCACCAGTTGTTGCTTGATGCGAGGCAACGCGTTAACAAAGGCGCGCGTAATATCTTCCGGGTTGCGCATATCTGCCTCCGGCGCAAAGGGCAGCGCTTTTTTTATCAATGCGTTCAGGTTGTCCATCACGCGCTGGAGGGGGTCGCCAATCACGCCGCCATAGGCCTCGCTGACGCGAAAAAAGCAGGGAAACAGCAGGGTTTGCAGGTCCTTGATCAACAGGATAACGCGTCGCCGGTCTGGGATGTCGTCGCAGGATGTGATTTCGTGCCTGCAAAACAAATGAATGTTGTCCAGCTGCTCGCGCACCCGATGGATGCTGTCCGGGGAAAACATAAAATCCCTCGCCTTCCTACAAAGTGGCGTCATTATAGCACACAGGTTTAAGGAAGTGCGTTGGAACCCGCGGTGCCTCAAGTCAATATGAGCGCGAAATTTGTAACGATGCCTCACATAAAATGAGCGCGAAAGTGAAGTGGGGAGCGCAGGAAATTTCTTCGGGGATGGATAGGGAGAGGCCGCCATGATAGGCTTTCTGCCGGGTCAGCCTACCGTAGGGCTGACCCCTTACGCTGACCGGCATGGCGGCAGAGGCTCCCTGTCCATCCGGAAAGAAGAAATTTCCGGCATACGCATACAACGTTCCCTTCACCTCCTGACCGTGCCTGTATATGTTATGGCACAATGCGTATCCCACCTTTTTGTTTGTTCAGTCGTTTTTCTTTAGCGAGTTCTGCTGCCAGCACCAAATCATCGGTCTTGGACTTGGCTAAGTCCGACAAGATGCATTGCAGGCGGACAATATCGCGTGTCAGTTCGGCGGGGTTGATAGAATCTCTGTACGCAATAAGCTCCTGCGCCTGTTGGGGAGATAGTATCTGTGCATCCAGCAACCGCTCTAGCGGTGTTTTCGGTTCATCATAGATGCGCTTACGTCTACCGACTGCATCCGTTTTCCAGCCTATGGGTTTCCGGGTGGCGGTAAAGTAATTCGTTTTCAGGCAGACCAACCGCCACAACTCCGCCAATGTTTCGCGTTCCTCTTGGGTATCATAGCGGAAGTAGAAAGCATATCGGCGCACGATGTGATTGTTCTTGGACTCCACATGCGCCTGATCATTTTTCCTGTAGGGACGAGCGCGAGTAAAAAAGATCCCTTTTTCTGCCGCCCAGTTGAGCACATCGTAGTTAATCAGTTCGCTTCCGTTATCACAATCCAACCCCTCCACCTGGTAAGGGATGGCGTCCAATGCTGCATCCAGTCCCTTGCGGATATGGACATGTGCGTTGTTACGCAGCACTTCCAGATGAACCCAACCAACGATTACATCTGTCATGACCAGAGATCGGGCAAACTCTCCTTTCAGCGTGGGCCCACAGTGCGCCACCGTATCTACCTCAAAGAATCCCGGTTCAGGCGGCATCTCATCTCCAGCCTTGCGAATCTGGATGCTGTTCCTGAGCAGAACACCCGGCTTGGTGGTACTGATTCCTTTCAAACGTAAACGTTCACGCTCTTCTTTCAGGTAGCGGTCTACGGTCGCCGCACTCATTTGGAGTAATTCCTGCTTCACCTCCTCAGACCATCCATGTTCGTTTAACACCAGTTCTCCATGTGCCTCCAGCGAAGCAATCCATTGCGGCAAATCGGCTACTAGATACTTCCCACAGGGCTGATACATGACGCGCCACAACCAGACCAGTTTCTCCTTGGCTGCTGGACTATATTTGGTTGCTCGGTTTCGTCTGCGATCCATGCGCGGCACATGCTTGTTGCCCAGTGTAGGCGAGGTGAGATACCGCCTGGCTGTCGACCTGCCTAAGTTTGTACTTTGGCAGAAAGTATCCAGGATGCTGCCTTTTTCCTTTTTGCTGCCTCTTTGATACGATCCCTTTAGTTGCTTGGTGACCTCAATTCTTGTCGCCATTGATACTTTCCCTTTCATTCAATCAGCATACTACTCTTTTCGCGCTCATTCTTATTTGAGGCACCACTCTCGCTTCGCGCTCATTTTATATAAGGTACGCCGGAACCTTGGTTTTCCTTGGGCTTTTTGCTATAATTCGCCGTATCCTTGACCAAGGAAAGGGGATTTCATGTTTCTGGCAGATCGCTGGATGGATTTTGAGGTGCTGGATGTAGGTGAGGGCATGAAGCTGGAGCGCTGGGGCGAGGTGGTTCTGGCGCGCCCCGACCCGCAGGTCATCTGGCCCAAAGCGCAGCCCGCTCTATGGGCGCAGGCTGATGCCACCTATCAGCGCAGCGGCGGCGGCGGCTCCTGGACATACCGTACGCAGTTGCCGGAGCGTTGGCAGATACGCTACCAAAGCCTGCGTTTTTACGTGCGCCCCACCGGCTTTAAGCACACCGGCCTGTTCCCGGAGCAGGCTGCCAATTGGGATTGGATGAGAGCGCAGCTGCAGGGCCGGCGCGAGGCAAAGGTGCTCAACCTGTTTGCATATACCGGCGGTGCTACGCTCGCTTGCGTTGCAGCCGGTGCACATGTGACCCATGTGGATGCCGCCAAGGGCATGACGCAATGGGCGCGTGAAAACGCTGCGCTCAGCAACCTTCCAGAAACATCCTTCCGCTATATTGTGGAAGATGCTGTGCGCTTTGTGCAGCGCGAGATCCGCCGTGGCAACCGCTATGATGGCATTTTGATGGATCCTCCCAGCTATGGGCGCGGCCCCACCGGTGAAGTATGGAAGCTGGAGGATGAGCTGTACAGGCTGGTGGATCTGGCCTCGCAGCTGATTAGCGATCGTCCTGCGTTTTTCTTAATCAACGGCTATACCACCGGCTTTCAGCCGCTGGTGCTGCGCAACATTCTGGACCGCACCGTGACAAGCCGTTATGGCGGTGCGTCTGAGGCCGACGAAATTGCCTTGCCCATTACCTCCGGCGGCGTGCTGCCCTGCGGCGCATCAGCCCGCTGGTGCAGATAACTAAAGAAGGGACAACATGGACAATACCCCGCACATTCTGTATGAGGATAATCACCTGTTGGTGGCGCTGAAGGAGCCCAATGTATTAACCCAGGGCGATAAGACCGGTGACCCCAACCTGCTGGACATGCTCAAGGCCTATATCAAGGAAAAATATGATAAGCCCGGCGATGTCTATTTGGGGCTGGTGCACCGTATGGATCGCCCGGTGGGCGGCGTATTGTGTTTTGCACGTACCAGCAAGGCCGCTGCTCGTTTGTCGCAGCAGCTGCGGGAAAACCAGCTGCGGCGCGACTATGTATGCGTGTGCACGGGTCAAATGCCCGCGCGCTTTACGCTGGTGGATCATCTGGCAAAGGACGAAAAAACCAACACCGTGAAGGTAGTGCCCTCCTACCTGCGGCTTGGCAAGGAGGCCATTTTGCATGGCCGTATCATTGCCGGCGTGGGTGATACCACGTTGCTTGCCATTCAGCTGGAAACCGGCCGCGCACACCAGATCCGTGCGCAGCTGTCCAATGCAGGCTGGCCCATTATGGGCGATCACCGCTATGGCGGCGCGCGCAAGCGCGGCAACATCGCATTGTGGGGCATGCGGCTGACGCTTGCACACCCCATTACCGGTCAAAGCATGGTGTTCCTTGCACCACCGCCTATGGACAAACATTTTAAGCCCTACCAGCGTGAGATCGATGGCCTGGCGGCCATTTGGCCTGCCGTGGCCCCAGGCGAATAAGCATGAGCCATGCTGTCCGTTTTGAATTAATCAAACGCTGCGCCCAATCCGGTGCGCGGCTTGGGGTGCTGCATACGCCGCATGGCGATATCCCTACGCCTATCTATATGCCCGTGGGCACGCAGGCCACAGTCAAGGCCATGACATCCCGCGAGATGCATGAGATCGGCACGCATATATTGCTAAGCAATACTTATCATCTGCATCTGCGCCCCGGTGAAAAGTTGGTGGAAAAAGCGGGCGGCCTGCACAAGTTTATGGATTGGAACAAGCCCATTCTGACGGACAGCGGCGGGTTTCAGGTGTTTTCGCTGGCTGATATGCGCAAGATTACCGAGGACGGCGTTACCTTCCGCAGCCACCTGGACGGTAGCAGCCTGTTCATGTCGCCGGAAAGCAATGTTGACATCCAGCAGGCGCTGGGCGCGGACATTGCCATGGTGCTGGATGTGTGCTCGGCTTATCCGTGCAGCGAAGAAGATGCGCGAGAGGCCATGCACCGCACCCACCGCTGGGCGCTGCGTGCCAAGCGCGCGCATACGCGCCCGGATCAATCGTTGTTTGGCATTGTACAGGGGGCATTCAGCAAAACACTGCGCATAGAAAGCGTCAAGACGCTTTCGGACATGGACTTTGCGGGTCTGGGCATCGGCGGATTATCTGTGGGCGAGCCCAAGGACATCATGTACGATATTTTGGACGCCATTCAGCCCCATTTGCCGGAAGATAAACCCCGGTACCTAATGGGCGTGGGCACAGCAGATTGCCTGCTGGAGGGGGTATTGCGCGGCATTGATATGTTTGACTGCGTGCTGGCTACGCGCGTGGCGCGCAACGGCACCGCGCTTACCCGCGCAGGGCGTCTGGTGGTGCGCAACGCGCAGTATGCCGAGGACTTTGCGCCCATTGAGGAAGGGTGCGATTGTTATGCCTGCACGCACCACACGCGCGCCTACATCCGCCATCTGATCAAAGCCAACGAGATTACTGGTGCCCGCCTGGTGACCATCCACAACCTGCGCTTCCTTTTGCGCCTGATGGAGGAAGTGCGCGATGCCATCCTGCATGACCGGTTGTTGGATTATCGCCGGGAGTTCTATCAGCAATTTGACCCTTCCGCGGCCTTTAACCGCGGCCCGGAGGTATAATGCCTGCAAACGTACACTTAGCATTGGATCGCGTTACCTATCAATATGACCAGGGCGGCAAGACCGCAGTAAAGGACGTTACCCTGTCCATTGGACGGGGTGAGTTTGTAGCGCTGCTTGGGCACAATGGCTCGGGCAAGTCTACCATCGCCAAACTGCTCAACGGCCTGTACACGCCCACCAAGGGCACCGTGCGGGTGAGCGGCATGGACACCAGCGATAGCAAGCTGATATGGGAAATCCGCCGCCGCGCCGGTATGGTGTTTCAGAACCCGGATAATCAGATCGTGGCCACCCGGGTGCGTGATGATGTGGCGTTTGGCCTGGAAAACATTGGCGTGCCCAGCGACGAAATGCCGGGCAGGATTGACCAGGCATTATCCGATGTCGGCATGACTGCCTTTGCTGACAGGGCGCCGCATCTGTTATCCGGCGGGCAAAAGCAGCGCGTGGCCATTGCAGGTATTTTGGCCATGCAGCCCGAGGCACTTATTTTGGACGAGGCCACGGCCATGCTCGATCCGTCCGGTCGCAAGGATGTGCTGGACACCGTCAAGCGCCTGAATAGTGAGCTGGGCATTACGGTGGTGTGGATCACGCACTTTATGGAAGAAGCCACCCAGGCCGACCGCGTGGTCGTCATGCACGAGGGCACCATTGTTATGGACGGCACGCCGCGTCAGGTGTTTGGCCAGACCAAGACCATCCGGGCCTATCGGCTGGATGTGCCGCCCATGACCAGCCTGGCTGAAAACCTGCGCGAGCGGGGCATTCCTTTTTCCGAGGATGTGCTGTCGGTCAACGATATGATGACGGAGGTATTGCGCCTTGCCCATCGTGCTTGAACATGTAGGCCATACCTATCAGCCGGGCAGCCCTTTCCAGGCTACGGCCATACAGGATATTAACCTGACCATCCAGGATGGGGAGTTGCTGGCCCTTATTGGGCATACAGGCTCCGGCAAATCCACGCTGGCGCAGCATTTGAATGCCCTGCTGAAACCCACCACCGGGCGTGTGCTGTTGGACGGGCAGGACATCCATACCAGCGATGCCTCCCGCCGTGCGGCGCGGTTTCATGTGGGGCTGGTGTTCCAGTATCCTGAGCATCAGCTGTTTGAGGAAACCGTGGTCAAAGATATAGGCTTTGGCCCCAAAAACATGGGGCTGTCACAGGAGGAGATTGACACGCGCGTGCGCGGCGCCATGGAGATGGTGGGCCTGTCCTACGATGAACTGGCGCACAAATCGCCCTTTGAGCTGTCCGGCGGGCAGATGCGCCGGGTGGCGCTGGCCGGGGTGCTGGCCATGCGCCCGCGCATTTTGGTGTTAGATGAGCCCACGGCGGGGCTGGATCCCCGCGCGCGGGATTATCTGCTAAAGGATGTGCAGCGCCTGCACCGCGAGGGCACAACGGTGGTCATGGTGTCGCACAGCATGGACGATGTGGCGCGCTTAGCTACCCGTGTGGTGGTGCTGGAGCAGGGAACCATTGCCATGACCGGAGCCCCGCACGAAGTGTTTTCGCAGGTGGAGCGCCTTACCCAAATGGGCTTGGATGTGCCCGCTGTCAGCCGCCTGGCGCACCAGCTGCGTGCACAGGGACTGTCCATCCCGGAATGCTACCTGATGGGGGAAATGGCCGAAGCGCTGGAAAATCTGCTGAAAAGGGGTGGGCCGGATGTTGCGTGACATTACGCTGGGGCAATATTACCCGGTGGACAGCCCCTTGCACCGGCTGGATCCGCGCACCAAGATATTGATGACCATCGGCTTTGTGGTGGCTGTGTTTCTGGTAACGCAGGTATGGGGGTATTTGGTGGTGCTGGCATTTCTGGCCTATGCCATCCACATAAGCAAGATACCGGTGAAATTGATGCTGCGTTCCCTTCGTCCGCTGCGTATTTTGTTGATATTCACCTTCGTACTCAACCTGTTCTTTGGCACAGGGGGCACGGAGCTGCTGCGCTTAGGGTTTGTGGTGATCCGATCAGAGGGGCTTAACAACGCCGTCCACTTTTCTATGCGGCTTGTTTTTCTGGTGGTGGGCAGCAGCCTACTGACACTGACCACCGCTCCTGTTACCCTGACAGACGGCATTGAAAAATTGGCCTCGCCGCTAAAGCGCATCGGCTTTCCGGCGCATGAAATGGCCATGATGATGACCATCGCGCTGCGTTTTATCCCTACGCTGACCGAGGAAGCCGACAAAATCATGAAGGCGCAATCCGCGCGCGGTGCGGACTTTACCTCCGGCAACTTAAAGCAGCGCGCCACTGCAATGATTCCGTTGCTGGTGCCGCTGTTTGTCAGCGCCTTCCGCCGCGCGGGCGATTTGGCCATGGCCATGGAATCAAGATGCTATCACGGCGGCGAAGGCCGCACGCGCCTGCATGTGCTCAAATACCGTATGGCGGATTTTATGGCGCTGGCGGCTGTGGCGTTGCTGATTGCGTTGACGGTATTGCAGCGCAACCTGTTGTAACCATGCGTGTACTGCTGACACTGGAATATGACGGCACGGGCTATGTGGGCTGGCAGTGGCAGGAGAATGGCCTGAGCGTACAGCAGGTACTGGAACATGCTTTGTCGCGCGTGCTGGGCAGTGAAATACGGGTGGTAGGCGCCAGCCGCACCGATGCCGGGGTGCATGCGCTGGGTCAGCGCGCTCACTTTGATACCCATGGTAGTATTCCTGTGCACAAATATCCGTTGGCGCTCAACGCGCTGTTGCCGCCCGATGTGCGGGTCATACATGCTCAGCAGGTTGCCGATGATTTTCACGCGCGCTTTGATGCGCGCGGCAAGGAATATACCTATCGCATCTGTAACCGCCGGCATGCAGGTGCGCTGACAGCGCGCTACAGTGCGCATGTGCCTGTGCCGCTGGATGACATGCGTATGCAGCAGGCGGCAGATCTGCTGGTGGGCAAGCACGACTTTCGTGCGTTTTCGGCATCAGGCGGCAGCGCCAAAACCTTTGTGCGCGAGCTGAATGAGGTAACGGTACAGCGCACGGAGGATGAGCTTTCCATCCGTGTGCGTGGCACAGCTTTTTTGTACAACATGGTACGCATCATTGCAGGCACCTTGATTGATATCGGCAAAGGCAAGTTAGACATTGATGCCATTACCCGTGCCTATGCCACCGGCGACCGGCTGTGCCTAGGCCCCACTGCGCCCGCACATGGGCTGGAATTGACGCGCGTATTTTACGAAGGCGGGCTGTGATTTATACTGATTCCAAACATTATTACATCGTCGTGTCGGGTCTTTTGTCTTGCAGCATCGTCGGCTGCTCGGTCAGCGTAGCGCTGCTACGCTTCCCTCGGCTGCTCCTTGCTACAAACCAAAATCCCTCTCCACTTTGGATGCAATAATGTGTTACATCAGTATTGGTTTTTACCCCAATATTATGAATTGAAATTACTAAACGAACCCGAACACATATACAGAAGCCATTTGTTTATTCCGGTCTTGACGATTGGGCTTGCCGCAAGGATAATGGAACCTAATGGAGGGGAGTGATCACATGACGGACTTGCCCCCGCATCGGCTTGGGATGGTCGAGAGCCGGATGATGGTGCTGCTGGCGCTGGACAAATTGGGTGCCAGCACCAATTTGCAGCTGATCGCTTTCTTTTTTGAAACCGATTTAATGAATTATTTTCAACTGCAAACTGCGCTGCATGATCTCAAGGAAAGCGGTGAGGTCAGCGCCCACGCGCTGACGGCCGATGAGGTGTTTACCATTTCGCCGCAGGGCAGCCAGGCGCTGGCTATGTTTGAGGGGCGTATTGCTCCCAGCCTGCGCACGGCGCTGGTGGAAGCTGTGCCCGGCTTTTTATCACGTACCCGCCAGCAGGCAGAGCTGCCCACCCGCATTGACCGTGACAGCGGGCAGGCGTATCGCGTCACCCTGCAGGTGGTGGAGCAAGGGACCCCTGCGCTGCAGGTGCAGGTAAGCCTACCCACGCATGAACTGGCCAAGCGTTTTGCAGATGCTTGGCCCAAACAGGCACATGCTATCTATGAGCACATTCTGCACACCCTTTCGCAGGAGGAACCCACATGAGCGTGTGGGCCATTGTGGCCGCTGCGGGCTCCGGAACGCGCATGCAGGCGATGGGCAACAAAACGCTGCTGCCGGTGGGCGGCGTGCCCGCCATCTGTCGGGCGGTGGCTGCCCTGCGCACTGCATGCGAGGGCATTATACTGGCCGTCAAGCCGCAGGAACAGGCGGATTTTGAAACTGCGCTGCAGGCTTGCGGGCAACACGCTGATGCCTATGCACCGGGCGGAAACACCCGGCAGGAGAGTATACGTAATGCATTGAGGCTGTTGCCTGCACAATGCGAGGTAGTGTTGGTACACGATGGCGCGCGCCCGCTGACCAGTGCTGCACTGGTTGCGCGTGTGGTGGAAGCGGCCCGAGCACATGGCAACGCCATTCCGGCCTTGCCCGTTACGGATACCATCAAGCAAGTGGCAGACGATGGCCACGCCACCACGCTGGACAGGCAGCGTTTGCGCTATGTGCAAACCCCGCAGGGGTTTCATGCGCAGGCGCTTATTGCGGCTTATGACAGCATGGGGGAGGGGCAGTTTACCGATGATGCCGCTGTGATGGAGCATGCGGGCTATACTATCCACTTTGTAGAAGGCGAGAGGAAAAACATTAAATTGACCACCGGGGAAGATGTACTCATGGCGCAGGCTTTTCTGGGCACTGGCACGCGCAGTGGCATTGGCTACGATGTGCACCGTTTGGTTGCAGGTCGTCCGCTGATTCTGTGCGGTGTGGAGGTGCCGTTTGAAAAGGGCTTGCTGGGACACAGCGATGCGGATGCAGGGGCACATGCTGTGACCGATGCGCTGTTAGGTGCAGCGGCGCTGGGGGATATTGGTACACATTTCCCGGATACGGATCCGGCTTATCAGGGTGCTGACTCCCTGAAATTGCTGTCCCGTGCGGTGGCATTGTTAAAGCAGCATGGCTGGGTGCCGTGCAATGTAGATGTTACCCTGGTGCTGCAGCGCCCCAAATTGTTGCCGTATATCCCGCACATGCGGACAAAATTGGCGGCGGCCTGCGGCCTTGCGTTGGATTGTGTGTCGGTCAAGGCCAAAACCACCGAAGGCTTGGGCTTTGAAGGCGAGGGCGAGGGCATCAGCGCCTATGCAACGGCCACCATTGCACCTGTACAATAGATTTTTCGCGGCTATGCAAGCCGCTTTATGTATGTAATCCAATCGTTGGGAGGAACAAAGGTTATGCTATTAGACGATAAAATATGGTTGGGCACATCGGAGGAAGGGCCGGTCACCATGCTGCCACACCTGGCCAACCGGCATGGTCTGATTTTCGGCGCTACAGGCACCGGCAAAACTGTCACCCTGCAGGTGATGGCGGAAGCCTTCTCACAGTTGGGTGTGCCCGTGTTTATGGCAGATGTCAAGGGCGATCTGGCCGGGCTGGTCAAGCCTGGCGAGCTGAATGAAAAAATCTCGGCCAGGCTGACTGCCTGCGGTGTGACGAATTACACCAACCGTGCCTTTCCGGTTACCTTCTGGGATGTGTTCGGTACGTCCGGGCACCCTGTGCGTGCCACGGTCTCCGAGATGGGCCCGCTGCTGCTGGCGCGCATGCTGCAGCTGAACGATACGCAGGCCGGCGTGCTGCATCTGGTATTCCGCATTGCCGATGATGAAGGCATGCTGCTGATCGACCTGAAAGACCTGCGCGCCATGCTGGTATATGTAGGCGAAAACGCTGCAAATTACACATTGCGCTATGGTAACATCAGCAAGTCCAGCGTAGGGGCTATCCAGCGCGCTATTGCGGTGCTGGAGGATCAGGGCGGCAATCAGTTCTTTGGCGAGCCATCGCTGGACATCAACGATTGGTTTGTGCGCGATGAGAACGGCAGCGGCATGATCAACATCTTAGCTGCCGACAAGTTATTCCTGCGCCCCAATATGTACTCGGCGTTTATGCTGTGGATGTTGGGCGAAATTTATGAGCTGCTGCCCGAGCGCGGCGACACCCAGTTGCCGCAGATGGTGTTTTTCTTTGATGAAGCGCATCTGTTGTTTGAGGATTGCCCGCGGGAGCTTCTGGAGCGTATCGAGCTGACCATCCGGCTCATCCGTTCCAAGGGCGTGGGCGTGTTTTTTATCACGCAAAATCCTGCCGACGTGCCCAGCAGTGTGCTGTCGCAGTTAGCGGCGCGCGTGCAGCATGCGCTGCGCGCTTTTACCCCGCAGGAACAGCGCGTTATCAAAACCGTGGCAGATACTTTCCGCCCCAATCCGGCATTTTCTACGGAGCAAGCCATTTTATCTCTGGGCACCGGCGAGGCGTTGCTGTCCTTCCTGATGGAGGATGGTGCCCCCTCCGTAGTGCAGCGCGCAATGATTTTGCCGCCGCAAAGCAGCATCGGTGCTATCTCGGCCGATCTGCGGCAGACATTCTTGTCCACCAGCGACCTGTCAGGGAAGTATGACACCACCTTTGACCGCGAAAGCGCCTATGAGGTGCTGTCCGGCAAGTATGCCACCCATGGTGTGCAGGCTACAGGCGTATTGGAACTGGAGGAAGTGCCCGAGCAGCTGGAAGTGTCCAGTCGCGCTACTTTCAAGGTATTCAATCCTCAGACAGGCACTTACGAAACTCGCGAAGTGGAAATGCCTGTGCCAGCCATGCCCGCATCTGTACCGCAGGTTACACAGACGGCTGCTCCTATGCAGGCTCCTGCCGTCCAGGAACGCCCGCCGGTGCTGGTGTACAATGCCAAAACCGGCCAGTACGAGCCACAGGACTTGAAGGAATACCGCGCCCCTGCGCCGGTCAGAAAGCAGGCTGAACCCAGAAAAGAAAAGACCGTAGCTCAAAAAATGCTGGACAACTTTACCCGCTCCACAGCGTCAGGGGCTGGTTATCAAGTGGGCCGCTCCATTACGCGCAATATCTTGGGTGTATTTGGTATCAAATAATAGCGCCGATAGGCGTATATAACAATGTAGGAGGTATTACCATGAAACGTAGAATTGGTATTTTAACAAGCGGTGGCGACTGCCCAGGCCTCAATGCTGCCATCCGCGGTGTGGTGCGCGCAGCATACAATCTGTTTGATGCTGAAATTATTGGTATTCAGGATGGTTATCGTGGGTTGATTGACGGCGATTATCAGGTCATGGAGCAATCCCAGTTTTCCAACATCCTCACGCGTGGCGGCACCATTTTGGGCACCAGCCGCCGCCCTTTCCGCGATATGCGCGTCATTGGCGATGATAATGTGGACAAAGTAGCCGAAATGAAGCGCAATTACCGCGCGATGCGCCTGGATTGTCTGGTAACGCTGGGAGGAAATGGCACACACAAAACGGCCAACATGCTGTCCGAGGAAGGGCTGAATGTTATCGGTTTGCCCAAAACCATCGACAATGATCTCTATGGCACGGATTTCACCTTCGGCTTCCATACTGCTGTTGAAATTGCCACCGACGTTGTAGACCGCATCCACACTACGGCGGCCAGCCATGGCCGTTGTATGGTGATTGAGCTGATGGGCAATAAGGTGGGTTGGCTGACGCTATACGCGGGTATGGCTGGTGGCGCGGATATCATTCTGCTGCCTGAAATTCCGTACGATATTGAGAAGGTTGCACAAGTGGTCGAAACCCGTGCGCGGCTGAACAAGTCGTTTTCCATCATTGCGGTTGCTGAAGGTGCCATGGATCAGGAAGAAAGCGAGATGAAGCGCCGCGAGCGCGAGGCTGCGCGCGATGCCAGTGAGTACCACAGCATCTCCCACCGCATTGCTGCACAGATTGAGGAAATGTGTGGTGTGGAAACGCGTACTGTGGTGCCTGGCCATATCCAGCGCGGCGGCTCTCCCTGTGCGTATGACCGGGTGTTGTCTACACAGTTTGGTGTGCATGCAGCAGAATTAATTCGCGATGAAGTGTATGGCATGACCGTTGCGCTGCAAGGAAACAAGATTGTGCACAATAAGTTGTCAGAGGTTGCTGGCAAAACCAAAGAAGTTGATCCCGATCACCAGGTGGTCAGGGCAGCTCGCGACATTAACATTTCCTTCGGCGACAAATAATTGCAGGCAGGGTTTTGCATCGCTTGTACGTTGAATGGTACGTAGGGAGGTTCATGATATGTGGATTTGCTCGCGATGCCAAACGTCCAATGAGGAAGGCTATGCTCGGTGTCTGCAGTGCGGCGCATCGCGTACTGCCCGCCGCTTTGGTGCCGGTACACCGGTAGCTGCGCCATCAGTGGCTGATGCTGTACCTGTTGCGCGCGTGCCCGCACCGGCGCCAACACCCCGTCAATCCGAAGCGTCCTCGCGTCCACAAAGGGCCGAAGCACAACTTGATAGGCGCGTGGTGCGTTGTGCGTTGGGCAGGCTGTTAGTTGCCTTTGGGCTGGTGTTGGCGCTGCTGTTGCCCGCTGTGCTTGCTCTGTTGGCTGTCATTCAAGTGGAAGTGGTTAAACCTGCATTGCTGGGCGTACTGTTGCCAACAGGCACTACGGCACCGGCCTTCTTGGCTACTGCGCTGTATGTACTATGCGTCGTGTTGGCCGGTTTGCTTGTCGCGTTGCCGGGGTTAACAGCCGCTGGGCTGGGCAGATTGCTCATCCGCCTCACACCACCAGAGCGGCGCAGATAAGAGATCCTTACGAATACTATAAAAGGCCGGTGCTTTGTGCATCGGCCTTTACTATGAAAACAGTTTACTGTTTCATCCGAAAGTTTTGCCCGTCGCTGGTCAGTGCAACATCACCATCCATGGTCAGCCATACCTGCACGCCGCGCGTGTTAAGCGCCTCCATCACCGCGCCGGAAGGCGGATTTTTGGCGCTGCACGTGATAACGGCCAGTTTCGGCTGTACGGCATCCAGAAAACGGGGCATGGCATCGGTGTTGCGTCCATGCGCAGGCACCTTTAAGAAAGCGTGGGCAAGATCGATCCCGGATGACAGCAGCTGCTCCATACGTGGGGTGGCAATGTCCCCGGTAAACAGCAACTTGTTCGCATCGTGCACAACGGATACTATCAGCGAAGCATCATCATGGTCGCCCTCATCGGCAATTATAAAATCCAAGGGCGCAGGATAAATAGTCATAGAAATACCCTGCCACGATATATCCATGGTTTCGCGCACGTACTCAGGTTCAATGCCTGCCTTCATTAACGCCTTGTACAATGCCCGCGAGGCATCGTTGTTCTTGTACGCGTCTGGCAGCAGCACGCGCGCCGTCGGCAACGCGGCCAGTATATCGGGCAAACCGCCGATGTGCCCCTTGTCATAGTGCGATACGATCACCATGTCCAGCGCATCAACCCCTTTTGCGCGGGCATAGGCTAATATGTCCTCGGCATCGTCTGTTTCACCGGCATCTAACAGCATTGCCCGGCCATCCATACGGAACAGAAAGGCATCGGCCTTGCCGGCCTTGAACAGCTTGATTTTCAATTCTTGCGCGCTGGCGGATATACCCAGCGTTGCCGTAAAAAACAAAAGTAACATTGCCGCAACCCATTTACGCATGCTTCGCACCTCGTTTCTGTTAAAGAATAATAGCATTGAGCGATATCGTCAAATAAAAAAGGCCCCGTATACGCGGGGCGATTGCTTGTCGAGAGTTATCCTACAACCAGTGTCGGTGGGGCGTACACGCGTGCGCCCAATTCAGCATCCAATAGATATAGCGACTTGGGATCAGTGCCAAACAGTTCCATCTTATCGATCAACTCATGAGCATTGGCCTCTTCTTCGCCCTGCTCTTTGACAAACCAATCCAGAAACTGCATGGAACGGAAATCCTTGCAGGATATCGCTTCACCATAGATTTCATCAATGGACGCAGTAATATATTCCTCGTGTTCCAGTGCAGCCTTCAGCACTTCCAGCGGGGTGTTATAACCGCGGGTGGGTTTTTCGATGGCTTCCAGTGTTACCTTTTGGTTATTGTGGTGCATGTAATCATAGAACAGCATCGCATGATCGCGCTCCTCCATGGCCTGAATGCGATACCAGTTAGCCAGGCCCGAAAGTCCCCTCTCCACAAAATAGTTAGAAAAATCCAGATACAGATACGCAGAATATAAT
>JAXGRA010000018.1:0-34553 GCA_040766135.1 Christensenellales bacterium
CAGAAGCATCGCAATGCTGACCGGCTTGCAGGTTGCCGCTAAGTAACGGATTGTATCGAATACGGATGGATTATACTGGACGCCGCGATAAGTTCGCGGCGTTCGGTTTGTTTGGTGGCAAAACGCAAAGAAAGGGACGGAGCCTAACAAGCATTTTAGGTGTAGCACAGCCCATAACAGAGAATTCCAATACCAAATGCGCTCTTGTACTTTCAAAGAGATGCTCGGTCTGTCAAAAGGTTGCATATATGGTGCCTTTTGAAAGGACGAGCGCCTTATGCCGTTACCGGATTGGCCTTATGCCGTTACCGGATTGGCACGGCTTGCCTATCCTAAGGAAAACGGATAATATGTATCAAATCTAACTTTCTTGGAAGGAGGGGGTTCGGTGGCGGAAACGGTGTGGATCACAGGCGCGTCCAGCGGTCTGGGGCTGTATACGGCACGGGCCCTCGTGGCGGCCGGGTACAACACCGTGGCCGGTGCGCGCTCCTTCCGGGGGTCAGAGGGCATGGGCGAGCAGGGCTACCGCCTTGCGCTGGATGTGACCGATGCGGACAGCATTGCAGCCTTTTGCCAAAAGGCACAGGAAATCTATGGCCCGCCCCAGGTGCTGATCAACTGCGCCGGGGTGCTGGTGCTGGGCCCGTGTGAGGAATATACTGACAGCGAGCTGCGTCAGGTGATGGACGTGCTGTTCTTTGGCATGGCCGCCATGACGCGGCAGGTGCTGCCGCTGATGCGCGCACAGGGGTATGGATTGATCGTCAATTATTCGTCCATCAACGGCCTGCTGGCTACACCCATGCAGGGCGCGTACACCGCAGGTAAGCACGCGGTGGAAGGGTTCAGCGAGGCACTGTCCATGGAAGTTCGGCCGCACGGTATCCGCGTGATGGTGGTGGAGCCCGGCGATCACAAGGGCGGCGCCCAGCGCTATCGCGCCACAGGGGCCAATGTGTCCGATACATACCGTGAGGTCTTAAAGCGCGTGAGCGATGTCATTGCCCATGATGAAGGCAGCGGCTCCAGCCCTGAGCGGCTGGCGCGCCGCGTGGTGCGCGCCATTGGCAAAAAACGCCCGCCTGCGCGCCTGCGCGTGGCATCCCTGGGCCAGCATATGGCCGTCATATTGCACGATATCCTGCCCAGCGGCCTGTTCCTGTGGCTGCTGGCGCGGTATTACCATGTGCCCATCCGGCACAAAACTCCGCAGGAGGAAAGAGCGTGAACGCAACCATTGATATTGCTGCGCGCAGCCAGGCGCTGCGTGAAAACAAAACCTTACAGGGCATTTTTGAGATTACCTGTTCCCAGCCGGATTTGATCGCATCCCATTATCTGGAAAACGATGAGGAAAAATCCATCACCTTTGGCGAATACCGCACGCGCGTCATGGACGCGGCAGCGTACTTCCGTAAGGCGCTGGGCAAGGATAACTGCGGCCGGTTTGTGGCCATCCAGATGGATACCTCCATCCACTGGTTTACGGTGTACTGGGGGCTGGTGGCAGCAGGCTATCAGACGCTGCTGCTGGATGCAGCGCTGAACGATGACATGACAGCCTACATGCTGGAGCAGGCCGGTGCCTGCGGCGTGGTGGGCAAGGCTCAGCGCAAGCTGCCTGGCCAGTATGTGCAGGTGCTGCTGGATGATGTGATCAAGGCGGGGCCAGCACCCGACGATTTTGTGCCTACGTTTGCCACACAGGTGGCGCTGTGCACCAGCGGCACCACGGCCACCAGCCGCATCTTTGTGTACGATGAGGAAGCCATCTGCAACCAGGTGTTAAACAGTGAGCTGCTGCACAAGATGAACCCGCGCATTATTTCGGGCGTTAATGAGCGCTCGTTGGCTTTTTTGCCGTACCATCACGTGTTTGGCTTTGTGGTCAATCTGCTGTGGTCCAACTTCATTGGCTATGAAAGTGTATTTATCAAAGACCGTACGCCGGAGACCATATTGTCCACCGCGCGCCGGTTCCGCATCACCATATTATGCGCGGTGCCGCTGTTGGCCAACAACCTGTCGGTGGGGCTGAACAAAAAGGTAGCGCAGCAGGGTCGCAAAAAACGCGCGGCGTTCAAGTTTGCGCGCGGGTTGAGCCTCTTTTTGCAGTCCATCGCGCCCACCTTCGGCATGGACTTTGCGCGCAATGTGTTGTTTAAGGATGTCGTTGCACAGTTGATTGGCCCCGACGTGCGCTGCGTCATATTGGGCGGCAGCCATACCCCGGCTGAGCATATGCGCAATATTGCGGCGCTGGGGTATTACACGGTGTCGGGCTTTGGCATGACCGAAACGGCGATTACCTCAGTGGAAACAGGCATGAACCTACACACCCGCACCTCAGGCTCGGTGGGCAGGCCGCTTTCCTCGGTGGAGTACCGCGTGCAGTCCGACGGCAAGCGCGCCAACACCGGCGAAATGTATATCCGCGGCGATTCCATCCACACCGGCCGCCTGGAAAATGGCCAGCTGGTGGGCCCGATGCTGGATCCAGACGGCTGGTACATGACCGGTGATATCGTGCGCCTGGAAAAGGGCATGCGCATGTATGTCGAGGGCCGCAGCAAGGATGTCATCATCAACGAATCCGGAGAAAATGTATACCCGGACGAGATTGAGGATACCTTTGGCGCGCTGGAGGGCGTGGATCAATTCTGCGTGCTGGGCATCAAAAATATGGGCGGCAGCCGGCCCAACCGCTGGCGCTGGCGCAGGCATCAGCGTGCGGATTATGAGGACATTGCGCTGGTGCTCAGCGTGGGTGACCGCTACCGCGATGACAAGTTCCTCACCGACCTGATGCGCCAGGTGGCGTCGCTCAACGCCAAGCTGCCGGTCATCAAGAAAGTCACCCGCGTGCTGGCAACGCCCGACCGTTTTCAGACAGCCAACGGCATCAAGGTAAAGCGTCTGGCCCTTAAGCAGATGATTGAGGAAAAAAAGATTGCCTACCGCGACCTGGACCTGAAAACCGGCACCGGCCCCATCATCGAAAATATCCCCATCGTCAATGAGGAGGCCGCGCCGCGCGACCTGGCGCCCGAGGAAATCCGCAACAAGGTGCGCCGTGTGTACGCAGAAACGCTGTCCGTTGCGCCGACATCCATCAGCGATGATGCGCATTTCATTACGGATTTGGGCGGCGACAGCCTGCAGGTGCTGAGCGTATCGCTCCAGGTGGAGGAGCTGTTTGGCGTGCTCATCCCGGTGGAGGAGTACGGCCTGTGCACCACCGTCAACGACCTAAGCCGCCTGCTGGAAGCGCGCCTGAACAACGAAGCGCCTGCCGCGTCCGAGCCGCGCGGCGAGGTGACGCCCATCGTGCGCTTTGAGGACAGCCCGGAGTATCAGGCCTTTGCCCAGCGCGAGCAAGCGCTGTTGTCGCACGGCGCTGAAAACCCGTACTTTGTGGTGCATGATTCGCCGTTGACCGACACCAGCCTGATGGCGGGTGAAAAGGTATTAAACTTCGGTTCTTATAACTATGTGGCCATGTCCGGCCGCCCGGAGGTCATGGACGCCGCCAAGGCCGCCATTGACAAATACGGCACCAGCGCCAGCGGCAGCCGCCTGCTGGCCGGCGAAAAGTCACTGTACGGGCAATTGGAACGCGAAATTGCCGACTGGAAGGGTGCTGAGGCCGCGCTGGTGCTGGTGGGCGGCCACTCCACCAACGTCACCTTTGTGGGCAATTTCTGCGGCAAAAATGACCTGATTTTGTATGATGCGCTGGCACACAACAGCATCGATCAGGGCTGCCGCTTAAGCGAGGCCACTGTCAAACCCTTCCCGCACAATGACCCGCAGGCGCTGGAAAGCATTTTGCGCACGCAGCGCAACAAGTTTGAAAAGGTATTGATCATCATCGAGGGCGCCTACAGCATGGACGGCGACATCGCCGATGTGCCCGCGTTTGTGGAGCTGAAAAAGAAATACGGCTGCTTTTTGATGGTGGACGAGGCGCACAGCGCCTGCGTCATCGGCAAGACCGGCGGCGGCGTGGACGAGTACTTTGGCTTACAACCCGGCGATGTCGACATCCACATGGGCACGCTGTCCAAAGGCTTGGGCACCTGCGGCGGCTATCTGGCCGGCAGCGCCAACCTGATCAACTACCTGCGGTACAACCTGCCCGGCTTTGTGTTCTCGGTGGGTATTTCGCCGCCGCTGGCCGCGGCCACGCTCAAGGCCATCCAGCTGCTGCGCGAGGATCCGTCCATCATGGCCGCGCTGCAGAACAACATCGAAACCTTTATGGAGGAGGCGCACAAGCGCAACCTCAACACCTGCTTGGCCGGGCACACGGCCATCATCCCGGTGCTGGTGGGCAGCGATGAAAACGCCTTTTTACTCAGCAACATGCTGCGCCACAAGGGCGTGTTCGTCCCCCCGGCGGTGTTCCCCGCCGTTCCGCGCGGCAAGGCGCGCCTGCGCTTCTGCGTAGTATCCGCCCACAAAAAGGAGCAGATTGTGGAGGCGCTGGACAAGCTGCTGGAGGCCGCCGAAGAAGCGGGCATTCAGCTGCCGGCATAATCCTTGTTATCAAAAGCCCAGCGCCCTGTTGAGGAAACTCCGCAGGGCGCTGGGTTTATTGCGCGGCTTACAAACAAGTAAAAGTATATGTCCCGCTGGGCACTGTCAAACGCAGCTGGCCTGCGGGGTCGGTGCACACCGTAGCTACCTGCCCGGCCGGTGTGCTGCTTTCGGTCAGGCGGGGCAGGGTGGGTTGTCCGGCATAGGTGCCGGGCAGCACCAGCTCGCCCGTGCAGGATACCGGAACTTGAATGGTTACCTCAAAGCCTGCATCGGTTTTGCTCCACCGGATGCCCACCTTGCCGCGCACGGTGCGGATGGCGGCCTGGGCGCTGCGCAGCGTGCCCTGCAGCATGGGCTCAAACACGGTGGTTTCATAGGCCGTCGTGCCGGGCGCCGGGCGGATGCCCGCCACATAGCGGTAGAAAAACTCCGACACGCTGCTGAACATGTGATGGTTGCGCGAGCCTAAGCCGTTCCAACACTCCCACAGGGTGGTGGCGCCGCGGTTGATCCAGTCCGCCATGCTGGGGTAGGTGGGCGCGGTCAGCAGATCCAGCCCCACCTGCGCATGGCCGTTTTGGCCCAGTGCCGTCAGCACCGCGCGCGCGCCCAGCACGCCAAAGTCCAGCCGGTCGTTGTCCTGCTTGATTTGCTCCAGCAGTTTTTCTATCAGCTGCGGCACTTCGTCCTTATTGCACAGGCCAAAGGCAATGGTCAGGCCCAGCGCGGTTTGGCACTGCCCGTACACGGTGTGCGTGTTTTCATCATAGAAGCGCTCGCGGAAGGCCTTGCGGATGTCCGCTGCATGCGCAGCATGGGCGCGCGCCTCATCGGCCTTGCCCAATATGCGCGCTGAGTGCGCCAAGTCGCACACGGCTTTGTAATAGAACGCGGTGTCCGACAGCGGCACCGGGCACTTGAAGCTTTCCATGTTGACGGACAGGGCGGGGCCTTCAAACGGCGCGCACCAATCACCCAGGCCAAAGTCCAAAATGTGATTTACCGCCATGGTGTCCAAAAATTGCACATATCGGCGGTGCGCATCATAGTTGTCCTCCAGTGCCTGCACATCGCCGCACTGCGTGTACAGGTGGCCGGGGATGATGTGCATGGGCTGGCTCCAGTCCGGCCCGTTGGCAAAGGTGAAGCCCCAGCCCGTGGTGGGGATGATGCACGGCAGCATGCCCGAGGGCAGCTGCGCATCGCGCATGTCCTGCATCCATTTGCGCAGCAAGGGCTGGCTGTCGAAGTTCAGCAGCATCTGCCCTGCGGACAGCCCGGTATCGCCCGTCCAGGAGATTTTTTCGCGCGCGGTATCGGCCGCAATGCTGTAAAAACAGACCGAGCGCACAGCGTTCAGGGTAATTTCCTGGATTTTGTTGATCGTGTCATCGCTGGTGGTCAACATGCCGCGATCAGCAAAGTCATTGCACAGCGACCATACCTCTACATCCTCAAGCTCCGGCTCCCAATCGTTGCCGGATATTTCTACATAGCGGAAGCCATGATAGGCAAAGGTGGTGTGCCAGGTTTCGGGCTCATCGCTGTGCTTGATGTAGCGGTCAGTCTGGAAATCATAGTTTTTGATAAACCCGGACAGGCTCTTGGTGTCTAAGCTGCCATCGTCGTTGATCAGGTCGCTGTAGCGTATGGTCAGCATGTCGCCTGCTTTGCCGTGGAAGGTAAACCGGCAGATACCCGATTGCAGCACGCCGGCATCCAGTATCCATCCGCCGGGGGTCTTCCATTTGGCGATGGGCGTGATGCGGCGGAACACGCGCACGGGTTCCATCTCTAGCACGCGCAGCAGCCCGCCCGGCGCGCGCGTGCGCTTGGCATCGCCCCAGGTATCATAGGCCTTTTCGTCAAAGCCCGGGCTGTCCCATCCGGGCTGTTGGAGGCGCGCGTCATATGTCTCGCCATGGCGCAGGCCGTTGAACACAATGGGCCCAGTGGAGGTGCGCCAGGAATCATCCGAGACAATGACCTGGGTGTGGCCGCTTTCGTCCGTGATGTGCAGCTCGCACAGCAGCTTGGGCACATCGCGCCAGATGGCCTGCTTGGTCTGCCAGGGGTCATCGGTAAAGCAGTTGTAAAACCCATTGCCCAGCGTGACGCCCAGCACGTTGTCGCCGGGTTGCAGCAGTTCGGTTACGTCAAACACGCGGTACTGCACCTGCTTGTGATATGCGGTAAACGGCGTGGACAGGAAATCATCGCCCACCTTGGTGCTGTTGAGCGTGGCCTCAAAGTACCCCAGCCCGCAAATGACCAGCAGCGCGCGCTTTGCGCCTGCGGGTGCGCTAAACGGCCTGCGCATATATACTGCGCCCAGCACATCATCGCGCCTGCGGCAGAAGTGCCCGGTAATCCATTTTGCTTGAAACGGCTGGCCGCGCTTGGCACCCCAGAAATGCTGGATGCCGCTGCTGGCGCATTCACCCCACTGGTTGCGCACATCCACCTGATACAGGTATTTGGTCAGCGGCTCTATGGCGGCCGGTATCGTCACCGGCAGGCAGCTGCTGTCAGGCACCGAGCCTGTGTCGTACACCAGGGTGTCTTGCGTTTCTTTCCACACGCGGATGCGGAAGGCGGCCTGCCTGCAGCCCCGCCGGTTGCTTTCCACCTGCCAGGAGATGCGTGGCGCAGTATCCAGGAAGGGGGCGCACAGTTCGTTGACGCGACAATGGATCACTTTCATGGCATATTTTTTTCCTTTCGGGCGTTAATATAACCAGTGTACCATCTATGCACAGGCAGGGCAATTGAATACAGGGCGCTTTTCGGGTATACTAAATATAAGTTTAAGCTGAGACCAAGGGAGGTACGGGATGTACAAACTGTTGCTGGTGACCGACCGTGAAGAGGTGCGCGACGTGTTCCTCCGGATTACGGAGTGGAAAAACATGCATTTCCATCCGATCACGATTCTCAGCGATGTGACCCAGGCCATAGAATACCTGGAAACGAACCCCGTGGATGCCGTGGGCTACTCGGTGTGCTTTTCGGATGTGGCACCGTTGCATCAATATTTGGTGGAGCGCAGGCCCAGCCTGCCCATCTTCCAGACGCATCAGCACGATGAAACGCTGCGCACCGAGTTGGAGCGCGTCCGCAGTTTTTTAGATCGTATGCACATGGATTACTCTGATGAGGACTACGACGAGGAGGCAGTGCTGCAATACCTGCGCGATGAATTGGTGCATCAGTTGCTGGCCGGTGAAGTCAAGTCCGCTGAGGAACTAAAAAGCCGCTTAAAGCTTGTACGCGCCGAGATTGTGTTTACGGCGCCGTGCTTTGTGTTTGATTTTGACATGCCACAGGGCGAGGTATATTTGTCCGACCGCTGGCGCTACGGCCGCGAGCGTCTGGCCAACGCGCTGCGCACCAATTTCTTCGGCCGTTTTATCGAGGGCATTTACTATGGCGTGGCGGTATTAACCCCGCGCCACATCCGGCTGATTGCTTTCCAGCGCTGCAGTGCGCAGGATGCGGACACCGAAAAAGTATTGCAGCAGGTGCTGCAGCGTGTGCGGGCCGTGGTCAACGATATCAAGCAGTATCTGGATCTTGATCTGGATTTGCAGGAGTACAAAGTGCTCCCCAATATTTATAGCCTGACAGAGGATCAGACAATCTAAATTACAAGGAGGGCGTATGAGCATCTTCTCCAAGCTGCGCGGGCAGTTCATTGATGTGATCGAATGGGTCGATCCATCCGATAAGGTCATGGTGTACCGCTATGAGGACAACAACCGTGAAATCATGATGGGCGCACAGCTGACCGTGCGCGAAAGCCAGGTGGCTATCTTTGTCAACGAGGGCAAGATCGCCGATATCTTCCAGCCCGGCCGGTATGAGCTGAGCACCCAGAACATGCCCATTATGACCATGCTGAGGAGCTGGAAATACGGCTTCAACAGCCCGTTCAAAAGTGAAGTATACTTCGTCAACACCAAGCAGTTCCTCAACCAGAAATGGGGCACCAGCAACCCGGTGATGATGCGCGACAGCGAGTTTGGCATGATCCGCATCCGCGCGTTTGGCGTGTATTCCTTCCGCGTGTCCGATCCCGAAGTGTTCCTGAAGGAAGTGTTCGGTACCAGCGACCTGTACACCGTGGACGGTGTAGAAGGGCAGATTAAGCGCACCATCGTATCGGCGCTGAGCGATGTCATTGCAGAAAGCAAGATCCCCGCGCTGGATCTGGCGGCCAACTACGATGAGCTAAGCTCGTTTGCGCTGAAATCCATCGCGCCGCGGCTGACGCCGCTGGGGCTGAAACTGGAATCCGTGGTGATTGAAAACATCTCCCTGCCGCAGGAGGTGGAGCAGGCCATGGACAAGCGCACCTCCATGGGCGTGATGGGCGATTTGAACCGCTACACGCAGTTCCAGGCCGCCGAAGCGCTGCGCGATGCCGCCAAAAACGAGGGCGGCGTGGCCGGTGTGGGCGCGGGCTTGGGTGCCGGTATGATGATGAACCAGATGATGCAGCAGGCGATGGCAGGCAACCAGCCCGCCCCGCAGCAGGCCACCGTGCCCTGCGTTAGCTGCAGGGCCGCCATCTCGCCAGCGGCCAAGTTCTGTCCGGAATGCGGCGCCAAGCAGGCCCCCGAAGGCCGCTGCACCGCCTGCAACGCCGAATTGGCCCCCGGCGCCAAGTTTTGCCCGGAGTGCGGCGCGAAACAATAATTACGAAATATTCCAAATAACCAACAGCCCGGCGAGATGGCCGGGCTGTTGGTTATTCTGAAATAATAGATTTTTCGGGCGGCTTGTCGTCCTTGTCCTGATCAATACCCAGCGCTTCGGCTGTTCTGCTTACAAGAACTTCCGCCCCTACCGAAAAGAAGCGGGCGATCAGCTGCCGGACGGCTTTGCGCGTTACGGGGTCTATGCCTTTCATGGCTTTGAGCATGCGCTCGGCGCTGCGCCTGGGGTTTTTGACCAGCTCGCCCAATGTTTTGCTTTCGGACGCGGACAGCACTTCATACAGCGTGTCTGCAAAGGTGCGCCGCTCGTCCAGGCTCATACGCGCCAGCCACTCATCCATCGTTTCATCCATCATCAGGCTGGTGCGCGACAGCTCCTCCCTGCGCACAAAGGCGTGGTTGTGCCGTTCCACTTCCCAGGAAAAAGGGTTGTGCTCCAACACGCCCACCGCGCGGCTGTACACCACCTGATAGGGCTTGTGCTGGCTTAGCAGCACACCCACCAGCGAGTTTTGCGGCAGCAGCGAGATAATGCGCGGCGCGATGGCCTGATAGGCGGCGCTGTCTGCACTGGCCGGCGACAGCCCGGGGCCGTCGTTGGTATATACCTGCGCGATGCGGCCTTGCGCCGGGGCATCGCAAAAGGTGCTGCCATATACTGCTAAGTTGCCGCCCTTGGAGTGGCCCAACACGATGCTGGGCACGCCGGCATGCTCGTTGATGTATTCCACCGCACGCCGCTGGGCGGGGGTGGGCTCGTCAAAGGACATGTTCAAATCCTCTTTCCAGCCCGCCAGCGTCAGGTCGGTGCCGCGGAAGCAAACGGCGCGGCGATGATCGGGCAGCGTCACCACCATTGCGCAGAACTGCATTTCATCCTCGTGCGAAATATCGTTGACAAAGCCCGATACCAGCAAATCTCCATACCGCGCGCTTTGCCCGCAGGCATGCAGCAGCTGCAAGCGGTCGCGCAGCAGGATCTCATATATTTTATCGGCCGTTTCATCCTCAAGCGCCTGGGACAGCGCCGACATTGTTATGCGCGCCGATGGAGATGGCAGCGCGCGCTCCAGCGGCAAATAGACCAGCTGCGCCAATATGGCCTGGTCAATCTCCCCGAAGGGGACATCGCCAAAAGACGCTGCGCCCATGTCCCGGGCGTAATCAACCATGTTATACAAGCGTTATACCTTGGGCACGGCCTGCATCAGGCGCGGCGTCAGTACTGCGGCCAGGGCGATCTTGACCGCATCGCCGGGTAAAAAGGGCCACACGCAAAACGCTAAGCTTTTGCCTAGGCTGTGCCCCGTGACCACCATGAACCACACCGTGCCCAGCGCATAGCACACCGCAAGCCCCGCTGAAAACATCGCAACGCGCCCCCACAGCGTGGGCAGCAGCCGGTTGCGCAAAAAGCCGATGATCAGCACGCACAGCAAATAGCCCAGCAAATAGCCGCCCGTCATGCCAAAACGCGCCCCCCCGCCGCCCTTTAGCCCTGCAAACACCGGCACGCCCACCATCCCCAACAGCAAAAACGCCGCCACCGACAGCATGCTGTACAGGGGGGGCAGCACCGCGCCGCACAGGTACACCGCCAGCAGTGCCAAGTTGATGGGCACCATGGGCAGGGGAATCATCAGCTGCGAGCACACCGCGATGGCGGCGGTAAACAGCGCGGACAGCATCAGCCCCTGGGTACTAATTTTTTGTCTGAAAACATTCATTGTTGTGGTTCCTTGATACGTAAAACATATTTGGCATAGAAATATACGGGGATGGCCGACCATCCGTGGCACAGGCTGCCGGCGTTGTCAAAGTCCCACGCGCCGCGCTCGGTTTCCCAGAACGAGGTCGCGCCCTGCTTTAGCATGCGCCCCCACACCTGGCGGATGTCGTCTATCACATGGGGCAGCAGGGATGGGTCTGTCAGCAGCGCCTCATATTTGTAAAACCGGTAGGCTAAGCTGGTGGGGATCAGCTGTCCATCGGGCGCGCGCATCTTTTCGCGCAGCATGCGGGCAACTTGCGGCGTACAGGCACCTGCCAGCATCACTAAGGATTGCGTCAATTCCGCATAATGCGCGGCCAGCGGTGAATCATCATGGGTCAGGTACGTGCGGTAGGCACCGGCATTGGCGTCATAGAAATGGTTCAGCCCCTCCCGCAATGTATCGGCATGCATGCGCCAGATATCCTGGCCCGACATATCCGCCATGGCGGTCAGCGCCATCACGCACAGCGCCTGTATGGGCGCGGCGATGTCGGTGCTGGCCTGTTGCTGCTGGCCAAGATAGCCGTGCAGGCCGTCCTGCCACTCATAAAAATGCCACAGCCCTTTTTCCTGCGGCAGCACGATCAGGCCCTCGGCGTTGATAAGGCGCAGGAACCATGCCAGGATGTTTTCCATCACGGGCAGCATATCCTTTGCAAAATCCTCATCGCCGGTATAGGTCAGGTAATCCTGCACCGCCAAAATAAACGCCAGCGAAAAGGACGGGATGGTGATGTCGCCCTCGGCGGGGGCGCAGATCTCCAGCAGGCCGTTGGGCTTTTGTCCCTGCGCCAGCAGCTGGAGGCTGGCGCGCGGGAACTCCCCGCCCTTAAATACATAATAGCCGCTGAGCATTTGCAGCCTGCTGTCCATTGCATACAGCGCCTGCTCGCGCCAGGGGCAGTCCTCATAATGCTCATGCATGCACAGCAGCAGCGTGCGGATGCTGACATCACGGATGCGCTGATCCAGGTGATCGGGCAATTCCAGCGCGGGCAAAGGCTGCACGGGATAGGGCGTTTCGGCCAGGCTCAACGTGTGCAGCGTCAACGAATCGGTGGGCGCCATGACCATCAGATACCGCCCGGCCAGCCGCCGGAAGGGATGCATAAAGGCATTGCGCCCGGCTTTCAAGTGCACCACGCAGGCAAACTGCCGCCCGCCCACGCTGGTGCGCACGCGCAGGTCGTCCAGATGCTCGCCAAAGCCCACCAACAGCTGGCAATCCTGGGGCACTGTGATATCCAGCATCAGCAGCCCCGCGCGCTCCTTTTCCATATCCACCACGGCAAACACATTGGGCTGCGCAGCGCGCAGGGTCAGCCCCTCCGGGGCTATTTGCGGCGGTGCCTCCCGCAGCCCGGTCATGGCACGCAGCGGCAAAAAGGCCAGCGCAGCGCTTTGCATGCGGTCACCGGCGAGCTGGTCGGCATCGGCCTCAATATAGGTGCCCTGCGCCACCATGTAGGACGCCGCGGGTGCTTCCTCCAGCAAGCGCGCAATGGAGCGCGGGCTTAAGCGCGGCCGGTAGGACAGCGCCACGGCGTCCTGCCAGCCCGAACCAGTCTGATACCCGGGGCTGCGCCAATCATCCTGCGCGCGCATGTCATAGCGGAAGCTAAATGATAATTGCGGCGTTATTTTTTCCACCGGGCCTGACACATACGCAGGCGAGCGGCGGCACAGCGTGGCGCTGTCGCTGCGCGCGGCAACCTGCCCGTCTACATGCACCTCAAACCACAGCGCAGCCGGGCCCTTGCGGTAGACAAAGCTGCTCTCGCCCTGGCACCAGGCCTGAATGGCCAGATGATTATGCCCGGGCACCAGCAGCGGCGTGATATCGATTTCGTCCATCACCTTGTCATCGGGGTAATCCGCATATTGCGAGGCCACCACGCGCTGGCCGTTGAGCCACACCGCATACTGCGACCCGGCGGAAATCCGCAGCCAGGCCTGCGCATTTGCATGCGCCGAAAAGCCCGTCAGAAAATCCGCATAGGCGTTGACCATGGGTTCGGTTTCGGTCAGCCAGATCCATGTTGTACTCATTTTGGCTCCTCCTGTTGTATGCGGTTATCATACATGGCCGTCCCCATGGGGTCAACCGCACAAATCCAAACGCCCGGCGCGCGGGAAAAAACGCGCGCAAGAATCCAAATGCGCATGATCGGTTGACGCGTGCGCTCTCCCTTTTTATACTGGCAACGAAACGAGAACATATGTTCTATTAAGGAAGGAGAGGAGAACATGCACGACAATCAGGGGACAAACCGCTTGGCGGCACGCCTGGCGTTGGCGGGCGTAAAACGCCGCAGGGCCGCGGGCGCTACGTATGTCAGCTACTCGGCGCTCAACCGCAAGCTGCGCGGCGACCGGCCGCTGTCCGCTGCCGATGCGCAGCGCCTGAACCAGCTGGCCGTGCGCGGCCGCCCTGCGCCCAAGGAGAGCCCATGACCGCGCAGCAATTTGTAGAAACCGTGGCCGAATATGACCGCCGCCTGCGCCATTACTTAGCATTGCAAGCCTGGCTGCAGGAACAGCTGGAAGAGTGCGACGACACATCGCTGGGCCGGCAAACGCGCGCCACATTGACCCAGCGCTCCCAGGAATTATCCCAGGGCATTGAGGATGCCTACCAGGCGTTGGCGCAGCAAAAGCGCAAGGTGCGCCATCTGATTGATCGCCTGCCTGACCGTGATGAGCGCCAGGCGCTTACGCTGCGGTTTGTGGACCTGATGCCCCATCAAAAAGCCGCGGAGGCCATGTACATCAGCGAGCGCCATCTATACCGCATCCAGAAAAAAGCGCTGATGCATTTGGAAGGGTTGTTTCATTCATCTTGAAAATAATGCCATGCGACTGTATAATCATACAACCATGAAAGGGGGAAGGTGTATGCCCAATTTCAGTGTCCCGGACGAAGTGTTTTTGCGGGCGGCCCAGCAGTTTCCCACGCCGTTTTATCTGTATGATGAGCGCGGCATCCGTCAAACCGCGCGCGATGTGCAGGCCGCATTCGCCTGGTGCCCGTCGTTTAAGGAGCATTTTGCCGTCAAGGCGCTGCCCAACCCCATCATTTTGCGCATTTTGCAGCAGGAGGGCTGCGGCTTTGACTGCGCCTCGCTGACCGAGCTGCTGCTGGTGGAGCGCATCGGCACCCACGGCGAGGACATCATGTTCAGCGCCAATGCCATGCCGCCGGAGGAGTTTGACAAGGCGCGCGCCATGGGTGCGTTGATTAACTTAGATGATATTTCCGATATTGACACATTGCGCGACCATGGCGGCATCCCGGACACTGTATGCGTGCGCTATAACCCCGGCGGGGATTTTCAGTTAAGCAACGCCATCATCGGCAAGCCCGGAGAGAGCAAGTATGGCTGGACGCGCGCGCAGCTGGTGCCGGGGCTGCTCAAATTAAAAAGCTTGGGCATGAAAGCCTTTGGCATACACGCCTTTTTAGCCAGCATCACGATGGATGCTGCTTATTATCCGGCGCTGGCGCGTCTGCTGTTTCAAACGGCCAAAGAGGTGCAGCGCGAGGTAGGATTGCCGCTGCGGTTTGTCAACCTGTCCGGCGGCATCGGCATCCCCTACCGCCCGGAGGAACAGCCCATTGACATCCTGTACGTGGGCGAGCAGGTGCGCCGGGAATATGTCGCTGCCTTTGGCGCGCCGCAGGACGCCGGTATTGGCATCCGCGCCGAGCTGGGGCGCTACATGACCGGCCCGCATGGCTGGCTGGTGACGCGCGCCATGCACGAAAAGGACACGCACAAGCGCTTTTTGGGCGTGGATGCCTGCGCCGCCAACCTGCTGCGGCCTGCCATGTACGGCGCCTATCACCACATCCACATTGCGGGCCGCCGCGACGAGCCCGCCACCACGATGTATGACGTAACAGGCTCCCTGTGCGAAAACAACGATAAATTTGCCATCAACCGCATGCTTCCCAAAGTGAACATGGGCGATGTGCTGGTTATCCACGATGGCGGCGCGCACGCCTATGCCATGGGCTATCAATACAACGGCCGCCTGCGCAGCGCAGAAATCCTGTATACCCAGGATGATGGTTTTCGCCTAATCCGCCGCGCCGAAACGCCGGAGGATTACTTTGCCACGATGGTGTGGCCAAGTTGACGATAAGCACCAAGTCAAGCACCAAGTCAGCTGCTGCCTGACTTGGTGCAAATGGTCCCTATTTACGTTTTAACCCCGCTGCGCCAGTATATCAGCCACCATCTTGGCATCCAATGCCGTGATGGGCACGGGTTCGGCCGGTGGGGTGGTGCTGTCATTGAGCTGCAGGCCATAGTAGGCCACATCCCGCCAGGCGCCGCACTTGTAGCCCGCGCCCTTGAACAGCCCAATCAGGGAAAAACCGTACGATGTTTGAAGGTGCACGCTGGCCGGATTGGGCAGCACGATGGAGGCGTACAGGTGCCGCAGCCCCTGCGCGCGGCCAAGCGCAATTAACTTGCCATAGATGCGCTTGCCCAGGCCGTGGCCGGTAGCGTCCTTGTGCAAATACAGGCTGCCCTCGCCGCACCAACGGTAGCCCGCGCGCTCGCGGTAGCGGCTGATATAGCCATAACCGATGATGCGCCTTGCCTGCTCTGCCACGATATAGGGATACATGGCCGATATCTGCTCCACGCGCTGTGTAAACGCGGATAGCGTGGGCACGGTTTCTTCAAACGTTACGGGCTGGTCAATATAGGGCGCATAAATAGCCAGCAGCTGTGCTGCATCGTCCGGCGTGGCTAAGCGCAGGGTAATGTCGGGCATGGGAATTTCCTTTCTTTACTTGTTCAGGGCGTTACGCACAAAATCCGCTGCCTGCGCCAAATCCTTTTGGTTGGGGCGTGTACAGCGGATAAACAGGAACCCGCCGGGGCACATATGCCCCTGCGCATCCACGGCCAGCCCTTGTTGGGCCAGCGCCGCGCGCAGGTCATCATTGTGCGCATCGGGGTCGGCACAGGTAAGGATGAGGATGATGCGCTGGGTGCTGTGCGGGTTCATCTGCCCTACTGCCTGGAGCAGCTTGGGGTCGCTTTTGCCGGCATAGATACCGCTGATCAGCACCACGGTGTGTGCCTGTGGAATTTGCTGCCGGATGTCAACGACAGGCAGCCCTAACGTTTCGCCAATGTGCCGGGCAATCTTGCGGCTGTGGCCGGTCTTTGACCAATAAGCAATGATGGTATCCATAAACAACCCGCCTTTCTGTACGATATCTTTATTGTATCGCGAAAAAGGCGGGTTGTGCCATAGTGAATTGAAAATCAGCAGGATGGCAGGGGAGGTTCGGAGGAGATTCCCTCCGGCTGCAATCGTTCCCGGCGGCGTGTACGGCGGGAACGGGGCATGCCATGAGGAGGTGCATGCCCCGTGCGAATGGCATGCCTACCGCTTCCGTTTGCGCGGCCGTGCCGCAGGCACAGCGCAAACGGCTCCCCGGCGCAAAACGCGTTTTGCGCCGGCTCTGTTATGCCAACCGTTCAATAACCTCTAATACAGTGGTCAGTTCCTCGGGCTTGACCTTGTCGCAGTCGCGCCCGGCTTTGACGCAATCCACAAAATAGCGGATTTCGTTCAGGTAAGCGTTGCTGGTGGGCACGTTGGGGTCGTCAAAGGTGGTCGAGGCCTGGATGGGCTGCTCGTTGTGGCCGTCCTCGTGGTAGATGGTCAGCACGCCGCCTTCATATTCCATCACAGCCTTCTCAAACTGGAAGCGGTAGCCGCTGCGGAAGCGGAACACCGCGTTGTGCCAGGTGGCCTGACAGGATACGAAAAAACCATCGTAATGATAGACCACGTGGATATCATCGCGCTTTGCACCGCGCGCGCGGTTGACCTGCATGTCCTTGGGTTCGCCAAACGTATATATCAGGAAATCTAAGTCATGGATGTGCAGATCAAAGGGCGTAAGCCCGCTGCGCTGTTCGTCAATCATCCAGTTGTCCCAGCTGCTGCGGGGTGTGCTGCCCAAGCGCGTCATGGTGGCGGAAACCAACGGGCCGTACTTGCCGCTTTGATAGGCCTCGCGCAGCAGCTCATATTCATGCCAGAAGCGCAGCACCTGCGCGGTCATAAAGCGCACGTTTTTGCGCCGCGCCACCTCATAGGTGCGCGCCACGTCATTTTTATGCAGCGATAATGGTTTTTCCGTCAGTACGTGGATGCCGCGCTCCATGGCCTGCACGGCAAAGTCTGCGTGCAGGTAGGTGGGCAGGCAGATATCTAAAATATCAATGCGCTCGTTGTCTAACATCTGCGTAAAATCCAAGTACCCGCGCGCGCCGGTGATACCCACGGCGCGGTCAATCATTTCCTGGCGGATGTCGCACACCGCCACCACCGTGGCTTCGGGGATGTGCTTCCAGGCCTCCATATGCGTGCGGCTGATATTGCCTACGCCGACAATAGCAACGTTCACGGTTAGTCCTCCATCTGGCGGATCAGGTCGTTCAGATATGTTTGGGTAGCCAGGATATCCTTGATCTGCTGTTCACCCGAAATCTCGCGCTCAATGGTCAGGCTGCCGTCATAGCCCAGCTCCTTTAATCTGCGCAGCAGCTGCGGGAAATCGCTCTTGCCTTCGCCTACCTTCACTTCCTTGCCCAGCTCGCGGCCATTGGTGGGGTACAGGCCGTCCTTGGCGTGCACGCCGCGCACATATGTGCCAAACACATCCAGCGCGTCCACGGGGTTGGCCTTGCCGTACAGGATGAGGTTGGCGGGGTCTAAGTTGACGTACAGGTTGTCCAGGCCGATGTCCTCAAAGCAGCGCAGCATCGCCACCGGGGTTTCCTGGCCGGTTTCAAACAGCAGGTTCTGCCCCTGGTTTTTGAGGTGCATCGCCACATGGCGCATGCCGTCGATAAAACCGGCATACTCCGGGGCCGTGGGTGTTTCGGGGATAAAACCCATGTGGCTGACCACATCGTCAACGCCTAATTTTTTAGCAAAGTCCGCGCCGGCCATCAATTCCTGCATGCGCGCCCAGCGGTAGGCCGGGGGCACCAGCCCCAGCGTTTCAGGGCCCTGCACAAAGTTCCATACCTTGGGGCCTGACCAGCCGCACCAAAACGCCGTGATGGTCACGCCGTGCTTATCCAGCACGGCCTGGATGGCCTGCGCCTGCTCGTCTGTCCATAAATCCGGCCGCCAGCTAATCAGCTGCGCATGGGCAAAGCCCTTTTGCGCGGCGTCCTGGATATGCGCCGCCACGTTGTTATCATGGCGGATGCAAATGCCAACATTCATCATAAGATACTCCTTCCCGCCCGTGTGGGCGTGCGTTTTTGTTTTTAGTGGCAGGTTATGCGTTGCCTAGGAAAATGGGGTTGCTCCAGGCCATGTTGCCTTGGGCATCAGTTACAGTAATGCGCACATAGGTGAAGTGCTGCGGCAGTGTAAAACTGGCCTCGGTCAGCGGCGTTTCACCCATCCTGATGCGATGGTAGGGGCTGCCGCCCCAGTTAAACGAAATGGCCGCCGCAGGCGAACACGCCGCATGCGCCACGCCGTCCTGCACATAGAAGTCGTATATCTCCGGCCCGCAGGAGGCATAGAACGCCCCCTCGCGCAGCGCGCGGATGATATCGGTGGGATGGTTGTTGGCATTGACCATCACCCAACCCTTGCAGTGGCTTTCCATGCGATGTCCGTCATCGGCGGCCACGCCCCAGATTTTTTTGCCCAGCATGAGCAGTTCATCCCAGTCGCGCTCGTTGTTATAGTCCATGCAGTTGGACTGTACGCAGCCGGTGTTCCATAACTCCATGGCAATATCACCCTCAAGCTTATCAAAGCTGCGCGTTGGCGTGCAGCTCCAGCCGGGGTGGCAGTAAATGGTCAGGTTGTTAGCTTCGTGAATCATATCCAGCACCGGTTGATACTCGGCCTGCGTGGCCACGTGCCCGCCCTCAAACTGCTGATCCTGCTCAAAGCCGTTGCCGTCCTCCTTGGCCGGGCCTACGCACACCGTGTGCAGGCAGTGCCCCAAGTCCTCCACCAGGCCGCGGTCCATCTCCATGCCCGGTAAAATGGTCAGCTTGGAACCCGGCAGAAAGTTGCGGTAGTTGTAAATGCGGTGGTCGGTGATGGACAGGAAATCATAGCCGTGCTCTTCGTGCATACGGATGACCTCCTCCGGCGTTTCCTGGCCGTCCGAGCGCGTGGTGTGGCAGTGCAGCCCGCCTTTGAGCGGTTTTTCAGTTCCTGTAAAAGCTTGTTGACGTTGCATAGTTCCTCCCGCTTATGTGTTCATATGGGCAAATGCCTGCATCCAGGCATCGGCGATGAGCTGATGGCCTGCCGGCGTGGGATGCACGCCGTCGCTGAGCCAGTGCTCTGCAGGCGCTTTCGTTGTGGCTTCTTCCAATACATCCTGCAGCGGCACAAAGGTGGCGCCGGCATTTTTCGCCACGCGCCGCGCGGCCTGGGCGCGCAGCGTTACTTCATCACGGAAGTAATCCCAGTGCTCCTGCGTGTTGTGGCCCAATAGCACGAAAGGTTCCAGTACCATGATGCGCGTATGCGGCAGCGCCTCGCGCGTTTCCTCCAGCAGCATGTTGTACACCCGCTCAAACTTGGGAGCGTCCACGCCGTTTTGGGTTGCGACTTCGTGCCAGACATCGTTGACGCCAATCAAAATGCTGATGATATCTGGTGCAAGGTTAAGGCAATCGATTTTCCAGCGCGCATACAGATCCACCACACGGTTGCCGCTGATGCCCCGGTTGATAATGCTGTACTTCGTGCCGTAGTCCCGGCCTAAACGTGCGCTGAGCAGTACCGGATATCCCGCGCCCAAATTATAATCATCGGTGCGTGAACGCCCTGCGTCCGTGATGGAATCGCCCTGGAACAGAATAAGCTGACTCATGATACCTCCCTATTTACACATTAAAAATAATCATTGCTTGCGATAGCGCAGCACATTCCAGCTGGCCTTGGGCAGCACAACAGCCGCTCCCTGCATTGGCGGGATGGCCTTGGGCATGACGTTATCCGGGTGCTGCTCGGTGTTGACGGCCTTGACATCCTCGTGCGTCAGCGCCTGATGCTCTACCAGCGTCAGCCCATCAAAGGAGCGCAGGTCAAGCGTCAGTTCGGCTGACCGTGCCAGGTCACGGTTGACGGCGAAGATGGTCAGGCCGCCATCATCATTCAGCACGGCGGCTGCATCCACCAGCGGCACGGCCTCGTGCTGCGCGGTGTCATGCGTATCACAGGTCAAAATGGGCTGCAGCGACCGCCCGCGCCCCCAGCGGCTGGCCTGCATCAGCGGGTAGTAGATGGTCTGCGCCCAGGCGCCGCCCTCAGGGTTGGTCATGATGGGCGCAATGACATTGACCAGCTGCGCCATGCATGCAATGCGCACGCGGTCAGCATTTTTAAGGAACGTAATCAGCATCAGCCCCACCAGCAGCGCATCCTCAAACGTATAGATGTCCTCCAGCAGCGGCAGCGCAGTGCCCCATGGCTGCCGACGGTATAGCTGTTCGTCCTGCTGGTTGGAGTGATACCATACATTCCATTCATCAAACGACAGCTGGATGCGCTTTTTGGCGCGCTTCTTGCCGCGCACCGCATCGCACACTGCCACCACCGTTTTAATGAACTGATCCAGATCCATCGTGCTGGCCAGGAAATCATTGGTATCGTTGTGGCGGTTGCCGTAATAGGTGTGCAGCGATACATAGTCCACATGGTCATAGCACTCGCTTAGCACCTGATACTCCCACTCACCAAAGGTGGACATGCCCAACCCCGAGGAGCCGCAGGCCACCAGTTCGATGCTGGGATCCACCCATTTCATCAGCTTGGCGGCCTCTGTGGCAACACGGCCATATTCATACGCCGTTTTGGTACCCATCTGCCACGCGCCGTCCATCTCGTTGCCCAAGCACCACAGCTTGATGTCAAAGGGGTCGCGCGCGCCGTTTGAGCGCCTTAGGTCGGATAACTGTGTGCCGCCGGGATGGTTGGCGTATTCCACCACATCGCGCGCATCCGCCGGCGTGCCGGTGCCCAAGTTGACTGCATACATCACCTGCGTGTTGGCTTTTTGCGCCCAGGATACAAACTCATGCAGGCCGACCTGGTTGGTTTCGGTGGTTTTCCAGGCCAAGTCCAGCCGCTGCGGGCGCTGATCCTTGGGGCCGATGCCATCGCGCCAGTCATAGCCGCTGACAAAGTTGCCGCCCGGATAGCGCGTAACGGGCACGTCTAACTTGCGCACCAGGTCCAGCACATCCTGCCGGAAACCCTCGCTGTCTGCCGCCGGATGGCCGGGCTGATAGATGCCGGTATACACCGCGCGCCCCAAGTGCTCAATAAAGCTGCCGTACAGCCGCGGGTCAATATCGGCGATGACATAATCACGGTCCAACACCAATTTGGCCTTGTGCATGTCCAGCTCCTCCTTTTTCTGCGGAAGCCGCCATTTTTTCCAAGGTTATCCTATCCGCTTGGCTTGCGTGTGTCAATCATTTCGGGGTAATGTAAGGCACTGTCTTTTGCACGCACGAAATCCGGCTGCACCTGCGTTGTATGCATGTACACACAAGGGAGGTTTCCCATGCGGAGAGTTTTGATTTTGTTGTTGGTGTTGTGCCTGATGGGCACGGCAGGGGCAGAAAACCATCCCACCCTGACGGTGGGCAGTAAAGGCGCGCAGGTGCGCACCTTGCAGCAGCGCTTGAGCGATTTGGGCGTGCTGGAGGGTGCCGTGGATGGTGCCTATGGCAAGCAAACCGCAGCCTCGGTGCGCACGGCACAGCAATGGCTCATCAAGCAGGGCCACGAACTGGCCGCCGATGGCGCGGCGGGGCCGGTCACGCTGCAATTGCTGTATGATGATGAGGTCATGGCGGAGCTGCTGGCCTTCCGTTCCGGAGACCGCGGCGCGCGGGTAATCCAGCTGCAAAACCGGCTGTATGATTTGAATTTTCTGGCCGAACCCCCGGACGGGCGCTTTGGCCCCAACACCGAAAAAGCGCTGCGCGCCTTGCAGCAGGTGCTGGTCGCGCATGGGGCCGCAGGTGTTGCCGAAAACGGCATCTGCGACCTGCCCACGCAACGGGCGCTGCAGGGCGATTTATCGCCCATGGGCATTGTAGCGCCGGAGTTTTTTGACGAAACGCAGCCGCTGGCGCTGACCGGCGAATATCTCATCGCCCGCAGCGCGCTGCTGGCGGACATGCAAACCGGCCAGGTGCTGTTTGAAAAACTGGCTGACCAGCGCATGTACCCCGCCAGCACCACCAAGGTGATGACGCTGCTGGTGGCGGTGGAGCAGGGCGGCGACCTTGATCGAATGGTGAAGGTGCCGCACTCGGCCGGCGATGTGCCCAACGATTCGTCGCTGGTGCCCGTTATCCCCGGCGAAGAAATGCCGCTGCGCGCGCTGCTGTATGGGCTGATGATCCGGTCGGGCAATGACGCGGCCAACGCCATTGCGGAGATTGTATCCGGCAGCGTGGAGGGCTTTGTCAAAAAAATGAATGACAAGGCGCAGCAGCTGGGCATGGCGGACACACACTATATGAACCCCCATGGCTATCACGACAAGGAGCACTACACCACCGCGCGGGACATGGCAACGCTGTGCCGTGCGGCGCTTCAAAACCCCGTTGTGCATGAAATTGTCACGGCTACCACGTACACCCTGCCCGCCACCGACATGCGTCCGGAACTAATTATCACCAGCACTGCGGAGCTGTTGCTGCCCGACACACCGCATTATTATGAGGGCGCCTATGGCATCAAATCCGGGTTTACGCGCGCTGCTGGTTTTTGCTACACGGGTGCCGCGCAAAAGGATGGCCGCACGCTGATCGCCATTGCGCTCAACTGCCGCACGCGTGATCAATGCTGGGCGGATATGAAGCACCTGTTTAACTTTGGGTTTGCCAGCACAAAAGCCGCAGGGAAAATGGCATCCGGTTTTTGACAGCGCTGCCTGCATGCCGTATACTATCATTCAAAGCAACCCTTGCCCTGCTTGCGGTTGCTTTTTGATACCAGAAGCAAAAGTAGGTGATTTTTTGTTTACCTGGCTGTATCGTTGTTTTATTAAAGATTATCAGGATACTCAGCAGCCGCGTGTGCGCGCTGCCTATGGCAAACTGTCTGGCGTGGTGGGCATTGTGGCCAATGTTGCGCTGGCGGCGGCCAAGTTTTTGACGGCGGCATGGTCGGGCTCGCTAGCTGTGGCGGCTGATGCCATCAACAACCTGTCGGACGCGTCGTCCAGCGTGGTCAGCCTGGTGGGCTTCCGCATGGCCAGCAAGCCTGCAGATGAGGAGCATCCCTATGGCCACGCGCGCTCGGAGTATCTGTCCGGCCTCATCGTATCGGTGCTCATCATCGTGGTGGGGGTGGAGCTGCTGCGCGGCAGCATTGAAAAGGTGCTGTTTCCCACGCCGGTGCAGTTCCGCTGGGCAACGGTGGCCGTGTTGGCAGTGTCCATTTTGGTCAAGTGGTGGCTGGCGGCGTTCAACCGCGCCACGGGACGGCTGATAGCGTCCGAAACGCTGATCGCCACCGCCGCCGACAGCCGCAACGATGTCATTGCTACATCGGCTGTGCTGCTGTCCAGCTTGATAGCGCATTATACGGGGCTGTATTTGGATGGCTGGATGGGCATTGCGGTGGCAGTATTTATCATCGCCAGCGGCATCGGCCTGGTCAAGGACACGCTCGACCCCCTGCTAGGCAGCGCGCCCGACCCTCAATTGGTACAGGCCATTGAGGAACATATCGCCGGGTATCCGGGGATTATGAACAGCCATGATCTGCTCCTTCACGATTACGGCCCCGGGCGGCGCTTTGGCTCGGTGCATGTGGAGATGGACGCCGACATTGACGCGCTGGACAGCCATCACATCATTGACAACATCGAGCGCGATGCGCTAACAAAGTTTAACCTGCATCTGGTGGTGCATCTGGACCCCGTTGTAACGGATGATGATATGGCGGGCTAGGTAAAACCGGCATGGCTGTGACAGTTTGAGGGGATAAACCCGTTGACGAACCTTATAAAACTCGGTATCATGAAAGCAACGGGCGGGTTTTCTGAGATGGGGACGCGCTACGAATCAGCAATAGGGAGGAATATCTGAATCATGAAGAAATCGACTACCGCTTGGCTTGCGGTGCTGCTGGTAGCGGCACTGGTTGTAGGCGGCGTGCTCCTGTCGCAAAAGGGCGACCTGCAAAAGAAGGTTGACGACCTGACCGCACAGGTAACTGCGCTGACGGCGGAGCTGGACACCGCCAAGAGCGAGGCTGCCGCTACTGCGGAGCAGGCCGCTGCCGCCGCTGCCGAAGCCGAGGCACTGAAAAAGCAGGCTGAGGAAAAGGCTGCTGCCGAGGCTGCCGAGAAGGCCGCAGCCGAAGAAGCTGCTGCTAAGGAAGCCGCCGAGAAGGCCGCAGCCGAAGAAGCTGCTGCTAAGGAAGCTGCCGAGAAAGCCGCAGCCGAAGAAGCTGCCAAGAAAGCTGCTGAAGAAGCCGCTGCTAAGGAAGCCGCCGAGAAGGCTGCTGCCGAAAAGGCTGAGAACTCCAAGTATAAGATTGGTATTCTGGCCCCTGCCGTTACGCACGGCTGGGTGGCGGGCGTAGCATACAATGCCGAGTATCAGGCCAAGGAACTGGCTGATGTCGTGGAATATAAAATGGCCACCTCCACCAACGCCGAGGAAATGACGGCGCAGCTGGACGACCTGCTCACCTGGGGCGCGCAGGCCATCGTGGCCTTCCCGCAGTGGGAGGGCATGGAAGTGCCGATCCAGGCCGCCATTGACAAGGGCGTCGTCGTGGTCAACTTCGATATCGTTATCAATGCCAAGGGCATCTACTTGGTCACCGGCGACAACGAGAGCATGGGTGTGGAAGGCGCCAAGTACATTGTGGACAAGATTGGCAAGACCGGCACAGTGATCGCCCTGCCCGTGCCCACATCGGGCTCGGTCAGCCAGCTGCGCATGAAGGGCTTTATGGATACCATCAAGGAAATCGCGCCCGACATGACCGTTATTGAATATGCCACCAAGTTCACCCGCGAGGACGGCCTGAAGGACTTCACCGACATTCTGGCAGCCAACCCGCAGATTGATGCGGTATACAGCTTAGATGACGAAACATCCATCGGCGTGCTGCAGGCCATCAGCGATGCCAACCGCACGGATATCAAGGTCATCACCGGCGGCGGCGGCAGCCAGGGCTACTTCAAGATGATGCCTGAAAACAAGGACATCTGGATTGCCAGCGCGCTGTACAGCCCGCTGATGGTGCGCGATGCCGTTGACGTGGCGGTGGCCGTATTGAAGGGCGAGGAGGTTGACCCCGTCAAGGTCATCCCCACCACCATCGTGGACCGTACCAACTACGAACAATTCCTGGATCCGGACTCCGTCTACTGATTATTCCGGCAACAGCGCCACGGCCTTTTTTAGCCGTGGCGCTGTTGTCAGATAGGTGTGAAACTCATGAATCTTCAGATGCGCGGCATCTACAAGGCTTTTGGCGACAACCAGGTGCTGGTTGACGTCGATTTTTCGTTGGATGCCGGCGATATTTGTGCCCTGCTGGGCGAGAACGGTGCCGGCAAATCCACCCTGATGAATATCCTTGGTGGCGTGCTTCCGGCCGACCGCGGCGAAATCCTGCTGGATGGCTGCGTTGTTCACTTTGCCTCGCCACTGGATTCGCTCAACGCCGGTATCGCTTTTATCCATCAGGAATTAAACTTAGTCAACGACCTGGCCGTATACGAAAACCTGTTTTTAGGGCGGGAACTGCGCCGCCGCGGTGGCCTGGTGGATCATGATGCTATGATGGCCCGCACCAAGCAGGTGTTTGAGCGCATGGGCATCACGCTGGATGTTACCCTGCCCGTGCGCGAGTTGGACGCCTCCCACAAGCAGATGGTGGAGATCAGCCGTGCGCTGGAGATGGACGCCAAGCTCATCATCATGGACGAGCCCACCACCACCCTGACCGATCCAGAGATTGAGCATTTGTTCCAAATCCTGCGCACGCTGGCGCAGCAGGGCGTGGGCATTATTTTTATTTCCCACAAATTGCGCGAGGCCGTTTCGCTGTGCAACCGTTTTGCGGTGCTGCGCGATGGGTACCTGGTGGCGCACGGCCCCATGGAAGGGATTACCACGGATGATTTGTCGCGCCACATGGTGGGGTATGATTTACAGCAAGAGGAAAAGGGCCAGCCTGTTGTGCAGGGCGCGCCGGTGCTGGCCGGGCGCGGCCTGACATCGCGGCCATATTTTGAAGACATTGACTTTGCCGTCAGCGCGGGGGAAATTTTGGGCGTCACCGGGCTGCTGGGTGATGGCCGCAGCGAGGTGTTCCGTGCGATTATCGGCGATCTGCCGCTGCAAGCGGGGCAGGTGCTGATGGACGGCCAGCCTGTGCACATTGCATCGCCGGCGCAGGCCGTGGGGCACGGCATTGCCTATGTGCCGCGCGACCGAAAAAACAACGGCATCCTGAGGGACTTGGATATTTTGGACAATGGCACCGTGGTGGCGTGGCCCCGGCTGGCGCGGCGCGGTGTGATGGATCATGGGCAGCAGCGTGCGGACTTTGCCGCGCAGCGAGATGCCCTGCACATCAAAATGGGTGCTGAGGGCGATCCTATTACCAGTTTATCGGGCGGCAACCAGCAAAAGGTCATGCTGGCCAAATGGCTGTCGGTGTCGCCCCGGGTGCTGATCCTTGATAACCCCACCCAGGGTGTGGACGTGGGCGCCAAGGAAGAAATCTACCACATCATCCACCGCCTGGCGCGGGAGGGCACCGCCGTGGTGGTGCTCAGCAGCGAGGCGACGGAGATTGTCCGCCTGTGCAGCCGTGCGCTGGTGCTGTTCCATGGCCGCATGGCCGGGGAGCTAAGCGGGCAAAACCTGAACGAATACGACATTATGCGACTGTCCACCGGCGGCCAGCCGGTGCAGGTATGAAGGGATATAGTATGCAAGAGCGCCTGAAAAATCGCGGAAATCAACTGGTACGCCTGTGGAAGCGGCAGCCGCTGTTTTCCACTGCCATGGCGCTGCTGCTGATGGTGGTGGTGCAAACCATCGCCCTGGGGTTTGACTACCCCTCGTTTGGGGAGTGGCTGGTGGCCTGGGGGCGCAACTGGATCAACATTTTGCGCAACAACGCCGGTGTGGGCATCGTGGCGCTGGGCATGACGTTTGTGATTATCTCCGGCGGCATCGACCTGGCGGTAGGTTCAACGCTGGTGGCGGTGGGCGCCGTGGTGATGGCGCTGATTGATGAAGGCCCCTATGGCTTATTAAGGCAAATTGGCATCAGCGGCGTGCCTGCTTATGCCATCGCCATCCTGACAGCCTTGCTGATGGGCACCGCGCTGGGCGCGGGCACAGGGTATTTGGTGGCCAACCGCCGCCTGCCGCCGTTTATCGCCACCCTGGGCATGATGAAAATCCTGCGCAGCGTGACGCAGCAGTATACGCAGCGCTCCTCACCCAGCGTTCCCATGGACTTTTTAAAGATTTCCAACCTGCGCATCGGCGGCGAAATCATATTGCCCATCGTGTACTGGCTGCTGCTGGCCGCGCTGCTGCATTTTGTCAGCCGTCACACGGTGTTTGGCCGCCAGGTATACGCCATCGGCTCCAATGAGCGTGCCAGTCGCCTGTCCGGCATCCATGTCCGGCGTGTCAAGCGCATGGTGTACGCACTGATGGGCACGTTAGTATCGGTGGCCAGCATTATCCAGATTGCCCGCATCGGCAGCATGGACTATGCCAACGCCGGGTCGGGCTATGAGATGGACGCCATCGCGGCGGTCATCATCGGCGGCACCAGCATGTCCGGCGGCCGCGGCTCCATCATTGGCACGGTGCTGGGCATGCTCATTCTGGCTGTGATGAACAACCTGTTAAACCTGATGGGCGTCCCGCCCTTCCTGCGCGAGGCGTTCAAGGGCCTGATTGTGATACTGGCCGTGCTGCTGCAAAAGAAAGATGACAGGAATAGCTAAAATAATAGTTTCCTGATAGGAAAAAACAATCCATATGCAAAAAGATGCCAAAGCAGACTTGCTGGCACAGTGGTTAGAAGAAGAAAAGATAGCCCACATGATCGGGTGGGATTTTTCCCATATACATGGCCGATATCGGGAGGAAGATGAGCTTCCCTGGGATATGCGGGCCGTTGTTCAGAAATATTTGAAGCCCGACATGAGGCTGCTGGATATGGAAACCGGAGGTGGAGAGTTTTTGCTTTCCTTTGGCCATCCGCACCACATGACCGCAGCCATTGAGGCTTATCCGCCCAATGTCAAATACTGTGCGGAGAAACTCCTTCCCCTTGGCATAGACTTTAAGGAAGCGGATGGCGAGGATGATCTTCCCTTTGCTGACGAGTCTTTTCATATGATTACCAATCGGCACGGCGCTTACAAGGTGTCCGAGCTAAAGCGCCTGATCAGCCCAGACGGATATTTTATTACCCAGCAGGTAGGGGCGGAAAATGATCGGGAACTGATTCGTTTGCTCCAGCCAGAGAAAACAGAGTTTCCTTTTTCTCGGCATTATCTATCCCATAGAGCGCAGGAACTAAAAGAACTGGGCTTTGACATTTTGGAAAAGGATGAGGCGTTTCAACCCATTCGCTTTTATGATGTAGGAGCCTTAGTTTGGTTTGCCAGGATCATCGAATGGGAGTTTGAGGGCTTTTCTGTAGAGACCCACCTGGATAATCTTTATAAAGCCCAAGAGATTTTAGAAGAAAAAGGCGTGATCGAGGGAACCATCCACCGCTTTTTTATGGTTGCACAGAAAAAAGGTTAGTTTTTGGGAAATGAACTGTGCTCTCTGTGTGAATCACAGATGAAAATGTAACAAAACCATATCGTGACTTGATTCCTATTGATAGACATGACAAAATAACAACGAATATAGTTAAACGCTTTCCTAGTATGTAATTCTACATTAGAAAGGAGAACGCATTATGCGCAAGTGCCTTTCCCTGCTGCTGATTCTGATGCTGCTGGTGCCGTTGGCGGCGCATGCGGCAGAATCGCGCTGGTCTGAACCAGATCGCTTCGTGGAGGAGCATGCCGAAACCGCCAAATACGCAGGTGAAAGCGAAACGTTTGACCTGTATTATCTGGTGGCGGATGCTTCTGCTTTGATGAAAGAGAAGGAGCCCGGGCGCGAGGTCGTGCCCAATGTGCGGGATATGATGTTCCGGGTGGCTGTGCTGCCCAAACCCGGCAAGGTTGTCCGGGATTTGCAGGTAAATGCGCATTTTGATTATGAACTGCAAGAAGTGCTGGCGAACCCCGAATGGTATATGGAGCAGATGCCCAATGTGACCGACCCGTCCAAGGGCGGAACGTTCACTTGGCTTACGTTCATCGAACTGGATTTTGTGCCCAGGGATGGCATCCCGCTGGATGCGTTCTATAATGTATTTTTTGAATTAAAATGGCAGGGCGGCAGCGAGGTGCTGTATGTAGACCGCAATACGCCGAACTACATGCCCGATGAGCAGCCGGAGGAAAACGTGCACCCGCTGAATGAAGAGGATGTAGCGCACATCAACGCGCTGGCAGAGGCGCTGCACAAGTAGCACTTGCTGCACATCCGCAACAAAAAATAAACGCTGTATCTTATTCATCCTGCGCACGGTCAAATGCACCGTGCGCAGTTTATGTATCAAATATCCCCTGCACAATTTCCTCCCGGAACAGGGCATACACGCTACCGCCGCACAGCGCATCAAAATGCTGCTTGACGGCATAAAACGCGCGCCATTTGCGTACCATGATGTCCGTGACACCATGGCGCATCGCCACGTCGATTAGGCGGGTGTCCATCAACGTCACGCGGTCAGGCAGGCAGATGCCATCGCACAGCTGAATCAGGCGGTCATAATCGTTGTAGGTGCTGTCGCGCAGGTAGGCCGCGATAAAAGCCGTTTCCTCCGGTGTGCAGTCCATGGGGCCGGCAAATGCCTCCAGTTCCGCCAGCGGGAAAGAATGCGTCAGGCACACGCGGGCAGTGTCCTCCCACCCTTTGTCCATCAGCAGCTGATACCCGGCGATCGCATGATGCAGCCCGCGCACCCCCTCATAGCGCCCCACATCGTGCAGCAAGCCCGACACATATGCCCTGTCGGCATCCAGCCCGCAGGCCTGCGCAATGCACCGTGCAGCACGTGCCGCCGTGCGGCAATGGTCAATCCACCGGCCAGGGTTTTGCGTCTGCGCCCAGCGCAGCAAGGCTTCGGCCTGCGCAATGGTGGGGATGGATGGGTTGCTCATAAAACACGCTCCTTTTTGGCAAAATCAGGCTGGTTTTCATGGTCGCGTATTTATATAACAAAATACAACCCTGAGCAAAACGCGCGTTTTGCTCAGGATGCAATCAGATATTCATAGCATTAACCCAGCGCGATGGCGTCAATATCGGCCAGCTCCTCTTTGCTGAAAACCAGGTTGTTCTGCGCCTGCGCGCATTCCTGTATCTGGGCTAACTTGCTGGCGCCGATGATGACCGAGGCCGTGGTGGGCTTGCGCAGCAGCCAGGCCAGCGCCATCTGCGCCAGGGATTGCCCGCGGCGCTGCGCGATGTCGTTCAACTTGCGGCTTTTTTCCACCGAGGCGTCAAATTTCTCATCCCGTTTGAGGAATACGCTGCTGCCCGCCACGCGCGAATCCTCCGGGATGCCGTTTAAGTATCGTCCTGTCAGCACGCCCTGCGCCAGCGGCGAAAACGGGATGGCACCTACGCCGTGCTTTTCCAGCACGTCGTACAGCCCCTGCTCCGGCCCGCGGTCTAACATATTGTAGCGCGGCTGATGGATCAGGCAGTGGATGCCCATGTCCTGCAAGATGCCAATGGCGCGGTCGGCCTGCTCGGCGTTGTAGTTGGACAATCCCACATACAGCGCCTTGCCGCTGCGCACGGCGTGCGCCAGCGCGCCCATGGTTTCCTCCAGCGGGGTGTCCGGGTCGGGGCGGTGATGGTAAAAAATGTCTACATATTCTAACCCCATGCGCCGCAGGCTTTGATCGAGACTCGCCAGCAGCTGCTTGCGGGAGCCCCACTCGCCATACGGCCCCTCCCACATGTGGTAGCCGGACTTGGTGGAGATGATCAGTTCATCGCGGTAGCTGGATAGTTCGTTGCGCAGGATGCGGCCGAAGTTTTCCTCGGCGCTGCCCGGCGGCGGGCCGTAGTTGTTGGCCAGGTCAAAGTGCGTGATGCCCAAGTCAAACGCACCCAGCACCATCTCGCGGCTGTTTTCAAACAGCGTAACGCCGCCAAAGTTGTGCCACAGCCCCAGCGATACGCTGGGCAGCTTGATGCCGCTTTTGCCCACGCGGCGGTACTGCATGGTGTCATAGCGTCGGGGATGAGCTTGATACATGGTGTTCCTCCTTCTAAATAACTTCCAGATAGTCCTTGTCCGGCAGCGCCGGGAACGGGGCATGCGGCAGCACCTGATACCAGAACGCCACTGAGGCCAGATCGTCCTGCAGCGGCAGGTAGCGCCCGCCCTCGCGCCAGCCCAACGCCTGGATGGTCACGCGCAGGTCTTTTTCAAAGTAGATGGGGTCGGTAATGTGCCAGCGGTACAGGCCAAAGCGGAATTGGCTTTTATACAGTGTATCGGGGGTAATGACCTGATGCAGTCCTGAATAGGGCGTAGAAAACGTGGCGTAGTTGGCGTGCGTCTTGGGGTCTTCAAAGTTGTAGCTGCCGCAGAAATAATCCTCCGTGCCCGTGCCACAGATGGTGGGGAATTCCTTGTCGCCATCCATATAGAACTTGATCTCGCCCTCGCCCCACCAGCCGGAATTGTTCACACCCCAGGCCATATATGTGCCCACATATTTGCCGCGCCCCTTGATGCCGTCCACGATGGTATAGTCCTGCTTATAGGGCAGCGGGTTGGTGCGCCGGAACTGCGCGTGGAAATAGGCCTCGTCCTCGCCCACCTCGCACAGGCAGTAGTCGATCTGATAATAGATAACCATCCTGTCCGCAGAGCGGTTGGTCAGCGTTATTTTGGCGTGTTTTCTGAACGGCATCGGCCAGTAGCAGTTGAACGCCGAGCCGGGGTTGACGCACACGGCCAGCGAGCTTAGCTGTGCGTATTCATTCCATCCCATGCAGAAGAAATCGCCCACCGGGCTTTCCACGCTGGGGTGCTCTTGGCCATCCCAGTACATGCGCAGTATGGTGTTGCGCCACTTGCCCGAAGGGGTAAGCCAGATATGATTGATGATGCCGCTGCCCGTGATGTCGGCAATGGTCAGCGTTTCGCCGGGCTTGATCACGACATAGGGGTTCACTTTCCAGCCGCGCCCCAAATCGCGCGCAGCGGCCGCCGCCACGCCGTCGGCCAGCTCCGCCATGCCGCCGCGGCCCTTTTCGCCGTGTATGTTTTCGGCAGAAAGTGAGCGCGATACTTTTTGTTCCAGCTTGCTCAGGTTGTCCAAAGTCATAACCTTTTCTCCTTTATATGGTTGGTTATATTCATCATAGGCGCGGCGCGGTGCGCTGTCAACTTGCCGATGCCCCGGCTGCACGCTATACTGTTTGGTAGAACCATGGAGGTGAGGGAATGAAGCTGATATCCTGGAATGTCAATGGGTTCCGCTCTGTATTGGGCAAGGGATTCCATGATTATTTTGAACAGCTGGACGCGGATTTTTTCTGCCTGCAGGAGACCAAGATGCAGGAGGGGCAGGCCGATTTTTCGCCGGAGGGCTACCATATATATTATCACTCCGCGCAGCGCAAGGGCTATTCCGGCACGGCGGTGTTTGCGCGGAAAGAGCCCATGAACATCCGGCATGGCCTGTTTGATCGGCATCTGGACGAAGGCCGCGTAATCACGATGGAGTATCCCGACTTTTATCTGGTCAACTGCTATGTGCCCAACGCGCAGCCGGAATTAAAGCGCATCGACTACCGCATGGAGTTTGAGGATGATATGCGCGCGCATCTGATGGCGCTGGATAGGGAAAAGCCCGTCATCTACTGCGGCGACCTGAACGTTGCGCACAATGAAATTGACTTAAGGCACCCCAAGCCTAACCGCGGCAACGCCGGGTTTTCCGACCAGGAGCGCGGTAAAATGACGGAACTGCTGGCGGCAGGCTTTACCGATACGTTCCGCCACCTATACCCGGACAAAACCGATGCATATACCTGGTGGTCGTATCTGACCGGTGCGCGCAAAACCAACGCCGGCTGGCGCTTTGACTATTTCATCGTATCCCGGCGGCTCAACGATCATATCCGCGACGCCACCATTCATGCCGACATCATGGGCAGCGATCACTGCCCGGTGGGGTTGCATATCTCACTGTAAAAAGGAGGAAATATGTCCCAGCAGGATATCAGGGAAACCTTTGTGGCCAGCCAGCCCATCTTTGACGGCAAGGTCATCAAGGTGGAAACCTGGCAGGTGCGCCTGCCTGACGGCCGCCCCGCACAGCGCGAGGTGGTGCGGCATGTGGGCGCGGCTGCCATCGTCCCGGTGGATGAGCGCGGGTATATCACGCTGGTGCGGCAGCACCGCGTGGTCATCAATGAAGTTACTTGGGAAATCCCGGCGGGCAAGTTAGACTTCCCCGGCGAGGATCCCCTGGTGTGCGCCCAGCGTGAATTGAGCGAGGAAACCGGTCTGTCCGCGCGCACCTGGCGCAAGCTGGTGGATGCTGTCAGCACGCCCGGTTACTGCACCGAGAGCATTGGCCTATACCTGGCCACGGATTTGACGCGCCATGCCGCGCATACCGATGAGGATGAGTTTTTGTCGGTGGCTTCCATCCCGCTGACCGAGGCCGTGGAGCGCGCCATGCGCGGCGAGTTCCGCGATATGAAAACCAGCCTGGGCATATTGATGGCCTATTATGCCCTGAACGCATCGCAGCACCTGCCCATGCAGGATGCTGTGCCCGGTCCCTGTGCGCAGGCCTGGTATCCGCGCGCCGAAGGGACGCAGGGATGAAGCGCTCCAACCCCATGTTTGTGGCATGGATCGTTTTTCTGGTGTTCCTTATTCTGTGCGGGGCGGCGCTTATATGGGCGGGTGTGCTGAAGGGCAAGCCCGTGCCGCGCTTTGCCCAGCACCCGGTGCAAGCCATACATCCTTTGGATGTCTATCATTATGCGGCGTAAGTTTCAGGAGCTTATGCTGACCGAGGAGCCTATCACAGGCTGGGAGAGGACCTTTCGCGATATGCCGCAGCTGGTTACGCCGCATTTGCTGCTGCGCGCGCCGCGCATGGGCGATGCGCAGGATATGTACGATTATTCGCGCGATGTGGAGGTGGCGCGTTACGTGCTGTGGGATGCGCACCGCAGCATATACGAAACGCGCTCGCACCTGCGCCATCTGATCCGGCGCAACCAGCGCGGCGGTCCCGGCACCTTTGCCGTGGTGGAGCGCCAGAGCAACCGCATGATCGGCACCATCGGCTACAC
>JAXGRA010000019.1:0-32437 GCA_040766135.1 Christensenellales bacterium
GAAAGGAGAACACCTTACGTACATTGACCGGCAAAAACTGGAGATGTTGGTGAGGAAGAACGAGTCTTTACCGGCGTATAAAAAGCACAGCATCCGTGAGATAGCTTGTCTGCTTGAATCCAGTCCGGCCACCATCAGCAGAGAACTGAAGAGAGGCCGTGTGGGGCCTCTGTATGGAAAAGAGCTGGCTCCATACTATTCATACTCTGCGGATGTTGCCCAAAGAGATTATGACCAGAAAGGAACAGCCAAGGGCAGGAACATCAAGATAGGCCAGGATCACGCATTCGCAAACTATGTCAGTGAGCAAATCCTCGTCCACAAGCAATCACCGGATGCCATCATCATGCGCTTGAACAGGGATGGGAATCCTTATGAAACCACCGTCAGCACCCGCACCCTGTACAGTTATATTGAGCGCGGGTACATTCCAGGCGTTGAGCTTTGCCACCTCCCTCGTCGCGGACGCCCCAGCAAACCCCAATACCGCCATTTACGCCGGGCATTCAAAGGAGATGGAAAAAGCATTGAGGAGCGCCCGCAGGCAGCCAACACCCGGGAGGAGGCAGGGCACTGGGAAATGGATTGTATGCTCTCTGGCCGGGGAAAGAGTAAAATTTGCCTGTTGGTATTATCGGAAAGGAAGCATCGTGAAGTGATCGTCAGGATCCTTCGGTCTGCAACGGCTGAATCAGTAGTGAACACGTTAGATTGTTTGGAAAGAAAGTCAGGTGCAAAGGCCTTCCGAAAGCGTTTCAAATCCATTACCATGGATAACGGCTCTGAGTTTAGCGACTGGCGTTCACTGGAACGATCCTGCCTAACAGGCAAAAAGCGTACAAGTACCTACTACTGTCATCCATACAGCGCCTGGGAGCGTGGGACAGTCGAACATGTCATTGGTTTGATTCGTCGTTTTATTCCAAAGGGTACGGACATTAGCAAACTCTCCAGCGCAGACATCCAACGCATCGAGGACTGGTTGAACGATCTGCCCAGGCGCATCCTCAATGGCAAGAGCGCAAAAATCGCCTCGGGCTCGCCCGAGGCAGCCTGACCAGGCCTCGACCTGGTCTACCATCCGCAGGGTTGTATGTTTCACTTATTCTTGCAATTGGGGTCTATTTGTGCAGGCAACACGCATAGGATATAATGACGTTGCGGCTTGTGCCGCGGAGGATTGTATGGATTATTTGCAGGCAACCGTCGTTACCACCCATGAGGCCGCCGATGCGGTCAGCGAGCTGCTGATGCGCTGCGGCGCGCACGGCACGCAGATCATCGACCGCAGCGACATCCCCGATGCTAAGCAGATTGCCGACACCTGGGCGCTGATGGACGAAAGCGTGTTTGATCATATGCCCGCCAATGTATGGGTGCGGGCGTGGTTTTCATCGCCCACGCATATTGAAAATGTGCGCGCCATGCTGCTTACGTTGCCCGACGCGTTAGCCTTTGACGCCGGAGCGCTGACCTTGACGGTGGACAATGTGCGCGAGGAGGACTGGGCCGAAAGCTGGAAACAGTATTACAAGCCCCTGCGCATTGGCAAAAATCTGGTGGTCAAGCCGGGCTGGGAGGCGTATCAGCCGCAGCCGGGGGACAAAGTGATCGAACTGGACCCTGGCATGGCCTTTGGCACCGGCACGCACGAGACCACGCGCCTGTGCATGGAACTGATGGAGCGATGGTACGAGGGCGGCGACGTGCTGGACGTGGGCACGGGCAGCGGCATTTTAGCCGTGACGGCGGCGCTGTTAGGCGCGCCGCGCGTGTTAGCGGTGGATATTGATCCCGTGGCCGTGCGCGTGGCGCAGGAAAACGTGGGCATCAATGGCCTGAATGACCGCATCCAGGTGCGGCAGGGCGATCTGGTCAACGATCTGGGCGGCACCTTCGGGCTGGCCTGTGCCAATATCCTGGCGGATGTGATTATTGCGCTGATCCCGCAGGTGAAGCAGCACCTGGCGCCCGGCGCGGTGTTTGTGTGCTCCGGCATTATCTTGGAGCGCGAGGACGATGTGCTGCACGCGCTGGAGCGTGCGGGCTTCGCGCTGCTGGAGGCGCGGCACTTGGGCGCGTGGACGGCGCTGGCCGCGCGAAAGGGAGAAGGGTAACATGAATTGTTTTTATAGCGACGATAAGGTGGGCAACGCCGTGCGCCTGAACGAGGAGGACGCACAGCACGCGCTCAAATCGCTGCGCCTGCGCGATGGCGCCAACATCGTGCTGGTGGTCAACGGCAAGCGATATGCGGCGCTGCTGGAGGTGCGCGGGCGCGAGGTGTGGGCGAACCTTACGGTAGAGCTGCCCGGCACCGAGGCCCGCACGCGCATCACGTTGTATCAGGGGCTGGTCAAGGGCGATAAAATGGACGATATCATCCGGCAGTGCACTGAGGCGGGCGTGCACAAAATTGTGCCCTGCCTGTTTGCGCGCAGCGTGGCGCGCCCCAAAGCCGACCAAATGCAACCGCGCCTGCAGCGCTGGCGCAAGATTGCGCGCGAGGCCGCCATGCAGTCCGGCCGTACGATGATTCCGGAGGTGGGCGGGCTGCTGACCTTTGCCGGCATGACGACGGAGCTGGAAAAGCATCAGCAGGCGCTGGTGCCGTGGGAGGAAGCGACGGCCAAATGCCTGCCTGAAGCCTATGACGGCAGCCGTGATATTGCCGTGGTGATCGGCCCGGAGGGCGGCATGGAGCCGGATGAAATTACGCAGATGAAGGCAACGCCCGTGACGCTGGGCCCGCGCATATTGCGCGCGGATACCGCAGGCGTGGTGGCGATCGCGGCGCTGTTGGCCGTGGCCGGCGACATGCGCTACACAACGCCGGAAAAGTAATGCCCACCGTTGCGTTTCACACCTTGGGCTGCAAGGTAAACCAGTACGACAGCCAGGCCATGCTGGAACTGTTTGTACAGGCCGGGTACACGCCGCGCGCGTTTCAGGACATGGCCGATGTATATGTCATCAATACCTGTGTTGTGACCGGCGTGGGCGAAAAGAAAAGCCTGCAGGCGCTACGCCGCGCCCAGCGCAAAAACCCGCAGGCTGATGTGGTGGTAGCGGGCTGCCTGGCACAGAAGGACGGCGAAAAGCTGCTGACGCAGGGCGCGCGCCTGGTGCTGGGCAACCAGCGGCGCAGCGAGGTTGTTTCGCTGCTGCACCAGGCCCAGGCCGAGGGCACGCGGCTGTCGGCGGTGGACACCGTGACGGGCATCCCGTATGAGCCGCTGACCGTCAGCGCCAATGACGGCCACACGCGCGCGGTGCTTAAAATCCAGGAGGGCTGCGACCGGTACTGTGCCTATTGCATCATCCCGTATGTGCGCGGCACGGTGCGCTCCCGCCCCGTTCAAGACATCGCCTGCGAGGCGCAGCGGCTGGCCGATGCCGGGCACCGCGAGATTGTGTTGACCGGCATCCACCTGACCAGCTACGGGCGCGATTTGGACGGCGTTCCCCTGCTGCACGCCGTGCAGGCTGCCGCGCAGCCCACCGGCATTGTGCGCGTGCGCTTAGGCTCGCTGGAGCCGCGCGTGGCGGACGATGCGTTTGCACAGGCGCTGGCCGGTGTGGGCAAGGTGTGCCCGCAGTTTCATCTGTCGCTGCAATCGGGCTGCGACAGCGTGCTATACCGCATGCGCAGGCGGTATACCGCCGATGAATACAGGGCGGCGGTGGCTACCCTGCGGCGGCACTTTCCGGGCTGCGCCATCACCACGGACATCATCACCGGCTTCCCCGGCGAAACGGAGGAGGAGCACCGGCAATCTCTTGCCTTCGCGCGTGAAATCGGCTTTGCGCGCACGCATGTGTTCCCCTACAGCGCGCGGGAGGGCACGCTGGCGGCCACCATGCCCCATCAGGTGCCGCTGCGCGTGCGCGAGCAGCGCGCGGCGCAGATGATTGCGCAGGGCAAGCAATCGGCGCTGGCCTTTATGCAGCAGGGCTTGGGCCAGGCGGCACAGGTGCTGTTTGAGGAAGGGGAGGCTAACGGTGCCTGCGGCTATACCGGGACGTATCTGGAGGTGTTTTGCCCCGGTGCACGGCCTGGCGACATTCGCTCTGTGCGCCTTACACATATAGAGGACGAACGCTTTATGGGTCAACTGCTACCACAACAGGAGGAATCGTAATGGAAGGCTGTATTTTTTGCAAAATCGTGGCGGGGGATATCCCGTCCAAACGCGTGTATGAGGATGAACACTGCCTGGCGTTTCATGACCTGCACCCGCAGGCACCGGTGCACGTGCTGATCATCCCCAAAAGGCATGCATCCGGGCTGAACGCGCTGGATGCGCTGCCCGATGCCGTGCTGGCGGCCTGCCTGCGCGCGGCGGAGAAGGTGGCGCAGCTTATGGGCGTTGCCGAGACCGGCTACCGCGTGCTGACCAACGTGGGCGAGCATGGCTGCCAAAGCGTCCATCACCTGCACTTCCACGTGCTGGGCGGCCGCCAGCTGCCCGACCGCATGGTATAGGAGGGGCGTATGAACCCAACAGCCTCGCAGGCCGTGTGCCTGATGGCCGATGCCGCCGTGCGCGCGGGATGGGTGGAACAGGAAGACCGGGATTATTGTGTAAACCAGTTGCTGGCGTTGATGGCGCTGGACGCGCCGGAGCAGGCCGTTGGCACGCTGCCGATGTTAGACGCGGCCGACATCCTGTATCAGGATGCGCTGTCGCGCGGGCTGGTTCAGCCCGGCAACGACGCGCGCGGACGGTTTGTGGCCAGCCTGTTTGGCGCGGTGACGCCGCCGCCGCAGGTGGTGCGGGATACCTTTGCGCGGCTTTACAAGGACAGCCCTGCTGCGGCCACCGACTGGTTCTACCGCATGTGCCAGGATACGGACTACATCAAAACCCGCGACATCGCGCGCAATGTGCGCTACCAAAGCGAAACGCCCGCCGGCACGCTGGAAATCACCATCAACCTGTCCAAGCCCGAAAAGGACCCGCGCGACATTGCGGCGGCGCTTTTGCAAAAGGCAATCAGCTACCCCCTGTGCCAGTTGTGCCGCGAAAATCCGGGCTATGCCGGCCGTCCGGGCTTCCCCGCGCGGCACAACCATCGCATCATCCCGCTCAAACTGTGCCGGGATGCGTGGTATCTGCAATACTCGCCATACCTCTATTATGACGAGCATTGCATTGTATTCAACCGCGAGCACACGCCCATGGTCATCAGCCGCGTATCGCTGCAGCGCATGGTGGATTTTGTCGATCAGTTCCCGCATTACTTTGTGGGTTCCAACGCCGACCTGCCCATTGTGGGCGGCTCCATCCTGACGCACGACCATTTCCAGGGCGGGCGGTATGAGTTCCCGCTGGACAGGGCGGGGGAATGGTTTGAGGTGGCGCTGGGCTCCGGCATCACCGCGCACGCGCTGACCTGGCCCACCACCTGCCTGCGCCTGATGGGGCGCGATGGCGCGCAGCTGGTGGATACGGTGGATGGTATCCTCACCGCCTGGCGGGCGTACAGCGACCCGGAGCATGACATCCTGGCGCACACCGACCGGCCGCACAACACCATCACGCCGGTGGTGCGCAAACGTGGTGATATATACACCGTGTACGTGATGCTGCGCAACAACCGCACCACCGCCGAGCACCCGATGGGGCTGTTCCATCCGCATCAGGACAAGCACCATATCAAGAAGGAAAACATCGGCCTGATTGAAGCCATGGGCATGTTCATCCTGCCCGGCCGCCTGTTAAGGGAGCTGGATGAGGTGGCGCAATACCTGGCCGCAGGCACCCCGCTGCCCGAAAACTCGCCGCATGTGGCCTGGGCCGCATCGCTCAAGGCCAAGCACCCGGCGCTTGCGCTGGAGGCGGCGCAGCGGGTCATCCGCGATGCGGTAGGCGATATTTGCTACCATGTGCTGTGCGACACCGGCGTATACAAACAAACCGAACAAGGCAAACAGGGGCTGAAGAAGTTCCTGAACAGCCTGACATAATCAGGAGGCCGTATGAACATGAAGCCTGTGGCATCCCCCGAGGAATTAGGCATTTCCTCATTGGCCGTTGAAGCGTTTTTAGACGGCGCGCGCGATAAGGGGCTGGATTTCCATAGCGTGATGGTGCTGCGGCATGGCCGCGTGGCCGTGGCGCTCAACTGGGCACCGTATGAGCTGACGCGCCCGCACACGCTGTTTTCGTTGAGCAAAAGCTTCTGCTCGGCGGCGGCAGGCTTTGCCGTGGCCGAAGGGCTGCTGTCCTATGAGGACAAGGTATTGGACATGCTGGCCGACAAAGCGCCGGAGGAGCCTGACGAGCGCTTGGGGCAGGTTACGCTGCGGCATTTGCTGACAATGTCCTCGGGGCTGGAGCCCAAGTCGGATACGCGTTTGCTGCGCACCCAGGATTGGGTCAAGCGCGCGCTGTCCTGCCGCGTTGACCATGAGCCAGGCACGCACTTTAACTACAACACCACCAGCACCTACTTGGTCAGCGCCATGGTGCAAAAAGTGACCGGCCAGACCGTGCGTGATTATCTGATGCCGCGCCTGTTTGACAAGCTGGGCATTATTAAGCCGCAGTGGGAGGTGTGCCCCATGGGCATCACCGCCGGTGGCTATGGCTTGCACCTGTCCTGTCAGGACATCGCCAAGTTCGGGCAATTGCTGCTGCAGGATGGCATTTGGAACGGCGAACAGGTGCTGCCAGCGGGCTGGGTCAAGCAGGCCACGGCCAAGGCCATTGAAACCGTGCAAACGCCCGAGGATTCGGACTGGGCGCAGGGCTATGGCTTCCAGTTCTGGCGCACGCGCGGCGGGCGCTATCGCGGCGACGGCATGTTTGGCCAGATATGTCTGGTGGACGAGGCGCAGGACATGGTGGTCGCCGTGACAGCCGGCCTGAACGACATGGGCGCGGAGATGGATCTGATCAAGGATACATTGCTGGCCGGCGTTGCCATGCAGCCGGCCTCCGCCGCGCGGCAAAAAGCCGTGCAGAAGCGCATAGCACGCCTGCAATACGCGCTTCCGGCCAGTGACGGCACAGGGCATGACCTGACGGGCAGCTATTTAGCCGCCGGTAACCGCAGGCTGATGCTGGATCAGCGCGCCGACGGGCGGCTGGTGATCAACCTGTACCAGCAGGGCAGGTACCCCGTCAACTTCTGGTTCACGGTGCAGCCCGGCCAGCCGTATCGTGGCGAGCAGGCCTGGTTTACGCCGCTGGAAGCGCCGGAGCCGTATGTGGGCAGCTGCAGCTGGCAGGATGGCGTGCTGCATGTTGAGGTGCGCATGCCGGGCGCGCCGTATGTGTTTACCGGTACACTTACCCCCAAGGGGCGCGACGTGCACCTGATGCTCAGCGGCGCAGGAGCGCCGGAGGAAAACCGGCTGTACCGGCGCGCCTGATGCCCGCCAGACATAGGGAGGAAGTTTATTGGATGGCCTGACGCTGGGTTTTGTCGCCCGCGAACTGCATAATACGCTCTCTGGCGGCCGCATTGACCGCATTTCGCAGCCCGACAAGGACCTGGTGCTGTTGATGATCCGCACGCCCGGCGAAAACCACCGCCTGCTGGTGGCGGCCGGGCCGCACAATACGCGCATCCACTTAACCCAGGGCAGCCATGAGAGCGCCGAGGTCGCGCCCATGTTTCTGATGCTGCTGCGCAAGCACTTAGGCGGCGGGCGTATTATCTCCATCCGGCAGCTGCAAGGCGACCGCCTGCTGGACATCACGGTGTCCGCCTTAGACGAGATGGGCGAGCGCCGCGAAAAACACCTGTACTTTGAGGCCATGGGGCGGCACACCAATTTCACGCTGGTGGATGATGGCATGATCATCGACTGCGCCCGGCGCATCACCGATGACATGAGCCGCGTGCGCCGCGTGATGCCCGGCCTGCCCTACGAGATGCCGCCCCGGCAGGACAAGGCCGACCCCACCACCGCCACGGCGGCCGAGCTGGCCTTGCGGCTACGCGCCATGGGCGGGCGGGCGGACAAGGCGCTGGCCGAGACCGTCAGCGGCCTGTCGCTGACCACCGCTAAGGAAATTGCCCTGCGCCTGCTGGGCGATGAGCGCGCGCTGCTGCAAGGGGTGGATGTGGACGCCTTTGCGCGCGACCTGGCTGCCTTTTTTGCAGAGCTGCCCCGGATGGCCGCCCCCACGCTGCTGTTAGCGCCGGACAACGTGCCCAAGGATGTGCTGCCGTTTGCCTATCGCAGCCTGCCGGCGGAGCTGCAGCGCCCCTATCCCACCATGTCCCAGGCCATGGACACCCTGTATGACCAGAAAGATCGCCACGACCGCCTGATGCAGCGCGCCTCGGCGCTGCGGCGCACGCTGCGCACGGCCGAAGCGCGCTGCGAAAAGAAGCTGGCTGCGCAGCAGGCCGAGGTTGACGCCGCAGGGCACATGGAGGAGCTGCGCGTGGCGGGCGAGCTGCTCACCGCCTTTGGCCACCTGGCGCAAAAAGGGGCGGAACATGTGGACTTGCCCAATTATTACGATGAGAACCGGATGCTGCGCGTGGAGCTGGATCCCTCGCTCAACGCCACGGCCAATGCGCAAAGGTATTTCAAAAAATACCGCAAGGCCAATGTGGCCCGCAAGGTAGCGGCCGAGCAGATGGAGCGCACGCTGGAGGAGCTGGCGCTGATTTCAGACGCCGCCTACGCGCTGGAGCGCAGCGAGACCAGCGACGAAATCAACGAGGTCAAGCAGCCCCTGCGCGAGGCGGGCATACTGCGGCGCGAGCCGCAAAAGCGCGGCAAGCGCCGGGAGAGGCAGGGCATGCCGCTGTCCTTTCTGTCGCCGGACGGCATGCTCATCCAGGTGGGCAAAAACAGCGTGCAGAATGAGCGGCTGTTGAAAGCCGCGCAGGGCAACGACCTGTGGTTGCATGCCAAGGACATGCCCGGCTCCCACGTCATTGTGTTTACCGGCAACAAACCCGTGCAGGACGAAACGCTCAAGCTGGCGCTGCAGCTGGCCGCGCTGTACAGCAAGGGGCGCGGCGCGGGCGTGTCCGTCAACTACACGCTGCGCAAATATGTCAAAAAGCCCGCCGGCACCCCGGCCGGGTATGTCACCTTCACCAACGAAAAAGCCGTGCTGGTAACCGCTGCCGAAAGCGATGTTGCATCCTTCCGGGTGGAGGATAAGGCGTAAGATTACCGCTCCCGCCCGTCCAGCGCCTGCCCGCGCTGGCACATGGGGCAGGCGAACGAGGGGTGGTTCTCCACTTTGATATACAAAATCGCACTTAAATGCGGGTCAAAATCCACTCGGCTATCGGTTTTATCCACCAAACAGCCAATGCCCACCACTTCGCAGCCGGCATCTGCCACCAGCTGCTTCATTTCGCGCAGGCTGGCACCGGTGGTTACCTCGTCTTCCACAATCAGCACCTTTGTGCCCGGCGTCAGGTGAAAACCACGGCTGAGCGCGAGCGCGCCTTCGGTGCGCTCGCAGTACAGGCTGGGCAGGTTCATTTGCCGGCCCATTTCATACGACAGGATCAGCCCGCCCACGGCGGCTGACAGCACGACCTGCGCGCCACAGTCTGCAAACCGACGCACCAACTCACCACAGATGACCTGTGCGTGCTCAGCGCGCTCAAAGGCGCGCGCACACTGCACATAGGCATCGGCATGCCGTCCGCTGGCGCGCACATAGTGCCCGCGCTTGACAACACCTAATTGCAACAGCAGGTCGCGGGCTGCGCTGTCGCCCGGCGCGGGCTGGCTGCCGGGGGTATAGAGATGATGTTCCTGAATGTAGGCGGCGATGCTGTCCGGCACCCAATCGTTGAGAGGCTCGCCGAGGGCTGCTGCCTCGCGGATGCGGGTGGAAGAAATATCCAGGCCGCGCTGTGCAAGCAGCGTGGCGCAAAGGCCAAATTGCTCCCTCAACTGCGCCATCAGCGCCAGGATATCCTCGCGCGTGTCCTCCCCGCGCAGCATCACCGCCATGTCGCACAGGCGCGCGACTTCCTCCGGCGATTTCCAGGAATCCAGCACTTGTAACGTGTCCGAGCCAATCAAATAGGTGAACTGTGCGTTGGGGTACATGTTGTGCAGGAGACGCAGTGTATCCACGGTGTAGGTGCACCCGGGGCGCAGCATTTCTATGTCCGACCAAGTAAAGCGCAGGTCCTCGCCTGCCGCTAAGCGCACCATGGCAAGCCGGTCATGGGACGCAGCGTGGGGCGCCTTGTGCGGCGGGTCGCCGCCGGGCAAGAGCAGGATCTGATCCAGGGAAAGTTCCGCCAGCGCGGCCTGGGCCATATGGATATGGCCCCTGTGAATGGGGTCAAACGTACCCCCCATGATGCCCAGACGCATAGTGCACCTCCTGATTTGTTTTTTATCATTATACTGCATGGGCGCAGTTTTTGCCATGCCCTTGCCACAGGCGTCAGCAGGTGGTATAAAAAGCCAGGGAGGGATGCAGCGTGCGTTTGGCCTGCGCCTCGGCAGGGGGAAAGCCCGCCGATGTGGCGTTTAACCTGGAAAGCGTGCTCAACAGCGTGGCGCGTGCCCGCCAAAGCGGGGCACGGCTGCTGGTGTTACCGCAGCTGTGCCTGACAGGCATCGGATGCGGCGATCTGTTCAAAAGCGACACATTGCTGCAAGCGACGGCGGCCGCTGCATTGAAAGTAACTGCTGCTGTGCAGGGCATGACCTGCGTATTTGGCCTGCCCGTGCGGGTGGAGGAGCAGGTTGTTTCGGTGGCCGCCGTGGCACAGGACGGCATGCTAATTGCGCTGGTGCCTGACCCTGCCTACGGCATGACTTCAGGCCTTGTGCATCTGCCGGGCCTCACGCTGCCGCTGTTCCAGGATGCTTTGCAGATAGATGGCCTGACATTGGCGGTGCGCTTTCCGCAGCAGGCGGGAGAGCTGCCGGAGGCGGACATTATTGCCGTGCCGGGCGGCGAGCCTTTCCACGCCGGTGCGGGGGAGGAGCGCGTGCATCAGCTGGCCGGGCATATGGGCCTGGTGGTGTATGCCAACGCCTCGGTGCGCGAATCCACCACGGATTATGTATATGACGGCCAGATGTTCATGCTGCGCGATGGCTGGATGTTGGGACAGGTACAGCCGTTTTCTGAGGATGCGTTGCTGGTATGCGACAGCGATGGGACAACGCAAAAGCCCCAGCTCTTGCTCGAGCGCGATGCCCGGTATCCCTATGCGCCGGTTCCAGGCCCTGCGCGCAATATGTGGTGCCGTGAGGTTTTGCATGCCGCCGCACAGGGGCTGGCCACCCGCATGGCTAACATCGGGGTGAAATCCCTGACGCTGGGTGTGTCCGGCGGGCTGGATTCAGCGCACGCGCTGCTGGTGTCGCTGCAGGCGCTGGACATCTTGGACCTGCCCAGGGGTAATCTGCACGCTGTGAGTTTACCTGCCTTTGGCAGCACGCAGCGCACGCAGAACAACGCCGTGCGCCTGATGGAGGGGCTGGGATTGGTGCCGCGTATTATCCCCATCGGGGACAGTGTGGCGCGGCACCTGGCCGATATCGGCCATGATGGCACGACGCCCGATGCGGCCTATGAAAATGCGCAGGCGCGGGAGCGCACGCAGGTGCTGATGGATTTGGCCAACATGGTAAACGGCCTGATGGTGGGCCCCGGCGATATGAGCGAGCTGGCGCTGGGCTTTACCACCTATGGTGGCGATCACATGAGCATGTATGCTGTCAACAGCGGCCTGTACAAAAGCGTCATCCGCATGAGCGTGGAGGCCTGGGCGCGCGCGCACCCCGGTACGCAGGCCGCGCAGGTGCTGCTGGATATTCTGGATACGCCGGTCAGCCCCGAGTTGCTGCCGCCCAAGGACGGCCAGATGGCGCAAAAAACCGAGGACATTGTGGGGCCGTATGAACTGAACGACTTTTTCCTGCATCATTTTTTACGGGACTTTGCCACGCCGCAGCAGCTGATGGCGCGTGCCGGGCAGGCCTTTGCCGGGCAGTATACAAAGCCCGTCATCGCTGGCTGGATGAAGATGTTTTTTCGGCGCTTCTTTGCGTCCCAGTTCAAACGCAGCTGCATGCCCGACGGCCCTCAGGTGCTGGGCGTTTCGCTCTCGCCGCGCGGGGGGTTATCTATGCCGTCGGATGCAGCCAGCAAGTTGTGGCTGGACGCATGCAACAATATGATGAATACACTGTAGGGGGAACACTATGCGAAACATTCTGCGCACCATCTACCGCCGATATTTGATCGATGCCATGAGCGCCATGGCGCTGGGCCTGTTTTCTTCGCTGATTATCGGCCTGATATTGGCCCAGCTGGCGCGTATCCCGCTGCTGGCGGAGCTGAAGGCATATGCGGATGTGGTGTCGGCTTCCTCACCGGTGGTGGGCGCGGCCATTGGCGTGGCCATAGCTGCCGGTCTGAAAGCCGAAAAACTGGCGCTGTTTTCGTCGGCCGTGGCGGGTGCGGTGGGCTACAGCATGTCCAACGTGATGGGCGCTTATTTCGCCGCGGTGGTGGGGGCGGAGCTGGGTCAGCTGGTTTACGGCAAGACCAAGCTGGACATTCTGGTGGTGCCCGCTGTGGTCATTGTGGCCGGCGGCGTGACGGCCTCGCTGCTGTCGCCTGTTATCAACGGCAGCATATCCGCGCTGCAGGCCTTTGTGGAAACGGCCACGCTGCTGCAGCCCATCCCCATGGGCATTGTGCTGTCGGTGGTGTTTGGCATGGTGCTCACCGCACCCATCTCCAGCGCCGCGCTGGCCGCCGTGGTGTTCACGCCGGAAGCAGGCACGGCGCTCACGCCCGGTCTGGCGTTGGCCGCGGGTGCCGCCACTGTGGGCTGCTGCTGCCAGATGGTGGGGTTTGCGGTGGCCAGCTACCGTGAAAATGGCGTGTCCGGCTTGATCTCGCAGGGCATCGGCACCTCCATGCTGCAGTTTGGCAACATCATGGCCAAGCCCGTGATCTGGCTGCCGCCTACGATTGTATCGGCGATATTGGGGCCGCTGGCCACCACCGTGCTGCCCATGCGCAATGCGTCTGCCGCCGCCGGCATGGGCACGTCCGGCCTGGTGGGGCAGGTGGGCACGTATCTGGCCATGCAGGATGAAGGCGTGCTGGGCGTTACCATTAAGGTGCTGTTGCTGCACATCATACTGCCCGCGCTGCTTACCTGGCTGGTCAGCGAATGGTTCCGTAAAATGGGCTGGATACGCTTTGGCGATATGCTGCTGGACGACCGCCCCGCAAAGGAGAAAGCAAAATGAGCAACCTTACAATGCTTACCGACCTGTACGAACTGACCATGATGTACGGGTACCTGAAACACGGCATGGAACGCCGCCGCGCAGTGTTTGATATGTTTTACCGCCAGCCGCCCGGCGGCAGCAGCTATTCCATCATGGCGGGCGTGGAGCAACTGCGCGATTATATCCTGAACCTGCACTTTGACGAGGACGACCTGGCCTACCTGCGCTCGCTCAAGCTGTTTGATGAAGAGTTTTTGGAAAAATTGCGCAACTTCCGCTTTACGGCTGATATATATGCCGTGCCCGAGGGCAGCATCATATTCCCCGGTGAGCCCATTGTGCGCGTGGAGGGCGAGCTGTTCCAGGTGCAGCTGATCGAAACCGCGATGCTCAACATCGTGGGCCATCAGACGCTGATTGCCACCAAGGCCAACCGCATCGTGCGCGCGGCGCAGGGCGTCAAGGTGATGGAGTTTGGCCTGCGCCGTGCGCAGGGGCCGGACGCCGGGGTATATGGCGCGCGCGCCGCTGTGGTGGGCGGGTGCACGTCCACCAGCAACGTGCTGACCGGTCAGATGTTTGGCATTCCGGTCAGCGGCACACACGCGCACAGCTGGGTGATGAGCTTTGAAAGCGAGCTGGAGGCCTTCCGTGCCTATGCGCGCTGCTTTCCCAATGCCTGCATGTTGCTGGTGGATACCTTTGACACGCTGCGCAGCGGCGTACCCAACGCCATTACGGTGTTTAGGGAGCTGCGCAAGCGCGGGCATGAGCCGGTGGGCATCCGTCTGGACAGCGGCGACCTGGCCTATCTAAGCCGCGAGGCGCGCCGCATGCTGGACGAGGCGGGCTTCCCGAACACCGTCATCGTGGCCAGCAACGACCTGGATGAATACTTGATTCGCGAACTAATCACCCAGGGCGCGCGCATTGACCTGTGGGGCGTGGGCACCAAGCTGATCACCAGCGCCGACGGCCCCGCGCTGGGCGGCGTGTACAAAATGAGCGCCATTGAGGAAAACGGCGCGCTGGCCCCGCGCATGAAGCGCTCCGATAATCCGGGCAAGATTACCCTGCCTGGGCGCAAGGAAGTATATCGTCTGTATGACGAACAGGGCATGGCCATAGCGGACTATATCACCCTGGCCGATGAAGCAGTGGATACCAGCCGGGAGCTGACCATATTTGACCCCAACGAAACCTGGAAGCGCATGACGCTGAAAAACTTTACCGCCGTGCCGCTGCTGGCGCCGCTGTTCAAGGACGGCCAGCCTGTGGGCGAAAACCCCACGCTGGCGGAGATTAACGCGCACCGCACCGCGCAGGAAAAGACCTTCTGGGATCAGTATCTGCGCATCACCAACCCGCACACCTTCAAGGTAGACCTGTCCGACAGGTTGTGGCAGCTGCGCAACGACCTGCTTTCGCGCAATGAACACGAAAGCTGAAAACATCTGCGCCATCTGGGAGCTGGATGAAAGCACCGTGCGCACGCTGCGCTCGCTGCTGTACGGCTCCGGGCCGGACAATGAGCTGCTGGCCAACTTTCACCCGCACATTACGCTGGCAAATTACCTTAACATAGAGCGTGAGCCCCTGATGAAATATACGCACGATTATGCCGCCCATACCGAGGCTTTCCGTGCGGATTTTGCATCCGTGGGCTTATTGTCCCCGCAACACCTGGTGTGCTTCCCGCGCATGAAGGGCGGGCTGTATGAAAACTTTGTGCGCTATCATGAGTGTTTCGACGCCCAGGCCGACCAATGGACCAGTCTGCACGGCGGGCTGTACCGGCCGCATGTGTCGCTGTATTTCGAGGGGCAGGGCGTGACCCAGCAGGCCATCACGCGCATCCAGCAAAACTTTTCGCCGTTCACCGGGCACGTGGTGGCGCTGTCGCTGTCCTTGGTCAAGCCCGACGGCTTTTCTATCTTGGCTACCTACCCGCTGTTGCGCGCGATATAGGGGAGCAAACAGTTAAAACTATGGACTTTTATGGGGGAATTATGTCATCCATCGATGCAGTGCAGGCATATTTTGATAAAAACGGGTTTACTGGTGAAATCCTTACCTTTGATGTATCCAGCGCCACCGTGCCGCTGGCCGCCCAGGCATTGGGCTGTGAGGAAGCGCGCATTGCCAAAACGCTGTCCTACTTGGTCAACGGGCAGCCCGTGCTGGTAGTAGCGGCGGGCGATGCGCGGGTGGACAACCGCAAGTTCAAGGACGCCTTTGGCACCAAGGCGCGCATGCTGACGCCCGAACAGGCTGAGGAGTTGGTCGGTCACCGCGTGGGCGGGGTGTGCCCGTTTGCGGTAAAGCCCGGCGTGCAGGTGTATTTAGACACCTCGCTTCAGCGCTTTGACACTGTGTTTCCCGCCTGCGGCAGCGCCAACAGCGCCGTAGAAATGACCATCCCGGAGCTGGAGCGCCTGTCCCACAGCTTGGGCTGGGTGGAGGTATGCAGGCTGCCGGACAGTATATAACAATATGAAAAAACCGCGCCTGGGGGACTGTTCCTCGGGTGCGGGTTTTTTTTGCGTTCTTTCTACGGCTTGCGGATGGTGCCGCGCTGCTGGTGCAGCTCAAACAGCAGCGGGATAAAATGCCATTGGTAGGGGATGAATTGACCCTGGCGCAGCAGCAGCTCAATGTCCTGCTGCGTGGCCCAGCGTACGGCCTGCACTTCTTCGGCTTGCAGCGTGAGCGCGTTGATATCCACGTCCATGGTCACAAAAAAGTAATCGTCATAGCCCCAGTCAAACGGCACCGACAGGTGCGGCCGCTCGTTGCCCAAATCGATACGCAGCCCGATCTCCTCCTGCGCCTCGCGCTGCGCGGCCTGGCGGCTGTCTTCACCGGCCTGGGCGCTGCCGCCCACGCGGACATCCCACAGTTCCGACCACAGTGATTTGCTGCGCTGCCGCTGCTGGATCAGCATGCGGTTGCGGCTGTCAAAGATGCACACATGTACCACCAGGTGGTATTCGCCGGGCAGAAACCGCTTGCCGCGCGTGGCGATACGCCCGGTAGGCATCCTGTTGTGGTCATAGATGTCCCATTGCTCCACCAGGCTCCCTCCTTTTGCTGCACGGCCATTGGATGTATCTTCGGCCAGCATTGTATCAAGCGCACCTTTCCCGGTCAATTGGCAAAGGAATAAACGAAAAACAGGGGGATTCCGTAGTTTGGCAGTTTGTGATATACTATTTACCGCATTACAGCGTTCACCGGGCGGCTTCGGCGGCCCGCCGAAATCGCAGGAGAGAGGATGAACCCAATGAAGACCACTACCATCAATGTAACCCCCAGAGGCAACCTGACCAAGGGCCAGATGAAGGATATGCGCAAGGATGGTTTGCTGCCGGCCAATATCTCCATCCGTGGCCAGGATGCCGTGAGCATTAGCATCCGCCGGGATGAGCTGCAAAAGTTTATCCAGCGCCATGGCACCACCAGCGTGGTGCAGTTGGCTGTGGAGGGCGAAAAATCCTACACCGCCATGGTGCGTGAGATTCAGTCAGCGCCGCTTACGCGGGAATGGCTGCATGTCACCTTCCAGTATGTTTCCATGTCTGAGGAGACCACGGCCAGCGTGCCGATCCAGCTCAATGGCCGCGACACCGTTGCCCATAAGGGCTTTGAAAGCAACGTGCAGTTGGACGCGCTGGAAGTGCGCGGCCTGCCGGGCGACCTGCCGCAAGCCATCGAAGTGGATGTATCCGAAATGGAAGCGGGCGACACCCTGTTTGTGCGCGATTTGCAGCTGCCAGCGGGTATCACCGCGCTGACCGAGGAAGACCGCCTGGTGTTCTCGGTATCGCATCCGCGTGTTGCTGAAGAGGAAGAGGTTGCCGCTGAGGAGACTGGCGACGAGGCCGATGCAGCCCCCCAGGAAGATACCGAAGAGTAATTCCTTTTTGTTCATATCCCAACGCCGCCCGATGGCGGCGTTTTTGATGCGCAAGGATGGCTTGACAGCCTTAGCAGCCCTGCACATACTGTCACAAGCCATATGAGGGGAGGAGCACGATGCATGCGTCCACACCATGAAGACCTGACCCAAGGCGGCATTTTCCGAAAAATCCTGCTGGTTGCCATGCCCATCATGGGCACGCAGCTGCTGCAGATGACCTATAACCTCACCGATATGTTCTGGCTGGGGCGCATGGAGGATTCGGTCGGGGCCGTGGCGGCCAGCGGCCTGGCGGGCATGTTTTTATGGCTGAGCGCCGCACTGATGATGTTCGGACGCATAGGTGCCGAGATAGGTGTATCCCAAAAATTGGGCGGCGGCGACCGTGCCGAGGCGCAAGGCTTTGCACAGGAGGCCGCGCGTATCGGGCTGCTGCTGGGCGCGCTGTATGGGCTGGCGCTTATTTGTTTTGCAGGCCCGCTGGTGTCGCTTTTACAGGTGAGTGAGCAAGATGTTTTTCAAGGCGCGTGCAGCTACCTGCGCATCGCGGGGCTGGGCATCCCGCTGACCTATGTATCGGCCTCCATCACCGGCGGCTTCAATGGCGCGGGCAACTCGCACCTTGGCTTCTGGGCCAATGCAGCAGGGCTGATTATCAACATGATCTTGGATCCGCTGATGATATTGGGCTTGGGATGGGGCATACGCGGCGCCGCCATTGCTACCATCATTGCACAGGGCGTTGTGTGTACCATTCTGGTAATTTTTGCCAAGCGCCATCCGCGCAGGCCGTTTGAGTCCTTCCATTTATTGGGCAGGCTGACCAAGGCGCGCGTAAAAACCATCCTGACATGGAGCCTGCCGGTATCGCTGGAAAGCGCGGCGTTTACCATGCTGGCCATGGTGGTGACAAGCATGGTGTCCTCAAGCTATGGCGCCTATGCCGTGGCGGTGCAGCGCGTGGGCAGCCAGATCGAATCGCTGTCCTGGCTGGTGGGCGGCGGGTTTGCATCGGCGGTGTCGGCCTTTGTGGGGCAGAACTTCGGCGCGCGCAAGTGGGCGCGCATCCGGCGCGGCTATCGCATTTCGTTGGCGACCTTGCTGGCATGGGAGGTGTTCGCCATGCTGGTGATGATATTGGGCGGGCGCTTTTTGTTCTCGCTGTTTTTAAGCGAACCGCCGGAGCTGGTGCAAATGGGGAAGGAATACTTGTTTATCCTGGCGCTATGCCAACCCTTTATGGCGCTGGAGGGCGTCTGCGGCGGCACCTTCCGCGGCATGGGCAAGACGCTGCCGCCCAGCATCAGCAGCATATCGGTCAACCTGATCCGCCCGCTGCTGTGCTGGACGCTGGCGCAATGGATAGGGTTGAATGGCTTCTGGCTGGGCATCACGCTGTCGGCCGCGCTGCGCGGGACGACGATGTTCGTGTGGTATACGCTGTATCAGCGCAAGCTGCCGCACGGGGACGAGCCGCAGACGGCCGCGGCGACATGACTTGCTCGCGCCGCCTTGCACGCGCTGCGGGCACCTGCTATAATGCTTCTGATAAATCCGGCGCAAAGCCGAGAGGGTAGGTAATTATGTTCAATTGGCTTCTTCGTTTGTCCACGGCTCTGGCCGAAGCACCCGCTGCCGCTGACGCTGCGGCAGATGCCGCAACGGATCCCGCGCTGCAGGAACCCAATTCCATCGCCATGCTGCTGACCACCATGCTGCCCATGGTGCTGATTGTGGCGGTATTCTATTTTATGATGATCCGTCCGCAGCGCAAAAAGGATAAAAAAGTCAAGGAAATGCTCAACAACCTGAAAGCCGGCGACCGCATCTGCACCATCGGGGGCATCTACGGCACCATCCAGGGCTTCCGGGATGACAACGTTGTGCTCAGCGTGGGCGAAGAGGACATGCCCATGGTCATCGCCCGTTGGGCCGTGCGCAATGTAGAGGCCGTCACCATCGAAAACGATGGCGAAGTGCTGGCCTGATTTTTTCCTGTACACACAGCGCCGCAGGTGTTGACCGCGGCGCTTTCTTATTCCGCTTGATAAGGAGGTCGTTATGCGTACCCATGGCCGCGCGGCGCAGTCCCTGCGCCCTGTTACCATCCAGCCCGATTTTGTAGGCACTGCCGCAGGCAGCTGCCTGATTGCCTTTGGCGGCACCGGTGTCATCTGTACCGCCTCGGTGGAGGAGAGCGTGCCGCCCTTTTTGCAGGGCCGCAACTCGGGCTGGCTGACGGCGGAGTATGCCATGCTGCCTGCCTCTACCGGCCGACGCAAGCAGCGCGACGGCATCAAGCGCGACAGCCGGGGCGTGGAAATCAGCCGCCTGATCGGCCGCTCGCTGCGGCAGGCGGTGGACTTGACGCGCCTGGGCGCGCGTACGATCACCATTGATTGCGATGTGCTGGAGGCCGATGGCGGCACGCGCACAGCGTCCATTACGGGCGGCTTTGTGGCGCTGTGTCTGGCGGTTCACCGCCTGATAGACGAGGGAAAGCTGAAAGAATCGCCGGTGGCCCGGCAGGTGGCGGCCGTCAGCGCGGGCATCGTGGATAACCAGGCCGTGCTGGACTTGGACTATCCCGAGGACAGCACGGCGCAGGCCGATGTCAACGTGGTGATGAACGATGCCTTTGATTTGATTGAACTGCAAGGCACCGGCGAGGGGCGCGCCTTTACGCGCGGGGAGCTGGATAACCTGCTGCAACTGGCCCAGCAGGGCATAGAAGAATTGATGCGCCTGCAGCGCGAGGCGCTGGGCGACAAACAGTATGTCATTGCACAGCCGCAAACGCTGGTGGTGGCCAGCAACAACGCGCACAAGGTGATGGAATTAAAAACCATGTTAGGCGACCGGTATCGCGTGGTCAGCATGCGCGAGGCCGGGGTGGACATGGATGTGGACGAAACCGGCGATACGTTTGAAGCAAACGCCATCCTCAAGGCCGAGGCCGTGCGCAATGCCACGGGCTATCTGTCGCTGGCGGATGACAGCGGGTTGGAAGTGCCGGCGCTTCACGGCGCGCCCGGCGTGCACAGCGCGCGCTATGCGGGTGAGCATGGCGACGATGCGGCTAACAACCGGCTGCTGATTGGCAACCTGAAAAACGTGCCCCAGCCCTGGCAGGCACAGTTTGTCAGCGTGCTGGCGCTGGCCAGCCCTTTTGCGCCTACGCGTACCTTTGAGGGCATCTGTCCGGGTACCATCGTGGCTGATGCGCGCGGCGAGAGCGGGTTTGGCTATGATCCGCACTTTTTGTATGAAACCGGCCTGACCTTTGCGCAGATGACCGCCCAGCAAAAAAATGCCGTCAGCCACCGTGCACGGGCGATGGAGAAACTGAAGGAGGCGCTGGCATGCGCGCGCTGATATTGAGCGATTCACACGGGCGATCCGATCTGGTGGTACGCGCCTATGAGGAGGCCTGCGCCCAGGGCGGGGCGGATGCAGTGCTGTTTGCAGGCGATGGCTGGGATGATTTGATGCCGCTGGTGGAGCGCAAAATCCCGGTGTACGCCGTGCGGGGCAATTCAGAAAACCTGGTGGGCGGCCCACCGTACATGCGCGTGGAAACGTTGGAGCAGGCGCGCGTGATGATTACGCATGGGCACCGCTCGGATGTGCGGCATACGCTGGATGAGCTGGTCAAAAGCGCCAGGGATATGAGCGCCATCGTGGCGGTGTATGGTCATACACATGCACAACACGCGAAGTGGCACCGCGGCGTACTGACGGTCAACCCCGGCGCGCTGCGTGACGGGCGTTATGCCGTGTTGCAGGTGCAAACCGGGCACATAGAGGCGGAACTGAAGCAGATAAAGAATATATCCGCAGGAGAGGGCAGGTCATGAGTATAACGCCGGTGCTAAACCAGATATTGATGCTGATGCTGATTATGTTGATCGGCCTATTGCTGCGAAAAAGAGATATATTGGGCGACCAGGGCATGAAGGCGATTAACACGATCGTGCTGTCGGTGGCTTGGCCGGCCATGGTGCTGTCGCTGACGCAGCGCGAGGGCGAGCGCATCGCATCGCAGGACTTTTTATGGATGCTGCTGGTCAGCGGGCTGGTGTTCTTTGTGGGTTCTCTGGCGGTATTTTTTTTGTACGCCCGCAAGCTGCCGGAGCGCAAGCAGGCAGTGTATGCCGCGCTGTGCGGCATGCCCAACACGGGCTTTGTGGGCCTGCCCATTGTGCAGGCCGCTTATGGCGCCCAGGGTGTGCTCTACCTGACGGCGTGCATTGTATCCTTCAACCTGGTGTGGTGGACGCTGTTTGTGCGCCTGTTTGGCGGGCGTGCAAAGTTATCGCAGTTGCTCAAAAACATTGGTTTGATGGCCAGCGTGGCGGCGGTGCTTTTGTATGTATACCAAATTAAAATCCCGGAGCCGTTTGTCAGCACGGTGCACCAGCTGGGCGTGCTCAACACGCCGCTGACCATGCTGCTGCTGGGCGCGCGCCTGCCCGAACTGTGGCCGCCGCAAACGCTCAAGGACCAGCACATGTGGTCATCGCTGGGCGTGCGGCTGATTGGCATGCCGCTGATCGTGTCTGTGCTGCTGCGCTTGCTGGGGATATCAGGGCTGCCGCTGCAGGTGCTGACGCTGGTCTGCGCGCTGCCCTGCGCCAACAGCGTGCAGCTGTTCGCCGAAAAATACGGCAAGGACTATGCCCTTGCCTCCAAAGCCATTTCGCTGTCGCTGCTATTGTGTGTGATTACGATTCCGTTGGTGATGCTGGTGACGGGGATTTAACTTATCTGCGCCCACTACGCCATATAGCGGGGTGAAACAGCACGAGGATGGGGAAGAACTCCAGCCGTCCCAGCAGCATCAGAAGGGTTAAAAACAGTTTCACAGCAGGCGAAAACACGCTAAAGTTGCCCACCGGGCCTACCAGCGACAACCCAGGGCCAATGTTGGACAGGCAGGAGGCTGCGGCCGAAAAGCAGCTTAAAAAATCATGCCCGTCCAGCGAGGCCAGCAGCGTGCCCAGCATCAGGAACGAAAAGTATACAAATGCAAAGATGCCCACCTGCCCCAGGGTGTCCTCCGGCACAGACTTGCCGTCCAGCTTGACCACCTTGACGCTGCGCGGGTTAATGGTGTGCAGCACTTCGCGCCATGTCATCTTGCCCAGCAGCACCATGCGCACCACCTTGATGCCCCCAGCCGTGGAACCGGCAGAGGCACCAATGAGCATCAGCATCAGCAGCAGAATACGAGAAAATGCGGGCCACAGGTCAAAGTCCGCCGTGGCATAGCCCGTGGTGGACATGATAGATCCTACCTGAAAACTGGAATGGCGCAGCGCGGTAAACACGTTGCCGTATTCGGGCAGTATTTGCAGTGCGATCAGCACAATGGCCCCCAGCGCCAGCAGGTAATAGGCTTTCAGCTCATCATTTTTCAGCGCCTTGAGCCCCTCGCCGCGCAGCAGGCGGAAATAGATCAGGAAGTTGGTGCCAAACAGGAACATAAACACCATGATGATCATTTCAGCCCACGGGTTGTTATAAGCGCCCACGCTTAAATTGCGGCTGCTGAAGCCGCCGGTGCCTGCCGTGCCCATTGCATGAATCAGCGTATCAAACAGCGGCATGCCGGTCAGCAGCAGCAGAGCAATCAGCACCAGCGTCATAACAAAATAGATGATATACAAAATGCGCGAGGTATCCGCCATGCGCGGCAACAGCTTGCTGTAAGACGGGCCCGGGCTTTCGGCGCGCGCCAGAAAGCTGTTGCGGCCGCTGACCTTAGGCATTACGGCCATGGTCAGCACCAGCACGCCCATGCCGCCCACCCAGTGCGTAAACGAGCGCCAGAACAGGATACCGTGGGGCAGGTTTTCCACCTGCGGCAGGATGGAGGCGCCGGTGGTGGTCAGGCCGCTGACGCACTCAAACAGCGCATCCCAATAGTAGGGCATAGCCCCTGAAAACCAAAACGGCAGTGCGCCAAACATGGACAGCATCAGCCAGGCCAGTCCCACCGATGCAAAGCCCTCGCGCGCGTTCATATCCACGCTGGCAGGCTTGGAAAACAGCGCCATGGGCAGGCCGGCCGCCAGCGCCAGCAGCATGGCATATACAAACGGCAGGGCGTCGCCCTCAGCATAATATAGCGATACCAGCAAAGAAGGTGCCATCAGCGCGGCCAGCAGCAGCAACAGCTTGCCCAGCACCTGGGTGATTAACGGACGGTTGATACCTATGCCCTCCCTACCACGTCTTCCAGCGCCATTACGCCGTTGCCCTTGACGATGACGATGATGCGGTCCTCAGGCTCCAGCGTGTCATCGCCCATGGGCACCACCACGCGTCCAGCGCGCACGATAACAGCCACCAGCGCATCCTTGCGCACCTTGAGCGCGCGCAGCGGGATGCCGGTATAGGCGGCGTCCTTTTTGGCAATAAACTCCAGCGCTTCGGCCTTGCCGTCCATCATGCGGTACAGGCGCTGTACGCCGCTGAGCGGGCTGGCGTTGCCGCGTGTGCGCACCGCGCGCAGGATGGTGTTGCTGGTGACATGCTTGGTGTTGACCACGCTGTCCAGCCCCAAGTCCTGCAGCAGCTCGGCATAGTTGTCGCGGTTGTTTTTGACAATTACCTTGGGTACGCCCCGGCGGATGGCATACAGCCCGGACATGATGTTTTCCTCGTCCAGGCCGGACAGCGTGACAAACGCATCGGCATCGGTCAGGCCTTCGTTCTCCAGCAGGTCATGGTCGGTGCCGTCGCCCAGCACGATGTTGGCGCGCGGCAGCGCCTCGCTTAATTCGCGTGCACGCTCCGGGTCAATCTCCACGATGGTGACGTCCATGTCCATATCCAGCAGCATGCTGGTCAAATAAAACGCAATGCGGCTGCCGCCCAGCACCATCACCCGGCGGATATGGCGCGTGTTTTTGCCGATGGCATTAAAAAAGGCGGTGATATTGTGCAGATCGGCGGCCACAAACACGCGGTCATCCGGCGCAAATACAAAGTCGCCCTTGGGGATGATGGCCTGGTGGTTGCGCTCCACCGCGCAGAACAGCACGCGCGGCAGCTCACGGTGCACACGGTACAGGTCCTTGAGCATCACGCCGGCCAGCCGCCCGTGTGGCTGCACAACAAAGTCCAGCATCTCCACCCGTCCGCGCGCAAAGGTTTCCACGTTGCCGGAAAACGGGTATCGCAGGATGCGGCTGATTTCCAGCGCCATGTTGCGCTCCGGATTGATGGCGTAGTCGATAAACAATTCTTTCATCAAAAAAGGCAGGCTCTTCATGTACTCCGGATCCCGCACGCGCGAGATGGTGTACTTGGCCCCCAACTTTTTTGCCGTCAGGCTGCACAGCATGTTGATTTCATCATTGGCGGTTACTGCAATCACGACATCGGCGTGCTGCACGCCGGCTTCGGTCAGTGTATCCGTGCTTACGCCGTTGCCCTTGACCACCAAAGCATCCAGGGTGTCCATGCTGCGTTGCAGCACGGATTCATCGCGGTCAATGATGGTTACCTCATGGCCTTCGCTGACCAGCTGCGCGGCTATATGATGGCCAATTTTGCCATCGCCGATAACAATAATTCGCACATTTCCTCCCAGGGGGCGGTAGCCCGTTGCAATTATACGTGCTCCTGACAGGAATGCAAACTGGTATTGCAGTACAAAAAAACGCCCCGTATCGGGGCGTAAAAGAGGCTGGCGATTACAGGGCCTGCTGCAATACGCTGCGGACGATTTCCTTGCTGACGATACCTTCGTGCACCTTTTTGCCATCAATATAAAACGTAGGAACAAGGTAATAATCATATTGCTCTGCCCTGTCCCGTTGTCGGCGCTCGTCGACCATTTCAATGTCAACCTGGGCCAGCTCCGGGTGCTCCTTTTGCAGCCGCTTTATCCATTTGATGGCTATCCGGCAATAGGGGCAGGCGGGAAAGTAGAATAGCAGCACCTTTTTCATGCGAGCTGCTTAGACAGGGGCGGACGCGGAATGTTTGACGCGGTCGCGTTCCTCGGCGCGCTTGCCGTTGTTAAAGCGGTCCAGCGTGCCCACCAAGTACCCGGTGATGCGGCGGATGCGGTCGAAAGGCTGCGCTGAAAAGCCGTAATCAATGTCTACAAATTCACCATCTATGGTGATGTCCATCGTGACGGGTTCACGGCCAAATTTCTCGCGGGCGCGCAGCAAATAAGCGTTGAGTTCTTCCTGGGGCAGCGTGCCGTTGTGCACGCGGATGGTACAATTCATGGGGAATCCTCCTTTACACAGTTCGGGTGTTGTATATTCATAGTATACCACCTGTAGTGGTGTCTTAATCACCCCACCACAAAATAAACTGGAAAAACATGATAGGTGGGCTTATAATGGCAGCATCATCAATGGGGAGGCACTTCATGAACGTAGCATTTATCGGCATTGGGGTTATGGGATCGGGCATGGCGGCCAATTTGTTAAAGGCCGGACATACGGTACGGGTATATACGCGTACCCGCGAAAAGGCGCAGGGCGTGCTGGCGCAGGGCGGCATCTGGTGTGACGATATCGCCGGCTGCGTTGCGGGCGTGGACGCGGTCATTACCATCGTGGGCTATCCCCGCGATGTAGAGGAAGTATACTTTGGCGCAAATGGCATCCTGGACAGCGCAGCGCCCGGCACCTGTTTGGTGGACATGACCACCACCGCGCCCGAACTGGCCGTGCGCATTGCCCAGGCTGGTGCGCAGCGAGGCTTCAAGGTGCTGGACGCCCCGGTGTCCGGCGGCGATACAGGTGCGCGCAACGGCACGCTGACCATCATGGCCGGCGGGGATCGTGCGGCGTTTGATCAATGCATGCCGCTGTTTGAAGCCATGGGCAAGGTCATCCGCTATACCGGCGCTGCGGGCACCGGCCAGCACACCAAAATGGCCAACCAGATTGCCATCGCGGGTACGGTAGCCGGCGTGGCTGAAGCCGTGGCGTATGCCCAAAAGGCGGGGCTTAACATCATGGACACGCTGGCCACCATCGGCACCGGTGCGGCCGGTTCCTGGCAGATGAGCAACAACGGCCCCAAGATGGCGGCGGGCGATGACGCGCCGGGCTTTTTTATCAAACACTTTATCAAGGACATGAACCTGGCGCTGGACGAAGCGCATGCGCGCGGCCAGGAGCTGCCCGTGTTGGAGCTGGTAGAAAATATGTATGCCCTGCTGATGGAGCAGGGCATGGGCGAAAAAGGAACGCAGGCGCTGATAGCGCGCTATCTGAAATAACGAATACTAAGCAAATTCCATCTCGGCCAGCGCGGCTGCGCCTAAGATGCCGGCATCGTTTTGGAAGGTGGCGCTTTCAATGCGTGTGAAGGGGTTGAATATCTGGAAGGACGCGGTGTCCTGCACGGCTTGACGAATGCCGTCGATGACGATATCCCCGGCGTTGGACAGCCCGCCGCCGATGGCGATTATCTCCGGCGCAAAGATCATCATCAGCGAGGCCAGGCCCAGCGCCACCTCGTGCAGGTAAGCATGCCAGACATCGGCCAGTTCGCCCGCGCGCACACGGGAGATGACCTCCTTCACCGGCATGCCCCCGGCCATCTGGCGCAGCACGCTGGCAGCGGCGTAAGCCTCCCAGCAGCCTATTTGCCCGCAGGAGCAGGGGCGCCCGCCCGCGTGGGTGAGCATGTGCCCGATCTCGCCGTGCAGGCCGCCATGCCCGCGTAGCGGGCGGTTCTCGGTGATGATGCCGCCGCCGATGCCGGTGCCAAAGGTGACCAGAATGCCGGTGCTGCAATCCTTGAGCACGCCGTAGGCCGCCTCGGCGTACAGCGCGCACATGGCGTCATTGTCCATGGGGACGGGCTCGCCGAACATCTGCTCAATCAGCTCGCCCAGCGGCGCATTGAACCAGCCCAGCTGTCCGGCGGTGACATAGCCGCCGCCGTCCATGCTGCCCGCACAGGAAATGCCCACCGGCGCGTTGGGGAAGCGCTTGCGTGCGGTTTGCACCATATCAAACACAGCCTGCGCCATTTGCGCGGGGTCACGCGGGGAAAACCGGCGGTCGCGGTACACGATGTTCAACCCATCCTGCACGCAGCCTAATTTAATGGTTGTGCCGCCAATATCAACGCCAATGACTTGCATATCTCACCTCACAAAAATCCACCATTATCCTAACACATACAGCAGGGTGTATTCAACGTGCAATTTTGGTAAAATCTTACCGATTTTCAAGCGTTTTCTATATCTTGGTGTTAAAATAGCAGGGAGGTGAGCACATGATCTACACCATGACCCTGCATCCGGCGGTGGACAAAACCGCTATCATTCCCAACTTTGCGCCGGGACGCGTGAATCGCATCACCCAGCTTACCACCGAGGCCGGCGGCAAGGGCATCAATGTTGCGCGCGCGATTCATGCGCTGGGCGGGGAATGCCTGGCGCTGGGCATTGTGGGCGGCGATACCGGTGCCTGGATATTGGAACAATTGGACGCATCAGGCATTGTGCACGATTTTTGCCGGATATCCGCCTCTACGCGCACCAACCTCAAGGTGGTTGACCCGGAGCAAGGCCAAACCACCGACATCAACGAGCCAGGCACCATGGTGCCGCAGGATGCGCTGGAGCATGTGCTGCACCAGGCGTTGATGCGCACCAACGCGGAGGACATGATGGTGCTATCGGGCAGCCTGCCGCCCGGCGCGTCGATACAAGGCATGAAAGCGTGGATTGCCCAGCTGATTCAAAAAGGCGTGCGGGTATGCTTGGATGCCGAAGGTGGGCTGCTGCGCGAATGGGTGGGACTGGAGCCGTTTTTGATCAAGCCCAATCAGTACGAGTTTGCGCAGCTGACGGGCGTTTCGTCCGCCGACCCGGCCGATATAGCCGCGGCTGTGCGCGATACCTGCCCGTCTGATACCCGTGCGGTGGTATCCTTGGGCGCAGATGGTGCAGTGTATGTAGGGCCGGAAGGGATATATATGGCACAGGCGCTGCCGGTAACCGTCATGAGCACCGTGGGCGCGGGCGATACGCTGTTGGCGGCGCTGGCGCTGGGGGCAGATCGGGGTTGGCCGGTGGAGCGCGCGCTGCGCACCGCGATGGCGGCCGCCGCGCTGTGGGTCAGCCGTGCACCCGGTACGCAGCCGGACTGGGGCACGCTTTCAGACCTGGCAGAACAGGCCGCTGTAACCAGGATTCCTTTGGTTATATAAGAACCATTGTAAAAATAAGGGGGAGGAAATTATGCACAACATCATTACCGAAGGGCACAGGGGGTACTGCGCCAAATATCCGGAGAACACCCTGGTATCGTTCCAGGCCGCGCTGGACTTTGGCGTGGATGCGTTTGAATTTGACGTATGGCTGACCAGCGACAAGGTGCCGGTGCTGATGCACGATGCCACGGCCTACCGCACCTGCGGTGTGGACAAAAAAATCAACGATATGACGCTCGTGCAGGTAAAGCAGCTGGATGCGGGCAGCAAGTTTGATCCGGCCTTTGCAGGCGAACCGGTGCCCACGCTGGCGGAGGTGCTGGATCTGGTAGTAGACAAGGCCAAGCCGGACTTTATGTTGGGCGTGGAAATCAAGGACTATACCGAGGAATGCGCCGATGTCACGCTGCATCTGCTCAACGCGCGCAGGCTGACCGACCGTTGCTTCTTTTACTGCTTCAACGCGCGCATCATTAAGTATCTGAAGGAACGTTACAAGGTGCGCACCATGGGGTACCCGGATTTTCAGATGCGCGAGTTTTTTGACGGTGCCTATGACTACTATGACGACATCGGCATTGCGATGAATATTGCGCGCTCCGAGGTGTTCCCGCTTTTTGCGGCCAAGGGCCTGCCCATGCATTTATACTGCGCCGACAACGAGGCCGATGTGCGGTTGGCCATCGAAAAAGGCGCCTCCTATATCACTGCCAATGACCCTACCGCGCTGCACACGGTGCTTGGGCGGGAGATTTTGAAGCCGTAATTCAGCCCAACTGCCACCCCTCATCGCCGTGATAGATCATGCGCGCGCTCATGCCGCCGTCCACCACCAGCGTTTGCCCGGTGATAAACCCGCTGTTTTCGGAGCACAAAAACAGCACGGCCTGTACGATATCGTTGGGCACGCCCACGCGGTGTACGGCGTGCTGCCCGGCATCGGGGCCCTGATAGGTATGGCCTGTGGTGTCTATCCAACCCGGCGCGATGGCGTTAACACGCGCGATGCCGGTCAATGACATCGCCAGCGCATGGGTAAGCGCCGTGATGGCTCCCTTGGCGGCGGAGTAGCTTTCGGTATCGCGCTGGGACTGGAACGCGCGAGTGGAGGAAATGTTGACCACTGCCGCTCCCTGCGTCCAATGCCCCATCAGGCATTTGACCAGATAGTACGGCGCTGCTGCGCCTACCTTGAGCGTTTCTACAAAATCCTCGTAGGAGCAGTTGGACAGCCCGCCCCGGGAGCGCATGGCGTTGTTGATCAAATAATCCACCCGCTCATAGCGCGCAATGACCTGCGCGGTAAACTCCTCAATTACATGGGGGTCGGCTAAATCGCCCACATAGGAAAAATCGCACGGTGTATCGAACTGCACTTGGTCAATGACGGCCACCTTTGCCCCCGCAGCCGTAAACGCCTGCGCCACCGCGCGGCCAATGCCCTGTGCGCCGCCGGTGACCACCGCTACCTTGCCTTCAAAATTCATGCCCGTTCCTCCTGCCTGTGTTTGGTTCATCATACCTGTATTTGCGGCATGTGCAAACCAGAACCAATTGTTCGCACGAATTGATTTTTCTTCGTTCTATTTGTGATTTATTTGCTGTTTCGCTTGACCAATCTCCTTCTCATACCATATAATTCATACTACAAAAGGTAAAGGAGGTTTCTCCCGATGAAGAAACGCAGTATTCTCCTCTTGTTTGTATGTTTATCCCTGGTGGTCGCTGCCTGGGCCGCCTCAGAGGCCCTGCCTGCCGACAATTGGAAAGACACATTCCCGGATCAATACAATAGTTACCTGAAAAACGCTGACAACAAGGATACCTACAGCTATGTGGAAGCCCACCCACAGATTGCGGTGCTGTACGAAGGGTTTGGCTTTGCGCATTCCTACTTTGCTGCGCGCGGACATGAATATACCTTAGAGGATGTCAAGAACATCGGCCGCCCGCATCCCCTGGCCAACTGCTTAACCTGCAAATCCGGGGATTACACCGCGATGGTCAACAAGATGGGGGATGCTGCGTACAAAATCCCCTTTGATGAGGCTTTCGAGCAGCTTGCCGGCGGCATCAGCTGCTACAACTGCCACGGCAATGAGCCGCCCACGCTGCAGGTGACCCATGGCTACCTGGCCGATGCCATCAAAGCGGAGGACAACATCGCGCCGGACATTCTGGCCTGCGCCCAGTGCCATGTGGAATACTATTTCCCGGCGGATACCAAGGCTACCGTGCTGCCGTATACGGGCCACGAAAACACCACGCCGGAGGCCATCTACAATTATTTCCAGGAAATGGATTTTGCGGATTTCGTCAACCCCCGTACCGGCACCCGCATGATCAAGGTGCAGCATCCGGAGTTTGAAACCTACACCGGCGCGGGCAGCGTCCACGCCAGCACCTTTAGCTGCGCGGACTGCCACATGGGCAAGGTGAAAAACGAAGCAGGGGATACCTACAGCTCCCACACCTTAAAGAGCCCCCTGAACAGCCCGGAGATTGTGGCAAGCTGCGCAGGCTGCCATCAGGACTTGAACGGCCTGGTCAAGGGCATCCAGGACGAGATTGAAAAGCGCACCTACGAAATTGCGGATAAGCTGGTTGTGCTTACCAATGCATTGGCCGACAAGGTGGCCGCCGGGGCTGATGACAAGGAGCTGGATCCCATCCGCGCGCTCAACCGCGAGGCACAGTTCTACTGGGATTTCGTCTTTGTCGAAAACAGCGAAGGCGCCCATAACTCCAGGCTGTCGCGACAATGCCTGGACAAAGCGGAAGAGCTGACTGACCAAGCCCTGGAACTGCTGGGCATTTAATTAGCTCTCAACCGGCCTGCCGGCTATGTCGGCAGGCCGGTTTTCTACTGTAATTCAAAGGGAGTATACGTTTGAAAAAAGTACTGGCTTGGTTTGCCTCTATGCATTTGGCCCTGCTGCTGCTGGGCCTGATTTTGCTGGCCTGCATCGTGGGCGGCGTTGTCCCCCAGAACGCTCAGCCAGTGCAATACACTGCCCTGTATGGGGATGGGATGACGCAGGTTCTCCTGTTTTTGCAGCTGGACCGGGTGTTTACGGCCACATGGTTTGTGGCGCTGATGGCGCTGCTGCTGGTCAACCTGTGCCTGTGCAGTGTTTTGCGTTTTCCGCAGGTTTTTCGGCAATATCGTCAGGGGTTTTCGTTAAAAAAGCGGCTGGCAGCCCCGCAAAGCACGTTCTCCTATCCCTGCACGCAGCAAAACGGCCGGCAATTGCTGCAAAAAATGGGCTTTGCCAAGCTGGAAAGCGTTACTGATGACGAAGGGCGGAACTTTCTGTATGGTGTTCGCCGCCGGGCCGGGCTGTGGGGTTCATGGCTGAGCCATCTGGGGATGTTGGTGATTGTGGTGGGCTTTGCGCTGGGGCAGATGCTTCACTTTGAAACCTATGTCTATGGCGTCCCCGGCCAGCGGCTGGCGATTGAGGGGACAGAGCTGGAAGTAAGCATTGAGGATTTCAGCATCCACCTGCGCGATGACCATACCGTGGAGCAGTACGAAGCGCATCTAACGGTGCACCACAGGGACGGCAGGCAGGTAACCGGCGTTGCCCAGGTAAATGCTCCCTTGCAGGCCTTTGGCAAGAGCATTCTGCAAAACGCCACGGGCTGGGCCTGCACGCTGACCACCTGGCAGGATGACAAAGTGCTGGACGAGCGTATTCTCTTTGCTGGTGAAAGCTTGGAGGTTCAGGATATTGATCCCGATGCCAGGGATTTGGCGCTGGTGTTCCGTGCCTTTTATCCGGACTATGTGCGCGGGAAGCAGGGGCCGGCCACAAAATCGCCGTACCTCAACAACCCTGCTGCTTTGTTTTCGCTGTACTACCAGGGCAAGCTGGTGGATACCAATGTGGCGGGCATGGGCTATGATATCAAGGTGGCCGATATACGTTTCGTGCTGTCCAACCCCCAGCCATATACCCTGCTGCAGGTGGTGGCCGACCCTACGCTGCCTGTGGTGGCGGTGGGCGGTGCGCTGATGCTGATAGGCTTGTTCTTGGCCTTTTACTGGCGGCCGGAGGAAGGCTGGATGCAGTGTGCTGAAAATAATGAGTGCACGG
>JAXGRA010000002.1:0-205274 GCA_040766135.1 Christensenellales bacterium
AGTATATACTAATTCAAGGCACTGATGTGCTTTTAAAAAACCTTGTGCGCGACATACTGGATGGGAAAGAAATCCCTGTGACGTTACGTGTTGCAACACCTGAAGAACAAGCGGAAACGTTGGAATCAGCAACAATAGCATACCTAAGTTCGGAAGAGACCTATGAACAAGCTGTCGATCGCTGCTTCCCTGAATGGCTGCTAGTGGAGAATATTAATGAGCTCGCTGAGTGACAAGCTGCGGGCCATGAAGCCCTTGCCTCAAAAGCCAGCGCGCCCTGCCGCTTCAAGCTGCATGAAGGTTAAAGAAACATTCCCATTAGCAGAGGTTGCGCTGAGTTCTATTAGCCGTGATACGCTAACCATGATGCTGGGAGAAGACCCCAAGCAAAGCATTGCACCGCGGGATTTGCTGTTTCTTGATACCGAAACGACGGGATTATCCCGCGGGGTCGGTACACTGGCTTTTTTGTGCGGCACAGGATATGTGCAGGGGGAGCACTTCGTTGTGGATCAACGGCTGATGCGTGATTACGATGAGGAACCCTTTGTGCTTCAACACGTACATGATTTGCTCGCTTCTTTTCCGGTACTGGTAACATTTAATGGTGCTGCCTTTGATATACCATTGCTGTTAAACCGCTTTGTGATGAACAGGATAAAGCCGCCGCGATCCATGCCCTTGCACATTGATTTGTTGCATGTCGCTCGGCGGGTGTACAAGCTGCGTCTGCAGCGCTGCTCGTTGTCAAGGCTGGAAAGCGAAGTATTTGGTACAACGCGCGACAATGATCTCCCCGGCGCAATGGTACCGGAGCGGTTTTTCCGCTTCCTGCAAACGCGGGAAGAAGCGCTGCTGAACGACATCCTGGTTCACAATCGTCAGGATGTGTTGTCCATGGCACGGCTGTTGATGAAGTTGGCCACGCTGCATGAACAGCCTTTAATTGCTCAGCATCACGAGGAAATTTACAGCTTGGGACGTGTGTTTGAAAAACGGGGCGAAGGCGGCCGCGCTCGGCAATGCTACCGGGCAGTTCACAACAGTCATTTGGGTGATTTAGCTGCCATCCGCATGGCCGAAACCTATCGCCGTGATAAGAATCCCGCGCGGGCAGCGGCAGTGTATGAGCGTTTGTTGGCTGCAGGCCGAGCTACCCCGCAAGTGTATATAGCGCTTTCACGGCTTTATGAGTTCCGCTTGAAACAACCCAAGCGGGCGCTTGAAATTGCACACAAGGGCATGCTATATTGCATAGAATGTCCTACGGAGGAATCAAGGCGGGCGCTGGCCGATCTCAAGCATCGTTACGCCCGGCTGCTGCGAAAAAACGGAGGTATGTAAATGTCATTTTTATCAGGATTCAAAATTCGCGCCGCTTTGCTAAAGCATCAAAAGGGCGATATTGAAGGCGCACTTTCCGCCTACAAGGCGTTGTATGATAGCGGCATCATCAGGTCAACGTATATTTTGCCGTATTCTGTGCTGCTGCTGCGCGAGGGTGGAGAAGAAAACTATGAGCGCGTCAAGCAAATTTTAATCAAAGCGCAAAAAGCATCTGACTTAAACCCGCAGCGCAAGCAGCAATTGTTTATCAATTACTCCGTTGCCTGTTGGAAAACCGGTGAAAAGGATCGTGCAATTCAGCTGATGGAGGCCTCCCACCGTGAACTGCCCAGCGGGCTGACCTATAACACCTTGGGCTTTTTGTACGTGGAGGCTGGGGATGCCGAGAAAGCCCTGCCCTTTAACTTGGAAGCGCTGGAATATGACGATACCGACCCCATCACGCTGGACAACCTGGCGCAGACCTATTATCGGCTGCTCAATGACAAGGAAACCGCCAAACAGTATTTTGACAAGGCGCATGAAATCAAGCCTGAGCAGATTGACACGCTGTATTTCCTTGCCCAGTATGATCTTGATAATAATGACAAGGAAGCCGCGCTTGAAAAACTGACCAAGGCTGCCGAAGGACGCTTTTCACCGCTTAACTTTATTACCAGGGAGCGTATACAAAGCGAGATTGACCAGCTAAAGGCAGGGGAATAAGCGTTTGTCCTGGACGTGGTCGAATATAAGCCCCCGCAGGCGGCGCGCCCTGTGGGCGATGTTGGTGCTGATTATCCTGACGCTTGCGTTTATCTGGGGCAACTCACTGCTGAGCCGGGAGAGCTCCCAGCAGGCCAGCAGCTTTGTTGAAGTATACATTCGCCCGGTGCTGCATGCCCTGCTGGGATTTGTGCTGGCTCCTTCTGCCATTGATGCAATCAACATTCGGAAGCTTGCACATTTTTTCGAGTTTTTTGTATTGGGCGTTGAGATAACGTGTCTGTGGTATTTGTTGCAGCCGGTGCGAAAAGTTTCTGTATTGTGGCCGATATTTTTGCCGCTGCTGGTTGCCGGGGTGGATGAATCGCTGCAGATCGTAAGCAGCCGCGGCCCCAGCCTATTCGATGTAGGCATTGACTGGCTGGGCGCGTTGACCGGCGTATTTATCACTATGCTGCTAAGAACCCTGCTTTTGCGATGCAATGCACACAGGAGGGAAAACAATGCTTGAATGGTTGCGGGATGATCCGCAGGGGTTTTTGTTGTTTATGCTATACCGTGCCCCGGCGGTATTGATTGCACTGACGCTGCATGAATACGCGCACGGTTATATGGCCTATCGTGCGGGTGATCCTACAGCCAAGCAGCTTGGGCGGCTGTCGTTTAACCCTTTGAAACACCTGGATCTGTGGGGTACCATTAGCATGTTTTTGATAGGGGTGGGCTGGGCTAAGCCTGTACCTGTCAATCCACGTAATTTTCGCAATGGCAGGCGGGATCATATTATGGTGGCCCTGGCCGGCGTAGTGACCAATCTAATTATGTTTCTTTTGGCCATGTTGCTGACGGTACTGATCAGCAGGTTTTTATATCGACCGGAAGCTGTCGCCGTGGCGGGGTATCAGGATATTTTAGGTTTTACTGGGCGCTTGTTTGCCATTCAACTCTATCCGCAGTATGCATATGCGCTCACACCGTTGATTGCTTCGCAGCCGTTGTTGCATGTGCAGCGGTTTTTGTTTCAATTTCAACTGGTCAACTTGGGCTTGGGCCTGTTTAACCTGCTGCCCTTTCCGCCGCTGGACGGCTTTCATGCGATGAACAATATTGTCTTTCGTGGCCGATTGAACCTTTACAGCCATGCGTTCCGCATAGCGCAGGCAGGGCTTATCATTCTGCTGATTTCTACAGATTTTATCGGCAATTTCCTGGGCCAAGCGATATCGGCCATTCAATCCTTCGTGCTGCAGGGCATGCTGATGCTGCCGGGGTTGGGTTAATGAGCACCTGGACGCTAAAAATCAGCCAATTTGAAGGGCCGCTGGATATGCTGCTCTACATGGTCAACCGGGCCAAGCTGGATATACGGGATATATTTATTTCCGAGATTACCGAGCAGTTCATCCAATCCGTACGCGAGTCCGAAAACACCGTGAGCATGGACGAAGCCAGCGAGTTTATCCGCATGGCAGCTACCCTGCTGGAAATCAAAAGCCGTGCCATGCTGCCGCGTGAGGAGGAGCCGGAGGAAGAAAGCCCCGAAGAGATGCTGATGCGGCAATTGGAGGAATATGCCGCCTTTAAGGAAATCGCGCAGGATTTGCAGCGTCAGGAACAGGATGCACTCAAGCACTATACCAAGCTGCCTGAGGAATATCCGCTGCCGCCGCCCACGCTGGACATTACCGGATTAACGCTGGAAGGGTTGTTGGCTGCATTTGCACGCGTTATGGCGCGTGAGGAAGCAGCTGGCGCGGATACCACCCGCGAGGCGGCGCACCGAATTTACCGTGACGGGCACACCATCCCTGATTGCATGCGGCGCATTATGCGCACCCTAAGGCGAGGGGAAATCAGCTTCCAGCAACTGGTAAGCAAGGACATGCAACGCGAGGAAGTGATTACGCTGTTTTTGGCCCTGCTGGAGCTGCTGCGCTTGGGACGTGCGCAGGTAGTGCAGGATGGTATCTTTGGCGATATACAGCTTCGTGCGCGCAGCCAGGAGGAAAAAGACCTTGCAGACCAATAATTTAGCCAATATTCTGGAGGCTATGCTGTTTGTAGCCGGTGAGGCAACGGAGATATCTGCGCTGGCCACCGCCATGGAAGTAGAGGAGGAGGCTGTTGTTGCTGCGCTGGATTTGCTGGAGCAACGGTATAACAGCGGTGCACATGGCCTGGTGCTTCGCCGCTACGGACAGCACGTGCAATTGGCCACGCGCGCTGATTATGCGCCGTATGTGGAGCGCCTGCTACAGCCCATCCAGCGACAATCACTTTCGCAGGCCGCCCTGGAAACGCTGTCTGTGGTGGCTTACCGGCAGCCCGTCACCCGCCTGGATGTAGAGGCCGTGCGCGGCGTCAAAAGCGATTATTCGCTGCAATCGTTGATCAATAAGGGATTGGTGCGCGAGATGGGACGCAAAGATACCATTGGTCGGCCTATCCTGTACGGTACGACCGACCGTTTCCTACAGCACTTTGGGCTGACCAGCCTGAAAGAATTGCCTGAGCCTGAAGCCCTGATAGAGCTGGCAACAGGGGCAGTGCAAACACAGATGGATGTCTAATGCGACTCCAAAATTACAAGCAAACAAAGGGGAGGGGCGAAGCGCACCCTCCCTGATTTTTGAACCTCTATCAGTTTATAAAGCCTTGATGGTATTGCGGATGTGCGTAAACACACCGATGTAATCATCCCCGTACCAGCCAGGGTAGCTGATATGAATCATCAGCAGGCGGTTGCCGGGCAGCAAGGCCATGTGAATGCGGCCACGCACGATGGTATCATCCAACAGCACGCCGCGATAGTTGACATAATACCCCGGCTTGTCCAGCAGGGTGCGCTCCGCCGTGTAGGTGGGCTCCCACTTTTTGTAGTTGACCTGGCCCAACTCCTTCACCTTGGCTTGCAGGTCGCGCTTTGCATCGGTGCTCTTGTAGCTGGACACGACTGGCGACACCGTGAAGGTAATGGTCACGGCATAGTTATCTTTCACCTGATCGGCCGGTTCGGTCAGAATATAGGTGTTGGGCGTGCTGTCATCAATCGTATAACCGGCGACGGACTCAAAGGTAAGGCCTAAGCCCGTTGCCGTATAAGGCGCATAGGTAAATGTAAGCGGGGGACGGGGCGTTCCGGTGGGCATATCGATAGGATCCAGCAGGATGGGCGTGGCACCGGCATATTGCATGGCACCGGCTTCCGGCACCATGCCATTCACCATTTCGCCGTCCTTATCTTCTTCATCCGTGGGATTATACCCCTCCGGCAAGCCTTCCAGGCCGGATGATTCCGGCTGTGCGGCGGGTTCCTCCAGGGGAGGGGGCTGTATGGGGGGCGTGGGGGTTGCCGAGCTGCCCTGGCCTCCGCAACCAGCAACAAGCAGAGCCAACATCACCAGCACTGCAAAAAATGTAATCTTTTTCATACCTTCCTCCGTCTTACCCATGGAAATGGTACATAACCTTTACGCAATTGTAACGAATTTGTAGTATTTCGTCAAGCGTATGTGCTCTGTCACTATAAAAGGCGTTCATAGGCGTTGTCTGCATCCGGCACCTGATACTCCTCATCCGCTGTGCCGTCAGATTCTACATCCACCACATCTGCTTCGGACAGGTATCGCGGGTGATACAGCCGACGCTCCAGCGACCAGATTTTTTCGCTGAACACGCCGGGCTTCAGGCGCTGCAGCACGCCCTGCATTTCATTCATCCGTGCATCCACCACGTCAATCCAGTGCAGCATTTCAGCTTCCGGGAACATGGGCGGCCGAGGACTGCCATACTCCGGTACGCCGTGGTGGCTGATAACCATATGTTCCAGTAGCATGACATATTCGTCTTGATAGGAAAAACCCAATTCCTGCGCTGTTTGCTCTATCAACGATACGCCGCGCACCAGATGCCCCACAAGTATGCCATCCTGCGTATAATCGCGCACGTTGCCCAGCTCATCACTTTTCAGTTCGCCCAGCTTGCTTAAATCGTGCACAATGATACCGGCCTTGACCAGATCGCCATCCAAAAATGGATAGCAGGGCAAGATGGCTTCCGCTACGCGCAACATGCTGGTGATATGATGCAACAGGCCGCTGCGTGTGGCATGGTGCAGCCGCTGCGCGGCGGGGAAATATAGCAGCGGCTCGCCCGCCTTTTTAACCAGCGCAGAGGTCAGCTGCTTGAGCACGGGGTTGGTCATACCTTCAATAACCTGAATAACCTCATCCAGCATGTCCTCAGGCGGTTCTGGGGCCGTGGCTACCAGCTGTGAAAAGTCAACCTCGTCATCCTTCTGGCTGGCACGATATTTCTCCACCCGTATCTGCAGGCGACCATTATACTCCGTAATCGTAGCACGCACCTTGAGCACTGTTCCCACGCGGGGGGCGGGGGCGGCCGTATTCCAAACCTTGGCGTTCATGTCACCGGTCTTGTCGCCCAGTGTTAAATCCAAATAGCTGCTGCCATTGCTGCCCACACGCTGCTCCGCAGATCGGACCAGCAGGAATCCTTCAAACTTATCATCCTTTTGCAGTGCTGCAATGCTTTGTTGAGTCATTCTATTCATCCTTCTTGTATACATTGGTAAACAGGGTATACTCTTCCAACCAGTTCAGCTTGACCGTGCCCAGCGGGCCGTTGCGCTGCTTGGCTAAAATTACTTCCATCAGGTTGGTGGCTTCGGCGTTTTCCTTGTAGTAGTTGTCGCGATGCAAAAACATCACCACATCTGCGTCCTGCTCGATAGAACCTGAATCACGCAGGTCGGACAGCATGGGGCGCTTTTCTGCGCGCTGGGTGTTGGCGCGGGACAGCTGTGCACAAGCAATGACCGGCACGCGCAAGTCTAACGCAATGCCTTTCAATTTGCGGGAAATCTCGCTGACTTCCAACTGGCGGTTTTCAGCCTTGCCATCGGACATCATCAATTGTAAATAGTCTATCACGATCAGGTCCAGCCCCTTTTCCATCTTGAGGCGGCGGCACCTGCTGCGCAGCTGCGAGGGGGACAGGCTGGACGAATCATCCAAATACATGCGAGAGCTGGCCAGTGCAGGAACAGATTCAGACAAGCGTTTCCAGTCCTCATTACGCAGAGTACCATTACGCACGCTTTGCATGTTTACATGCGCATCGGAGCACATCATGCGCATGGCCAGTTGCTCGTTGGGCATTTCCAAGCTAAACACAGCCACCGAATGCCCAGCGTGTGCGGCATTCGTTGCAATATTCAACGCAAAACTGGTTTTACCCATGCTGGGGCGCGCGCCCACCAGAATCAGCTCACCCGGATGCAGGCCGGTCAGCAGCGTGTCCAGGTCCTTAAAGCCTGTAGGCACACCGCTGATTCCGCCCTTGTTGCGATCCAGCTCCTCCATATGCGCATAGGCAGCCGTTATGGCTTCGCCGATGTGCTCCAACTGCTCGCCACCGGAGCGCTTCATGACGATGTCAAACACCGCATTTTCGGCAAACAGCAGGATGTCCTCCACCGGCATGCGCTCCTGGTAGCTGTGCTGGGAGATGGCGTCCGCCGCGCGGATGAGACGGCGCAGCGTGGCCTTTTCTATCACGATATCGATATAATGCCGGACGTTGACGGTGGTGGGCACGTTTTTAATCAGATCCACCAGATATTCTGCGCCGCCGATGCCAGTCAACAGGCCGGTGCGGCGCAGCTCTTCATCCAGCGTCATAATGTCAATGGCACGGGGTTGCAGGTACAGGGTACGCATGCAACCAAAGATGGCCGCGTGCTGCGGGTGATAAAAATCTTCCGCTGTCAGCATCTCCATGCCCAGCACAACGGCCGCCTGATCCATCATCAAGGCACCCAGAACAGACCGCTCAGCTTCTATGCTGTTGGGCGGCGTCTGGACAGCACGCGGTGTGAACTCTGCAGGGGCGTAGGATTCCATGCGAAAAACAGGTTCCTTTCCTGTGACTTATTCCTGAGTAAACGGGACGACCTGTACCTTCATGGGCACCTTAATCCCAGCATAGACCGTCACAGTTACAGTATATTCGCCTACCGTGCGGATGGGGTCAGCCAACTCAATCTTGCGCCGATCAATTTCGGTGTGGTGCTGCTCTTTGAGCGCATCGGCAATTTCCTGCCCCGTGATGCTGCCATACAGGCGGCCTTTATCGCCGCATTTGGCGCGCAGCAGGATGACCTTGTCGCGCAGCTCAGAGGCTAACTGCTCTGCCGCGGCTACACGTTCCATTTCCTGGGCGCGTTCAGCCTCGTTTCTGCGCTCAATTTCACGGATGGCAGCTGGGGTAGCTTCGCGCGCCCATTTGCGAGGGAACAGATAATTGCGGGCAAACCCATCGCTGACCGTTACAACCTCGTTTTTTTTGCCAGTTCCGGGAACATCCTGTGTCAGTATAACTTTCATGTCACATCCTCCTGTCAAGTGGGCTATCGGCGTCTGTGTTTGTCTGCTTGCGCAATTTGCGCGGGTCGCGAAGCTGATCGAATATCCCCAGCATCATGGCAAAGGGCGATGCTATCATAAACAAAAGCACAATGGTCAGCCCGCGCGTGCGCGGCTGCGCTCCCCTTGCCTTCTGAAAGCTGTTGACCAGACTTAACCCTTGCAGTACATAGACTGCCGCAAACACATTATACATCATTCCGCCGGCCAGGAACAATGTTGGGTTACGGCTCAGGCGGCTTAACAGGTAAAAGCCCCCCAACATCCATAGCAAACTCCCGTACTTTTTGGGCACATACCACTGGGAAAAAGCTGGTGGCAACATATGCTCAAACAGATGCGTAAGCTGATCGTCGTTGTTCTTAAACGAAACGCGCTGCGCGTGCCGGCGGGCATAGTACAGGGCCACGGCTGTGCCTGCAACGTTCAGGTTAATGGACATAGAGGAAATCAGCGTAGGAACTACGCCACGCAGCCACAAGTCCACACGCGTACGCACCTGATTATACAGCTCTGTCAACGCTTCCTGGGTAAAGGACCATGCCTGCCCGTTTTCTATAAATACCTGCCCTACGGTGTCGGTATTCAGCTGTAAAAAGCCGCTACGGCTGAACAGATACAGCAGCACATCCCGCTCCGGCAATGTTTGCAGGCCGTTGATGGCAGCCTCGGCTCCCCAGGCCGCCATGTTGCCGCCGGATTGTGCCTGCAGCATCATGTAGATGGCCAGAACTACGGCTATATAAGCAACCAGCATGATGCCCACGGTATGCCAGAAAGGTTTTTTCAGCCATACACACGCCATCCAAGCCGCCAGCGGCGGCAGCAGATACAGCGCGGATAGCGCGGAAGCCGCCAGAGAGCGTGACGATATATACATGCCCAGCGTCAGGATTGCAACTGCACCAAAGGCCGGAGCAAAACCTGCCAAGCCCGCAATCAGCAGAAGAATAAAAGGATAAATAAATAGAATCATGGTGCCCAAGTTGACAGAAGCCAAGGGCATTGACGCCAAAAACACCGCCGATGCCGCCACCAGTGCGGATGCAATCAGGGCGGCCCGGGGGGAGATGAAGAAACTGCGTTCACGCATGGCTTGTCCTTTCCGTAAAGACCACATTTACAGGATGATGTCGGTCACAACATCCTCCATCAAAGCTAAAACATAAGGCTTGCCCCGGTCAGCAAGGGGCTGGCAGATGATTTCATCGCTGGATAGCTCGGTCATGGTGCCCTGTGCTTGCAAGACTGAGAAATTACGCGGGGCGGTCAGGTTCACCATGGCGGCGATGCGGGTGCCGTTGTTGCCGTTTTTGTTGAAATAGAAAGCGTGCGAGCCCTTGCCGCCGCGCCCCTGTACATCGATAGAGCTGCCCAGCACGCGCTTGGCATAGCCGCGTTCGCTGAATAAAATCATTTGATCATTGTTGTCTAACGTACCAGCCCAGGCCACATGATCGCCTTTGCTTAGGCGGATGGCACGTACCCCTTTGGCTGTCCGTCCCATTTGCGGCACGTCGCTGAGAGCGAATCTTATCAGCATACCTGCTTGAGTCAGGCAATAAACATCGCGGTTGTCGTGTGCCAATGTGACAGTCAACAGCTGATCGTCCTTGTTCAATCCCAGCGCTATAAATTTACTTCGCCGTATTTCGTATTCAGCTGCACTGCTGCGCTTGATATTGCCCTTTTCTGTTACAAAGAGCAGGTCGGGCATGTGGGCCAGTTCATCCGGCCCCACCGGCATCATATGCATACAGGTTTCGTTGTCCTCCAACCCGCTTAATATGCCGGACAGCAGCAGCCCGCGTTCCTTGGGCCGCATAGAGTCCTCCAAAGACATCAGCGGCAGTTGATAACAGTTGCCCAGATTGGTAAATATCAACAGCGTGTAATCGGTCTGCGTGCGGAAAATATATGCCGGCATCTCCGATGCATTTTCAGGCAGCTCCATGCGCTCATAGATGCGCGGATGCATGCGGCGCAGCTGTCCGGCACGGGTAAAGAGCACGATGGTTTCTTCGGGTATCGGGGTGTTATCCACTGCAGCGGCCTGGATGGCCTCACTTTCATGCACGATCTCGGTGCGCCGTTCATCGGCATATTTTTCGGCAATCTCGGATAACTCGTCCTTGATGACTTTCAGCAGTTTCTTTTCGCTGGACAGGATGCCCTGCAGCTTTTTGATAAGCGCCTGAATCTCCTCAAATTCCTTGCGTAGCGCAAGGATTTCAAGCCCTGTTAAGCGTTGCAGGCGCAAGTCAAGGATGGCTTGTGCCTGTATCTGGGTAAAGTCAAACCGGGCCATCAGGCGATCCCGCGCTTCCTTGCCATTTTTGGAGGCACGGATAATCTGCAGCACCTCATCCAGATTGTCTACCGCCACCATCAGGCCTTCTAGGATGTGTGCACGCGCCAGCGCTTGATCCAGCTCATATTGCGTGCGGCGGGTGACCACATTACGCTGGTGCTGGATATAGTGATGGATAACCTCCGGCAGTGACAATTGCGCAGGTTTTCCCTCCGCAATGGCCACCATGTTGACGCCGAAAGTAACCTGCAAGTCGCTGTACTTGTACAGGTATGACAAAATCTGCTCCGGATCAGCCTCACGCTTTAGCTCGATCACTGCGCGCATGCCGGTACGGTCGGATTCGTCGCGAATGTCATGGATAACCCCCAGAGCTTCTTTCTTGTCTTCCGAAAGCTTCAGGATTTTTTCCAGCATCTGCGCCTTGTTGACCTGATAGGGTACCTCGGTAATGCACAACAGATGCCGTCCGGAACGCCCGCTTTCGATGTGTACCTTGGCACGCAATATCAATTTGCCGCGGCCGGTGCGGTAGGCTTCTGCAATCTCGCCATTATCAACAAGCACCCCGCCGGTGGGAAAATCTGGCGCAGGCAAAACCTGCATCAAATCTTCTACCGAAGCCTGGGGATGATCAATCTGATAAATAACTGCGCGGATGGCCTCACCCAAATTATGTGGCGGCATATTGGTCGCCAACCCTACGGCAATGCCATAGGCCCCATTGACAAGCAGGTTGGGGAATCGCGAAGGAAGCAAGTCCGGTTCGTGCAGGGTATCGTCAAAGTTTAACCGGAAGGGCACGGTATCCTTCTGGATATCGCGCAGCATTTCCATAGCCAGCGGCGTCATCCGGGCCTCGGTATAGCGCATGGCCGCAGGAGAATCACCATCGATAGAGCCAAAGTTGCCGTGCCCGTCCACCAGCGTGCCGCGCAGAGAAAACGGCTGCGCCATGCGTACCAGCGTATCGTATACCGAGGTATCGCCGTGCGGGTGATATTTACCCAGGCAGTCACCGACGATGCGGGCACATTTGCGGTGGGGTTTGTCGGGGGTTAAGGACAACTCCTGCATGGTATACAGGATGCGCCGCTGCACGGGCTTCAGCCCATCCTCGACGCGGGGCAGTGCACGCTCTAAAATAACATACTCCGCATAGGGGAGCATGCTGTTGTGCATCACTACCTCCAGCGAGGTTTGGATGATTTCAGGTTCGATGGGTGGGGGTGTCTTGCGGGCCATACTATCTCCTTACTGAGCGGGGGCAGGCTGTGCCGTGGGGCGTTTTTCATCAAAATCATCCTGGCGGGAAAAATCTGCATGCTTGGCGATGTACTCGCGCCGGGGTTCCACCTTGTCACCCATCAGCAGGCTGATCATATGCTCCGCCTCGATGCCATCTTCAATGGTTACCTGCATCAATTTTCGGCGCGCAGGATCCATAGTCGTTTCCCATAGCTGTTCGGGGTTCATCTCGCCCAAGCCCTTATAGCGCTGCAGCGTATAGTTTTTTAAGCCTGCGGTGATTTCCTGCAATTCTTTGTCGTTGTACGCATATCGATCGCCACTGCTATGCCGTACCAAGTACAGCGGCGGCATGCCGATGTACACATGCCCCTTGGCCACCAGCTCGCGCATATAGCGGAAGAAGAACGTAAGCAGAATCGCCCGAATGTGTGCGCCGTCCTGGTCTGCATCCGAGAGAATAATAATTTTATCGTATTTCAAGGACGATATATCAAAATCCTCATCAATGTTGGTGCCTAATGCGGTGATGATGGAACGGAACTCCTCATTGTTCAGCACCTGGTCAATACGTTTCTTTTCAGCGTTCAAGGGTTTTCCGCGCAATGGCAGCACGGCCTGAAAGCGCCGGTCGCGCCCTTGTTTCGCACTGCCGCCAGCGCTGTCGCCTTCTACAATAAGCAGCTCATTTTCCGACGCGTTGCGCCCGGTACAGCTGGACAACTTGCCCACCAATGGGGCGGCCTCCAGCGCATTGCGGGTGCGAGCTACCTCGCGCGCCTTGCGCGCTGCTTCGCGCACCTTGGCTGAGCGCACAGATTTTTCGATAATCTGCGCGGCCAAGTCGGCATTTTTTAAATCCTCCAAAAACTCCGTCAGCCGTTGCGTCACAATGGCTTCAACAGCAGGGCGGGCTTCGGTGTTGCCCAGGCGGCCTTTGGTCTGCCCTTCAAATTGTGGGTTTTTGATTTTGATGGTCAGCACTGCGGTTAGGCCCTCACGGAAATCCTCCCCGGACAGATTGGCATCCTTTTCCTTGAGTGTACCAATCCTACGTGCGTATTCGTTCAGGCATTTGGTCAGCGCTGCACGAAATCCAATCTCGTGCGCACCGCCCTCCACAGTAGGGATATTATTGACGTAAGAAAATACTGATTCGGTATAGGCATCGGTATACTGCATGGCTACCTGGCAGAGGATATCGTCCTTGTTGCCCTCCAGCACAATGGGATCCGGGTGCATGACAGCCTTATCGTTGGTAAGGAAGCGCACATAGTCCGCAATACCGCCCTCAAACTGATACTCCGCCACTGTAGTCTGGGGCGCAGTTTCGTCCGTTAAGGTAATGCGAACGCCGCGGTTTAGGTAGGCCAACTCGCGCAGACGGCGGGAGATTACCTCGCCGTTGAAGCGCGTGTCTTCAAATACCTTGCTGTCGGGCATAAAGCGCACCAGCGTGCCGCGCTTGCGGGTGTTGCCCACACGTGTCAATTCGGTAACAGGTTTACCGGGGTGGATTTTCTTGTCCTTGGAATCATACACACTTTCAAAGCGCATCTGCCAATGTGTCCAGTCACGGTAGGAATCCACCGTCAGCCAGGAGGATAGCGCGTTGACCACGCTGGCACCAACACCATGCAAACCGCCGGAGTAGCCATAGCTTTGATGGCCAAACTTGCCGCCTGCATGCAGCTTGGTATAAATCAATTCAACGCCCGAAATGCCCAACGTGGGGTGTTTATCTACCGGCACGCCCCGGCCATCATCCCACACGCTGCAGGAACCATCCTTGTGCAGGGTTACAGCAATCTCGGTGGCATGTCCGTCGGCAGCCTCATCAATAGCATTGTCTACAATTTCCCACAGCAAGTGATGCAGGCCGCGCACACCGGTGGTGCCGATGTACATGCCCGGCCGCATACGGACGGCCTCCAGACCTTCGAGAACTTCAATATTTTTAGATGTATAGGCCTGGGTCATCGAATACTCCTTTACATAATCAATCAGCCGAAATGTAATTGCGGCCGTACATACATTATAACACACATACTTAGCCAGCACGCTAATAATAACGCTGTGCCATAGGCATGATAGCGTAATAAAATGTCATCCCATCTGAGTTACGGCATAGGGGAAGGGCTAGGCTGTGGTGCCATGGTTTGCGCGGCATCTGCAAACAGGGCTGCCATCGTTTCAGCACCTGCCATGCCGTCACTCTTTAGGTTGTGCTGGGCCTGAAAAATCTCCACCGCCGTGCGTGTGCCGCCGCCAAATCGGCCGTCAATCTCACCAATATAGTAACCTAACGCCTGCAGCCGTTGCTGCAGGTGCTCTACTTCAGGCCCTATGGAACCGGAGCGCAGGAGCATCTCTGTAGGCCTGGCAAAGAGGGTAGGCGGGGCCAGCGTGGGGGCAGGGGTAATGCTTTCCAGATAGGCCAGTTCCTGTTGCTTACATTTGAGATCATTGGACGCCCACAACACAGCAACCAGCAATAGGGCTGTCAGAATCAGACTAATCACGGGGACAAGCTTGCCTTTCAATTTGGGCATAATGGCTCCTTTCGCAGATATTGGCAGTATAATTTGCCTTGATTCCTTATGTCAACGCAGGTTTGCACCCGGTGCCATGATGTGCTACACTTTCTTGACTGTAAATGAGAGGAACAGGTGGTATGGTCAACCCGACAGTAAGCGTCATCATCCCGGTTTATAATGCACAAAAGCACTTGTGCGATGCTGTGAAAAGCGTATTGGATCAGGTACCTCAACAATCGGAGATTATATTAATTAACGATGGCAGCAAGGATGACAGCCTGCAGGTGTGTCAGCAGTTATCAAGCAAGGATGGCCGCATCCGTGTGATTGATCAGGCAAATGCCGGGCCAGGTGCGGCACGCAATGCAGGCCTTGATGTTGCAACAGGAGAATTTATCCTTTTTGTAGACAGCGATGATATGTTGCTGGAGGGTGCCGTTGACCGCCTGCTGGATGCCATAAAAGGTCATGATCTTGTCATTGCCGCTTTTATATTCAAGCAATCCAACCGTACTGCTACAGTGCGCAGCCTGGTAAAGCAGGATTGCTCAATGGACAAGACCACTTTTCTGGATGCGTATGTGCGCCGGCCAGGCAGTTTTTACTACAGCGTGCTGTGGAATAAGCTGTATCGTCGCAGCCTTATTGAAGGGATGAACCTTCGCTTCCGCACCGACATCGCCTGGGGAGAGGACTATGTGTTCAATACATATTATAATGGAGCGGTAAACAGCGTGGCATTTTTAAAGGACAGTGTATATCAGTACAACCGCAACATCAAAAGCCAAACCTGGCGTACACTGTTTGATTTGGTTCCGAACATCCGTGTCAAAATCATCCTATACAAGGCTTTGCGCGCGTTGTATCAACGCAAAGGGCTGTACCACAAGTATTGGTGGTACGTGAACCGCTATGTTTTTAACGCAACATTATTCAACTGATCTTTGCTTTAGAGGATAATGCATGACCTATTGGGAACTGATCCTTTTGTCTGCCGGACTGGCCATGGACGCATTTGCTGCAGCTATCTGTAAAGGGGCATGTATTCGCCGGGGAGCATATCATGTCAATTTACAAATAGCAGCCTCGTTTGGCATATTCCAGGCCGTGATGCCGCTGATTGGTTATTTCCTGGGGCAGCAGTTCAGCGCATATATTGAACAATTTGATCACTGGGTGGCCTTTGGCCTGTTGGCTCTGATTGGCGGGAAAATGATCTGGGACGTGGCAAACGGGAATGGCGAAGAGGAACAAACTGGCGTACCTGTGCGCTTTGGCGAGCTTATGCTGCTGTCATTGGCCACCAGCATTGATGCGCTGGTAGTAGGCGTTGCTCTGGCTTTTCTGAATGCCAATGTTTTTGTATCGGTTGCTTTTATTGGGTGCATTACATTTGTCATTTCGCTGGCGGGCACGTCCATCGGGTGCAGGTTTGGCACCCGGTTTGAAAGCCAGGCGCAGCTGGCGGGCGGCAGTGTGCTCATTTTGTTGGGTACAAAAATTCTGTTGGAACATTTGGGAATCCTGCCAATTTGATCCAGCACAAATCATCCCCGCAGCGCAAGGCTACGGGGATGATGCTATTTGTCAAAGATATTGTTACAGCTTGCCGCCGCGACTGCTGTAGGATGTACCGCTGCTGCTGGTGAAGCTGCTGCCACCTCCGCTGCTGGACTTGGGTTTCTCGATTTTCCTGCGCACCACGGTTTCATACAGGTACAGATCATGCGCCTGTGTCACGTTAAGCGTATCACACATGGCATAACGATCGGCTGCAGTTTGACGGCGTGCGGTTTTTAGTTTTGCTTTCATGGTTAGCGCAGAAATCAGGGCCACTACAAAGCCTGCAACAAGCCCATAGACTCCATACTTTCCAGCCACCTCAGCGGGAGTAGAAGGTGTGACAGACGTGCGCAGATACTCACCATACGCTTGGAACATACCAAAGTAATCGCGATCACGCGCGTATGGACGCACAACATCAAACAGCGCATCATCCCCCTGAGCGCCCAGCATGCTTTTCCCCGTGCCGCGCGCGGCCTCCCATATTTCACCGTTTGGCCCCGAATGTGGGTTGAATATCAACGCCACGCCGTTGGGATATTGCTGCGGGCTGCGCAATTTTTCATAGTATTCAGCTGCATAACGGTCACCGGCCATAGATTGATAATCATTGGCCGTGATAATCAGGCTGTCAAACCCCAGATCATCGTAGATGGCTTGCAGTTGCTCGTTCAGTTGAGCTTCCTGCTGGTCTGTCAGCACATCAGCCAGATCTGCCACGTGCTGCAAGGGTTGTTCCTGTGCACTGGCCAACAGGGTTGCCACCATCACGATAGCCAACAGGCCGAAAAACACACGCCTTTTCATCTGAGCACCCCCAGCCGGGCCAGCACATACGCCGCGATGGACGCACCGCCGCCAATCATCCCGGTAACCCCCCACAGCCACATGTGAAACTTGGCCTTGGAATACGGTATGTCGGTGGTTAATTCGCCAGTTTGCCCGTTGATGGCAAAGGTATAGGTTTTCTTATTCTTTACCGTAGTAATCACCCAGACGGGCAGCAGCACTGGCACGCTGGAACCGTCTTTAATGCGGATGGACGTGCTGCGCGGCACGACCGTGGTATACCCCTGCACCGTGGAGCGGAACACATCCTCTGTGGTGTTCCGTACCCGCTGGTTGGCGCGATCCACACATTGCTCGGGCGTTTGGTCAGCACGGTTGGCCAAGGCGCCCGACAGCGTTTCAGGGGAGAAAGGAATACCGTCACCCATGTTATAGGGTTCTATGGATTCGGTGATATTGTTGTCCATCTTGCTGCTGGCATCCACCGGAAGATCTGCAAAATTGAGCGTGCCTGCGCGGCGCACCAGAAAATGACGCGTACGGGTAACTTCATAGTCGCCACTGCGGTGAGAGCTTACCTGCGTGGCGTTATACGTCAGTCGCGCATCGGCTTGGCAGGAAAACATCCAATATGGCACATACAACTGCCGGATTTCGTCTATATGGTTGTTTTTGAGGAACAGGTTGGGCAGCAGCCGTTTGCCTTTGAAATAATCCTTAAACATTTGCGTGGCCTTTTCCTTGCTGATCAGGAACGGCACAATGACTTGCGGACGAGTTTCTTCGGTAAACTGTACTTCGAGGATGGCTGGGCTACCGCAGAACGCACAATTGGTGGCCACAGTTGTTTCATCAGTCATGAGCTGCGAACCGCAGGAAGAGCAGGAGTACGCCCTGGTGTGCGCAGCTTCGGCTTCGCTGAAAGGGCCATCCTGCATATCCCATTCCATGCGTTCAAAGCCGGTATCCTGGCTTTCAATCTCGGCCACTTCGCGCACCACATCCGGGGTGAAGGAGTTGCCACAGCTGCCACAGGTCAGCTCCTGCTTGCTGCCGTCATACGTCAGCGGCGCTCCGCAGGATGGGCACTTGTAGGTCAGTACACTCAATGGAAACCCTCCTATTCTCACGGCGACACATAGCCGCTTACTTCTTGAAAGACATCATACCCGAATAAAAGCTGTTTTGTAAACATGAAATCTTCGTCGCAGGGTTGAGAAGGCCGAGAATTCGTGGTATATTGTATCTTGCTTTATGTACTAAGGAGGAACTGGATCGATGAGCACTGCTCAACTGGTTGTCAACATTCTTCTGATTATTGCCTCGCTGGTGATGATCGTGTCGGTTCTGCTGCAAAAGGGCGATGATGATGCCATGTCGGCCCTGACGGGCGGTGGAAGCGATAGTTTCTTGGGTAAAAACAAGGCCAAGACCGCGCAGGGACGCTTGGTGTTGATTACCAAAGTATCGGCCAGCGTATTTGTCGTGTTGGCGCTGCTGATGATCTTCATCAAGTAAGAGGCGGGATTAAGACAGGCTGACGCGCATGCGCCAGCTTTTTTTGTGGGCGAAGGGAAACCATGGGCGTTATTATCTGCACAGCACAGCATATATCAAAATCCTTTGGCATCGTTGAGGTGCTGCGGGATGTGAGTTTTGCTTTGGAGCAGCAGGAGCGCATGGCGCTGGTGGGGGTTAATGGTAGCGGCAAAACCACGCTGCTGCGCATTTTGGGCGGACAAACGCCCATGGATGGTGGCCAGTTGTCCCTGCAAAAGGGATTGCAGGTAGGATATCTGGCGCAAAGTTTTGAAACCGAACCAGGACGCACAGTATGGGAAGAAGCGGAATCAGTCTTTGATGATCTTTTCCGCATAGAACGGCGTATGCGCCAGCTGGAAAAGGACATGGCTGTCGCCAATGCCGATGAATTACTGCGTATTGGCACCGAATATGAACGTCTGGGACGTGCGTTTGAAACGGCAGATGGTTTTTCTATACAATCTCGCGTGCAGGGCGTGCTGACCGGTGTTGGATTTACCAAAGAGCAATTAACCCAGGAAGCATGCAAACTAAGCGGCGGTGAACTGACGCGCTTGGGCCTTGCCAAGCTGCTGTTGCAGCAGCCCGACCTGCTTTTACTGGATGAGCCCACCAATCACTTGGATCTGGAGGCGCTCAACTGGCTGGAAGAATATCTGATGGAGTACCGCGGCGCTGTGATTGTGGTATCGCACGACCGCTATTTTCTAGATCGTATCTGCACCAGCGTTACCGAAATCCACTTTGGCGTGTCGGAAACCTATCAAGGCAATTATTCCCGCTATATTGCGCAACGCACACAGCGGTTTGATGCACGCCAGAAGGCTTATGACCTACAGCAAAAGGAAATCAAACGCCAGCAGGAAATCATTGCACGCTATCGCAGTTTCAACCGCGAAAAATCCATCCGCGCTGCTGAAAGCCGCGAAAAGGCGCTGGAGCGTATGGAAATTTTGGAAAGGCCCATGGAAGAAAAACAGATTGCGTTCCGTTTTCAGGCACGGCGCCGGATGGGGGAAGACGCACTGCGTGTAAAGAATTTGTCCAAAGCTTACGGTGAAAAGCAGGTGCTTTCGCAGGTCAACTTATCCATGCAATCCGGGGAACGTGTGGTGCTGATGGGGGCCAATGGCGTGGGTAAATCCACGCTGCTGGATTGCCTGGTAGGGCGGCAGAAGCCAGATACTGGTGAAGTATGGTTTGGTGTCAATGTGGACAAAGGTTATTACGATCAAAAACAGCAGACGCTCACTGGCAGCAAAACTGTGTTGGATGAGGTGTGGGATGATTTTCCGCGCTTGGAGCAGCATGAGGTGCGCGGTGCGCTGGGCAGATTCTTGTTTTCCGGTGAGGATGTGTTTGCCACTGTGGATACATTGTCCGGCGGTGAGCGTGCGCGCGTTGCGCTGACCAAGCTGATGCTCAGACGGGATAACTTTTTAATTCTGGACGAGCCCACCAACCATCTGGACGCTGACAGCCGGGAGGAATTGGAGCTGGCACTGGAGGATTTTGAGGGTACCATTCTGGCGGTTTCCCATGACCGATACTTCATCAACCGTATTGCCAGCAAATTGATGTTTTTAACGCCGGAAGGCATTGAGGTTTTTGACGGCAGCTTTGACCAGTGGATGGCTGCTCAAGGCAAACGAACGGCTATAGATGATGGAGATACCCGCACACGCACGGAAATTGTCAAAGAACAGCGCAGGGCGCGTGCCCAAAAAGAGCGCATGGATGAGTTAACTGCACAAGCGAAAGAAGCAGAACATGCGGTGGAAAAGTTAGAGCAGGACATGCAGGCTTTGGAAGATAGCCTGCTGTTGCCGGATGTATATAACGACCATGTGGCGGCACAGCGAATTAGCCAGGACATTGCGCGCCTCCGGGAAAGCGTTGATGCAGCCTACATTCGTTGGGAGAAGGCCGAAGAAGAACTGGCGAGAGAAACAGAGGTGCTTGCAGAAAACATATAAAGCTATAATCACTGCAAATACACGAAAAACACCGACTTTTTTGAAGAAGGGTTGACAACACCCGGTACTGTTTGATAGCATTATTTCTGTAACACGAAGGAAAGGAGGATCTCACATGAAACAGTACATGGCGATGCGAATGTCTATGATGATGCGTGAGTACCTCCCGCGCTTCTTGTGTTGCGTCGCTTGATTTAATTAGTTAGCACAAGCCCGCTCGCAGAAAGTGCGTAGTGGGCTTTTTGTATGTAAGCGGAAGGAGCCAATGGTGCAAAACGATTCGGTACCCGTAATTGAAATCAAGGGCTTACACAAAACCTACCAGACTGCCGATGGTCGGGTAGATGCCTTAAGCGACGTCAATTTAAGCATTAACAAAGGCGATATTTACGGCATTGTCGGGATGAGCGGTGCCGGAAAATCTACGTTGATCCGCTGCATCAATCGTCTGGATACCCCAACGGCTGGTGATGTGTTGCACAAAGGCCGCAGCATCATGGCCATGAATCAGGCCGAGTTGATTGCCACCCGCCGCAAAGTGAGCATGATCTTTCAGCAGTTTAACTTGTTTATGCAGCGCTCAGTGGCGCGCAACATCGCGTATCCAATGGAAATTGCAGGTGTTCCCGAAAAAGATATGGAGCGCAAGGTCAAGGAACTGCTTAAGGTGGTAGACCTGGAGGATAAAATCAACGCCTACCCCGCGCAGCTATCCGGTGGGCAGAAGCAACGCGTAGCCATTGCCCGCGCGCTGGCCAGCGAGCCCGAGGTGTTGCTGTGTGATGAGGCGACCAGCGCGCTGGATCCCATGACAACGCAGTCTATTCTGGCATTGTTGCAGGATATCAACCGGCGTCTTGGGATTACCATTGTCCTTATCACGCATGAAATGGCGGTTATCCGTCAAATCTGCACACGGGTAGCTATTCTGGATGGTGGCCGTGTGGCCGAGGAAGGCACCGTGGATGAAGTGTTTATGCACACACAATCAGAGGCCGGCAAGCGATTGTTTGGTATCTTGCCCGAAGCGCCGGACGAGGATCCCGAACTGCCCTCGCTGCGTATTGTGTTTGACGGCTCCTCCGCAGAGCAGCCTGTCATCGCCAACCTGATTAAAGAGCACGGCATCTTGATCAACATACTGTCCGCCAACATCCGGCATTTGGGCGGCAAATCATATGGGCAAATGCTCATTGAAATGCCCGCAAACCCTAAGGAGAAGGAGACAGTTGTTGCCTATTTGACATCCCAGGGAATGACCGTCAAGGAGGTGAATACAAAATGAGTACGGAACAGCTGGTGCAATTACTGTGGCAAGGGTTGCTGGAAACCCTGCGCATGACCATTCCTTCCACGCTGTTTGCCTATCTCATTGGTATGCCGCTGGGGGTGCTGCTGGTGGTGACGCGCCCCAATAATATCATGGCCGCCCCGCGATTCAACGCAGTATTGGGCACAATTATTAATTTCCTGCGCTCTATCCCGTTCATCATCCTGCTGGCGATGCTGTTCCCGGTCACACGGGCCATTATGGGAAGGGCGATCGGTACCGAATCCCTGATCGTGCCGTTGGTGGTCAGCGCTTTCCCGTATGTAGCGCGCATGGTGGAAAGCTCCCTGCAGGAGGTAGACCATGGCATTCTGGAAGCTGCCCAGTCCATGGGTTCAACCAATGCACAAATGATCTTTAAGGTCATGGTGCCGGAAGCCATGCCCTCGCTGGTCAGCGGCGCTGCCATCTCCATGGTAACCATCCTTGGGTATACGGCCATGGCCAGCGCGGCAGGCGGCGGCGGCCTCGGCGCCATTGCCATTGTCAAGGGCATTAACCTGCGGCAACTGGATGTCATGTACTACGCAAGCATCTTGCTGGTTATCCTGGTGCAGATTACTGCAATAATCGGTAACCGGGTCTCTAAATCGATCGACCACAGAAAACACTGATTCCCCAAACAAGCATTTATTTTGAAAGGAGTACCCCATGAAACTGAAAAAATCTCATCTTGCCCTGATTGCCCTGGTCGTAATTGTGGTGGCAGCCATCCTGATTGTACCGCAGCTGAACAAGACCAAGAAGATCCTGATTGGTGCCACCGTGCCGCCACACGGCAACATCCTGGAGGCCGTGAAAGAAGACCTGAAAAAGGAAGGCTTCGAGCTGGAAATCAAAGTGCTGACCGACTATGTCACCGGCAACCCTGCCACCGCCGCAGGCGACCTGCAGGCCAACTACTTCCAGCATGGTCCGTATCTGGCACAATACAACGAAAGTGTATCTGAAAAGGAAAGGCTGGTTGGTGCTATCGGCGTGCACTACGAGCCGTTTGGCCTGTATGCAGGCAGCAAGAAGGCACTGGATGAGCTGGCAGAGGGCGATCACATCGCTATCCCCAACGACCCCACCAACGGCGCGCGTGCTCTGTTCCTGCTGCAGGATGCCGGCATCATCAAGCTCAAGGACGGCTTGACCCCGCAGACCGGCGCTACGGTGCTTGACATCGTGGAAAACACCAAGAACATTGCCATTGACGAGCTGAACGCCGAACTTATCCCGGCAGCGCTGCAGGATGTAGCGTATGCGGTCATCAATGGCAACTATGCCACCGGTGCAGGCTTAAGCCCCAAGGATGATGCCCTCTTCCTGGAGCCCAGCGACGGCGAAGCAGGCAAAACCTACACCAACTTCATCGTGGTCAAGCCCGAAAACGAGAATGCGGACTTTGTGAAGGCGCTCAAAAAGGTGTTGTTCACCCAGAAGACGTATGACTTTATCCTCAACAGCCCCGAGTTCAAGGGCGGCGTAATCCCCGTGTTCACGGTGCCTGGAAAGTAAGCTTCCAACGCAAAAAACCGGTTGGTGTGCAGTTCACAACCAGCCGGTTTTTTGTGCGCCAATCAGCCCGTAACCTGAGGGGCTGATATCAGGAAACCATCCCCCGTGGCAGTAATATCGTGCCGATAGGCAGGCAACAACGCTGTCTGCCCGGGCACAAGCGTGGTAATTTTGCCATCGCTTTGACGCAGAACAGTTTCGGTTAATGCTGTGAGCATAGAAAAACGCCTGTGGTCAGCTTTTAAAAGCACATCCGTACAGTTGATGTAGCGGTCTGTCACGAAGAACGGGGTATCAAACAGACGCTCCAGCGTGCCGCTACCCGAATCTAGGGATAATTGTTTGGGTACTACGGCCTGGGGCGCATCGCCCAGCACTGTAACATCCAGCGCTTTGACCAAATGCAATGGGCGCAGATTGCCGTGCTTGTCGCGGCGCCCCCAATCATAGAAACGATAGGTCACATCGCTGGATTGTTGAATTTCGTACAACACAATGCCTGCGCCTATGGCATGCACGGTGCCTGCCGGAATATAAAACGCATCCCCGACCGCGACAGGAACACGGCGCAACAGGCCTTCTACCGCCGCACCTTGCTCCGACGCGCGGCGCAGCGTTTCACGGTCTACACCCTCCTGGATGCCATAGACCAGTTCTGCGCCCGGCAGCGCATGCAGCACCACCCAGGCTTCGGTTTTTCCAGCCTTGCCCTCGTTTTTGTTGGCATAGGTATCGTCCGGGTGCACCTGCACGCTCAGTTGATCCTTGGCATCAATCAATTTAAGCAGCAGCGGGAAGTCGCCTTTGATGTCGGTGCCCATCAGCAGGCGACCGTAGCGGTTGATCAACTCGCACAAAGGGGTGCCGTCAGCATCGCGGCTGTTCAGCCCTGAAATGGCGCTGACCTCTAAGCTTTCGCCGGTACGCGAATCGGGCAGCTCACGACCATATAGCTCGCCTAAGCGGGTGCCGCCCCATGGCGTCATCGCGCCGTAGCGGTATGCGGGTTGCATAATAATAGGGGAAAGGGCCATTGTATCCTCCCTTCTTAGGGCAGGGATTTGGTGGCAATCAGGCGCACGCCCGTCCCTGCCACATCGTCAAGTAGTACCTGCCCGGCTGCAATGGGCAGATGAAGCTGCAGTGATCGTACCTCCTGCATGCATTGTGCAATGCGCTGCTTGGGGATGGGTTGTTCGGTTTTCAAGCTAATGGGGGTAGCGCTGTCTACTACCGGTGCCACAGCCGTTACCATGCGCAAAGGAGCCACACTTTCCTGACGGGCATACACTTCGCCGCGCTTGCAGGTATTGCCCTCAACGGACAGCACCTGTCCATCTTTGAGCGTAACGGTCATGCGGCAGCCCACCGGGCAACTGATGCAGGTCAATACCTGCTGGTTCTCATTCTTATCCATTTACGCTTCCTTACCGGCCAGCTTGACAATGGCACGCGCAAATATCCGCATGCTTTTGTGCAGACTGTCCAACGACACATATTCGTCCGCTTGGTGGGCAATGTCTTCTTCATCAGGGAACAGCGCGCCAAAGGCCACGCCCTCACGCAGCACGCGCGCATAGGTGCCGCCGCCAATGGCGATGGTCTTGCGTTCCAGGCCTGTTACCTCATGATAGGCATCCAACAAGCCTTGTACCAGCTCGCTATCTTCAGGAACAAAATGTGGGGGCTTACCAGCCTGACCGATGACCTCAAAACCGGGCAGCTTCTGCCGCGCAAGTGCAGGAAGATGCGTTGGATTAACCAGCAACGGATATCGAATGTCCAGCGTCGCCTTGATACCATCTCCATCATATCGAATGATGCCTAAGTTGCAGGTAAGCGGCCCGGATGCGCTATCCTCTGCCGCAATACCTAAGCCCTGACCATCATACTCCATGCCAATGGCATTGGCCAGTTGGCACCACGCAGCCTGCGCGTCCAAATCACGCAGCAGGATCAGCATCTGGCCGATAGCATTGCGCCCCAGATGGGGGAATGCCGCATGCCCGGTAATGCCCACCGTGTGCAGGCGGACTGTACCGTCCTCAACCGTGGCCGTCAGAGGCCAGCCATGTTTTTTTGCCAAGCTGCGGGCGCGATCGGCCAGGGCTTCATTGCCCACTACCAGGGCCTCCGCAGCGCCCGGCACCACGTTGCGGCGTTCACCGGTGTTGAAGCGCAGCACACGCAGACCTTCGCCTGCAGGCATGGCTTTCAGCGTGAGAAAATATCCGCCTTTTTCAATGTTGATAACAGGATACGCGGCATCGGGGCTAAAACCGCTGCGCGGCATGGTGGTAACGCTTTGATAATGCTCAATATCTTTCCATCCGCTTTCCTCATCGCAGCCCAGGATCAGGCGCACTTTGCGCTTTAATGGAATGCCTGCCTGTTTGACAGCCGCCATGGCATACAGCGCCGCTACTGCAGGGCCTTTGTTGTCACTGGCTCCGCGAGCGTACACTTTGCCATCCTTGACCAGCGCTTCAAAAGGCTCTACTGTCCATCCATCGCCTACAGGCACAATGTCCAAATGGGCCAATATCGCCAGTGCATCCTCGTCCGGCCCTTCGCCAAACTCCGCATGGCCGATGTATCCATCAAAATTGCTGGTGGAAAAGCCCAGGGCCGCGCAGTCAGCCAGCGCCTGATCCAGCATACTGCGCAACACTGGCCCAAAGGGCGCGCCCGGTTCAGCCGGGCTGCACACGCTGGGGATACGCAGCCAGCAGCGCAGGGTATCCAGCATCTGCGGCTCCAGCTCGCTTAAAATTCTGTCCAAATCCTTCATTGGTTCCTCCCGTTAAGCCATACCGGAAACAGCGGCAGCCAGGCGATGCAAGCCCTCGATCAGCTGCGACCGGGGACAGCCAAAGTTAATGCGCAGGAAGCCGCGGCCCGATTCCTTGCCGAAACTGCTGCCATCGCTAGGCAGCACGCCGGCGTCAAGACAATGTTGAATAATTGCTTCGTTGTCCATGCTGTAGGCACGCACATCCACCCACGCTAAAAAAGTAGCCTCAATGGGCGTTACAACAGCCTTGGGCAGACGTTCGGCCAATGTAGCGGTTAACACCCCCCGGCTGCCATCCAGATATTTGAGCAGGCCATCCAGCCAGTCATCGCACAATGTATATGCAGCCTTATTAGCTTCCAGTGCAAAGAGATTGCCGCAATCAATGCCCGCGTTTTGCACCCAATTAAGCAGCTTTTCGCGTGTTTTCGGCTCTCGACATACCATCAACGACTGTTTGAGGCCTGCAATGTTAAACGTCTTGCTGCCAGCCAGCAGAGCTACCACATGATCTGACCATTCAGGCTTTTTGAGTGCAGACACAAATTTGCCCGGCGCATAGACAAAATCAGCATGGATTTCATCAGATACTACAATCGCATCATATTGAATTGCCAGCGCAAACAGAGCATCCAACTCCTGTTCAGACCACAGCCGGGATACAGGATTATGCGGGTTGCACAACAGGATAAGCCGCGCACCGGACTTCAAATGTTCTTCAATGATAGCAAGATCCATATGATATCGCCCGGCCTGATCACGCGCAAGCGGCGCTTCTAAAATGCGGCGGTTAGCATTAGAAGTGGAGCTATAAAACGGGGGATAAACCGGGGTCAATATAATGACGCCATCCCTCTCACATGTCAGCGCATTGACACAGGTGCGCAGCCCAGATACTACTGTCGGCATCATGATGGTATCTTCATGTGCAAAATCCACATTATGCCTGCGCGCCCAAAAACTGCGTGCAGCATCCTTGCCGGGCTCGTCCTCATAGGTATAGCCATAGCATGCATGGGACGCCCGATGGACCAGCGCATCACGGATAGGCTGCGCGCAGGGGAAATCCATGTCCGCTACCCACATCGGAATGACACCCGCGCGCATAAGCCCTGGCGCGCTCCATTTGGAAGAACACGTGCCCATCCGGTCAATGCCCGTGTCAAAGTACGCTGCATCATAGTTCATGGTTCTTTCCTCCTGTACATCTGATTACCCAATAACCGCCGCTGCGCTCAACAACTGCAACATCGGCAAATATACTACGCAAATATTTCAGTGCGGATTCGGCTCCCTGCTGCTTGCGGATGACAATCAACAACACGCCATCCTGTACAAGATGCTGTGTACAATCCTCGAACAGCCTGTAAACCGTAGCTTTCCCGGCACGGATAGGGGGATTGAACACAATCAGATCGTAATTATCCGTTAATCGTTCAAAGCCATCGCTAATAACAGCCTGCGCGCGCACCTTGTTCACATCGGCATTGCGGCGTGCCAGCGCTACCGCACGGGGGTTGATATCTGCCAGCGTGACATTTGCACTAGGATGCAGCGCCGCAATCACAATGCCCATAGCGCCCCAGCCGCAGCCTAAATCCAGCACCGAACCGGATATGCGCTCCGGCAGGGCTGATAGCAATATCCGGCTGCCTTTGTCCACCCCATCGCGTGAAAACACCCCGGCATCCGTCCAAAAGGTAAATAGCCTGTCCTGCCAGGTAAATCGGACGCTCTTGGGGTTGCTTTCGCTGTGAGGTTCTGACGAATAATAGTGCTGTGTACTCATTTCCTTCCAACGCTTTCTAACAATAGCTGAACTTCTTCAGTTGACAACTCCCGATACTGGCCGGGCGCAAGCCCGGCATCAAGTAGCAAGGGCCCGAACCGAACACGCTGAAGTGCGGTTACCTCATGATCTCGTGCAGCGAACATGCGGCGCACCTGGTGGAACTTGCCCTCTGTGACTACTACCCGCGCAATGCTTTGCTCTGCCTGGGCGGACAGAATGGTCAGGCGCGCCGGCAGCGCGGTAAAGTCCTTCAGTTCAATGCCCTCAGCGAAAGCCTGTACATCCTGCGGCGTCAGCTGCCCGGTTACCTGTGCCACATACTCCTTCTCCACTCGGGAGGAGGGGGCGAGCAGCCGGTGCGCCATCTGCCCATCGGTGGTGAACAACAGCAGCCCTTCGGTATCCTTGTCCAGCCGGCCTACCGGCATGCATCCGCAGGCACGGTATACAGGCGGCAGCAGGTCCAGCACCGTGGCAGCACGTGTATCCCGCGCGGCCGTCAACACCCCAACCGGCTTGTTCATCATCACATGCCGCTCCAGCCGGGTATCCACCTGGACGCCATCCACAATGAGGTCGCAACCTTCTTCCACATTGGCAGCGTTGTCACGTACAATGACACCATCTACCTGCACCCGTCCCTGACGGATCATATCCCGAGCGCCGGAACGAGACGCAATGCCCAGTGAGCCCAACAGGCGATCCAGCCGCATCAGCGTCCAGCCTTGTTAGAAGCTTGCCCGATGGTGTGCGCCAGCGCCGCTTTGCGCCACAGCACAAATGGCAGATACAGGATCATCAGCGCAATACCGATACGCACATACACTTCCTGCGGGAAGTCAAAGGTGGTCAGCGTGGTTAGCAGCATGGTTAAATCCCATTGCAGGTCGCCCACCATCATGCTGCGCAGATAGTCCACAATAAAGTACAGAGATGTCCCGATTGCGGGCAGCGTAATCAGAAAGTTAATCAGTGATGTGCGTCCCAGGCCATTCAACTTCCGCCTACGCACCGCGCGCGAGGCTTTCAGCGCACGGTGAATCCCCTTAGCATCCACACTTAAAAAAGCAAAGGGCAGATCGCGCCGCCAGCCCAGCACTGCCAACAAGGTAAAGACGATGAAGGCCAGGGCGATCAGCGCAATGCCATGCGCATAATCACCGCCGATAAGCGCGCCAATGTCATTGATCATAAGGCCAAACTCATTAAACCCCGCCATTGTCCAGTAAACATAAAAAGTGATAGTTAATGCGGCAATGGGCGCAACAAAAGGCAACGCACGCAGCAGACGCAGCAGCCCGGCCAGTAGCCAGCGGCCAAAGTTGCTTAGCGCACATGCAGGCGCTGTGTCACGCCAACCCACAACCCAGAAAAGAGTGGAACGGGTAAAAAATACAAACGGCATCACGATCAGCGCATACAACGGCAAACACGCAAGCAGCGACATCGGGATAACATGCGCACGCGGGAAGCCCAGCACGTTATGCCCAGCCAAGGCTAAAATCAATGGCAGCAGCGCCACGCCGCGCACCAATAGATTGAGGAGCAATAGCCCCAATATACGAACAAAATGATGAAAGCACGCACTCAGCGCCGCCCCATGGGGCGAACGGCGGGGGTTAGGGGACGTCTGCAAAGGATATTCCTCCTTATCGCTTGGTTACCAAGTTCATTATAGCCACTGCACAGGTATCAGACAAGGAAGACCCTACTTTCCCAGCCCATACCGGCGCAGATACTCGCCGGTGTAGCTGCCTTCCTGCTGGGCCACTTGTTCAGGCGTGCCGGTGGCCACCACGCGACCGCCCTGGTCGCCGCCTTCAGGGCCCATATCGATGATGTAGTCAGCGTTGCGCAATATATCCATGTTATGTTCGATAACCAGCACGCTGTTGCCGGCGTTGGTCAATCGTTGCAGCACTTTAATTAAGCGGGACACATCGTCCACATGCAGCCCGGTAGTAGGCTCATCCAGCAGTATTAATGTGCGGCCGGTGGCTTTTCGGCTAAGCTCTGTCGCCAGTTTCACACGCTGCGCTTCGCCGCCGGACAGCGTGGTGCTGGGCTGTCCCAGGCGCACATAGCCCAACCCAACATCCTGCAGGGTTTTCAGCTTGGCAATAATACGCTGATGATGTTCAAAAAACACCGTGGCTTCATCCACCGTCATGTCCAGCACATCGCTGATATTGCGCCCACGGTAGCGTACCTCCAGCGTTTCACGGTTGTAGCGCTTGCCCTTGCATACCTCGCAGGGTACGTAGATATCGGCCATGAAGTGCATCTCAATCTTGAGCAGGCCTTCGCCGCTGCATGCCTCACACCGGCCGCCGCGCACGTTAAAAGAAAACCGGCTTTCCTTAAAACCACGTGCCTTGGCATCGTTGGTTTGTGCAAACACCTTGCGCACCAGGTCAAACAACCCTGTGTATGTAGCGGGGTTGCTGCGCGGCGTGCGGCCAATGGGGGACTGGTCAATGGATATAATTTTGTCCAGATGTTCCAGACCTTCAATCGCATCATGCGAACCGGGACGCGTTTTGGCGCGGTTCAAATCCCGCGCCAGGCGACGGTATAAAATAGCATTGACCAGGCTGCTTTTGCCGCTGCCGGACACCCCGCTCACACAGCAGAACACACCCAAAGGAAAAGTAACATCAATGTTTTTCAGGTTGTTTTCCCGCGCGCCTTTCACCGTCAGCCATGCAGAGGGCTTGCGCCGCTTTTTAGGAATTGAAATATGCTTGCAGCCACTCAAGTATTGCCCGGTGATGGAGTCCGGCGCTGCCGCGATATCTTCTACTGTTCCTTGTGCTACCACATGCCCGCCGCGCTCCCCGGCGCCGGGGCCGATGTCCACCACGTAATCAGCCGCGCGCAGGGCTTCCTCATCGTGCTCGACCACAATCAGCGTGTTGCCCAAGTCGCGCAGGTTCTTCAGTGTTTGAAGCAAGCGCACGTTATCGCGCTGGTGCAGGCCGATGGAAGGCTCGTCCAGTATATACAGCACCCCCACCAACCCAGAACCAATCTGCGTGGCCAGCCGTATACGCTGTGCCTCGCCACCCGACAGCGTAGTGGCTCCGCGCGACAGCGTCAGATAATCCAGCCCAACGTTGCATAGAAAAGAGATACGTGCCAGGATTTCCTTGAGGATTTGCTCAGCGATCTGGCGCTTGGTCTCGTCCAGATCAAGGTTTTGAAGAAAATGGCTGGCTTTAATGAGGTTTAAGTCACTTAAATCTGCCAGGTTGATGCCCCCCACCGTCACGGCCAGCGCCTCCCGTTTCAGGCGTTTGCCCTGGCAATCCGGGCAGCGTTCCTCCTGCATATAATCCTCATACAGGGCTTTGGCGGCCTCGCTGGTGGTCTCACGGTAGCGGCGCGTCATGGTAGGGATGAGGCCTTCATAGGCCACATCATACCGCCCCACGCCATTGGCGCTGGTAAAGCTGGTGGGGATGCGCACGCCGCCTGTACCATACAGCAGGATTTTTAAAATGTTGTCGGGCAGCTCGCTCACCGGGGTATCCATGCTGAAACCGTAATATTCGCTCAGTCCCCGAAAAATCATGTGCGAGGTGCTGCGCTCATCGCCGCTGCTGCTCCAACCCATCGCGCTGACCGCACCCTCGTTAAGGGATTTGGACTTGTCCGGGATGATCATGTCCGGGCTGATGGTGCGCAAAAAACCCAGGCCGGAGCATGTGGGGCATGCGCCGTATGGGTTGTTAAACGAAAACATGCGCGGGGTAAGCTCTTCAATGTTGATGCCGCAATCCGGGCAGGCATAGTTTTGCGAAAATATAGTGACGGAATCGGTATCTATGTCCTGCACGCCCACCAGCCCGCCCGATTGCCGGAGTGCCGTTTCCAGGCTGTCGCTCAGCCGATGCTCCAGGCCCGGACGCACAATCAAACGATCAACCACCAGTTCAATATCATGCTTTCGGTTTTTATCAAGCTTGGGCAGATCGTCCAGGTCATATACCCGTCCGTCAATACGCACGCGCACAAAGCCGCCCTTGCGTGCATCCTCTAAGATGCGCGCATGTTCGCCTTTGCGGCCGCGCACCACCGGGGCCAGCAATTGGATGCGCGTGCCCTCCGGCAGCAGCAGGATGGCATCCACCATTTGATCCACGGTCTGCTGGCTGATCTCCTTGCCGCAGTCCGGGCAATGCGGCATGCCTACCCGTGCATACAGCAGCCGAAGGTAGTCATGGATCTCGGTCACCGTGCCCACGGTGGAGCGCGGGTTGTGGCTGGTCGTGCGCTGGTCAATGGAAATGGTGGGGGACAGGCCCTCAATCAAATCCACATCCGGCTTGTCCATCTGGCCCAGAAACTGCCGCGCATAGGCGGACATACTTTCAATGAATCGGCGCTGCCCCTCGGCGTAGATGGTGTCAAACGCCAAAGAAGACTTGCCGGAACCCGACAAGCCCGTAAAAACGATGAGTTTGTTGCGCGGAAGCGTCAGGTTAATATTCTTTAGATTGTGCTCCCGCGCACCGCGTATGGTAATAACATCCTGAGGATCTGACATATACTCTCCCTGTTTTGTGTTGCCCCAAGGGCATTCAAAGCATACCACCCCGGCGGTATGCAATCAAGGAAACTTTGTTTTTTTAAACGGCCTTTTGCGAAGCGTTCATGGCATCAATCAAGGCCGTCAGCAGTGGGATAGCTGCCTCCAGCATCTGTGCATCATTCATGCGCGGCAGCTTGATCAACAGTGACGTTTGCCGCCCGGAGGATAGCGAGAACCTGCGGTCTGTGCTGGTCATCGCTGTAAACAACACCTGCGGATCCACCACATAGTCCGCATGCAGGCGCAGTTTCAGATATTCATCTGCGCTGGTCACCAAATCCGCACCGATGGCGCGTGCCAGCGAACGCAGGTGTGCTACGCTGATCAGGTTGGTGACCGGCTCGGTCGGTTCGCCAAAGCGATCAATAAGTTCATCAATGACATCCATGCGATCCTGTTGGGTACGGATCATGGCAATACGTTTGTATACCTCCATGCGCTGTGCCTCGCCCTTTACATAGCTTTCAGGCAAGAAGGCTGTAACACGCAGCTCCACCCGCGTTTCCAGCTCGCGTTCGCGCAGGAAACTGAAATCGCCCTTGGCTTCCAGCACGGCTTCTTCAATCATCTTGCAATACATGTCATAGCCCACAGCGCTGACCTGGCCGGATTGTTCGGGGCCAAACATATTGCCCGCACCGCGGATTTCCAAATCTCTCATGGCGATACGGAAGCCCGCACCAAACTCCGTAAATTCCTTGATGGCTGACAGGCGCTTTTCAGCGGTCTCCGTCAGCGTGCGATCTGGGCGCACGGTAAAGTAGGCATACGCCACACGATTAGAACGGCCTACACGCCCGCGCAGCTGATACAATTGCGATAGGCCAAAGTGATCCGCGTCATACACAATGAGCGTGTTGGCATTGGGCACATCGATGCCGTTTTCAATGATGGTGGTGCACAGCAGCACATCATAGGCCCCCTCGTAAAAGTCCATCATGATATCTTCCAACGTATTGTCAGGCATTTGCCCGTGGGCAACCCCTATGCGCGCCTCGGGCACCAACAGGCGCAAGCGGCTGGCAAAACGCTCGATATCACGCACGCGATTGTACAGGAAGAACACCTGCCCGCCGCGCCCCAATTCCCGCATCAGCGCATCGCGGATCAATGGTTCCTGATAATCTGTTACATAGGTCTGCACAGGGAAACGCTCCTCCGGCGGCGTTTCCAGCAGGCTCATGTCGCGCACGCCCACCATGCTCATGTGCAGGGTACGGGGGATGGGAGTGGCCGACAGCGTCAGCACATCCACCTCGCCCTTCATGCTCTTAATGCGTTCTTTATGGCCCACGCCAAAGCGCTGCTCTTCATCCACTACCAGCAGACCCAAGTTTTTAAACGCTACATCCTTGGACAGCAAGCGATGCGTACCAATCAGGATATCTACCTCGCCTGCCCGCGCTGCTGCAATCACCTCGCGGTTCTGTTTGGGGGGGCGGAAACGGCTGATATACTCCACTCGCACAGGGAAGCTGCCAAAGCGCTTGGACAGCGTGCGGTAATGCTGCTGCACCAAAATGGTGGTAGGTGCCAAAAAAGCTACCTGCTTGCCATTGAGCACGCAGCGCAGCGCGGCGCGCATGGCCACCTCGGTCTTGCCGTAGCCCACATCTCCGCACAGCAGGCGGTCCATGTTGATGGGCCGTGCCATGTCATTGAGTGTTTCCTCAATGGCGCGCTCCTGGTCTGAGGTTAATTCGTATTCAAAATTTTCGGCAAACTGGCGCTCCCATTCCTCCATGGGCTGAAACGCATACCCCGGTATGGTTTGGCGCGCAGCATATAGCTTGACCAAATCGATGGCCAGTTTTTGCAGGCCGGCCTTTACTTTTTTCTTCTGCCGCTCCCAGTCGCCGCCAGTCAGGTCATTCAATGGCGGCGCATCGCCGCCGGATCCAATGTATTTTTGCACCCGGTCAAATTGATCCACCGGGATGTACAGCTTGTCATTGCCTCGGTACTGGATAAATAAATAATCCCGGAATACGCCCTCGCTTTGCAGGCGTACAGTGCCATGGTAGATGCCCACACCATAGTGTTCATGCACCACATAATCGCCTACGCGCAGGTCGGTGAACGCTTCAATGCGTTCTCCTGCATATTGCCGCTGGCGCGTCCTGCGCCGCTCGCTGCCAAAGATATCGGTATCGGTCAGTACGGCCAAACCGGCCTGTTCCAGCACAAACCCGCGCGAAAAGGACTGTGAGGATAGCAAGAGATTGCCGCTTGCAGTATCCGGTTCCGACAGATATACAGAAAACTCCTGCAGGGCCGTGCGCACGCGCTGCGCACGCGTTGCAGACCCCATCAGCAGGGTAATTTGCCAGCCCTGTTTTTGCCAATCGGCAATATCGCGTGCTAAATCAGCATATCGGCTGGTATATCCGGAAGCGCCCACACCCTTTAGCGCAATGGCCAAATCCGTTTGCAGCCCCAATTGCCCGCGCAGCAGCTCCTGTACGGTCAGCACGGCACGCGGCTGCAGCGCGGATTGCACCTCATCGGCAGTAAACAGCAGATTTTGCTGATCCGGCGTAGCTTCGCCATGCGCAATGGCCTGTTCCAAGTCGCTGGCAAAGCCGGTGGTACGATCTTCCATGCGGGCACGCACCCGGTCAGGCGTATCCATCACGATGATGGCATCGGGCAGCAATGCCCACAGCCCCACGGATTGCGGCAGCACCAGATGCACCCACTCCTGGATGCCGGTAAAGTGACCGGTATCGGCCAGCTGCTGCACATCAAGCATCAGCTGCTCCAGCCTTAAGGGCGCTTGCGGCGGGATATTGGTCTCTTCTTCCGGCGGCAGCGCATATTGATCCAGCATGCGGGAGCGCGCCTGGCTGCCGCGGGCAATGGCCTGCTGCATGGCGGCAAAGGCTTGCTTGCGATGCGGAGGGGCAACATAGTATTCCGTGGCCGGTGTCAGCCGCACTTCATTGAGCGGTGCAATGCTGCGCTGGGTGAGGGTATCAAAGCTGCGGATGGCGTCCACCTGGGTATCAAAAAACTCCACGCGCACGGCATCGTTCAGGCACGGGGGAAAGATATCCAGCAAATCGCCGCGCACGGAAAACTGCCCGCGCCCTTCTACCATGTCCACGCGCTCATATCCGAGGTCGGACAGCATGACCACCAGCTGCTGCAGGTCGTGCTCCTGCCCGATGCGCAGGGCAGCAACGCCCTGATAGGTCTGTGCAGGCATCATACGGGACAGCAATGTATCGGCTGCCAGGCACAGCACGCGCAGCTGGCCGGACAGCGCCTGATCCAGCACCGTCAGGCGGCGCCATTGGGTATCGCGGCTGCGTACGGCGCGGATAAACTGCAGTTCCTGCGCGGGCAGCAGTGCGGCGCGCGCGTCCATCAGCAGGTGTGCGCAGTCCTCCGCAGCGCGCATGGCAGCCTGCTCACTGGGAACAATATAGATTACCTGCCGGCCCGTCAGCTCCGCTAACGCGGCTACCAGGTAGGCGCGCTGGGATTCTGTTGCGTCATATAGCGCGACACGCTGCCCCTTGGATAGCGCGGAAACAGCCTGTTGCCAGGGGGCATGGCGCGAAAGTGCGTTAAACAGTGGGTTCATCATCAGGTTTCTTGTTAAAACGGTTCATGGTCAGCTGAATGCCATGCTGCACAAAGCACAGGCAGGCATCCGCTGCGGTGACAAACGCCTGCTCCATCAGCGGACGCGTATCGGCATCATAGCGGGCCAACACCCATGCCGCCAAATCGTAGAAAGGCGGCGGCGCGCCCACACCAATGCGGACACGGGGAAAATTATTGCATCCGGTTTCAGCGATGATGCTTTTCCAGCCGTTGTGAGTACCTGCGCCGCCCTTCATGCGTACACGAATGGTGCCGGGCGGCAAATCAATATCATCGGAGATCACCAGCACCTGCTGGGGTTCCAGCTTATACCAGTGCATGGCTTCCTGTATGCTCTGCCCGCTTAGATTCATATACGTATGAGGTTTAAGCAGCGCCACGCGCTGACCGGAAACCATCCCTTCGCCCACCAGGCCGCGAAAGCGTGTCCGGTCAATGCGAATACCGGTTTTTGCGGACAGAACGTCCAGCGTTTCAAAGCCCGCGTTGTGGCGCGCGTGCTCATACTGTAGGCCGGGGTTGCCCAACCCCGCGATTAATATCATGCTTATGTATCCTCGTGTTTATTCGCTTAGCCAGCTGGCCGGTTTCACTACGGGCTGTTCGTCTTCATCATCCATAGAGAAGGTCATCAGCGCTTTAGCGCCAGATACCAGGCGATCGTCCTGTTTGTCTCTGGATAATACAAAGCCCATGCCCACCACGTCAACGTCAAATTCCTGCATCAACGCCACCATGCCGCTGGCAGTGCCGCCCTTTTGAATAAAATCATCGATGATCAGGGCCTTCTGCCCGGTGCGCACAGCACGGCGCGATAGCGACATGTTTTCGGTTCCGCCGTTGCCGGTCGGGAAAGCGATGCTGACGGAACTTCCTTCATATATTTTATTGGCACGCCGCGCGATAATCAACGGCACATTGAGCGCTTCGGCCGTGGTCAATGCTACGGGGATGCCCTTGGTTTCCATGGTCAGCACAAAATCTGCGCCTGCATCATAAAATTCCCCTGCCAGGATGGTGCCCATCTGACGGCACAATGCGGGATCAGACAGCACATCAGACAGGTATAGAAACCCGCCAGGCAGCACGCGTTCCTTGGTGGACAGCGACTGTGCCAGCGCGGTTACGAATGTCAGCGCCTGCTTGCGCGCTAAGATGGGGCGATAGCGCACACCACCGGCCGCACCGGCTACGGTGCTCAGCTCACCCAAGCCATACTTGTGGAGGGTTTCTTCCAAAATAGAAACATCCTCGCTGATAGTGGACTTGGCCGCCCCAAACAGGTCACAAAACTTGCCATAGCTGACAATCTGGTTGGGCGATGTAATCAGCGCGTGTGCCATGACGGCGATGCGCTCGTTCCGCTTTGCTTTCTCCACAGGGCTTGCACCTACTTTCGCAGCATTGCCCATCATCTTATCATACAAAGACGAATATTTCCATTAAAAAGTAAAATAACGTTCAGGGTAAAGCGTGATTTACAACATTGTTACAATTCTGCGACCAAAATTCGTTGCGCCAAAACTTTCGGTCTGATACCATGAGCTTGTGGCGAATTGTTCACAAGGAACTCTTATTGAGCAGGAACTTCGCCCAGAAAGGATCGAAATGTTCACCAGGAAAAAGAGCCTGTGGCTGTTCCTGCTGCCGGGCCTGGCCGGGCTGCTGCTGTTTTATGTGGTGCCTTTCTTTGGCGGCATTTACTTCAGCATGACCGACGGCACCATCCACAACCAGTTTGTCTGGTTTGCCAACTATGAGCGTGTATGGCGCAATGAGGTGTTTCTGCTGGGGCTGAAAAACTCGCTTGAATTATCCTTATTATGTGCGCCGACGATATTTTTGCTGTCCTTTTTGCTGGCGGTGATGCTGCGCTCCTTGGCTGAAAAATCCCTGCCATACCGCAACATATTGCTGATGCCCTATCTGGTGCCTTCAGCAGCCTTGTTGATTATCTGGACGTTGCTGTTCGACTATGGCGGTGTGGTCAACCGGCTGGTGACAGGCATAGGCGGTCAACGTGTGCTGTGGCTGGAAAGCGGTATGCTGCGCGTGCCCATTGTGCTACTGTACATCTGGAAAAATGTGGGCTTCTCTGTGGTCATTTTTTCAGCAGCGCTGCAGGCCGTACCCGTAGAATACTATGAGTTCGCACGCTTGGAGGGTGCTAGCATCATACGGCAGGAAACAAGCATCACGCTGCCTTTGATACTGCCCACGGCCTTTGTGGTGTTCGTGCTGGCCTGGGTCAATGCCTTCAAGATTTTTAAAGAGGTGTACTTTATCGGTGGAGCCTATCCGCATGATACGGTATACACCCTGCAGCACTTCATGAACAATCAGTTTGCCAAGCTGGACTATCAGCTGGTGACCACGGCTGCTTATAGCTTTGCGGTGATAGTGTTTGTGCTGTTTGGTGCGATGTATATGGGCAAGGGGGTGCGCAGCAGTGCCAATTAGTGCTTTACACAAGAAAAGGCACCGACTGAAGATAGGACGCACGCTGTCCTTTGTGGTGCTCACACTGGTATCCATATCGGTGCTGTTGCCCCTGGTGCTGACGTTTCTGTATTCATTTTTCCCGGTCAGCGAGATGAATGCGTATCTGAAAACCCGCTCCAATTATGATGAAGCCCGGTGGATGGATATCCTGTTGTCGCCCTCTATTGTATCGCTGCGGCAGTATTACAGCCTGCTGATTGAAAAACCTGTATATTTGCAGCTGTTTACCAACTCCGTATTGTACACTGGGGCCATCCTGTTGGGGCAAATGCTGGTTATTCCGGCACTGGCTTACGCGTTGGCGCGGTTTAAATTCTGGGGCCGCGATATGCTGTTTTTCTTTGTCCTGATGCTGATGGTTCTGCCCTTCCAGGTTACCATGGCCCCCAGCGTGCTGACCATGCGCGCACTGGGGCTGATGAACACAGCCTGGGCGGTTATATTGCCCATGGTGTTTTCACCGTTTTATGTGTTTTTAATCCGGCAGTTTATGGTGGGTATTCCCAGCGATATGATTGAAGCCGGCATGATGGACGGCGCGGGGACGGTGCGCAGCTTTTTCCACGTCATTTTGCCCATCAGCCGTCCCATCTTGGGCGCTGCGGCTGCGCTGTCCTTTGCCGATTGCTGGAACATGGTCGAGCAGCCGTTGATTTATCTGAGCAACCTGCAAGACAAGATGCCGCTGTCGGTCATGTTCAACCAGTTAAGCACCGATGAAAGCGGTGTGGCTTTTGCGGGGGCTGCGCTGTACATCCTGCCGTCTCTTTTAATTTACACATACTTCCAGGAGGACATTTTGCTGGGCGTGCAGCTTAGCGATATGAAGTGAGGATTGTTTATGAACATTAAAAGGAAAGCGCTTAAATACCTGATGATTTTTGCCAGCGTGTTGCTGGTATGCATGTTCTTTGCGCGCACGATACAAACCATCACCACCCCCAAAGTACGGAAGATATCTGCGACTCGCGGACGGTTGGAAGATAAAATTTCTGTGCAGGGTGACATTTATTTCTCCCAAGGCGATCCGTTCTTTGTGCAGGGCGCCAAAACCATGCAGTTGACGGTGGACAAGGTGCTGGCCAAGCAGGGCTACCTTGTAAAAGAAGGCGATGTGCTGTTTGAGGCCAGCCTGCCGACCTATGACGCCAAGATGAAGGAGCTGAACCAGGCCTACGAAAAGGCGGTGCGCGAACTGTCCACCGAGATTGCCGGCCACCTGCGCTTAAAGCAAACCAGTGAGCATAACGATCTGTACAACGCCACCATCAAGGCCTCGGATGAGTATTATGCCAAGCGCTTTTTGGCATATGCGGAGGCCATACGCGCGAACTATGTGCTTCCTGACAACATTGAGCAGTGGGGCATAGACCCCAACCCGCCTGCCACACCGCGCCCGACACGCCGCCTGGGCACCGCTACGCCACAGCCCGAGGCCACGCCTACGCCGCCTGCACCAGGCCATGATGCGCCCAAGCCTGTCCAAAATGCCATGGAAGCTGCGTTCAATGCCTGGTTGACCATGCGGGATATGATGAACTCCTTGCGCAAGGTATATGTGGGGGGCGGTCCCATCGTCCGCACCGGGGATGGAACATTTGACTATATTAAGAAGATAGATGGCTTGCGCGAGCAGGTCGACAAGGCGTTGGCCGAAATGCTGGCACTGGAGGAGCTTGCTCAGGGGCTGACCACTATCAAGGCTCCCCGTGATGGGTATTTGACCAGCTTTGAGCTGAAGGTGGGCGATAGCTACGATGGCAGCAAGCCGGCCTTTCAGATGAGCGTTCAAGGCGAAACGCCCACGCTGCGCTGTGATGTGACCGGCATTAAAAAGACGCTGCAAAAGGGCACCAAGGTAACGGTGGAAGGTCTGAAAAACGAGTTGGCCATCGAGGACATTCAGGTCACATCCGACAATAAAAAGTATGCCATTATCCCCCTGAGTGAATTGGACTTAGCTGCCATGGGCGGGTTGAGTAACCTGATGGACAAGCAAATCAGTGCGACCATCCAGTACAAGGCGCTCAAAAACACTACATTGGTCCCGGCCAGCGCCGTGCGGACGGACAGCGATGGCTCCAACTTTGTGTATGTCATCAAACAGACCTATGGCGGCATGTTATCCAACAGCACCATGGTGCTGACCAAGCAGAAGGTAACTGTGCTGGAAACAGCGGCCAAGCTGGTATCGCTGGCCGATGACCTGAGCTATGTGGACATTGCAGACCGTGAGGACCGATCTATTTCAGATAATCAGACGGTTATGGAATATGTCGACTAAACGCGCCGTCCTGCTGTTGCTGTTGGCATTGCTGATTGGATGGGGGGCCGTGAAGGCTGCGCAAACGCCGGCACTGTACCAGTACGCAGTGCCCATGCCCCAGGCAGCGCAGCAGGCAGCAGATACAAAAAAAGAAAATGAAGATGGCAGCAAGCCGCAGCCCTCTGCTGTCGCCATGCACCTCAAATCGCTTCGCGATACCTTTGTCAATGAAACGGATATGGTCAGCGGATGGGCGGTGACCACCTATACCTCCGGCGTGCATATGAGCGAGTCCAACGGCAACACTGTATCGGCACGCCTGTGCGGATGGTATGGGGATATGCACATTCATCCCGCCCCCGTGCTGCGCGTTGGCAGGCTTCCTTACCGGGAGGAGTTGGACGCCGGCATGCCAGTTGTTGTGCTGGATGAGCGGTTGGCTATCGAATTATTCCGCGTGTCCGATCCAACAGGACGCTTTTTAGAGGCCAGTGGCGTGTGGTTTGAAGTGATCGGCGTGGTACAGCACACGCGCACGCCGGGTGAACACGATGCGTACAGCGCCTATGTACCGCTGATGGCGGTGGAAAAAACGGAAGCAACAGGCCAAATTTTGGTGGTGTCGCTGCAGCCCCTGCGCGGAGGCGGTGCATTCAGCGCACTGCGCACCTTAATGGAGCAATGGCTGGCAGGTGGTGAAATGTACTCGCTGCCCAAGGAAATCCAGCGCACCTTCCTGCCTATCCGGTACCTGCTGGTGTTTATCGTGTCCCATTTGCTGCTCATCCTGTTCAAGTTGGCGCACAAATTGTCCTCCGGCATGATTGCCCATGTGCAACATAAGCTTCAAAGCCGGTATGCCATATCGCTAACGCCGCTGTTTTTGGGCGTAGGGCTGGGCATTCTGCTGCTGTACGCAGGGCTGCTGGGATTGACATATCTGGTGTTTAGCGAGGCCATCGCGCCAGTGTATATATTCCCAGAATGGGTGCCTGCCATCCCGGTGGAATGGTCGGAAATTAGCAAGACCTTCTGGGCCAACCGGACGGCCCAAAACCGATTGCTATCTGTGCGCACGCCCGAAACATTGTCATTGACATTCTGGCATCAGATATTGATGTATGCCTGCGCGTTGATGGCCTATATGCTGTTGGTGCCGCTATCCCGGCTGCGGCACAATATATCCAGGCGCATAGGGGAATAGCCTGTTTTCAAGGGGTGGAGCGTGTTGTTCCAACCCCTGTTTTATGGTACGATAATTCTGGAGCATGATGAGGAGGATGTTAAGGATGCGTAAAACCATCTCGCTGCTTCTGCTTCTTGCGTTGCTTTGCCCGGTGGTTACGGCAACGGCAGAGGAATACGCGTTTGAGGAAGGCAACTTCAGCCTTTCGGTTCCCAGCAAGGTATACGATACTATCCTGACCCGAAATAATCTGGTGCAATATGCAGATTTTCTGACATCACAGGGCAAAACCCCGGAATCTGCATTGGTAGAATTTACCGAAAACGACATTTTGCTTCAGGCCTATGACAAAGCATCGGAGCGTATGCTGATTGTCAGTGCCGTCAAGGACACAGAGGCCACACAGTATTTTGATATCAACCAACACACGCCTGAGGTGCGCGCGCATTATCGGCGCATACACGGCAAGGATGGCCCCTATGCTTCACAAGGCTATGCTTACGACAGTGTAGAATGGCGTAATTTCCGCGATGTGGGGCGCTTTTTGATGTTGCGCTATTCCCTTCGTCAGGATGGCAAGGTTGTAGGGCGCGGCTTTCAGCGCCGCACCATCCGCAATGGCTATACCATCACGGTAGATATGCGCGCCATAGATCGTCAAGCCAAGGGTGCTGATAATACGGCGCTAAACAAAGTGTTTGATACGCTGCGGTTTGCTTCTGTGCTGCCGCTGCCCGAACTGCCCGTGCAATTGATGGAAAAGAAAACAGCTCCCGCCGAAACCAGCCAGCCCGAATTTGAGATGAGCGGCAAAACTGAACCCGGCGCCAAGCTGTATGCCGCAGTTACCTCCTTTACCGCCAGCAAGGCCGATATCTATGAGGTGTTTGCCGATAAAAAGGGCAACTATAAATTTACCGTTACTTTGCCGCGTGAAGATCTGTATCTGATGACACTTACCGTCACGCACGAGGGCTCGCTGCCATTGGAACTGCACCGCAGCATCAACTATCAGATAGGTATGCTGCCTGTAACGCTGGACAGCATACCGCCGGAGGAGCTGACAGCCGACACCCTGATCATCTCCGGTGCTACCGATCCTGGTGTGACGGTGCAGTTGAACGTCAACGATATCAATTCCAGCAAACGCACCAACAACAACCGCACCTTTTCCTTCAAGGTAGATACCAGCAAGGAAGGAGATTACCAGATCCGGCTTGTGCTATCCAAGAAGGGCTTTGAAACACGCACCTATACCTACACCGCCAAGCGAGTGTTTGACGATGCTACGCGCGAAGCGCGTTTAAAAGAGTCAGCTGTTCGTCCTAAGTATGATGCGCTGGTCAAAGGCATTGATAAGTATGATGGCCGCGTGGTTGAGTTTACCGGCACTATCCTGTCCAAGGAAGAAAAGGCCGGAGAGTGGATTACTGTTATCAGCACCCGTCAACGTGCCGACCAGATGGAAGACCGTATTGTGCTGTCCAGCTTTACAGACAACGCTTTCCCTATCAACACAAAGGTACGCGTTTATGGAACCGTGGTCGGCATGAGCAGTTTTCTCAATGATCAGCAAACGGAAGTGACCTACCCCAAACTGCAGCTTTCCATCATGGAATCGGCTGAATAACCCTATATACAGCAAACGGCTTTGCCGTCAAAAGGAGTGTTTTATATGAATGGTTCTGTTGCCAACTGGAGCAAGGATTTTTCTAACATCCCGTTTGGCCCGCTGGGTATCATTGCCATGCGGGGCTTTGAGGAAATGGGGGAGAAGATTAACAACTGGTTGCTCAAATGGCGCAATGAAGAAACACAGGACCAGCAATACTATACCATTCCCGGTCATGACCGGGACACCTTCTTGATTAAGACAGAATGTCCCCGCTTTGGCACTGGTGAAAGCAAAGGTACCATCAAGGAAAGCGTGCGCGGCTATGACATCTATATCCTCGTCGATGTTACGGCCTATAACATCAAGTACCGGATGTATGGCACCGATGTGCCCATGTCGCCGGATGATCATTTCCAGGATTTAAAGCGTATTATTGCAGCGCTGGGTGGCAAGGCCAAACGTGTCAATGTGATCATGCCGTATCTATACGAAGGGCGCCAGCATCGCCGTATCTCTCGCGAAAGCTTAGACTGTGCCCTTGCGCTGCAAGAAATGGAAAACATGGGGGTCATTAATATCGTTACCTTTGATGCCCATGATCCGCGCGTACAAAACGCTATCCCGTTAGGCGGCTTTGAAAACGTAATGCCCACCTATCAGATGCTGAAAGCCCTGCTGCGCGAGGCTAAAGACCTGCATCTGGACAAGGAGCATATGCTGATTGTCAGCCCGGATGAAGGCGCTATGCCGCGTAACATCTACTATTCCTCGGTGCTGTCGCTGGATCTGGGTATGTTTTACAAACGGCGCGACTATACCACCGTCATCAACGGGCGCAACCCCATCATTGCGCATGAGTACATTGGCACCTCGGTAGAGGGCAAAGACATCATCGTGGCCGATGACATCCTCGCCTCCGGCGAGTCCATCCTTGATCTAGCGCGGGAACTCAAAAAGCGCAAAGCCAACCGCATCTATGCGCTGGTTTCCTTTGCCTTTTTCACCAACGGCATTGAGGCCTTTGAGGAAGCCTATCAGCAGGGGCTGATTACCAAGGTTATTTCCACCAACATGACCTACTGCAGGCCCGAACTGGCCGAAGCCAAGTGGTTTGCACGGGCAGATATGAGCAAGTATATTGCTTATTTGATTGCGACACTAAACCACGACCGCAGCCTCAGCGCACTGCTCAATCCGTATGATCGCATCCAGTCGCTGCTGGATCGGTACAGCAAGGAGCAGGCTGCCACCGGTATCCGCCTTGTCTGAACACGATCAACATGAACGTGAAATAGATGCGCTGTCGGCACAGCCCCGGCAGCCGGGTCTTGTGCGCAAATCCATAGATGCCCTTAACGGTGTGGTCGGCAGCCTAAAAAAACAGGATACGGCCATCCTTGTAGAAACCTTTACCGCTGAAATGACGCTGGTAGCTGAGGGGTTAAACGAGGATTTGACCGCGCTGGAGCAGCAGGTAGCGCAATTGTCCGCACAGCAAACGCTGGGGGAAGATCGCAGTCATACGCAGCATGAAGCCGCCATGCAGGCTCTTAACGACCTACACAAACGCGTGGAGGTGCTGGAAAAGAAGGCGGAAAAGCACGCACGCCAGCGCGGCACCGTTACCCAGGCCCTGCGGCAAGCCACCTGGATTGCTGCTATCCTAGGCGCAGCGTGGGTTATCACGGCGCTTTTACGAACCTTTGGAGGATAACATGAGCTATCAGGAGCTTGTGCATAAATATCGGGCGCGTCGCAAGGACGGCCCGATAGATGCGCTGACAGCCGGTATCAGCTTTGTGGATAATGCCCTGATCGATATAGGGCTGTTGGATGGTACGGACATCGCCACCGATGCACTGGATATAGTCAGCGCTGCACTGCCACTGGCGACCATTGCACTGACCGAGGGTACCCGCGTGCTGACCGGCAAAAAGACGGGCACCGCTGCAAAACAGGATGCTGTCTATCGCACTGTTCGTACTGGGCTGGCCATGGGCGCTGGAGCCATTGTGGCAGGTGCCGGGCTGGGCGCACTGCCTGCGATTCCCATATCCATTGGTGTGCGCGTGGCGATGGATCGCTATCGCTCGCGTGCGATGACAAACCTGCGCGTGCAGCAGCGCATTGCACGTCTGCGCTCCCTGCGAGAACAGCGAAAAGTACAAGTGCCCAACGCAACAGCACTGAACGACTCAACGCGTTAGGTCAACTTCCTCAAACAACTGATCACCAGTACCTAACAAAGTCATGCGTTCAAACCCGGCCTGGCGGATAAGCTCCAGGCCTTTTTCATAGCCATAGTCAATCTGCGATGCCAGGTGGCAGTCCGAGGCAAGCGTGACCCGACCGCCCATTTCGCGCCAGGTTTGCAGCAACGGCAGGATGGGGTAGGGTTCGCTCAAACCGGCGCGTGCCATACCGCCGGTATTGACTTCCAGCAGTGTGCAGCCTTCAAAGGCAACTTCCATTGCATCGCGGGCCATGCGCAGATAGGCAGGATCGCTTTCATCAAACAAGTTCAGTTTGGCGTTGTGCTTGCGCACCAGGTCAAAGTGCGCGATGATGTCTGGTTTGTAATCACGTATAAAGGGGGCCATTGTGTCATAGTACTCCTGGGCCAGCGCCATGCCGTCCCCGTGATACTGTGTGTTGCGCGCGTGATCCAGCGCATCGATATTGCCATCCACCGATATATACCGATCACCGGATTGGATGTAGTGCGCCGCGCCTAAGATATAATGATACTGGCTGCGATCGGCCCGCGCGAAACGGTCAAGCTCTACCCCTAACCAGATGCGCAGTTGCCCCTGATACTCATCGCGCAGCGCCAATACATCTCGGATGTACTGTTGTTCGCCGGACACGCTCATAGCATATTGGGGGTCATATCCCTGACGGGCATGGCCCGAAAAACCCAGGCTGACAAAGCCTGCGGCGACGGCTGCTTCCACCATTTCACGGGCGGTGGAGCGCCCATCGCAATACGTGGTATGAACATGAGGGGATGAGAATGGAATCATGTAGTTTGTTCCTCCATTGCAGAAATAAAAATACGCATAGCATCTTCACGGCACAAGCCATTGGTGGCCAACATGCCATGCGGTGCAGAAAAATCTGGCTGATGCAGCCCCGGCATATCAAAAGTGCCCCCAGCCTCGGTAATTAACAACGCACCTGCTGCCACATCCCAGGGCGATAAAGACATTTCGTAAAATATTTCAGCCCGGCCACAGGCAACATCACACAGATCAATGGCGGCTGATCCACTGCGCCGAAGATCAGCCGCCTCCAAACGATATGCATATGCGGCGCGAAATGTAGCTGCGGCATAGGCATCACTGTAGGGCGTGGTGCCCATCAGCACCAATGCGTTCGAGAATGGTATATCCGATACCCTGATGGGTGCTCCATTCATATACGCTCCCTGGCCGATACGGGCAGTGAATATTTCATCGGCATAAGGGTTGTATACCACGGCCAACACAGGCACCTTATTCTCCAACAATGCAACGGATATCGCAGAGCTGTTGCGCCCCCTGATAAAGTTGGTGGTGCCGTCAATGGGATCCACCACCCATGTGGGTGCATCGGTTAATGGATTGTTGACCTGCTCCTCCGCAAAAAAGCTGCTGCCTGGCAGCACGCTGCTTAGCGCTGTGCGCAGTTGCTCCTGTACGGCCATATCCGTTTCAGTTACAAAATTGGCGCGGCCTTCCTTGCGATGGTTGACAATATCGTCCTGCGTTAGCATAAGCTGAGCCGCCTGACGAACAACTTTTTCTACATTCTGCAGCATGCTACCTCCTCCTTACCCAAGGTGCATTATAGCATGCCCTGCGATTTGTGCATTGCCTTTGCAAGATAATGTGCGTATAATATAAGCGAGCACGCGGTGGTGTGCTATTTATGTATGTACCCACAATGTAACGATAGAAAGGTAGCAGGCATGCACAAAGCTGAAAGGCTTCAAATAGCATGACGCAGGTGAAACAAAATGAGCGAAAAACACGAACATAGCAACAAGACCGTTGTATCGGTGGAGGGCATGAAGAAGCTGGAGGAACAGCTGCAATACCTGTCCACCACCCGCCGGGCCGAGGTGGCCGAAATGATCGCCACTGCGCGCGGCTTTGGCGATTTGAGCGAAAACGCTGAGTATGATGAAGCCAAGAACGAGCAATCGCGTCTGGAGGCGCAGATTATCGAGCTTGAAAATACCATCCGCACCGCCATCGTGATTGATGATGATGATGTCAGCACCGACCGTGTCAATATCGGCACCACCGTGCGCGTGCTGGACCTGGAGCTAAACCAGGAGGCTGAGTACAGCATTGTAGGCGGCAGCGAAAGCGATCCCATGCACAACATCATTTCCAACGAAAGTCCGATGGGTGCGGCATTGCTGGGCATGAAACGCGGGCAGATTGTCAAAGTCCAGGCGCCCGCAGGCGTGCTGGAGTTTGAAGTGCTGGATATTCGCAAATATTCTTAAAGCCCCAAAATTAAGGAGATTACTATGCAGCCGGACATTGCCAACCAGACCAATTATTCCGAGCAGGAGCTTATCCGCCGCAACAAGCTGGAGGCCCTGAAGGAGCAGGGCCAGTCGCCCTATGACATTACCTCGTACGATGTTACACATGCAAGCGCCCAGTTGATTGATGATTATGACGCGCTGGAAGGCCAGCGTGTATCCATCGCCGGCCGTATGACCAGCCGGCGTATTATGGGCAAGGCAAGTTTTGCACACCTGCTGGATGCCAAAGGCACCATTCAAGTGTATATCAAGCGTGATGATATCGGCGTGGAAGCCTATGATGCCTTTAAATCTATGGATATTGGCGATGTGCTGGGCTGCGGCGGCATTTTATTTAAGACAAAATCCGGCGAAATATCGGTGCATGTGGACAGCCTGACGCTGCTAAGCAAGTGCCTGAAGCCTCTGCCCGAAAAATGGCACGGGCTGACCGACCAGGATCTGCGCTACCGGCAGCGGTATTTGGATATGATTGTCAACCCTGAGGTGCGCGATGTTTTTGTCAAGCGCGGCAAGATTATTACGGCTATACGTTCCTTCTTGGATACGCGCGGCTTTTTGGAAGTAGATACCCCCATTTTGCACACATCCGAAACCGGCGCGGTGTCGCGTCCTTTTGTGACGCACCACAACACGCTGGACATCGATATGTACCTGCGTATCGAAACCGAGCTGTATCTAAAGCGCCTGATTGTAGGCGGCTTTGACAAGGTATACGAGATTGGCCGTATTTTCCGTAACGAGGGCATGTCAACCCGCCACAACCCGGAGTTTACTTCCGTCGAGCTTTATCAGGCGTATGCCGATTATACAGAGATGATGCGTATTGCCGAAGGCATCTTTACCCATATAGCGGATGTGCTGGGCCTGGGCGATACGATTACATACCAGGGGAATGAACTATCTATCCGCGCGCCCTGGGCGCGCATGACCATGGCTGAGGCTGTGGAAAAATACAGCGGCATCCGTTTTGCAGATTGGAAAACCGATGAAGATGCGCGCGCCTGCCTGAAGGAGCGCGGCATTCCCCATGAGAAGAATGCTACCCGCGGCGAGTGTCTGCCCATTTTGTTTGATGAGTACGCTGAAAAGAACTTGATTCAGCCCACCTTCATCACCGAATACCCGGTGGAGATATCGCCTCTGGCCAAGCGCATGCCAAGCAACCCTTCCTTTACTGAGCGGTTTGAAATTTTCATCTGCGGGGTGGAGTATGGCAATGCGTTTAGCGAGTTAAACGACCCGGTGGATCAGCGCGCACGCTTTGAACGCCAGGCTGCGGAACGCCGTGCACAAGGTGCCACCACGGCCCGTGTGGATGAGGACTTTGTCAACGCGTTGGAAATCGGCCTGCCCCCCACAGGCGGGATGGGGCTGGGGGTAGATCGCATGGTGATGCTGTTTACCGACAGCCCTTCTATCCGTGACGTGCTGCTATTCCCCACCATGAAGCCTCTGGCACCCACGAACACAGAACCGGAGAACGCATGAAACTTGAAACCAAGGTAACCCGTGAGGCCATTAAACACCATTTTGCCTACAACGCATGGAAATACCTGCTGTTGGTTGTGGTGTCTTTCTTTGGCTGGAATTTAATCTATACCTCTACCGCCTATCGGCCGCCGCAGGAAAAGCGCGTGGATCTGTACATCCAAAGCGCTACCACATCGTCTGAAATTCTGGATCCATTCCTGAAAAAGCTCTGGGAGGAATCTGTACCCGACATGGAATTGGTCAGCTCGGTGCTGTTGCAAATGGGCTCTGCCCAAGATATGTACAGCATCATGCAGTTGACCACCTACATTGCTGCCCAGGAAGGCGATATTTATATGCTGGGCAGCGATGATTTCAAGCGCTTTGCTTCCCAGGGCGCATTCCTTGAATTGGAAGATATTGTGGCTTCCGGTACCCTGAATGTTGAGGGCATCGACCTGGCTGCTGGATATGTTGCCATCGTTGAAACTGACTCAGAAACGCTGGCTCCTATAACCACCTCCGAAAAGCATCTATACGGTATCCCTACGGCTTCTCTGTTCGGGTTTATGACCGAGGTATCCATCGATAACCGCGACATGTATTTAGCCGTCACCGTGAACAATGGCAATGACGAAAACGTTATCAAGTTCTTGGACGCTCTCGTACAAGCCACCCGCGGCGAGGCACCGGATTTTCTTACTCAACAGCAGGTACCCCAATGAAATATGGTGCCGTTGTATTTGATCTGGACGGGACGCTGACCGATTCGCAGGAGGGCATCACGCGATCGGTTGCCTATGCCCTTGAAAGAATGGGCAAGACGGCGCTTTCGCAGGATGTATTGCGCAAATTCCTGGGGCCGCCGCTGACGCAATCCTTTGCCAAACATGCGGGCATGACACCGGAAGAAACAATTCAAGCTACCCATCTGTATCGCGAACGCTATGCTATTACTGGCTGGCGCGAAAACCGCGTCTATCCAGGCGTGCGCCGCCTGCTGCAGGCGCTTCGGGAGCAAGGCTGCTATCTGGCCGTTGCCACCGGAAAGCTAAAGAAAGCCAGCCAGGATATTCTTGCGTATTTTGACCTGGCTCGGTATTTTGACCGTATCGAAGGGCCGGGGCCGGACGAATATGAGATCACTAAAAAGGAACTGATTGCCCGCGCGCTGCAGGGGCGTACAGATGCCGTAATGATTGGCGACCGTGACAGCGATCTGCTAGGTGCACAGGCCTATGGCATAGATGCCATTGCTGTGCTGTATGGATATGGCAGTGTAGAGGAATTGTCCTGTGCCTATCCCAAGGCTTTGGCATCGTCAGTATCTGATCTCTATGCGCTACTGGGCATCGCTCCAGCAGCACCACGCCCATTTTTCCTATCTTTGGAAGGCAATGATGGCGTGGGCAAAACCACGCAGACCCGAATGCTGCATGAACGTCTGACGGACAGTGGCTATTCCGTGTGCCTGACGCGGGAGCCGGGCGGCAGCCCCATTGCCGAAAAAATTCGCCATATCCTGTTAAGCACTGAAAACATGGATATGGCGCCGCGCGCCGAAGCGCTGCTGTATGCAGCCGCCCGTGCGCAGCATGTGCAGGATGTTATCGAGCCTGCACTCAACGCAGGCCAAATCGTGTTATGCGACCGGTATGTTGATTCCAGCATTGCCTATCAAGGTGCCGGACGCAATCTGGGCGAAGACCAGGTGTGTAGCATCAATGACTTTGCGATCAATGGCGTGATGCCCGATTTAACCATATTGCTGACGATGGATCCACTGGCGGCGCTGGAGCGGCGCGTGCAGGCCACGGGCAGCGACCGCATTGAGTTGATGGATAATGCCTTTCATCAGCGGGTGGAGCAGTCCTTTTTGCGCATGCCCGACAACCATAAAGACCGCATGGTGGCTGTAAATGCCACCGGCACGCCGGAACAGGTAGCAGAAAGAGTGTTCCAGGTTGTGCAAGACCGCCTGGCTGCTGCACATATCGCCTGATGCGTGTCGTGGTGGGGATGTCGGGCGGCGTAGACAGCGCCGTTGCGGCATGGCTGTTAAAGCAGCAGGGACACGACGTTATCGGCGTGTTCATGAAAAACTGGGATGAAAAGGATGAGCACGGCCACTGCTTAGCCGATCAGGACTGGCAGGATGTACAGCAGATATGCCAAGTGCTGGATATCCCTGGCTATGCTGCCGACTTTACACAGGAGTATAAGGAACGGGTGTTTTCTGCGTTCCTTTCTGAGTATGCACAGGGACTAACGCCCAACCCTGATGTGCTGTGCAACCGGGAGATCAAATTCAAAGCGTTCTTGGATTTTGCCGAAAAACTGGGCGCCGATCGCCTGGCTACAGGGCACTTTGCGCGGTTGGATCCTGAAAACAGGCTAGTGAAAGGCGCTGATAGCAATAAAGACCAAAGCTATTTTTTATATATGCTGCGCAAGGAACAACTGCGCAAGGCGCTTTTCCCGGCAGGACACCTAACCAAAGCGCAGATACGTGCATTGGCACAAAACATCGGGATTCCAGTGTATGCAAAAAAAGACTCCACGGGTATCTGCTTTATCGGAGAGCGGAATTTCCGTCAATTTTTGTCGCAATATCTCAAACCCAACCCCGGCCTGATACGCACCGATACCGGCGAAGTGGTGGGGGAGCATCAGGGGCTGATGTATTACACCTTAGGGCAGCGAAAGGGCATGGGCATTGGCGGGCGCGGCGATGGACGCAGCTTTTTTGTGGCGCATAAGGATACTGCGCGCAATGAATTGATCGTGGTGCAGGGAAACGATCATCCGTTACTGTATACCGATGCGGTATGGGTGGACCAGTTAACCTGGACGCATGAGCTGCCCGCGCAGCTCGGATGCGAGGTTGAATTATCCGCAAAGTTCCGCTACCGGCAAGCCGATCAGCCGATAACACTGACTATCCAGGAAAATAATTGTGGTCTTATATCCTGCCATCAGCCGCAGCGCGCGGTTACGCCCGGGCAAAGCGCAGTTTTCTACCAGGGCGATATATGCTTAGGCGGCGGCATTATCCGCAAGATAAAGCGAAACTAAGAGTTCAGAAGTATCTTGAGCGCCTGCTCAACAGCCTGTCCTTCATAGGTCCAGACCACGTGCCCATCCATGCTAAGCGCCATCGTGCCATCATCCATAGCGTAAAAAGACAGTATACGGCTGTCTTCTTTTGTATAAACAGAAATAGTTAGCTTAGGAGTTGGGGACAAATCGATATCAAGGGGGAGAGGCTTCGCCGGTTGCATGGCCTCCAGGCGCTGGTAAAATTTGGCTAATGCATCTGCATCCACCACTGTGCCTTCCAGCATGATTTTAGCATCCATCTGCACCTGGTTGTTTTCATCCAGCACCAACTGATTGTTGGGTGCAACGCGTTCTACCCATTGCACGCTATATTTGCGCGACAGTTCTGGCGTCCGTATTTCTACGTGTTTTACATCAGCAAAAGGAATGTCGGTAACGCCTTGAAAGGCAACACCCTGTACATCCAGATGGTGTAATGCGCCCAAGGCTGAGTAGCTCACCATGTAGATAGCGCCTTCATAAGCACAGTACGCGCCTATTCCATGGATATCTGCGCCCAACTCAAGCACAAGGGAGGCCTGATCGCGTCTTTTGATGGTAATGGTGGTGGTATCTTGTGCCAGGCCATAGGAAGATAGATTCGTTTGATCGTCAATATCCGTAACAAATACAGCTAAGCGCAGCTGCTGTACAGTAGACAGAAGGCGCTGCATGGTATCCGAAGACGCGGGATAGGGCAAAGGCTCGGTCAGCGCCCAGGTTGTCCCCACTGACAGCAAACGTACCGAGCGTTCAGACGTACTAACCGAAATTGCCAGAATATCGGATGTATCGGCAGTAGAGATATCGGGAACTGTATGCAGGAAATGCAAGCCTTGATCAAACAGGTCGCGCACAGAAGCAGGTATGGTATACAGATAAGTATCATGATCCAGCAAAAAATAAACGCTGGGTGTTTCGGTAGGCGCATCTGCGCCAAATTGAAACCCAATGCTGCGGCCGTCTTTTAACTGCGCTGTGACGCGCACAGTCTTATCGTCGAATCCAAAGTTAGCACGGTTGAGAGGTGTATCAACCCATTCATCCACCCGCTCTGCAGGCGTGACGGCGGCAACATGCTCGGCCATAAAGGCTATATCTGTCTCTTTGAGCGGATAATCCGGTTGTCCTTCTACTGCAAAATGCCCATCCAATTGCACCAGCGTATACGCCGGATAGTTTAACGGATAAACGGTAAAAGAACATATGTTTTCGATATCTGTTTGAAATACTGCCTCCAAGGATTCTTTAGGCTGCGGCAATGGCAAAACCTTGGGCGGCTTTAGCATCACCAGGGCAACAATCAGCGCCAGGCATAGCAGCGCCAGCCCCCCAATACGCAGCAAAATACGACGCCTGTTGCGAGCTGTCATTACGCTTTCTGCCTCCGGCTGCGGTATACCAGCAATGCAGATACAATCACCAGCAGCGGTACAAGCGCCAGCAATAGCACCGGCAGCATGGTGTCGCCCGTCATTAAGGGACGGCGGACGGCCTGTTTTTGCGCGATATCCAAGTTGATGGACGGCCGAGCCCCCAATGCATCCAGCGCCTGCATCAGCAGCTCGATACTATAGGTGTTGGTATGCAGCCAGGCATCGGTCAATGTGGCCGAACTGCCCAACACAAACGCCCGTGCAGACAGATCGTTGCCTATATCCAGCTCAGAAAACAACGCCAGTGCAAACTGGCCTTGCTCATCGCCTTCGGCCTTTTCCAGCGATTGAGATGCGTCCGATACAGTTTTGATATAGGCATCCCCGCTTTTCAGCAGAACCTGCACATTCACGCCCGGTGTTTGAGGAAGTATTTCCAGCGCCCTTGCACCCGGCATAATCAGCGTGGTCTGCTGCGCTGCAACCAGATTGGCCGTGACAGGGGAAAGCTGCATGTAAGGCATCAGGTAAATTGGGTTTTCGTAGTAAGAGCCTGGTTTATCCCGCCGTGCTACTACAATGCCTGGTTTGAGCGCAAAACCGAACTGCTGATACAATGCTGCAAATCCAGGCAGCTGCTCCGGCGCGTCATAATCCGAGGTAATCAGCAGCGAACCTCCTTGGGCAACAAAGCCCTGGATAGTTTCCAACTCTTGCCCCAGGAGATCCCGCCCAGGGGAAAGGATGAACAGCACATCCTGGGGATGAAGCGCCTCTCCGGCTAACAAATTAAGCGGCGTAACCTCAAAATTAGCATCCTTCAGTACACTCACCAAAGCGGATGTTGCATTGCCAGCCAGCTCTCCATGGCCGGTTAGCAAGCGGATGGTGGGTAATTGATCCGATGTAACGAACAAAATGGCTTCGGTCAGGCTTTTTTCATATGTAAAACCGGTAATAGCATACCCGCCGGTTTGTACGTTATAGGATTGCGCAATATAGTGGGCGCCGTCCAGCACGCGCGTGCGTCCGGTATCCTTACAGGTAATGACCAGCGAGTCGGTGGTCACCTGTTGATCGCTGGGCAAATCTGAAAACTGATTGGCCAGCATGGGGTTCTTCAGCAGATTTTCCTGTGAAAAAGTAATGTGCGGCGATGCCGCAGCATAGCGCTCCAGCAGACCCAACAGCGCTGCATCTTCCTGTCCCGGCGTAAACAGAGCATAGATGTGCACATCACGGGAAAGATTTTGGAGCGCTTCATGTGTTTGTGATTCAAGGGTAGTGATGCCATTAAAGGAAAAATCTGCCCGCAGTGCAAACCGATTTTCCAGTGCGTCAAATACCAGCACCACCAGAACTAAGACTATCACCAGCAGTGCAGTTGTTGCTAGGGATGTTGCACGTACAAACTGTCGCCCGCGTGCAGGGCGGCGGGATAATTTTTTCATATCCGTTCACTCCAGCGTCTTGCATCCACAAATTGAATGGATAGCACAACGCACAATACAGAAAATGAAACGAAATAGATTATATTGGCAACGCTTAGCTGCCCCAGTAAAAAAGGCTGCAACCGGTCATACAAGCTGATACGATTAAGCATACTTTGTATGGCTGGAATCGCAATGGCATCAGCCAGCAAATCAGACAACCATACCAACAGGTTAGCCCCCAGGGCCAGTAAAAAGGCTGTAGTAGGCGAACGGCACAGACTGGATACCATGAAATCCAGCGCCGTAAACGCCATGCCCTGCAACACAAACCCCAGCAGGATGGTCAAATACTCCATTGTGAACAGCTGCCCCCACAGGGCCACAATCAGCATATGAATACATGTGAGCAAGGCAGCCATGAACAGCACGGTGACCGCTGCCAGAAATTTACCGGTCACCCACCGGGAAACGGGTATGGGGGCTGTCAGCAATAGCTGATCCGTCATTTGCCTGCGTTCACCGGCAATGAGCCGCATGACCAGCAAAGGAGTCAAGAGCATCCATAGCGTGCTTAGCATGGCATAATATCCCGACACATCCGATAAACGCGGATATAGGTTGGCGGCAAAAAAGATAAATGTAGCGGAAAGTACAAAAACAATCAGGTAGATATACCCTAACGGCGTATAAAAATAGCCCTGCATTTCGCGTTTCCAGATAGATTTCATATAGATTCACCTGTAACGGGTGGAATTTGTGATACGCTCAGGAATATATCCTCCAATGTGCGCTCGGCCGGGCGTAGCGACAACAGCGAAAGCCCTAAACCGCTTACTAAACAGGTGATATCACGCCCAAACTGTTCCGAATCATCCACAACCACCGTTGCTGTAAATACGTCAGGCTGCACATTACCCATGGTGCTTGCCTTGCGTACCGAAGGTAGTGAACGTAACGCAGACACGAACCCTGAAGTATCGCCTTTGACGGCCAAGCACAGGCTATTGCGCTCTTCAATTTGATGCTCGCTGACAAAATGGTCGTATACCAAGTAGCCGGATTTTAGGATAAGCACGCGATCGCACATGCCTTCAATTTCAGAAAGGATATGGGAAGATACGATGATGGTATGATGGCCCGCCAGGGAGCGGACAACCTGACGGAACTCAGCGGCCTGCGCCGGATCAAATCCAGCCGTTGGCTCATCCAGCAGCAACAGCTGTGGTCGGGCACATAAAGCCTGGGCAAAACCCACGCGCTGGCGATAACCTTTGCTTAGGGTGCTGATGCGTTTGTTTAACACATGTGCAACGCCGGCCAACTGTGCGGCCTCATTGCGGTAAGCCTTGTTATCGCTATCAGGGACGTTGCGGATGGAACAGCAAAATTGCAGGTATTCGTCAACCGTTAGCTCAGGATATAACGGCACATGCTCAGGCATATATCCAATGGACTGCCGTGCTAACAAAGGTTCTGTCAATAGATTATGGCCATTGACGCACAAATCGCCTGTTGATGGGGCCATGTAACCGGATAGCATGTTAAGCAGCGTGGTTTTTCCTGCGCCATTTTCGCCCAGCAAGCCTACCACCTGCCCGGAAGGAATTTCGATGGACAGGTCGTCTACAGCGGTATGCTCACCGTAACGTTTGGTTAGATTACGAACAATGACCAATCAAAGCAACCCTCCTTGTATTTGATATTATAGCATTGGCTGTTACCGCTACCATGAACAAAGTGTTAACGCCCACGGTTTACGCTATCCAACAGATGTGTTATTGTATAGCTGTACCGGATGGGAATAACATACTCCGGTATACAGTCGGAGGGGGATATGAACAGTTACAAATATACGAAACAAACCATGGTATCTTCGTACGCTACTAAGGGGGAGAAGCGGCTGGCGTTCCTGCTGGTTTTTGTGCTGTTGGTGGCTGTCATCGTGTTGGGCGTGCTGTATGCAGGGGCTTCACGATATCAGACACTGGCAGAGCAGCAGCTGCTAAAACGCATTAACAGCGCTACCATTGACGCCATTGAGCATGTCAACCGCCTGACAGGCGGCGTGCAGTCCAACTCCGCTTCACGCTTAGCCCTGGTGCGCCAGCAAGTGTATTATATCGACCAGCTCAACGATATGAGCATTGCCATCAAGGGCGAAAAAGGACGTTTAGTGCCGGATTCGGCGATTGTCCTTCTATACGATGATATTGATACCTATGAGCGCCTGCTGCAAACGGCCACATCCTCTACGCTGGATATCCGTACCACATTGTTGACGCATTTAACAGCGTTGCAGGAGACCCTGCGTACAGGCCGTACGGATCAATAATCGATGGTGGATGTCTCCAGGCACACTTGGTAACGCGTTGCCAGTGCCCGCTGGGCGCTGGCTATTTTTACCTGATTATCGAAAACGCCATAAACTGCACTGCCGGAACCCGTCATCTGTGCAAAGGTTGCGCCATATTGATACAAATCTGTTATGGCCTGCGTAATTTGAGGTGCCAGTCGACCGGCCGCCTTCTGTAACCGATTGCCCTGTCCGTTTTGAAGCATCGCAAGGTTGCCGATACGCAGAGCCTCCAGCATGTCTTCAACTGTCCATGATAAATCTGCATCTTTTGATTGGTGAAATGCTTTAAATACATCCCGCGTGGCCAGCGATACCGCTGGCTGCAATATGAGCAGATTATAGGAGGGCACAGAGACAGATACAGGCTCTATCTGCTCCCCGATACCCTGAACACGCTTTAATCCGCCGGCTAAGCAATAGGGGATATCTGCTCCCAATGATTCTCCCAGGGCCTGCAAATCGCAAAGGTTCATATCCAGCTGCCACAATTGATTAAGTGCCAGCAGCGTGGCTGCCGCATCGGCACTGCCGCCGCCCAAGCCTGCGCCGGAAGGAATGCGTTTTATTAGGTGAATATGTGCGCCTTTTCCGCATGCAGCGTGCTGCGCCAGTGCATGTGCGGCACGCAAAATCAGGTTGTCATTATCTGTGGGGAGATTATCATTGCCTGCAATGGTAAGTGACAGTGTATTACCAGGTTCAAACGTCAGCGTATCATGCAGCGCCAGGCGCTGGTTGAGCATGTCCAGCAGATGATATCCATCCGCGCGTTTGCCGGTAATATCCAGGTACCAGTTTAATTTGGCGTGCGCTTTGACCTGCATATCATTTTCCGTCTGCTGGTGCCAGCGTCAATTCAAACAAGGCGCCTGATTCCTGTGCAATGGCGCGCAATTGCTGGTGGTGTTGATCCATAATCATTTTGCTGATGGCCAGCCCCAGCCCAGTGCCCTGCCCCGCCACATGAGCCTTGTCAGCTTTATAGAAACGGTCAAAAATATGAGGAATATCCTCCAGCAGAATGCCGGGGCCAGTATCGCGTATGCGAACATATACTGTGTGAGCATCCCGCGCGGTAGATAATGTGATATGCCCGCCAGGCGGCGTAAACTTGACCGCGTTGTCCACTAAATTGATCAGCACCTGCTCAATCTGATCTCGGTCAGCCAGCACAAAGCAATTTTCCTCCGCAAAGGCAAAGGACACATCCAACTGTTTTTCCTCCAGTTGCGGATGCTTTGTAACCATCACCAGTCGAATCAACTCATTGATGTTAAATGTACACATGTTAAGGGCAGTATCCTGGCTTTCCAACCTTGACAGGTTGAGCAATTCCGACACCAACTTGATCAGGCGATCGGTTTCGGCTACTACGATCCCCAGATAGTGCTGCTGGTCCTGTGGTTCTATCGTGCCATCCAGTATACCCTGTAAAAAACCGCGGATGCTGGTCATGGGTGAGCGCAGCTCATGCGACACATTGGCAATAAAATCCCGCCGCACCTGCTCGGTGTCCTTTAGTTTTTCAGCCATGGAATTAAACGCTACCGCCAGCTCGCGCATTTCAGTGGTGCCAGTAACCTCAACAGGCTGTTCAAAGTTGCCAAACGAAAAGCTGGTCGCGGCCTCAGCCATCTGAGAAAGCGGTTGAACAAACCGCCGGGTATAGAAGTACACCAAAATGGCTGCAATGCTTAGAGCTGCCAACGCCGCTGCGGCAGAGCGCGCTACAATGCCCGCATAGGCCGCCTGGATGGTTTGTGCTGCGGTCTGGATATAAACCGCGCCGGCTACACGCCCGCTGATAAACCAGGGCACGGCCACTGTAAACATAGGGCCGGCGGAGCTGTTGGTGCGCACCACAACCTCGGTGCCGGTAAGCACCGTTTGTAGCGTGCTTACAATGCTCTGCGGATCAAACGAGGCGGCCAGCTCCTGACGTTCCTTGAGCAGCGACAAAAAATACGCAACTGTTTCGCCGCTTCTATCTACTAACATGCAGTATGCAGAGTAGTTTTGCTTTACATCCTGCAACTTTTGCGCCATCAACTCGCGCAGGGGATAGCTGTTGCCCAATGTAAACGCCATGCGCTGCGCCTGTGTGCTGCCGGCTAAATAGCCAATGTCATACGCCTGCCGTTTGAGCGCATCAACCTTGCTGTCAATCTGGGCATCGCGCGCGGTAATGTAAAATACCGCAAACAGCATGCCTACGCATAGCAAAATAACGACAATAAAGACCGCCATCAGCCGGGAAAACGTGCTGCGCAGCATCAGCTATTGCACCTCAAATTTGTAGCCCACGCTCCAGACCGTTTTGATCTGCCATCCATATCGATCACAGCCGGGTAATTTCTCGCGGATGCGTTTCACATGAACGTCCACCGTGCGGCTGTCGCCAAAGTAATCAAATCCCCATACCTTTTCCAACAGTTGCTCGCGGGTAAAAACACGATTGGCATGGGACGCCAGGAAAAAGAGCAATTCGAGTTCCTTGGGCGGCATATCCAGGCGTTTGCCTTCGTACAGGATTTCATAATTGTCCAGATTAATCATCAGCCCTGGAAAGGATATCGCATTTTCGTGCTCGCCGTGGCCGGCGGCACGGCGTAGCACAGCCTTGACGCGCGCGGTCAACTCCTTGGGGTCAAAGGGCTTGGTTACATAGTCATCTGCACCAAGCTCCAACCCCAGCACCTTGTCAAAGGTTTCGTCTTTGGCCGAAATCATAATGATGGGGATGCGGCTAATCTGCCGGATGGCGCGGCACACCTGCCAGCCATCCATGCCGGGCAGCATAATATCCAGCAACACCAGCGACGGGGGATTGGTGCGAAACGCTGCCACTGCCTCATCTCCGCGCTGGAAAGCTCGTACCTCAAACCCTTCCTTTTCCAAGTACAGCCGGATCAATTCACCAATGTTTTTATCGTCATCTATCACCATAACGATGGGTTTGTTTTCCATAGCTGCCTCCTTATTTGAGCGTAATGATGGATACGCCGCTCTCGCCTTCTCCGAATTGACCCAGGCGGATGCTCTTCACATGCGCATGCTTTTTAAAGTACTTCTGAATGCCGCTGCGCAAGGTTCCGGTGCCCTTGCCGTGGATGATGGATACCTCGTGCAGGCCGGCCATCACTGCCATATCAATGTAGCGTTCACTTTCGGCGATGGCCTCGTCCAGCGCCATACCTCGCACATCACATTCCATGGGAACGGTGCGCTGGGCTGCACCTGTTTGTGTCCGCACGGTGGTTTTGCGTTTGGGCTGGGTGTCCTCCACCAGCTTCAGCCGTGACAGATGTACCTTCATTTTGATAATGCCGGCCTGCACATGTACCTCGCCTTTGGCATCGGGCTTGGCAATCACCTGAGCTGTGGTGCCCGTATCCACAATCTGTACGCTGTCACCCACATTGACATCCTTGGGCGCTGTATGTGTTGAGAAACCATCACCATCCTCCGGCGAGGCCAAACTATTGTCCAACGCCCGCAGACGCCGGTTTATATCCTGCGTTGCAGCGTTTGCGCCGCCTGCCTTTTGGGCGGCGCGCAGTTCCTCCAAGATAGCCGCACTTTCACGGCGTGTTTTTTCCAGAACTTTCTTTGCGTCTTCCTTGGCCTTGCGTAGCGCGGCGTCCTTGCCCTCGGCAATGGTGCGATACAAGCTTTCGGCCTCGTCGCGCAGCCGCACGGTTTCAGCGCGCGCTTCTTCGGCAATTTGCCGTTCCTTTTCCGCTACCTGGCGATGATATTCTGCGTTGCTTAATACATCCTCAAACAGGATACTTTCCTGGCTCATCAATTGCATGGCTGCATCAATCAGAGCGCTTGGCAGCCCCAGCTTGCGTGATATCTCAAAGGCATTGGACTTTCCAGGCACGCCAATGGACAGGCGATAGGTGGGCCGCAAGGTTGCAACATCAAACTCCACACTGGCATTTTCTACGCCCTTGGTGGACAGTGCATAGGCTTTCAGCTCGCTGTAGTGCGTGGTAGCCACCGTGCGGATGCGATGCTTTAGCAGCCGCTCTAAGATGGCCTGCGCCAATGCCGCACCCTCGGTGGGGTCGGTGCCCGCACCCAACTCATCAAAAAGCACCAGGTCATTGTGCTCCACATGGGCCAGGATTTCGACAATATTGGTCATGTGCGAAGAAAAGGTGGACAGCGATTGCTCAATGCTTTGCTCATCACCAATATCCGCATACACTTCATCAAACACCGCAATCTCGGTGCCAAGATTGCCGGGCACATGCAGGCCGGCCTGCGCCATCAACGTAATCAGGCCCACTGTTTTGAGCGTAACTGTTTTTCCGCCGGTGTTGGGGCCTGTGATGACCAACGTGGTAAAATCCTCGCCCATCCACAAATCGCAGGGGACTACCTGCGCAGGATCGATCAATGGATGCCTCACACGCACAAAACGTATACGCCCTTCATCGTTTAGTTTCGGTTCAATGGCGTTCATGGCCCGCGCCATCTGGGCCTTGGCAAACGCTACATCCAATTGCGCAAGATTATCGATATTATAAGCCAGTTCGTCAGCCACTTGCGCCACATCCGATGACAGCATCAACAGTATACGCTCAATTTCCTGATGCTCCTTGGATTGCCATTGTTTCAGCTCATTGCCTGCTTCGACTACCGACAAAGGCTCCACAAATAAGGTAGCGCCGCTTGCCGATTGATCGTGCACCAGGCCGGGCACAAACTGGCGGTATTCCTGCCGGACGGGGATGACATACCGGCCGTTTCGCACCGTCACAATGGCATCCTGCAGATATTTGGAGCCGGTGCTGCTGTGGATGATGCTTTGCAGTTTGTCGCGCACGCGGTCGTTACACTGCCGGATATGGCGGCGGATATCAGCCAGTTCCGGGCTGGCGCTGTCGGCCATCTCTTCCTCGGAGATAATGGCATCTGTGATGTCGCGGGCCAGCCCGGTATTAGGCTCCAGCCGCACAGCAACAGCGCGCAGGATAGGGGTGTTTTCACGGTCGGTCACCAAGGCACGTTTGGCAGCAGCGGCAGCACGGCAGCAATCCGCGATGTCCAGCAGCATGCGCATGGACAATGTGGCGCCCTTTTGCGCCAGGTGAAGCGCATCGCGCATATCCTGAAAAGGCACCATCGGGCTATCGCCGCGATAGGTCAGAATCACCAGCGCTTCCTGTGTTTCAGCTTGCAGCCGTTTTACCTGATCCAACGTGCTGTGTACCGGCAATTGTAAGCATAGCGCGCTGCCTATATCGGTCGCCGCATAGGTGGAAAGCATTTCTCGTATCTTAGGAAACTCCAGCAAGCGCAGGGCTTTTTCGTTCATATATACATCCTCACAGATTGAGCAGAAATCAGGCTACGCCATCCGACCAGCGACCCAAGTTTACCGGGATAGCCAAATCAGGGGGCACGAAACCATCCATCAGCGCCCGATAGTAGCGCACAATATCCAGCGACTGCTGGGCATCTTCGGTAGTCAGGTCAATCAGCCAAGACATCATAGGCGCAGCGTTTCCTAAGTGCAACGGGGTATGAAACAGCAGGTGGTTAATGCACCCTTCGGGCAAGCGCACTTTTTGAAGTGGATACGTGCCGCCATATTGGTCGGTCAACGTGGCTTGGCTGCCCTGTGAGCCACAATTTCTGCAAGCATTTTGTCCAGTATGCAAGGCATGAAGCCGTGCGGGACAATGGTTCAGCGTCATGGCGCGGGCCCGCCCATATACCGGCAGTATCAACTCCTGCTGGGTATCGCTTTGTGCCACCAATTGCGCAACATCCTCTCGCGACAACTCACGCGAAAGCACCACCGATGATACACCCAAATCCGCCAGCATGTGCAGGCTTTGCGGGTTCCAGGCCGGGATGCCATTGCCTGCGATGCGAAGGCCTGGCCAGGGCAGTGCAAGTTGTCCAATATTATCCAGCATCATGGGGGTGCTATGTGCTACAGCATACTGTAAAGCGCTGTCCAGCACCTTGTCGGAGCACTGTCCGGGCAAGCACAATGCTGCCTGTGCTTCCTGCGCGGCCATAAAATCAGCCTGCAGCGGCTGATCACGGTAATCAAGGGGCATATAGACCACATGATCTGCCCCCGCTTGCAATAACGGCTGCAAATCCTCTGGCCTGAAAGTACGTATCCATAGTTGCGCTTTTATATCCGCAAAGGCAGGGGACAATGGAGGCAATGCGGTTGCAGGCGCAGCCTGACGAATGTAGCTATGTTTGAGCGCTTCCTCCAGCGCTGACAGCCCTTCCCTGCGCATTGCGTTCAAGGCGGATACCGGCAAAAACGAAGGCGCAGCGGCTTCCAGTATAAATTCATCCAAAACAAACGGTGTATCGCCAGTTTTTGCCATCGCGCGTTGTGCAGATTGTTCGGTCATCGGCTGAGCCTGTGCTGCGGCGGCCTCCGTGCCCACCACTTGCACAGATACATCCCGCGCCGCCAGCGCAAGACGGCTGGGAACGCCCGGTACAACAGTTAGCTTCATAGCAACCGGAATGGGCTTGGATCCGTCCTGTATGGTCCGCTGTGCTGCGGTAATCTGGCGCGCTGCCGTCAGACGATACACTGCATCCTGCGGATATGCCCTGCGATAATGCCGGATGTGCGCGATATCACCTTTCTCAACATCCGGGCCTGAATAAATCATTTCCTGCTCATCCTGTCCACGGATTTGCAGATGGTCGCCATCATAAAGCGCGGTTTCCATCTGTACACGGCTGATAAAAACCATATCTCGCGGCGTGGTGGACAGAACCTGCCCTGCCCGAACCCCTTCATGCGATACACGAGAAGGGTACAAAATGTGCTCATCATCCGGGCCGTCCAAATACCCTTGTGAAAACCCGCCACGGTTAAATATTTGCAGCAGCGCCAACTTATCCTCATCGCTGGGCGCTGGGGGCAGCGAGGCATCCATCTGATAGTCCAGCGCGCGGCGGTAAATATCCGTCACCACCGCCACGTACTCCGGCCGTTTGAGCCGTCCTTCAATTTTAAAGCTGGTTATGCCGCTGTCCAATAGATCGTCCAGGCGTTCAATCATGGAAAGGTCGCGCGGGGACAGCCAGGCAGCTTTATCGCCTTGTATGGTATACATCATGCGGCAGGGCTGCGCACAGCGCCCGCGGTTGCCGCTGCGACCGCCAATCATAGAGGACAGCAAGCATTGACCGCTTTGCGACACACACAGCGCGCCATGCACAAATGCTTCGGTTTCAATGCCGGTGTCGGATATGGCGCGCAGCACTGGCAGCGGGCACTCGCGCGCCGCGACCACACGGGTTAACCCCATCTGTTGCAGCAGCCGCGCGCCCCATGCGTTATGGATGCTCATCTGCGTGCTGGCATGCAAAGGCAGGTGGGGGAGATGCTTGTGCGCGTACCGTATCAGCCCCAAATCCTGCACAATCAGCGCGTCTGCCTTAAACTCATCTAATTTGTGAAGCAGCTTAATCAGCCCCGTAAACTCCTGGGGCTTTATCAACGTATTGACCGTCACAAACACACGACGCGCATGCAAATGCGCCAGGTCGATGGCCTGTTTTAAATCTTCGTCCGTAAAACCCTTGGAAGCCCTGGCTCCAAAAGCTTGCGCACCCAAATAAACCGCATCGGCTCCATTGGAGATAGCAGCGCGTACAGCAGTCAGATCACCCGCAGGGGATAACAGTTCAGGGCGCGTCATGCGCATCATCCGTCAATTGCTTGCGCAGGCGCTGGTTATCATCCTGTGCCTGCACCAGTTCCTCTGCCAGAGAAATCAGCGTGGCAACCGTCACCGCTTCCTGGTTGTGCAACCGGGCAGCCCTGGCAACTTCTGCGGCGCGCACATTGACCAACTGCGCCACGCGTTCAACGTAGGAAAGCCCCCTGGCCGAGGAAACAGTATAGGCTTTTTCGCCAATATGGACGGTTGCCGTGCTCTTTTCCATGTGCAAATTCCTTACAGTTTTTTCAATTCAATGTTGGGTAATTCGCCTGAAACTTCAATGGTTTTGATACGGACGGGTTGCAACGGCTTGTCGCTGCGGTCGCGTTTGACCGAAACAATGTGGTCAGCCACTTCAAGCCCCTCGGTCACACGGCCAAAGGCAGCATAGGCCCCATCCAGGTGCGGCGCATCCGCCACCATCACAAAGAACTGCGAGCCCGCAGAGTCCAGTCGCATACTGCGCGCCATGCTCAGCACTCCGCGCGTATGTTTTAAACTATTTGGGTGACCGTTCTGAGCAAATTCCCCTTTGATGCAATAGCCCGGCCCGCCGGTGCCGGTACCCGTGGGACAGCCGCCCTGAATCATAAATCCGGGGATAACGCGATGAAACGTGAGGCCGTTATAATAGCCCTGGCCAGCCAGCGCCGCAAAATTAGCCACTGATTGCGGGGCGATTTCCGGGTACAATTCGCCTTTCATGACACCGCCGTCTTCCATGGTGATGGTAAAGGTGATTTTTTTCAACTGATCCATGTTTTTCCTCCTTGCATTCGTGCAGATTCATCATAGATATTGTGTTTTTGTTTGTCAACCAAATTGATTTTCTGCACAGTTATGCGCTTGACATGTCCATATCCGAGAGAGTATGATTGCATCCAAGTGAATAACCTTATCAAGAGTGGCGGAGGGACTGGCCCTGTGATGCCCGGCAACCTGGCGGATGCCAAGGTGCCAATTCCAGCGGGTGGGCGCAAAGCCCGTCCGGAAGATAAGAACTCCCAGCGCTTATCTCAAAATAAGCGCTTTTTGTTGGAAAGGATGGAATGTATGAAACGACGTGTGTATGCCTCTGAATCCGTTACCGAAGGACATCCAGACAAGATGTGTGACCAAATTTCGGATGCAATCCTGGATGCTATTATTACCGATGATCCTATGGCTCGTGTAGCCTGTGAAACCTGCGCCACCACCGGATTGGTGCTGGTGATGGGGGAAATCACCACCAGCACGTATGTGTCTATCCCTGACATCGCACGTGATGTTGTCCTGAAAATAGGATATGATCATTCTGACATGGGCTTTGACGGACATTCCTGTGCGGTGCTGACCTCCGTACACGAGCAATCCGAGGATATCAGCCATGGGGTCACCCATGCGCAGGAAACACGCGGGCAGCTTGACCAGGCACAGGAAACCGGTGCCGGTGATCAGGGCATGATGTTTGGCTATGCCTGCAATGAAACGCCTGAACTGCTACCCATGCCCATCGCGCTGGCACATCGTATGACGCGCCGCATGACCAAGCTTCGCAAGGACGGTACATTCCCCTGGATGCGCCCGGACGGAAAATCTCAGGTTAGCGTAGCCTATGAAGATGGCGTGCCTGTCCAGGTAGATGCGGCTGTGGTTTCTACGCAGCATGCAGCAGAGGTGGATCAGGGTACCATCCGGGAAGCCATGATGGAGGAAGTCATCCGTTACTGTATCCCGGAACAGATGCTACATAAAGGCACCCGATATTTTGTCAATCCCAGCGGTCGGTTTGTAATTGGCGGCCCGGCAGGGGACAGTGGGCTGACCGGGCGTAAGATTATAGTGGACACCTATGGCGGGTTTGTGCCGCACGGCGGTGGTTGCTTCAGCGGCAAAGATCCCACCAAGGTGGACCGTTCCGGCGCGTATGCCGCGCGCTATCTGGCGCGCAATGTGGTGTCGGCCGGCCTGGCTACCCGTTGCCAGATAACATTGGCTTATGCCATTGGCGTAGCACAGCCGGTGAGTTTTGATGTAGATACCTTTGGCACAGGCAGTGTGCCGGATGAACGCATTGCATCAGCGCTGGCACGCTCCTTTGACCTGAGTCCTGACGGCATCATACGGGCGCTCAATCTGCGCCGGCCCATATACCGGCAGGTGGCCAGCTATGGTCACTTTGGACGCCCCGATTTAGATTTGCCTTGGGAAAAAGACGACATCACCGAAACCATCAAAAAAGCCGTCAACTGACGGCCTGGAAAAACAAGAAATACTTATGTGCCCAGGTACGCTTTGCGGACATCATCGTCCCAGAGAAGTTCCTGGGCATTTCCTTCTTTGACGATGTCGCCGGTTTCTAATACATAGGCCCGATGCGCGATGGACAGCGCCATGTGAGCGTTTTGCTCTACCAGCAATATGGTGGTGCCAGTGCTGTTGATATCCTTGATGATGGAAAATATTTCCTGTACCAGAATAGGGGCCAGCCCCATGGAAGGCTCGTCCATCATCAGCAGTTTGGGGTGGCTCATCAATGCGCGGCCCATGGCCAGCATCTGCTGTTCACCGCCGGACAGCGTTCCGGCCAATTGACGGCGGCGTTCGCGCAGACGTGGGAAGTGACTGAATACCAGATCCAGATCATCGGATATCGATGAAGTCTTTTGCGCAAAAGCACCCATCTCTAAGTTTTCCAGCACCGTCATGCGCGAAAATACACGGCGGCCCTCGGGTACATGCACCAGCCCCTGTGCCACCAACTGATGCGCGGGCGTGCGGCCTGTATTTGCGCCGTCAAACAGTATTTCCTCGGCCTGATAGGGGATCAGGCGGGACAGTGCATGCAGGATGGAGGTTTTGCCCGCGCCGTTGGCACCTACCAGCGTAACAATCTCGCCCTTGCCTACATAGAAAGATACATCGTGCAGTGCGTGGATGGCACCGTAATAAACATTCAGCTTTTCAACCTTCAGCATGCTGAGGTGCCTCCTGCATCGTTATTTCGTCCTCGGAAACGCCCAAATAAGCCGTGATAACCTCCGGATTATACCGGATTTCCTCGGGCGTTCCTTCAGCGATAATTTGTCCATAGTTGAGCACATAAATACGCTCACAGATGCCCATGACCAGGCGCATATCATGCTCGATGAGCAAGATAGCTACTGAGAACTTGCTGCGGATGGTCTTGATGGTTTGCATCAGTTCCTGCGTTTCAATGGGGTTCATACCAGCAGCAGGCTCATCCAGCAGCAGCACCTTAGGGTTAGATGCTAGTGCACGGCAAATCTCCAGTTTGCGCTGCTGGCCGTAAGGCAGGCCTTCGGCAGGCAGGTCGGCAGTTTCCTCCATGTCAAACACACGCAGCAATTCCCGTGCGCGGATATCAATGCCGCGCTCCTCACTTGCGTACTGCGCACCACGAATAATGCCATTGATGGGGGAGTAGTGCATACGCGAGTGGAATGCAACCTTGATGTTTTCAAGCACCGTCATGGATTTGAACAGGCGAATATTCTGGAATGTGCGGGCTATTCCGTTTTCAGTGATAGCATACGTAGGCTTACCCAAAATGGACTTGCCCAGCAACACGATATCACCCTCTGTAGGCTGGTAGATGCCAGTGAGCAAATTAAATATTGTGGTCTTGCCTGCACCATTGGGGCCAATCAAACCCACAATTTCGTTGTTCATCAGGCACATATTGACATCTGTTGCTGCCTTCAAGCCGCCAAAGGTAATCCCAAGGTTGGTGGTTTCAAGCACTGGCTGATCTTCCCAGATGTCATAACGCGGCACAAAAGGCATTTTAGTTTGCCCCGGCTGACGCCCCAGCAATTTGCGCAGCTTGGCTGCCGAAGCGTCCCACAGTTCCACTAGGGAAAACTCTTTGGTGCCCAATAGGCCGATGGGCCGGAACAGCATCATGATAATCAGCATCAGGGAGTAGATAATCAGCCGATACTCCGCCAGGCCGCGCAGCACTTCAGGCAACGCTACCAGCACGGTAGCTGCAACAACCGACCCTGTGATAGAACCCATCCCTCCCAGCACTACCATGACCAAATATTCTATGGACTTGTTAAAGCCGAACATCTTGGCATTGAGAATGCTATTCTGATGCGCAAATAAACCGCCGGCAATGCCTGCAAAGAATGCAGCAATCGTGAAAGCCAGCAGCTTATAGCGCGTGGTAGGGATGCCTGTCGCTTCGGCAGCAATGGCATTTTCGCGGATAGAGATAATAGCACGCCCATGCCGTGAACGCCCTAAGGTAAAGACGCTGGTAATAATAAGTACCGTAATAAAAAACACAAAGGTGAATTGGATGACGCTGGACAGCGCGCGGTCTTCCGCAAAGACGCGGGACATGCGTGGGATGCGTGTAAGCCCGGCTGCGCCACCTGTGAAGCTGAGGTTTTCGATCACTACGCGGATGATCTCACCGAACCCCAGCGTAATAATGGCCAGATAATCACCCTCCAGCCGCAGTGCGGGAATGCCAATAAGCAGGCCGAAGAACGCAGCTATTATGCCACCCAATAACAGCGAAATGGGCAGCGACAAGCCAAAGCTCATAGCAACGTTTTTGGTAAACAAAGCCGATGCATAGGCGCCTATGGACATGAATCCAGCATGTCCCAAGGCCAGCTGGCCCAGCAAGCCGGTGGTTACGTTCAAGCTGACCGTCATGATGATGGCGATACAAACACTAATCAGGATGTTGGATAAATAGTTGTTAAGCACCCCGGTCAGGATAAAGATGCTAACCAGCATATAGAAACTGATGACGGCCAGAATGTTGAGCGTGGCGGCCTTTGCTTTCTTACTCATACCGACACCTTACACTTTCTCAAACATCTTGTTGCCCAGCAAGCCCGTGGGTTTTACAAGCAGTACAATAATCAATATGCCATATACTACCGCATCAGACATCTGTGTAGAAATATATGCCTTGGTCAGGCTTTCAACAACGCCCATAACAAAACCACCCAGCATAGCACCTGGAATAAGGCCAATACCGCCCAGCACTGCTGCAATAAAAGCTTTTAGGCCCGGCAGGGAACCCATGGTGGGGGATACCGCTGGGTAAGCCATCACATAAAGAAATGCACCAATGCCCGCCAGCGCACAGCCAATGGCAAAGGTTAATGTAATCGTAGTGTCAACATTAATGCCCATCAATTGCGCAGTGCTATAATCCTCGCTCGCCGCACGCATGGCTTTGCCAGCCTTGCTGGTTTTTATAAACAACTGCAGCACCACCATCAGGGCAGCAGATACCACGATCGTCAGCAACGTAATAAAGCTAATCTGCAAGTCCATAAAGTGCAGGGGCTGGATATGAATCAACGTGGGGAAGGGCTTGGACTGCGCACCAAACAGCAGCAAGGCTACGTTTTGCAGCAGCATGCTGACACCGATCGCGGTAATTAGCGATGAAATGCGGGGCGAGTTGCGCAGCGGTTTGTAGGCAATGCGTTCAATAACCACCCCAAAAAGCACGCACATCAATATCGTGGCCAACAATGCTACTGGCGGGGACACATTCAGCGTGACCAGCGCGATGACAGCCGTATATGCGCCCACCATGATGATATCACCATGCGCAAAATTGATGAGCTTTACAATGCCATACACCATCGTATAGCCCAACGCAATCAGCGCATAGATGCTGCCTACATGCAGACCATTGATTAACTGGTTGAGGAACAGAACCATCATTTCACCTCACTGCGAACAGCGTATCATTCTAAAAAACCAAGTGCCGCGTAAAGAACCACCTGGGTACACATATCGCAACGATTTCATTTATACAATACTTTGTCCACTTGCACAAGTAGGGATACGCAAAGAAGGGGAGGATTTCTCCTCCCCTTAAAGGCATCAATAGCCAGCCATCACGGATCAACCTGGCCCAGAAGTTTCTTTTCTCCGGTTGCATCAAATGTCAACAGGTAGGCCGACTTACTGGTCGGGTCGTTGTGATCATCAAACACGATGCGGCCAGACACTGCGACCAGATCGGTAGCCTTAATGGCATCCACGATGGCCTGCTTGTCCGTGTTGCCTGCTGCTTCAATGGCAGACAGCAACACCACTGCGGCGTCATAGCCAGTAGCGGAAAAGGAAATGGTGGGGAGCTTACCGTACTCCTGTTGATATGCTTCAACAAAAGCACGTGCCTTTTCGTTTTCAGACTCGGCCGAGAAGTGATCAGGATATACCAACTGCGTCAACAAGCTCTTGTCAGTCACCAGATCAACAATATCCGAGATACCGTCTCCGCCATAGAAGTTAACATCCAATCCAATTTCCTTAGCCTGCGCCAGGATCATCGCCGCATCCGCGCCGTAATAGGGCAGGAACACAGCGCCCGGATTGGCATTTTTGATGGTGGTCAGCTGGGTTTTATAGTCCTTTTCGCCATAGGCTGCGGATTCCGTGGCTACGATTTCTACGCCTTTTTCCTCAGCAGTGGCTTTGAAAGCTTCGTACAGACCCAAAGAATATTCGGTCGCATTGTCATACAGCACGGCTGCCGTCTTGATACCAGCCTGTGCCATGTAGTTGGCAATGGCGTTGCCCTGGAAGGGATCCAGGAAGCAGGTGCGGAACACATTGGGACGATCGGTTGTCACTTCATAAGCAGTAGCGGAAGGGGAAATCTGCGGGAAACCGTCCTCAGCCGTTACCTCTGCCAAGGCCTTGCTCTCACCCGACAACACACCACCAATGATGGCAACAACTTCATCCTGGTCAATCAATTTGTTGTATGCGTTGATGGCATATGCAGGTTCAGCCTGGGTATCTTCCCAGATGATCTCAACCTGCTTGCCCAGCACGCCGCCTGCTGCATTGACCTGCTTGATGTACAGATCAACGCCTTCCTTGACAGCCAGGCCGTATTTGGAGTAGTCACCGGTCAGAACGCCGATACCGCCAATCTTAATGGTGTCCGCAGCCATTGCCGCCGGGGCTACCAAGGACAATGCCATGACCAGCGCCAAGAGCACTACGATTAACCTGTTTTTCATAGAAATGCCTCCTTACTTCTTTCTGCTATAGGCAGGTAAAAATAGATTACAGGACGGAGCAAGTTTATGCAACATTTCTTTTGTTTATTTTTCGTATTGGCGCGCTAAAGCGCTATTGTGTTGTATTAAACCTTGACTTGGTGTTATGCCCGTTTATAATTAATCCGAATGTCGGAAAGCTGAGAAAGGGGGATAACGTGTGAGCCGGTACGTGTTTGTGGTTCAGGATGGCCAAGACATGGCCGTGCGCCGCTTTCTGCGTCTGGCTTGCCCCACCGCCCCGGATTGGGTGCTGCGCAAAGCCTTCCAGGCACGCCAAGTAAAGGTTAACGGTGCCCGCGTCACAGCCGATCATATACTCAAATCAGGCGATGAAGTAATTTTTTATACATCCTGGAGTGCCAAAGATATCCCCATCGTATATGAAGATGAACATATCCTGATCTGTAATAAGCCCGCCAACGTAAACAGCGACCGCAACGCGCAAAGCCCTTTTTCCCTGCTATCCTGGGCCGAAGAAAGGGCGTGTGGTGCCTATACACCGGTGCTGTGCCATCGTTTGGACAATCAAACCAGTGGCCTGCTGTTGCTTGCGAAGCATCCAGATGCCGCTGATACGATAGACGCGGCCATGCGGTCCGGCAATATTCATAGAGTATACACAGCCCTTGTAGTGGGTATCCCCATGCCACCCAAAGCCACCGCAACAGCCTACTTGTTAAAGGATGCAAAGGCCGCACGGGTTACCATTGTGCCCGACAATCGGCCTGGCGCACGAAACATTTGCACCTCTTATGAAACCATAAAAACAGAAGACAATCTTTCTCAACTGTCTATTACGTTGCATACCGGCCGCACCCACCAGATACGTGCCCATATGGCATTTCTGGGGCATCCTGTGTTGGGTGACGATGCCTACGGCAGCCGACCAGACAACAAGGCGCGGCGAGCGAATGAGCTTTGTTTGTGCGCAACGGAGCTAACATTTGATAAACTCCCCGCTTCACTTGATTATCTAAGTAGGGCTACCTTCCAGATAGAAGCGCCATTTTCACTTGGCAAATATACACAGGAGGAACGATCATGACCAACCCACGGCCTGCTATCCGGCTGATTGCAGCGGATATGGACGGAACATTGCTTAACAACGCAGGAGAGATTTCTCCAGGCAACGCACGAGCCATCCACCTGGCACAGGAAAAAGGCGTTATTTTTGCCATCTGTTCTGGGCGTTTCCCTGAAAACGCAGCCATTACCGCACGGGACGGAGGCGTTGAGTGCCCCATTGTTGCGCTTAACGGCGGGTGCATCACTGAACGCACCTATGGCGATTTGATAGTAGCACACCCCATGGCACCCCAAACTGTTCGTGCTGTTTTTGATGCGCTGGAGGAAATAGGCGCACTATATTATTTGTTCGGTCGCAAAATCGTGTATACACGCAATGAATCACATATTCACCACTCACAAAAAAAATACGGTGACCGCCTGATTCACGAGGCGGATGTGCGCTATCTGTTTGGGTTGGATGCATGTCTGGATGGGTTAAAAGAAGATATATTCAAATATTATGTCTATTCGCAGCCTGGACATGCCACGCTGCCACAAATCCGCGAAAAACTGCTGACGGTACCCAGCATTCAACTGACACAATCCAGCAACACCAATATCGAAATTATGCCGCCCTGCATTGACAAAGCAACCGGCCTGCGCGAGTTGGCAGAGTATTACGGCATTCCGCTTGAAGCAACCATGGCCCTGGGCGACCATGACAACGATGTGCCCATGTTAATGGAAGCAGGGTTAAGCGTGGCGATGGATAACGCCGAGCCGCATGTAAAGGACATTGCGGACGCCATCACTGGCAGCAACACCAACGATGGCGTTGCCCAAGCCATCTATGAATACGTACTTTAATCCGCAGGCCACTGCCAATACAGGCGTTCGCTGACCGTAAGCTCAATGCGCCCTTCAGTGGCATCGGACAACGCCGTGCTGACCGTCTCCTGATCGCTCAGGCGTACCAATATATCGCAGGCCACTTGTTCGGTATATATTGCTTCACCCACCTGAACGGGCAAAGATTTCATTGCAAACTGCACACGATCCCACAGAGGATAGGGGATATGTGCCAGAAGGCGCACACTGGGCTCCTCCGTGGCGATGCCAGCCTCTTCTACAGCTTTAACACAAGCGTTCGTATAGGCGCGCACCAGCCCGCCGCGTCCCAGCAGCGTGCCGCCAAAATATCGCACGACCACCACGCAGACATTGGTCAACTCCTGCTTGACCAGCACTTCCAAAATAGGCTTACCCGCCGTGCCTGAAGGCTCGCCATCATCCGAAAACCGGTTGGCAGCCCCATTTGTGCCCAGCACATAGGCATGACAGTGGTGTGTTGCCAGCGGATGCTCTTCCTTGATGGAGCGTAAAAAGGAAAGCGCCGCTTCCTCATCCTGTACGGGCGATGCGTAGCCGATGAAGCGGCTCTTTTTTATGATGATTTCTATTTGGGCCGCCCCCGCCAGCGTGCGGAACGCTGTGGGCGTCAGTCCGCCAGTTTCACTCTGCAATAGTTCTTCTTCCCTCTGCGCAGCAGGATGCCCTCTGCAGGCACCTGAGCCAAATCAATTTGATAGTCAACATCCGTAATACGCTGGTCGTCCACGGAAGCGCCGCCTTGCTGGATTACCTTGCGCGCATCACTTCGGCTGGTGCACAGCCCACATAGGTGAAGGAGCGTTGTCAAGCGCTGGTCAGCTTCGCGCTCCTCCCGTAACCACAGATAGGTAGGTACATCCTGATGAGAGCCTCCGCCTGCAAACAACGAGACTGATGCCTGCTGGGCCTTGAGGGCTTCCTCTTCGCCGTGTACAAGCATGGTGCACTCATACGCCAGCACTGCCTTGGCTTCATTAATGGCGCTGTCCTTGAGCGCGCTTAGCCTGCGCACCTCATCCATAGGCAGGAACGTCAGCATGGACAAGCATTTGGGCGTATCCTGGTCCGCTACGTTGCGCCAATACTGATAAAACTCATATGGTGAGCACAAATCCGGATCAAGCCACAAGGCACCTTTCTCGGTTTTGCCCATTTTGTTGCCTTCGTGATTCAGCAGCAAATTAAATGTGCACGCATAGGCTTCGCCTCGCTCTTTGCGGCGGATCAAGTCCGCACCGGCCAGGATATTGCTCCACTGGTCGTCCCCGCCCATTTGCAGCTTGCAGCCGTAGTTGCGATACAGTTGAAGGAAATCATACGCTTGCATCAGCATATAATTAAACTCAAGGAATGTAAGCCCGGTTTCCAGGCGCTGCCGGTAGCATTCGGCCGTCAGCATGCGGTTGACAGAAAAGTGCACGCCGATGTCCCGGATAAAAGGGATGTACTGTAAATCCCACAGCCAGTCATGGTTGTTTACCATGATGGCCTTGCCATTCTCAAAATCGAGAAACTTGCCCAGTTGCTGCCGTATGCCCTGGATGTTGGTGTCCAGATCCTCACGCGTCAGCATTTTGCGCATGTCGCTTTTTCCGCTGGGGTCGCCAATCATGGCGGTGCCCCCTCCCACCAACGCAATGGGACGATGCCCGGCAGCCTGCATATGCATCATAGCCAGCAGGGGAATAAAGTGCCCGAAATGAAGGCTGGTGGCTGTAGGGTCAAAGCCGATATAAAATGTAGTGGGCTCGCGTTCTAAAAGCTTATATAAGTCGTCCTGAAACGTTATCTGTGCTAAAAAACCGCGTTCCTGCAGGGTATCCAATACATGCGCCATACAAAATCCTCCCCATGCAAGGCACTGCCTTGCAACATCAATTCAATTATAGTAAGGGTTATGCAGAACGTCAACGAAAGAGTCTATTTACTATCTAACGGACGGGCCTTGGGGTTAAACTTATTTTCCTTACCCGCCAGCAACCTTTGGATATTGGCATGGTGGCGCGCAATGCCCAGCACGGTTAAGATTAACGCCCAGCAGCCTGCAGGCCAGAACGGATGCCGAAACAAAATAGCCAGCGTGGTAACGCAGAGCAGCAGCAAACTGCCCAACGAAACGTAGCGTGTGATACCAATGGCAGCTAGCGCCACCGCACCACCAATGATGGTTTCTACCGGGAAAAGCAGTGCAAACACCGCCAGTGAGCAGGCAATGCCCTTGCCGCCTTTAAAACGGTAAAACACTGGCCAGTTATGGCCAATCACAGCGGCCAGCGCCGCCAGCATAGCGCCGTCTCGGCCTGCAAAAAGGGCGCCTACTCCCAATGCGATAGCAGCCTTCAGCATATCTCCAACAAAGGTAATGAGCCCCAGCCGTATACCCATCACGCGGGTGACGTTGGTGGCCCCGGTGCTTTTGCTGCCCAGCGCACGTATATCCACATGCCGCTTCTGGGCAACCGTCAGCCCCGTGGAAAAACAACCCAGTAAATACCCTATTACTGCACAAGCAATAAGCTTTATCATCTTATGCATTTTCCTTTCCTTGGCGCGTCAGCAAGCGAATGGGGGTACCCTCCAGCCCGAAAGCCTTGCGCAACTGGTTTTCCAAATATCGTTCATACGAAAAGTGCATTAACTCACTATCGTTGACAAACAAAATAAATGTAGGCGGGTTAGATGTAGGCTGTGTGGCATAGTAGATGCGCAGCCGCCTTCCGCCATACATGGGAGGCTGCAATCCCGCCTGAGCATCGCCTATGACGTCATTCAGCACTCCGGTCGGAATGCGACGTGTATACTGCGCATACACCTGATCCACTGTTGCCCAGATGGCAGGTAGACGCTGGCCGGTCAACGCCGATACAAACACGGTGGGCGCATAGGATACGAACTTTAACTGATCCAACACCTTTTTTTCATACTCCTCGTAAAAACCGGTGTCTTTTTCTACCGCGTCCCATTTATTGATGACAATGGCCATGGCCTTGTACTCATCCTTGATGATACCGGCAATGCGCAGGTCCTGCTCCGTCACGCCGTCCTGAGCATCAATCACCAGCAGCGCCACATCACATCGACGGATGGCTGCAATACTGCGCAGCACGCTATATTGTTCTACGCTTTCTTCTTCAACAGAGCGTTTGCGCCGGATACCCGCCGTATCAATGATGATAAACTTGCTGCCGTCCTCCCGCACAAAGGGGGTGTCAATGGCGTCGCGCGTGGTGCCGGGAATATCGCTGACCATCGTGCGTTCCTGCATCAGCAGGCGGTTAGCCAGGCTGCTTTTGCCCACATTCGGTCGTCCAACCAGCGCCAAGCGGATGACCGGCTCGTCGGTTTCCGGTGGCGCCACGCGTTCGGGAAGGCGGCGAACAATCTCATCCAGCAGGTCGCCAAACCCCAACATATTGGCAGAGGAAATGCCGATGGGATCGCCCAGCCCCAGCTCGTAATATTCGTATAGGTGTTCACTTTGCTTGGCCGAGTCCACCTTGTTGATAACCGGGATGACCGGCTTCTTGGAGCGTCTGAGCAATTGCGCGATTTCAAGATCTTCGTGCATCAACCCCGCACGGGCATCAGCAAAAAAACAGATAACATCCGCTGTTTCAATGGCAATTTCTGCCTGACGCTTCATTTGTATATACAATACATCTTCGCTCTGCGTATCAATGCCACCGGTATCAATCAGCGTAAAGGCATGACCTGTCCACTCAGTATCCGCATAGATGCGGTCGCGAGTTACACCGGGCGAATCCTGCACAATAGAAATGCGCTGCCCCGCAATCTTGTTAAAGAAAGTAGATTTGCCCACGTTGGGGCGTCCGACAATAGCAACCAAAGGCTTTGTGTTAATCATTTAAAGGCTCCTTTAGGCGCAGAAGCGCCTCATATAGCGCTTCCCCTGAAGCATCTACAATGTGCACCGGCCGTCCCAGTGCTCGGCTTAGCTGCTCAGGCGTCATATCATCCAGAAATACCGTCCGATCACTGTTAAGCATATTCGCCGGCAGCAGCACAGGATGCTGCGCCTTATACTGTGAAAGCTGCTTCAGCAGATCCTGTCCTGTCAGCAGGCCTGATACGGTCACCGTGTCACCAAAGAATTCATTGCGAATGGGGATGACCTGAACCGTTACAGCCTGAGGAACGAGCTCCTGCATCCATTTTCTCATATAAGGGTAGATAGAAGTACCGCAGGCAATGGTAGCTTGTGCAGGCTGTCCGCCCGCGTCTGGCATCGTGCGCTTAGCTTCGTGCAATTCATCCTCAAACTGTCGGATCATCCCGACACCGTTTTCCAGCTGCGGAAAGCTCTCATAGTAATCAGTATCGGGTACCGCTACGTCTGCCAAGCAATAGAACTCATCCGCAGCATATATCACGCGAGAACCCGATAATTGTATCGCCTGCGAGGCATACCTATCTGCCATCACAATTACTTCACGTGCTTCACCTGGCGTATAGGTGCGCACTTGGGTCAGTCCTTGGCGGTAACGGGTCAGCCCCGCCGGCACCAGCGCAACGGACAGGGTATGGGGGATTAGGGACAGCAAATCTTTAAGCGTCTTTTCCAGCACCTTGCCATCGTTTAACCCCGGACAAAGCACCACTTGCGTGTGAAAAAACATCTTTTCCTGTGCCAGTCGGCGCAGCCGTTTCATGATATCCCCTGCATGCTCATTTCTCATCAGTGCTTTCCGCACATCCACATCGGTGGCGTGTACAGACACATATAATGGGGTGGCCCGCCGTTTGATAATGCGCTCAAATTCGCGATCGCCTACGTTGGTCAGCGTCACATAGTTGCCCATCATCAGCGATAGCCGCCAGTCATCGTCCTTAACGTATAATGTAGGTCGCATGCCTGGGGGCATCTGGTCCACAAAGCAAAACACACAGTTGTTGGCACACAGGCGGGGCTTGCCAATCAGTGAATCCTCAAAGGAAATGCCCAGTGGCCAATGTTCCTGCTTGACGATATCAATCTCAGGCCGCTCCAAGCCATCGCGGCGGGTACGCAAAGAAAGGTGCCGGTTTACAACCAGCGCCTGGTAATCAATCTCGTCCAACACAGGTTCGCCATTGATGGATATCAGCTCATCTCCAGCCCGCAGGCCGTGTCGTTCCGCCAGGCCGCCCTTTTCTACCGCTGCTACTTTGCGCATCAAATCCCTGCCCTTTCCACGCGGCAATTATGATGGAAGAGACTATAACTGTCAAGAAATGGCATATAGATTAGCTTACAACAGAAGTACGTAAAACATTTAGCATTCTATATAATCACAAATCGTTCCTTCAAGACGTTGACGCGGCGACAATTCCCATGTTACCATGTATCGCGCCGTGGAGAGTTGGCTGAGTGGCCGAAGGCGCACGATTGGAAATCGTGTAGGCGTTGATAGCGCCTCGTGGGTTCAAATCCCACACTCTCCGCCATTTGCCCCCATCCAGCATGGGGGCTTTCATGTATCATTTGGTAGTAATTGTTGACAATAGCAACAACAGCAGGGTATCATTGCGGCTGGTTATTCGACAAGGAGGAGATCTGGTGGGCTGGGAATTGTTCAAGGGAAAAGATTCGTCACAGAATTCGGCGCTACATGCACAGGGCTTACATAAACCCGACAATATGGCCCGAGAAAGTGGCATATGGATTAACAGTGCCGGCGCTGCTATGTTGTCGCGCGGTAAGCATCATGCATCAGTGAGTGATTGGGTGTGGATGGTGCTGCCCTATGGCAAGTTGCTAATAAAAAGCATGCACCCAGATATTCATATGAAAGCGGGCGATGCCTGTATCCTGCCGCCAGGCACGGGCGCATTTGATGTGCAGGTAGAGCAGGATGCAAGGCTGCTGTGGATGTCTGTCACCGGACGTCTGGCCGATGAATATATGACGGAATTGGGCGCATGCGGCCCGCACGCGATGAAGCAGGGCACACTGCCCACACAAATCCGCTTGGCCGAGCACATTGTTCAAGCCGTAGTACGCCATACGCCGGATGACGACGAGTCCTCCTCTGCACATTTGCAGCAGCTGATGTGGGCCATGCTGGCGTCCCACTCAGGTCAGCCGGTGGCGATGGATGTGGTGCTGTCCCATGAAATTGCCAAGGTGATTGATGCGATGCGCAACAACCGGTACCGCGACAGCCTGTCGCTAAACGATATGTCGGAGATCAGCCGCATGCCGGTCGAAACTTTCCGCAAACGTTTTGTAGCGGAGGTGGGCATACCACCTCAAACCTACCAAACCTTCTGCAAAATGGAACGCGCCAAAACATTGCTGAAGAAGGGGCTTTCGGTGCGCCAGACGGGTGCGGAGGTGGGCATGAATGATCCGTATCATTTTTCCAAGACATTCAAGAATGTGGTGGGGATCAGCCCCTCAGTATACAGCAAGGTGGCCCAACGGTGATGCCGCCCATGGCCGTAGCCGATGTGGCTGCATTCAGCCCCTTGCAGCTGGCCTATATAGGAGATAGCGTATACGACCTGCTGGTGCGGACAGACATCCTGAAAGCCGATGCCAAAATGCATCGCCTGCACCAAAGCGCCACGCAGCGCGTCAATGCAGCTGCGCAGGCCCGTGCACTGAAGGCCATTGCAGAACATTTGACAGAAGAGGAAGCTGACTTGGTGCGCAGAAGCCGGAACGCACATGCCAAGCATCAGGCGCCCCGGTCATCGTCCTGCGCAGAATATAATGCCGCCACAGCGCTGGAGGCCCTGCTGGGGTATTTGTATCTCAGCGGGCAAATGGAACGGTTACACACACTTTTTCTAACAATCCGCGATGCCAAACAGGAGGATGTTCATGCCTGAAGCCACAATGAAGGTTGAATTAATCAGTACAACGCCGGATGGCGAAATGCTTTCGGCGTTGGCTGCGCGGTTGTGCTATTCTGCAGCCGACCTGAATGCCCTGCGTGAACGGGTGTCCACGCAGGATCAAAGCAAGTTGATAGGTTCCATCATGGATAGTGGACATCACTCGGTATTTGAACACGTTTCATTCACATTCGCTATTGAGGGGGTAAGCCGTGTGCTGCTGGCGCAGCTGACCCGTCACCGTATCGCCTCCTTCAGCGTGCAAAGCCAGCGATATGTGTCCATGGCGCAGGGGTTTGAGTATGTTATCCCGCCGCGCATCAAAGCATTGGGGCTGGATGCAGTTAATGAGTACGAGCGTCAAATGGCGCAAATGCATCAATGGTACCAGCACTGGCAGCAACTGCTGGGCAAAGGGGAAAGCAGCAACGAAGATGCACGGTTTGTGCTGCCCGGCGCGTGCGAAACACGTCTCATCCTGACCATGAATGCACGGGAACTGATGCACTTTTTCCGTTTGCGCTGCTGCCAGCGGGCACAATGGGAAATACGGGAGTTGGCTACGCGCATGCTTCGCTTGTGCAAACAGCATACGCCGTTGTTGTTTACAAACGCTGGCCCTGGTTGTGTAGCGGGTTCCTGCCCTGAGGGTAGCAAAACATGCGGCCGGGCAGCAGAAGTTCGCGCCAAGTTTCAACAGATATAATTTAGGAGGAAACCTTTATGGCTTTTGACCGCCGAAACAATTCTAAGGATCGCCCGCAGCGCAAGGGAACAGGGGGAAAACAGGGCTTTATCCCCCGCGACAAAGACAATCGCGAAGGTCGTCCGGGTAAGCGCACATTTTCTAAGCCTGTGCCTCCTGCCCGTCGCTACGGGGGAACGCCTACAAGCCAGCGTGCACCATCCATGCCACGCCCTCCTGTAGCGCCGCCCGCCGAAACGATTCAGCAGGCAGAACCTGTCAATCCCAACCTTCTGTATGGCCGGCATCCTATTCGCGAAGCGCTCAAGACAGGGCGAGACATTGAAAAGCTATTGGTCGCAGAAGGCGATCTGTCCGGCTCTGCGCGCGCAATCGTTTCTGATGCCATCAAGCAGGGCATTATTGTGCAGAATGTAGACCGTACGCAGTTGGACCGCCTTGCCCGCAATCATCAGGGGCTAGTGGCATTTGCATCGGCATATTCCTATTCCACGCTTGATGATATCCTGGCCACCGCTCAGCAGCGCGAAGAGGATCCCTTTGTTGTGGTGGTGGATAAAGTGACCGATCCGCAAAACCTTGGGGCCATCATCCGTTCAGCCGCCTGTGCAGGCGCTCACGGCGTGGTGGTGCAGCAACATCGCGCAGTAGGGTTGACCCCTTCGGCGGTGAAGGCCTCCGCCGGTGCGGTGGAACATGTAAAGGTAGCACGGGTAACCAACATTAATCAGGCGATTGAAACGCTCAAAAAGCAAAATTTGTGGGTCTATGCAGCGGATGCCTCCGGCCAGGACTACCGTGGGCAAAGCTTCGATGGCCCTTGCGCACTGGTTATCGGCAGCGAAGGGGAAGGGATATCACCCCTGACGATGCGCCACTGCGATCATGTGGTTTCTATCCCCACCACCGGCGCAGTTTCCTCGCTGAATGCATCGGTTGCCGCAGGCATTTTAATGTTTGCCATATACAATACACGAAACCCATTCCCCAATAGATAGTAAAAAGGTATCGATGGATCATATCAACACTGATCTAACCACATTAGAAGACGAAACGCTTGTTGATCGGGCGCAAAAAGGTGACGAGCCTGCACTGATGTTTTTGCTTAATCGGCACAAAACCACCGTGCGGATTAAGGCGCGCAGATATTTTTTGATTGGTGCGGATTATGAAGATCTGGTGCAGGAAGGCATGATTGGCTTGTATAAGGCCATTAGGGATTATCGCCCCGATCGGCAGGCTTCTTTCCGCGCCTTTGCAGATTTGTGCATTAAACGTCAGATAATCTCTGCCATCAAGACAGCAACACGGCAAAAGCATATACCACTCAATAGTTATATATCACTCAATAAACCGGTATATGATGATGAGAATGAACGCACGTTGCTGGATATGATTGAAGGCACAGTGGCTGATCCCGAAGAACTGTACATTAATCAGGAAGACACGCAACATATGGAGAATGAATTGGACAATCTGCTGTCCTCCTTTGAACGTCAGGTGTTATCAGCGTTTTTGGATGGGAAAAGCTATCAGGAAATTGCAGCCTCGCTGGATCGCCACACCAAGGCCGTGGACAATGCGTTGCAGCGCATCAAAAAAAAGATGCTTAAGTATATGGAGGCAAATCGTTTATAAAGCTGTACATGCCCGTTTTCACCTGATGAGAGGCAAAAACGGTTGACAAACCCGTACATGCCCGATACAATAATTTTTGTTTGTGCGGGTGTAGCTCAATGGCAGAGCTCCAGCTTCCCAAGCTGATCACGTGGGTTCGATTCCCATCACCCGCTCCACTGGATTATGCGGTGTTCCGCATTCAGATGTCACCGGCAGGTTCGCCGGCAATAAACCCGGCGAAACGCCTGGGAATCCCAAAAAGGGTAGGAGGAGACCAAGCAACATGGCCAAACAAAAGTTTGAACGGAACAAGCCGCACGTCAACATCGGCACGATCGGTCACGTAGACCACGGCAAGACGACGCTGACGGCAGCGATCACGATGGTACTGTCTCAGGCAGGACATGCCGAGGCAATGCGCTATGATCAGATTGACAAGGCGCCGGAAGAGAAGGCGCGCGGAATCACGATCAACACCTCACACGTAGAGTATGAGACGGACAACCGTCACTACGCACACGTAGACTGCCCCGGCCACGCCGACTATGTAAAGAACATGATCACCGGTGCTGCGCAGATGGACGGTGCAATCCTGCTGGTATCGGCGCCCGACGGCCCCATGCCGCAGACCCGTGAGCACATCCTGCTAGCCCGTCAGGTTGGCGTGCCGTATATCGTAGTGTTCATGAACAAGACCGACCTGATGGATGACGAAGAGCTGCTGGAACTGGTAGAGATGGAAGTACGCGAGCTGCTGAGCAGCTACAACTTCCCCGGCGACGACATCCCGATCATCAAGGGCTCTGCATTGAAGGCGCTGGAGTACATGACCGGCGGCGGCGCTGATCCTCGCAATGCCAAGGAAACGGCCTGCATCTATGAGCTGATGGAAGCAGTGGACAACTACATTCCCACGCCTGAGCGCGCAGTGGATCGTCCCTTCCTGATGCCCGTTGAAGACGTATTCTCCATCACCGGCCGCGGCACCGTGGCCACCGGCCGTGTCGAGCGCGGTCTGGTCAAGGTATCCGACACCGTTGAAATCGTAGGCCTGATGGAAAAGCCGCGCAGCGTGGTCGTGACCGGCGTGGAAATGTTCCACAAGCTGCTGGATCAGGCGCAGGCCGGCGACAACATCGGCGTGTTGCTTCGCGGTGTGCAGCGTACGGACATCGAGCGCGGCCAGGTACTGGCCAAGCCCGGCACGATCAAGCCTCATGTGCACTTCTTTGGCGAAGTATACGTGCTGACGAAGGAAGAAGGCGGCCGTCATACGCCGTTCTTCAACGGCTATCGCCCGCAGTTCTACTTCCGCACGACGGACGTGACCGGCTCCATCAAGATGCCTGAAGGCGTTGAGATGGTCATGCCAGGTGACAACATCCAGATGGAAGTGGAATTGATTACCCCCATCGCGATTGAGCCTGGCCTGCGTTTCGCCATCCGCGAAGGCGGCCACACCGTGGGCGCTGGTGCTGTTGTCAGCATCGTCACGGACTAAGATTCCAAAAACCATAAGTCAATGAAAAACCGGAGCCGGATAATTCCGGCTCCAGTTTTTCATTAAGGGTGAATTTGTGAAAGAACATCGGACAATGACCTCGCTCGGGGCTGTAGGTTTATGGATACTGCTGTGGCAGGGCATTGCTATGCTTGTAAACCTGCCATTGCTGCTGCCCTCGCCATGGCAAACGATACTTGCAGCCTGTCAGCAGTGGCAGCAGCCTATGTTCTGGTATAGCGTGTTGATGTCCTTGTTGCGTATTATGGGGGGCTTCCTGCTAGCCATGCTGGCGGGTGTATTGCTAGCATGGCTTTGTACACGCAATCAGTTAGCAGAAGCCTTGCTAGCCCCCATTCGTACGGTCATCCGCTCTACGCCAGTTTCATCGTTTATCATCCTTGTGCTGCTATGGATCAAGGTAGATTCGGTACCTACGTTTATCGCCTTTTTGATGGTGCTGCCTATTGTATGGCACGGTATGCAGGAAGGGATTAGCGCCCTCAACCCACAATTGCAGGAAATGGCTCGGATGTATGATTTCTCATGGATAAAAACTTTGCGTTATGTAACGTTACCACAATTACTACCCTTTTTCCGGTCAACAGCAGCCACCGGCAGCGGCATCGCCTGGAAAGCAGGCATTGCCGCTGAGGTTATTGCGCGTCCAACGCTTTCCATCGGACGGCATTTGCAGGATACCAAAGTATATCTGTTAACTGACCAGCTATTTGCCTGGACGCTGACGGTCATACTGCTGAGCATTTTGCTGGAGCGGATGCTCAACAGATTGTTTAAAGTGGCTGGGAAAGGGGGAAAGGCGTGATTGCCCTAAACCATATTACAGCAGGCTATCCCAATGCTCCCCAAGTGCTACACAATCTCAGCTATGCATTCGATGAACCAGGCGTCTATGCTCTTATGGGAGCATCGGGTATTGGAAAAACAACACTGCTGCGCGTGCTGGCTGGATTAGAGAAACCGGTTGCTGGCAATATAGTCGGCACACAGGACAAGCGTATCGTGATGATGTTTCAGGAAGATCGCCTGTTGCCCTGGAGCAGTGTATTACAAAATGTATTATTAGGCATGCAGGAGCCGGATGATCAACAAGCTCTCAAAATTTTAAAACATTTGGATATTGGGGATACTGCACATCTGCTGCCACGAGAGTTAAGCGGTGGTATGCAACGCAGAGTGGCTTTGGCACGAGCCATCGCCTTTAATGCACATATACTGCTAATGGATGAGCCCTTTACTGGCGTGGACACACAAACGGTTGCCAGGATTGCGCCCTATGTACGCAACGCAGCGCCCTTTATACTGTTTACATCCCATTCTGTATCTGATGCTGCTGCTATGGGTGCAAACATGCTAGAGTTGGTTGATTGCAGTACGTTGCGCATATATACTGCACAAACAGCAACATAATACTTTAATAAATGCTAAAAACCGTGTATGATGGAACAGCAATTATGATGTATGGGAGGCCGTATTCTATGAAAATTTTAATTGTCAATGCAGGATCATCTTCGCTCAAATACCAGCTGATTGACATGGAGAACGAACAGACCATTGCCAAGGGGCTGGCTGAGCGAATCGGCATTGAGGGCAGCAAGCTGACACAGACCGCCAACGATAACAAGTTTGAGTTGGAAACTCCGATGGAGGACCATGTAGCAGCTTCCAAACTGATGTTGCGCGCTCTGACGGATGAAAAGGTTGGCGTAGTCAAAAACATGAGCGAGATTAGCGCCGTTGGGCATCGCGTACTGCATGGGGGAGAGCGTTTTACCGCCTCCGTCATCATTGACGAAGAAGTTATGGATGCCATTGCTGCCAATATCCCACTGGGGCCGCTACACAATCCCGCAAACTTGATGGGTATCAAAGCCTGTAAACAGGTAATGCCCGATACACCTATGGTAGCTGTGTTTGACACTGCATTCCACCAAACCATGCCACCTAAGGCGTACATATATGGCATTCCATTTGAATACTATGAGCGTCTGCGTATCCGCCGCTATGGCTTCCATGGCACCAGCCACCGCTATGTCAGCGCGCGAGCGGCAGAGTTTTTAGGCAAGAAATATGAGGATCTGCGCATCATCACCTGCCATCTGGGCAATGGTTCGTCCATTTGCGCGGTGGATCATGGTAAATGTGTGGACACCAGCATGGGGCTGACACCTTTAGAGGGCATTATCATGGGCACGCGCAGCGGCGCTCTGGACCCGGCTATCCTTCAATTTATCATGAACAGCGACAATATTTCCGTTGACGAAATGCTTGAAATCCTCAACAAATCCAGCGGCTTTCTTGGCATCAGCGGCATCAGCAGCGATATGCGCGACATTGACAAGGCAGCAGCAGAGGGTAATAAACGTGCCATCATTACACAGGAAATTCTGTACGCTGGTATCAAGAAGTATATTGGCGGTTATGCTGCTATCATGGGGGGCGTGGATGTTATCGTATTCACCGCAGGCATTGGAGAAAACGGCCCGCTGGTACGCGAAAAGGTGATGGACAGCCTGGCTTTCCTGGGAGCCAAAATCGATTTGGAAAAGAACGATGTGCGCGGCAAAGAAGTCGATATTTCTACCGACGATAGCGCCGTACGCGTGCTGGTCATCCCCACCAACGAAGAAATTGTTATCGCCCGCGATACGTTAGCCTTGGTTACCGCTAACTAAAATCTGATGCAAAGAAAATCTGTTGATATCTATACGGATGGCGCATGCTCCGGCAATCCTGGCCCCGGCGGATGGGCAGCCATTCTATCGTATGGGGGAGTGCAGAAGGAAATCAGCGGCGGCATGCATCACACCACCAACAACCGTATGGAATTGTTTGCTGTCATCAGTGGCCTGGGCGCACTCAAAGAGCCCTGTAACGTTTTGGTACACAGTGACTCAACTTATGTAGTGGATGCCTTTGTCAAAAAATGGATTGACAACTGGCAAAAGCGAGGGTGGAAAACAGCTGACAATAAGCCGGTTGAAAATCAAGACCTATGGAAACTGCTGCTGCTAACGATGAAAAAGCATTCTGTTTCGTACGTCAAAGTACCTGGCCACGCTGATCATCCGGAAAACAATCGTTGCGATGCGCTTGCTAAACAGGAAGTACAGCTGCAAATCCAGCGAATGGCGGAGCAGGCTGGGGGAAAAGTACAAGCGTAGAACGGTTGGCCGGACGTAGCTTATATATACAAATCCAACAGTTCAGAATCTTTACACTATTCGCAAAAGGCATCTTTTGCGAATAGTGTTGACTTTTGGGCATCTGGGATGTAGGATGTCCCTGGGGTTGCATGCCTCGATGGGTTTTGGATGCCCCCTTCTTAGATGTAGTGTGTGCAATTCATTGTTGTCACAGCGCACTTTCACTAATGCATGTATGCAATGATTTCTGCGACAACATATTTTTATCGGTCTATGGTCTATGATACTTCTGCACACTACTTTTTACACAATGCGCTGTAACGCGTTTTATTACTGTCGGACAGACATTTACTCATCCAGAACTGCAAAAAGGAGCAATCATGAGCAAACGCAAACGTGTTTCATACCACGTCCAGAAATCCCAAAAGATAAATGAACGCATATTAGCACTGCAAAAAGAGCTTCCTGCTCTATGCACAGATTTTTTCCGTTCGATCAGCCAAACTTCAACCGCGCTTACGCGCCTAGCTTATGCCTATGATTTACGCTTGTTTTTTCGTTATGTATGCGACGAACTCGTGTCTTTTGCGAATAGTGTACCTGCTTTTCTAAAGGCAGAAGACATGGAACGCATTACCGCACGGGATATCGCAGGCTTCCAAGAGTATTTGCAGCTATATGCACGTCCCGTTGGGGAAAACGAACAAGACCTATCCCCCACGCTGGTACAAAATCAAGAGCTGGGCGTCATGCGCAAACTATGCTCTGTTCGCTCTTTTTTTGAGTATCTGTTTAAAAATGAGCTGATTTCTGCCAATGTAACCACGCTTATCTCTCTTCCCCGCAAGCGTGAAAAGCCCATACTGTATATGGAGCCTGATGAAGTAGATAAAATGCTGTCTGCAGTATTGAACGGCGATGGATTGACCAGCAACCAAAAAAACTATCACAGCATCACCCGCAGCCGGGACGTAGCCATTTTAATGATGTTTTTAGGCACAGGTATCCGTGTCAGCGAACTGGTTGGCCTGGACATTGATGACATCGACTTTGATCGCGGCGCATTTGTTGTGACCCGTAAGGGCGGCAATGAAACCATCCTATACTTTGCGCAATCGGTATCCGATGCCCTAAAAGCCTATCTGACAGAACGTCAGCAAGTCGAAACACTGCCCGGTCATGAACACGCATTATTCCTTTCGCTGCAGCGGCGGCGTATCACACAGCGCGCAGTAGAAAATATGGTCAAGAAATACGCTTTGATGGGCGCACCGCTTAAAAAGCGTCTGTCACCGCACAAACTGCGAAGCACGTTTGGTACCAATCTGTATGAGGAGACCGGTGACGTTTATCTTGTGGCCGATGCGCTGGGGCACGCCGATGTTAACACCACCCGACGGCACTATGCAGCCATGTCAGACAGCCGCAAACGGGAAGCCTCACGTCGCATCTCACTGCCTGATTTGGACAGTTTGGACACTAGCAAGGAAAATATCCCTTTAAAAGACACATAAAATGCTGTTTTAACATTGGCAAACATACGTTTGCATGGTACAATGGCAACAACAACAGATCGGAGGGCACTCATGGCGACACGCGATACAAGAAAACAGCCAGGGCAGCGCGGCGAAACACAGCAGCGCATCCTGATGTTCATCAAGCGGCAGGTAGCGGAAAAGGGCTATCCCCCCTCCGTACGTGAAATAGGCGAGCATGTCGGGCTTAAATCCACTTCCACGGTGCACGGACACCTGCAGCGGCTGGAAAATAAAGGGCTTATCAAGCGGGATCCCATGAAACCTCGTGCGATGGAGGTTTTGCAAACCGATGAAGAGCATGAGGAAGGCCAGGGCGTGCGCATGATTCCGCTGCTTGGCCCGGTAGCTGCGGGTACCCCTATCTTGGCTGAGGAAAGTATTGGCGAAAAGCTGCCCATCCCCTCTTCTATGCTGGGCAATGGTACATATTTTGCGTTAGCTATCCGAGGAGACAGCATGATACAGGCAGGTATCCTCCACGGGGATTATGTTGTAGTGCAAAAGCAACCCCATGCCCACAATGGCGATATCGTAGTTGCCATGATTGCAGGCGATGCCACCGTCAAGCGCTATTTCCGTGAACATGGCCGCTTCCGCCTGCAGCCGGAGAACAGCGCCATGCAGCCCATCATCACCGATACGGTGGATATATTGGGCAAGGTAGTGTCCGTGCTGCGTATGCTGTAATTGCCATTTTTATTTCTTTATCACAAAGCGAGCGCGCCGGATGAATGGCGCGCTCGTTTTGTGTTGGACGTTAACCGCTATTATTAGGCCAGTATATCCTCAACAGCCGCAACTACATGCTCTGTTGTCAGGCCATACTCCTTGAACAATGTCTCTGCCGGGGCCGAGGCGCCAAAGCGATCAATACCAATCACCCGGCCATCCAGCCCTGTCAGACGATACCAAGGCATGGTAGCACCCGCCTCAACGGCCACGCGGGCGCGCACTGCGGATGGAATAACGCTTTCCTGGTAGGCTTTGTCCTGTGCAAAGAACAGTTCCATGGAGGGCATGGACACTACGCGAGCGGAAACGCCCTTCTGCGCCAGCTGGGCCTGTGCTTCCAAAATCAACTGTACCTCGCTGCCGGTGGCGATTAACAGCACATCGGGCTGCCCTTTGCAATCGGATAGCACATAGCCGCCCTTCAAAGCCTGCTCGCCGGAATTATCCAGCAGCGGCAGGTTTTGGCGTGTAAGCACCAAGCAAGTGGGTTTGCCGCTGGTAACGGCATAAATCCAAGCGGCGGTGGTCTCGCGGCCATCGGCAGGACGGAACACCGTCAAATCCGGCACCGAGCGCAGCGCGGTCAAGTGCTCTATGGGCTGGTGGGTCATGCCGTCTTCCCCTACACCGATGGAGTCATGGGTCAGCACATAGGTAACCGGCGTCTGCATGATAGCGGACAGACGCATTGCGCCCTTCATATAATCGCTAAACACAAAGAATGTTGCGCCATACACATGCAAGCCGCCGTGCAATGCCATACCATTGCAGATAGCAGCCATGGCATGCTCGCGCACGCCAAAGTGCAGATTGCGCCCGGTACGGTTCTCGGCGCTATAGTCCCCACCGCCGCTAATCAGCGTTTTGGTGGAGGGCGCCAAGTCCGCCGAGCCGCCCACTAGGTTGGGGATAATGCCGGCCAGACGGTTAATCATTTCGCCGGAGGTTGACCGTGTGGCGGCTTTGCCATTGTAGGCCCACAATGCTTCGTTAGCAATCAACGCTTTTGCATCCGGTATGGTGTGCCATGCTTCCCATTCACGCGCAAGCTCAGGATAAGCCTTGGCGTACTCTTGGAACATCTGCTCCCATTCGGCGTATGCTTTGGCGCCAGCCGTCATCTGAGCATGTACGTGGCTGTACACATCATCTGCAACATGGAACGACACATCCTTGTCCATGCCAAAGGCTACTTTGAGCGCGGCCACATTGTCCACACCCAGCGGTTCGCCATGCGAACTAGCCGTACCCTGCTTGGCCTCGCTGCCATAGCCAATAATGGTCGGGCAGACAATCAGTGTGGGCCGGTCGCTGCCACGGGCCTGCACCAGCGCTTCGGCAACCTGTTGATAATCATTGCCATCCTGAATATGAATTACATGCCATCCATAGGCCTCATACCGCTTGGCCACATCTTCACGGAAAGCAATATCGGTATCACCCTCAATGGAAATCTCGTTGTCATCATACAACACCACGAGCTTGGACAGGTTTAGCGTTCCGGCTAGTGAGCTGGCTTCGCTGGTGATGCCTTCCATCATGCAGCCATCGCCTGCCAGCACAAACGTGCGATGATCTACAATCGGAAATCCCGGGCGATTAAAGTGCGCTGCCAGCATGGTTTCAGCTATGGCAAAGCCCACCGCATTGGACAGCCCTTGTCCCAGCGGTCCGGTGGTGGTCTCGATACCGTGCTCAGACGAATGCTCAGGATGACCCGGCGTTGCGCTGCCCCATTGACGGAATTGCTTCAAGTCATCCATGCTGATGTTATAGCCGCACAAGTGCAACAGCGAATAAATCAACGGGCTGGCATGTCCGTTGGACAGCACAAACCGGTCGCGGTCGCGCCAGGTAGGGTGCTTGGGATCATGCTTCATTTCCTGCATCCACAGCGCATACGCCATGTCGGCCATGCCCATGGGTGCGCCGGGGTGACCACTTTTTGCCTTTTGCACGATATCCGCAGACAGTACGCGGATTGTGTTGACGGTTTTTTCCTGAATTGACATAAATACCCCTCCCTCGTTATGTAAACGGCTATGCCGTACGGTTAGTTTCCTTCCACTAAACTGATTTCATAGCATCCGCGCAGCAATTGATACAGCGGTGCCATTTTTTGAAAATCTGCAATCACTGCGGGCAGCAGCTTTTCAGTCAAAATAATGCTATTGTCAATTTGATCCCTGATGACCAACAGTTCCTTGCGCAGGTACCAGGGATGCAGGGTCTCCGGCAGCTCCTCTGGCAGCTTCATCCTTTTGTAGGTATCCCCTGCCAGGCGCAGCCCTGTATCCGTTACACGTTCCAACACCTTTTGAAAGCCCTTTGGATCTGCCATCATTCGGCGCCTAAAAACATCCATAGCCGGACGATTTTCTCCCCAGAAACCCAGGCCCCAGCTGACTGATTCCACCCGCGCCTCAAACCAGAACATAATACTTTGATCCCGCGGCTCCCCCACACGCCGGAAAGCAATCCAGTGATGGTCACGGTAGGGCGATTTGTCACGCGAAAACCGTGTATCTCGGAAAATACGCGACAGCGCTTTGTGAGGCCGCACCTCCATCTGCGGGTCAATGGACAGCATGGTAGGTGTTAGCGCCTCAATAAAACGATAATGCGGATCGCGCATCATGCGCTGATACTGCGCACGGTGCTCGGCCATGAACGCCTTGTTGTTGTTAAAACGAATATCCAGCATGAATTGAATCAGGCTGGGCTCAAACCCCTTGAAAATACAATCACCTCATTGTTTAATACGCTTTATTTTAGCGCATCCATACCATTTCATCAAGGGCGGTGGTTGGTACTCAGGAAGCTAAAGATACTGCGCGCGATGGGCGCTGCTACGGCACCCCCGCCTCCTGCATTCTCCACCGCAACGCAGACAGCATAGGGATATTTTTCGTTATCGATGTATCCTACAAACCAGGCGTTTTCTGCTTCCTGACCATCTATCTGGGCTGAACCTGTCTTGCCGCATATGCGAAGACCACGGATGCTTGCCCCTCGCGCTGTACCGTTTTGCACGGCCTCTGCCATGTAGTCGCCAATGTTATTAGCAAGGGCTGGTGACAGCACCGTAGCATAGGCGCGCTGCTGGAAAGAAGCCTTCAGGTCACCTGCGGCAGATACCGCGCGCAGCAACAGCTGCGGCTCCATCATAATGCCGCGATTAGCAATGGCGGCCGTAATCAGGCACATGTGCAGCGGTGTAATAGCCAGCGCGCTCTGCCCTACGCCTGTCCACGCAATCTCACGCTGTGTCCGGTTGCTGGTTGGATAACGGCTATCCTCTACAACGATATCTCGGAATAAAAAATGATCGTTCAGCCGGAAGGCCTCTGCCGTCTGGCGCATTTGTGCATCCCCCAGTTTAAGCGCCAACTCGCCAAACACAATGTTGCAACTCACAGCCAATGCGCGGCGTAAGTCCAATGATCCGTGTACCGCACCCCCTGCATCCACCATGCGAGTGTTGTTGATGGTCAGTTCGCCGTCACAATGGTATGTACTTTGGGCTGCGTTTGGTAATTTATCCAGCGCTGCGGCCAGGGTCACAAGCTTATAGGTAGATCCGGGCGCGCTGGTCCACTTGGTAGCACGATTCCAAAAGGGCTGCAGGGGATCTGTCTTAGTTTGCGCTGTAACACGCATGGGATCAAACAACGGAAAACTTTGCAGCACCAGCAATTCCCCTGTGCGGTAGTTCATCACCACTACTGCCCCGCTTTTATCTTTTGGGAATTGCCGTGCAATGTGTGCCTGTAACGCACTGTCAATGGACAGCACGATGTCATTCCCCCGCCGCTTCTCTCCCCGTATGGCTCCCAGCACGCGGTCAATATAGGAATCGTTAAAGCCGTATAGATATCTGGACATAAAGGATTCGGCACCGTGGGCCACATTGTTGGCCTTGTCCCCCACCGCGTGCACTACCGCGCTGCGTATCTGCGCATTTTGATGATATACCCTGTTGCCTGCTGCATCGGTGATGGCCAGCGGTACCTGGTTGCGGTCAAAGATGCTGCCTGCAATAACGTTGGACTTGATACGATAGGCATAGATATTAGCACTGGAGGTAAACCAACGTGTACCCAATGTAGAAATACTGTATGCGCCATAGATAATCAACGCCAGCAGTGAGCCTACCAGCACAAAAGAAATCAGGCGAATATTGCGCCGTATAGATTTCATGTGCGCAACACCTCCACCCCGGCCAGAGCCTGATCTTCCTGCAAGCCCGCCTGCGTGGCGTTGGCTACTCCCAGTAACAACCCCATAATAGACAGGCTGGACAGCAACGATGAACCGCCATAGCTGACAAAGGGCAACGTTATGCCTGTTAATGGGAACATCGTGATGTTGCCGCCAATGATAATGACCGTTTGTATGATAATCATGGAGGATGCACCCAGCGCAAGCAGCATATGAAACTTGCTGCGCGCGCGGCTGGCAATGCTGATACCGCGCAGCAGAATAACCACATATAAAAGAATAACAAGGACGCCAAACAACCAGCCAAACTCATTGAGCACAACTGAATAGATAAAGTCCGTCGTATAGGCCGGAACGGAATAGGCATTGCCCACGCCCAATCCTACTCCCCAGGGGCCACCATTGACCATGGCAATCAGCGCCTGTACAATTTGATACCCCTTTTTCTGATAGTGTGCCCAGGGATCAATCCATATGCGCAGTCGGTCACGCACATGGGCATACATCCGATAGCCCAGCCACCCACCTGCCATCGCTCCTGCCAGGCCCCCGCCCACCAATACAAAATTGCCGGTGGCAGCAAATAACATAATCAATACAGTCGCATAGTAGACCAGTGCAGTCCCCAGGTCTGCCTGTTTCATCAGGATGAGCAACGCAAGGCCGGTAAATACAATAGCTAAAAATACCTTGCGTTCGGACAACAGGTGAGCCACCAGCACCAGCAACGCTATTTTGCCCAGCTCGCTGGGCTGTATACTCATGCCAGCGACAAAGAGCCATGCCTTGGCGCCGTAGATAGTACGCCCTATCAGCAGCGGCAGCATCATAAATAGCAACGCTGCGATGCCTCCCATCGGCGCAAGCACGCGCCAACTGCGCACGCGGCCCATCAGCGCGATAAAAAACAGCATGGCCAGCACGCCTATCCCCAGATTAATAGCCTGAGTAAGGCCTTTATGAATGTCCATGCGGCACAGCACCAGCACGCCTAACGCACTCAGGAACATTACCAAATTGAGCAACAGTCGGTCTGCACGAAACAGTTTGGGAATTATGACCACCGCGGCAATGAATATAAGTGGCACAGCAAGGGCCAACACAAAGCTAATCGGCTGCAGCGTTTTAAGCGCTAGCAGTAAAAACGCACTGGCTAAAAAGATCGCCATGATGCGGCGCATGCCCCGCACAGGCGCCAGCGATGCACGATCAGCCCTCATCCTTTTTCCTCCGATGGCGGAGTGAGCGGCTATGCCGCGGAATAACAGGTGCCCCGTACTCCTCTACAGTTGGCTGTTTCTGCAACAATTCCGGTGGAACGGCGTATTGCCAAGTATATTGACTTGTTTCTTCTATCGTATCTATAGGCTCTTCTTCCGTTAACATCGCTTCCAACTGCGGTTCTTCTTCCAAACCTTCTTGCGAGTAGGTAACCTCTGGCTGGTCTGGATAGATGATATCCTGACTTATGGGTGCAATGCGGTCGGGCACATCCAGTCCTGCAAACAGACGCACACGAAATAGTCTCTCTCCAATAGCGATACGTGTGCCATGCAACGCATGTCCGCCCTTTGGAGCAGAAACACCGTCCAGCATGAACTTCTGCGCACTGCGCAGAGGGATAACCTTAACACCCTTTCCATCCTCAAATTCAAATACAGCCTCTCGTTTGTGCAGGCCAAGAATTCGAATGTCGCATGAACGGGCCGAGCCCAGGGTGCCCTCACGATTTAACGGGAAATTCTCACCAGTATACAAATCTACCAGCTCGCCCACCAGCCCGGCATCAGGCAAAAGTGCCAACGCATCTAAGTAGTCCTTCCGGTCTGCGCGCAACCAGCGCCAGCAATACAGGGCAATCAGCAAAGCCAGCAGCACAAACCAATAGCGCATTCCCATAGCAATCAACTCATAAAGTTCCGGTGCCAATGCTTCGCCTCCCCACATAAATGATAAAATAAGTATACCATAGACACATAGGGATGCGGTGCGCAGCCCTTTGTAAAAGATATGAGTTGCAAAAAGAAAACCCGAAGTCCAATAAAGAACTTCGGGATCCTGTTGGAGGCGCCATCCAGATTTGAACTGGAGAATAAAGGTTTTGCAGACCTTCGCCTTACCACTTGGCTATGGCGCCAAATAGGTGTCAACGCGACACAGTAACTTCGTCCCTATCAGGAGAAAGCAGTTTCCCCTAATTGTTTGCCTAACGTTACGTTTGCCGCCGAGATGCTTTCGGCGGCAAACGCAGCGTAGTGCAATCCGAAGTGGAGCGGTAGACGAGACTCGGACTCGCGACCTCAACCTTGGCAAGGTTGCGCTCTACCAACTGAGCTACTACCGCATGTGGTGCCTTGGGGCGGAATTGAACCACCGACACGTAGATTTTCAGTCTACTGCTCTACCGACTGAGCTACCAAGGCAAGTTGGCGACCCGGAAGGGGCTCGAACCCTCGACCTCCAGCGTGACAGGCTGGCATTCTAAACCGACTGAACTACCGGGCCACGGAATTGGTGGGAACAACAGGGCTCGAACCTGTGACCCTCTGCTTGTAAGGCAGATGCTCTCCCAGCTGAGCTATGTTCCCCCGCCGCGTCGAAACGCTTGTTTATATTACAGGCACTCAGCATTCTTGTCAAGCCTAAAAAATATTTAGTTGTGCAGCCGAGTGGCGCGCTGTTGCATCCTTTGGACTACACAACCGTTTTTATTGTTTTCAGCGTTTGTCTGAATTTTAACAAATCCAGCTTCCCTATATTACTCTCTCCCAGAATATGTCAATATAATAGGCGTGATTTTGATGGTCTGGCTAATCTGATAAAGTAAGTCTGAAATTTCTTCATAGCTGCTGTTGATACCCTGAAGATAGAAGATATATTCATTGTTTTCATCATAATAGTCATAGTATACATTGTGGACAACAACAGTCTGTGTATCGCTGATCTCTGCTTCAAACTGGAACGCCACCTCCAGCATGCGGCCAACGGGTGTATCATGCAGGATGGTATCATTGTGTGAAAACCGCAAATTGCGCGCACCAATTTTTTCATAGTCTTCACGAATCAAATCAATATAAAGCGGCAATCTTAGTGTTTCCTCATCCAACGATGCATAACTGGGCTTTTTTAGCTGAAAATTAAATACAAAGCGTCCATCGTTTGCAATCCACGTTTGTGAATCATACAGGTAATCGTCATCCCCAAATTCCTGGTCAGACAAACGTTTTGCACGTTCTTTCGGATCACCAGGCAAGAACTCACCCGGTAAAGAAAACCCATATAAATACACCTTGTTTTCGTAACGAAACCACGGCTTCCTACCTTGCTGACCGATAGCCGGCAAGAAAGGTGGTACTACAATGGTTTCTGCAGCCACACTAGGCAGCAGCATCACAAGAATCGCACAAATTGCTACTAGCCTTTTCACCTTTATCCCCATCCTCCTTGTATATCTCATTCAAGTCTTGCCTAAGATTCATTTCACTGACCTTTTCTCGTTTCTCCTTATGCCACATAATCTTGAAGTAAGATTTAACAAGCACATAATATCACACAACATAGCAATTTCGCATCAATTTGCCCCGCGGTGCCTCAAGTCAATATGAGCGCGAAAGTTGTAACGATGCCTCACATAAAATGAGCGCGAAAGTGAGGTAGGGAGCGCAGGAAAATTCTTCGGGGATGGATAGGGAGAGGCCGCCATGATAGGCTCTCTGCCGGGGCAGCCTACGATAGGGCTGACCCTTACGCTGACCGGCATGGCGGCAGAGGCTCCCTGTCCATCCGGAAAGAAGAAATTTCCGGCATACGCACACAACGTTCCCTTCACCTCCTGACCGTGTCTGCATATGTTATGGCACAATGCGTATCCCACCCATTTGTTTGTTCAGTCGTTTTTCTTTAGCGAGTTCTGCTGCCAGCACCAAATCATCGGTCTTGGATTTGGCTAAGTCTGACAAGATGCATTGCAGACGGACAATATCGCGTGTCAGTTCGGCGGGATTGATGGAATCTCTGTACGCGATAAGCTCCTGCGCCTGTTGGGGAGATAGTATCTGCGCATCCAGCAACCGCTCCAGGGGTGTTTTCGGTTCATCATAGATGCGCTTGCGCCTGCCGACTGCATCCGTTTTCCAGCCTATGGGTTTCCGGGTGGCGGTAAAGTAATTCGTTTTCAGGCAGACCAACCGCCACAACTCCGCCAATGTTTCGCGTTCCTCTTGGGTATCATAGCGGAAGTAGAAACCATATCGGCGCACGATGTGATTGTTCTTGGACTCCACATGCGCCTGATCATTTTTCCTGTAGGGACGAGCGCGAGTAAAAAAGATCCCTTTTTCTGCCGCCCAGTTGAGCACATCGTAGTTAATCAGTTCGCTTCCGTTATCACAATCCAACCCCTCCACCTGGTAAGGGATGGCGTCCAATGCTGCATCCAGTCCCTTGCGGATATGGACATGTGCGTTGTTACGCAGCACTTCCAGATGAACCCAACCAACGATTACATCTGTCATGACCAGAGATCGGGCAAACTCTCCTTTCAGCGTGGGTCCACAGTGCGCCACTGTATCTACCTCAAAGAACCCCGGTTCAGGCGGCATCTCATCTCCAGCCTTGCGAATCTGGATACTGTTCCTGAGCAGAACACCCGGCTTGGTGGTACTGATTCCTTTCAAACGTAAACGTTCACGCTCTTCTTTCAGGTAGCGATCTACGGTCGCCGCACTCATTTGGAGTAATTCCTGCTTCACCTCCTCAGACCATCCATGTTCGTTTAACACCAGTTCTCCATGTGCCTCCAGCGAAGCAATCCATTGCGGCAAATCGGCTACCAGATACTTCCCACAGGGCTGATACATGACGCGCCACAACCAGACCAGTTTCTCCTTGGCTGCTGGACTATATTTGGTTGCTCGGTTTCGTCTGCGATCCATGCGCGGCACATGCTTGTTGCCCAGTGTAGGCGAGGTGAGATACCGCCTGGCTGTCGACCTGCCTAAGTTTGTACTCTGGCAGAAAGTATCTAGGATGCTGCCTTTCTCCTTTTTGCTGCCTCGTTGATACGATCCCTTTAGTTGCTTGGTGACCTCAATTCTTGTCGCCATTGATACTTTCCCTTTCATTCAATCAGCATACTACTCTTTTCGCGCTCATTCTTATTTGAGGCACCACTGTCGCTTCGCGCTCATTTTATATAAGGTACGCCGTGCCCTTGACAGTGCTTTTATCCCTTTTTATAATATCAGCGTTCTGCATGCCGGTGTGGTGGAATGGCAGACGCGACGGACTCAAAATCCGTTGGTAGCGATACCGTGTCGGTTCAAGTCCGACCACCGGCACCAAACGACGATAATCCGAATCAAATCTTCCTGATAGGAGATGGGTTCGGATTATTAGTGTTTAAATGCTATATCATAACCGTCGAGAAATCCCATGTATGTTGTAAGTACAACGAACGCTCCTAATCTATCTTAGATGTTGTGTTTGACAGGCAAATGCCGAACATGATAGTCTTTGTCCACAGTGAACGCGGGAAGGAGTGATACTTTGCGCATATATAGGGCATCCGTTTTGCTGCTTGTGCTGACGCTGGTGCTGGGATGCATTCTGCCTGGACAGGCTGAGCAGCCAACGGCCACACCCACGGCAACCCCGGTACCGGAGGGATACACCTATCCCCCCTTGCCGATAGATTTGTCGCCCGGCCCACCTGTCATCCGCGAAAATTATGGGGAGGATGGGCTTTCTTATACGGATCCTTCTTTACAGGTACAGATTTATGAGGATCGGGCCTACAATACGCCTATCCTGTATGCGCACATCCACATCAGCCATCCCTCGCAGATGCGCACGGCCCCGGCGGGCACGTTCCGCATGCAAACCACGTCTTTGGGCGCGCATATTGCGCGCCGGTACAATGCTGTCATCGCCATCAATGGGGACTTCTTTGTATATGATGCCAAAAGCTATGCGGTGCGTCAGGGCGAAACATACCGTAACCGACCTACCGGCGAGGACGTGTTGATCATTGATGATCTCGGCAATTTTCATCCCTTATTTGCACCTGAAACGCCGGAGCAGATTCTTCAGGCGGTGGATGCCTTGGCCCAGGAAGGCCGCAGCGTGGTGAACGCATTTACCTTTGGGCCTATTTTGGTGCACAACGGCAAGATGCAGGAGGTAAGCAGTACCAAATATTTTAATATTTCCCCCGGCGTCAACGCCCAGCGCGTTGCGCTGGTACAGCTTGGGCCGCTGGAGTATCTGATTGTTTCCACGCAAGGGCCGGAGGACAAAAATTCCAAGGGATTGACCATCCCGGAAATGGCCGCCTATGTGGAGGAAGTGGGCTATCGTTTTTCGGATAAAGGTTGCTTGGTGGCCTATAATCTGGATGGCGGCTCCACCAATACATTGTATTTCAATGGCCGCAAGATTAACTCCCCCGGCGGCAAAACGCGCGACATCGCGGACATTATCTACTTTGCCTCTCTGGTGCGCTGATTCATGTTTCCTATCATAACGTGGCAGATTGGCACGCTTTCGGCGCCTGTGTATGCGTTGCTGCTGATACTGGCAACGATTGTTTCGATATGCCTGTTTGTGCTGGATGCCGGGCGCTACGGACTGTCATCATCGCGCGCTTGGAGGCTGGCAGGGCTTAGTACAGTATCCGGTTTGTTTTTTGCACGCTTGGTATACTGCATGGTGCGTTATGAATACATGTTTCATAATGCAATGGATGGCGCTTATTTGGGTTTGCTTCCATTTTTTTACATTGATCAAGGCGGGCTGAGCCTGCCCGGCCTGCTGCTGGGCGTATGGGTTGCGCTGTTTGTGGATGCAAAAGTGCGCCGTATCCCTGCAGGCAGGCAACTGGATGCGGCCGCCCTTCCCTTGGCCGTATTTGTGACTATCGCACGCTGGGGCAAAATCCTGAATGGGCAGGGTTATGGCGGCGTAGTCGAAACGCCCTGGCTGTGCTTCTTTCCCTTTGCCATACAGGATCCGTATGGTGATTGGCTTATCGCTGTGTTTGCACTGGAAGGGCTGGTAGCGCTGTTCATTTTAGGCAGGCTGCTATACCAGCGCCGCAAGCCGCTGGCAGCTGGTGACCTGTACCTATATTTCTTAATTCCTTTGTGTGCAGCGCAGATTTTTCTGGAATCGCTGCATCAGGATGATTACCTGCGCCTGGAAAGCAACGGATTTATCCGCATCAACCAAGTGTTAGCCATGGCCGGTATCCTTGTTATCGCCGCATGGCTTACCATTCGTGCCCGCAAGCAGGGAAAATCCTGGTGGCAGGCTGCAGGCCATTGGCTTGTAGTGATGTTCTCAGCCGGTGCAGCCATCGCTGCGGAGTTTTATGAGAAACTCCCCTATCCTGAGTTCCTTTTGTATGCAATATCAGCCGTGGCACAGGTTGTGCTGGCTGTTGTGCTGATGCAACGGGTTTGGGTATTGGGTAAGCAATATATCTCGCAGCAATAATCAGCCTTAAATGCAAATACTTGCCCAAAAACAACAAAATTGCTTGTATAGCAAGAGGTTTTCTGTGGTACACCTCTGATGTGATTCGACCCCACGTTCTTATTAAGTGCGAACTTCCCTAGTGGGCGTTCATCAAGAGATTATGTTTGGACTCTTAACGGCATTTTCCCCGGTGGAACGGGTATTTTAAAAAAAGATGGAGGAGAGCAGAAACTATGTTAAAGGATATTATCATTATTGGCGGTGCGTTTGTTATTTTAGTTGCTATTGTCCTAATCATAGCATGGATGAACAAGAGCGCTAATACAAAGCAAAAAACCAACGCACACACATCTAGTCAGTCTGTCGCCAATAGTACCACTAACCAAGCCCCCATTGATGGCCCAGACTTTGTACAATATGACATGCTTTCTTCTAATTGGGTACGGTCATTAGGAATAGTTATTGTTGTGGTGGCTATAATAGCAGCCATCCTTTTGGGGTTTGTCAGCGGTACTGTCATGGTTTCGGAGCACTATCCTTATAGAAACACCATTAAATTCAATTGGACTGCTGCAATTGCTTTCTTTGCAGTTGGCGCGCTATCATCATTGATGTTCTTTGTAGTCGGCACAATTATCGATAGGCAAAATGAAACTATCAATGTGTTGCGCGAAATATCTGCACATATCCAGGTGCAGAATCATTCAATAAACAATGATGATAAATGATTGTTGAGGAAGGTTCTCGTAGGGTTGCGGGCAACATGCATAACCATTGACAAGTGGATACCCACACACGCGCGTTGACAAAATGAGCAAAACATTATGCGTAAGTGATTTTCGCATTGTATTTCGTGTTGCATTGAAAAACAAATAAAATCCCTTGAATACTGATTCATAAGGGATTTTTGTGGCACCTCCGACGGGATTCGAACCCGTGTTGCCGCCTTGAGAGGGCGGTGTCCTAGGCCTCTAGACCACGGAGGCAGGTTGGCTGGGGAACTAGGATTTGAACCTAGACAATACGAGTCAGAGTCGTAGGTGCTGCCGTTACACCATTCCCCATCAGCAGTCCGTTGGGCTGCGAATGGCATTATACAAGAGGAGTGATGCCTTGTCAACGCTAAATTTTACAATGCGTTGAAGTCGCGGGCGCTGTATGCTATGCTGTGCGCAGATTGGGCAAAACCCAAATGATAAGGGAGGTACGGGGCTTGAAGTACATGCATTCAGAATGGTCCGGGCGGCTGCGCCACTGGATCAACACATTGCGGCAGGATATTTACCTGCCGGTACAAGACATTGCCTTTGAAGGCTTCTTTACCATGGAGCACCTGACGCCGGAGCAAGCGGCACAGGGCAGTTTTTCACCCATCCCAAGAGGCACCAAATGGGGCAAAATGTACGAATACTGCTGGCTGCGCGCCACGGTAACCGTGCCGGAGGGCAATGCCCCGCGCTATGCGCTGAACCTGCCGGTGGGCAGCGAAGCCACGCTGTTCTTAGACGGCAAGGCGTTTGGCACCTATCGGTCTGACTGGGTGAAGGATCCGTTGCACTACATCGTGGATAACTTCCTGCCGGTGGGCGAATCTGCGGGCACCAAGCACGAACTGCTGATAGAGGCATATGCGGGGCACTTCTTCCCGCAAAGCACTTTGGGCGGGTGTGCCACCGGCCCGGTGATGCCCGGCGCTTATCAGGACCCCAAAAAAGACGGCGAGCGGGCGGAGATTGGCCACTGTACCTTAGGCATATGGAGTGAAGAGGCCTATCAGCTGCTGATGGACGTAATGACGTTGCAGATGCTGATGGAGCAGCTGGATGACAACTCCCTGCGGGCGGATAAAATCGCCACAGCGCTGGAGCAGTTTACGTTAGCCGTTGACTTTGAGCAGCCGCTGGAGCAGCGCATTCAAAGCTACCGCGAAGGCAGGAAAGCGTTGGCCCCCGCGCTGGCCGCACGCAACGGCAGCACCATGCCGGTGTTCTATGGCATCGGCAATGCGCACTTAGACCTGGTCTGGCTGTGGCCTATCGCCGAGACGATCCGCAAAACTGCGCGCACCTTTGCCGCTCAGCTGCGCTTGCTGGACGAATATCCTGACTATATGTTCCTGCAAAGCCAGCCTGCCTCCTATGTGATGTGCCGCGATCATTATCCTGAACTATATGAGCGCGTGCGCAAGGCCATCCGCGACGGCCGCTGGATTGCCGAGGGCGCGATGTGGTCGGAGCCCGACACCAACATGACCAGCGGCGAATCGCTCATCCGCCAGATTGTGCACGGCAAGCGCTTCTACAAGGATGAATTGGGCGTGGACAGCCAGCTGCTGTGGCTGCCGGACAGCTTTGGTTACTCTGCCGCGCTGCCGCAGATCCTCAACGGCTGCGGGGTCAAGTATCTGGTTACGCAAAAGATTTTCTGGTCCTACAACGAGGGCGACCAGTTCCCCTACCACTACTTCACGTGGCAGGGCGCGGATGGATCGGCCATTGATACGTTCCTGCCCACCAGCTATACCTATCGCACCGATCCCAAGGAAATTTGCGAGACCTGGAACAAGCGCGTAGAAAAGCGCGGCCTGGATGCGTTCCTGCTGCCGTTTGGCTACGGCGATGGCGGCGGCGGCCCCTGCCGGGACTACTTGGAATACATGGAGCGCGAGAAGGATTTGGAGGGTATGCCCAAGATGCGCATGGCCTCCCCCATCACGTTCTTCAAGGATATGGAGGCACAAGGCGGGCCCAACCACACCTATGTGGGCGAGTTGTATTTCTCCGCGCACCGCGGCGTATATACCGCTCAGGCCGCTGTTAAGAAAGGCAACCGCAAGGGTGAGATCGCCCTGCGCGAGGCCGAGGTCTGGGGTTCGCTGGCACAAGCTAAGGGACACGCCTATCCGTATGCTGACATGGACGCCCAGTGGAAAGTGCTGCTGTTCAACCAGTTCCATGACATCCTACCCGGTTCCTCCATCGCGCGGGTATATGACGAAGCGCTCGAACAGCACAACGACATTATCCGCGCAGCGACCGGCCATGCAGCCGATGCGCAGCAGGCACTGATAACAAAGGACGAGGGCGTTACGGTGTTCAACTCTCTGTGCTTTGAGCGGCAGGCGCTGGTAACGCTGCCCGCAGATTACGCCCAGGGCGCTGTCACGCAGGAGGGCGCGCCGGTGCCCACGCAACCCACCCAAAACGGTGCGCTGGCGCTGGTAGATTTGCCCGCCGTGGGCGCGGTATCGCTCACCCCGGCCGCCGCCAAAGGCAAGGCAGGCCCCTGCACAGCAGCGATGGAGGGAGCCAACGCGCGGCTTACCAACGACCATGTGGACATTACCTTCAACGCACTGGGCGAGATTACTTCGTTTGTTGATAAAGCCACCGGGCGCGAGTATGCAGCCGGCCCAATGAACAAACTGCTGATGTACAAGGATGTGCCGCGCCTGTTTGACGCCTGGGATATTGATTCGCACTACGAGCTGCAACCCATTGCGCTGGATGAGCCCGCCACGATCACGGTGCTGGAAGCCAGCGGCCTGCGCGCATCGCTGCGCGTCACACGTCGCATCAATCATTCGCAGTTCACGCAGGATATCTGCCTGTATGCGCACTTCGGACGGGTGGATTTCATCACCACGGTGGAGTGGAACGAACTGCACAGGCTGCTCAAGGTGGGGTTCCCGGTCAATGTGCGCGCCACCGAAGCCATCAATGAAATCCAGTTTGGCTATATGAAGCGCCCGACGCACCGTTCGCGCCTGTATGACAGCGACCGGTTTGAGGTGTGCAACCAGCGGTACTCCGCGCTGTGCGATCAAAACCATGGCGCAGCGGTGCTCAACGACTGCAAATACGGCATCAGCCTGCACGACAACGAAATGCGCCTGACGCTGCTGCGCGCGTCTACCTCGCCCGAAATGCGCGCCGACAACGGCACGCACACCTTCACCTACTCCTTCTTAGCCTGGGAGGGCAGTTTCATGGATGCGCCGGTGGTGCATCAGGCCTATGACCTGAACGTACCGGCCACGGTGATGCAGGGCAGTGCGCCGACCTTCAGCGCATTCAGCGTGGATGCCCCCAACGTGTTCATCGACACCATCAAGCCCGCTGAAGACCAAAGCGGCGATCTTATCCTGCGCCTGTATGAGGCCAAGCGCGCGGATACTGCCTGCACGCTGACCATCAACCTGCCGGTCAAGCAGGTGCTGGCCTGCGATATGCTGGAAAACCCGGTAAAACCGCTGGACGGCACCAACGAGGTTAACCTCGCTTTCCATACCTTTGAGGTAAAAACCCTGCGGCTGAAGCTGGCATAAAACACCTGAAACACAAAAGCGGCGCGCGGAAAATCCGTTCCGCGCGCCGTTTGTTATGTATGAAAAAACCGGCCCGAAAGCCGGTTTCCCTATGTAAATGAGCGCAGCCTGTAAGCCGAGTTCTGTCGTGAATGGCCATCTATCTACGCAACCTGTCGCCAGGCTGCTGATGCGATAACGGGAGCGGGACGGGCCGCCCCATGCGCCCCCTTCTATCTTGCACCGGGTGGGGTTTACATGACGGACAAGTTGCCAGGCCGCCGGTGCGCTCTTACCGCACCTTTCCACCCTTGCCGGGAAACCCGGCGGTATCTCTCTGTTGCACTCGCCTTGGAGTCGCCTCCACCAGCCGTTAGCTGGCACCCTGCCCTGCGGTGCTCGGACTTTCCTCGTGCCTTGCGGCACGCGGCCATTTGGCTGCCTCACCTCAAAAGGCTATCCGATAATCAACCGTCCGCACGTCTCACATTCCACGGGATTGCCGGCCTTGATATCGCGCAGCACCGAGGACGGAAACGCCATGTTGCACCCGCCACACTGGCCATCTATTTCCTTGGCCATGGGCGGCATGCAGCGCTGCTTGATTTGCTCGTAGCGCTCCAAATACTTGGGCTCAATGCCTTCCCTCTTGGATTTCGCAATAGCGGTCAGTTTTTCCAGCTCCTCTGACTTTTCCTGATACTCCGCGTCATATTCCACGCGCAGCTCGTCAAACTCCTGCTTGCAGCGGATGGCACGCACCTTGATATCGCGTTGGCGCTTATCACGCTCCGCCGCGTTGCGCCGAATGCTGCGGATTTCCTGCTCATATTCATCCAGACTTGCAGTGATGCGGGCAACTTCTTCCATATAGCCCTGCACATCGACACTGCTGGATGCAGGGTTTTCCTGAATGCGCGCCTGCAGCTGGCGCAGCTGATCCTCCATCATGCTGACGGCATCCTTGAGCGCATCTGTACGATCTACCATCGCCAGCACTTCGTCCTCTATGCCCTTGAGCATTCCCTGCTGTTCTTTGAGCGATTCGCGCAACTTCAGCAGGCGCAGCCGATTGGGCGAACGCTTGATCAAACGGTTTAAATTGTATACCTCCACATCGGACTGCTGATATTCCCAAAGCAGCTCTAACTGTCCCATATATACCCTCCTTGCGGCTTATTTTAACCCATACGGATGCAGGGGCGAAACATAAACCGCTACCTTGTATTGTAGTTGATTGAGGTGCGCTTGTAAACCGCGCGCCAGAGGATGCAGCATCTGCATTTCAGTTTCGGCATGGCCGGCGGATATCAGCACCATACCTTGGGCACGGGCTTGCAGTGCATGATGGTGCCGCACCTCGCCTGTCAACAGCGCCTGCGCGCCCAGCAGCGATGCTTCCCTGTACCCCTCACTATAGGAGCCGCCTACCACAGCCAGGGTGTGTACCCTGTGGTCGGCAGGCCCATGTGCAACCGGCGTCCCCCCCAAAGTATCGGCCACAAGGCTGCACAGATCTTTTACCGGCATGTTTTGAGGCAGCTCCCCCGCCCACACATACGGCCCTTCCCGACGCAGGTTTTGGAGGCCCAGCAGATGGGCCATGGCCAGGGTTCCGCTTACCTCACTCTGGTCTGCGTTGGTGTGCGCGCTGATGAGCGCACGCCCTTCGCGAATCAGACGCGACAGCAGCGCGCCCTCATATTCATCCTCCAGAAGGGATTGAACCGGTGCAAACATCAGTGGGTGGTGCGACACAATCAACTGCGCATTCAGCGCCTGGGCCTCTTCCAGCACCTGCGGGGTAACATCCAGCGCCAGCAGCACGCTGTCCACTTCCTGTGCCATGCTGCCTACCAGCAGGCCGCTGTTGTCGCCTTCTTCCTGGGTATCAAAAGGTGCAATGGAGTTGATATACTCATAAATTGTGCGTACTGTCGCCTGTTGCATGCCCGATTGCCTCCTTAAGCCATGTAAGATGCAGCTGCGTGTCCGCCGCGCGTTGCGCCGAAACGACCTCAAAGCGCCATTGCAGATAACCTTGCAGCAGTGCAGGACCATCCGCACACAGCGCAGGGCCTGTATACAGCTGCTGCGGGGTGTAGGCAGCCTGTCCCCTGCGCGCCTCTATAACCGTATAATACCGCCCCTGGCTTTTGACCACCTGCTCGCGGTGCAGCACGTATCCCGCCTGATGCAATGCCTTGCGCAACGCAGGCTGCCCGGTATGCGCAGACAGCACCAGCGTTGCATTGCCCAGATGCTGCTTGTTTTTCAGCATGCGCGCGATGGTCGTGCCGCCCATCCCCATCACGGCTACAGCATCCACCGGGCGGTCAATCGCTTCAAATCCATCCGCCTGTACGAACGTAGCACGGTCATAAAGGCCGTGCCGTGTAAGCAGTACCTTGGCTTTTTCCAAGGCTTTTGCGCTGATATCGCTGACAATCATATGCCGGCAAATATCGCGCGCCAGCAGGTGACAGGCCAGCCGCCCATGGTCAGCGCCGATGTCGGCACCTAAGCTGCCTTGGGGAAAGCATTTAAGCGCAGCCAGCAACCGATCATCCAGCGACGGCAGCGCACCGCCCGATGATATCAATCCAGGAAATCGCGCAGCTTTTTGCTGCGGCTGGGATGGCGCAGCTTGCGCAGGGCCTTGGCCTCTATCTGGCGGATACGCTCGCGGGTAACGGTAAATTCCTTGCCCACTTCTTCCAGCGTGCGCGGGTTGCCATCATCCAGCCCGAAGCGCAGGCGCAACACCTTGGCCTCGCGCGGGGTCAGCGTATCCAGCACATCCCACAGCAGCTCCTTCATCAGCGCATTGGATGCTGCCTCGGCCGGGGCCGGTGCATCCTCGTCCTGGATAAAGTCGCCCAAATGGCTGTCTTCTTCCTCGCCGATGGGGGTTTCCAGCGAAACGGGTTCCTGAGCGATCTTGATAATCTCACGAACCTTGCTTTCGCTAATGCCCATGGCCTTGGCGATTTCTTCTGGCGTGGGCTCCCGCCCGTATTCCTGCAGCAGCTGGCGCGAAATACGGATCAGCTTGTTAATGGTCTCCACCATGTGCACAGGGATACGGATGGTGCGCGCCTGGTCGGCAATGGCGCGGGTAATGGCCTGCCGGATCCACCAGGTGGCGTAGGTGGAAAACTTGTATCCTTTGGTGTAATCGAACTTTTCGACAGCTTTGATCAGGCCCAGGTTGCCCTCCTGAATCAGATCCAGGAACAGCATGCCGCGGCCGACATAGCGTTTGGCGATGGAAACCACCAAGCGCAGGTTAGCCTCGGCCAGTTCGCGCTTGGCATTTTCGTCACCTGCTTCCATGCGCTTGGCAATCTCGACTTCCTGCTCCGCGGTCAGCAGCGGCACCTTGCCGATTTCTTTCAGGTACATGCGCACCGGGTCATCAATGTTGATGGCCTCCGGTACGCTCAGGTCAATCTCGTCCTCTTCGGGCTCCTCGGCTTCCTTGTTGGGGCGCAGAGTAGTTTCCCCGCGCGTTATCTGCACGCCCATGGTTTCCAGCGTGTCCAGAATATTTTCGAATTGAGCGGGATCTACCTCATCAGTCGATAGCGCGCTGATAATCTCATCATAGCTGATTGACCCACGCGCTTTAGCGGTTTCATAAAGTTCCCGAAGTTTTTGCTCCTGCTGCACGTTGGCTGCTCCTGCCTCCAACTACATCACGTCCTTTCCGTTTGTCCACCCGCCTTGGGCTTGTGCGATTTTTTTGCTCAGTGTCATAATCTCGGACAGCACCCGCTGCCGTTCCTCCCCCTGCGCGCTTTCCATCTGGGCACGCAGCGCGGTTAAGCGTTTATCAATGTGGCGCCGGTGCAGCACCCGCAGGCAATCCTCCGCTGCTACCAGGGCATCCTCACGCCCCAAGTCCAACTCCTTGCTGAAAATTTCGCTGAGAATAGAAACTTCTTCCGGGGTTTCCGCCTCCGAAAGTATCTGCGGCGGGCGCATGCCATCCATCAGCTTGCGCGCCGTTTCCCGGTACAGAGGCACCTCAAAGTCCTCCTCCACAATCATACCCTCCGGCAGGTACCCCAAAGCGCTTAGCGTAAGCAATGTTTTTTCAGCAGCGCTGTCATCGGTGGCCTCCCGCGTGGGACGATTGGGCGCATGGCGCGCGCGCACATTGATCGGGTCCGCCTGGGAACGTTGCCGCACGCCCACCTGCGCCAGCAGCACATCTCGGCTAAAACCCGTCTTAATGGCCAGCGCTTTGAGATGGTTTTCCAGCACCACCGGGTCGGCCACGGTTTTAAGCAGCACAGCGGCAGCCTTGGCAAACTCCGTGCGTCCTTCCTCCCCGGTCAAGTCATAGCCCCGCTCCATCCGTTCCAGCTTAAACGCCAGCGACGATATCGGCCGCACCGCCCGGAAAGCATCCACCCCGCGCTGGCGCAGCATGTCATCAGGATCCAGGTTATCCGGGAAACGTAGCACGCGCACATTCATCTGCTCCGCTTCTAAGATGTCGATGGCGCGTTCGGTGGCCGCCTGCCCGGCCTCATCCCCATCGTAGGCAATCCATACCGTGGGGGCCAGGCGTTTCATCAGGCGCGCCTGTTCCTGGGTAAGCGAGGTGCCCAGCGTTGCAACTGCGCCTTGGATGCCGTTCTGCGACAGCGCAATGACATCCATGTATCCTTCTACCAGAAACAGCTGCTTCAAATCCCTTTGGCGGCGTAGCAGGTTGGTCGCATACAGGTTGTAGCGCTTGTTAAATACCGGGGTATCGCCTGTGTTCAGATATTTTGGGTTATCATTGCCCAAGGCACGCGCGCCGAAGCCCAGCACATTGCCATACATGTTCTGGATGGGGAACATCAGCCGTCCGCGAAAGGCGTCATACCTGCGCCCCTCCCGGTCACGCACGATGCCCGCTTCCACCAGCTCATCGTCCTGATAGCCCTGTGCGCGCAGATGATCACACAGATCCGTCCATTCATCGGCGCTTACACCCAGCCCAAACCGGCGGATGGTGCTGTCATCCACTCCACGCTTGCGCAGGTAGGCCAGCGCTGTTTCGCCCTTGGCCGTCCACAGGTTGGCATGGTAGTACACAGCAGCCTCGCGGTTGAGGGCATACAGGCGCTCCCGGCGAGTGGCTTCCTGCTGCGCTTCGGGGTTCGTGGTCAGCTCCGGTAGCGGCATGTGCAATTGCTTGGCCAGATGCGCCAGCGCCTCCGCAAAGGTCATGCGCTCCATCTCCATCACGAACTGCACCACATTGCCCCCGGCCTTGCAGCCGAAGCAATGGTACAGGTTCATGTCGCCGCTGACGGAAAAGGAGGCGGTCTTTTCATTGTGGAAGGGGCACAGGCCCCAGTACCGCTGCCCGCGCTTGGTCAGCGGCAGATAGCTCGACACCACCTGCACGATGTCGGCCCGCGCAAACAACTCATCTACCCATTCCCGGGGATATCTGCCTTGCATTGCGCCCCCCTTACACTACGGAAAAGGATTCCGGCACAAACAGTTTGCGGAACAGCCGCATCGCAAACCGATCGGTCATGGAGGCCAGATAATCCACCACCGCGCGCTCGGTACCCTCCACGTACGAAGCCGTCACATACTCCAGCGGCATATCAACCGGGTTGTTCATGAAGTGCGCAAACAGCTGCGACAGGACAAAGTCACACTTCTGTTCTTCCTCATCGCGCCACTTGTCCTGGTACACGCGTTCAAACAGGAAAGCACGCAAGGCATCGGTTGCAATCTGCACATCCTGCCCGGCGCGGATGTCGTGCTGATCGCGGCTGGCGGCTACGATATCGCCAATCATGGTGCTGATGCGCTCGCCATGCGTGTGCCCCAGCACGCGCAGGCAATTCTCAGGCAGTTCAAAGGGCTGCAGGATGCCGCCGCGCAGCGCATCGTCGATATCATGGTTGATATAGGCGATGCGATCAGCCCGCGCTACCACTTGCGCTTCTAAGGTGGAAGGAGCCTTTCCACCGGAATGGTTGAGGATGCCGTCCCGCACCTCCCACGTCAGGTTCAGACCGTTCTTGCCCTCTAATTTTTCCACCACGCGCAGGCTTTGCTCGTTGTGGCGGAAGCCACCGGAGGTTAGGCAATTCAAGGTGCGCTCGCCGATGTGCCCAAAGGGCGTATGCCCTAAGTCATGCCCCAGGGCGATGGCCTCGGTAAGGTCTTCATTCAGGCGCAGTGCGCGCGCAATGGTGCGCGCAATTTGGGATACCTCCAGCGTGTGCGTCAGACGGGTACGGAAATGATCGCCCTCCGGCGACAGGAATACCTGCGTTTTAAACTGCAAGCGCCGGAAGCTTTTGCTATGCAGGATGCGGTCACGGTCACGCTGAAAATCCGTGCGCAGGTCACACGGGGCCAAGGGGCGTTCCCGGCCCTTGGTATAGGCACTCTTGGCCGCAAACGGCGAAAGCGCCTGTATTTCCCTTTCTTCCAGCATTTCCCGAATGTTCATTCCGCTCCTCCTGCGTCACTTCCTGACATGGTATAGATACTGCATCCAAGAGCAAAAATCCTGCCTGATGGTTAAACAAGCCCCGAAGGGCTTGCAGAAAATATTGGTTGGCTTGTGTCAGTGTTCGGATTGTTCTACGGCTTCCAATGCCTTTTTAAGCAAATCGGGCCGGCGTTGGGCGGTCACCTGAAGAGATTGCTCCTGCCGCCAGGCCGCAATCTTAGCGTGGTCACCGCTTAGCAGCACTTCGGGCACAGCCATGCCTTCAAACACACGCGGGCGCGTATACTGCGGGTATTCCAGCAGCCCGGACAAGCCATGGCTTTCGTCCTGCGCGCTTTCATCGCTGCCCAGCACCCCCGTTTGCAGGCGGGCCACTGCATCTATCAGCACCATTGCGGGCAGTTCCCCGCCGGTGAGCACATAATCCCCGATGGATATTTCCATATCGATGTAACGCTCTATCACGCGTTCATCTACGCCCTCATAATGCCCGCAAAGAATCATCAGGGATTGCTCCTGGCTAAGTTCGCGCACTAACTGCTGCGTCAGGAGCTGACCGCGCGGGCTCATGTAGATGCGCTTGCCATGGTATGGCTCCGGCGTCACGTGACGGATGGCATCGGCTATGGGCTGCGCCAGCATCAGCATGCCTGCGCCGCCGCCGAAGGGATAATCATCGGTGTTTTTGTGCTTGCGCTTGGAAAAAGGCCGGATGTCCGTAACGCGCACATCCAGCAACTCCGCCTCTTGCGCGCGGCCAATGATGCTTTCAGTCAGCGGCGTGAACATGCCGGGGAATATGGTCAGCACATCAATCTTCAAAGACTGCAACCTCCGGCAACACCTGTGCATCCAGCACGATGAGGCGCTGATCCACATCCACACTGCGTATCACGCGCTTGAGCGCGGGTACCATCAGGTTGCGCTTTCCTTTGATGACATAGACATCATTGGCACCGGGCTGCAACACCTCTGTGAGCGTGCCCAGCTCGCGCCCCTGGGTGTCCTGCACACGGCAGCCCACCAAATCCACAATAAAATGATGGTCTTCCGGCAGCGGCACGGCATGCTGCCGGTCTACATACAGCTCCCATCCGCGCTGCGCTTCGGCCTGGTTGCGCGTGGTGGCCCCATCCAAGTGCACATAGACAAACCCCTGATGCACGCGCACAAAGGACAGGGACACCGGTTCCAGCGCGTTGCCGCGCTTGACCAGCACTTCGCTCAGTACGGCAAAGCGGTCAGGATCATCGGTCAAAGGTTTGATCTTGACCTCGCCCAAAATCCCCTGTGCCTTGGCTACCACGCCCACCATCAAATGCTTTGCCAGCATATGCTCTCCCACATCAAAAGGAAGCGCCCGGACGGGCGCTTATTGAATGTCTACAAATACCGGCTTCCCGCCCTTGGGGGTTGCCGCGCGTATCACCGACCGGATGGCCTTTGCAATACGTCCCTGCTTGCCGATCACCTTGCCCATGTCATCGGGCGCAACGCTCAGCTCCAGAATGATGGCTTCGGGACCCTCGGTTTCCATCACCTGCACGGCGTCCGGATGCTCCACCAGCGACCGGGCGACAAAAAGCAGCAGTTCCTTCATGCGCACGTCCTCGCCCATCAGGCTTGGATGGCGCCGGTCTTTTTGAGCAGCACGCGCACAGTATCCGTGGGCTGGGCGCCCTTATGCAGCCACTCAACGGCCTTTTCGTTGTTGATGTTGATTTCTGCTGGCTGTTTCATGGGGTCATATGTGCCGATTTCCTCGATCACATTGCCGTTGCGCGCGGCGCGCTCGTCCGCGACCACTACGCGATAAAAGGGATGCTTCTTCATGCCGATTCTCTTGAGTCTGATTTTGACTGCCATGGGGGTTCCTCCTTACAATATATGCAAACCACTTGGGGTTGCCGTTACATGGGGGGCATTTTCATTGCGCGCAGCATGCTGCGCTTGTTGCCCATCATCTGTTTCATCATCTTGCGCGTCTGCTCAAACTGGCGCATCAGCTGGTTGACGTCTTGCACCGTTACCCCGGCGCCTGCGGCAATGCGCTTGCGGCGGCTGGCGTTGAGTATCTCAGGGCGTCTGCGCTCCTGTTTGGTCATGCTGCGGATGATGGCTTCGGGCTTTTTCATGGCATCATCGCTGATCTGGACATCCTTCAGCTTGTTGCCAACGCCGGGCAGCATGCCCAGCACGTTTTGCAGCGGGCCCATCTTTTTCAGCTGCTGCATTTGCTCTAAGAAATCATCCAGCGATAGCTCCGCCGGGCCTTTGCGCGCAAGCTTTTCGGCCTCCGCTTCGCTGGCTGCCGCGGTCGCCTTTTCAATCAGGGTGAGCATATCGCCCATGCCCAGAATGCGCGAGGCCATGCGGTCAGGGTGGAAAGGCTCGATATCCTCTAATTTTTCGCCGATACCGGCGAACTTGATGGGCTTGCCCGTCACCGCACGCACCGACAGCGCAGCGCCGCCGCGGGTGTCGCTGTCCAGCTTGGTCAGGATAACGCCATCGATGGACAGTTTTTCGTTAAACGAGGTTGCCACATTGACAGCATCCTGGCCGGTCATGGCATCCACCACCAGCAGGATTTCCTGCGGCTTGACCGCACTGCGGATGCGGGCCAATTCCTCCATCAGCGTTTCATCCACATGCAGACGGCCGGCGGTGTCGATAATCAGCACATCATGGCCATAGTAGCGGGCGGATTCCACCGCTTCCTGGGCGGTCAGCACCGGATCCTGGGTGCCTTTTTCAAAGACCGGCGCGCCGACCTTCTCGCCGACTACCTGCAGCTGCTTGATGGCAGCCGGGCGATAAATGTCGCAGGCGGCCAACATGGGCTTTTTGCCCTGTTTTTTTAAGTACCCGGCCAGTTTGGCGGCCATGGTTGTCTTACCTGCGCCCTGCAGGCCGCAGAGCATATAGACCGTGGGAATGGCGGGCGACCATGTAAGGCGCGCATTGCTACCGCCCATCAATCCGGTCAGTTCCTCGTTGACAATTTTGATAACCTGCTGGCCGGCATTGAGCGAGGACAGGATTTCCGTACCTACACAGCGCTCGGTGACTTTCTTGATAAAGTCCTTGACCACCACGTAGTTGACGTCCGCTTCCAGCAGCGCCATGCGCACCTCGCGCATCGCTTCTTTAATATTCTGCTCGTTCAGTTTGCCCTTGCCGGTCAGCTTTTTAAACGCATTTTGCAGTCTGTCCGACAGCCCTTCAAACGCCATGTTATCCTCCCTCCTGCTCTAAAATATCACGAAGCACTTGCTTGGCTTCGGTTAATGCCGCTTGTGTGTCTGTGCTTGCCGATACCGTGGATAAAAGCGCGCCGCACCGGCGCACGGCCGCGTGCAGGCTGCTATACCGGCTGACCAGCCCCAATGCGCGCTCCAGCTCCTTCAGGCGCTTAAAGCCATTGCGCAGGGTAATGCTGGCACACTGACGGGACACGTTGAGCTGGCGCGCAATTTCGCCAATGCCCATATCCTCGTTGCAGTAGAGCGTAGCCATTTCCATCTGCCGGTCGGTGAGCAGCGCGCCATAGAACGAGAGCAGCATGCCATACTCGATCTTAGGCTCCAAACCCACTAAACGCTCGCTCACACCATCCTCCTGTCAAGCGGAATTGCTTGACAGGGGCTATTTTACATACGTCATCCTATGCTGTCAAGCCCTACAGGTTGACAATTTCGCAACCTGCTACCGCGCGGGCAATCATGTCCTCGGCATCAATGAGCGCAGCTTCGGCCTTGACTACGCGTTCCAGCTTGGGCTGGGTAACCGGGTGCTTGGGCGTAAACACGGTGCAGCAATCCTCATACGGCAGGCAGGAGGTTTCGTAGGTGCCAATCTGCTCTGCCCAGCGGGTAATTTCAATTTTGTCAAAGCCAATCAGTGGCCGGAACACGGGACGAGATACAACCTGATCCGTGCATACCAGCGCCTGCATGGTCTGGCTGGCCACCTGGCCGATGGATTCGCCGGTGACTAGCGCCTGTGCGCCTTCCTTTTCTGCAATGATATCGGCAATGCGCATCATGAACCGGCGCATAATCAGCGTGGTATGATCATCCGGGCATTTTTCATGAATGGCCATCTGAATCTCGGTAAATGGCACCACATACACGCGCATACCGCAGCAATAATCCGCGAGAATAGAGGCCAGCGTAAGCACTTTTTGTTTGGCGCGCTCGCCGGTATATGGAAAGGAATAGAAGTGTATGGCCACCATCTCCACCCCGCGCTTGGCAATCAGATAGCCCGCCACCGGGCTGTCGATGCCCCCGGACAGCAGCAGCGCGGCCTTGCCATTGGAGCCCACCGGCATGCCCCCCACACCAGGCAGCACCGTAGCATACAGATAGGCCCAGTCGCGTATCTCTACACTCAATTCATGTTCCGGATTTTTGACATCCACCGAAAGGCCGGGCACATGTTCCAGCACGTAGCCGCCAATCTGCGCGTTGATGGCCGGGGAATCCAGAGGATATTTCTTGTCCGCACGGCGTGCGACCACCTTGAAGGTGCCGGTCTTGCCCTGTATCATCGCTGCGGCTTGACGCTTGACGGCCTCGAAATCATCCTTGGGCATCTCTACCGCCGGGCACACCGAATGCACGCCAAACACGCGGCGGATGCGATCCATACAGGCGTTGATGTCCGACATATCGCTGACCATGATACGGCTGTCATGCAGCCACACCTTGGCGCCAAACGGACGGGCAGCTTCAGTTACGCGCCGTACCAGCAGCCGCAAAAAATAAGGGCGGTTCCGGCCCTTGAGATAGATTTCTCCATAGCGTACCATGATTAATTCGCGCATGATTATCTCCTGACAAACCGCTTAAGCGTGCGGTAATGCTGTGCACAACGCTGGGCAGCAAATAGCACTTCGTCCTTGTTGGTCATGGGGCTTAGGCTAAAGCGGATGGCGCAGGCTGCAGCCTTAGCTTCTGCGCCCATCGCCCGCAGCACATGGCTGATGGTGTTCTTTCGCGAGGAACAGGCCGATCCCAAGCCCACATATACCTGATCACCCTCCAGCGCATGCAGCATGGTTTCAGACAGCACAGGCGGAAAGCTGACGTTCAGGATATGGTCACACGCCTGCGGGCTATCGGGCTGCGGGCCATTCACCACCAAATCCGGGATGTCGGCCTGCAGGCGCTCATACAGCAGCAGCTTAAGCGCACGCATATCATGCTGGACAGGATACCCCGTCACAGCCTGACGCAGCCCTGCAATGCCGGGCGTGTTGGGCGTGCCGTGGCGCAGGTTGTTTTCCTGCCCGCCGCCATAGGAGATGGGCAATATACGCACGCCGGGGGCCAGCACCAGCGCGCCGATGCCCTTGGGACCGTGCAGCTTGTGCCCGGACAGCGCATAGGTGTTGACGCCCTCGGCGCTCACCCGCAGCGGCACACGCAAAAAGCCCTGCACGCCATCCACATGCAGTAAAGCCTCCGGGCATTGCAGGTTGCGGATACGAATAATCTCATCGATCGGCTGGATACTGCCCGTTTCATTGTTGACCTGCATCACTGCAATCAGCACAGTGGCTTCGGTTGCCAACGCAGCGAATGCATCCACGTCAACACAGCCATCTGACAGCAGTGGAATTTCTACAGGCTCATACCCCAAATGGGCAGCATAACGGCAAGCTTCTAAAACGCTGGGGTGTTCCCCCGCGCTGTACAGCACGCGCCCCTGCCCCCGGCGTGTGTGCAGATGCCCTAAGAGGGCTAAATTGTTGGCTTCGGTGCCCCCGGAGGTAAAGACCACGGTGCCTGTGCCCAGATGCGAAAGCAGCGCAGCACGCGCTGCGTCCATCCGCTGTTCGGCTTGCAGGCCGGGTGCATAGAGCGCAGCAGGGTTAAAAAAGCCATCCGCCATGGCTGTTTCCATGGCGGCAATGACATCCGGGCGCGGCTGCGTGGTCGCGCTGTTATCCAGGTAGCATAGCATCAGTTTTGCTGATACTTGCCTTGCCCGGCATACCGGATAATCAGTTGCACCATCTCATCGCTGGGCTCAATGATCATCAGAGATTTGGCGCTGTCCTTGACAAAATAGAAGTAGAACAGTTCCGCATCGCGGTTAAGGAACCAGTTCAGCCGACGCACGCCGGGCATGGACAGGTAGCGATGAAAGCTGCCCGAACTGACCTTGCCGCAGGCTTCGATGTTTTTGATATTCATGGTGCCTAAGGATTTACGCTTTTTGTTGTTAAACACACGGGCAAAATCCATGGTGCCATTGGTGAAGGTATACTCATACTCGGTCTTGATGCGGTCCTTGTACAAAAACAGCAGCACGGCTGTGGCCGCCATGAGCACGGTGAACACGATATCCATAATCATGCCGCTGCTGAAACCTTGGGTGGAAATCGCCATGGTAAGCAGGTTGAACATGAACACCGTGATGAGTCCGGACACGATCATCACCACAAATGACAGCGCATACAGCACGCTTTCAACCGCGCGGTTGCGTTTGGTGACAACCTCTTCTCTAAAATGATCCATAATGTCCGTCCTTTCTTTTCGCTAATATTATCGGAATGCCAGCGGCACCAGCAGGCCTATCAGCCCGCCAAAGAATACCTCAGTAGGCGTGTGCCCCATCAATTCCTGCAAGGTTTCATCGGTTAGCGGTTGCCCTTCCACCAGCATCCGGTGCAAAATCTTGTTGATAACATGGCTTTGCTTGCCAGTTTGGTAGCGCACCCCCATGGCATCATATATTACCACGGCGGTCACTGCAAACGCCAGCGCAAAGAAGGTGGAACCAAGCCCTTCGCGGAAAGCGATCATGGTGGTCAGCGCTACAAGGGATGCGGTGTGCGAACTGGGCATGCCCCCCATCCCAATCATGCGCCGCAGGCTGAAAGTATGCGTAACACGCCAATCAATCAGGGTTTTGAGCACCTGCGCAATGAACCACGCGATGGCCGCACATATCAGAATGTCGTTTTCAAGCAGCTGACCCAATGAAACCCCTCCATGCAAAATCCTGTTTATTGTACACGCTGCACCGCATTGTGTGCAAGCCAGACAAAAAATGCAGTCTCCGACCCCAGGCCCTGGGCGGCCTGCTGCGCCAGCTGTGCATGATGAAGTGCGTCCCAGCGCGCCTTCTCTACCCCGTGCACCTGCGGCCAGGTGCGCTTGCCTGCATCCGCATCCTTGTGGGTTCGCTTGCCCAAAGTAGCCTCGTCGCCCTCCAAATCCAACAAATCATCTGCAATTTGGAAGGCCAGCCCCAAGTGATAGCCATACTGCTTGCCCGACTCGATGGCTGTTTGCGGCGCATCGGCCAGCAGCAGACCGGCCACCACCGGCGCGGTCAGCAAATCCGCCGTCTTATGCTGATGGATATAGGCCACATCAGGCTTTTCATCTTGAGCCAGGTCTGCCGATTGCCCGGCAATCATGCCGCGCGCGCCGGCACGCAGGGCAATCTCCCCCAGCGCGGGCAGCGCACGGGGGTGTTTGCTTTGCGCCATCAGCTCAAAGGCCATGGTAAGCAGTGCATCCCCGGCCAGGATAGCGGTGGCTTCGCCGAACTGGATGTGGCTGGTGGGCCTGCCCCGGCGCAGATCATCGTCATCCATCGCGGGCAAATCATCATGGATCAGCGAATATGTGTGGATCATCTCCACCGCCGCTGCAAAAGGCAGGGCCGGTGCAATATCTGGGTGATACAATCCATAAGCCGCCAGCAACAGCACCGGGCGCAGCCGCTTGCCGCCGGCCAGCAGGCTGTAACGCATGGCTTCCACCAATGTCCGGGGCATGTTGCCCTCCGGCCAAAGCGTATCGGGCAGCGGCAGCACGCCATCCATATAGGTTTCAAGGGCGGAGCACAGCGCCTCATACTGTTGCGTATGCATCACGGGGTGCCCTCGCCATCAGTAAGCGTGCCATCCTTGAGCACCTGCAGGCGCTGGCGCGCGTTTTCCAACTGTGCATTCAGTTGTTTGACCAGCGCCACGCCTTTTTCATAGGAGGCCATCATATCCTGAAGGCTCATGCCGCCCTGCTCCATGCCCTGCACCAGCGCCTCCAGCGCCTCTACCTGTTGTTCAAACCCTTGGGGTTCTTTATTGTTCTGCAAAGGGATCCTCCTTTATCGTACGCAGGGTATTGACCTCCACCCTGCCGTCGTGCAGCATTACTGTCATATGTTGGGAAGCCATGTCCACGCTGGTCACCGGCGTATCGCCATCCAGCACAATGGCATATCCGCGGCGCAGCGTAGATATCGGGCCTGTGGCCGTCAAGCGGCCGGTAAGCTGCTCCAACCGGGCTTTGCCCTGTTCTATCGCACGTTCGGCACGGCTGTCCATGCGCTGACGGCACATTGATACACGCGCAGTTAACAGCGCCAGCGCGGCCTCGGGGCGGCGCGCTTGCAGGCGTGCATCCACTTCGGACAGGCGCATGGCCCGCTGCGCAATCAGCGCCTCCCCTGCGCCAACCAAGGCGCTGGACAGAGCTTGCACCTGGCGCAACAGCTCCAGCCGATCGGGTATGGCCAATTCCGCTGCGGCAGAGGGCGTGGGCGCGCGCATATCGGCGGCAAAGTCCGCCAGCGTGATGTCTGTTTCGTGCCCCACGGCGGAAATCACGGGCTTGGGGCAGGTCGCGATGGCGCGCACCACCTGCTCCTCATTGAACGCCCATAGATCCTCCATGCTGCCGCCGCCGCGCCCCACGATAACCACATCCACCTGCGGCAGGGCTGCCACCTCGCGGATGCCTGCGGCAATGTCCTCCGCCGCGCCTTCGCCCTGCACCTGAGCAGGCCGCAGGATAAGACCAACGCCGGGAAACCTGCGCGCAGCAACGGTGCGGATATCGTGCAGCACCGCCCCTGTGCCGCTGGTCACAATGCCCACCGCGCGCGGCAACAGCGGCAGCGGACGCTTGCGCGCTGCGTCAAACAGCCCTTCACGGGTCAGCGCCTCCTTAAGCTCCAGAAAGCGCTGGTACAAATCGCCCACGCCCTCCTGCATGGCACCCTCGGCATAAAACTGATAGCTGCCCGAGGCTGTATACAGCCCGACTGAGCCCATCAGCACCACACGCATGCCATCCCTGGGCACAAAACGCAGCAACTGGTTGTGCTGCCGGAACATCACACAGGCAATGCGGCTTTTTTCGTCCTTGAGCGAAAAATACCAATGGCCGGAAATGTGCTGTTTGAAGTTGCTGACCTCGCCGCGTACAGCAATGCCGCGCAGCATGGGATCGCCCGCCAGCAGTTTGCGGACGTATTCGTTTAGCTCTTGTACGCTTAGCGCGCTTGCCGGCATGCCGCCTCCAGCGTATTTTCCATCAGCATGCTGATAGTCATCTTGCCCACACCGCCGGGCACCGGTGTAATATAACTTGCAACCTCGGACACGGCATCAAAGTCCACATCGCCGCATACCTTGCCATCCACGCGGTTGACGCCCACGTCAATCACAACCGCACCGGGCTTGACCATATCGCGGGTGACAAAGCGTGGCTTGCCAATGGCGGCCACCAAAATATCTGCACGCCGGGTGATGCTGGGCAGGTCCTTTGTACGGGAGTGGCAGATGGTGACGGTGCAGTGCTCCTGAAGCAGCAGCATGGCCGCCGGCTTGCCCACGATGTTGGAGCGCCCAATGACCACGGCCTTCTTGCCCACCAGGGGGATTCCGGCCTTTTTCAGCATATACAAAATGCCCTTGGGCGTGCAAGCAATGACGCCAGGCAACTCCGTAAACAAGCGCCCGGCATTGTCGATATGGAAGCCGTCCACATCCTTTTCGGGCAGTATCCGGGACAGCACCTTGGCCTCATCCATATGTTTGGGCAGCGGCAGCTGCACCAGAATGCCGTGAATTTTGGAGTCTGCATTCAGTCGCTCTATTTGGGCAATCAGATCGTCCTGTGCCACATCCGCAGGCAGCTTGATGACCTCGGAATAGATGCCGATGGTGTCGCACATTTTTTTCTTGTTGCGCACATAGATTTCGCTGGCCGGGTTTTCTCCCGCCAGAATGACGGCCAATCCGGGCACAATGCCCTGCTTGCGCAATTCCTTGACGCGCTCAGCCTGCTCTAAGGTGAGCTGTTCCGACATCAGCTTGCCGCTTAAAATTTCTGCCATGATGGTTCCTCCGTTGTTTGTTGTTCTACGCCAATGAGTGCAACGCCTGCAGCATTGTCGCCGGAATATTCCGGCAGCCCGAAATGAAGGTTCAGGCCGTAGCCGCGTTTAAGGTTGCGCTGCTGCATATGCCTGCGCAGCCATTGTGAGGCTGCAACCCCGCCAAAGATCAGCACATCGCGCACAGCATGCGCTAGCGCAGCAGCATCCAACACGCGCAGCAGCGAACGGCTGATCACATCCAGCGTGTTGGCCGCAATGTCGGCTTTCGGCAGTACACCGGCCTTCACATCCTGAAGGGCCGCTGTTTCAGCGCCGGACAGATGAAACCCGCCCTCCCGAATGCTGACCGCATAGCGGCCATTGGCCGCGCCGGACATGGCCAGCGCATCCAGCTGCGGGCCGGCCGGAAAGGATAGCCCCAGCGCCACGCCCACGCGGTCAACCAGCTGCCCGGCATGCAGATCCAACCCCTTCGCCAGCAGGGCGATACTGCCGTCCCGTTCCTTAAGCAATATGTCCGTGGTGCCGCCGGACAGGTGCACCGCCAGAAACCGCTTGGGCAACCCCGTGGTGCCGATCATCGCCGCGCGCAGATGCCCGCGCTGGTGCGTGGTTTCCACCACCGGCACCTGCCAGGCCAGCGCCAGGCTACGCGCTAAGGTTCGCCCCACCTCAAACACCGGCATGTAAGAATCCTCAGCATCCGAGGGCCGGGAAGAAACAGCCACAGCCTGTATGCTGTATCCTTCCGCCTGCGCCAGCACCTGGCTGAGCATGTCGGGAAACTGCCGCACATGTAAAAAAACGGCATCATTTTGCCGTAATCCCAAGGCACCCTGCGCTACGGGCAACAGACGTGAGGCGGACGACACAACGCGTCCCTGTTCATCGGCCAGCGCACAGGAAGTTTTGTACAAGCTGGTATCTATCCCCAGCACAGCCATCACTGCCCGCCGCTCTCCCTCACATAGTTACCCAGCACGCCATTGATAAAACGCGCGTCGCTTTCTTCGGCATACAGGTGCGCCATATCCACCGCCTCATTGATGGCCACACTGTCGGGCACATCCGGGCAGGCTTCCAACTCCACCAGGGCCACATATAAAATGGCCTTGACCACGTTGGGGATGCGATCCACCGTCCAGCTTTCGCTGCGCTGGGCGATTGCTTGTTCCAGCTCTGCTTTTCGCGTCCGGACGCCAGTTACCAGGATGTCCAGATACCCTATGTCCGGGTCATCCTGTGGAAACTCAATCAAGTCTGTCAGCGTGGTTTCGCCGTCCCCGCCCAGCATCCATTCATATACCAATTGCATCGCCGCACGGCGTGCCGCATGTCGTGACATCCGATCCTACGCTACCCTTCGCACTTCCAATGCCGGAGGAAATTATTCCTCCGCCTTGTTTTTTTGTTCCAGCGCTTTCTTGATTTTCTCAATCTCCTCGGCGCTGTAGGTTACCTTTTGCCCCTTGGGCGGGAACACGCGGTTGACCTGAGTGCTGATATCGCTGCGCAAATCCTTGCGCGAGCCGAGGAACGCACCCGCAGCAGTCAACAGCAATACGACCAACGTTTTCCAGAACCCCAGCGTGACCAGCAGCAAGCCAAACACAAAGAAAACGGTTGCCATCAGGCAACATTTGCTGCATTTCAACCCTTCCAAGGTAACCTGTTCTTTATCCTGCATGTTGTTGTCCTCCAACCTATCGTTACTCTGTTTGCTGCGGGGTCTGTTCCGCTGTAGTCCGCTGTTTGCTGCGGTCAAACAGCTTGCCCTGCGGCGCGCTGTCCACAGTTATGCGGATATCCGCAGCCTTGATGCCTGCACTGGCCTGCATCTCGCGCTGAATGGTCTGCTGAAGGTGCACGACTGCTTGGGGCAGGTCGATGCCCTGTATGGCAGTCACCCGCACCTCTACTTTCACCTGATCACGCTGACGGGCGACCTGCGTATCACGCAGGGTAAGGCCCGGCTGCAGGCGCACACAGCGCCTGACAATATCCTCCAGCGCGCGCACGGAGATGCGCATTTCGCCGTTGTCGGTCTGCGCCACAATCAAGCTATCCTGCCTGCGCCGCAGCTTGCGCAATAACGCCAGCACATAGCCCCCGAACAAAAACAGCAGCAACCCCAAAATGGGCAACGACCAGCGCGCCAGCACACCGGCAGTATCCGGGCGCGGCACGGTCAGCACGCCAATCAGGTTGCCGATCATGAGCAAAACCCCTGCCAGCAACGCGACCAGCGCGCCCGCAAACAGCAGCAACCGGTCGGCTACGCTCAGCTTCATGAGCTTATTCCTTCCGGGTGCGCCTGGTGGTCTTGCGGGTGGTCTTGGGCTTCTCCTCTACGGGCGCAGGAGCAGGCTCCTCGCTTGGCACATCAGCAGCGGGCTGAACGGTTGCTTCCGCTGCTGGTTCGTCCTGCGCAGGGGCTTTTTCCTCTGCGGATGGATCAAGCTGCTCCGGCGTTTCTGCCGGTGCTTCTGCCGGTGCTTCCTCGGCCGCAACGGCGGCAACAGGCGCTTCCGCGGGCGCTTCTTCTACGGGCGCAGGGGCATCCTTGCCGCGCTTTTTCCCGTCTTTTTTGTCCTCGCGCTTTTTATCCTCGGAACTTTCAGGCAGGCTCTGCCGTTTCACGTTTTCCAGGTTGGTCTGCACCTCGCGTTTTTCCTTTTCAAAGCTCACGCCTTGCACGTGTACATCGACCCGCACCACCTTGAGGCTGGTCATGGCTTCGATGGATTTGCGCACATTTTCCTGCACTTCGCTGGCGACCTTCTGGATGGGCTGCCCGTACTCAATAATGGTGTACAGGTCAATGGATACCTCTTCAGTACCTACCTCAACCTTGACCCCGCGCGTTACATTGCGGTTTTTACCAATGATATCGCTAAAGCCGCCGCTGGTGCACATGCCCGCGATGCCTTCTACCTCATTGGCCGCAATGCCCGCAATGATGGCAATCACTTCGTTGGCATAAGTAATCGTACCGCCGGCGTTTTCCTGCGCCTCCTCGTGTACGGAAAGGTTCTCGTTTTCAGGTGTCATGGACAGCACCTCCTTGCGTATACCCAAGAATTATAACAAAAGCTGTGCATAGCCGCAACTCACCCTTATTCCGCGTCATCCAAGTCAAACCGGATGTGAAGCAACTCCAATTGTTCGGGTGCAACCTCGTCCGGCGTGCTCATCATCAGGCACGAAGCATTTTGCATTTTAGGGAAGGCAATCACATCTCGCAAGCTTTCGCTGTTGGTCAGCATCATGATCAGACGGTCTACGCCAAAGGCAAACCCGCCATGCGGCGGCGTGCCATACTTAAAGGCCTCCAGCAGGAATCCGAACCTGCGCCAGGCCTCCTCATGCGTAAAGCCCAGCAAGCCGAACATTTTTTCCTGCAGGTCGCTAGCGTGAATGCGGATAGAGCCCGAACCCATTTCAACGCCATTGAGCACCAGGTCGTAAGACTTGGCACGCACAGAGGACAGATGAGTGTCCAGCAGATGAAAGTCCTCTTCCATGGGCATGGTAAAGGGGTGATGCGCCGATACATAGCGCCCGGCGTCCTCGTTCCACTCCATCAGGGGGAACTCTACCACCCAGAACAAATTATATTTGCTGGTATCAATCAGGTTCAGATCCCGCGCCACGCGCACGCGCAGCTGGCCCAGGGCAGTGAGCGCCACAGGCTTTTTATCCGCTATCAGGAAAGCGATGTCGCCAGGCTCTACGCCCAGCGCTTTCATCAGCTCCTGTAATTTTTCCTCAGCAAAGAACTTGGCAAACGAGGAGCGGATGGTGCCATCCTCCTGCACGCTCAGCCAGGCCAGGCCTTTGACGTGATAGGTTTTGACAAATTCGCCCAGCGCGTCGATATCCTTGCGCGACAGACGGCCGGCAGCCTGCTTGGCTACGACGCCGCCCACAATGCCGCCCTGGGCCACATTGTTTTCAAACACCGAGAACCCGCACCCCGGCACCAGCGCGCTCACATCGCGGATGGTCATGTCAAAGCGCGTGTCGGGCTTGTCGCTGCCATAGGTTTCCATGGCATGTTTCCAGGTCATACGCGGCAGCGGCAATGAAATAGTCACGCCGAGCACTTCTTCAAACACGCGGGCAAACGCGCCTTCTACGACGGTCTGCACATCCTTGGGCTCCACAAAGGACATTTCCAAGTCCAGCTGCGTAAATTCCGGCTGGCGGTCGGCCCGGCTGTCCTCGTCCCGGAAACAGCGCGCAAACTGGAAGTACCGGTCCATACCGGCCACCATCAGCAATTGCTTGTATATCTGCGGGCTTTGGGGCAGCGCATAGCAGGAACCGGGGTGCAGGCGGCTGGGCACCAAAAAGTCCCGCGCCCCCTCCGGCGTGGAGCGGGTCAAAATAGGCGTTTCAAACTCCGTAAAGCCCTGCGAAATCATGTGGCTACGCACAACGTTCATCACCTTGCTGCGCAGCGCCATGGTGCGCTGCAGCTTGGGCTTGCGCAAATCCAAGTACCGGTATTTGAGCCTGAGCGCTTCGCTTTCGTGCGCCTCATCGTCTATGTAGATGGGCGGTGTTTCGGCGCGGTTGAGGATCTTGGCTTCCTGCACCTCCACCTCCAACTTGCCGGTGGCCAGCGTTTCATTGACATCCTTTTCGTTGCGCAGACGCACCGTGCCGCGTACGGCCAAAACATACTCATTGCGCAGCGCCTCGCCCAGGGCGTAATCATCCGCGTTTAGTTTTTCGCTGTCAAACACCACCTGCACGATGCCGCTGCGGTCACGCAGCCACACAAAGATGATGCCCCCCATGTTGCGCGCACGCTGCACCCACCCCATCAGGGTCAGGCTTCGGCCCACCATATCGGTGGTCACTTCGCCGCACAAACAATTCCGTTTCCATCCATCCAAAAACTCTGCCATAATATCCCCCTCTATCCGTTTGCCGTCCCGGCTTATTGTTCCGCTTCCCGTATCAATGCGAGCAGTTCTGCTGTGATATTGTCCCAGGGTATCTCCTGCTCCGCACCGTCTGACATGCGCCGCAGTTTGGCCACACCGCGCGCTTTTTCGTCCCCGCCGCAAATTAGCGCCCACCGGGCACCGATTTTATCCGCAAAGCGGAACTGCGCTTTCAGGCTGCGGCCAACATGGTCGCATTCCGCGCGGAGGCCTTGTGTGCGCAGGCGGACAGCCAGGTTAAATGTATCGGTCACGCTTTCCTTATCCACATGCATCACAAACACATCGCAGAGAACAGGCTCCGGGATCTCAATGCCCCGGTAGTCCAGCTCCATTAAAATGCGCTCGGTGCCAATGCCGAAGCCTACGCCCGGCGTTTCAGGCCCGCCAATCTGGCCTACCAACCCATCGTAACGTCCGCCGCCGCACAGCGCCAAACCTTCCCGCGCACCCTGCATGGTGATTTCAAACACCGTGCGCGTGTAATAGTCCAACCCACGCACAATGCGCGGGTCTACCTTAAACGTGATGCTCTGCGAAGACAGCAAGTGCTGCAGGTTGTTAAAATGCTCGCTACATTCCCCGCACAGCATATCAATCATGTTGGGGGCACCCTCTACCGCGCGCTGGCACTTTTCCTCTTTGCAATCCAGTACGCGCAACGGATTGCGGTCAAACCGTTCCTGGCACGTGAGGCACAATTCGCTGATGTGCTCGCCCAAGAAAGCACGCAGCGCATCATGATAGGCAGGCCGACAAGCAGGGCAGCCGATGGAATTGATGCGCACCATCAGGTCATCCAGCCCAATCTCGGCCAACGCACCCAGCAGCGTAGCAATCAATTCAGCCTCGGCGGTGGGTTCCTTGGCGCCAAAGCATTCCATGCCAAACTGATGATGCTCGCGCAGGCGGCCAGATTGCGGATTTTCGTAGCGGAATATGGGTGCATTCAGATAATACATCTTGCAGGGCAGCGCTTCGGCATACAGCCGCCCCTCGATAAAAGCGCGCACTGCGCCGGCCGTGCCCTCAGGCTTCAGGGTGATGGAACGCTCGCCCTTGTCCAGAAATGTATACATTTCCTTCTGTACGATGTCGGTGGTATCCCCCACCCCGCGCAGGAAAAGCTCCGTGTGCTCAAACACCGGCGTGCGGATTTCCCGATATCCGGCCATTTCCGCTGCCTTGCGCAATCTTTTTTCAACATAGTGCCAACGGTAGCTATCCTTTGGTAGCATGTCCTTGGTACCCTTGGGTGCCTGTATGTTCATTGCCCCTCCTTGATAAAAATCCCATGCATTGATTTGCATGGGACGAATTGCTTCGCGGTGCCACCCAGCTTGCACAAATGTGCCGCTTAAACGCCGTAACGTGGCTGCTACGCCCTTTCGGGACGGCTCCGGGGTGTCGCGCCGGGGCTTCGACGGGGACTTACAGCCTGTGATCCCCTTCTCTTTGGTCGTTGCCAGCGGCCTGTTCCCTTCAACGCCGATAGCGATATTGTAAAAACCTGCACGCACTCTGTCAAGACCTGCCATAAAGCCTGTATCCGGCACCTCATAAACGTGCTATACTATTTACAGTAATAAAACAGGAGGAATTGAGCATGAAAAAGTATCCGGACACAACGGCACCCATCCAGATTGATATGAATCATCTGATGGCAGACATGCTGGGCGAGCGATATGGCATTTCCCGATCGCAGTTGGACACATACGCTGATGAAGCAGCGAGAGCCTTTGAGGCTATCAAAAAGAACCGTGGCAAAGGATGGCTGGGATGGACCGAACTGCCCTACAACCAGGATGAAATCGTACAGGATATTTTAGAAACCGCCAAAGACATCCGTGAGCGCTTCGATACCTTCGTGGTGCTGGGCATCGGCGGCAGCGCACTGGGCCCCATCGCGGTGCATCAGGCGCTCAAGCACCTGCGCTACAACGAACTGCCCGCCGAAAAGCGTGGCGGCCCGCGCCTGTATGTGGAGGACAACATCGACCCGGAGCGCATGGCCGCGCTGCTGGACGTGATCGATTTGCGCACAACATGCTTTAATGTCATCACCAAATCCGGTGCTACCGCCGAGACCATGAGCCAGTATCTGATCATTACCGATGCCCTCAAAAAGGCGGTGGGCAAAGGATGGCAGGATCACATCATTGCAACCACCGACATTGAAAAAGGCAACCTGATCAAGCTGGCGCTGGAAGAGGATTTCAAGCACTTCTTCATACCGTCTTCTGTGGGCGGCAGGTTCAGCGAGCTATCCCCCGTAGGCCTGCTGGCTGCCGCCGTGTGCGACATTGATATTGTGGGCTTGCTGGAAGGCGCCAAAGCCATGGATGAACGCTGCCAGAGCGGCAACCTGTGGGACAACCCCGCGCTGGTGCAAGCCGCAGTGCAGCACCTGCTGATGGAAGAGATGGGGGTCAATATCCATGTGATGATGCCCTATGCGGACAGCCTGCGCTACATGGCGGACTGGTTCTGCCAGTTGTGGGCAGAAAGTTTAGGCAAAAACGTAACCCGCAAGGGCATGGCCGTCAACTGCGGGCAAACACCGGTCAAATCCCTGGGCGTGACCGACCAGCACAGTCAGCTGCAGCTGTATACCGAAGGCCCCTATGACAAGGTGATTACCTTCCTGCGGGTAGGTGAGTTCCGCACCGTACAGGATATCCCCCATGGCTGCGAGCATTTCCCGGACGTTGCTTTCTTAGGCGGCAAAACGCTCAACCAGCTGCTGGAAGCAGAATATCAGGGCACCCAATATGCCCTGCTGCGCGCAGGCCGCATGAGCCAGACCATCACCCTGCCCACCGTCAATGCGCACAGCATCGGCCAGCTGCTGTATTTCTTTGAACTGGTCACCGCCTATACCGGCGAACTGTTGGACATTGACGCCTTCAACCAGCCCGGCGTTGAGGAAAGCAAAATCGCTTCCTATGCCGTGCTGGGCCACACCGGCGACAAATACCGCAGCAAGCAGGAAGAAATGAAAAACGCGCCTGCCAGCAAGCGGGAGTATATTCTCTGATTAGCATGAATCACTAAAAAATCCACCGGCGCTTGTCCGGTGGATTTTTGTATGTGCTTATGTACTAAAGTTTACTCCTCAGGGAACATGTAGCGCAGCACTGGGTCGCGCGCGGCAGCTACGTCATCCGGACGGCCAACGGGCGTTGTAACCGGCGCACGGTGCAGGCTTTCGGGATCATTCTCGGCCTGCAAGCGCAGCTGGTGGAACGCACGCGCCGCCTCATCCAGGGTTTCCCTGCTTTCGGTCTCGGTCGGCTCTATCATCAGCGCTTCATGAACGATCAGCGGGAAATACATGGTGGGCGGATGCATGCCATGGTCAATCAATCCCTTGGCGATGTCCATGGCGGATACACCCTTTTCAGCCTTCATTTTTTCCAGCGTCAGCACAAACTCATGCATGCAAGGATGATCATACGCCACCGGGAAATCTTCTTTTACCTTGTTCATCAGGTAATTGGCGTTGAGCACAGCAGTTTGGCTGGCCTCGCGGATGCCTTCGGCACCCAGCGTCAGGATATAGGTCAGCGCACGCAACGTCACGGCAAAGTTACCGTAGAAGGCACGCACCTGCCCCACACTATTGGGGCCACCCACGCCGCCCAGCGCACTGCCAGGCAGATACGGCGCAAGGAAATCCTTGCAGCCCACCGGGCCGCTGCCTGGTCCGCCGCCGCCGTGCGGAGTGGAGAAGGTTTTGTGCAGATTCAGATGCACCACGTCGAAGCCCATATCGCCGGGACGCACCTGGCCCATAATGGCGTTCAGGTTAGCGCCGTCATAGTAGCACAGGCCGCCGCAGGCATGGATTTTTCCGGTAATCTCCAGCACGTTGGGGTCAAACAATCCCAGCGTGTTGGGGTTGGTCAGCATCAGGCCCGCCACATCATCGCCCAGAACTTTTTCAAATGCCTGCATATCGACGCAGCCATTGGCATCCGACGGCACGTTCACCACGTCAAAGTCTGCCATGGTGGCACTGGCCGGGTTGGTGCCATGCGCAGCATCCGGGATGATGATTTTCCGGCGATGTGTTTGGCCGTTCATTTCATGATGCTTCTTAATCAGCATCAGACCTAACAGCTCGCCATGGGCACCGGCGGCAGGCTGGAAGGACATCGCATCCATGCCTGTAATTTCGCACAGCAGTTCCTCGGCAAGCTTGAGGGCTGCTACACAGCCTTCAGCTTTCTGCAATGGATGAATATTGGCAAAGCCTGGCAGCGAGGATGTGCGCTCGTTAATGCGGGGGTTGTACTTCATGGTGCAGGAACCCAGCGGGTAAAAGCCGGACACCACGCCAAACACCTGCTTAGCCAGCTCAGCGTAATGGCGGGCCAGCTCTACCTCAGAAACCTCAGGCAACCTCGGAGGCGTCTTGCGCAGCATACTTGCCGGGATGGCATTACAGGGAAAGTTTGCCTCGGGCAGATAGTCCATCCTGCGCCCCGCCGCACCGCGTTCAAAAATCAGTTTCATCGGGCACTCACCTCCCGGATAAGTTCAAGCGCCTCGTCCAAAGCAGCGCGCGTCGGTTTCTCGGTAACACACCAAAGTATGTTTTTGCCCACAGGCAGCCCGCACAGAATGCCCTTCTCTGCCAGGGCCTGCTCCAGCTGCTCAGGCGCTACAGGAGCCGTGGTCAGAAATTCGTGGAAGAATGGAATGTCATGCACCATCCGATACCCCGGTATGGTTTTCAGCTGTTCTGCAAAATAGTGCGCATTATTGACGCATAGCTCTGCCGCCCGTTTAAGGCCATGGGCACCCATCGCAGCCAGGTAAACCGCAACGTTCATCGCGCACAGCGCCTGGTTGGAACAGATATTGCTGCTGGCCTTTTCGCGGCGGATGTGCTGCTCCCGCGCTTGCAGCGTCAGCACATAGGCACGCCTGCCCTGGGCATCCTTGGTTTCGCCCACAATGCGTCCGGGTAACTGACGCATCATTTTTTTATTGCAGGCCATAAAGCCTAAATACGGGCCACCATAGGACAGCGGCAAACCCAGCGGCTGGCCTTCGCCCACAGCGATGTCCGCGCCGCACTCCCCCGGTGTTTGCAGCAGGCCCATTGAAATGGGGTTGACACCCATGATGGCCTTGGTCCCAGCTGCATGTGCAGCTTCCACCACGGCCGGGGCATCCTCCAGCAGGCCATAGAAATTGGGCTGCTGAAAGTACACACAGGCCGCATCCGCCGCAGCAAGCTTCAGCTGCTCGGCATCTATCAGTCCTTCGCCACCGGCCTGCACCACTTCAAACGGCACATTGCGCGCCCAACAATAGGTGCGCACGGTTGCGACCACGTCCGGGTGCACATGGCCGGCCACCACTACCTTTTTGCGCTTGCGATCCACGCACATCATGGCCGCTTCGGCAGCTGCCGAGGCACCATCGTACACGGACGCATTGCTGACCTCCATGCCGGTCAGCTCGCAAATCATGGTTTGATATTCAAAGATGGATTGCAGCACGCCCTGGCTGATTTCTGCCTGATAGGGCGTGTAGGCGGTCAGAAACTCCTCGCGGGAGGTTACCGTTGGCACGATGGCCGGGATGTAATGGTCATAGGCGCCCGCACCGCGCAGTATCAGTCGATAAACCGTGTTTTGATCGGCCAGGGCCTGCATTTTTTGCTGTACTTCCAATTCGGACAGGCCTTGGGGGATGTTCAGCGGTTCGGTCAGCAGCACGCTTTCCGGCACATCGGAAAACAGCTGCCGAAACTCTGTCATGCCCAGCGATGCGAGCATGTCGCGGCGCTCCTGCGCCGTTGAGGGGAGATAGTTTCCCATATTATGCCTCCGAGCTAATGAACGCCTCGTATTCTTCGGCGGTCAGAAGTTCCTCGGTTTCGGTCACATCACGCACCTTGACGATCCAGGCCTCATAGGGCTGCTCGTTGAGCTTTTCAGGTGCATCAGCCAGTTCCTCGTTGACTTCCACAATGGTACCGGTAACAGGGCTAAGGATATCGCTGACGGCCTTCACCGACTCTACATCGCCAAATGCTTCGCCTGCAGCAATCTCGCTGTCCACCAGCGGCAGGTTAATGAACACGATGTCGCCCAGTTCCGACTGCGCATGGTCGGTGATGCCGATCACGTATTCGCCATCCTTTTCCAGCACCCACTCATGGGATTTGGAGTATTTGAGGTTCTTGGGAATGTTCATTGAAAAAGCCTCCTTTATTTTGTACTTCTTTTATAGAACGGCAGCGGAACGACCTTGGCGCGCAATTTGCGGCCGCGAACATCCACCGTGCATTCATCGCCTTCTGACAGCACACCGCGCTCCACCAGCCCCATGGCAATGGCTTTTTGCACAAAGGGGCCCATGGTGCCGCTGGTGGTCGTGCCCGCAATGCGATCGCCCGCAAAAATAGCGCTACCCTCGCGCACGATGCCGCGATCGACAACCTCCAGGCCAATGCGCTCGCGCGCGGGTTCGCCTGCATCCACCAACGCCTGTTTGCCGATAAAGTCCGGCTTGTCAAGCTTCACAAAGATACCTAAGTTTGCTTCCAGTGGCGTGATATCATCGCCCATCTCATGGCCATACAGCGGCATCCCGGCTTCCAGCCGCAGGGTGTCACGCGCACCCAGACCGCACAGCATCAGGCCATGATCCGCACCGGCGGCAAGCAATGCTTCGGCCAGCGCCACAGCCTGTTCGGGCGCACAGTACAGCTCATAACCCGCCTCGCCGGTGTAGCCGGTGCGGGATACTAAGCATTGAACACCTGCTACCTGCATGTCCTTTGTGAACGTATAGTTTTTAACGGGCAGATTATCTGCATCCGTCAACTTTTCCATCACGGCACGGGCGTTGGGGCCCTGCAGCGCCAGCTGTGCAAACTGCTCGGACAGATCCTCCACCTTCACATCGCCGCGTTGGTACGCCTTGAACCACGCTACGTCCTTATCTTTATTGGCAGCGTTGACCACCAGCAAGAATTCATCCTCGGCCATGCGGTATACCACCAGGTCATCCACCATGCCACCGCGCTCGTTGCACATGGGGCTGTACCGCACGCGTCCGATGTCCATGTCCGCAAAACGGTTGGTCAGCAGATGCTCCACATTGGCCAGCGCATCCGGGCCGGAAAAGAGCACCTCACCCATGTGGGACACGTCGAACAGACCGCACGCAGTGCGCACGGCGTTGTGCTCCTTAATTACGCCTGTCGGAAACTGAACAGGCAGGAGATACCCGGCAAAAGGCACCATCTTGCCGCCATGTGCAACATGAAAGTCATACAGGGGTGTTTTTTTCTCCATGCTTGCCTCCAATCAAAAGGCATGCCCGGACACCGTGCACGCCTTTAAAAGTCAGTTCATGCCGCGCCTTACTTCTTGTTGCCGCGGCGCAAGTAGGCAGGAACGCCCAAGTCATCCTTTTCAGCTGCGGGCGGCTGCTGCGGCCGGGCAGGCGGCTGGTAGGCATTTTGCTGCGGCGGATAAGGCGCCGCGGGTTGTTGCGCCTGCGGGGCGTACGGCTGATAAGCATTGGGCACATACGGCTGCGGAATGGCAGGCTGCTGCGCCACGGGGCCCTGTGGGCGACCGGTGGGGAAGTAGGAGGGCTCAGCATCATACATGCCTGCCACCTGCGGGGCTTCACCACCCTGCGCAGCGTCAACCGCGGAACGGTTTTCGTACGGATTGTAGCCCGCAGACGACGTGCTGTACACAGGCGGTGCCTTGAACGGCTTGCGCTTGCTGTCGCGCGTGGGGAAAGCAGTCTTTTCAAAGCCGGTGGCGATAACTGTGATGCGCACTTCATCCTTAAGCGAGTTATCCACACCCGCGCCAAAGATGATGTTCGCTTCGCTGTCCGCCGATTCCTGAATGAGGCGCGCGGCCTCGTTCATATCGAGGATGCTCATATCCTCGTTGCCGGTGATGTTAATCAGCACCGCACGAGCACCATCAATCTTGGTCTCCAGCAGCGGGCTGGCTACTGCGTTCTTGGCCGCTTCGATCATGCGGTTTTCGCCCTTGCCGGAGCCAATGCCGATATGCGCCATACCACCGGATTCCATGACGGTTTTGACGTCAGCAAAGTCCAGATTGATGGTGGCAGGCAGTGCAATCAAGTCCGAAATGCCCTGAATGCCCTGGCGCAACACATCATCTGCCACGCGGAAAGCTTCCAGCATGGAGGTGCCCTTGCTGACTACCTGCAACAGGCGATCGTTGGGAATGACCACCAGCGTATCTACGCACTGTTTCAGCTCATTGATACCTGCTTCGGCATTTTTCATGCGCTGTTTGCCCTCAAACTGGAAGGGCTTGGTAACCACGGCAATGGTCAGGCAATTCAGCTCCCGGGCCACTTCGGCCACCACAGGCGCCGCACCCGTGCCCGTACCGCCGCCCATACCGGCGGTAACAAAAACCAGGTCGGAGCCTTTGAGCAGCTGGGCAATTTCCTCCCGGCTTTCCTCTGCCGCGCGCTTGCCAATATCCGGCACCGCACCAGCCCCTAAGCCCTTGGTCAGCTTTTCGCCAATTTGTAGGCGTTTATCCGCCTTGGAGGTGCCAAGCGCCTGGCGGTCGGTGTTGATGGCAATAAACTCCACACCCTTGAGACCAGCATCCACCATGCGGTTGACGGCGTTGGAACCGCCCCCGCCGCAACCTACAACCTTAATAGATGCAAAAGATTGCTGTTCTGGTTCTACCTGAATATCCAGCATATTGTTCCTCCTTGATTTTCTGGGTGGCATGGCGTTCACATGCCAAACAGCGCCCGAAAGAAACCTTTCAGGCCGCCCTGCGCGGCATTCGCGCTGGTTTTGGTTTCAATCACAAGATCCAGCAGGCCCAGGGCGCTGGCATAGATGGGGCTGGACAGCTTGACCGCACGGCGCGGCAACTCCCGCACCGGGCGTCCCAGTTTTTCGCCCAAAAATTCACGGCCGCCCCGGTTCATACTCAAGCCGCCACCGGTCAGGTACACGTAGGACCAGTTGCCCAGCCGCACACCGCTGCCATCAATGCATTCTTTGATGGTTTCTGCAATCTCCTCAGCCCGGGGCTCAAAGACATCCGACACCTTCTGATAGGCAAAGGAGCGTGTAGCCCCATCGGAGCCTAGAATGTCAAACGTGGGCTGAGATGTGGGCGCGCCGAATGTATAGCTGCGTTTGATCTGCTCGGCCTGTTCCAGTGTAATGTCCAAGCCATAGGCCAGATCGGCCGCAATGTGGCCACCGCCTAATGGAATAACGCGATGGAAAATTATGGTGTCGCCTTCCACCGCCATAACCTCGGTGCTTAAATAACCGATATCAATCAACACCGCGGTACGGTCACGATCCTCACGTGAGAGGAAAAGCATGGCTTCACCCATGGGGGCTGAGAAGAACCCTACCGCACGGCGATCTATGGCGCGCAAACGCTCAGAGATTTCATCGATAAAAAACTGATCGGCAATCACATAGGACACCATGGCACGCAGCTCGTTGCCGTGTTGATTCATGGGTTCCAATGTCTTTTTGCCGTCATCCACCACAAACCAGGCCGGGCTGCGATGAATGGGCATACCTTGCACCTGGCGCATTTCATTGTCGGCGGTTTCAAATAATTCCTCAATGTCCCGTGCGGTAACGCGGGGGTCGGCACCCTGCAGGCTTTGTTTTACTTCCACCGTATATATGCGGGAAAACTGACCGGGTACGCCCACATAAACATCCCGCACAGCGGTACGCGCCTGTTCCTCTGCCGAGCGGATGGCATCAAGAATGGTATCATTTACCTGATCCGGCGCGTTCCAGCGGGCATCTGCAAAGCCATCATAGGCCGCAGTACCTGCCCCTACAATATCGCAGCGCTGCCGACCGGAAACTTCGGCAATCAGCGCGACAACCTTGCTTGTGCCGAAATCGATGACGGCAACCGTACTTTTCATCGCCTATCCATCCTCCCCGGTTTTCTGGCATTCAATGCTCTATCACAGACAGAGCCTAAAATAAACCAATATGATTGACTTATTGTAGCCCTTTCGTAACAAAAGTGCAAGCGTTATGCGCAATTTGCGCCATTCGGGCGGCTGCTACTGTGTTTCGGGACGGTATGTTGCCTCCCCAGGCATCGTAGCCTCAATGACACCACCCGTAAATCCACGCCGTTTGAGGTCCTCTATGACCGCACGCACCGTACCAATTTTGGCCCGCAGCTGCTCATCATCGCCGATGTGCACGGCATACCCATCACGCGTAATCAGCAGGATGCTGGTAGGTTCCGTCACGTTCACATCCTGAATGTTTTCCAGATACCCCTGCATGGCCAGTTCTCGCAACACGCTCAGCGCACTGGTCAATTGCTGCGGGCGAGTGCCTGTGGGCACGGCCCCTACGCGAATATCGCGTATCTGCATGCCTGTAATTGATGCATATCCCTGCGTTTGTTCCAGCTCTCTGGTTTGTTCCAGCACCAGGCCGTCATCGCCCAGCAAATATCCCACGCCGATATAGTGCAGATAGGCCACCGGGATGCGCTCGCGTACTCGCAGCGTGACGCTGTTGGGGAAGTTTTTATCCATACCAAGGTATGTGTAATAGCGATTGCTGTTGATGCCCTCCCGTATGCGATCTTCATTCAAGCCAAAGTAGTTGACCGGCTTGTCAAAGCCCGCTGCGATGGCAACCTCCTGCCAGGGGCGCTGACGCACACCCTGAACCTCTACATTACGAATGATTAGAAACACATCGCGCACCCAGAATATGGCTAGCACAAGCGCCGCTAAAATAACGCCAACCCACAACCATGCCGAAGTATGTTTTTGTTCTTCAGGAATTTCCGGTGCCGGATAGCCTTCGCCAGCATCCTGCTCCGGGTAATCCGGCGTTTCAGGCGGAGGAACTGACGGCGGCTCCAACGGGTGGCGTGCATGCAGGTCACTCATGGCCGTTCTCCTTACGTTCCTGCACGATGCGCTTGAACTGCCTGCCGCGATCTTCATAATCTTTGAACATGTCAAAGGAAGCGCAGGCCGGTGACAACAACACGGCGTCACCAGGCTGTGCGTAAGAGGCCGCGACGGACACCGCTTCCTCCAAGGAGGCTGCATGGCTGATGGCGTCAAAGGCCCTTTCCCGCAAACTGCGTTCAATGGCTTTGGCAGTTTCCCCCATCAGCACCGCATGACGTACTATGGATGACTTTACAATGCAATCCGCCATTTCATCAAAGGGGATATCCTTCCCTTGCCCGCCCAGCAGCAATATGGTTGGCCTGTCCATCGCTTCTACCGCACGCATGGTGGAATCCGGGTTGGTGCCCTTGCTGTCGTTGATATAACGGACGCCGCCTATATCTGTCACATATTCAATGCGGTGCTCCACCCCTGGAAAGGTGCGCAGCGCTGCTGCAATAGCCTCCGCCGCTATGCCCAGCGCATGCGCGGCCACAATAGCAGCCAGCGCATTCATCACATTATGCCTGCCAGGAATAAGCAATTCCTTTGTGCTGCATACCGCCTGCCTTTGCCCGTTGTGGGCCAAATATAGCATGTTTTCCGCTTCATACGCACCTTCTGCAACCGGTTCCTTGCAGGAAAACCAAGCCACCCTGGCCTGTGTATGCCCCTGCGCCTTCCGGCACAAAGGATCGTCCCAGTTGAGCACCGCCAGGTCTTGCCCCGTCTGGTTGGCGAACATCTTGTATTTCAATCGCACATAGGTATCCATATCATGATGGCGGTTGAGATGATCCGGCGTGATATTGAGCAATACTCCCACGCGCGGATGAAAGGCCCGGCTGGTTTCCATCTGGAAGCTTGAAACCTCGGTAATCAGTTCGGCTTCTGGCTTTCCTTCCAGAACAGCCGCAGATATCGGATATCCGATATTGCCGCACACGATGGCTGTCCGCCCGGCCTCTTTTAGAATATGACCCAATAACGATACGGTGGTGGTTTTTCCGTTGGTGCCGGTGACGGCGGTTATGCAGCCATTGGACGCAAGATAGCCCAGCTCCAACTCCGCAATAACGGGTATGCCGGCGGCCGTTGCGCTCCTCACCAGCGCAGAATCAACCGGCACAGCCGGGCTGATGACTGCGGCCTGTACCTGAGATAACAACGGGATAGGATCCACGCCAAAGAAACATGCGCAATTCGGCCGTCCGTATTGCGCAAAGGTTTCAGATAGCTGTTCTTCTGTTTTGCTGTCGGTGGCAATGGGGTGCGCCCCTAACTGCGTCAGCAGCTGCACAGCCGCCAAGCCGCTGCGGGCCATGCCCACCACCATCACGCGCTTACCTGCAAACCAGGCAGCGCCATCTGGATACCTCACATCACTTGACCAAGCCATCTCGCTAGCCGTGGCGGGCCGCCAGCAGGGCTATCAATGCAAGCACTGATAACGCGAAGGTAACCAGCCCATACATAACAACAATTTGATTCTCATTCATTCCGCCCAACTCGAAATGGTGATGGATGGGCGACATACGGAAGATGCGCTTGCCATGCGTCAGTTTAAAATAGATGCGCTGCATAATGACCGATACCGATGACATAATCATTGTAAAGCCAATCAGCACCATGAACAGCTGCAGTCCCATCAGCATGGAAGCCCCCACCATGGCCCCGCCGATGAACATGGAGCCGGTATCGCCCATAAATATCTTGGCCGGATGGCGGTTGAACACAAAAAAGCCAGCACACGCGCCCACCAGCGCAAACATGACATCCCGCACCGCCGAATCTCCAATGACCGGGGTGAGCATCATGGCGGCAATGCCCAGCGCAGCGCCGCCCACCATGGTGACGGTGGACAGCAGACCATCCACACCGTCCTGCAGGTTGGCGCTGTTGGTCATGAAGATTACATACAAAACCATGATCGGCACATAAAAGACGCCCAAATCCCACATGGCTGCTGTAAACGGCAAGCGGATGGACGTACCCACCGCCTTCGCGCAGTACAGCGAGAAGGCAATGCCCACAATCACCTGGCCAATGATCTTTTGCCGGGGGGTCAATCCATCATGGGTTTTCCTCATATCCTTGGTGTAGTCATCCAGAAATCCCACTGTCAGCGTGCCCAGCGACATCAGCAGCAGCGGCAGCAAGTATTGCGTTGTGCCCTGCCACAGCGCAGTTGCGGTAGAGGACACCACTGTGGCCAAAGCAATGGCCAGCCCGCCCATGTTGGGAATGCCCTGTTTTTTCCTGTGCTGCTCCGGGCCCAGTTCATAGATGGTCTGCCCCATCTTCATTTTTCGGAGCAGAGGAATAAGCTGCGGCATCAACAGCAGCATCACGCCAAAGGCTACCAGCACTGCCACGGTTTCACGCATTGTTTTTCCTCTCCTCCGCAATGGCGCTGAGCAAATCATGCACAATCAGCTTTTCATCAAACGGGCGCTTGGTGCCACGTATTTCCTGATATGTTTCATGGCCTTTTCCAGCTAAAATGACCACGTCCCCATCCTCTGCCTGTTCCAGCGCATGGCGGATGGCCTCGCGTCGGTTTTCGATTTTTACATAGGCTGCGCCGGTGGGTTGGATCCCTGCCTCGATGGCGCTCAGAATCTCCATCGGATCCTCACTGCGCGGGTTATCGCTGGTCAGCACAGAATAATCAGCCAAACGCCCGGCAATTTCGCCCATCATGGGGCGTTTGCCATGGTCGCGGTCGCCGCCGCAGCCAAACACTACAATAATTCGGTTGCGCACAAATCCGCGCACCGTTTCCAAAATGTTGCTCAGTGCGCTGGGGGTATGCGAATAGTCCAGCACCACCTTAAATGGCGTGTTGGTCTCCAGCACCTCCGCACGGCCAGGCACAGCACGCACCGATTCCAGCGCACGACAAATATCGGGGGGTGTTACGCCCATAATAAGGCCGATCGCCACCGCAGCCAGCGCGTTATATACGCTGAACATGCCCATCATGCGCAGGTGTACAGGATAAACCTGCTCGTTCCACAAAACGAGGTTGAAGTTCACACCGCCCTCGTTCATCTCGATATCGCGGGCAAATATGTCGGATTTTTGCCAGATGCCAAAGGTGCTGTAGGGGATATTCAGCCGTTCAATCAGTGTGCCAGCGCGGTCATCATCCAGATTGATGGCAGCATTGTGCGTGTGTTCCTCCGTAAAAAATTGGCATTTGGCCGCAAAATAAGCTTCCATGGTGCCAAAAAAATCCAGATGATCCTGCGACAGGTTGGTGAAGCAGGACGCCTCGAACACAATACCTTCCAGCCTGTGCATGGCAATGGCATGCGCAGATACCTCCATGCAAACGGCTTGCACATTGGCATCCACCATTGCGCGCAGCGTTTGCTGCAACTCAATGGGGTCGGGCGTGGTCAGCGTGTTTTTCATCCACTTATCGCCAATCATGCTGCCTGTGGTGCCAATCAAGCCGCAGGCAATGCCAGCCGTCTCTAAAATAGCTTTTACATAGTAGCTAACCGTTGTTTTCCCCTTGGTGCCTGTGATGCCCACCATGCGCAAGCTGCGCGCAGGATGGCCATAGAACGCCGCCGCAATTAAGGCCATGGCAGCGCGGTCATTATCGACCAAAATATAAGGCACCGACAGGCCGGATATTTCCCGCGTAATAACTACAGCAGTCGCCCCATTTTGAATAGCCTGCGGAATAAAGTCATGCGCATCACTCCTGATGCCTGAAATGCAGAAAAACAGGCTGTTTTCAGCCCGTATCCTGCTGTCCTGCATAAGTGACGAGATCTCACAATCTCCATGCACAGACTGCGTATATGGCGCAGCTTGTTGCGCCAGGTAACTCAGTTTCACGTGGTTCACCTCATATTAGGCAATGTTTAACGCAGATTGTTTGCAGCGGTCACCTTTCCCTGAACAGGCGTTGTACGCGTTGCCGGAGCTATCACCTGAATGGTCTGACTGTCTACAGCCTTCTGCATGCCTAGCTCCTTAGCAGCATAATAACAGATTTTGCCCGGATCGCAAGCTGCTGCAATGTCCTCTTCCAGTTCTATACGCTGCTGAGTCAGGCTATAAAAGCGGTTTTGCAGCAATTCCAGTTCCATCTGATAGGCACGCTCGCGCGCCCGGCCCTGGATAGAAAACCCAAACAGGATAGCAACCGTTAGTATCAACAGCATGCCCGCCCACAAAACAGGGATACCGCCCTTACGCACCTCATCCTGTGCAGCGCGATAGCGCACGCGGCCATCCATCTCAGCTTCGCCCGCGGGCAAATCTACGTTGCTAGCCACTGCGATATGTGAAAAACCTTCCAGCTGTTTGCCCGCTGAGGAATATGCGCGTTTATCAGCTCGATTCATGTACGTTGTCATGAGATGCTCCTTTCTTTAAAGCTCAGTCAATGGCCACTGTCACGGACGCTGTTCTGAATGGCGCTGATGGCCTCCAGCAAATTGGGATGTTCGCGCCGGAATTTCTCATTTTCCTGTGCGGCCTGGTCGCTGGGCAGCACCCGAATATAGTTGTTGGAACCGGATATCTGTACACCCTGTGTGTCCTTCAAATACAAATCACGCAACACGGCCGGCAACAAAATCCGGCCTTGCATATCAAACGTGCAGTTGTCAAAGGAATACATGGAAAACTGTTCCAAGAACACTTCGGCCCGTACGTCCTTTTCAGCCAGTTCTGTCAGCATGTCCAGCCGTTTTTGCCACACACTGCGCGGGAAAATTGCGATGGCCGTTTGGGCATAGTTGACGCCCACCACGATGTCGTTGCCCAGCTTCTCCCGGAAGTTCTGCGGCACAATCATGCGTCCCTTGGTGTCGATGCTGTGGTTGAAGGTGCCGAAAAAGCCATAGCGCTGCTCAGATGCCGTTGTGGCATGCTGCAACGTTTCGGCCGACGCCGAGGCTGGAACCGAAGTTTCCCGATCGTTCGGCATGTTACCCCCACCAAATTTCACTTTCTAGGATTAATCGCCATCTAGCCTCCATAATTTAACACTTGGCGCACGAAATGGTCAATGTAATTACCACCTGCACATATGGCAGAAGACCGGCTTTGGGGCTTTTTCCATATGCTTTGGCATACCCTAAGGGGAAAACTCGTTCCCTTGTCCGGTCAAGTATACGAACAACACTTCTTTCTATTCGCAAACACTCGTTCTTGCTATGTGCATTTCCTCTAGTTGCCGAACACTTTTATATGTTTTCCGTAGAACTTTTTGTAAATTTCTCATGCCATTTCTTTGGGAAAGGCGAACATAGGATGAGAAACGATGCATTGCACCGATAATATGTCCTTTGGGACACCACAATAAGGAAAGATTTGCCACATCCTGTAAAGTCGCATAAAAAAAGAGCGCTTAAGCGCCCTTTATAAAACAAAGTGGGAATTTGGGGTGGTTACGTCCCTTTTACATCTGGTAATTGATACAGCGTGAAACCCAAACCATCGCAGGATACCGGATGATACCGCACTCCTCCCATCTCTCCACGGTAGGCATAGGCTGCCGCTGTTCCGTGCAGGTGCCCATATACCACATCACTAACCCCATACTGTGTAAACAACTCCGTAAACTCGCTGGGCGATCCATCCATCTGCATCGGCGGGTAGTGAATAAGCGCCACCAGCGGGGCATCGGGGGTTATCCTGCGCGCATGCGCCAGCGAAAGCTGCAGCCGCGTTTGTTCCCGGGCAAATATCTTGACATCCTCGCCCGTTGCATTTTCATCCGGAATGGTCCAGCCACGGGTACCGGCAAAAACAATGCCGTCCAGCATGACGGCATCATTCTGTATAGCCTGCATGTCCGGTGGCAGCCAAGCGCGTAACCGAGATATGCTGCCCCACCAGTAATCATGATTGCCTCGTATCAGTATCTTGCGGCCAGGCAGTGCAGCAATGGCCAGCAGATCAGGCTGCGCCTCCTCAAACTTCATGGCCCAGCTGATATCGCCAGGGATCAACACAATATCGTCCGCTGCAACCCGTTGCTGCCAATCACTGGTAATGGCTTCAAAGTGCCCTTCCCAATGCGCACCAAACACATCCATCGATTTGTCATCGCCGCCGGGCAGATGCAGGTCACCAATAGCAAAGATGGAGCAATCAGTTCTCTTCATCTTCGTCCAGATCGTCTTCGTCTTCCTGTTCTTCCATTTCTTCCAGGGAAAACTCTTTGCCCAGCTGGCCATATTCCTCGTCTTGAGGCTCCTGCTCTATTTCATCCAGTTCAACAGCATCTTCGCTATCATCCGCATCCTCTGCATCCACAGCGGACACAGCCTGCTCATTAAATTCCTTCAGGCAGAACAAGCACATATCTTTGCCAGGCAACGCCGGCGCTTCGTTGCAGATGGTGCACATTTCAGGCTCCTCAACAGTTTCACGCCTGCTGGATTCTCGTATGCATACCTTGCACAGTTTTTCTGTGCTATCCATATAGTTCAGTTCGCAACGCGGGCACTTGACCAATCCCATGACATGACCCCCAGTGTTCCTCGTGTAGTAAATGCTCCTTAGAGCGCATGGAGTATACAATGCACCTCCAAGGTTGGCAAGTATTATCTTTGCGTAACATTCACATAAACCCGTTTTTTCTTGCGCCGCCCACGCTTGCCCTGTTTGTTTTGATAAACAGGCATCAAATAGCTGGACATCGCCGTGGTACGGTTGTTGGTCACATTCAGCACCAAAGAAACGCCCGCTACACTGGTCATCAGGTTGGATCCGCCATAGCTGATAAAGGGCAGCGGTATGCCCGTAATGGGCATCAACCCCACTGTCATTGCAACATTTTGGAAAACGTGTACAAAAAACATGCCCATCACGCCCGCAATCACCAGGCGGCCAAACTTATCCTGGGTGAAACGCGCCAAATACAGCATGCGCAGCAGCAGCGACACGAACAACAAAATCACCACCACACACCCGACAAACCCCCACGCCTCCCCTAAGGTAGCAAAGATAAAGTCCGTCCAGTCCTCGGGCACGAAGTTCAACTGGCTCAGCGAGCCGGGGATGAACATACCAATGCCGGTCAGTCCGCCGGAACCAATGGCCTGCTGAGAATTGAGGATCTGGTAGCCTGCGCTTTTCACATAGGCCTGTGGGTTCAAGAACGACAGCAGCCTCAGCAGCCGGTAATCCTGCGTGTCGCTCATTAAGCCATACAAAAACAAGGCCGCTACCGCTGCCGCAGCCAGACCAAACAACAGGGCCAGCCACCGCCAATCGGTGCCGGCAAAAACCAGCATGATGTACAATATGCCCAGCATAACCACCACGTTGCCTGTTTCCCCTTGAAGAAATGTCAACCCCAGCGGAACAGCCGACAATCCAAATATCTTTACAACACTTTTAATACTGCTTAACGGCTTTTCGTCACCGCTCATCAGTTTGGCCATGAGCAATATCAGCGTCAATTTGGCAAATTCACTGGGCTGCAGCATGCGCCCCAGCGTCAGTTGGAACCAGCCCGATACATTGCGGATGCCCTTGGTAGACAGCACAAAGAGCAGCATGACGGACGTTACCATAAAAAACGGCACAGAGTAGGCGCTTAAATACTCATATGGAAACGTTGTGACCACCCATACCACGATAATCGACGCCACAAAAAAGATGGCCTGCCAGGAACCGGTGTTTGAGTTCATAATCCGGGTTAGCAGCGGCACATCCAGGCTGACATCCGGGTCAAAGGTGGCCACCGCCACCATAACCACGCCAATAACGATCAGCACATACATGTTGATCAGCAGGTAAAAGTCAAAGTGTTTTCTGCTTCGCCGGTCGGCGGAGGTCATCAACGGGGCCGCCCCCCCTTCAAGCGGTACCACAGCGCAGCCAGCGCGCTGCGTGAATAGGCGCGGAGGGGCACTTCCTCGCCCTGCATGCGGCGTGCAGCCGAGCGCAGCGCCGAGGCCACTTCATCCGAACCGCATTCCGCCATGGTCTGTCCCTGTAGCATAGCCGGATAGACGCGGGAGCTGTCTGGAATAGCCCCCAGCAACGGCAAATCCAGCCGCGCAGAGATCTCCTGCGGCGCTTCCAGCGTGCCCGTTGCGATAAGCCCAGGACTTACCCGGTTAAGCATCAAAAACGGCGTACGATTGGTCTGCGTGCGCAGCAACGCTGCTGTTTTTTCGGCATCGCGCAAGGACACCTCATCGGCTGTTGCAACCACGATAATCTCATCCACCACCGCTGCAAAACATTTCAGGTTGCGGCCAATGCCCGCACTGCCGTCTACAATGATTACGTCAAAGCGCGTGCGCAGCTGTGCCATCAGTTCGGCCAGCTCAGGCTTGTCAAAGTCCTTGGGTTTGGCAGACTGCCCGGCCGAAAGCAAGGACAGCAACGGGTATTGGGGATGCCGCACCAGCGCCTCCTCCAATGTACAGGCATGCGACAGACAGTCGTGCAATTCGTACAGCACATTGTCCTGCATGCCCAGCATCAGATCCAGGCTGCGCAAACCCACATCGGCATCCAACAGCAACACATGCTGTTGCCGTTTGGCCAGCGATACGGCCAAACCTGCTGCAATGCTAGATTTTCCTACGCCTCCCTTGCCGGAAGCCAACAACCACGCTTTGCTCATATATCCTTCCTGTCTCATGGCATCAGTTCGTTGCCCGGCACCACCGGGCCATCGTCGGACTTGGTTACACGATTATCAAACCACCAGCCCAGGAACTCCCGTGCGGCCAGCGTACTCATAGCACCGGAATATCCATTGGGGATGAGAGTAACCACTGCAATTTCCGTTTCGCCCTCAAACGGTGCCAGCGTCACAAACCAACCATTGTTTTCCAGATCCAGCTTGATCTTGCCAATGGTAACCTGCGACGTACCGGTTTTCGCCCAAATGTTATCGGTATAGGGCCAATTCCTAAAGTAGGAGGCCGCCGTACCTACGCCATCGTCAACCACTCGCTTCATGCTTTCCTTGAGGTAAGGGATATATTCCCCCGCACCCTCCAGGTAGCCAAATACGCTGGGTTGATATTGGTTAAGTATCTCGCCTTCGGGCGATACGACAGAGTCAATGATGGACAAATTGTACACCGTGCCACCGTTGCCTAGGCTGGCCACATAGCGGGATACAGCCGCCGGGGTAACCAGCGTAATGGACTGGCCGATGGCCATCTGTACCTCCAGGCTGCCGCCCCACTTGATGTCATTCAGATACACCCAGATATCGCCAACCACGGCCTGTAACCAAACCATGTCACGGGTCATGTTTAGTTCCGTCATTAGGATGGGGCGCATGGCATCCGACCATTGATCAGACGGTGTCGCAATGGCCATGTCCATCAATTGCTTCACGCATTTATCCAGGCGCATTTCATCATAGGTGATGCCGTAGCTGGAGCCGATGTTGCGCAAATGTTTTTTGATAGAAGCCGCTACCAGCAGGGGCTGGAAAGTTTCCTGCTCTTCAATGCTGACATTGGGGTCATACAACGATGTCTGGCAGCCCACCACGCTGCGCAGTTCACCGGGCAATTGAATGCCCGTCTTGGTGGTTAGGCCCATCTGTGCTGCATACTTGTACAGCAAATTGTTGCCACCTTTATACAGACGATCCGCCAGCGTATAGAAGAAATAGTTGCAGGAGTTGCTAATCCCCTGAATGATGGTTTGATTGGCGTGCTTATACAGCTGCCCCTTGGCAATCCAGCAGGTGGGCGCTTCCGAAACGTTTCTCGTGTATTCGGTAAACGGGCCCTGATCGCTGATCATCTCGGTAACTGACAGTTTCCCGTTGGTAAGTGCAGCCAATGCAGTGACCATTTTGAAAATAGAGCCGGGCTCAGCGCGGGTTTGGATGGCGTAGTTCATCAACACATTGCGCTCATCCTTCATGATTTCAATGGCTTCCGGGCCGCCGGAGGCCATGGCATTCAGGTCATACGTGGGGTGCTGCGCAATCGCCAGCGGATAGCCTGTATGCACATCCAGCACTATAATGACACCGGTGTCGGCCAGTTGTAAAGGGAACTCATTAAAATCGCGCAATTCCAGTTTGTCTTTGTTGGCCTCCAGCCAGCGATCATTAAACATCTGCTCTTCCTGGCGTTTGCGGGTTGCCTGCACGTTCATAGCAATGGCGCGCTCAGCTTCCTGCTGGTAGGCGGCAATCAAGGTAAGCTTCACGTTATTGCCATCCACAGGGGCCACATAATCCAGTTGACGTGTCAGCCTGCCGCTGGAGTCTTTCTCCATCACACGGCGGCCCTGGCGGCTGATCACATTGGCCGTCAGCCAGTTTTCCATGCTCAGCTCAATGCCATCCTTGCCTATCGTGTCATTCAGTTGATAACCCAGCGGGCGCAGTTCGGTGGCAAAGTTATTGGCTTCACTGATGGCCCCGGTATAACCGATAATCTGCGAAGCTAAGTTGCCGCGAGGATAGACGCGCTTTTCCCCTACCTCTATGCCCATGCCCGGCAGCATCATGCTTTTGCCGGAAATAGCGCTGACCGCCGCAAAGGGAATGTCCTTGGCGATGACCACAGGCACGGAGTTGTACAGGTTCATCTGCATTTCGGAGTATACAGCCATCACCCGCAGCGCGGTGGCCTCATCCAGCTGCAGCTCTTTCATCTGATACTTTTCATACAGGCGGTTGTAGCATTGCTCCGCCGTTTCGTACTTGGTCAGATTGGTCAGGTAGTGATTACCTCGCCACTGGTTTTCTCGGATTTCAAGCACGCGATCACTTACACCAGAGCCGAAGTTAAAGCGCCACAGCGTGGTTTCAGGATCGCGCTCAATGACAAAGGTAAGATCAATATCGCGATTATAATCGGCCAGGATGTCAAACGTATCCAGGATGGATTTGGTCAGCTTCTTGTAGTCGGACGCATGAATCTGCGAGGAGTCCATCTGAAACGTCAGGTTGTATACATCCTCGCTGACGGCTAACACGACCGAATCAGCATCGGTAATCATGCCGCGCTTGCCCGTCAAGCGGATGGTTTTGACGCGGTTGCTGCCCGCTGACGTTGCATACTGCTCGTGGTTGACCACCTGCAAGGTGTATAGCCGTGCCACAATAGCAACAAAGCCCACAAAGATAAGCACTATAAAGGCCAAATAGCGGATATTCATATGCCGCTGAATCGTTGGCGTAGGGATGGGCGATTTTTCAGGCAATGTTTGATCTGTCATTCACTGTCCTCCTTTCCCGGAGGGTCGGACTGAGGTTCCTCTTCTTTCGTCGTTTCTTCGATTTGCGCCGTATCCGGGGAGGCTTCTTCCTCCTGCTCCTCTTCCATTATATCATCACTTGGGTCACGCCCGCGAATTGCAGCGCGCGTCAGCGCCATATCATCGGGCATATCAGCCACAACGGCCATGTCCAGCAGAGCATCTTCAGATACCGTTAAGCTATCATCTAAGCGCTCCTTGCCTCTGCCGCGCCGCTTTCGATACATGCCCAAAAATGCACGCGTGGGTACCATCACCAGCACAGCGCACCCTACCGTATAAACAAGGGCTATACCGATACGACCAACGTGCCCCCAGGTCAGCTCAACGCCATTGAGCACCACATAGGCCAGCATCAATACTTCATAAAAAAAAGTCAGCACCAAGGCATTAAGAGGAATACGCCCATGCGGATTCAGATCGTCCGGCGAGGTGCGTTTCAGACGGATTCTTTTGATACGCTTCCACAGCGTGGTGGGGGCGACTGTCACAGGATTCGCTTGACTTTCAGCACGGCTGATGCGCCGCATTTCGCGCTTGATATCGCTCATATCAGCAAAGAGTTGCGCCGCTACCAGGGCCAGGGAAGGATAAACCAACGCATAGAACAAGCGCAGGTTGCTGGCCATGGATTCTAAGATAATGCCCGTCAGAGCGCCAGCAACAAACGCGTATTTTTTGCCATAGGATACCGTAAGGATTGCAATAGCAACCATCAACAAGTTGGGCATGACACCTGCAATTTTCAGGTAAGGCATCACACAGGTTTGCAGCAAATAATACCACAGGATAATTGTCGCCGCGCGCACCGGGCGTCCCGTTCTGCGCTTGCGCGGGGCGCGCAAGACGAATGGACTCATGGATCCTGCTCCACAGTCATATCATCCACTGAGAACGTGGCAGTGGGTTCGGGTGTTGCGGTAGGTTCCGGCGTAGGCTCCGGCGTTTCGGTAGCATCCGCCGGCACCGCATCCACATAGACAAACCCTTCCTCGGTAGGTTTTGGGGTCTTGTTTTCATCTTCTGGTTCCGCACTGGGCGTGGGTGAAGGCGTAGGCGTCTGCGCCCCCTCAGTAGTTATTTCGCCGGGCATGCCGGTAAACTCCGGCTCCGGCTGGCCTACAAAGGTAGGCACCGGGTTTGCCGAAGGCAAGGGCACAAAAGTAGGCGCGATATTGTCCCTGCGGGACTCATCTACCTCGCCTGGTGTTGGCCGGTAGCGGTACACCAGCACATACTCAATGTGCTCAAAATCTGCGATGGGCTCCACCACGATATACTGCTTGTTGTTTTCCAGACCGCGCGTGCTTTCCCGGACATGACCAATGGGGATGCCCTTGGGAATGGCCATGCCAATGCCTGAGGTTACCACGCGGTCGCCGGGGCGCGGCAGCGTGGAATAGGTAAGATAATACATCCGGCAGGCATATTTCCCATCGATGGACAGCGTACCGCTTAACGTGCCCTGATCGCGGCTGCTTTCAATGAGTGCCGAAACATTGCAGTTGGCGTCCACAATGCCAATGACATTGCAGGTGCTGGCGGTGGTGTTGTAGGTAATGCCAATCAGCGCGCCGGGCACGGCCACTGCCATGTTGTCCTGTACCCCCTGCCTGGTACCCACATCCAGCGTCAGGGTATAGGTGTAGTTGCTGGTGTCCCAGCCGATTACATTGGCTTTGATACCATCTAAGTTCAGGTTGCGCGAACGCTCATCCTCTAAGTCAGCATAGTTTTGCAGGCGGGAACGATATTCTTCCAGCAGCATGCTTTCGTCCACTTTTTCGTTGTACATCATCAGCAGCCGCTCATACTCATATTCCAGATTGCTGCGAAGTTTTAATTTTCGCAAGTAGCTTACAATGCCTTCCGTGGCCGTAGCAAAGGTGCGCTGAATAGGCGTAATGGTGCGCGCCACAAAGCGGCGCGGCGCTTCCAGCACGGCAATCTCAGGAAAAAACTGCGCGGCAACCATGCTCAAAATAATCAAGGACAGGAGAATCATAATCCCTATGCGTATCAGACGCCCCACCCACTGCGCGCTGCCGCGAACCGGCTTATTCTTCTTTGTCCGCTTGCCCTTCATTCGCTCTCATCCTGCGTGGCTGACAAACGCGCTACAAACGGCAGATTTGATGGATCATCCACCAACCGGCCTACCCCCATCGCTGCGCACAGCATGGGTTCCTTGGCTACAGTAACAGGCAGCCCCAGCTCCGCGGCCAAGAAATGATCCAGCCCATGCAGCTGCGATGCGCCGCCCATCAAAAACACGCCCTTGCGCAGCACATCGGCAGCCAGCTCCGGCGGCGCCTTGTCCAGCACGCTGCGTATGCCCTGCAAAATCTGGCGGCAGGGTGCCTGCAGCGCCTCATACACCTTGGTGCTGGTGATTTCAGCGGTCTGCGGCAGGCCGGTAATCAGGTCGCGGCCGCTGACCACAATTTTGCGCTCTTCCTTATAGGGCAACGCAGCACCCCAGTCAATCTTGATGTCTTCGGCCTTGCGGTCGCCAATGACCATGTTGTAATCGTGCCGCAGATATTCCACAATGGCCATATCCATGCTGATGCCGCCGGTAGCCAGTGAGCGCGTAGCGACATAGCCGCCATGCGTAATCAGCGCGATTTCTGTCGTGCCGCCACCGCTGTCCACCACCAGGGTGCCCTCCGGAGAAAACACGCGCAGGTCTGAGCCATAGGCCGAAGCAAACGGTTTTTCGATCAGTTCCACGCCGTTGCGGCGAATGCCGGCCGCCACCGCAGCTTCGGTAATCACGCGGCGATCCACCTTGGAAACACGGCATGGGATGGTAATCACCGCACGGGGTTTGACGATATGCGAGGCACCGATGGCCTTGCGGATAAAGTATTTGAGCAGCGTTTCGGCCATATCATAGTCCCGAATGCGCCCATCTTGCATGGGGCGCACCACCACATCGCCCGCCGGTGTGCGCCCCACCAGAACGCTGGCATCCCGGCCAATGGCGCGCGTCACGCGCTTACCCCCGCTTTGCACAACCAGTAAAGTGGGTTCATTGATCAGGATCCCTTTTTTGCGCACATACACCAGGGTGTTGGATGTGCCAAGGTCGATGCCCAGATCGGGCGCAATGATTGCCATGATAGCCTTCCTGTTTCTAAAGTGTGAGGGGGTATCCGGCCGCACGCAGCAACGCGTGCACCGCCTGTGTGGGCAGCCCAATTACGTTGGAAAAGCTGCCCTCAATCCTGTCTACATACATGCCGGCCGTACCCTGAATGGCATAGGCACCGGCCTTGCCAAAGGGTTCGCCGGTTGCTACATAGGCCGCGATTTGTTCCTGCGACAAATGCACAAAATGCACACGCGTACATTCGTGGTGCATCCGTATTTGTCCATCGGGTGCCACCAGGCACACCCCTGTATGAACCTCGTGCCAGCCATCGCTGAGCAGCCCGATCATACGCATAGCGTCCTGCGCATTGCTGGGCTTGCCCAGCACCTGCCCGCAGGCGTATACCACGGTGTCCGCACCCAATACAAACCGCTCAGGCCAATGCCGGGAAACCGCCTGCGCCTTGCGCTGCGCCAATGTCAGAACTACATCCTGCGGCGTACCGGCTACGTGCTCGTCCACATCGGCATCCTCTGCGGTAAACGGCAGGTTCATATGCCGTATCAACTCATGCCGCCGGGGCGATTTGGAAGCTAAAATCAGCGTTTCCACCCGTTCCCTCCCCCCTTCGCCTGTGGACGTGCGCAAAAGAAAGTATAACATAAAGTTGTACATTTAGCACAAATTCTGTTAACAACTTTTAACACCTGGAAACAAAATAGTCGCAACTTTTCATGCATCCGCCGGAAGGCCAAAAAGCTTCAGCGCATTGCGCCGTGTGATATCCGCCACTTCCTGTGTATCCAGGCCGTGTGCCTGCGCCAGCGCCGCACAGACAAACCGCACATGGTGTGGCTCATTGCGGCGTCCGCGCAGCGGCACAGGCGACAGGTAGGGGCTGTCCGTTTCAATCAGCAGGCGCTCCAGCGGCAGCCGTCCCGCCACCCTGCGCAGCCTGTCGGCGTTTTTATAGGTAAGCGCCCCTGCAAAGGAAATATAATAGCCTAAGCTGATATAATGCTGCGCGCTTTCCAGGCTGCCGGTAAAGCAATGGATGATGCCGCCGGGATGGTCAGTGCCGCGCTGGCTTAGCAGCTGCTGCATATCGCCATGCGCCTCCCGCACATGCAGGATGACAGGCTTGCCCAGTTGAGTGGCCAGCTCCAACTGCTCTATCAGGCGCTCCTTTTGCACCTCGCGCGGGGAATTGTCATAGTAATAGTCCAGGCCCGTTTCGCCAATAGCCACCACCCGTTTATCTTTTGCCAGTATACGCAGTTCATCCAGATACCCCGGCTGCACATTCTGGGCCACATGCGGGTGCACGCCCACCGCGGCATATATCCAGGGATGCTGGGCAGCCAGGGCAACGCAGGCCTGTGAAGACGCCACATCGCTGCCCGCAACCAGGCAGTGGGTTATGCCATGCTCCAGGCACCGGGACAGCACCTGATCGCGGTCTGCGTCAAATTTTTCGTCATCCAGATGACAATGCGTGTCAAACAGGCCGGTGACCTCCATCAGCCGATCTCCGCGCCTTCCACCACATCGTCATCGGCAAACAGCAGGTGCAGGCTGCCGTCCGGGTTTTCGGCGCTCAACAGCATGCCCTCGGACATAACGCCCCTGATCTTACGCGGTGCCAGATTGGTAAGCAGGATCACCTTGCGCCCTACCAGCGTAGCGGGATCATGGTATTTGGCAATGCCTGAAAGCACGGTGCGCTCCTCCTGCCCCAGGGACAGCCGGAACTTGAGCAGCTTGTCGCTGCCGACCAGATGCTCGCAAGACAGCACGCGCGCCACCTTTAGCGAGATTTTTTCAAAGTCATCAAACGCAATTTGCGCTTTGGCAGGCTCTTTCTTTACAGGCACCGGATCGGACTGAGGTTTTTCCTTGCCTTTGTCTGCCTCCAGCTCGGCCAGTTCCTTTTCTACATCTACACGCGGGAACAGGGCTTCGCCGGGCTGAATAGCAACACCGGCCGGCAGGGCCCCAAAGGCTTGCAGCGAATCCCAGGTGGTATGAGCATCCTGCGTAATGCCCAACTGCTGATGGATGCGTTTGGATGTGGTGGGCATGACCGGATAGATCAGCACCCCGATAAAGCGGATGGCCTCGGCCAGCACATACAGCACCGTCTTCAAGCGCTCCTTGCCTGCATCATCCCGACCCAGCACCCACGGCTGCGTCAGGTCGATGTAGCGGTTGCTCTCCGACACCAGGCGCCATACTTCCTGCAGCGCCTGCGAGAACTGCAGCGCATCCATCTCCCGCTCAAAAGCGGCGGGCAGCGCCAAGGCTTTTTCGCGAAGCGCAATATCCACCTCTTCATAGATGCCGGGCTGAGGAATTACGCCGTCAAAGTATTTTTCAATCATGGCCAGCGTGCGGCGCACCAAATTGCCCAGGTCATTGGCCAGGTCGCTGTTGATGCGGTTAAGCAGTGCGCGGTTGGTGTAGTTGCCATCCGCGCCAAACGGCATTTCCCGCATCAGGTAATAGCGCAGGGCATCGGCACCATACCGGGCTACGATGGGTGGCGGATAGACCACATTGCCCTTGGATTTGCTCATCTTGTCGTTGCCAAACAGCAGCCAGCCGTGCGCGAAAACCTGCTTGGGCAACGGCAAGCCCAGCGCATGCAGCATGATGGGCCAATAGATGGTATGGAAGCGCACAATGTCCTTGCCCACCAGCTGTACCTGCGCCGGCCAGTAACGCTTGAGAAGGGTATCTTCCTCCGACATATAGCCCAGCGCCGTTACATAGTTAAACAGCGCATCAATCCACACATAGACCACGTGTTTTGGGTCAAAATCCACCGGCACGCCCCAGCTGAACGTGGTGCGGCTGACGCACAAATCCTGCAAGCCGGGGCGCAGGAAGTTTTGCAGCATCTCATTGGCACGGCTGGGCGGCTGGATAAACTCCGGGTGATCTTCGATATACTGGATGAGCCAGTCCTGATACTTGCTCATGCGGAAGAAATAGCTTTCCTCCTGCACCAGCTCCGTCACCTTGCCGCAGTCTGGGCAGGTGCCGCCTTCGTTCAGCTGCGTTTCCGTCCAGAACGCTTCGCAGGAAGCACAGTACTGCCCCTCATACGTGCTTTTGTAGATATCGTCCTGATCCAGCATGCGCTTGAAAATGCGCTGAATGGCCTGGATGTGATCGGGCTGCGTGGTGCGCATGAACACATCGTACTCGACATCCATCAGTTTCCACAGTTTCTTGGTGTCCTCTACGATTTTGTCTACAAACACCTGCGGATCCTTGCCTGCAGCCTGCGCCCGGCGCTCAATCTTCTGGCCGTGCTCGTCAGTACCAGTCAGGAAATATGTGTCATATCCCGTCATTTTCTTGAAACGCGCCATCGTATCGGCCGCCACTGTGGTATAGGTGTTGCCGATGTGCAGCTGAGCACTGGGATAGTAGATGGGCGTAGTGATATAGAACGTCTTTTTTTCTTGCATGGTGCACCCTCCCTTTTGCGGGCATCATTATAAGGGCTGGCCCATGAAGGGTCAAGCAATATGCCATCTTTCAGTAATAGTCAAATCATGCTACAATGGCCAAGACATATGTTCGATCATACAGGAGGTAGCGATGTTCGTCACATTAAAATGGGTGTCTGCACTGGAAAAGGTGTTTTTAGATACGGAGCCTGCCAGTTACCCTGATATTGCCCTGACCGGTTTCCAGAATGAGATTCTGTCCCTTCAGGCCGCTTGGACCCTCACATCCATGGAAGATAAAGAGTGGGATCACCGTCCGCGGGTCAAGATAAGCATTGATTGTGATGTGCCGGTGCGCATGCGCCACGTAACGCAGGTGCCCGTCCGTTTCCCCTGCTTCCCGGAGCATGATGGCGGTTACCTGCGCACCACGCCGGGACTGTTCCCGGACTTGCTGGAGGATATTACCGAAAAAACACATCTGCGCGCCTATAAGGATATCTGGTCGGCCGTATGGCTGGACATACAGCCCACCGGCGATACCCTGCCAGGCAAAAAAACGCTGACGCTGACCATGAAGGACATGGAAGGCAAGGTGCTGGCCCAGCAGGAATTCCACTTTGAAATCCTGCCCGGCCTGCTGCCTCAGCAGGAAATCATCCATGCACGCTGGCTGCACGCCGATTGCCTGGCGCAGTATTACAACGTGCCGGTGTTCTCCGATCAGCACTTTTCTATCTTAGAGCGCTTCATCCGGCATGCGGTGCAGCGCGGCATCAACATGATCCTGGTGCCCACGCACACGCCGCCGCTGGATACCGCCGTGGGCGGCGAGCGTCTTACCACCCAGTTGGTGCGGGTGAAGGTCGATAACGGGCAATATGCCTTTGATTTCTCGCTGCTGCGCCACTATATCGACATCTGTCAGCGTGCAGGCGTGCAGTATTATGAGATTGCGCATCTGTTCACGCAGTGGGGCGCGCACTTTGCGCCCAAGATCGTAGCCACGGTAGACGGCCAGGAACAGCGCATTTTCGGATGGGACACCGAGGCCACAGGCACCGCGTATCATGCCTTTCTGGATGCCTATCTGCCTGCTCTTGCCCAGGAACTAAAGGATCTTGGCATTGCGGATCAAACCTATTTCCACATTTCCGACGAGCCTTCCGCCGCGCATATTGACCAATATTTGGCAGTCAAGGCCATGGTAACCCCGCACTTAAAGGGCTTCAAGATAATCGATGCGCTCAGCGATATCAAGTTCTTTGAAAGCGGCGCAGTGCCGCTGCCCATCCCGGCCACCAACCATATTGAACCTTTCCTTCAGGCTGATATCAAGGAACGCTGGACATATTATTGCATCAGCCAGCATTGGAAAGTAAGCAACACATTCCTGGCTATGCCATCGGCGCGCACGCGCATTATCGGCACGCAGATGTACCGTTACAACATCACAGGCTTTTTGCAGTGGGCATACAATTTCTACAACTCACAATATTCCGACACCGTGATAAACCCCTTTTTGGTAACCGATGGCGATGGCTTTGCGCCCGCCGGCGATACCTTCCAGGTGTACCCAGGTCCGGGCGGCGTGCCGCAGGATTCGTTGCGAATGATGCTGTTTTTCCATGCATTGCAGGATAACCGCGCCCTGCGCTGGGCAGAGCAACTGGCGGGCAAAGATCAGGTAGAATCTGTGGTGGCTGCGGGCCTTGATGCGCCGCCTACATGGACGGAATACCCCATGGACGGCGAATATCTGCTGGCCATGCGCGCGCGCCTGAACCGTCTGATTGCCGATAAACAGAAGTTGTAACAACTGTTGGCGTAGTTTGACAGCGCAGAAAGCGCTATCCTATAATGTTCGCCAAACAGAAGGAGAGCGTTGCATGGATAAATGGGATGACCGGTTTATGGAAATGACGCGGCTTGTTGCCAGTTGGAGCAGTTGCATGCAGCCTGGGCGCAACATTGGTGCGGTCATCGTCAAGGACAAGCGCGTGATGACCACCGGCTACAACGGCGCGCCCGCCGGCATGAAGACCTGCAAAGAGCGGGGAGAATGCTTGCGCCGCAAGCTGAACATTCCCTCCGGCACGCGGGCGGAAGTATGCTACGCCATCCACGCCGAACAAAATGCAGTCATTCAGGCTGCTAAGCTGGGGGTTTCCATCCAGGGCGCCACCCTCTATTGCACGCATCAGCCCTGCTCCGTCTGTGCGCGCATTCTGGCCAATGCGGGCATCGTGCGCGTGGTGTACGAGCAGGGATATCCCGATGACTTTACGCTGGAAATCTTTCGCGAAACGGGCGTGCTTCTGGAACAATATCACCATGGAGATGGGCCGCAGGACACCCCTTCGGCTCAGATTAATAAATGATAAAACACAACCGTTTAGCTGCACTGATACTGATTTTGCTATGTCTTGCGCTGGGGGCTCATGCTACCGATATCAACATCAGCGTACTGGAAGAAAATGAGATTCCTCAAACGCCGCGGGGTATGCACCACTTTCTGCTGGTATGCATGGATTCCTGGGGCGCTAACCTGTCGCGCTTAGGCTATAGCGACGGCATGGTGCTGGTGACCATTGACGAGGCGCTGGATCGCATCATCACCACCAGTTTTATCCGTGATACACTGGTGATTCATCCGGATGGCAAGCCCGGACGGCTTACCTATGTGATGAAGGAATTTGGCATTGAAGGGCTGATGGACACGCTCAACCGTCACTTTGGCCTGCGCATTGAAAAGTACATCCTGATGGACTGGAGCCAGGTATCCTCCATCGTGGACATTGTAGGTGGTGTGGACTTGGAGGTTACCGCGCGGGAAGCGGGATATCTCAAGCGTTACGCCATCTCCCCCACCAGCACGTCGCCGTCCATGAACGGCGCGGGTGAATACCATTTTAAGGGCCATGCTGCTGTGATTTATATGCGCTGCCGCCGTGTGCCTGCGCTCAACGGAGATAAGTACGACATGGGCCGCACCTTCCGCGCGCGGCTGGTGCTACACAACATTGCCGACAGCCTTAAAGATGTTTCCTATGAGCAGGCTTACGACATGTTCCGCGAAATATTCGATTCACTGGGTGACCGCAACAAATTTTTCCACACCAACATCTCCATGTCGGATTTGATGAATGCTTTTCAAGTAGTGTTCTCCTTAAAGGGAACGCCGGTGGAACAGTTCCGGCTGCCCATTGACGGTACCTTCCACACCTATATCTATGCCGGAGGGCAGTCGCAGCTGATGGATTTTGAAACCAACCGCGCGGCGCTGCACGACTTCCTCTTTGACCAATCCTATGTAGTGATTGAATAAGCAGGCGGAAAGACATGAGCGATTCGACAACAAACCAACGTATCCTTGCCGAGCTGGAACGCCTTTACCCGGACGCCGTTCCCGAACTGCACTTTAGCAACCCCTACCAAACGCTGGTAGCCACCATGCTGTCGGCGCAGTCCACCGACCGGCAGGTAAACAAGGTGACTCCTGCGGTATTCCGTGATTTTCCCACGGTGCAGGCCATGGCCGAAACCACGCCGGAAATCCTGTACCCGTACGTGCGCAGCTGTGGGTTTGCCAGCAAAGCCACCAACATTGTCCATGCTGCCCGCAAAATCATGGCGGAATATGACGGTCAGGTGCCCGATACGCTCGAAGCATTGACCTCTTTGCCCGGCGTGGGGCGCAAAACTGCCAACGTGGTGCTGGCCAATGCCTTTGGCATACCGGCCATGGCGGTGGATACGCATGTGTTCCGCGTCAGCAACCGGCTGGGACTGGCACAGGCGAACAATGTAGAAAAAACCGAACAGCAGCTGATGGAGGCCATTCCCAAAAAGGATTGGATCCGGGCCCATCATTGGCTGATTTATCATGGACGGCGTGTATGCCACGCGCGCAACCCCAAGTGCGATACCTGCACGCTAAGCGCGTTGTGCCCCTGGGCGAAGGCCACACCACAGGATTAACCCCATTATTTTTAAGGCGGATATCGATGGAACTGTATCACAACTCACAGGACATAGCTTTTAGAAATCCCCTGGGCGCGGTGACCGTGGGCACACAGGTCACCCTTCGATTGATGGTGCAAGGCCGGCACGGGCGCGTGCAGCTGCGCACCTGGAACGGCGAAGAGCTCTATATTCCAATGATCGAAACAGGCCTGGGCATGTATGAAGCCACCATTGCCTGCCCGGATGAACCCATCCTGCTTTGGTATGATTTTCAGGTTGAGGACGAGCGCGGGCACTTTCACTACTATGGCAACGCGCGTGACAAGTTAGGCGGCGTGGGCACCACCTATCAGGACAAACCGCCATCCTTCCAGATAACGGTGTATGACCCCGCCTGGGAGCCGCCGCAGTATCTGCGTGAAGGGGTTATGTATCAGATTTTCCCCGATCGTTTTGCGCGCTCCAAGCCGCCTGTCAGCGACCGAAAAGGCATCTATCTGCACAAAAAATGGGGTGGCGTCCCCCGGGTTGACCCCCATGCGCTGGAAGGGGCCTACAGCGCCTATGATTTCTTTGGCGGCGACTTAAACGGCATCCGGGAAAAGTTGCCATACCTGAAGGATCTGGGCATTACCATCCTATACCTCAATCCCATCTTTCGCTCCTCCTCCAACCACCGGTATGACACCGGCGATTATTTGTCTATTGACCCCCTGCTGGGCACCAGAGAGGATTTTCAGGCGCTATGCCAGGAAGCCAGGCAGCTGGGCATGCGCGTGCTGCTGGACGGCGTGTTCAGCCACACCGGCGATGACAGCATCTATTTCAACCGGCGCGGCACCTATCCCGGCGTTGGCGCCTACCAAAGCAAGCAATCCCCCTACTACCCCTGGTTTCACTTCCGCAAACATCCAGATGATTACGCCTGCTGGTGGAATTTCAAGACCCTGCCCGCCGTCAACAAGGACGATGCCACCTATCGCGAATTTATCCTTGGCGAGCATGGCGTTGCGCGGCACTGGCTCCATCACGGCGCAACGGGCTGGCGCCTGGACGTGGCGGACGAGCTGCCCATGTCCTTCCTGCGCGAACTGCGTACCGCTGTTAAGGCCGAGAACCCGGACAGCACGCTGCTGGGCGAAGTGTGGGAGGATGCCAGCAATAAGATTGCCTATGGTCAAATGCGCTGCTACACGCTGGGCGACACGCTGGACAGCGTGATGAACTATCCGCTGCGTGATGCGATCATACATTTTTTAACGGGTGCGCACACGGCAGCGCAGGCTGTTCGCAGCATTCGCAGCCTGCAGGAAAATTATCCCGTTCCCTTCTTTTACTCATTGATGAACCTGATGGGCAGCCATGATCGCGCGCGTATTCTGAACGTATTGGTCAACCGCGAATACACCGCGCTGCCCATTGCGGAGCGCGGGCAGCAATCCCTTCCGCAGAACCTGCGCGCATTGGCGGAGGAGCGTTTCCTAAAGATGGTGCAGATCTTTATGGCGCTGCCCGGCATGCCCGCCATCTATTATGGCGATGAGGTGGGCATGGAGGGCGCAACGGATCCTTTCTGCCGGGGCCCATTCCCCTGGGGGCATGAGGACACCCCGTTACGTAACCATGTCAAGCAGGCCATCGCCCTGCGGCATCAGCGGCCGGTGCTGCGTACAGGCGCGCTGCGGCTGTCCTATGAAGGGGCCGACACGCTGGTCATTGAACGTAGCGCGATCCACGGCAAGGATGTGTTTGGTCAGCCACTCCACGACCAGCCCTATATCCTGCGCATTACACGGGATGCATACAGAGTATAACCGCAACTATTACAATTTTATGAAGCATTTCCTTGACACTGTTACCATTGCGTCATAGAATAAAGCATATTACCGTAGGGAGGGCTCACATGAACGCCAACCGAACCAAACGAGCCATCGTGTGGCTTACCTGCGCCGCTTTGATGCTATCCATGCTGTCGGCGTTTGCCACCAGCTATCCATTTGTTGGCTACACCACCGATGATTTGCGCCTGCGCAAGCGGCCATCCACCTCAGCGGAGGTGCTTTTAGTTATCCCCGCGAGAGAGGCTCTGATCATTTCGGGCGCGGATGGCAATTTCTACATTATAGAATATGAAGGGCACTCAGGTTATGCGATGAAATCCTTCATCTCCCTGACCAATCCGGCCAGCCTTGTTACGCCCGTTCCGGTCAGCGCGCAAACCGCCTCGCGATATGTGCAATTGACCAGCGGCGACACCGGCCAACTGGTGCGCGCGCTGCAGCAGGCGCTGAAGGAACTTAATTATTATGACGGCGCTATCGACGGCAAGTTTGGCTCCGGTACGCTCCGGGCCGTGCGCTCCTTCCAACAGCGCAACAGCCTGCCTGCCAATGGCGTGGCCGATCCGGCCACCCAGGAACGCCTGTTTGAGGGCCAGTCTGTGAATGCCTTTGGGCGTCAGACTGGCATCCAAACGTTGCCCATTGGGGATGATGTGATTATGCGCCCTGGTTCGCGCGGCGAACTGGTGCTGGCGCTGCAGCAGCAGTTGCAGGCGCTGGGATTGTACCGTGGTGCACTGGACGGGCGATACGGCTCCGGTACCGAGGCCGCCGTCAAAGCATTCCAGCGGGATAACCGCCTGCGTGTAGACGGCATTGCCGGCAAGAACACGCGCCAGGCATTGGCCGCCAAAAGCAGCCAGGCCCCTGCGCCTGAAAATGCACCGGCCGTCCCGCAGGTTACCCCATCTCCTGTTTTTCAGGGCGAAGAGCCAGAGGCTACCTACCCTTACACCACCGCAACCACCGCATCCGTCAACATGCGCAAACGGGCGTCTGTTTCATCCGGGCGTATTTTAACCGTGCCTGCCGGCGCGTCCATCAGCGTATTGGAAAGCAAGGGCGATTTTTTACGTGTCAGCTATCGCAATTACACAGGATATGTAATGGCGCTGTATGTTGATATTCCCCCGCAATACCTGCCTGGCAACACGTTGCCGCACGATACCGAAGCACAGGCCCGGTATGAGCGGCTTGCCACCGGCTCGCAAGGAGTTAAGGTACGTGCACTGCAGCAGGCGTTAACTGAGTTAGGTTTCTTTAAAGGCGCTGTAGATAGCAAATTCGGCACAGAAACCATGGCCGCTGTCAAGGCCTTCCAGAAACAGAACGGCCTGCGTGAAACAGGCGTGGTTATGCCTGAAATGCAAAAAATGCTGTATGAGCAGCGCGTGCGCAACGCGCGCAATGCACGTGTGTATGTGGCCACCCTGCCGCCGGTAGAAGGCTGGCCCATGGAGCAGGGCGACCGCGGCGATGCCGTTGTTACCCTGCAGCAGCAGCTCATTGAACTGGGGCATTTTAAGGAAACAGCCACCGGCGAATATACCCGCGCCACCGCCAATGCCGTGCGTGCCTTCCAGAAGGCCCACAGCATCAAGGAAACCGGCAAGGTGGATAGCTTTACTTTGCTGGCGCTCAACACCGCCTTGGCCACACGCGCCCCTATCAGTGAGTTTGGAACGCCTGCACCCACCCAGCTTACGCAGGACAATGTGATTATCATCCGCTCCGGCACGCGGGGCATGGCGGTCACCCGTCTGCAGGAGCGTCTGGTGCAGTTGGGCTACTACAGCATTACGCCCGATGGCATCTATAACGGTAATGACATCACCGCCCTGCGCGCATTCCAGCGCAACAACGGGCTGACCGTCACCGGCGTGGCCGATCTGGGCACACAGCAGGCACTATATGCCCATACCGCTGTGGCTGCACCGGGCGTTGTTACGGCTTCCCCTTCCCCCTCCCCAACTCCGACCAATGCAAACATCTATCCCATCACGCTGCGCATCGGCATGAACGGCGAAGCTGTCAAGGCCATGCAGGCGCGTCTGATTGCGCTGGGTTTCCTTACGGGCAAAGCCGACGGTATCTTTGGCACCCAGACGGCTACCGCAGTCAGCACCTTCCAGCGCGCGCATAATTTAAAGGCCGATGGCCTGGCTGGCAAACAAACGCTAAGCGCACTGTATGCCGCCAACGCCAAACCCTACTCCGCGCCCAAGCCTGCGCAAACAGCCGCCCCCAGTCAGGAGGAGGATAAGCCAACCCTGACGGTGGGCAACACCGGCGATGACGTGCGCGCCATGCAGCAGCGGCTGATTCAACTGGGCTATCTGTCCGGCGGTGCTGACGGCATCTTTGGGCCTAAAACTGCACTGGCTGTGCGTTCCTTCCAAACCAATAATAAATTAAGAGCCACAGGCATTGCGGATCATATTACACTGGCTCGGATGAACCTATCCGGCGCCATTGCAGCCAGTGGCGTGGTGGCTCCCCCGCTGCCTGACGATAAACCCATGGATACCGGGGCATCCTTCCGCGCACCTTCCGCCTCCGAAGTACGCTTCGCGGACTGGTATGCCGAAACCCGCGCCCGCATCCGCTCTATGCCCAACATAATTATCTATGACTTCACCAGCGGTGCCCACTACAATGTCAAAGTGTTTAGTGTGGGCAGACATGCCGATGGCGAGCCTGTCACCAGACAGGACACCGAAACCATGGAAAAAGCCCTGGGCTACAATAACTGGACACCACGCCCGGTGTGGGTTATTTTCTCCGACGGCCGCGTATATATGGCTTCCACACACAGCCATGGGCATGAGGTGGATCACAACAGCAACAACGGCCTGACCGGCCACATCTGCATCCACTTCCCGCGCTCCATGGAAGATGCCATGGCAACAGGTCCCTACGCTGTTTCCCACCAGAATGCCATCCTGGCAGGCTGGGACTTGACGCAAAACATGGCGAAATAGGTGCATCATTGAAAAAGATATTTACCATTGCCATTGACGGCCCGGTGGGTGCAGGCAAATCCACCGTGGCCGATGCGGTGGCTCAACAGTTAGGCATATTGCATTTGGATACCGGTGCCATGTACCGCGCATTGGCATTGCATGTGTTAAATCTGGGCATGGATGTGCAGAATGAACAGGCCATAACGGAATTGATTAAAAGCAATCAGGTGCATATTGACGTGGGCTTTGAAGATGGTGTTCAGCGCACGCTGCTCAACGGGCAGGATGTCAGCACATTGATCCGTACCCAGGAAGTAAGTAATGCCGCCTCTACTATCTCCCGCTATCGCCCTGTGCGGCAGTGGCTGGTGGAGCGTCAACAGGCGTTGGCTACCCAGCAAAGCATGCTGCTGGACGGGCGGGATATCGGCACCGTGGTGCTGCCCCAGGCTGATGTAAAAGTTTTCCTGACAGCATCGCCTGAAACGCGCGCACAGCGGCGTTACTTGCAGCTGCTGGATCAAGGGCAGCACGCTGACTTTGACGAGGTGCTCTCGCAGCTTTTGGCGCGTGATCATCAGGATCAAACGCGCGCGGTGGATCCGCTTCGGCAAGCCGAGGACGCGGTGCTGCTGGATACCACCCACATGACATTTGAACAGTCTGTCGAAGCCATTGTTCAACTCGCGGAGGAAGCATGTCGGATGTAAACCGGCGGGATAGAACCCCGTTTTATTCTTTTGCACGGATCGTTTTGGGCGTGTTTTTCGCGCTGATTTATCCTGTGCGCGCACATAACCGTGAGAAACTGGATCAAGATGCGCCCTTTATCATTGTGTCCAACCATGGCAGCATGCTGGATCCGCTGGCCATTTCTGTCAAATGCAAGCGGCACGAAATCCGGTGGCTGGGGAAAAAGGAATTGACCACTCACCCGGTGGTGCGCTGGCTGGTTACACACCTGCATATGATTACACTAGACCGGCATATGACCGATCTCGCGGCCATGCGCACAGCCTTGCAGGTACTCAAGCAGGGGCATGTGCTGGGCATCTTCCCCGAAGGTACTCGCAGAAAGCCTGAGGAAACTATGCAGATGCTGGAGCCTGGCGTAAGCCTGCTGGCTTTGCGCGCGCGGGTGCCTTTGGTGCCTGTGCTGATCAAGGGCACATTCCGTCCCTTCCGCCGGGTAGACCTGTATGTGGGCGATGCCATTACCTATGATGATTTGCTGGACAGCGGCATGAACCGTGACACGCGGGACAGGTTGACCGCACGCATTGCCGAGGCTGTTCTTGCCTTGGGCAAATAATATGTGATTTTCAAAATAGAATCAGTTTTATAAGCAGGAACCCTCCACCCTTTTGTCGAAATAGAAAGGGTGGAGGATTTTTATGCCGATTGAAGTTGCTGAACATGCCGGTTTCTGTATGGGCGTAGCCCAGGCGGTGGAACGTGCGGTGCAGGCCGCACGCGAGGCCAGCCTGCATGGTATGCAGTGTTTTTCCCTGGGGCAATTAATCCACAATCCGTTGGAGGTGCAGCGCCTGACGCGCGAAGGGATTATTCCTACGGAAAATCTGGAAGAGGCTCGAGGTGGCGTCTTAATTATCCGCAGCCATGGGGTTTCACGCGCAGTCCTGCAACGGGCACAGACAATCGCAGGGCGAGTAGTGGATTGTACGTGCCCGTTTGTAGCGCGCCTGCATGAGCTGGCGGATCAGTTCAGCCAGGATGGTGCCCCGGTTGTGCTGGTGGGCGATGCAAAGCACCCGGAAATGATAGGCACCGCTGGTTGGTGCCACGGCCCGGTTCATTTTGTGGGCAGCACCGAACAAGTAGCGCACCTGCCTCCGGATTTGGAAAAGGCGCTGGTTTTATGCCAGACCACCTTCCCCCCGCACCTGTGGCAGGATATTCAGTCCGCACTGCAGGAAAAATACCCTGGCATTACGGTGCGCAATACCATATGCGGCGCAACACGGATGCGCCAGTCTGAAGCGCAAGAGCTTGCTCAGCGTTCGGACATGATGGTGGTAGTTGGCGGAAAAGACAGCGCAAATACACGAAAATTGTACGAAACATGCAAAAATTTCTGCAAAAAGACTATTTTAGTGGAAAGTGCGGTGGACTTACCGCCGGACTTTGGTATAATAGAAAAAGAACGAATTGGAGTCACTGCCGGCGCATCCACACCGGCATGGATACTTAGGGAGGTTATCGACAGTATGAACGACATGGAACAACGCAACAACATTCACCCCGACAATGAGCAGGTGACCCTGGATACCCAGGCCGAAGTTGCCCCCCAGGCGGAAGAAGCTGCTGTAGAAACAGCAGAGCAACCTGAAGTTGCTCCTCAGGCCGATGAGGCTGCTGTAGAAGCAGTAGAGCAGCCTGAAGTTGCCCCTCAGGCCGATGAGGCTGCTGCAGAAGCAGCGGAACAGGCTGCACCGGCAATCGAGCAACCCGCTCCGGAAGCTGCGCAAGAACCCGCTGCCCCAGCAGCCGAAGAAAGCGCACCCCAGGCGGAAGGAGAGCCTGCACAGCCCAAGGCAGAGGCCAGCTTCATGGACCAGGTAGCAGCCAGCATGGCACGCATCCGCAATGGACAGACTGTGACCGGCAAGGTTGTACAGATCACGGAAGATGAAGTATGCGTCAATATCGGCTACAAATCCGATGGATTGATTCAGCGCTCTGAATTGGTGGATCAGGACGTCCAACTCGGTGATGAGATTGACGTTGAAGTGGTCAAGGTGAACGATGGCGAAGGCAACGTCATACTGTCACAGCGCAACATCGTCAACCGCAAACTGTGGGAAGAGCTGATGGCCAAGTACGAAGCCGGTGAATTTGTTGATGCCGTAGGCAAGGAAGCCGTCAAGGGCGGTCTGCTGGCCTCCATCAACGGCGTGCGCGCATTCGTCCCCGCTTCTCATCTGGCCCAGCGCTATGTAGAGAAGATTTCCCAGTTCGTGGGCCAGGATATGAAGCTCAAGATCATTGAGGTGGACACCGCCAAGAAGCGCGTAGTGGCCAGCCGCAAGGAAGTGCTCATTGCTGAAAACGCCGCCCGCAAGGAAGCCGTTTGGGGCAGTTTGCAGGAAGGCGCCATCGTGCGCGGTATCGTGCGCCGCTTTGCTTCCTTTGGTGCGTTCGTCGACCTGGGTGGCGTAGACGGTTTGATTCATGTCTCGGACTTGAGCTGGAACCGTTCGGCCGTGCCTTCGGAGATCCTGCAGGCCAATCAGGAAATTGATGTCAAAATCCTTGGCCTGGACCGCGAGCGTGAACGCATCCAGCTGGGCTACAAACAGCTGCAGCCCAAGCCTTGGGACAATGTAGAGGAAAAATACCCGGTGGGTTCCATCATCACCCGCCAGGTCGTACGCATCCGTCCTTTTGGTGCCTTCATTGAGTTGGAGCCTGGTGTAGATGGCCTGGTGCATATCTCTCAGGTAGCTCCTCATCGTATCAACAAGGTAGAGGATGTCCTTTCCCCCGGCCAGGAAGTCAACGTCAAAATCCTGTCGGTGGATCCGGATGCCCGCCGCATTAGCCTGAGCATCCGTGAAGCGCTGGAAGAAAATGCCTTTGATTATAGCGCGGACATCCCCGGCGGCGGTGAATATTACCAAGATCAGGAGTACGCTACTGTAGCCTATGAAGATACACCGGCAGAAACCGAAGAAGCACCCGTGGAAGCCGATGTCGAGACCACCCAAGAAGAAGCCGAGGAATAATCCCACCATGTAATCCCATCGGAACCGCGTGCCTTGCCCGCGGTTCCTTTTCCGTTTTCCCGGGACACATTTTGCCCACCAGATGAATTCTATCCCAATCAAGCCGTTAGCATACCGAAAGTAAGATGGGACTCTTCGGATGGATATCTCTGCCTCGCTCCATGGTGGCTCCGTCCTCTTTTCACATTTTTTGTTTGTTCAGTCGTCTTTCTTTTTCTGCCGCCACCTCTTGGATTTGGAAGTCTAATATCGCGTGTCTTCGGCTTGATAGAATCTCTGTACGCGATACTGCGCCTGTTGATTCTGCCCGTGTTTTCCATCATAGATGCGTTTACGCCTGCCCTGCATCCGTTTTCCAGCCTGCTTCCAAGTAATTGTTTTCCTCGCTCTTTCATAATCCGATGTGATTGTTCTTCTCCACATGCGCCTGATCATTTTCTACGGTAAAGAAGATATCTTTTCCTGAGCACATCGCTTCCTTATCGCACCCCTCCACGTTGGCCATCGCGGATATGGACATGTGCGTTCACTCATGAACCCAACCAACGATTACATCTGTCCAGAGATCAAACTCCCTTTCAGCGTGGCCACCTACCTCAAGAACCCCCTCATCTCTTCTTGATTCCTTTCAAACGTAAACGTTCACGCTCTTCTTTCAGGTATCTACGCCGCACTCATTGTAACTCCTGCTTCACCTCTCACCATCCTCAACACGTTCTCCATGTGCCTCCAGCGAAGCAATCCATTGCGGCAAATCGATACGCGCCACACGGCTCCGCGATCCATGCGCGGACCTGGCTGTCGGCCAAGTTTGTCTTTGCAGATCCTTTTTCCTTTTGCTGCCTCTTTGATACATCCCTCAATTCTTCCATTGATACTTTCTTCAATCGCACCACTGTCTTCGCGCTCATTTTATATACGGCTTGTCAAGCTTGGCTGTGGCTGGTATAATCATTGTTGGTTAATGATATTGACAGCAATGTCAATTTGAAGGAGGAAACATCATGGTAAAAATTGGAATCAATGGATTTGGACGTATCGGGCGCTTGGTCATGCGCGCCACGCTGGAAAACTTTAAGGACGTGGAAGTCGTCGCTATCAATGACCCGTTTGTCAGCGTTGACTACATGGCCTATATGCTCAAGTATGATACCGTACACGGCCGTTATGACGGTGAAGTGTCCTATGACGAGGCTGAAGGTGTGCTGATCGTCAACGGCAAAAAGATCAAGGCCTATGCTGAGATGAACCCTGAGAACATCCCGTGGAAGGACAGCGGTGCCGAGTACATCGCCGAAGCCACCGGCGTGTTCACCTCTGCCGATAAGGCTGGCGCGCACTTCAAGGGCGGCGCTAAGAAGGTCGTTATCACGGCACCCGCCAAGGACAAGGAAACCCCCATGTTCGTTATGGGCGTAAACCATGAGAAGTACACCAAGGATATGAACGTGGTCTCCAACGCATCCTGCACTACCAACTGCCTGGCTCCGCTGGCCAAGATCATCCACGACAAGTATGGCATCAAAGATGGCCTGATGACCACCGTGCACTCCATCACCGCCACACAGAAAACCGTTGACGGCCCCTCCAAGAAGGACTGGCGCGGCGGTCGTGCGGCTTCCACCAACATCATCCCCTCTTCCACTGGCGCCGCCAAGGCTGTAGGCGTGGTCATCCCCGAACTCAACGGCAAGCTAACCGGCATGTCGCTGCGTGTGCCCACCGTCAACGTGTCCGTGGTTGACCTGACCGTCACCCTGGAAAAGGCCACCACCATGGAAGACATCAATGCCACCATGAAGGCTGCTGCTGAAAGTGAAGAGTGGAAGGGTATCGTGGGCTACACCGAGGATGCCGTCGTTTCCAGCGACTTCATCCACGACCCGCGCACCTCGATCTATGACGCCACCGCCGGCATCATGCTGACCGGCAACTTTGTCAAGCTGGTATCCTGGTATGACAACGAGTGGGGTTATTCCAACAAGGTTGTTGACCTAATCCGCCATATGGCCAAGGTTGACAACAAGTAAGACCGCTTATTGATACAGCGCCGCCCGCAAACAGCAGGCGGCGCTTTTTAAAAGGCAGCAAGTATAGGGGGCTACATGCCAGACAGCATCACCGTTGCGATATTTGATTTTGACAATACCATGCGCCGGGGCGACAGCATCACCGACCTTGTACGTTATGCAATGCAGCGCGGCAAATTACAACCCGCGCGACTGCCAGGCATATTGTGGAGCACGCTGTTATACTTGATAGGGTCAAAGCATGAAGTGGAAGCCAAGGCAAAGGCTCTGGCCTTTATGGCCAGCCTGAATGAAGCCGAGCAGGAAGCCCTGTTTTCCGGTTTTGTGCAGGATCAACTGCTCCCCCATCTCTATCCGGAAGCGCTGCGCAAAACACAAAAACACGCGGATGCAGGACGAAAGGTACTGATTGTCTCGGCCTCGCCGGATTGTTATATGCGCTACCTTCAGCCAGCACTGCCGGTAGCAGCGGTGCTGGCTACGCCCGTTAATGCCCAAGGCGTGGTGGGTCATAACTGCAAAGGCGAGGAAAAGCTGCGCCGCATCAACCAATGGGCACAGGAGAATGATTATCATATTGACTGGCCCGATAGCTACGGCTATGGTGACAGCGCGGCTGATGCGCCTTACCTGCGTCAGGTAGGCCATCCCGTAGCCGTCAACGCGCACCACGAGTTGCTGTATTTGATGCCTGGGATACCGCACGTAACCTGGGGAAAATAAACGTTTTGGAGGAAACATGAAACACCTACTCATTGCCTATGCCACCAACAAGGGCGTGAACATGATGACCGAGCAGGACGCCCAGCAATTAACACACGTCAATCTCGCTTTCGGCGTCATTCAGGATGGTTTGCTGTCGCTGGAGAAGCTGACCGTACTTAATGAACTGCCGCGTCTGCGCGCATACAACCCACAGCTGCGCATTGTGCTGTCGGTAGGAGGCTGGGGCGCAGGCGGATTTTCCAACATGGCCAGCACCCCGCAAGGGCGCGATGCGTTCTGCGCCTCGGTGGAAAAAGCCCTGGATAGCTACAAACTGGATGGTATTGACATCGACTGGGAATACCCATGCTCTGACGCGGCCGGGATTGATTGCAGCCCCCATGACAGGGAAAACTTTACCTACCTGATGCAGGGGCTGCGCAAAGTGGCCGGTGAACGCATTGTATCCATTGCGGCCGGTGCCGGGGATTACTTCACCCGCGACACACAGATGGATTTGGTCGCACAGGCCTGCGATTATGTGCAGCTGATGACCTATGACATGCGCAGCGGGTTCTCCTATGAAGCTGGTCACCACACGGCGCTGGACGCCAGCCAGGGCGATAACGAGGGCATGACCGTCAAGCGCACAGTGGATTTGTTCCATCAGGCTGGTGTTCCCTACAACAAGCTGGTCATTGGCGCAGCGTTCTACTCCCGCCGGTGGGAAGGCGTGCCCAATGTTAACAACGGCCTGCTACAGCAAGCCCAGACCGGAGGATTGTTCGGGCCAGGATATACTGAGCTTGTTGAAAGCTACATCAATAAAAACGGCTGGCAGCACCATTGGGATAAGGCGGCAAAAGCGTCCTATCTCTATAACGGAAGCGAGCTCATCAGCTACGATGACCCCGCTTCCGTCAAGACAAAATGTGATTATCTGCGCAGCAAAGGTCTGCTTGGGATTATGTATTGGGAGCACAGCTGCGACCCCTCCCGCGCGCTGCTGACCGCGCTGCATGAGGCGCTTTACGCCTAAGTGTTAGCTACCTCGTGCAGAGTGGCGCGTATAGCGCCCTTGCCCGCCATCATGCGCGTGAAGTACTGGGCAATGCGATCAGCCAGCCCGGCCTTATACAGGTCTGCCCCAAAGATGTCCGTCATGGACAGGATGGGGCGCAGCTGCTCCGCAGTGGTGGTATCGCCAAAGGCGAATTCCTGCACCAGCGGCTGCACCTCGGCCAGCTTGGGGTCAGAGCTTAGCTTGAGTTCATCCAGGTTGTCATCCTTGCCGACTAAGTAGCGCAGCCACGCCGCCAGCACAAACGGGATGGCAACCAGCTGGCTGCTGTCCAGCCCCTTCTCGCCATACATGCGGATGGTTTCGCCAAAGCGAACGCCCAGCTTCTTGGACGTATCCGTGGCAATGCGCTGCGGGGCATCGGGAATGAACGGGTTGGGGAAACGCTTGTTGATGACCTCATCGGCAAAGGCCTTGGGATCAATGATGCCGGGGTTGGTCACCACGGGCATGCCCTCCACATAGGCAATGCGCTTGACGAGCTTGACCAGATCCTCATCCCGCATTTCTTCATAGATGCGGTTGTACCCCAGCAAGCAGCCCAGCACTGCCAGCGCCGTGTGCAGCGGGTTCAGGCAGGTGGAAACCTTCATGCGCTCCACGCGGTTGACGGTCTCACGGTCGGTAAAATATACCCCGGCTTTCTCAAGCGGCGGCCGCCCGGCGGGGAAAGCATCCTCAATGACCAAATATTCCGTCGTTTCGGCGTTCACAAACGGGGCAATGAACGAACCCTTGTCCGTCTTGACGGGCGTCATGCCTTCAACCCCTAAATCGGTAAGCATCTTCTCCACTGCAGGGGCAGGGCGCGGAGTGATTTTGTCAATCATGGTCACCGGAAAGCCGACCAGGTTTTTATTGTCGATATAATCCAGGAACCCCTGCGGCAGGCCGTGCTGCTGCACCCAATTCTCCGCAATGTAGCGGACGGCCGCGTGCAGCTTGTCGCCGTTCATGGCGGCATTGTCCGTGCTGACCATGGCGACAGGTTTTTGGCCTTTCAGATATCGGCGGTATAGCCCTGCGGTGGCAATGCCCAGCGTGCTGACCGGTTTATCCGGTCCGCCGGCAATGTCCTCCTGAATGATGGGCAGCGGCTGTCCATCGGCATCCTTTACCTCATAGCCCTTTTCTGTGATGGTAAAGCTGACCATCTGCAGCGACGGGGCCTCAAAGCGCTCAAACAGATTAGCTAAGTGCTCCGGGCGCTGTCCATCCAACCGCAGCACTTCAGCAATCGAGGCAATCACCCTGTGGTGCGCTTGACCATCCTCGCTAAGGATGGACACAATGTTCAGGTTGTCATACGCGGTGAATATGGTATCCAGCGTATCGCCATCAAAGGTTTTGCAGGCAACGATGCCCGTATCCACCAACCCTTCGTCCAGCAGATTTTGCATGGCCACCGCATGAAATGCCCGGAACAGGTTGCCGGTGCCAAAATGAATCCAGCGGGGCGCTTTCTTGGTGTTCTGTACCATTTTGTCGATGTCAAAGCGCGGTAGCTTAATGCCTGCCTGCTCCCACGGCTTGGGATCCGCAATTCCGATACGGTTTAATTTCATGATGTTTGCCTCCTTACACGCCGCTTGCGCAGCGATATATTTGAAACCTTTTGTTGTCCTCTCTATCCTAACACAAACCAACGTTTTTGCCCATACAAAGAAAAAAGCCCGCAAGCTGCGGGCAATTGGGGACAATGTTTTTCAGTAGGTGGAACCGTCTTTGATTTTGGCTGCACGACCCTGGCGTTCACGTAGGTAATACAGCTTGGCACGGCGCACCTTGCCCTTGCGGACAACCTCAATGCGATCCACGCGCGGCGAATGCAGCGGGAATGTACGCTCTACACCAATGCCATAGGATACACGGCGCACGGTAAACGTCTCCCGGTTGCCGCCGTTGCGCTTGGCCAGCACGGTGCCTTCAAACGCCTGCAGGCGCTCACGGGTGCCTTCCACAACCTTCACAAACACGCGTACGGTATCGCCCACGCCAAATGCGGGCCGATCAGTGCGTACCTGTGCCTGCTCTAAGGATTTAATCAATTCACTCACTTGGAACTCCTCCTTCCCTCATAGACGTTCGTGCGTCATGCGCAGAGGACCGCCCGGTGTCACAAAGGGTATCATACCATGCCAAACGCCGGGCTGCAAGCCGAATACAGCGCGTTTTGGGGCTTTTTCCGGGATTTTTTTGATCATGTGGCATTTTCCCATACTCCTTACACTTGTTGCCGCACCAAAACGCGCTATAATGGGGCATCACTTGAAGGGAGGAAGCCATGGGCGCAAAGCGTTTGCCACGTTGGATTACCCGCATGTTCGCATGGGTGCCGACCAATTGCCCGCTGCTTTTCCCCTTCTACCTGTCCGCGCAGCTATCGATGACAGAAGAGGTATATTCATCCCCGCACTTACCGCCTGCCTTTGACGGCTACCGTATCGCCTATGCATCGGATATCCATTTCGGCCCGTATTTGGGCGCAGAGCGCGCGCTGGACTTGCATAAGCGCCTTTCGCAGCTCCAGGCCGACCTACTCATCTTAGGCGGCGATTACGGCGCCACCACGGAGGATGGGCTGGCGTTGTTTGATTTGCTGCCGCCCTTTGATTTCCCCGATGGTGCGGTGGGCGCGCTGGGCAATCACGACCTGACGGCTACACAGGCGGATATACAGGCGTTGCTGCAAAGAATGCAGCAAAAAGGCGTGCAGCCGCTGATCAACGCCAGCATCTCCATTGTGCGGGATGGGCAGCGGCTATCCATCGTATCGGTGGATGATATCCGCATGGGGCAACCTGATTACAGGGCAGCCGCGCGCAAACTTCAGCCCCAGGATTTTGTGCTGTTTGCACCGCATTCGCCGGATGTCATCCCGGATTTGCGGGCTTCGGGCGCTTTTACCCCGCACTTGACCGTGTGCGGGCACACCCACGGCGGACAGGTGGCAATCTTTGGACACAGCATCCATTCCTCCAGCAAGTACCGAAACCGCTACCTATCGGGCTGGAAGCATGAACAGGGCATGGATATATTCATTTCCAATGGTGTAGGCACGTCCCTGATGCCCGTGCGCTTAGGCGCTCCCGCCCAATTTCACCTGATTACGTTGCGCCGGGGTTAATTTTTATATCATCATTCGTAGCGCAGGCTCGGCATTCAGATTCATGCCCGCCAGTTCACCGCGCATCAATGGCCAATACGCTGCCGAAGCGATCATGGCGGCGTTGTCGCCGCACAGCGCCAGCTGCGGCAGGTACAGGACGTATCCTTTGTCCGCGCATTCAGCAGCAAGGCGCCTGCGCAGCAGGCTGTTGGCCGCCACACCGCCCGCCACAGCCAAGCGTGTTTCGCCCAAGTCATCCATAGCACGCATGGTTTTCATTATCAATTGATCCACCACGGATTTGCGGAAGGACGCTGCCGCATCCTGTGGCAAAATCGTCTGGCCCCGCTGTGCATGTGTGTGCAGCAGGTTAATAAACGCTGTTTTAGGCCCTGAAAAAGAAAAATCATATGCACCTTCTACCGATGGAATGGGCAGTTTGTAGGCATGCTCATCCCCCGTTTCCGCCAGTTTATCCAGCGCAGGGCCGCCGGGATAGGGCAGCGATAGCTGCCGGGCAGCCTTATCAAAGGCCTCGCCTGCGGCGTCATCCTGCGTGCAGCCGACCAGCGTGTATTGGCCGCCATCCTGCACGCGGAACAAGTGGCTGTGCCCGCCGCTGACCACCAGGCATAAAAACGGCGGCGAAAGCTCCGGATGGGTCAGGTAGTTGGCCGCGATATGCCCCTGAATGTGGTTGACTGCAATCAGCGGCTTGGACAGGCCATAGGCCAATGCCTTGGCATAGGAAACGCCCACCAACAGCGCGCCCACCAGCCCCGGGCCGTGCGTTACGGCCACGGCGTCTATCTCGTCCAGGTTGCAATGGGCCTGCGCGAGGGTTTCATCCAGCACCACGTCGATTTTTTCCAGGTGTGCACGGCTGGCAATTTCGGGCACCACGCCGCCATATACACGGTGCACGTCAATCTGCGAATATATCTGACTGGATAAAATATGCCGCCCGTCCTGCACAATGGCGCAGGCTGTTTCATCGCAGCTGGTCTCAATGGCCAGAATGCGCGCATGTCCTGAGGCCGCAAGCGCCGCGGCCTTCTGGCGCGCGGCGTCCTGGTATGGTTGTCGTGCCATCACTGCATTTTGAGGTAGGCCGTAGTAAAGCCGTCCAGGTTGCCGTTCATCACATCGTCCACATTGCCGGTTTCATAGCCGGTGCGATGATCCTTGACCATGGTATAGGGCTGGAACACATAGGAGCGGATCTGGCTGCCCCATTCGATCTTCTTCATTTCACCCTTGATTTCGGCCATTTTTTCTTCTTTTTCGCGCTCCTGAAGCTCTATCAGCTTAGCGCGCAGCATTTTGAGGCACATCTCGCGGTTCTGTACCTGGCTGCGCTCATTCTGGCAGGACACGACAATACCGGTGGGCATATGCGTCATGCGCACGGCCGAGTCCGTCTTGTTCACGTGCTGGCCGCCTGCGCCGGTGGAGCGATACGTATCCACCCGCACATCTTCCATGTCAATTTCCACCTGCGCATCATCCTCCAACAGCGGCGCTACATCCAGCGACACAAAGGAGGTGTGACGGCGGGCGTTGGAATCAAAGGGGCTGATGCGCACCAGGCGATGCACGCCCTTTTCGCTGCGCAGGTAGCCATAGGCATTGTCGCCATCCACCTCAAATGTGGCGGACTTAATGCCTGCTTCATCGCCAGGGATAAGATCCAGTACCGTCACCTTGAAGCCTAAACGCTCACAGTAGCGCGTGTACATGCGGTAGAGCATCTGCGCCCAGTCCTGTGCCTCGGTGCCGCCGGCGCCTGCATGCAGCGACAGCACGGTGTTGCAGCTGTCATAATCGCCGCGCATCATGGTTTCCAGGCCCAGTGCCTCCACCTGTGCTGTCAATTTTTCAATGGTTACGCCGATATCCGCTATTAAATCGGCGTCATTTTCCTCATCAGCCAGCTCAATCATGATCTCTACATCATCGCAGGTGGCCACCAGCTCCCGATAATGGGTCAGCTTGCGCTCTATGGCCGCCATGCGCTGGTTGACCTGGGCCGAGCGCTCCAAATTGTCCCAGAACCCATCGGCTGACATTTCCTCGCGCAGCTCGCTCAGCTCACGCTCCAGGTCGTCAATGCGCAGCCCTTCCCCTATCTCGCGCAGTTGATCGCGCAAATTGGAGAGGTTGGATAGATATTGTTCTTGCTCCAAAAACATGTATGCCTTCCTTATGCTGTGACATTACCTGCCACAGCAGTGCTTGTATTTTTTGCCACTGCCGCAGGGACAGGGGCTGTTGCGGCCCACCTTTTCCCCCGCCTTAACGGGCTGGCGTGCCTGCATGGGCACAGGGCCTGCGGTGTCGCCCGCGCCGCGCGCAACCACCGGGGTAGCCACGGCCTTGCGCTCCGGCGCGCGTTCAATGCGCAGCTGGTACAGCGCGCGCAGCGTATCCTCCTGGATCAGGCGCACCATTTCGTCGAACATGTCAAAGCTTTCCAGCTTATATTCGTTGACTGGGTCGCGCTGGGCATAGGCGCGCAGACCAATGCCATCGCGCAGCTGATCCATGGCGTCGATGTGGTCCATCCAGCGGCTGTCCACCGCACGCAGCAGCAGCGAACGCTCCAGCTCGCGCATGTCGATGCCCAGGCCGGTGATGGCTTCTTCCCTCTCCTCATAGAAGGACAGCGCGGATTTCTTCAGGAACTCCGTCAGCCCATCGCGGTCAAACCCGCCCATGGCATCGTGGTTGGCCTTAAAGGTTCCTGCAGGGATGCAAATGCGTTCCAGATAATCCGCAAGGCCGCGCAAATCCCAATCCGCGTTTTCACCGGCACAAAAGCGCCCCACGCTTTCAGCCAGCAGTTTGTCCAGCATGCCCATGATATGGGCATGCATGTTCTCGCCGCCTAATACCTCGCGCCGCTGGCCGTAAATGACCTCGCGCTGCTGGTTCATGACATCGTCATAGCGCAGCACGTTCTTGCGGATCTCATAGTTGCGGCTTTCAATGCGTTTCTGGGCGTTCTCAATCTGCTTGGTCAGCAGGCCGGCCTCCAGCGGCACATCCTCTTCCATGCCCAGTTTGGCGATAAGCGGCTCAATGCGCTCGCCGCCAAACAGGCGCATCAGGTCATCCTCCAGCGAGATAAAGAACTGCGAAGAGCCCGGATCGCCCTGGCGTCCGGCACGGCCGCGCAGCTGGTTGTCGATGCGGCGGCTCTCATGCCGCTCGGTGCCGATGATGTGCAGGCCGCCCAGCGCGATGACCTTTTCGTGTTCCTGGTCGGTTTGCTTGCGGAACTGCTCCTTCAACTGATTGTACTGCTGCCGCGCGGCCTTGACCTCGTCGCTGACGTTCTCACTGCGGCCTACGGCTTCCTCGATCAGCTCCTCGGGCACCTCCTGCTGGCGCATGGCGCGCCGGGCCAGATAGTCCGGATTGCCGCCCAGCAGGATATCCGTGCCGCGTCCAGCCATATTGGTGGCGATAGTGACCGCGCCATAATGCCCGGCCTGCGCCACAATCATGGCCTCCCGCGCATGATGCTTGGCGTTCAATACCTCATGCTCCACACCGCGCAGGGTAAGCATGCGGCTTAACATCTCGCTGACTTCTACCGAGATGGTGCCCACCAGCAGTGGCTGCCCGGTGGCATGGCGCTTGATAATCTCCTCCACCACGGCATTGAACTTGCCCTTTTTGCTGCGATAGACCACGTCGTTTAGGTCATCGCGGATCATGGGCATGTTGGTGGGCACCTGGATAACGTCCAAGTTGTAGATGCCCTGGAACTCCGTCTCCTCCGTTTTGGCGGTACCTGTCATGCCGGACAGCTTTTTGTACATGCGGAAATAGTTCTGGAACGTGATGGTGGCCAGCGTTTTGCTTTCGCGCTCCACCTGGACGCGCTCCTTGGCCTCGATGGCTTGGTGCAACCCGTCCGAATAGCGGCGGCCAATCATCAGGCGGCCGGTAAACTCATCAACGATGATGACTTCATCGTTTTGCACCACATAATCCGTATCGCGCCTGAACAACGCATGCGCCTTGAGCGCCTGGATCAGGTAATGGTTGAGGTCATTGTTTTCTACATCGGCCAAGTTATCAATGCCAAAGGCGCTTTCAGCCTTGCGCGTGCCCTCCTCGGTGAATATCACGGCGCGGTCTTTTTCGTCCACAGTATAATCGGTATCGCGGCGCAGGCGGCCCACAAAGCGGTCGGCCTTTTCGTACATATCGGTGGGCTTGTCACCCTGGCCGGAGATGATCAGCGGCGTGCGTGCTTCGTCAATCAGGATGGAGTCCACCTCGTCCACCACGGCATAGGCGTGCCCGCGCTGCACCATCTCGTGCTTGTAGATGACCATGTTATCGCGCAGGTAGTCAAAGCCCATTTCATTGTTGGTGCCGTAGGTAATGTCACACGCATAGGCTTGCCTGCGCTGCTCGTTGGTCAGGTCGTGCACGATAACGCCCACCGTCATCCCCAAAAAGCGGTACAGCTTGCCCATATCTTCGCCCTGGAAGGACGCCAGGTAGTCATTGACCGTAACGATGTGCACGCCCTCGCCCGTCAGCGCGTTCAGGTATGCCGGCAGGCAGGCCGTCAGCGTTTTGCCCTCGCCGGTTTTCATTTCAGCGATGCGGCCCTGATGCAGCACGATGCCGCCAATCAGCTGCACATAAAACGGACGCAGGCCCAGCGTGCGCTGCGCGGCCTCGCGCACCACGGCAAACGCTTCGGGCAGCAGGTCATCCAGCGTTTCGCCTTTGGCCAGCCGGTTGCGGAACAGCTGCGTTTGCTGGCGCAGTTGCTCATCGCTCATGGCCTGATAGGTGGGTTCCAGTTTTTCTATGTGATCGGCTATCTTGCGCAGCGGCTTGAGTTTGGCTTCCTCGCCAAACCCCAACGCGTTCTTTATCTTTGTAAACATTCAGTCGATTTCTCCTTTTGGCTGTCGCCACCTATCATTATACAGGACGCCCCCAACCACCGCAACCAACACGACTTGATTGTAACAAGCACCCGCGCATGATATAGTAAGCAAAAAGGAGTGGTAAAGAAACATGCGTTTTTATGTAGGCACCTACAGCGTACCCGGCAGCCCGGGGTTGGCGCTGTGTAAGGATGAGAACGGGCGATTGACCCTGCTTGACAGCTACGATGCACTGCGCAACCCCACATACCTGATCCCCTCGCAGGATGGGCAGCGGCTGTTTGTAGTAGCGGAGGATGAGCAAGACCAGGGCGTAGCGGTAAGTTTTTGCATTGCGAAGGAGCCCTTTGCACCCCTTTCTGCCTGCGTCATGGATGATGCGCGCGCCTGCCACCTGGCATTGAACGATGCGGAAAACACATTGTACACCGCGCATTACCACCAAGGCAGCCTGGCGGTGCTGGCCATCGACAGCGACGGCCGCATCACCCGGCAAATACAGCAGATACAGCACCATGGACGCGGCGCACACCCCACCCGCCAAGAAAAAGCACATGTGCACCATGTAGCTTTCCGGCCAGGCAAACAGGAGCTGTTTGTATGCGATTTGGGCATTGACCAAATCATCGTATATACCGCAGTGCCCGATGGCATGCTGACCGAAAAACAGCGCATTTCCGTGCCCGCAGGCACCGGGCCCCGGCATTTGGTATTCCGCAACGACCAGCAGTTTTATGTGGCCGGTGAATTGAGCAGCACCGTGCTGTCCTTTGCGCTGGACGACGAAGCTTGGACGCAGCAGCAAAGCCTGTCCACGTTGCCCCAGGATGGGGATTATCCAGACAACACCTGCGCCGCCATCCGTCTGGCTGATAGCAGGCTGTATGTGTCCAACCGCGGCGCTGACAACATCGCGGCATTTGAAGTGGATGCATCCGGACGTATAACGCCCGCCGGACATATCCCCTGCCACGGCCAAAGCCCGCGGGATTTTGTGGTCACATCGTATGGCTTTTTGTGCGCCAACCAGATCAGCGGCACCGTCACGGCCGTGGCCCACGATGGCACGCTGCTGGACACGCTGCCCATTCCCGGTGCGGTGTGCATCTGTCCGGTATAAAATCAGTTGTTCATGCAAAGAGGCCGGGGAGAGCATTCCCCGGCCTCAATTCTTTGACTTTGTAATTTACAGAATAAACCGTCCGATATCGTCTTCCTTGGCCGCTTTGACATGCTCGCGGACATAATCAGCCGTGATGTTAAGCTTGACCTCCGGCATGTTTTCACCGCCGGCGTTAAAGAGAATGTCCTCCAGCAGCTCCTCAAACACCGCGTGCAGCCTGCGGGCGCCGATATCTTCGCCGGCTTCGTTGGCACGGCAGGCGGCTTCCGCGATGGCCTCTAAAGCATCCTCATCAAAGGATAAAAAGACATTGTCCGTAGCCAGCAGCGCAGTATACTGGCGTGTCAGCGCGTTGTCCGGCTGCGACAATATACGCACAAAATCATCCTTTGTCAGGCTTTTCAGCCTGACCAGCACCGGGAAACGGCCTTGCAGCTCCGGGATTAAGTCGGTCACCTTGGCCACATGGAATGCGCCGGCGGCAATGAACAGCATATGGTCGGTGCTGATGCTGCCGTACTTGGTGCTGACCGTGCTGCCCTCCACAATAGGCAGGATATCGCGCTGTACGCCTTCGCGCGATACATCCGGGCCGCTGCCGCCACTGGAACGCCCGGCAATTTTGTCAATCTCGTCGATGAACACAATGCCGTTTTGCTCGGCGCGCTGCAGCGCCTCCTCCTTGACAGCATCCTCGTCGATCAACTTTTGCGCTTCCTGTGAGGTTAATATTTTGCGCGCTTCACGCACCTTGACGCGCCGCATCTTGGTGCGCTTGGGCAGCATGCCGCCCATCATATCGCCGATGTTGATAGCATTGCCGCCTACCTCCAGCTGCGGGGCGGCTTCTTCCACCTCTACCTCAATTTCATTATCCTCTAACTGTCCCTGGCGCAGCTGCTCCAGCACCTGCTCGCGGCGGCCGGCAATGGCCACCTTTTCCTCATCGCTGGGCTCAGGCTCGCGCGCATTGCGGGCACCCAGCAGCACATCAATGGGGTTGGCGACAGGCTTTTTGCGCGGATTGACCAGCAGGGATACCAGCGCATCCTCGGCCAGCACGCCGGCACGGGCGGCCACGCGCTCCTCATGCTCGGCGCGCACCATGCGCACGGCATTTTCCACCAGGTCGCGGATGATGCTTTCGACATCGCGCCCGACATAGCCCACCTCGGTAAACTTGGTGGCTTCCACCTTGACAAACGGTGCATTGACCAGCTTGGCCAGGCGGCGGGCGATCTCGGTCTTGCCCACGCCGGTGGGGCCCATCATCAGGATGTTCTTGGGGTAAATTTCCGCGCGCATTTCGTCATCCACACGCGCACGGCGGTACCGGTTGCGCAGCGCAACAGCCACGGCACGCTTGGCCTCATCCTGGCCGATGATATAGCGGTCCAGCTCGCGGACAACCTCACGCGGGGTCAGTTCCCTTGTCATGGCGCAATGTCCTCCACGGTGATATGGTCGTTGGTATACACGCAAATGGACGCCGCAATGTGCAGCGCCTTTTCGGCAATGTCATGCGCGCTAAGGCTGGTGTTTTGAAGCAGCGCACGGGCTGCCGCCAGGGCATAGTTGCCGCCTGAACCAATGGCGCAGATGCCGTCATCGGGGTTGATGATCTCGCCATTTCCGCTGATGATCAGCAAATCCGTGCCATCGGACGCAATCAGCAGCGCCTCTAGCTTGCGCAGGGCCTTGTCGCCGCGCCAATCGCGGGCCAGGCGCACGGCGGCACGCTCCAAGTTGCCGTTGGTTTCTACCAGTTTTTCCTCAAACAGCTCGCTTAAGGTAATGGCGTCGGCCACGCTGCCCGCAAAGCCGATGGCTACACGATTTTGGTAGATGCGGCGCACCTTGGTGGCCGTGCTTTTGAAAATGGTGCTCTCGCCCATGGTGACCTGGCCGTCACCGGCGATGGCTACGCGGCCATCCCTGCGTACCGCACAAATGGTTGTTCCTTTTAACTGCATACATTCACCTCATGGGGGTTGTGGGGTAAGTTATCAATGATAGCGTCTATATGTTCCAGCGCGCGCTGCGATAATTGCAGATAGCGCTGCTCCTTGTTGCGCACACGCTCAGGCAGCGTATCCATCAGGCCAAAGCTGATGCGCATGGGCTGATAATCACGGTTGGGGGTAGATACGTGCCGGCACAGCGCGCCCAGCGCCGTGGTGCCCGGAAAATGCGGCGGCGTGTGCCCGGCCAGCGTCAGCGCCATGGTCAGCCCGCATACCAGCCCGCTGGCTGCGCTTTCCACATAGCCTTCCACGCCCGTCAATTGCCCGGCAAAGAACAGCTCTTCCCACCCGATTACGCGGAACAGATCGTCTAAAAAGCCCGGACTGCTTAAAAATGTGTTGCGGTGCATGACGCCGAAGCGCGCATACTCCGCGTTTTCCAGGCCGGGGATCATGCCGAACACGCGCTTTTGCTCGCCAAAGGTAAGGCGCGTTTGGAAGCCTACCAGATTGTACAGCTGCCCCTGCGTGTCCTCCTGACGCAATTGCACATTGGCGTAAGGCCGTTTGCCGGTGGCCGGGTCACGCAACCCTACCGGGCGCATGGGGCCGTAGGCCAGCGCCATTTCGCCGCGCTTGGCCAGCACCTCCACCGGCATGCAGGCTTCAAACACATGTTGCTCCTCAAAGCCATGCACGGGCGCTGTCTGAGCTGTTGCCAGCGCCTCCCGGAAACGCAGGTAGGTTTCCTCGTCCAGGGGGCAGTTGAGATAATCATCCCCGCGCCCATAACGCGAGGCGCGGAACACCCGGCCCATGTCAATGGATTCCGCCGTAACAATGGGCGCGGCCGCATCATAGAACGACAGCATGGCGCGGTCGGACAGCGCGCTGATTTTCTCGCACAGGCTGACCGTGGTCAGGGGGCCGGTGGCAATAATGCACGGGCCTTCGGGGATGTCGGTCACCTCGCGCGCCTGATAGGTCAGCAGCGGGTGCTCACGGATGTGACGCGTAACGAAAGCCGAAAACGCCTCTCGATCCACCGCCAGCGCGCCGCCTGCGGGCACGCGGTTGGCATCCGCCGCGCGGATAATCAGCGAATTCAGCCTGCGCATCTCTTCCTTGAGCAGGCCTGCAGCGTTCTGCAGGCGGTCGGACTTCAAGCTGTTGCTGCACACCAGCTCGGCCAGATCATCGCTTTGATGCGCAGGGGTGCGCTGGTGAGGCTTGATGTCCACAAGCAGCACGGGCACACCGCGGGTAAGCAGCTGCCACGCCGCCTCACAGCCGGCCAGGCCGCCGCCCACCACGGTAACCTTGGGGTCAGGCCTCCTCATCCGCCCGCTCCACCTCCTCGCGGTGGCGACAGCTTTCGTTGGAGCACAGCAGCAGGTCCTGGTCTCGGCGGCGCTTTAAGGTCATGTAGCTGCCGCACTTGGGGCAGGGCTTGCTGACAGGCTGATCCCAGGAAACAAAATCACACTCCGGATAGCGCTCGCAGCCATAGAACTTGCGGTTTTTGCGGCTGGTTTTTTCCAGCAGGCGCGCACCGCAGGCAGGGCAGGGCGCATCGATATATACCAAAATAGGCAGCGTATTGCGGCATTCCGGGAAATTGGGGCAGGCCAAAAACCGGCCGTAGCGTCCCATCTTGTACACCATCATCGCGCCGCATTGGTCGCAAACCGTATCGCTGACCTCGTCGGCAATTTCCACCTTTTCGATGGCTTCATCGGCGCGCTTCAGCTGCTCCTCAAACGGCGGATAGAAGTCACGCAGCACCTCTTTCCACGGCGTTTCCCCGGTTTCCACAGCGTCCAATTCAGCTTCCATGCGCGCGGTAAAGTCCGGGTCAACAATGGTGGCGAAATATTCCTTCATCAGGTCGTTGACCATACGCCCCAGCTCTGTGGGGTACAGGCGCTTCTTTTCGCGCGATACATAGCCGCGGGCAATCACGGTGGTCACGGTAGGCGCGTAGGTGGACGGACGGCCAATGCCCTTTTCCTCCAGCGTGCGCACCAGCGAAGCCTCGGTATAGCGTCCGGGCGGCTGGGTGAAGTGCTGGTCAATGGTCACCTCGTTTATGGTCACGGCATCGCCTTGAGCGGCCTGCGGCAAATAGGACGCCGCAGGATCCTGCGCTTCGTCGCTGCCTTCCTCATAGACGGCGGTAAACCCGGCAAACCGCTTGACCTCGCCATAGTAGCGCAGCAGCACGCCGTCACCCTCCATGTCGATGGTGCGCGTTTCAAAGCGGGCATCGGTCATCTGGCTGGCCACAAAGCGCGCATGAATGAGCCGGTACAGCTGGAACTGATCACGCGTCAGCGCGGACTTGACGGCCTCCGGGGTGAGCGATACATCCACCGGGCGGATGGCTTCGTGCGCATCCTGCGCATTGGTGCGGCCCTTGTACTGGTTGGCACTTTCGGGCAGATAGTCTGCGCCATAGGTATCCCCAATATATCCGCGCACGGCGCTCAGCGCATCCTCGCTTACGCGCACCGAGTCGGTACGGATGTAGGTAACAAGGCCCTGTGTGTTGCCCTTGGCCAGCTCCACGCCCTCATACAGGCCCTGCACCACCTGCATGCACTTGGCGATGGTGAAGTTCAGCTTGCGTGAAGCTTCCTGTTGCAGGGTGGAGGTGGTAAACGGCGGCGCGGGGGACTTGCGTTTTTCGCGGTTGCGCACTTCCTTGACGGACAGTTTGGCGCTTTCCATGCGCTTTTTGGCGTCCTCGGCCTGGGCTTGATTGGTCAGCTCAGCCTTTTTGCCGTCCAGCGCGGCTAAGCGCACCTGGAAATCCGCCTTCTGCCCGTTTTCGCGGTGCAGGGGCACCTGCGCAAAGGCGTCCCAGTATTCCTCCGGCACAAAACCTTCGATTTCTTCCTCGCGGTCAACAATCAGGCGCACGGCCACGCTTTGCACACGGCCTGCGGACAGGCCTTTTTTGACCTTGGCCCACAGCAGCGGGCTGATTTTATAGCCCACTAAGCGATCCAGTGCGCGGCGCGCCTGCTGCGCATCCACCAGATCCATATTGATGGCGCGCGGTTTTTTGATGGCCGCTGCCACGGATTTTTTGGTAATCTCGTTAAACTCCACCCGGCACAATGCATCATCGTCAATCTTGAGCACCTCAGCCAGGTGCCAGGAGATGGCCTCACCCTCGCGGTCAGGGTCAGTCGCCAGCAAAATATCCGACGCTGATTTGGCTTCCTTGCGCAGCATGGCCAGGATTTCACCCTTGCCCCGGATGGTGATATAGCGCATGGCAAAGTCATCTTCGACATCCACGCCCAGCTGCGAGCGCGGCAAATCGCGCACATGCCCCTGCGAGGCCAGCACCTTATATCCCCGCCCTAAGAACTTCCCGATGGTTCCTGCCTTGGCGGGTGATTCTACAATAACCAGTTTTTTCTGTTTTGCGGCCAAAACCTGTCCTCCATATATTACGCGTGTGTCCGTGCCAGCCGGAAAAGCCGGCCTGGAAGCGTTTCCACCAAGCCATCCAACTCCATCAAGGTCAGTTGGGTATTCAGGTCTGACACAGGCAGCGCGGTGAGCGCAAGAAGCTCGTCAAAACTGTGGCTTTCGGCACAAAGCGCATCATATATCGACCGTTGCACGCTTGTCAAACGGGTTACGTCAAAGGACAGCTGTTCCGGGGCTTGCTGCTCCATCATCCAGCCCATATCCTCCATCAGTTCCTGGGCGCAGGTGCACAGGCGCGCGCCCTCTCTTATCAGCTTGTGCGGCAACACGCTGCCCGGCGCGTCCACCGGCCCCGGCAGCGCAAACACCTCGCGCCCCTGCGCCAGGGCATGCCCCACGGTAATCCAGGTGCCGCTTTTTTCGCGCGCTTCCGCCAGCAGCACGGCATCGGACAGCCCGCTGATGATGCGGTTGCGCACCGGGAAATGAAAGGCCAGCGGCTCCGACGAGGGCGGCAGCTCGCTGATAACAGCGCCACCTGCCTGGATAATCTCCCGTGCCAGGTCTTTGTTTTCCGGCGGGTACAGGTTGGCCAGGCCCGAGCCCAGCACCGCAATCGTGCGCCCGCCGCCCTCCAGGGCACCGCGGTGCGCTGCGGTATCGATGCCGCGCGCCAGCCCACTGACCACCGTCACACCCTGCTGCGCCAGCTCGCGGGCAATGCGATGCGCCTGCTCACGCCCGTAGCGTGTTTCGCGCCGGGAGCCCACGATGGCCACCGCGCGCTCCGGCGCATTGTGCAGCACGCCTTGATAAAAAATCACATGCGGCGGGTCAATGATATGTAAAAGTTTTTGGGGATAGCAGCTCTCTCCCTGCAAAGCCCAGGATATGCCCAGCTGTTCCAGACGCAGCACAGCCTTGTCTAAGCCGATGCTGCGCAGGCTGTGCAACTCCCGCGCGGCCTTGTCCGATATAAAAGCCGACAAATCATCGCAGGCAAACACCTGCGCCGCGCCAGGTTCCTCCAGCAAGCGTTGCCGCGCCTGCCAGGTCAGGCTATCGCTGAGCGCCAGCCACAGCGTGTATAGGGAGTTTTGCTCACTGTCCATAGGCACCGCCCCAATATTTGGCATCAATCATGCGGAACTGCACGGCCTCGGCCATGGCTTCCAACTCGATGTTCTCATCCCCGCGCAGGTCGGCAATGGTGCGCGCCACCTTGATTAATCGCCCATACACGCGCATGCTGAAAGCATGCCGCTGCATCGCAGCCTGCAAAAGCTTCAAGGCCTGCGGCGATACCTTGGCAAAGGCATCCATGTGCTTGGTGTCCAGCTGTGCATTGCAGCGGAACGGCGTGCCCTGATAGCGCTGAAGCTGCCGGTTGCGCGCGGCTACCACGCGCGCGCGCACGGTCAGGCTGTCCTCGGCCTGATGCGGTGAGGTGATGTCTTCAATGGGCACGTTGTCCACTTCCACCTGCAGCTCAATGCGATCCAGCAGCGGGCCGGATATCCGGTCTAAATATTTGCGGATCTCGTGGCTGCCGCAGCGGCAGGGCTTGACCCGGCTGCCATAATATCCGCACGGGCAGGGGTTCATGCTGGCCACCAGCATGAACGATGATTGATACCGCGCACGGGCACGCACGCGCGACACCGTAGCGTATCCATCCTCCAGCGGCTGGCGCAATGCTTCCAGCACACTGCGGGGATACTCTGGCATTTCGTCTAAAAAAAGCACGCCGTTGTGCGCCAGCGATACCTCGCCAGGGCGGGCATTGGCACCGCCGCCCACCAGAGAGGCCACCGACGCAGAGTGATGCGGCGTACGGAACGGGCGCTGCGTCATCAGGCCTTCGCCGGGCTTGAGCATGCCGCATACGCTGTATATGCGCGTGGTTTCAAAGGCCTCGGCCTGCACCATCTGCGGCAATATACCGGGCAGGCAGCGCGCCAGCATGGTCTTACCGCTGCCAGGAACGCCGACCATCAGCAGATTATGCCCGCCTGCGGCGGCGATTTCCAGCGCGCGCCGCGCCGAGGCCTGGCCGCGCACCTGGGCTAAGTCCGCGCCGATGGGCTGCTCGGCTAAGCACTCCTGATAGCTACGCTGCGCCTGCGGCAATATGGGCATTTTGCCGGCAATGTGCTGGGCAGCCTCGTATAGGCTGCGCGCGGGAAACACCTGCATGCCCTCTACGGTGTTTACTTCCTTGGCATTGGCCACCGGCAAAATGACCTGATTGACGCCCCGCTCACGCGCAGCAATCACCATGGACAGCGCGCCGTTGACATGCGTCAGTTGCCCGTCCAGCGCCAATTCACCCAGCAGCAGCACTTTTCCGATATCCACCTGCGGCCGTATCTGGCGGCTGGCCAGAATGATGGCCATCGCGATGGGCAGGTCGAACACGCTGCCTTCTTTTTTGAGATCTGCCGGGGACAGGTTGATGGTGGTATGGCCAAAGGGCATGGTAAACCCGCTGTTTTTTAGCGCCGCCGTGACGCGGTCACGGCTTTCCTTGACGGCGGTATCGGGCAGGCCGACCATGGCAAACTGAAACGTGCTGCCGGTGGTCACATAGGCTTCTACCTGCACAGGCTCGCCCTCGGTGCCGGACAAGGCAAAGCACAAGGTACGCGCAATCATGGCCTATCCCCCCTTTTTATCAATAGAACAGCCAATTGGGAAACCACTTCATCGCATCCAGCCAGGCCATGGGCACGCGCACGCCGCTCATGTACGGGAAGAACGCGATGAACATCAGCAGCACCAGCACCAGGTAGCCCATAATAAGCGGCAATACTTTACGGCCAAACCGATCCTGCAGCCAGTCCGCCACCAGCACGATGCACAGGATAATAAACGGCACCGACGGGAAATAATGGTAGATATATGTCCCCCGCGGCACCAGCACCCAGGGCAAATACTGCGCGCAGAAAGCTAAGATGAGCAGCGCCGGGCGGTGATCGCCCGAAACATTGTCGCCGGTAATCTGCGCAGGTTTCAGGCGGATATGCTGCGCCACAAAATGGCCCATGACGACCAGCAGCGCCAACAGCCCCGCCCACCACACGGCGGGGGTGCCAAAGGCAAATATCGTGCTGGCGGTGCTGCCCACGCGCTTGCCGGCAAAGTACCACATGGGCTTGATGCTAAGCGGCCATTCATACCAGGGCGAATAATAGGGATGATCCATCCCGAAGCCGGGCTTGGCATGATAGTTGTACATGCTAATGCTGGCATCCCATACCTTTTGCGGCGTGATGCCGCCCGGCGTGCGCATGAACCACGGGATAAACGACACATAGTAAATCAGCGCGGGAACAAGCACAAAAAAGCCAACGCAGGCCACCAGCGTAAGGAGTACGCGCCGGGGCCAACCGCGCGCGGCGGCAAAAGCAGGCGGCTCCTCTTCCCCTTGGTTCACAGCCAACTGGCGCTGCGCATACAGCCCCTGCCTTATCTGACGCACCACCGTCCAGAAAAAGATCACTGCAAGCCCCACACCAGCGTACATACCCGTCCACTTGGAAGCAATGGCCAGCCCCATGAACAGGCCGCTCAAAGCCAGCGGGCGCAGCGTGCTGCGCAGGCTGCACATAAAGTGCGGCATCAGCGCGTAGCGGAACATATAATAGAACGACCAGATGATAAACAGCGTGACAAAGCTGTCGATGGTGGCAATGCGCGTCTGTGTAAAGTGCATGGCATCCAGCGCCATCAGCAGGCATGCCATGATGCCGCCTAAGCGGCGTTTGGTAAGCAGCCTGCCCAAGAGATACATACCCGGCAGCATCAGCACGCCCGCCAATGCGCCCGCAAAGCGCCAGCCAAAGGGCGTCATGCCAAATATCATGATGCTGAACGTCATGAACAGCTTGCCCAGCGGCGGATGGCTGACCTCATAGGTGCTGTTGGGCTCTATGCCCCAAATGGCATTGCGATGCTCCAGCGCCGTGCGCGGGTGGTAAATTTCGTCAAAATAGGCGCTGTTATACCAGCTGGGCTCGCCAACCAATGTATCCTGCTCGTCTATCAGAGCCTCGCCATTGCCGGTTATCAGCTGGACGGGCAGCGTTTGCTGGCTTTCCGCATCGCGCAGCAGCATCTCATTGAGCGTAATGCCGCTGCCCCCCGCGATCAGGCGCAGGTAACGCGCGGTGAACGTATAAGGCATAGCCTGAAAGACAGTATTGCCCTCTTCATTGATCGTGTAATCACTTTGATAGCGCCAGGAAAAACAGTTGCCCTGCACCACGCGGGCATTGTAGGCTGTCCACGTTTCACCGTCCGTGCTGGTTTCCCAGGTGAAATCGCGGGGGCTCCAGTGGATACCGGCATAGGTAAGCACGTTGAAGGTGCGTTCCTCACCCAAGTCAAAGGCGACCATCTCCCCTTCCTCGCGCGACACCCAGGCGTTTTGCGGCGCGCGCATGGAGCCCAAGTTGGTAAAAGCAACAACCGAATAGATGGTGGTGATAGCCAGCATCCAAATCCAATCCTTGTGGTCGGTGCGCACAAGGGGCTTGAGATGGAGCAGCGCGCGTATGGCAGAGGGGGTATGGCTTTCCTCTTTATCAGCAATCGTTAATGGCCGAGGCGGCACGGGATCCGGCTTGCTCCAGGCAAACACGCAGCCCAGATATAATGCATAGATACCGGACAGCACCAACAGCACCGCTGCAAGATACTCCACCCAGGGGGCTTCGCCCGCAATGTTGAAATAGGGGGCTGTCAGGTGGCCTGCGGGCCCGCCAATACGAATGGCCCGATCCAATACAATGCCCACATTAAGGAACGCCGCCACGCTTACCAACAGCATCAGCCACAGGATACGCCAGTCACGGAAGCGCACATACGCCAGCAACAGCAGCAATATGGCCGGGAATACATACCGCTCGTGCATCATGGTGCCCAGCGAGCAGAACGCAATGAGCATCGTGGCACCAAAGAAAGGCAGCCAGCCTATGTCACGGCGCGCCATAAACTGCACGCAGACCAAATAGAACACCGCCACCATCAGCAGCGTGCCCATCAGCGACATGCTCGTAGGAATAGCGGCGACAGCAATGCCCAGCGCTGCCAGCGGCGACACCCACAGCAATTGCCTGCGGCCAGGGCGTGCACGCAGCACATAGAAAGCCACCGGCACCAGCACCGCCAGCGTGCCCGCCAGGCGCAGCAGCCAGCCTGCATTATCGCCTACAGGCACCCAATTCAGGCCAAACAGAAAATACAAATTAGTAGCGTTGACCGTGGCCTGGCCATAGAAAGTCATGGTGCCACTGTACAGCTTCACCAGCCAGGCCAGCGGTTGCTCCATGGCCGTTACAAAGGGCAGTACAATCGCCAGCGCCACCAGCGCGGAAATGCCCGCACCCCGCAGCGCTGAAACACGGCGCTGTTTATCCTTGTGCATCGCCAAATCCATTATCAACGCGGCCAGGCCAATAGGGCCAAACATCAGCGCCTGCGGTTTTACCAGCACAGCCAGCACATAGATGGGCAATGCTGCGATCCATTGCCCCTTGATGGCCGTCAGCACCGTGAGCACCAGCAGCAGGGTGAGCAGGCTGTCCACCTGCCCCCAGGCTGCGCCCGCCACATAGGTCAGCGGATGAGCAGCGTACAGCGCCGCAAGAAGCAGCGCACTGCGATGGTTATCCCTGCTGCGCGCCACGCGGTACAGCACATAGATGGCCACCACATCTGCCAGCACGCTGGGCAGTTTGACCAGCCATTCTGGCGTGCCGCCGCTGCCGCGCGACAGTGCGCCCAGCGGCCACAGCGCCAGCATATACCCCGGCGGGTAATCGCTGTGCTGTTCGGTCAGGTAGAAGTTGGCAGGCCCTACCTCCGCCATGCGGTTGGCCCAGCCGGTAAAGCAGCCGATGTCCACGCCATAGCCCGGCACCACAAACACGATCAATATCCGCGTAAGCAGCGCGGCCAGCAGCAGCACCGCCACCTGCCAGGAAACCCCGGCATGCTTATTTTGCTCAAGCTCGGTTGTGTTTACCGCCTGCGCCCATTTGGCCAGCATCCAAGCCAGCGCCGCATAGCACAGCGCGATTAGCATCAGCCAAGGCCAGGCCGCCCGGGCAGGTGGTTCGGGCTTGGCTGGCGTCATGGGGGCGGGCGGTTCCCAGGATACCTCGTAGTATTCGTCCGGCACTGCGCTGACGGCCTCCAAGCGCAGGTCGTCAAACATGGCCTCGCCGGTGGCTTCACCGCTGTACCCGCCCAGGCGCGCAAACACCGTCACCTGCGTCTGATCCTTGCCGGTGCGGCCATACAGCTTAACCTGCTGCCACTCCCCTGCGGTATCAAACAATATGTCAGAGTAATTGTGTCCGCCTTCAATGGACAGGTTGGCGCCGCGCCCATCCTGCGCCGATGCGCGGATATAGCCGCTTAAGCAATACAGCGTGTTGGGCTGCACCTGCACCGCTTGGAAATAGCGCGCGTCGTTGGGCTCACGGTTAATGATGCGCACGCCCTGTCCGTCGCGTCCCTCCACCACATCAAAAGACGTAATCCCCTGTGTGCGCCAGTAGTAGTCGATATCCCAACCGACGGGGTATTCGCCCTCCATTTGTGAAAAATCGCCATTGACCAGCAGGTTTTTGCCCAGTTCCGCCGGCGCCTGCGGCTGCGGCCGCAGACCCGTATAAAGCAATGCCGCAGCCACCAGGCATACGGCCAATAGGATGAGTATACGTTGTCGTTTCATCGTTCCCTCAAGGGCCCATGCCCACATTTTTCTTGTGCCATACACCAGCGCGGGTGATTTCAAGGATATCAAAACGCATCCGGGCAGGACGGGGCAAACTGGCCATGTAGGCACTTGCCGCGCGGCGCATGCGGGCGCGCTTATCGCCGGTTACCGCACGCAGCCCTGTGCTGATACGGTCATCGGGGCGATACTTAACCTCGATGAATACCAAGTATGTGCCATCCCGCGCGATGATGTCAATCTCGCCGCCTTGGGCGCGGTAGCGGGTGGCCTGCACCTGGTAGCCCTGATTTTCCAGGTATTTGCAGGCCTTTTCCTCCCCTGCCAGGCCGGATTGATAGCTACGATTACTCATTCGGTTTGTAACAATCTAGTCAAAAAACTCCTGCGGTGGACAGGGCAGGGGCCGTGTTCGCGGATGGCCTGCATATGCTCCGCCGTGCCATAGCCCTTGTTGCGCGCAAAGCCATACGCCGGATACTGCGCATCCAGCTTACGCATTTCCCGGTCGCGGGTCACTTTGGCAATGATACTGGCCGCCGCGATGCTGTAGCACATGGCATCGCCATGCACAACGGCAATCTCGGCACCGGGCAGGCCGATGCTTTGCTCCGCGTCCACAAGGAAAATGCCCGCGGGCGCGCCTTCGGCTGCGCGCTGCATGGCCAGGCGCGTGGCGTTGCGGATGTTCATCTCATCAATCTCTTTAGGTTCAGCGCGGCCTATACCCACAAACAGGGCGATATTAAGGATTTCCTGATATGCTTTCTCCCGGCGCGTCTCGGATAATTTTTTGGAATCATCCACCCATTGAAGCAGCGGCTCCTCCGGCATCACCACACAGGCCGCCAGCACGCACCCGGCCAGCGGCCCGCGGCCCACCTCATCAATGCCTGCGCACACACCATGCACGCGGTAGGATGCTTCAAACTCCATCAGGGCGCGAGCCCGGGCGGCGCGGTCAATGCGCATGGCTATCCTCCGCCGGCGGCATTTCCAGCGAGATGCGCCCAATGCGTCCGGCGCGGAACTCATCCAGCAGCACCGATGCGCCGCGGTCAAGGTCGGGCACCGCACCACGGCCAATGAAGCCGCGCCCTACGCAGATGGCTTCCATCAGGGCCTGCCCGCGCAACGAAGCATCCTCCACACGGAATCGGTTCATAAACAATTCAGGCTCCAGCACCATCAGTTCCTCGGCCAGGGACTGCGCCAGGCGATAGGTATCCAGCACTTCATCACGAATGGCCGCAATATAGGCCAGACGGCGCGCGGCCTGCTGATCGTCCAGGCGCGGCCACAGCAAGCCGGGTGAATCCATTATCTCGATAAACGGGGCGATGCGCACCCACTGGTTAGCGCGTGTCACACCGGGGCGATCCTCAGCCTTCAGCGTTTTGCTGCCGGCCAATGTGTTGATTATCGTACTTTTGCCCACATTGGGCAAGCCCACCACCATAGCACGCACTGTGCGCTTGACGCCGCGCTGCTCATTGCGCTGCATCCGCTCGCGCACAGCTTCCTCGATCAAACGGCGCAGTGCGCGCAACGGACGCGTACCCACGGCCTCGGCGACTACTTCACCTTGTTGGGTAAACCAGGCATTCCAGCGCGCAGTAACTGCGGGATTGGCCAAGTCGGCCTTATTAAGCACCAGAAAACGGTTTTTATGTGCAATCATGGGCAGCAGATCAGGGTTGCGACTGGACAGCGGCAGCCGTGCGTCACACACTTCAATAACCACATCCACACGCGACAATTGCTGGCTTAGCAGCCGCTTGGCCTTGGCCATGTGCCCAGGGTACCATCCGATGGTTTTGTTCACCTAAACTCCTTTAAAAGCACAGATTATGCCAGTTCTTCCACCATCTCGGTCAATGCGGACAGGCCTTGCACCGGGCCATGCGCATTGTCCAGCGTATGGTCGGCACACGCACGGTAATAACCAATGCGGCGGTTGTACTGCGCCACGATTTCATCATGCGACAGCTCATCCTCGCCCCCCTGCTGTCGGACAAGGGCCTCGGCCAGCAGCTGATCCAGCGGCTTTTCCACATGGATAATGATGCCCTGATTTTGCATCAGCTTTACATTTTCTTTGAGCATCGGCATCCTGCCGCCGGTAGCCACAATGCTGGGCGGCTCAGCGCTTAGCCCCATCAGCACGCCGGTTTCAGCGTTTTGGTAAAACTCTTCACCAAATTGCTTGATGATGTCAGCCTCGCTCAAGCCCATCATTTCACACACACGCTGATCGGTATCCACAAAGCGAATGCCCAAATTGGCCGCCAGTTTTCGGCCCAGGGTGGATTTCCCTCCACCGGTCATCCCCACTAGGAAGATATGCATCGGCAACATGAAACGTATCCTCCCCTTGCACTTGGTGTATTTGTTCCCAATTCTGTTGGATTATAGCATGCATCAGACCTGTTTCGCAAGGTGGGCAAGGCTTGAAGACAGCGCGGGCACGTGATACGATAAGAAAAAAGGAGGAAAGCATGATGGCCGTTGATGTTACCTATACACAGGATGGCAGGTTGGTGTTTGGCAAAGTGGTTTGTGACTGCGGCATAGAGCATGCACAGCCGCAGGTGGATGTATACCTGGATGCAGGCATCCTGAAGAATGTACCCGCATACATCGCAAGGCGCGGGTTTGGCAAAAAATGCGTGCTGGTAGCGGACAATATCACCTACCCCCTGGCCGGTCAGCGCTGCCAGGAAATGCTGGAGCGGGTCGGATATGAGGTTAGACCCTGTGTGATCACACGAAAAGATCATGTGGAGCCCGACGAGTGTGCCTGTGGCGAGGTGTTGCTGAGCATACAGCATGACACGGATTTTTTAATCAGCGTGGGTTCGGGCTCGCTGACGGACATCACGCGCATCAATGCCGAGCGCTGCAACCTGCCGTTTGTGTGCGTGGGCACTGCGCCCTCCATGGACGGATATACATCCGCCATTGCGCCGCTGCTGCTGCGGGGGGCAAAAATCCACCGCAATGGAAAGTGCCCGGAGATCATCGTGTGTGACCTGGATATTCTCAAGGACGCGCCTATGGACATGGTGGTGGCGGGCTTTGGCGACGTGCTGGGCAAGTACATTGCCATAGCCGACTGGCGCATCGGAAACATCATCAATGACGAAATATTCTGTCAGGCCTGCGGCGACATGGTCAGCGGCGCGCTGCAAAAGCTATTGGACAACATTGAAGGCATTAAAGCCCGCACCGAGCAGGGCATCCGCGCGCTGATGGAGGGGCTGCTGCTGGCGGGGCTTACGGTGATGATTATTGGACATACGCGGGCGGTGGCCTCTGTGGAGCACAACATCTCGCATCATTGGGAGATGGCCAAATTGGCGCGCGGTGAAACGCCTCCTTCACATGGCGCGGCGGTGGGGGTAGCCACGCTGATGGTGTGGCCGGCCTTCATGCGCTTTGCACACGAAGGATTTGTCGAAAAGCCCGATGTGCAGGCGCTGCTGGCTGGCCGTCTTTCCCCCGCGCAGCGCACAGATTGGCTACAGCAAGCCTATGGCGAGGAAGCGGCGCGTGCCATCATCGCAGAAAACCCCGGCGATTTCCTGACCGATGAGGAGCACGCCCGCCGCATCCAGCGTGCGGTAAGCCGGTACGCGGATATTCGCAGCGTTATCAACAACATGCCCGATTTGTCGGTGGTGCGCACAGCCATGCAAACCCTAGGCGCCCCCACCACACCCGCCGAGGTAGGTATTGATGAGGAGCTGGCTGCGCTGAGCATGCGGGCCGGCAAGGACTACCGCACAAGGTATACGCTGTTTAAGCTGCTGGATGAGTGCGGCTTATTGGAAAGCTATCTGGCATAATCAAAACCACCGGCTAAGCCGGTGGTTTTGATTTGGTTTCAGCCCACAGGTCCGGCATCTTCCGTTGGTTCAGGCAAGGGACTCTCGGGAGTTGCCGTTTCGGGAGCCGATGTTGCAGTGGGCGGCGGCATCTGCGTTGGTGTATCGGTAGGCAAAGGGCTTTGCGTGGCAAACTCAGCGCGTGCAGTATCATACAGATGGGTCAGTGTGGCCTTGTCTGCGCGCCCGGTCTGCTTTAAGGAATTGGCCTTTTGATAGGCCTTCACGGCGGCCTGCGTACCCTCGCGGTATTGCCCGGTGATGGTGCCGGTATAGAAGCCCAGCTGCGCCAGGCGCTGCTGGATCCAGTACACTTCCTCGCCCTGCGCGCCCACCTTCAGCTCCTTCAGGTTGGATTCGGGCACCTGCGCGGCACTGTAGGCCGGTGCCTGACTGGGCGCAGGAGTAGCTTTATGATAGTAGGTTTTCTTGTCAAATTCGCCCGGCTTGTTGGCAAATTTCAGCTCCGGATCGGTGGGGGCGTCCTCATGAATCCACACCTCTACGCCCTTGCCGATGTTATCATACATCCATTTGGCATCTGCCATCGAAAGCCGGATGCAGCCATGCGATGCGCGGTTGCCCAAACGGTTGACGGACTTCATGCTGACAGCACCCGATGAGCTAAACAAAATGGAATGGAACGCAATTTCCGGTGTAATGCGCACCCACCAACGCGCAGTGGCATTGCCCCAAGTGGGGAACAACGCCGAGCGTGCCTTGCGCCCGGTCAACACATGCACCCCCACTTCGCTGGGGAATTTGGTAGTACCCGTGGAGCACCAGAACACCTTTTCCAGGTTGGTAAACTCATTTTTATCATCGCGACTGAACACTTTGACCAACTGGTTGTTGACATCCACTTCCACAAACCAGGGCACGGGTGTAGGCGCAGGCGAGGGGCGCGGCGTGCCTTTCACATCCACCACATCTGCACTGTATAGTGCGTTCCAAGTTTGTTCCCCTACAGCGCCGTCTGGCACCAGCCCGTTATAGGTCTGGAACTTTTTGACGGCGGCCTGCGTATGGGTATAGAAGCCGTTGGTAATTTTGCGGTCAAAAAAGCCTAAATCCTTCAGGCGCTGCTGCACCTGACCCACCGCCTTGCCCTTGCTGCCGTAGGACAGCCTGCCGGGATATTTTAAGTCCGGCTCCGGCGATGCAGTGGGGGTGGGGGCCGGGGTAGCGCCAGGGCTTAGCGTGGGCACCAGAATATCATCGCTGAATATGCGCTGCTGCGTTGCTACATCGGCGTTGCCGGTGCGTTCGATGCCATTGTCAATCTGGAAATTGCCGATGGCGGCGGTGGTGCCGTCCAGATAATTGCCGCTGACCTTGCCCCAGTAGTAGCCCAGCTCAATCAGGCGTTCCTGCAGGCGCTTGACATCGGCACCGGAATCTCCCTTTTTAAGCGGGCGGTACGCCTGACCATATATAATGTTCAGCGTTTCCGGATCTGCCTGGCCGGTGGCCTCCATACCATAGGCCGTTTGCACAGCCTTAACAGCCTTTTCCGTCATCTCCAGGTACTTGCCGCTGATGGGACCTTTATAATACAAAAGCTCTTTCAGACGGCTTTGCAGCTGCTCCACCTCATCGCCGGTATCGCCACGCTTTAACGTGCGTGTTTCGGGCGTCATGGTTTCGGGGGCCTCAGCATCCCCCTGATCCAATGGAATAGACTCCATCTGGGCCATCACAGTAGCACCCAGCAGGAGAGCAACCACCAGTACAAAGGACAGCAAACGCTTCATAATCATACCTCACCCAATAACATGGGCCTTATTGTAATATTTTAGCAACATTATTACAAGGAGTTAGATGTAATTAAACATTGTCTGCAACATTTTTGTTGTAATTTTCGTCTTCCGATTGTAAGGACAGTTTGTCCATTGTTGCCATGTGCTTGCGCTCGACTGCCGTCTTATGCGAATAACAATAGTTGGGCGCAGTACTCTGATATGTGTAAAAACGTTTTGTCTTGATGTTGACGCGTGAACGTGCTACGCGATATAATAGCTTCACGGTCGCCATCTGCCGTAACAGCGGCGATTGCCAAGGCGAGATGTGCGAAGGGGGTGAAATGAAGTGTCTGAAATTCGTGTGAAGGAAAACGAAACGCTGGAAAGCGCGCTGAAGCGCTTTAAGCGTCAGTGTGCCCGCTCCGGCGTTTTGGCCGAAGTGCGCAAGCGTGAGCACTATGAGAAACCCAGCGTCAAGCGCAAGAAGAAGGCGGAAGCCGCCCGTAAGCGCAAATACTGAGATCTCGGTGTTTTAAAGACGGATCGGAAACGGTCCGTCTTTTTTCATGTAGTGAACCTTTCAGGGATCGGGAACGTCTTGTAAGGTGTGCCCATTGCATGAGAAAGGAGGGACCCATGGACATAACAGCCTTTGAGCAGGCGCTTGCCGAGCATCGGACAGCCATCGTGCGCTTTGTGCGTTATCGGCTGACAGACAGATCAGACTGGGAGGATGTGCTGCAGGACGTGCTGCTGACCGCATTCCAGCAGCACCATACCCTGCGCGATGCATCTGCGTTCAAGCCCTGGCTTATCCGCATCGCCCGCAACAAGTGCAACGACTACTATCGTTCCCTTGCACGGCACAAGGAAGTGCCGCTGGAGGATACAATGGCTACCGCAGTATCCCCAGGGCCTGAGGATGCCCTGGAGCAGCATGTGGTGCAGGAAGCACTGGCGGCCTTGTCCTCCAACGACCGGCAAATCCTGACGCTGTATTACCTGGGCCAGCAGCCACAGCGCCATATTGCACAAACGCTGGGCATCCCCCTGGGCACGGTCAAGAGCAGGCTGCACAATGCCAGGCAGGCTTTCCGCCAGCTGTACCCCCTCCCCCACGCCACGAAAGGAGCACCTCTTATGGACAGCACTCACTTCTGTTTCCCCGAAAGGCAACCCCCGTACACCATCACGCCGCTGTCCGCACCGCCTGCTGCCATCCGCCTGGAGGAATTGCCGGGCTGGTTTCTCGTGCCGCGTTTGGGCGAGCACGCTGACTGGGCCATCTACGACCACCCTGCGGCAACGCTTACAGAAACCTATTCCCTTGCGGTCACCGGCCCGGCCAAAGTACATGATGTTCCAGGCGTTGCCATCAGCGTCACCACGCGCACCAGCCAACAGGAACCTGATGCACAGCCCAGCCGCTGGTTTGTGGCGCAGCTGACCCCAACCCATTGCCGGTATCTGTCTGAAATGCATGAGGAAGACGGCGTTGCCGTGCTGCGCACTTTCCTGGATTCTGATGACTTTCTAACGGATTGGGGCTTAGGCCCGGACAACTGCGGGCGTCCTGTGGACATAGTACCCGCCGGACGCATTGTGCGCAACGGAACATCCTTGACAGTATCCGGAGACTTCCCTGTTTCAGACATTGTAGGTTCCTACCGGCTGACCATCGGGAAGCGTACATTTGACACTGTACTCCTCATGGAAATAGAATCGGATGGCATCGTGTCCGAACAATACGTGAGTGCAGCCGACCGCACGCTGCTGTGGCGCCGTTTCAACCGGGACGACTGGCGCAAGGAAAAGTATGGGAAACTGTGGAGCGAACAATTGCCGGACAACGAACAGTTAATCATCAACGGCACAACGTATGTGCATTGGTACGATTGCCTGACCGACCAAGCGTTTTGCTAAGCATAAGTAGTTAATCCTAACCGCGCGAAAGACTCCACTTTCGTGTGGTTTTCTTGTGTACCCTTCCCCTGTTTTTAAAATGTTCTTAAAATGTGCCAATATTGCTTGACAACCGTGCAGACGCTCCCATAGAATAAGCAAGAATTATGAGAAAGGAGGTTGTATGCGATGACGATCCGGTTACAGCAAATGGGGTACATTTGGGTTGGGACGCTGGCACGCGGCCTCCGAATCCTTGCGCGTTAATCACTGCGCATTCCTTTGGTCTGATGCCTTCTGCGTGCCTGCCGAAGGCTCTTATTTTGTCCAAAATATGGGAGAACGTATGAAAAAGCATTCTTTCCGCCCGATGTGGCGGTTGATACAGCGCAGAAAGTATCACTTTGGCGGCGCGCTGATCGCCACGGTACTGACTGCATTGATTGGATTTGTAACACCGGCCATGCTGGCCGAACTGATTGACCATTATTTAGGCAGCCAGCCTTCGCGCATGCCGGAGTTTATCAACAACTGGCTGGCGCTGCAGGGCGGACGAGAGTTTGTGCTCAAAAACCTGTGGCTGCCGGGGGCTGCGCTGATTGCCATCAATTTGATCAATGGGCTGTTTTCTTTCCTGAAAGGACGGCTGAGTTCCTATGCTGCCGAAGACACCGCGCAGCACCTGCGGGATCGCATCTATGCGCACGTACAGGAGCTGCCCTATGACTACCATGTAAAGGCCGAAACGGGCGACCTGCTGCAGCGCTGCACCTCGGATGTGGATAATATCCGGCGGTTTCTCAACGTACAGCTGATGAGCATCGTCAACAGCATACTGATGATTACGCTGGCGCTGACGCTGATGTTCGGTATTGATGTCAAGATTACGCTGCTGTGCATGATCCCCATGCCGCTGATGCTGCTGTTTGCATGGAAGTTCTTTTCGGTGGTGATGCGGGCCTACCGCAAAACCGAAGAGGCCGAGGGCAAAATGAGCACCGTGTTGCAGGAAAACCTCACCGGCGTGCGCGTGGTGCGCGCCTTTGGGCAGCAGCAAAACGAGGTGCTCAAGTTTGAGCAGGTCAATGGTGCGCACCGCAAAACGGGGCTGCGCATGGCGCTGCTGGACGCGATTTACTGGACAAGCGGCGACCTGTTCAGCATGCTGCAGATGCTGCTGATTGAAGTGGTGTGCATCATCGAGGCCGTAGCCGGGCGCATCACACTGGGCGACATGGTCATCCTTATCAGTTACGCCGGCATGCTCATCGGGCCCACGCGGCAGCTGGGGCGTATCCTATCCGGCATGGGGCGCAGCATGGTGGCGCTGGAGCGCATTGATGAAGTGCTGGCCACCCCGGCCGAGCCTGACGAACCGGACGCCCTCCGTCCCCCGCTGGACGGCGACATCGTGTTTGACCGCGTGTCCTTCAGTTACGAGGACGGGCAGCCCATCCTGAAGGATTTATCATTGACCATCAAGGCCGGGCAGACCGTAGCCTTCTTGGGGGCCACCGGCTCGGGCAAGAGCACGCTGGTGCACCTGCTGCAGCGGCTGTATGAACCCACCGGCGGTGAAATCCGCATCGGCGGCATCAACATTAACCGCATTGACCGCAAACACCTGCGCAGCCGCATTGGGCTGATATTGCAGGAGCCGTTTTTGTACAGCAAGACCATCCGCGAGAACATCGCCATTGCGCAATATGACGCCGATCAGCCCGCCATTGACCGTGCCGCGCGGGATGCGGCGGCCTATGACTTCATCCAGGAAAGCGAAAACGGCTATGACACCATGGTGGGCGAACGCGGCGTGACGCTGTCCGGCGGGCAGAAGCAGCGCGTTGCCATTGCGCGCACGCTGCTCAAGGACAATGATGTGATGATCTTTGACGATTCACTCTCGGCGGTAGATACCGAGACCGACGCGCAAATCCGGCAGGCGCTGGCACAGCGCTCGCAGGGCTTGACCAGCATCATCATCAGCCACCGCATCACCACGCTCAGCCAGGCTGACTGCATCTTTGTGCTGGGCGATGGGCGCGTTGTTGAAAGCGGCACGCATGAAGAACTCATCCGCGGCAGCGGCATGTACGCCCGCATCCACAGCATACAGGACGGCCTGGAGGAGGAAGAGCGCAGCGTGCTCTCCCCGGCCTGATCAAAGGAGCTATTATGCAATTTCAACAAGAACAGGACTACAGCGCGTCCATCAACCTTGGGGTATGGAAACGCCTGCTGGTGTATCTCAAACAATTCCGCGGCCAGTTGCTGCTGGTAGGCACCATGATGGCGCTGCTGGCCATTGTGGACGTGCTGCTGCCGTTGATGTCGCGCTATGGCATTGACCACTTTGTCACGCCGCGCACCACCGAGGGGCTGGGCAACTTTGTCATCCTATATGCAAGCATGCTCATGCTGCAGGTGGTGGCCATATTCCTTTTTATCTACTTTGCCAGCCGTGTGGAATACGGCATCTGCTACACGCTGCGCCACGACGGCTTCCAGAAACTGCAGTCATTGCCGTTTTCCTTTTTCGACCGCACACCGGTAGGCTTTCTGATGAGCCGCATGACCAGCGACGCCCAGCATGTAAGCGAAGCTTTTAGCTGGGGGTTGGTTGACTTCATGTGGGCGCTGGTATATCTGCTGGCCAGCGTTGTCTCCATGCTGTTGATTGACTGGAAATTGACGCTGATGATCCTGCTGGTGGTGCCGCCGCTGGCGGTGGTGTCCGCATTCTTTCAGCGTAAGATTCTGGCCAACCAGCGCGAGGTGCGCAAGACCAACAGCAAGATTACCGGGGCCTTCAACGAGGGCATCATGGGTGCCAAAACCAGCAAAACGCTGGTGCGCGAGGACAGGAATGTGCAGGAATTTTCCGAATTGTCCGCCCACATGAAAAGGGTATCGGTGCGCTCGGCGTCCCTGAGTGCAATTTATTTGCCCATTGTTATCTCTATCGGCTCCATCGCCACAGCCTATTTGCTTACCCAAGGCAGCCACAACGTGCTGACCGGTACCATGTCGTTGGGTACGGTGACGGC
>JAXGRA010000020.1:0-30883 GCA_040766135.1 Christensenellales bacterium
AACCCGATTAAGCCACTAATTGCCAATATCTTTTAGATATTACCATGGTAACCCCACTATGTTTTGATGGAAGGCCAATTATTACAGAAAGCAGGAGAGATGAGATTATGTTACCAGCTGTTAAAGAACCAAGGTGTGCATTCTGCCCCCCACAATTGGTTTGTGGCCGGAGCAAACTGCCAGCTCCGGAAACGTTTGACGGACGTTTGGATAAAGCTTTTTGGGCCCAAGCGCCAGAGCGGTTTGATTTCCATGACATTGAAGGCGAAGTCAATCCCAAACCCTTCAAAAAAACGTCGTTCCGTATGCTTTGGGATGATGAGGCTTTATATATCGGGGCAAAGCTATGGGATGATACCATATGGGCTACAGTAAAAGAGCGTGACGCCATTATTTTTGTTGACAATGATTTTGAGGTTTTCTTAAGCCCGGATATCGGAACTCACAGGTATTTTGAGATTGAAATGAATGCTTTTGGCGCCGTATGGGATTTGATGATGGACAAACCACAGCGGGATGGTGCTCAAAGGATTGTTTCTTGGGATATTGCCGGGCTTCGCACCGCCGTTTATGTTGAAGGGGAAGTAAATAACCCGGATGCAGATAACAAATTCTGGTCTATCGAAATGAAAATTCCCTGGCAATCTTTGCGTACTTGGGCTCCGTTTAGGTTGGAGCCAGTAAGGCTTGCACCTGAAACTGGAGAAACCTGGCGGCTGAATTTCTCGCGTGTAGAATATTTAGTAAATGAACGCTATGAAAAGCTGAATGACTCCAAAACGGGCAAGCCTTTTCCAGAGTTCAACTGGGTCTGGGCCCCAACGGGAGTAATTGATATCCACATGCCCGAAATGTGGGGCTATCTGCAGTTCGCACAGAACCATGATGATCTTTTCCAGCCAGACCCTGATGAAAAGATTCTTTGGGAATTACGCAAGCTCTATTATCGTCAGCGCAATTATGGCGCTGCAAATGGCCGATACGCATCTTCTCTTAGTGAATTAATGCAAGGGGACACAGCAGCAATTATGCCGGAGATTTTTACCACACCGTCTATGTTTGAAATCATTTATGAGAATGTTAGAAAAATCAGTGAGTGAAGAGGTCAATTATGAGAGAATTTGCGTATAAAGCCTGGGAAATTATTGTACTCCTTGATGTAATTTTAGGATTATTTGGAGGAGTGACGGTTTTAAATAAAAAGGAAAAAACACAGCCTGTAAAAAAGAATGGGATATTCATCGCATGTTTATTTCTGATTTGCATAACCGTTTCGATTTGGCATATAAAAAATGATACTGTAATAGTACCTAAGGTTCTAGGAACATCTATTGATAATGCTATACAAACATTGCGTGAGCAGGGTTTAGAAGATAGTATTATTGGAACAGTTGCTGATGCTATTAATATGCAGGTTGAATTTCAAAACCCTAGAGAGGGTACATATGTTAAAAAAGGAACAAAAGTCCACTTAAAATCTAAACCTGAAGATTATTCAGGCATAAAAGATACTATTGTAGAACCGAAACAATCATATCAATTATCAAATGACGAAAATACCACATCAATTATTACGGACGAGACGGGCAAACAATGGTCGTGTCAGGTTTTTGAGTATGATTATTTGAAAGGGAATGTGGTTGGAGAGCAATTTACTCGTACTTATATTGGTTCCGAACCAAGATGTGATGAAAATGGGAAACTTAAAACTTTCTACAAATACAATGAATGCACCCTCGTTAATGAACCATAAACGATTTCTAGTTATAAACGGAGGGTCAAGAAATATTTAACATTGAGTTATACTTCCCTATTTATGGGCCGCTTTCATTTTCAAAATTGGTGCATAATTGGTGCATGAGGTTCCAAATCAAGGGAAAATCGACTAATTTACCGAACTGCTGTTCAATTTACCGAACTCAAATAAACCTTATAATTATGACGAAACCGGGAAGCCACGTCAATTATGGCTTCCCAAAATTGGTGGAGGTGAGGGGAATCGAACCCCTGTCCGAAGACATGAACTCATGGTTTTCTCCGAGCGGAGCCTGTTATTTAAAATTCCCTCATCCAGACGCCAGCAGGCAGGCTTCTGGGGTTGGTAGCTTCATTTTACCGGTGTCGCCGCAAAGCTTAGGCGGACCTGTTCCTCACATCAATGACGCCGGGAGCTCAAGCCGTGAGCGCTTGGGGCCGACGACGCGGCGTTAGGCCGCGAAAGCTAATTGCTGATTGTTGTCAGTTGTTGTTTTTCCCCGTTGTTGCGCGGTACAGGGGCCGCGGCTCGCTTACCATGAACCCATCCATCCCCGTCGAAACCAGTGCACCCCCATGTGGGAGACTGGTGTGACACAAACATACCTGATGCGGTTGGATAAATCCGCAAAGGACTTTGCATTGTGCACCGGAAACAATAACCAGCAACATAATTATATCAAGCAGGGGTATGTTGCGTCAACGTTAAACGAATTGCTTTACGGATTGTCATAAGAAAACAAAACAACCAAATAATATTTGACCCGGCTGGCTCATCCCCATAGAATAATAGAATGTAAGCAATGCATTACCGAAAGAGGAGGGAATGCGTGTTGTTGCGCAAGGATGCTGAGCGCATTATGAATGATGCCATTGCAGCCGTATTGCCTGAAAAAGCGGTGCAGGATGCGTTGGCCTCGTTTTCGCTACCAGCCGAAGGGGAAGGGCGCGTGCTGCTGGTGGCCATCGGCAAGGCGGCCTGGCGCATGGTGAAGGCTGCAGCGGATACCCTGGGCCATCGTATGGAGCGCGGACTTGTGGTCACCAAGTATGGTCACAGCCAGGGAGCATTGCCGCGCATAGAGATTATAGAGGCCGGGCATCCGGTGCTGGATAAAAACTCCTGCTTCGGGGCGCAGAAAGCGCTGGAACTGGTAGCTGATCTGAGCGAGCAGGATGTGGTGCTGTTTCTGGTGTCCGGCGGCGGATCTGCGGTGTTTGAGCAACCGTTGGTGCCGCTGGAGGAACTGTCCGACCTGACCTCGCAGCTATTGCGCAGCGGTGCATCCATCACGGAAATCAACACTATCCGAAAGCGTTTGTCCGCTGTCAAGGGGGGACGCTTTGGTCAGGCGTGTGCGCCGGCACGGGTGTTTTCCATAATCCTGTCAGATGTCCTGGGGGATCCGCTGGATATGATTGCCTCAGGCCCTGCGGCGGTTGATACCTCCACCTGTGCACAGGCGCTGGACATTATACAGCGGTATGATCTGCGCTTGTCAAAGCGCGCCCAGGAACTGCTCACCATCGAAACGCCCAAGGCGTTGCCGCATGTGACAAGTGTGGTCAGCGGCAGCGTCCGGGCGTTGTGTCAGGCTGCCGAAGATAGCTGCCGCGCGTTGGGCTATACGCCGGTTACACTGGCGGACAGCGTTGATTGCCAGGCACGGGAGTTGGGTGCCGTGCTGGCTGCTATTGCGCGAAGGCATCAGGATGCGTCCAGCTCGTTAGCCTTCTTAATGGGCGGCGAAACGGTGGTGAAGGTGCTGGGCGATGGCAAAGGCGGCCGCAACCAGGAGGTGGCGCTGGCTGCTGCCCTGGGCCTTGCCGGCTGCCAGGATACCGCGGTATTTTCATTTGGCTCGGATGGAACCGATGGCCCCACCGATGCTGCCGGTGGGTTTGCGGATGAACACACGCATCAGCGCCTACTGGAAAAGGGCATCCATATAGCCGACGTACTGGCGCGCAACGATGCTTATCCTGCGCTTCAGGCCGCGGATGGGCTGCTGATGACCGGGCCTACGGGCACCAATGTCAACGATCTGTCTATTGTGCTGATCCGAAGATAAAACTTTAACGATTTTGTTACATAAATACTACTAAACTGGTTTGCTCTTTGATGCGTGTGGCAGTAAAATAAGCCTGCGGCACAGCCCGCAGGAGGAAAATGTATGCGTAAACGAATTGCCCTATGTATTGCCTTGGTGTTAGTAGCTGGTTTGACCACTGCGATGGCGCAGGAAGCAACTGAATTTGCAGATTTACGGGCCTACGCCCCCGAAGGCACGTTCTTAGAGCCGGGCGCGGAACCCATGTATGACGAGAACAGCTACCGCAGCGAGCACATTGCAATTACGATCAGCCGGCAGCGCGTGGAAAACGCCGATGTAACCATTGCCGATATCTATGTATCCAGCATGAAATACCTGCGCCGTGCTTTCAGCGGCGGCGCGTGGAAAAAACCGGCTGACCGCGTGTCCTCCATTGCGCTTAGCAACAATGCCATCTTGGCCATGTCGGGCGATTATGCCTCGCTGCTGGATGCAGGATTGGTTGCCGCTAACGGAGAGGTATTTCGCAAGTCCAACAACAAGGCGCGCGACAACTGTCTGATCCTGAAGGACGGCACCATGGTGACCTATCCGCGCCGGGAGAAGACCGTTGACGAAATGATAACCGACAACCTGTGGCATTCTTTCTTGTTTGGGCCGCGGCTGCTGGATGACAATGGGCAGCCATTTCCCAAGTTTGATTCCAAAATAGGCGTAGCCAACCCACGCAGCGTGATTGGTTATTATGGGCCGGGACACTTCTGCTTTGTGCTGGTGGATGGCCGCAGCGCGCAAAGCAAGGGCTTGGCATTGATACCGCTGTCCCGCTTTATGTCGGAGCTGGGCTGCAAGGCAGCCTATAACCTGGATGGTGGACAATCTGCTATGATGTACTTCAGGGGACAGATTATTACCGAGCCGTACAACGGCGGCCGCAAGATATCGGATATTGTCTATGTAGGACTGCAATAGGGAGGGGTATGTGTGGCAGACATCTATCTGGTAACGGGAGCAACAGGTTTTTTGGGCAGCCATGTGGTGCAGCAGTTGCTGGCCCAGGGCAAACGCGTGCGCGCATTGGTGCTGCCTGGAGATAAAACTGTTGCAAGTCTGCCGGCAAGCGTGGACATCGTGCCCGGCGATGTGACGGATATGGACAGCTTGCGCCGCTTTTTTGCACATGCACCGGATGAATCGCTGTATGTTATCCACTGCGCCAGCATCATTACAATGGCCTGGGAGGTGGAGGAGCGCGTGCACCGCATCAATGTGGGCGGCACACGCAACATCATTGACCTATGCCTTGAACACGATGTGCGAAAGCTCGTCTATGTCAGCACAGTGCATGCCATTCCTGAAAAACCGCACGGCCAGGTGATCAGCGAGGTTGACAATCTGGATCCCGCGCTGGTGGAGGGCAGCTATGCCAAGACCAAGGCCGAGGCTACGCAGATGGTATTGGATAGCGCCAGACAGCGTGGACTGCATGCCAGCTGCGTGCATCCTTCCGGTTTGTGCGGCCCAGGGGATATGCAGGGCGGCTATTTGACGCAGATGTTCATCGACTATGACCAGGGGCATATCCCGGCGGGGGTAAAGGGGGGCTACAGCTTTGCCGATGTCCGTGATGTGGCTGCGGGCATTGTAGCCTGTCTTGAAAAGGGCCGTGACGGCACAAGCTATATTCTGGGCGGACACTATGTCACCATTCGCCAGATATTTGACGTGCTGCACGACGACCTGGGCATGCGCAAAACGCGCCTGTATGTACCGCTGTGGGTGGCACGATTGTTTTTGCCGTTATTTACGCTGTGGTATAAACTGCGCCGGCAAAAACCGGTTTTTAGCAGATATTCACTGTTCACGCTGGGTGTTAATGGGCGTTTTTCCTCCGAGCGTGCTGAAAGCGAGCTGGGCTTTGTTTCGCGCCCATTTCCTGATATCATCAAGGATGCTGTCACCTGGCTGCGCAAGGAGGGACGGATATCCCCCGGTTGATTGTGCGGTGTTTGTGTGATAGTATAAAGGGGAATGTATAATATACGAAGTGATGGAGCCATAAATGCAGACTGATGAAACGCCTGTAAAGCGCACGCCCCGCTCAACAATTACTGGTTGGTACCACAAGTTTGAAGCCAACTGGATGGTTCCCGGGGATGAGAGCAGCACAGACCGGTTTTACCTGATTCGATACAATATTACGGCCAACGTGATTGCCAACCTTGTGGGTGGCAATTTCTTTGCGGGCCTTATGCTTTTGCTCAAGGCGGATAACAGCTTTGTGGGCCTGATAACCATGATTATCTTTGGCGCCAACTTGTTGCAGTTGTTTTCGCCGTACGTGCTGGAACGCTTTGAGCGCCGCAAAAAACTGCTGATCAGCCTGCGCATTGCCATGTTGTTTATCAATATCGTTTTTATCGGTATTGTGCCGCTGCTGCCTCTTAGCAACAGCGATAGGCTGACGTTGCTGGCGCTGTCGGTATTTGTCGTCAACGCGCTGAATGCGCTGATGGCGCCGGGGTTCAGCGTATGGCACATTGCGCACATTCCGCAGCGGGTGCGTGTTTCCTATTTTTCGGTGGTATCGGTGCTCAACGGTGTCTTTGTAGCAGTGGTAAACCTGGCTGCTTCCCGTGCAGTGGATAGTTTCAAGCAAGGCGGCAATGAGCTGCTGGGCCTGGGGTTGTTGCGTGTGGTGGCACTGCTAATCTGCGTGTACGATATCTATCTGTTAACGCGCATACGGGAGCTGCCGCGTACCGACCCTGTCCGCAAGATCAAGTTCAGCGACCTGTTGATAAAGCCCTGGAAAGAACGCGTCTATTTACGTACGGTGCTGGTGGTGGTGCTGTGGAGTATGATTGCCAATATCCCCGGCAGTTACTATACAGTATACCTGCTTAAGGATTTGAACATCAGTTATTCCTATATTACATTGATTAATATGTTCAACGTGGTGGCGCTGGTGCTGCTTACACCGCTGTGGCGCAGGTTGATTGACCGCAGTTCCTGGCTTAAACCACTCAGCTGGGCGATCATGTTGTTTGCGCCACACTATCTGCTGCTGGCGCTGGTAGCGCCGGGGCAGTTGTGGCTGTACCCGGTGGGGGCGATTATGGGATTTATCTTCTTGGTGGGCATCAGCCTGGGGTTTACCGGCGTTGCTTATATCAACATTCCGAAAGAAAACCAAACGCTGTTTATCGGCTTCTACTCCACCATGTCTAACTTAGGTGCTTTGGTGGGCGCATCTGTTTCGCGTGCGTTTATGACCGCTTTTGAAGGCACTTCTTTTTCGCTGCTGGGCATTCCTTTTGGCGAAAAACAGGTGATGATGATGATTGTCGGCGTCCTGATGCTGGGCGCGGGCTTTACTGTGCGTATGGTGTACCAGCGCAACGCGCTGGAGCAGGCCGAGACCTAATCGGTGGTTGCCCCGGGCGCAAAGTCCGGTCGGGGGCCGAAGTAGCCCGTCATCTCGGCATCGCTTAGCTTAAACCAGGCTTTGACTTGATCATAGCAATAGGTGGGACGCTTGCGCATGGTATCGCGCATGCGCTCCACACGAGTATCCCAATAGCGCAGGCAGCCGTCCACGGTAGTGGGCTGCTCGCTGGAGATGCTTTTCAGGTTCAGCGGCGCCCAACGGTCAAAGTGCATCATCATCTCGGGGGCTAAAAGGTCATAGCACTCCTGCAACTGCTGCAGCATCACATCGGTCGTTAGCTGCTGGAAAATCTCGCCAAAGCGGGTGAGAAATCTATGCTGCATGTCCTTGTTTTCTAATATCTTGCGGATGAGCGTGTTGTCAATGGCATTGTTAATGCCCGTGCCCTTGGGGTGGAGGACATTGCCGATGCCGTTGAAGGATGATTTGAACAGGCCGTAGTCCATATCAAACAGTATCCAGCGCCATTTGCCGCCCGGCACCTTGTAATAGCGGATGTTGCCGGTATCGGAGTTGGCAAAAAACGCTTCAAAGATCATGTAGTCGAAGTAGTTATCGATATCGATATTGTCTTCCAGATATTGCATATCCTCCGGGTTGGTACCCGGCGACATTTTCTTTGCTTTTTCCAGCAGCGCTTTATATTCCGCGTTGCTGCCGTAGTAGGCCTTGCTGTTTGCCTCCAAGATGGTGATGGAATCGGCTTCCTCCAAGGTCATCCCCTCATGCTGGGCTACAAAGTAGCGGCTGACGCGCTCGCGCAGGTTGTAGTGCCCCCAGTATTGTCCGTTCAGGTATACGATTACCGGGCGCCAGGCCTGGTGCACCACCGTAGTATCGGCAATCTTGTCCACCAGGCGGCTCTGTATGCCATCGGCCATGCGCGTCCAAACGCAGTCGTTGCCGCTTACGCGCAGCACAAAGGATTTGTACTCCTCAAACGGCCGGTCTTCAAACAAGGCGGCGCGGAAGTATTTATCACCGTACCTGGCGCGTGCGGTCACTTTGAAGGATTTCTGCGGCATATCCAGCGAGTACTGCCCGATCAGGCCGAAGGTTACGCCCTGGCTGAAATATGTGTGCGAGCCATCGATGGAAAACATTTCGGCATATCCGGGGCGCTGTATTTTGCCGTGTGTGCGATAGGTTGGCGTGGGGTTTTTAAAAGGAATATACTTGTATTGGTTTAAGTCTATGCCCTCGCCTGTTGCGTACATGCCTGTTTTGGGGTTCCATAGCTCGTCCGGGTCGGCGGTCAGGCACACCACGGGCATGGTGTAATAGGTTTTCATGACATAGGTAGCCGTAACGGGCTCGGAAGGCTGCAAACCGGGCAAAAAGGCACGCGCACGCACCACGCAAGTACTGTTCACAGGGATAGGCCCCTGATAGGCGTGCCCGGTGGTCAGCGTGGGGATGGAACCATCCAGCGTATAGCGCACCTGTGCGCCCTCTTGGGCTGTCAACGTCAATACAAAGTCCTGCTGGTACAGCCCGCCGGGCATGGACATCTCCGGGCGCGCGGCAAAGCCTGCAAAGCCCTGTGCGTTGGGGGTGCCGGGCGTAGGCACGTCATAATAAAAAAAACCGTCCTGCCCGGCGGTGCGGCCATACGATATGTTGGTGGGTATTTCAGGCAATATGATGCGGTCCAACACCCGGCCATCCGGGTCGGACAGCGTCATCACCTCGCCTCCTGCGCGCTTCAATGCAAAGGATGCATGCAATTGTGCGGCGTTGCTGCCAGGCTCCTTGCTCTTATCCAGCAGGATAATCTTGCTTTCGCCAGGCCAGATGGATACGCCCTGCGGGAAGCGCCATTTGCGCGGCCAGTTGATGTTGTCCGACAGCCCCCAGCCGGACATATCATGCACCTGGTCGGAGGTATTGGTCAGCTCCACCCAGTCCGACGGTGGCTGCCCGGAAATGGCCTGAATGGAGTCATTGCTGCTCATCAGCTCAGTGATAATTACCCCGGTGGGGTTTTGCGCGCGCAGATATTTTTCAGCCAGCGCCTGGCCCAGCTCGCTGTTTTCAGCGCCTGGGGTGGCCACGGTATACACCTGCCATTGGTCGGTGCCCGGTATGCGGCCATAGCTGTGATCGGCGGGCAATGTTTCATAGGTTACGCGGTCCAGCAGCTGGCCCACGCGGTTGGTTAAAATAACCGTTTCACCCTCAGCTGCTAAAGAAAAATTGGTGTGCGGGTATCCGCCGGGATTGGGGCGATCTTTGCCGCTGGCAAATACCAAGTAGTATCCGCCCGGGCCGATATAGGCATCCTCAGGGAAAGGCCATTTGCTGGGACGTTGGGGATTGTCGCTCAGGAACAGGCCGGACAGGGGAATCATCTTGTCGCTGCGGTTGTGCAGTTCAATCCAGTCGCTTAATTCGCCGTCCTCGTCGCGCAGGCCGGAACGCGCTGCGGCCATCAGCTCGTTGATGACCAGCGCGCCCTGCTCCACAGCATAGCTGGCCATGTACGCTTCGTGCCCTTCCTGCGTGTTGGGATAGCCGGGGGTGTAGGCTTCGGTGATGGCATATTCATTGCCCGGCATCAGCGCATACACCTCATCCATGTTAAGGGTAGGCACCTGTAGAGATGTAATAACGCGACCGGCGGTATCAAACAGATACACCGCACTGCGGGTAGAGGATAGCTTGAATTTAGCATGCAGTGGCTGCCCCAGCTGGTTTCTGTTGGTGCCATCGCAGAAAATAACCAACCGCTCACCAGGCTGAAGGATGATGGCTGGGAAAATAAATTTGACCTTGTCCGGGCGGTTGGACATAGAAACACCATCCAGGTTCAAGGCGTGGTCGGCGCTGTTGTATATTTCCACCCAGTCGGGGAAACGGCCGTTTTCGTCCGGAAGCGCTGAGGTATTGGCGCTCATTACCTCAGAAATAACCAGCCCGGCATAGCTCTCAATGGGCGTGCCGTCGGCCGCCACGTTAAGGGCACGGCGCATGGGTTCCTTGGGGCCGATGATGATCAGCACCGCGACCAGCAGCGCACAGAAAACCAGCAGGCCTAAGCCTTTGCCTGTCTTACGGGTTTTGCGGGGATTACGTGGGGGTTGCATATATCCTGTAAACTCCTACTTGATCAATATTCGCGCAGCACCAATACGGTCTGGCCGGGATTGCGCCCGCGCTCCAAGCGGATCACGCGGGGGTGATGAGCAAACTCCTCATAAATCATATCGCGCAGGGCTGTGCCGCCGATATAGCCGTGGATGATCGTCAGCCGGTAATCCGCCGATGTGGCGCGTGTCAGCGCCGATTGCACTGCAATGCGCGCCTGAAACAGGTTCTTTCCGTGAAGATCCAGCTCCATTCTCATCCCTCCCGACTGCTTTATTATACGGGTAAGCACCCTTCACGGCAAGGCGCCGGCGTACCTTATATAAAATGAGCGCGAAGCGACAGTGGTGCCTCAAATAAGAATGAGCGCGAAAAGAGTAGTATGCTGATTGAATGAAAGGGAAAGTATCAATGGCGACAAGAATTGAGGTCACCAAGCAACTAAAGGGATCGTATCAACGAGGCAGCAAAAAGGAGAAAGGCAGCATCCTAGATACTTTCTGCCAGAGTACAAACTTAGGCAGGTCGACAGCCAGGCGGTATCTCACCTCGCCTACACTGGGCAACAAGCATGTGCCGCGCATGGATCGCAGACGAAACCGAGCAACCAAATATAGTCCAGCAGCCAAGGAGAAACTGGTCTGGTTGTGGCGCGTCATGTATCAGCCCTGTGGGAAGTATCTGGTAGCCGATTTGCCGCAATGGATTGCTTCGCTGGAGGCACATGGAGAACTGGTGTTAAACGAACATGGATGGTCTGAGGAGGTGAAGCAGGAATTACTCCAAATGAGTGCGGCGACCGTAGACCGCTACCTGAAAGAAGAGCGTGAACGTTTACGTTTGAAAGGAATCAGTACCAGCAAGCCGGGTGTTCTGCTCAGGAACAGCATCCAGATTCGCAAGGCTGGAGATGAGATGCCGCCTGAACCGGGGTTCTTTGAGGCAGATACAGTGGCGCACTGTGGGCCCACGCTGAAAGGAGAGTTTGCCCGATCTCTGGTCATGACAGATGTAATCGTTGGTTGGGTTCATCTGGAAGTGCTGCGTAACAACGCACATGTCCATATCCGCAATGGTTTGGATGCGGCAATAGACGCTATCCCTTACCAGGTGGAGGGGTTGGACTGCGATAACGGAAGCGAACTGATTAACTACGATGTGCTCAACTGGGCGGCAGGGAAAAACATTTTCTTCACCCGTGCCCGCCCCTACAGGAAAAATGATCAGGCGCATGTGGAGTCCAAGAACAATCACATCGTGCGCCGATATGGTTTCTACTTCCGCTATGATACCCAAGAGGAACGCGAAACATTGGCGGAGTTGTGGCGGTTGGTCTGCCTGAAAACGAATTACTTTACCGCCACCCGGAAGCCCATAGGCTGGAAAACGGATGCAGTCGGCAGGCGTAAGCGCATCTATGATGAACCAAAAACACCACTGGAGCGGTTGCTGGATGCGCAGATACTATCTCCCCAACAGGCGCAGGAGCTTATCGCGCACAGAGATTCCATCAATCCCGCCGAACTGACACGCGATATTGTCCGCCTGCAATGCATCTTGTCAGACTTAGCCAAATCCAAGACCGATGATCTGGCGCTGGCAGCAGAACTCGCTAAAGAAAAACGACTGAACAAACAAATGGGTGGGATACGCATTGTGCCATAACATATGCAGACACGGTCAGGAGGTGAAGGGAACGTTGTGTGCGTATGCCGGAAATTTCTTCTTTCCGGATGGACAGGGAGCCTCTGCCGCCATGCCGGTCAGCGTAAGGGTCAGCCCTATCGTAGGCTGCCCCGGCAGAGAGCCTATCATGGCGGCCTCTCCCTATCCATCCCCGAAGAATTTTCCTGCGCTCCCTACCTCACTTTCGCGCTCATTTTATGTGAGGCATCGTTACAACTTTCGCGCTCATATTGACTTGAGGCACCGCGGGCGCAGGCAATCTCTGCGCAGGGCTGTAAGGCTGGAGGCACTAAATTGTTACATTCTATTCAAAATCAAATCCAAATAATCAGATGCAATGTCCAGCTGCGTATGCATGTACAGCATGCGCGTGCCCACTGCGTCCTCAATCTCATTAAACACAAGCTGCCCTTGATGGAACAGGAAATCCACGCCCACCAGCCCAAAGCTGAACAGCTCCTGCACCGCACGCACATGCCGAAGCAGCATGTCATCCATCTCATAGGGGCGCGATCCGCCGCCTAAGCCCACATTGCTACGGAAATCCTGCTCGGAATAGCGCAGCATCGTGCCCACAATGGTATCGCCCAGCAAGTATACGCGCACATCCTTTCCCGGTGTGTCGCACAACGGCTGCACCACCGCGCTGTCGGGGGCCAGTGCGGTTAGCGCCTGATGGAAGGACGCATCATCCTGGGCCAGATACACCTGCCGCCCGCCGCAGGCGTGCGAGGCTTTGACCACCACGGGATAGCGGAAGGGTGAGCTTTGCGTGCCCGGCAGTACAAAGGCCGTGTCCATCATGGGCACAAGGCCTGCCAGCAGTTGGTGCGTGCGGCGCTTGTCGTTGCAGATGCCTGACACCCGCGCGTTGTTGTACACGGGGATGCCCATGGCTTCGGCATGCTCGGACAGCTGCTGGTACTGCGCGCGCATCACGATAAAATCGGGCATTGTGCCCTCCTGATCATGCAGGAACAGCCGCCCGGCCGCCACCCCCATGCACACATCGCAGGTGTGAATGACCCGCAGCTTAACCTGCCGCCGGTCTGCGGCCTGCAGCCAGCGGTCGATAAAAAACTGATTGCGCGTGATATTATCCGGTTCATAAACAAGCCATCCGGTCATAGCGCTGCCTTTCTGACCATGCGAAGGATATGGTCGGCCGGGTTAACGCCGGTAATCTCCTGCAGGGCTTTGAAGTGCGCGTTGGAATTGACCTCGCACACCAATGGCCCGTCTTTGGACAGCAGCAAGTCCACCCCGCCAAAGTCCAGGCCCAGCGCATGGCAGGCGCGTAATGCCAGCGACTGCTGCTGGGCGGTCAGCGTATGCGGTACGGCGCTGCCCCCGCCTGCTACGTTGGAACGAAAATTGCCCGCAGGGCCGCTGCGCTTGATCGCTGCAATGGCTACGCCGTCCACCACATACACGCGGATGTCCTGACCGTGGGCCTCGCTGACAAAACGCTGAAACAGCGCCGGTTTTGCGCCGATGCGCGCAAGGATATCCTGTGCCTCCGCTATCGTATGCGCCAGATACACCTGCTCCCCAAAGGAGCCGCAGCCTTCCTTTATTACCATGGGCAGTCCTAAGCGTTGGGCTGCATGCTCTACAAACGAAAAGTCCGTGTACCCTACGTCAGGGAAGGTCATCGGGCACAGCAGCGTTTCGGGCATGGGGATGTTGTGCGGCAGCAGGCGCAGGTAGGTCAGCGTCTTGTCATCGCAGTCCGCAATGGCTTGCGCGCTGTTGTACAGGCGCAGGCCTTGCATCTCCAGCAACTGCGCCAGCCGGATATCCTTATCCCAGAAAATGGCGTGCCTGGGCAGGCTATCCGGCATATCAGCCAGCAACTGTGCGTTGGTATAGTGCACAAGGCGGACACGTTGCTGCACGGCTGCAGCCATCAGTGCATGTGTCAAGTGCGTAAACGAGGTGCCCGTTAAATAGGCGTTGGTAATCAGCAGTGCATCCATCGGCATTCCTCCATGGGCAAATAATAGCACCGGAACCTAAAAAAAGACAGCATTAACGGTTGACGAACCTGTATTGGGGGCCTACAATATCCATACCAATGACAAGGAGCCTTGCATGCACATTATTAGACGGGTCCTCAGACTGACCCTACCATACAAAAAGCGCGTGCTGTTGGCTTTGCTGCTGCATGTGCTGGTGATTGGTTCGCGCCTGATAACGCCTCTTGTCACGCGCACGGTGGTCAATGATGTCATCGTGGGTGGACAATATCACCTGATTCTTGGCCTGTGTCTGATAATCGTAGGGCTGGCTTTGGCGCGGGGGACATTTGGTTACCTGCGTGTATTGACCATGGAGCGCGTATCGCAAAGCGTTGCGTATGATTTGCGCACCGGCCTGTACAACCATCTGCAACGCATGCCCTGGGAATTTTATGATAAAAACCGCGTGGGGGAAATCATGTCCCGTATGACCGGCGACCTGGAAGGCCTGCGTGATTTCCTGGGCAATGGCATCATTACCACGTGGGATAACTTCATCAGTTTTGTTGGTGCGCTGGTTTTTATGATGTTCATGTCCTGGCAGGTTACGCTGGCTGTTTTGCTGGTGCTGCCTGTGCTGTCCTGGACGGCGTTCCGTTTTAACAGTAAAATCCGCCCCATCTTCCGCCAGATACGCGAGCAGGAAGCCGTGCTCAACACCCGCACGCAGGAAAATATTGCCGGCATCCACGTGGTTAAGGCTTTTGTACGGGAAGCACATGAGGAGGAACTGTTTCAAAAGGACAACCGTGAGCTGCTCCAACTGCATCTGAAGGCCAGTTTTACCTGGGCGGACTATGTGCCCATGATGCAGGTGATGGGCGAGCTGGGTACGCCTATCGTGCTGCTGGTAGGCTCTTACCTGACCGCGCGCGGAATGATGGACTTGGGCACGCTGGTGGGCGTTACAGGCTATATCTGGATGCTGACCAACCCTATGCGCATGCTGTCCAATATCATCAACATGCTAACCCGCACGGTGACCAGCGGCGAAAAACTGTTCTATTATATGGACTTGGGGCCCAGCATCCGCGAGGATGAGGATGCCCAGACGCCTGAAGCGTTCCGCGGGCATGTGGTGTTTGACAATGTGTCATTCTCGTACGGGTCCAAGAAGGTGCTGACCGATATTTCTTTTGAGGCACTGCCCGGTCAGACCATTGCGGTCATGGGTGCTACCGGAACCGGTAAAAGCACGCTGGTCAACCTGCTGGGGCGCTATTATGATATCCAGAAGGGAAGAATTATCATCGATGGTGTGGATGTCAAGCGCCATCAGCTGAAGCCCTTGCGCCGGCAGATTGCCTATGTGCCGCAGGAAACCTTCCTGTTTTCCGATACGCTGGAGGACAATATCCGCTTTGGCCGCCCGGATGCAGACATGTCGCGCACAAAGCAATCCGCGTATGTCGCGTGCGCCGATGAATTTATCGATCACATGCCTCATGGCTACGATACCGTGGTGGGCGAGCGCGGGGTAGGCCTGTCCGGCGGGCAAAAGCAGCGCACCGCCATTGCGCGTGCTGTACTGACCGAACCCAAAATACTGGTGATGGACGATTCTACCAGCGCTGTGGACATGGAAACTGAGCACGAGATCCAGCAGCGCCTGAAGGAAGTGCTCGAAAATCGCACCACATTTATCATTGCGCACCGTATTTCATCGGTCAAATCGGCTGATCAGATTCTGGTGCTCAAGGATGGGGTCATTGCCGAGCGCGGCAACCACGCCCAACTGATGGAGCTGGGCGGCATCTATCACGGCATGGTGATGGATCAAATGACTTCTGCTGTGGGGCCGGGAGGTGTAACAAATGGCTAAGGTATTGCGTCAGCTGGACGATGAGGCGATTGAGCGCCCATTTAATAAACGGCAGCTGATACGCTTGCTGGCGTATATGAAGCCGTACAAACGTACGGTGATGCTTTCACTGGCGCTGATGGTAATTGCAGCCGTGTCCTCTTTAGGATCGCCCTTTTTAATGAGCCGTGCCATTGATTCACTCAGCCAAGGCAACAAGCTGGTATGGCTGGTGCTGGGCATGGTGGCGCTGGCCATCTTTGACGCGCTGTGCACGCGCGGCCGCATCCGCCTGATGGAAACGGCGGGCAGGAAGGCCTTGGCTACCCTGCGTGAGGATTTGTTCCATCACATCCAAACCATGTCCTTTTCGTTCTTTGATACGCGCAGCGCGGGCAAAATCCTGGTGCGCGTCATCAACGATGTCAATGCCCTCAACGACCTGTTTACCAACGGCATTGTTAACGTACTGATTGATTGCTTAGTGCTGGTGCTGCTGATGGTTATCATGCTGGCGGCCAACTGGAAGCTGACGCTGATCGGCTTTTCCATCCTGCCGCTGCTTATTTTGCTGCTGTTCCGGTATAAGAATATCATGCGGCATCGCTGGCAGGTGGTGCGCAACAAGCGCAGCAACATGAATGGCTATCTTCATGAATCCTTAAGCGGCATGCGCGTTACCCAGGCCTTTGTGCGCGAGGATGAGAATGCTGATACCTTCGCCAATGTCAATGATGACATTCGCTTTCATTGGATGCGCGCCATCCGCGCCAATGCGCTGTTCTGGCCGCTGCTGGACGTGACCGGTGCCATCGGTACGGTGCTGGTGTACTACTTTGGCGTGAAATTAATCCAGGCCAATACCCTGTCGCTGGCCGATTTGCTGCTCATCCTGTGGTACTTGGGGCGGTTCTGGATGCCGCTGAACAACCTGTCCAACTTTTATTCCAGCTTGCTCACAGCCTCGGCCTCCATGGAGCGTATTTTTGAAATCATGGATACGCCCCCCATGGTTCACGACAGCGAGGACGCCCAGCCCATGCCGCCCATTGAAGGCACAGTAGCGTTTGAGCATGTTACTTTTAGCTACGGCCCGGAGAAAGTCGTGTTGCACGACGTTTCTTTTACCGTAAAGCCTGGTCAGACAGTTGCCTTGGTGGGGCCCACGGGTTCCGGCAAAAGCACCATTGTCAACCTGATCAGCCGCTTCTATGACGTAACCGATGGCGCGGTTACCATTGATGGGCACGACATCCGCTCGGTGCAGCTGGATTCGCTGCGCCGGCAGATGAGCGTGATGCAGCAGGAAAGCTTTGTGTTTTCAGGCACCATCATGGACAATATCCGCTATGGCCGCTTAGAGGCCACCGATGAGGAAGTGATGGAGGCCGCCAAGGCCGTCTACGCGCACGACTTCATTATGGCCATGGACAAAGGCTACCAAACCGAAGTAAACGAGCGCGGCTCGTCGTTGTCTGTCGGGCAAAAGCAGCTCATTTCCTTTGCCCGGGCGCTGCTGAATGATCCCAAGATATTGATTTTGGATGAAGCTACTTCTTCGATTGATACGCGCACTGAAATGATGATTCAGAAAGCGCTGGAAGTGTTGCTGAAAGGCCGCACCAGCTTTGTCATTGCACACCGGCTGTCCACCATCCGCAATGCCGATGTGATCATGGTCATCAGCGATGGCCGCATCACCGAGCGCGGCAACCACGATGAACTGATCCAGCTGGAGGGAGGGCACTACCGCGCGCTGTGCGAGGCGCAGTACCGCTTTATGCAGGCGTAGGCAGTTCGGTGGCGCGCTGCCAGGAAATCACGGCCTTGTCCTGCGAGGTGATGGCCAGCAGGTCGCCAACCTGCCATTCCGGTCTGGGCAGGTTGGCATCCAAATAAAACAGCCGGTCGTCCAGTTCGTCCTGTTTATTTCCTACATTGATTAAAAAGGGGATAAGCTTAACGCCGTCCCGCTCCACTATCTCGTCGTCAAAGCCCTTGAAATAGCCCACATTGGTGCGGTTGCGCCCACGCAGCAGGCTTTTGACATACTTGCGGTAGGCATGCACGGGGGAGAGGTACAGCCCCCAGCAGAATATGGACAGCGCTCCCAGCGCGATGAACAAAAGCTCGGTGGCCAGCTCATTGCGATATATCAGAGATACTACAATGGCGGCTATCAGCAGCGTGGCCGGCACCGCATAAATGGTCAGACGGCGTTTGAACTGCTGGTTGATATCCTGCAAATCACGTTCGGTGTACATAGTTTCCCTCCTCATTTCCTTTGGTCATTTTAACCCAATGAGCGGCCAAAAGTAAACGCGCGTTGACGCTGTGTTGTTTGCGCCTTATAATGTAAATACCGCCCGAAGGCGGTGTTTTAAAGATAAGGAGATTTTTATTTGTCCTATTCAGAAGATTTTCGCGCACTGGACGTTTCTGATGACGTGCTGCGTGCGCTCCAAGCCATGGATATCGAGCATGCCACCACCGTACAAAAGGAAACCATCCCCATAATGATGGCCGGGCATGACCTGATTGCCATTGCGCCTACCGGAACCGGCAAAACCATCGCCTTTGGCATCCCGATGTTGGAGTATGTTTCGCTCAAGGACAAGCGCGTGCAGGAGCTGGTGCTGGCCCCCACGCGCGAACTGGCCATGCAGATCACCGATGAGCTCAAGTCCCTGGCGCATTTTATCCCCAACCTGCGGTTTGCGTCGCTCTATGGCGGCCAGCCCATCAGCCGCCAAATCACGCAGCTGAAGCGCAACCCCCAGATTGTGGTGGCCACCCCCGGACGCCTGCTGGACATGATGAACCGCGGCCAGATACGGCTGGATCAGGTGCATACCATGGTGATTGACGAGGCCGATGAGATGCTCAAGATGGGCTTTGTCAAGGACGTCAGCCGCATCATAGAGGCCACGCCGCCCGACCGACAGCTGGTCATGTTTTCGGCCACCACCAACCAGGATGTCATGACCATCTCCTGGAAATATCAGCACGAGCCGCGCGAGATTATCATCAAGGCGCAGGCCGAGGATCTGCCGCCCATCACGCAGTATGCGTTTATCGTAGCCCGAAATCAAAAGATGGAGCGCCTGGAGTATTTGCTGGATTCCGATGAATACAAGCGCATCATGATCTTTACCAACACCAAGCGCATGACGCAGCGCCTGTGCGACCGCCTGGTCAAACAGGGGTACGATGCGCAGGCGCTGCACGGTGATGTGCGGCAGTCCCAGCGCACAACCATCATGAACAACTTTAAACGCGGGCGTTTCTCTATTTTAGTGTCCACCGATGTTGCCGCACGGGGCATTGACGTGGACGATGTGGAAGCTGTCATCAACTATGACCTGCCCAATGAGAACGAGTATTACCTGCACCGCATCGGGCGCACCGGCCGTGCCAAACGGCATGGCGTGTCGTTTACCATGCTGACCTATCAGGAAACCGTGCGCATGGATGAAATCCTGCGCTATATGAAAACCAAGCCTATAAAACTGCACTTTGACGCGCTGGGCATTCTGCGCACCGAGGATAACGAACCGTTCTTTGATAACGTGTAATGTACAGGGGATAGAGGAAAGCCCGGCCACGCAAACGCGCAAGCCGGGCTTCATGGTTTTTGGGAGTTATTGGACGGCCGCTGTAAAGGCCTGGATGAACTCCGGGCAGGCCCAGGTGCCGCAGGCGCTTAGCTTGTTGCCGTTGACCGCCATTTGCAGCACAATGCCGTTGTTATATTCAATCAGCAGCGCCTGGTTGGTGGTGCGGCTGCCGCTGCCCTGGTAGGACGCGTTGTTAAGCAGCGTGCCCATCAGCGACTGGATGACGGCGCTGTCGGTCACCGTGCCCACGCCGGATAATTGCATCGCCTTGACCGAAGATGCCGAGCCCAATGTGGCGGATAATCCTTCCGAGCCTACCAGCGCGCTGCCGCTGAAGGACACGCGCTGGAACACGCGCATCACGCCATCCACAGGGGCGGCAACGGCAGCGCCCCTCATCCCGGCAATGTCATATACCTTTTCGCCCTGCGCTACCACATTGCTGACAACATCCGCGTTGTCCAGCGCAGGCTCGCTGGTATATACGGTGACCTCGCCCACCTGGCCGCCTACGCTGTCCCCGGCGCTGGTGGGGTTGGTCAGCAGGCGGTAATACCGGCCCTGCACGCGCACCAGCGGGAAATTAGCGCCCGAACCCGATGCCCATACGCCCTGATAGCCCGGCGCTGTGCCGGTGTTGACCAGCTTGATGCTGCCCCGCGGCACATCCAGCGCCCGCGTGCGCCCGCCTGCGGGCAGGTTGCCTGCAGCCTGCGTGATGATAGCCTGATCGTCCCGATACAGCAGCGTGGGCAAGCCCAGCGCCAGGCCCAGCACCATGGCGGCCGAGAGGGCTAGCGCTGCCACGCGCCGTACAAACAGCGGTGCCCGGCGCTTGCGCGGCGGCGCTGTGACGATACGCGTCAGCAGCTCCGGCCCGGCAGTGATACCGCCTAACATTTCATTGGCAATTTCAGGCAGTTGGTTGAGTTGTTTCAACGTGGGTTGCTCCCTTCCTGTGTGTCCTCATCCCCGAGGACGGATTTTAGTTTCTTGCGCCCGCGCGACAACCGGCTGGATATGGTCCCCTCCGGCACTTCGAGCATGGTGGCAATTTCTGCGATAGAATAGCTCTGGTAGTAAAAAAGCAGAAACACCTCACGGATTTCAGGAGCCAGCGCATGTATGGACTGCATCAAGGCTTCCTTTTCGATGTGGTCGTCCACCTCATCCTGCGCCGGTAAAATCTCCAGCAGCGGGGTGCCCACCAGCACGCGCTTCATCCAGGCGCTGCGCCACAAATCGCGGCAACGGTTAAGCGCTACTTTCAGCAGCCAGCTTTTTTCGCTGCCTTCCTTCAGATCGGGCTGGTTTTCCATCAGGCGGACAAACACATCCTGCGTCACATCCTCGGCCTGCTGGCGGTCGCCCAAATAAAAGTAACTGACACGCAGCACATCGGTGGCGTACTTTTCGTACAGCTCACTTATCCAGGCGTAGGAATCATCCCTGGACATATCCAGACCATTCCTTTCTACCCGTCATATATATAACGAAGCAAAACTGCACATTCTTGCCATAGCCTAAAACCTTTTCCTTCATGGTTTGCATTATACGCATGCTATCAAAACAACGTCAAGGCAGTTGTGGTAAAATGCAGGAAACAAGCCGTGTGAGGAGGAAAAGGTATGCATGATGGCTGGATAAACCCTGCACAGGAATATCAAACGGGCCCCCGCGACCTGATTACCGATGTGCCGGGCGTGCGCGTGGGGCATGCGGATGTGCGCCGAGGCGGCGCGCAGACCGGCGTTACGGTGCTGCTGCCTAGGCCTGATATATTTGAAAACAAGCTGGTGGCAGCCTGCCATGTCATCAATGGCTTTGGAAAGTCCACTGGGTTAGTGCAGATAGAGGAACTGGGCACGCTGGAAACGCCCATCGCGCTGACCAACACGCTGGCCGTGGGCACCTGCTGGCAGGCGCTGGCGCGCCGTATGGTGCGGGACAACCCGCAGCTGCGCTCGGTCAACCCTGTGGTGATGGAATGCAACGACAGCACGCTCAATGACATCCGCGCCTTCCACGTAACCGGGGACATGCTGGACGCCGCATGGGACTGCGCAGGCGTGGAGTTTGCCCAGGGGGCTGTGGGCGCGGGGCGGGGCATGATTTGCCACGGCTTGTCCGGCGGCATTGGCTCGGCCTCCCGCGTGTTCAAGGCGGGGAAGCAGTATACTATCGGCGCGCTGGTGCTGACCAACCACGGCCTGCTGCGCGATTTGACGGTGCTGGGCGATCCCGTGGGCCGCAGGCTGGCGCAGGAGGAGGCTAAACAATCTGATCAGGGCAGCGTGATTGTTATTCTGGCTACCGATGTGCCGGTCAGCGCGCGCAACTTAAAGCGCATCTGCAAGCGCGCGGTGGTGGGCCTGGGCCGCAGCGGTGCGCGCATCGGGCATGGCAGCGGCGAAATTGTGTTGGCCTTCACCACGGGCAATACCGTGCCACATCAAGCGTCGGAGGCCGTCTTCACAGCCCGCGATGTGGCGGATGCGCATATGGACACGCTGTTCCGCGCTGCCATTGAGTGTGTGGAGGAGGCGGTGTTCAACTCCCTGCTGTATGCAGAGGCCGTTACAGGATATAAGGGTCACACTGTGCGCGCGTACCGGGACGTGTGTTGTGAAATGTTACATACGCAGGCGCAGGCAGGGTGTTCCGCGCGTTGACCGGCCACGGGGCGCATGATACGATACCAATAGATGCATTATGGGGCTTTGCAGAAGAACGAAGAAGGGAGGGGAAAGGCGTGCGCCGCATGCTGTGCGTGTTGTCGTGCCTGCTGTTGGCATTGCCTGCCATTCCTCTCCATGCTGTGGAAGATCCGCAAATATTGCGCGCGTGGCTGGTGGGGTGCGACCATTTTGTTACCTACCCTAACACCGGCTTTGGTGCGCGCAACAACCTGATGCGTTTGCGTCAGGTACTGGCGCAGGATGCGCGCGGGTATCAATCCATTACCGAAACATATAACCAGCTCTTTTCCGGCCTGGAGGCCAAGGAACTGGCGCAGCAGGCCTTTCAAGGCGCCAACGATAACGACATTTCCTTCTTTTATATTTCCACCCACGGCATCTATCAGGAGGGAGCGCCTGCTTCCTCCTTTGCCATGCTGTTAAGCGATGGCCGGCGCGAGCATGCGCTGACCGCGCTGGAGTTGTTCTTAGCGCTCAACCCCATTCCCGGCGCTAAGGTATTGGTCATTGACACCTGCAACAGCGGCGCACTGATTGGCAAGGGATTGTTTGTGGATGACCTGGCTAGCTATTTTACTGGCGGCGATTTTTATGTGCTGACCAGCGCGGGCGGCAGCGAACCGAGTTTTTTGTGGAGCAACAACAGCGGTGCGCTGCAAGGGGGCAGCTACTTTCTGGACGCGCTGGCGGCAGGCATCTCCGGCCAGGGACGCTATGCCGCCGATGAAAACCAGGACGGCGATATCACCCTGAGCGAAGCCCGGCGCTATCTGCTGCGCGCCTATGGCGCGTCCACGCCGCAGATGTTCCCGCAGGATGATGATTTTTTGCTGCTCAGCGCCCGCCAGGGTTCGAAGCCTCCCGCCAATATGCTGACGGATCTTGTTTATGATTCGCCGGTGCTTGCCGGTGGCGTCAAGGAGTTTTTGTTTTCCTTTACGCTGCATCGCCCCTCTCAACTGGGCTATCGTTTGGTGTACGACCAGCAGGGTGAGTGGCAGTTTGCCAGTTCGCAGCGTATCCCGGATGAAGAGGGCGGCTTGGGTCCGGCACCGCCCGGACGCAAGGAGCGTGCATTGAGCCTGAGCGAGTTTACCGAAAATACGTATGGCTATGTGCTGCTGTTTGTCGTTACGGCCGATGCCCTGGGCCCGCGGCCGCACATGAGCACGCTGCTCAACGTACAGCCCACCACCGGCGACCCCAAGCTGAACGCATTGGTGCGCCGCCTGCCCTCGCCCTATGGATACACCGAAACAGCCATCCGGGTGGAGCATGCCTTTCCCGTCAGCCTGACTGTGCGCATATTAAATGACAAGGGCGAGGCCATTGCCGTTATCGGCTATGATATGCCCACGCGCCCGCAGCGCCTGCCCGGCGGCGGCAGCATATATTACTGGAACGGCATGGACCGCAATGGCATGACTCCCAAACGCGGGCTGTACCGCGCCGAGGTCAGCACCCAGGTAGGCGGGAAAACCTATCAGGTACTCAGCGATGCGTTCCGTGTGGGTTTTTAATGACCACGTTCACTACCACTCCACGCCCTTGCGCGCGGGGATGCCTTCTTCAAAGGGGTGTTTGACGGGCTCCATGCGGGTGACATAGTTTGCGCGCTCGGTCAGCACTTCGGGCGCGCCGCGCCCGGTGACCACCGTTTCACCGCTTAAAAGCGCGGTTTCTATCAATTCCATGGCCTTATCACGGGGCACCAGGTTGTACTGCATAGCCACCGCCAGCTCATCCAATATAATCAGCTGCGGCTGCAATTGCTTGATGGTCTGCGCGATGCGCACCAGCTCCGCAGTTTGGTGCTCGCGCTGCTCATCTAGTTCTTCGGGCGTCATCTGATAGGTAAAATGGTTCATGGGCGCGCTGTCATGGATGGTAACGCCGGGCAGCATGCGCAGGGCGGCCAGTTCGCCGGATTTTCCATCCTTCATAAACTGCGCTACCAGCACCTTGTGCCCGTGTCCGACGGCGCGCAATGCCAGCCCCATGGCGGCGGTGGTTTTGCCTTTTCCGTTGCCGGTGTATACATGCAGCAGAGATTGTGTTTGCATGAGAGCCTCCTTACATTACATTCTTTGTTTATTTTACCGCCCAAAGGCTGTGTATGCAATGCGCGTTGACGCTGCCGGGGTGCATGGCTATAATCGAGCCAATGAGAAGCGAGGAGGACAGCACCGGTTGGCTACACTGCATGGGGAAGGGTTTCGGCCGGTCACATATTTGCTCATGGCGGGGCTGCTGCTGTTTACGCTCGTCCTGTGCCTGTGCGTGGGCAGCGTGATGATTCCGCTGGCAGATACATTTGATGTGCTCTGGTCGGCGCTGAAGGGCAACCCATCGGGCACGCAGGCGCATCAGAGCATCCTGCTGCATGTGCGTATGCCGCGGGTGCTGTGCGTGGGGTTAAGCGGCGCGGCGCTGTCCTTGGGAGGCGCTGCCATGCAGGGCTTGCTGCGCAACCCGTTGGCAGAAGGCTCTACCTTGGGCGTCAGTTCCGGCGCTTCGCTGGGCGCGGTGCTGGCCATCGCCCTGGGGCTTTCTATTCCGGGCATTCCGCTTGTGGGCACAGCGGCCATGGCCGTGCTGTTTGCGTTTTTGTCGCTGATGCTTATTTTGTCTCTGTCGTTGGTGCTGGATAAATCCTTGTCCACCAACACGCTGATTTTGGTCGGCGTGGTGTTTTCCATGTTTGTCAGCAGCATTATCAATATTGTTATCGCGCTTTTTAGCAAAAAACTGCACTCCATTACATTCTGGACGATGGGCTCGCTGGCGGGCAGCTCGTACGCCGATGCCGCCATGCTGTCGGTTGCGCTGTTGCTGTCCGGGCTGGTGCTGTTCCCGCTGGCCGAAGAGCTCAATGCCTTTGCGGTGGGCGAGCAAAATGCCCAGCATGTGGGCGTCTCGGTCAAGCGCGTCAAACTGATCATCATGATCAGCGTCTGCGTGCTGGTGGGCGTGTGCGTGGCGGTGGGGGGCACCATTGGCTTTGTGGGCCTGGTGGTGCCGCACATTGTGCGGCTGATATTTGGCCCCAATCACAAACGCCTGCTGCCCGGCGCTGCCTTTTTGGGCGCGGTGTTTTTGCTGCTGTCGGATTTAGCGGCGCGCACGCTGTTCCGCCCGGCGGAGCTGCCCATCGGCGTGGTCACCTCGCTGGTGGGCGCGGTGGTGTTCGTGTCCATACTGTTCCGTTCCCGCAAGGCGGCGCAGTCATGATGCTTACAGCACAAAGCCTGAGCGTGCGGTATGGCGAGCGCACGGTGCTAAACAATGTCAGTTTTGACCTGGATGCCGGGCAGTGGCTGATGGTGGTGGGGCCCAATGGTGCTGGCAAGTCCACGTTGCTGGGGGCCATTGCGCAAAGCGTGCCGTACAAGGGCAAGGTCACAGTGCTGGGGCAGGATGCCCGGCACATGCGCGCGCGCAAACTGGCCCGGATGCTGGGCGTGCTGGCGCAAAATCATCGCGTGGGCTACGGCTTTTCGGTGGAGGAAGTGGTGGCGTTGGGCCGCTATGCGCACAGGGGACATGTGTTTGCAGCCCGTGACCCCAAGGGCGAGGAAATGGTGGAGCATGCGCTGAAACTGACGGGCATGGACGCGTTGCGCAAACAAAGCGTGCTGACATTGTCCGGCGGTGAGCTGCAGCGCACCTTTTTGGCGCAGGTGTTTGCGCAAAACCCGGACATCCTTTTGCTGGATGAACCCAGCAACCATTTGGACTTGAAGTACCAGCGCGAGATATATGCGCTGATTGCCCAGTGGCTGTCGCAGCCTGGGCGCGCCGTGCTGTCGGTGGTGCATGATTTAAGCCTGGCGCGCAAGTATGGCACGCACGCGCTGCTGATGGAGGCCGGGCACGCTGTGCATCAGGGCGCGTGCCATCAGGTGCTGACGCGCGACAACCTGCAGGCAGTGTACGATATGGATGTGGTGGGCTGGCTGAAGGAACTGCTGTCGGTGTGGGCGGAATAACTGCATTGGACATCAGCGCTCGGATTGCGTATACTATGTGTACTGCCACCAGGCGAAAGGGTTGAATCATATGAAATGTCAGTTTTGCAATTCGGAAGACAGCCGTGTAGTGGATTCGCGCCCCACCGATGACGGGGCCAGCATCCGCAGGCGCAGGGAGTGCATTGCCTGTGGGCGGCGCTTCACCACCTATGAAAAGGTGGAGATGGTGCAGCTGCTGGTCATCAAAAAGGACAACACCCGTGAGGTGTTTGACCCCAACAAGCTGCGCAGCGGCATCATCCATGCCTGCCACAAGCGCCCGGTGGCCGCCAAGGATATCGATGCCATCGTGATGGCGGTGGAGCAGTTTGCCTACAACAGCATGCAACAGGAAATCACCACCCACCAGATTGGCGAGATGGTGATGGAAGCGCTGAAAAAACTGGACGAAGTGGCGTATATCCGCTTTGCGTCGGTATACCGTCAGTTTACCGACATCCCCACGTTCATGCACGAAATCACCCGGCTGATGAACGACGCATCCAACCGGAAAGAATAATCTGTCTGAAAATTTGATTTATCTGGAAATTTGATCCAGGGTCATGGTAAACCCTGGCACAAATTGCTGCATAAAATCGCGCACCTCGGGCAGGTCAATGGCGTGGATGTTGCTTTCTATGCCCACCTGTGCCTCGGCAAACTCGCGGTTGCCAGCCTTGCCTTCCTCTAAGCACTTGATATATGCACAAATACGGTCGGCGGCCTTGACAATGCGCCATTCCTCGGTAGAGGTGTCCGGCTGAATGAGCGGCTTGTACACCGCGCGCATATCCTGAGGCAGCATGTCCAGCAGCCGCCGGGCAGCCAGCGCCTCAATTTTTTGATATTCGGCCTTGATGGACGGGTTGTTGTGCTTGACGGGCGTGGGCAGGTCACCGGTAATGACCTCGCTGGCATCGTGATAAAGCGCCAGCGCCATCACGTGTTCGGCATCATAGGTGCGGCCGTGCCGCAGGTTGCCAATCAGCGCAATACCGTGCGCGATCATGGCGGCCTGCATGGCGTGTTCCATGTCATTTTCGGGCAGCGTGTTGCGCATCAGCCCCCAACGGCGGATGTACCTCATGCGCGACATATACGCAAAAAAATGATGCAGCATGTTCATTCCTCTGCCGGGCAATCCACCCATGCTGGGACGTGCCCGGTATGGGGCAGGAAGATTTTCAGAAACTCCTTGGTCGGGATGCGCACGGACGCCGTGTTGACGCACGGGTGAAACACCAGCTCGTCCAGGTCGGCCAGCGCTCTGTCTATCACCAGCTGCACGCGTTTTTCTGTGTCAAACAGCAGCCCCAGCGGGCTGACTGCGCCTGCCTCCAATCCCAAATACTCAGGCAGCAGATCCTCCGGCGCAAAGCTTAAGCGCGATACGCCCAATTGCTTGCTGACCACCGCAGTGCGGAAGGGCACCTCCGGCTGCATCAGCATCAGGTAAAAACTGGTCTTTTGCCGGTTGCACAAAAACACATTGCGCGGCATGAGCACGCCCTCGCCTGAAAGGCCGGAAATGGCTAAGCAATCAGCGATGGTGTATACGGGTGCGTGCGATATCACTGTGTGACGGATGTGCAGTTGCTCAAGTGCCTTTAGTACGTGCGCTTGGTTATTCATGATGCTCCTTCTTTTTTACAATGTCTTTTTCAAACCCAAGATCGCCGGGACGGTAGTATACGGTGTCCTCCCATCCTTCAGGCATGTAATTTTGCTTTACATAATGTCCGGGGAAATCATGCGGGTACAGGTAGCCCTGCCCGTAGCCCAAGCGTTCGTGCCCCTTGTAGTGCGTATCGCGCAGGTGCATGGGCACCGCGCCAAAGCGCCCGGTTTCAGCGTCGGCCTGTGCGGCGGCCATGGCCGCTACCACGCTGTTGGACTTGGGGCTTTCGCATACCGCAATAATGGCCTGGCTTAAGGACAGCCGCGCTTCGGGCATGCCCACTATCTCCAATGCCTGTGACGCTGCCACAGCTTGCAGCATTGCCATGGGGTTGGCCATGCCCACATCCTCGCTGGCGTGGGCGATAATGCGCCGGGCCAGCATGCGCGGGTCAGCCCCCGCGTACAGCAGGCGTGAAAACCACAGCAGCGCCGCATCGCTGTCCGAGCCGCGCATGCTTTTGCAGAAGGCCGACAGCATGTCATAAAATAGCGTCTCATCGCAGCGCAGCACGGGCTTTTGGATACTGTCCTCGGCAATGGGCAACGTGATATGGATGCCCGCAGCGCTGGTGGGTGTGGACAGCACGGCCAGCTCCAGCGCGTTTAATGCCATGCGCACATCGCCATTGGCCACCGTGACCAGATGCTGCAAGGCATCGTCATCTACATGGACATTCATCAGGGCTAAGCCGCGCTCCTTATCCGCCAGCGCAGCGCGCAGCGCGCGCTCCACATCCGCATTGTCCAGCGGTAAAAACTGAAACACCCGGCAGCGGCTCACAAACGCAGGGGTCATAGAGATCATGGGGTTTTCGGTGGTGGAGCCGATAAACTTGATCAGCCCCTCCTCGATGGCGGGCAGTATGCTGTCGGACTGCGCCTTGTTCCAGCGGTGGCATTCATCCAGCAGCAGGTAGGTGGATTTGCCGTACAGCGTGCGGCGCTCTTTGGCATCTTTGAGCACCTCGCGCACGTCGGACACGCCGCTGGTGACGGCGTTCATGCGCACAAAGGCGGCCTTGGTCATCTGCGCAATGACAAAGGCCAGCGAGGTTTTGCCGCACCCCGGCGGTCCGTAAAAGATGCTGCTGGTCAGCTGGTCGGCCTGTATCGCACGCCGCAGCAGCTTGCCTGGCCCGATCAAATGCTGCTGGCCGTACACTTCGTCCAAGGTGCGCGGGCGCATGCGCTCGGCCAGCGGGACGTTTTTCTTTTCATCTATAAAATCAAATAGGGACATCGTACTCCTCGGTGTTGGAAATCAAAAAATCCGTGCGCTTTGTGCCCTCGCGCCAGGTATGTGCGATATCGTGGAGCGCGCACTCCGCATGCAGTATGGCGATTCCTGCGTCTACATTGCGTCTGGTCATGCTGATTTGCATGGTATTGCTGGCGCAGGAAAACCGCCAGGGCTGCAGGTTCATGGCGCTGGGCGCGGCACGCACAGCCTCGGCTGCTTGATAAGCCCACAACGGCCATTTGGCAGGGTCATCCCGGCATAAGAGGTTCAGCGCCTTGCGGCGGCGGTTGCTGACGCTATCCGGGTCGCGCGGCATGCCCAGCGCCAGCACGGCCAGCACCTTTTCCTGCCCTTCCAGCGGAACCTCTACATCGCGGCGGCGGTAGTTGGCCGCCACCCAACAGGTGCCCAGCTGCAGGGAAGTGGCCTCCAGCACAAACGCTTCGCCCGATATACCCGCCCACAGCGCAGCATCCTTGTGTGCCATGTCTGCAATCACGGCGGCATAGTGCTGGGCACCCACGATGGAGGACACAAACGGGATGGGATAGAACATATCGGGGGAAGGGCAATCCATCACCACGATGCGCGTATGCGGCAGACACACGCGTGCAGCGGCATAGTGCAGCGCAGTCTTTTGTGCTATTTGCGCTGGACCCGAAAAATCCCGGCAACTAAAACGGCGGGGGATGTGCTGCATCCACCGCCGGAGTTGAGATGAACCATAAAAGCCGCTCCATGCGCAGGCCATATGCTGCCCCCCTTGTCCGGACAAGGCGAGTGTACCATGCGCGCAGGGCGAATACAAGGTTATTGGTATGCAGCCATCGCCCGCAGCGAACGCTCCTCGCGGAATTGGTTGGTGTACAGCTTATAGTAAAACCCGCGCTGGGCAATCAGCTCGCGGTGCGAGCCGCTTTCGGTTACCCGGCCATCCTCAATGACCAAAATGCGGTCAGCATTGCGGATGGTGGACAGCCGGTGCGCGATGATAAAACTGGTGCGCCCCTCCAGCGTGCGCTCAATGGCGTGCTGGATGCTAACCTCGGTTTCGGTATCCACCGAGGAGGTGGCCTCGTCCAGCACAAACAGCCGGGGGTCGGCGATGATGGCGCGCGCAAAGGAAATCAGCTGCTTTTCGCCGGTGGACAGCTTGTTGCCGCCCTCGCCCACATCGGTGTCATAGCCCTTTTCCATGCGCAGGATAAAATCCTCGGCGTTGACCATGCGCGCTGCGCGCTGCACCTCGTCTATGGTGGCCTCGCGCTTTCCGTAGCGGATGTTGTCGGCAATGCTGCCTGAAAACAGGTGCGGCTCCTGCAGCACATAGCCTAAGTTGGATTGCAGCCACAGCTGGCTGCGTTCTTTATAGTCCACGCCGTCGATCAGGATACGGCCGGATGTGGGCTCATAAAACCGGCAAATCAGGTTGACAATGGTGCTTTTGCCCGCCCCGGTGGGCCCCACCAGCGCGATGGTTTCGCCGGCTTTGACCGTCAGGCTGAAATCCTTCAGCACCTCTTCGCCGCCTTTGTAGGCAAAGGTTACGTTTTCAAACACCACATCGCCCTTGATGTCGGGCCAGTTTTCACGCTTGGGCTGGAAGTTGTCGCCAAACAGCGCTTCCACCTCCGGGGTGTCCACAATGTCCGGCTCGGTCTCTAACAGCGTGACCACACGCTCGGCACCGGCCTGCATGCGCTGCATCTCGGCAAATATGCTTGCAATGTTGTGAATGGGCTGGAAAAACTGCACGGTGTAGCTGAAAAATGCCGTCACCGT